>NZ_SJOJ01000029.1 GCF_004330295.1 Rahnella victoriana
CTATAATGATGTATGTGATCATTAAAAATAACTTATACTTAAATCCTATGGATTTCAATTTTATTTTTATGCAATGAAAAATAGATTAGCTAAATATATTATTTGTTTTTTTAAGAAATTATAAAAAAACGGCCTCCAAATCTGAAGGCCGTTTTCATTTAAATTCACTGTGACCCGCGCCGGAAGTGGCTAAATCGGGTCGCTGTTCACTACTCGTCCAGCATCACAACTTTGCCGACATACGGCAGATGGCGGTAACGCTGGGCGTAGTCGATACCGTAACCGACAACGAATTCGTCGGGGATCGGGAAGCCGACGTATTCAACTTTAACGTCAACTTCGCGGCGTTCGGGTTTATCCAGCAGGGTGCAGATGGCGAGGGATTTCGGGCCGCGCAGTTGCAGGATTTCACGCACTTTGCTCAGCGTGTTACCGGAATCGATGATGTCTTCGACGATCAGCACATCTTTACCGCGAATGTCTTCGTCGAGATCTTTGAGGATCTTCACGTCGCGGGTGGTGGACATGCCGTTGCCGTAGCTGGAGGCGGTCATGAAGTCCACTTCGTGCGGCACATCCACGGCGCGACACAGGTCAGCCATAAACATGAAGGAACCGCGCAGCAATCCCACCAGCACCATTTCGCTGCCGCTGTGGCGGTAGTGTTCGGTGATTTCACGGCCCAACTCGGCAATTCGGGTTTTGACTTCCTCTTCGGAAATCATGACGTCAACGCGATGTTTCATATAAAGACTAACCACCTGATTTAAGAATATTTATCGCTGCTTTTCAGAAAAGCAGCGACCATATAGTGGAAAGGATTATAACAAAGAACCCGCCGATGAGTAACGCTGGCGTCAGCCAATACCGGCCTGATGCAGGTCATGCAGGTTGATCGCGCCGACCAGTACGCCTTCGCTGTCGACCACCGGCGCGGCACTGATGTGCTGCTGATGCAGGGCTTCGAGCGCCTCGCCCGCCCGCCATTGGGCAGGAAGCTGATACCCAGGACGGCTCATGGCGTCCACCAGCGGATCGTTCAGGCTGTGGCCTTTTACCAGCCAGCGACGCAAATCGCCGTCGGTGAATACGCCGACCACGCGCAGGCTGGCGTCGCAGACGGCAATCAGTCCCAGACCGGTGCGGCTCAGTTCCAGCATCGCGTCCATGACATTTTTCTGGCTGTCGACCACCGGCAGACGATCGCCGGTGCGCATCAGATGATGCACGCGGTTCAGCAGACGCGCGCCGAGACTGCCGCCGGGGTGTGAACGGGCGAAGTCTTCCGCGCCAAAACCCCGGTGCCGCATCAGTGCCATCGCCAGTGCATCGCCCAACATTAAGGTATTCACCGCGCTCGAGGTCGGTGCCAGCCCCATCGGGCAGGCTTCACGCTCGACGCTGATATCCAGCACACAATCGGCTGCCAGCGCCAGCGGGGAATCTTTGCCGCCGGTGATAGCAATCAGACGGGTTTGGTTTTCTTTCAGCAGCGGCAGGATCAGATCTAATTCTTTTGCCCGGCCGGAATAGGAAATAAAAATCAGCACGTCTTCACTGCCGATCATCCCCAGATCGCCGTGCAGCGCCTCAGCGGGATGCACGAAAAACGCCGGTGTGCCGGTGCTGGCCAGTGAGGCGGCGATCTTCTTGCCGATATGACCGGATTTTCCCATGCCGGACACCACCGCTTTGCCGGTGCAGTTCAGCAATAAGCGGCAGGCGCAGAGGAAATTATCATCCAGCCGCGTCAGTAACCGGCGGGCTTCTTCTATTTCGATTTCCAGCGTTTCACGTGCGTAATTCAGTAATGCGTCACTCATCGTCTTCCCCGACTAAAATTATGCGGATCCCCAGTTTTTCGATGGCATCACGATATTGAGCGCTCAGCCCGCTGTCCGTGATCAGCGTATCGACCTTGCCTAAATGACACACCACGTTCGGGCTTTTACGGCCGAATTTGGATGAATCCACCAGCAGGAAAATACGCTCAGCCGCTTTACACATCGCCTGACTGACGCCGTGAACTTCGTTGAAAGTGGTGACGCCGCCATCGAGATCGACGCCATCAGCGCCGATAAACAGCTTATCGAAGTTGAATTTATCAAAGGCGCTTTCGGCCAGGCTGCCGTGAAAGGAGGAGGATTTTTTGCGGTAGGTGCCGCCGGGCATCAGGATCGTCTGGTCGTTGTCCAGTTCCACCAGCGCGTTGACGATATGCAGGCTGTTGGTCATGACGGTGATGTTATTGAACTGGCTGAGGAAAGGCACCATCTGCATCACGGTGCTGCCCGCGTCAAAAATCAGCGAGTCGCCGTCCTGAATTTCCTGAATGGCCGCGCGGGCGATGCGCAGTTTTTTGCCGGTATTGATGTGGGTTTTACGGTCGATAGGCTGATCGCCTTCTTCACGGCTCAGCACTACGCCGCCGTAGGTGCGGATCACCGCGCCCTCTTCTTCCAGCAGGGTCAGATCTTTACGAATAGTGGTGCCGGTGGTGGCGAAATGCGCGGCGAGATCGTCCACCGCTGTCTTTCCAAATTGCTGCAAATGCGCCAGTATCGCCGCCTGCCGTTGCTTAGGTTTCATCACGATTTTCGCTCAAATTTTAAGATATATTCACGCCATCATTCTTTTTGAAAGATAATAGCTTTTAAAATGAAAATATCATGATTTCGGTTCAATCGCTAATGATAGTGCAGTTTGAATATTCGGATCTTTCGGGAAGATCACACCTGTCATCAATTCTTCCCGGCTCATGCCATTAAGCGAGGAAACCGGCTGCGGACGCGCGAAAATCGTCAGGCCGCGCAGCAGGAATCCGTCACAAACTTTCTCCTGTTTATCAAATGCCAGCGCCAGCACCACTCTCGGTTTGAAACGTCCTCCGGAACGCCCGACGCCGACGTTTCCCTGTAGACACAATCTGTCGAATGCCCGGTTAAAGCGCTGTAACTGCCACCAGCCGAGCGCGATTTGCGCCATCCAGGCCAGCACTGCACAGAGGATTAATGCCGAAGTCGGGGTCATCATTTTCTCCTTACCATGACTTTCTGCGTTACATCGTTACCCGCCCCTGCAAAACAGGGGCGGAGGACATCAGAACATCACCTGACCGCCGGTGATGTTAATCGACTGACCGGTGCAATAAGAGGCTTTGTCGCTGGCGTAAAACAGCAGCATATCCAGCACATCCTGATAGTCGCACCCGCGTTTCAGCGGCACTTTATCGATGTAATACTGCTCGACTTCATCGGCCTTAAGGCCGAGTTTTTTGGCGTACTGCGGCAATAACGACTGGAACATCGGCGATTTGAGCAAATTACCCAGCATCAGCGAATGCACGGTAATGCCGTACTCCGCCAGATCCAGCGCCAGAGACTGTGTCAGCCCCACGCCGCCGAATTTAGCCGCGCTGTAACCGGCGTTGTGTTTGCTGCCCACTTTGCCGGATTTGGAGTTGATCTGAATAATCCGCCCCGGCACGCGGTCGCGGATCATCAGACGGGAAAACTCGCGGGCGCAGAGGAAATAGCCCACCAGATTGACCTGCAGGGAGAGGTCAAAATCGTTGAGGGCGAAGTCGGTGATCGGCGATGCCTTCGCCATTCCCGCGCTGTACACCAGCAAACTGACCCTGCCAAACGTCTGATCCACCGCTTTCGCCAGTTGTTCTACGCTGGCTTCGTTGGTGGCATCGACGGCAAAACCAAACGCCCGTTCCTCACCAAACTGCTGGTTGATTTGTTCTGCCACCGACGCGGCATTCTTCTCATTCAGATCCGCCACCGCCACGCGATAGCCGGATTCAGCCAGCCCCTGACAGAGAAATGCGCCCAGCGTCTGTCCCCCGCCGATCACGACTGCAACCTGTTCCATAACTGACTCCTGATTCTGATAGTTAATCGATAAATTTCAATATGCTGCCCAGCGGGATATCGTCGGGCGTGGTGCCTTTTACATGGACGCTGCCGGGAAATTCAGCGTCGGCACTGCCGTCAAACCGCAGGGTGATATGCCCCAGTTCGCGCAGATTCTGCATCGCCACGTCGCCCACGGCGGTCACCGGATAACGCACATCCGCCAGCTCCATGTATGCGCCACGGTGCAATTCCCCTTCGGTTTTGCCGTGCTGATGAATGAAGCAATAATCCTGAATATCTGCCGGTGCGCCTTCGCGGAAGGTGATCAGCATCTGGTCGGTCAGCGCCTCACGGGCGAAGTCGCCGATGTGCGTAATGGTGGTTTGATAAATGGTTTGCACGGTGACTCCTTACTGATAGATGAAAGCGGAAGCGGCCCAGGCGATAAGCACCGTCGGTGCGCCGGTCAGAAAACGGCTGACCAGCACCGAAGGCACGCCGACGCGCACGGTGTCCTGTTTGGCTTCGGCGAGCGAGAGTCCGACAGGAATGAAATCGCACGCCGCCTGAGCGTTGATGGCGAAAAGTGCAGGCAGTGCCAGATGTGGCGGGATATTGCCGAGTCCGATCTGTACCCCCACCAGCACGCCGATCACCTGCGCGATGACCGCGCCGGGGCCGAGGAAGGGCGAAAGCAGCGGGAAGGAGCAGATCAGCGCCAGCATCACCAGCCCGACGGGGCTTTTTGCCAGCGGCGTCAACCCGTGCGCCACCAGATCGCCCAGCCCGGACGCCATGATGATGCCGATCAGCGCCGCCACGAAGGCCATAAACGGCAGGATAGTTTTGAGTACGGTATCGATGGTGTCGCGCCCGGCCTGGAATAACACCGCCACGCCGGATCCCATCCCCATGCCGACTTTCGCCAGCAGGCCGTCGCTCTGTTCGGTAATTTTTTTGGTGGTGTCGTAATCACGCCCTGCCGCAGCGGGTGCGGGCTTCGTCGCAGCCGGTTCAGCGCCGTCTGCCAGGTCGATCACAATGTCATCCTCACGCACGCCGGACACATAAATGTCTTCAGTAATGAACTGTGCCAGCGGGCCGGACTTGCCGGTCGAATGAATATTTACGGTAGGAATGCGGCGCTTGGGGTAGATGCCGCAACGCAGCGTGCCACCGCAGTCGATCACCGCCACGCCGATTTCTTCCGCCGGCGGCTCACCTTCTTTGAAGCCATCCACCGTTTCCCAGCCGGTCAGTGCCGCCAGTTTGTCGACAATCGCCGGGCGCGTGCCCGCCGTGATATACACCACTTTTTTGCCGGGTACCGCGTCAATCAACAACGGACCACCCCAGCCACCTTCGCCCCGGTTAATGCGGATCTTAACGCTCATTTTCTGCTCCGATTTTTAGAATTGGATCTGTTTACAGCTGAACCTGACGATCAAGCTGGATGCCCATCTTGCGTTCGAAGATGCGGGTGGTGAGATCCGTTACCCAGCCACGGAAGAAGTTGGTCACCATGCCCACCAGGAAATAACTGACGGCCAGCGGCCCGAGCGGTAAACCCAGTGTGGTCAGCCCGCTCGCCACGCCGAGATAGACAAACAGTTCACCGGGATTGATGTGCGGGAACAGGCCGTTCATGGAATGGCAGCTGTAAGAGCCTGCGGCGTAATAGCTGGGTTTGTAGATTTCAGGCATAAAGCGCCCGAGGCTGAGGGTCATCGGGTTGCAGAAAACAAAGGTGCCGATCACCGGCAGCAGCAGATAACGTGAAACCGGATTGCCCGCGCAGCGTTGCGCCAGTCGTTCGATCCGCCGCTGTCCGACAAACACGATCAGCGCGTTCATGACCACCAGTAAGCTGATTAAGAGAGGCAGAATGCCGGTGACCATCCCGACAAACACCTCCCCGCCCTTTTGAAACAGGCCGATAAACCACTCGGCTCCGTGCGTTATTACGTCGATCATCATCTTCTCCTGTAGGGATACATGTGGGTTTACGCTTTCATGTTTTGTCACTCCACGCTAAAAATATAATCATTATGAATTTATATTAATTATATATTGATCACACTTTGAAAGTTTAATCTTTCAAAATGAAAGATTACTAAGCAAGGGGTATCACAGAGAAGGAAATGAACGGGCGGAAAGGGAGCGGAAGCTGGCCGGAGGATCGTCTCCGGCCTGTGGATTTTTAAGAGAGGAAGGAAAGAAAATCAGATCACTTTGATACGGTGAAACCCAGCATCATGCCGGTGTCTTCATGTTCCAGCAGATGACAGTGCGCCATATAAGCATGTTGTTTGTCGGCCAGATGGTTAAAGCGCACCAGCACTTCACTGCGTGCCCCTTCTACCCGAACGATATCTTTCCAGCCCTGACGGTGCGCTGCCACCGGCTGACCGTTTTCAGAAAGAATACGGAACTGCGTGCCGTGAATATGGAAAGGATGCAGCATCATGTCGCCTTCGCCCGAGATCGTCCATTTCTCGTACTGACCTTGTTTCACATCGAAAGCAGGAACATTCATGTCGTAGGCTTTGCCGTTGATTTTGTTGCCCTGCATGAAATCGTAGCCGCCAGCGGGCTTACTCATGTCCATTCCTGCCATGTTGCCATGACCGTCGTGGCCGGACCCGGACATCCCCGGCATCGCCGCCATCCCGCCGTCACCGTGATCCATGCTCATGCCTGCCATGGCGTTATGACCATAACGTTTCATTAATGCGGCCATGCCCTGCTGATCGAGTTGCGGATCCATCATCAGTTGCAGCCAGCGGGTCGGCAGATTGTCGACAGACACCAGCGCCGGAAGCGGCACCAGCGTATCCGGCAATGCCCCGCCGCTTTGGGTGAGCGTCGGCTGAATGCGCAGCACCGGCAACGGCTTATCGAACGGTGCCAGCGTCATGCCCATTTGTTTCACCGGCAGCGTGACCAGATCAAAGGCTTTGCCGTCGGTACACTCAATCAGCACTTCAAAACGTTCGCCCATCAGCATCGGCAAATCGCTGACTTTCACCGGTTCCGGCAGGAAACCGCCGTCGCTGGCGATGACATACATCGGACGATTATCGCTGGTGGCGATATGCAGCGAACGTGCGTTACAGCCGTTGAGCAGCCGCAGACGCAGCCAGCCACGGGAAATCCCGTGCTGCGGATACACCGCGCCGTTGGTCAGCATGTGCTGCCCGAACCAGCCGACGGCGGCGGTCATGACATCCATCTGATAATCGATCTGTCCGGCGTCGTTCAGGCGTTTATCCTGCAAAATAATGGGAATATCATCCACGCCCCAGCGTTTCGGGATCTGCAAAATATCGCTGCTTTCATCTTCAATCAGCACCATGCCCGCCAGCCCCATCGCCACCTGATGGCCGCTGGTCTGATGCGGATGCGGGTGGAACCAGCAGGTCGCCGCAGGCTGATCGAGCTGTAACGTCACTTTACGGTTCTGGCCGGGTTCGATGAGTCCCTGTGGTCCGCCATCGACGTCACCCGGAATTTCCAGCCCGTGCCAGTGCACGGTACTGGCGACATTCAGCCGGTTATTGACGGTCACGCTGACCGGCTTGCCACGGCGGATACGCAGCGCGGGGCCGAGGAGATTACCGTTTACCCCCCAGGTGCCGGTGTTCACGCCGGGCAGAAACTGGCTCTGACCGCGCTGCAAGGTGAGCGTGAAGGCATTGCGGATATCGGGTTCGAGTAACGCGGGGATCGGCAAAGCCGGACGGTCAGCGGCGAGCGCGAAACGGCTCCAGCCGGGCAGCGTACTGGCGGCGCCCATCAGGGTCGTCCACTTTACGAAATCGCGACGGTTCATTTTTCAGTCCTTATGAGGGGCAATTGCCAGACGGATGGCGTAAGCGTGCCATAATAGTACAACAGCCTAAACCCTCTCCTTAGGGGAAGGTCAAGCGGCTGACGCGGGGAAAAGAAATTTGGTGCCACACAATGCAAATATGGTAACGTCATTTTAATGATTTGCGCGCCAGCGCTTTCCCCACTTTCTCTCTAAAAGAACAAGAACACGTCCATGAAAAAAACAACATTGTGTTTGCTGTTACTGTCGCTGCTCGGCTTTTCCTCCGCCAGTCAGGCACTGAGTGAATCAGAAGCGGAAGATCTTGCGGATCTGACGGCGGTCTTTGTGTATCTGAAAAATAACTGCGGCTACGAGCAACTGCCGAATACGCAAATCAAACGCGCGATCGTGTTTTTCGCCCAGCAAAACCGCTGGGATCTGAGCAATTACAACAGCTTTAATATGCAGTCGATGGGCGAAGACAGCTACCGCGATCTGAGCGGCATCGCCGTACCCAAACCGACCAAATGCAAATCTCTGGCGCGTGACTCGCTGAGTTTGCTGGCCTACACCAACTAAACCCTGTCAGCCGGTTTACCGGTCTTGTGCTCCGTCATTCTGCTGCCGGAGCCTGTCTTCTTCCCCCGACTTTCCGCGCCACGCCTGCCTCGTCTACACTTAAGCTAAATTGACCTGTCTGAAATTCAACCGTGCATGGACGGGCAGAGTTAGCTATCATGTGCGCCCATTTTTATGGCTGCGATTGATCAGGAGAAACAACGACATGTCCCGGAACTCGTCATCCAAAGAAATATGGTATGAGACGCTGCACGCCCATTTTGGCCAGTATTTTAGCGTCGAAAAAGAGTTATACCGTGAGAAAACCGATCATCAGGATCTGGTGATTTTCGAGAACGCGGCGCTGGGTCGCGTGATGGCACTCGACGGCGTTGTGCAAACCACCGAACGTGATGAATTCATCTACCACGAAATGATGACCCACGTACCGCTGTTCGCCCACGGCCACGCCAAAAAGGTGTTGATCATTGGCGGCGGTGACGGCGCCATGCTGCGCGAAGTGTGCCGTCATAAAGGCGTGGAAGCGATCACCATGGTGGAAATCGATGCCGGTGTGGTGTCGTTTTGCCGCCAGTATCTGCCGAACCATAATGCCGGAGCCTATGATGATCCCCGTTTCAAACTGGTGATCGACGACGGTGTGAACTTCGTTAATCAGACCAGCGAAACCTTTGATGTGATCATCTCCGACTGCACCGATCCGATCGGTCCCGGAGAAAGCCTGTTCACCTCGGCGTTCTACGAAGGTTGTGCCCGCTGCCTCAATCCGGGTGGCATTTTTGTGGCACAAAATGGCGTCTGCTTCCTTCAGCAGGATGAAGCGGTCAACAGCCACACCAAACTGAGCCACTATTTCAGTGATGTCAGTTTCTATCAGGCCGCGATCCCGACCTATTACGGCGGCATCATGACCTTTGCCTGGGCGACCAACAGCCCGGAATATCGCCAGATCGACAACCCGACTTTGCAGGCGCGTTTCGACGCCGCAGGGATCACCTGTCGTTACTACAATCCGGCGATCCACAACGGCAGCTTTGCCCTGCCGCAATATTTACTGAATGCCCTGTCAGCCGCGCGCTGATACGACATCCATAAGGGGGTGAACTAAATTGCAAAAGCTGAAACTGCATGGCTTCAACAACCTGACCAAAAGCCTGAGTTTTTGTATCTACGATATCTGCTACGCCAAGACCGCAGAAGATCGTAAGGGCTACATTGCCTACATTGACAAAGAATATAACGCCAACCGGTTAACGGAAATTCTCACCGAAACCTGCTCCATCATCGGGGCAAACGTGCTTAACGTTGCGCGTCAGGATTACGAGCCACAGGGTGCCAGCGTCACGATTTTAGTGAGCGAAGAGCCGGTGGATCCGCGTGATGTGGACACCACTGAGCATCCGGGGCCGTTACCGAATTCCGTGGTCGCGCACCTGGATAAAAGCCATATCTGCGTGCACACCTATCCGGAAAGCCATCCGGAAGGCGGACTCTGTACCTTCCGCGCCGACATTGAAGTCTCGACCTGTGGCGTGATTTCACCGCTGAAAGCGCTGAACTATCTGATCCACCAGCTGGAATCCGATATCGTCACCATCGATTACCGTGTGCGCGGTTTTACCCGCGACGTGAACGGGGTGAAACATTATATCGACCACTCGATCAATTCGATTCAGAACTTCATGTCGCAGGATATGAAAGCGCTGTACGACATGATGGACGTCAACGTGTATCAGGAAAACATCTTCCACACCAAGATGTTGCTGAAGGAATTCGATCTTAAGCATTATCTTTTCAATGCCAAACCGGAAGAACTGAGCGCGCAGGAGCGCAAGGATATTACCGATTTGCTGTACAAAGAAATGCAGGAGATTTATTACGGCCGCAATCTGCCGTCAGTCTGATCTGCGTTAAACAATAAGAAAAGGCCGGGCAGCGTTAAATGTCCGGCCTTTTTTTGTATAGACAAATTCTGATAATAAATATTCTCCCCGTGCGAAACTCAATAAGCATTACTTAAGTAAAATATCCTGGCACATCTGAAAACCCGCTATACTCCTTAAGACAAATTAATGTTAAATCAGTCATTAAATCCTTATTTAACTCAAATTATTGAACGATCGATCTCAGTATTAAGCCAAATTCCAGAAATAATACACAGGCTATAAATCAAATAAAATTCACGTATAACCAATAATTTAGCTTATGGCAGATCAAAAGATCGCTTTTTTCTTAAAAAGAGATAAAACCCTTTATATCTCCCCCTCCGACCATTAGCATCCTCCTATTGCTTACTAAGCAACCAGCTCCATCCACCTGCAAGCAGAAATAAAAAATGAAAATGAGTAAATTAAAGACCGTATCCAGCCTGCTGGTCACGAGTTCTTTATTGGTTTCCGGGGTTTCCCGGGCCGGGGAAAATTTGTTAAGCAGCAATACTGAAGGGATGCGGCACTATGTCAGTTATGGTGCTGAATATTATAAGTGGGACGAAACCGTTGATAATATGGACGGTAAATATGTTGCTGAACATGGCCCGCGCCTGCGTGTTAATTTCGGATCCAATAATTACCTTGATGCCCCCGGCGGATTATTAAAAGCCTGGGACATGAGCGTGATGTTCGGGATCGTCAGTTATAAAGGCAGCACCCTCGACGATCAGGCCAACGTGCCAAACGGCACGCTAAAAGGAAAAACCTACTACACCGGCTACAGCGCGGACATCACACGCGGCTACCGTTACCGGGCATCCGACCGTGTTTCTTTCGATATGAAAGGCACACTCGGCGGTCAGGCATGGTTGCGTAACATCCGCTCTGATGATGTGTATATTGCGTCGGAGAATACCACCCGCAATTACAACGCGGTGGAAGTCACGCTGCAACCTTATGCCAAAGCGGCACTGGGGGCGAACTGGCAAATGACCGCTGATTCACGACTGAGTCTGGAAGGCGGTGCGCTGTATCCGATTAAAACCTGGACGCACAGCAATCAGGGCGCGGTCTGGCTTGAGCCGAAATCTACGCTTTCGCCTTTCACCAGCCTGACCTGGAACATCAACAAAGATGTCTTTGTGAAAGCCAGTTATGTGCATCAGAAATACGGTAAGTCGGACGAGAAACAGGGTGATCTGAACGGACGCACCGTCGGCTATTATCAGCCTGCGACCACCACTTCAACCGTGGGTCTGGAAGTCGGTTTCTACTTCTGATGATTTCAGCGAATAAGTCCCCCTCAAGCGGATTGTTCCGGTGTAAATAACCGGAACAATCGCTTATCTTAAAAGCCTCCTTTTCCAGAGGCTTACCTTTCATATGGATCGTTTTGCAACGCTGTCTGGCGTTCTCGCCATTTTATTGTGGAGCATGAGCGTGGCGCTCACCCGCAGTTTGTCCGAATCTCTGGGGCCTTTTGGTGCGGCCGCGTCTATTTATACTGTCAGCGGAATTATGGTGTGGATGGTCGGCGGCAAGCCAACGTTGCGCGGCGAATCTGCGGCCTATCTGATCATCTGCGGCCTGTTATTTATCTTTTATATGGTGGCGTTTTCGCTGGCGATTGGTCTGGCGCATACCCGGCAGCAAACGCTGGAACTCGGGTTGATTAATTATTTGTGGCCGAGTCTGACGCTGCTGTTTGCGGTACCGCTGCTGAAATTGCGCGTACGCTGGTGGATCTGGCCGGGCGTGGTGCTGGCGTTTGCCGGTGTGTTGTGGGCGATCAGCGGCGGTCACGGGCTGGATATGCATCAGCTGCTGCGCAATGTACGGGGTAATCCGGTGGCCTACAGTCTGGCGCTGGGCGCGGCCGTTTCATGGGCGCTGTATTCCAATCTGGTGCGGGTATTGTGTAAAGGCAAAGGCGTGCTGCCGTTGTTTCTGCTGGCGACCGGTGCCGTGCTGTGGGTGCTGTACTTTACCTATTCATCGAACCGCATCAGCCTGAGATTACCGGCGATTCTTGAACTGCTGGCAATGGGCGCGGTGACGGCCATTTCGTATCAGTGCTGGGATATCGCGATGAAAAAAGGCAATGCGACGCTGGTGGCCGCGTTGTCGTACTTCACGCCGCTGTCATCGATTCTGATTGCCGGGTTATGGCTGCACACGCTGCCGGGCGCGAGTTTCTGGCCGGGCGTGCTGATGGTGGTCGGCGGTTCGCTGCTGTGCTGGACCGCCTCGCGGGGTAAATAAATTTTAGCGATAGGTCGTCACGAAAGCACGGTATTTGGCGAGGACTTGCAGAAAGTCCTCGACGCCGCAAAACGCCAGACTCTCTTCATCGTAATAACTCATGCCTTCTTCAATCTCATCACCGTCGAAATCCAGCTGATTGGCGCGGATCATCACTTCATCGTCGGCTAACAACAGCGTGTATTCATGGCCGACCATTTGCGTCTGGCGCTCGCTGCCTTTCAGTTCGCTCAGCGCGGCTTCGACATTATCGAGTACGCTCAGATCGCCCTTCACCTCTTCATTCAGCCAGTGACCAAGCACTTCATGGCCCATCGAGAAACGCACTTTGACCTCACCGGTGATGTCGCGCAAAAAATCGTAATCCATGGTGCAGTCCTCTGGAAAAATCACAATAAAAAAGGGAGCCGAAGCTCCCTTTTCAACACTGGCGCAAATATAACGATTTAGACTGCGGTTTGGAAGATCACGCCGTCAGCTTTATCGGTATATTCACTCAGCTTGTCGAAGTTCAGATAACGGTAAGTATCCGCCGCAGTCTTGTCCACTTCAGCCATATAGCCGAGATATTCTTCCGGCGTTGGCAGGCGACCCAGCAGTGACGCGACCGCTGCCAGTTCTGCGGAGGCCAGATAGACATTGGCACCGTTACCCAGGCGGTTCGGGAAGTTACGCGTTGACGTGGAAACCACGGTAGAACCGTCGGCCACACGCGCCTGGTTACCCATGCACAGTGAACAGCCCGGAATTTCGACACGCGCACCGCTCTTACCAAAGACGCTGTAATAGCCCTCTTCGGTCAGCTGAGCCGCATCCATTTTGGTCGGTGGCGCAACCCATAAACGGGTTGGCAACGCGCCTTTATGGCTGTCGAGCAGTTTACCGGCTGCGCGGAAGTGACCGATGTTGGTCATGCACGAACCGATGAACACTTCGTCAATTTTGCTGTTCTGCACGGAAGACAGCAGACGCGCATCATCCGGATCGTTCGGCGCACAAAGAATTGGCTCTTTGATGTCCGCCAGATCGATTTCGATGATCGCCGCATATTCGGCATCGGCATCGGCTTCCAGCAGGTTCGGGTTCGCCAGCCACTCTTCCATACCTTTGATACGACGCTCGATGGTACGACGATCGCCGTAACCTTCAGAGATCATCCACTTCAGCAGCACGATGTTAGAGTTGAGGTATTCTTTGATCGGCGCCTGATCCAGTTTGATCGTACAACCTGCCGCTGAACGTTCTGCGGACGCATCCGCCAGTTCAAATGCCTGTTCGACTTTCAGTTCCGGCAAGCCTTCGATTTCCAGAATCCGGCCGGAGAACAGGTTTTTCTTACCTTTTTTCTCAACGGTCAGATGGCCTTCTTTGATCGCGTAGTAAGGGATCGCATGCACCAGATCACGCAGGGTGATGCCCGGTTGCATTTTGCCTTTGAAACGCACCAGAACGGATTCCGGCATATCAAGCGGCATCACGCCGGTCGCCGCAGCAAACGCCACCAGACCGGAACCCGCAGGGAAGGAAATCCCGATCGGGAAACGGGTATGGGAGTCACCGCCAGTGCCGACAGTGTCCGGCAGCAGCATACGGTTCAGCCATGAGTGAATGATGCCATCGCCCGGACGCAGTGAAACACCGCCACGGTTCATGATGAAATCAGGCAGCGTGTGGTGCGTGGTCACGTCAACCGGCTTAGGATACGCGGCGGTATGACAGAATGACTGCATCACCAGATCGGCAGAGAAGCCCAGACACGCCAGGTCTTTCAGTTCATCACGGGTCATCGGACCGGTGGTGTCCTGAGAACCGACAGACGTCATTTTTGGTTCGCAATATTCGTTCGGACGAATACCGGCAACGCCACAGGCGCGGCCCACCATTTTCTGCGCCAGCGAGAAACCTTTGGTGCTTGCCGCGACAGGTTTCGCAATGCGGAACACTTCGCTCTGTGGCAGTTTCAGCGACTCACGGGCTTTGGTGGTTAAACCACGGCCGATGATCAGCGGAATACGACCGCCTGCGCGCACTTCATCGAGCAGCACGTCAGTTTTCAGTTCGAAGGTGGCGATCACGTCATTGGTTTCGTGGTTACGCACTTCGCCTTTGTACGGATAGATGTCGATAACATCGCCCATATTCAGGTCAGACACATCCACTTCGATCGGCAACGCACCGGCATCTTCCATGGTATTGAAGAAGATTGGCGCGATTTTACCGCCGAGCACCACACCGCCGCCGCGTTTGTTCGGCACATGAGGAATGTCATCGCCCATGAACCACAGCACGGAGTTGGTGGCCGATTTACGGGATGAACCGGTACCGACAACGTCACCGACATAGGCCAGCGGGAAGCCTTTTTTGTTCAGTTCTTCGATCTGTTTGATCGGACCGACGCTGCCCGGTTGATCCGGATGAATGCCTTCGCGTTCATTTTTCAGCATAGCCAGCGCGTGCAGCGGAATATCTGGACGGGACCAGGCATCCGGAGCCGGTGACAAATCATCGGTATTGGTTTCGCCGGTCACTTTAAACACAGTGACGGTGATTTTCTCAGCCAGTTGCGGACGTGACAGATACCATTCGGCATCGGCCCACGATTGCAGGATTTTTTTCGCGTGTTCGTTGCCCGCATGCGCTTTTTCTTCCACATCGTAGAAGTTATCAAACATCAGCAGCGTATGAGACAGCGCTTTCGCCGCGATAGGCGCCAGCGTGTCGCTATCCAGTGCGTCGATCAGCGGGTGAATGTTGTAACCGCCCTGCATGGTGCCCAGCAGTTCAACGGCTTTTTCAGGAGTGACCAACGGGGAGGTAGTTTCGCCTTTGGCGACTGCGGCCAGGAACCCGGCTTTAACATAGGCGGCTTCGTCGACGCCCGGTGGAACACGGTTAATCAGCAGGTCTAACAGAGTGTCTTCTTCGCCTTGCGGCGGATTCTTCAGGGACTCAACCAACGCTGCCATCTGTGAAGCATCAAGTGGCTTAGGGACGATGCCCTCTGCAGCACGCTCGGCTACGTGCTTACGGTATTCTTCTAGCACGACTTTCTCCTCGCTCTCATTGTCATTTATTATGCCTGGCTTCCATCATCAGCCTCGCGTCATGCCTGTAGGGACAGGGGAATTCAACCGGTCTGATGAATCGGGGACACTGCGGGTATGGGGGTTTCTTGGTCTGAAACGATACGTCCTGAACCTGAGCACAGTGCCCTTTAGCGCCCGGGCAGCATAGCAGGATTTTGCCCGCTTGTTAATTCGTTCACATAAAAGCAACATTAAATCTTTGCTGAATCGTTGAGCACAGACGGATCGGCTGTTCATCCCAATTCGCCCTCTAGATCATCACAACAACCCTGCCCGCACAAGGGAATAAATGACGGGAAACGCAGAAAAAAGACACAAAAAAACCGCCCAAAAGGACGGTCGATTTGTATCTTCGTGGTGCCAGCAGTCACCAGGAAGAGAGTGCATTTGAAACAATAAAGCGCTACCAGGTGAATGCATCTTGAACAGAAAGTGAGTGAAAAGCAATCTTATCACCGGCGAAGTTATCGCAGGATCGCAAAACACCTCATTGACCGAAATACCCATTGCTCAGAAAAACAACTTCGTTATATTTTTCACACCTCACTATTTAATGACCACGTAGAAAGAAAGTAACAGGTTTATTTAATGCACAAAATTTATAATGGAAATTTAACTATTGATATTTAATATGAAATTTAAGGAGAAATGAAATGATGGGATGCAATGGCAATGAGGCATTTGGAAATGAAAGCCGGAAAACCATACAGGTTATCAGGAAGCAATTTGAACTCTACAACTTAGGAAGATATTTGCTAACATCAGGCGTTATGTATTCTATTTTTGTTAAGAACGGCGCATTAGCCAGCAGCTATTATATAAACCAGACAGACTTTAGCATTTTCTTTCATTCAGCTGAAGCATTTGACCAGTACGCCAAAAACCAAATTTACCTTTCAATAAACAGGCTACTGATATTTTCGGCCACGCATGGTACAGAACATGAGTTCTGGAAGTGCATGGAAAAAAGCGTTTAAATAACAAGGAACGTTCCGTATGAAGAAAATCCTCCTGGTACTTATCCCCGCGCTGACATTCCCTTGCCTTGCGCATATCAATGAAGATATCGAATATAGCCGTGATAAGTACCTTTTAGCCTACAAGAACCTCAACACTAAACTAGAGAAATGTTTGACTGAAATGAAATCCCGGCCCTTTATTACTTCTGCGGATATCGGGGGTTTTGATAAACGAACGGTAAGCATAGCCGTTTTATACCTTGGCACAGCTCAAATCGATCAATGCGCCGGGGATGAACATCATCAGTTTATGATCAGGGCATTTGACTACTACGCTGCACTCACAGAAGTCAGCGTCTACAGCCAACAAATGAAAACACTTCATAATGACATTTTTGCTTTTTTACCTGCCGGAAATATAAGGCTGGAAAGAGAATATGAAAGCTTTCCTTTAAAAATCAGAACGGAGCTTGAAGCACGCTTAAAAAATAAAAACCTCCGATCCTACCCCTCATTCCAAAGCAGCCCGCAGTATGATTTTGATGATAAATAGCCCGACGCCATCGTACATATCGGACTTTTTATCAGAACTCACCTCACTTCAGGTCGCCGGCAAAGGCGACCTTTTTCAGTAATAAATCATGGTAAATGTCGCCGTGCCGTTCGCTGCACCGCTGCTGAGTGTTTGTCCGTTGAGATAGTAGCGGGCGAAAAAGGGAATACTCAGGCTTCCTTCGCTGGCAGAAGGTGTCACTGCCCATTGTTGTCCGAGGATCACCGGCGACGTATCGCCTTTGAGTATCTGGATCCCGACGCCGGTTGCCTGCCCTTCTGCGCCGCTGCTGATTTCGATCACTCCCGCAGCCTGTGAATTATCGGCGGTGCCGTCGATACGGATATTCACATTCGCCCCGGCATCGCAATTGAGTTCAACGCTAAAGGGCACTTCCGGCGTGACGCCGCCCGCGGAGGCACTGGAAAACAACCCGGGCCAGACCGTACCCAGAGACACATTAATGGTGTTATTCAGCACATCACAGCTTTCGGTTCTGATATTGATATTGCCTGTGTAAGAGAGTGTGTTGGCACCCCCGCCCCCGATGCCTGATTTGCCATACACCCCCAGTCCGAAACGGGTCTGGCTTTGCTCCAGTGCCGTATCCGCAATGTCATTGGCGGTTTTAACTAATGATAACGTCACCGCTATCTGATAGCTGAGACTGCCGTCAAGGCTACCCAATGATGTATTACGCGTATCGCAGCTTACCCCGCCGCCTACCACACGTTGTCCGCTGGAGTTAGTCAGGGCAATACCGATCCCTTCAACGCCGGTGGAGTAAACACCGGGGAAACCCGAAATTTCTGTACCCGTTCCGTAGTAACAGGCGATGACCGGGTCGCCGGAGAGTTCGTTGCTCCCGTTGGTACCGCAAGTACCGCTCACATTGAAAGTATGCTGACTTCCGGGAATATCAGCCCCAACAGGCAGAGAGGATGTTACCGCCAGTGAACTTAAATCCCAGGACTGCGGCATGGCCGGAGAAGTCGAGCAGGCCGCCCATAATTTGCTGGGAAAAAGGATAAGACAGACAAGCAGTATCATTATTTTCATAAAACGCCTCATCGACATACGCTGCTGGCCTGAGAGACCGCCGCCTTTTCGGCACCGGAGAAGGCAAACGGCGCGTCGCATTGCCCTCCGCCCCATATCACCCGGATACGCCCCTGCTCCGGCAAACCACTGAGATACACCTGTCCCTTTTCGCCCACAATGACGCGGTTGCGTTCATCGCCCACGGCAAAAGCTTCTGCGCCGAAAGGTACGGGTTGTCCGTTATAGGTCAGGGTGAGTAATAACCGGTTGCCAGCGCGCGTGGTAAACGAGGCCATCACCACGGCACCGGACGTCGGCACCACTGACAACACGTTGTCATCGATATCGATATTTTCATCCAGCGAGGTGGTATCCAGCGCCACGCGGGTGCGCTTGTAAGGGCTGAGATAATTCACTACCGCATAACCGCGCCAGTCGGTATAAACCCCGGTATTATTTTGCAGTTTTACCCCCGCCGCGCCCGGTGCACGGACAATCGCAATCGCCGAGACATCACTCACCAGCGGTTGCGAGAACGTGACGCCGAACGGATGGGCGACAATGGCGCCCTGCCAGCCGTAATTGAGCTGCTGGGTGTCCTGGTTATAGTTGTAACCTCCGCTGAGCTGGGCGGCGCTGCCCAGATAATTCAGGCTGGCACCGCCGCTGTTTCCCTGCCCATCGGTGCCATAGCCTTCACTGACCGCGTAAGAGAGATTGTTATCCTCAAGAAGCATGCCATTGACGCCCGCCTGATAAAGCGTCCGGCCATGATCGGCACTGTTTACATTGAAAGTGGCACGGGCATTCGGCAGCCAGCGGCCGAGAGGGATACTGACATTGAAGGCGATCTGTTTATCGCTTTCCATGCCATAGCTTCGGTTATCCGTCACTGACAGGGCGTAATCAATACTGGCAATATTGACGTTATAACTGAGGCCCAGACTGCGCTGGTTGAACTGCGACTGGCGGTATTTTTGCTGATAGTAAGAAAGTGACAATGATCCCCACATTCCGCCGTTCAGCGACTGCGTCAGATTCAGACGATACTGTTCCTGCGGCGCACCGTAATACAGGTTATTACTGTCATCCTGCAGCCTGTTACCGGCCTCGCCGAAATGATAAAAATCACCGCGATAGCGGATCCCCGCCAGCGACAGCGTCGAGCCGGTAGCCGCCACACTTTTGGCATATTGCAGCCGGAACGCCTGCCCGCGCGCGGTGTGATTGCCGGTCAGTTCGCTGTCAGCAAAGGTGGTATCCAGCGACACAGAACCGAGATCCCCGATCATGCTGCCCATACCGGCATTCGCGGCGTGGTAGTTTTCCGCCACCTGACTGCCGCCAAACAGCGTGACGCCATAGCCCAGACCGTAAATCAGTGATCCCTGTACAAAACCCGGTTCATCGCCACCGTACTGATACGCCCGGTATTTCCCCAACGTCAGGGCGTATTTCAACCGGCCCTCACGTTGCATGATCGGAATGGCAGAAAAAGCTTGTATGAAATGACGCTCCTCCCCATTGCTTTCCCTGACCGTGATATCCAGATCGCCGGACGCTGACGTCGGGTACAAATCATTAATGCTGAAGGCGCCCGGCGGCACATACGTCTGGTAGATCACTATACCGCTTTGTTTAATCGTCACCTGCGCATTGCTTCTGGCAATGCCACGGATCACCGGCGCATAACCGCGCAGGCTGTCCGGCAACATATTGTCATCGGAAAATACCTGCACGCCGCGAAAGGTAAAGCTGTCAAAGATATCCGCCGGGGTGGTGCTCTCCCCGGCGATAAACTGCCCTTTGATCACCGGCACGTCTCGCTGGAGGAAACTGTATGCCGAGTCCCAGTCCTGCTGTGATTGTCCGTCAATGTTGCGGCTGTAACGCCATGTGCTGTAGTTGCGCAGCCGCCAGCCGCCCCAGTTAGCGCCACTTCTCAGGCTCAGAAACTGGTTCTGGTCACTGCCGCCCGCGTTTTGCCAGGTACGGGCGCCGCTGAGGTTGTAGTTGAGCAGCAAAGCCGGTGCGCCTTCATCCCATAATTCCGGACTGACCGCCCCTCTTGCCAGCGTGTCGAGTAATTCCTGAGGGATGGTGATCAGTAATTTCTGATGGGAAAAATCAAAATGGCCGACCACGCCAGGCATCAGGGTGGCGAAATCCTCCACCGGTTTCTGTGCAGGCCAGTCGCGTAATGCCGGAATGCTGCCGGTTCTCAGCCCCAGAGTCTGCCATTCTTGCGGGGTAAAAAGCGGGGAAAGCGTCTTATCCTTCATGGCGATAAACGTCACATCCTGCCTTCCTTTCAGCACATTGTTGACCAGCACATCCACCCGATAGACACCCGGCGTCTGCCCGCCTGCGCGGGAGAATTGCGACACATCCACCGGCCCGCCGGGATGTTCTATTTCCAGCGCCTGCACATTGAAGCGATCATCCGCGCAGGCTTCTGCGATACCCAGCGCACAACCCACCAGCAGCCATGACCGCAATGCAAAATAGGACCGGGGCGTAACGACATGATTTTTCTTCATAACATGCCTCAGCGCAGCCGGGTTTTTTCCACTGAACTGGCACCGCCATAATCATTCACCACCTGCCAGCTGACGTCATTCCCTGCCGCGCCTGCCGGCCAGGGATAAGTGGCTTGCCCAAAGGGCGGCACCATAGTGTTACCCGTTGCCACGGCGCTGCTGCCGGTTTTCAGTTTAAAAAAGGTGAAGTAGAAGGGCGTGGGATTGGTCACCCGCAGTTGCCCCGCCTGACGGCTGAATTGCAGCTGCCGCCAGGCGCTTTGCCCTGCGGGGGTGAGCAACGCCGCTGGCCGGTAAAAAAGTTTGAGACGGGTCTTCACTACGATTTGCAATAAACCGGCAGGGGCGTTTTCAGGCAGACGGGGAATGGCTTTGATATTCAGCCAGAACAGGGATTCACGATCCTCGGGTAATATGCCGCCGGTGCGGATAATGCGCAGACTGTTATCCTCTCCGGCATTCAGACGAAATAAAGGCGGCGTCACTACAAAGGGGGGCGTAACAGAGGATTTTTGCAGCCCGTCAGGCCCGTTATTATCAACCCAGGACTGGATCAGATAAGGTTCGGCCTGTTTACCCTGATTACTGACAGTCAGAGAGGCTTCTTTTTTGTTACCCGGATATATCACCCGCGTCGCTTCGGTAATCACACCGGCATAAACCGGGAGCGCAGAAAAAATAATAAATAACATCCCTGATAACATCATAAAAAGAAGTCGCATATTTTCCCCTCATCTTTCCGTCAATAAAAATAAAAGACATCCGCGTCTGAAGGTCTGGCATCCTTGCCAGTTTAATGAGATTACGCGGAGGTTATTTCTGGTTCTTATTATTGGTAATTGATGGTGAACTGAGAGACCGCATTTGCCGCCCCTTCCCCTACCGTCGCCGCCGTACTTTTGTAACGGGCGATAAAGTTCATCTCCACGCCCTCGGCGGTGGCATCAATGGGATAAAAACGCGAGGCGGTGTAAACCGGGATCGAGACTCCCTGATTATCGGCAATTTCAATACCGACGCCGGTCGCGCCACCGGTGACTTCCAGTAGCTGGTTATCCACTGCATCGGCGGTGCCACCGAATTTCACCGCAGCAGCTGTAAAGGTGGTTGGGCATTTGGTGAGTGCAATCGTAAATGCTGTCGGAGATGAGGTATCTCCGGCGGCGGTAAACGAAGTCGCGGCAACGTTGCCTAAATCAACATTGAGGATTGCGCCACTTCCGCCATTCACATCGCATGTCGCCGCAACGATTTGTCCGGTGAAATTAATGGTCCCATCCTCAGCATGTGCCACTGGATGGGTAAAACACAACACAGTGCCGAGAAGTAAAATAAAAGAATTACGCTTCTTCATGAAATAATACCTGAGATTAAAATTGAATAAACTCCACCAGATTTATTTATCAAAGCTGGCGATATACATTCACTTTAAACAAGCAGGTATATTTGAGGTAATCACATCCCCTCACATTATTTTATCGATAATATTAAGCGGAAGAAAATAAATGAATGAGGATGTAATGAGATAAATGAGAACGGGTATGGAGTGTGCCACAGAGGAAAAAAGGCAAAATAAACGCCTCCGGAGAGGCGTTTATCAGCAAAGGAGAAAATTACTTTTTCTTCGCTTTCGGGTTCGGCAGGTCGGTAATGCTGCCTTCGTAGATTTCTGCTGCCAGACCCACGGACTCGTGCAGAGTCGGGTGAGCATGGATGGTCAGCGCGATATCTTCTGCATCACAACCCATTTCGATTGCCAGACCGATTTCACCCAGCAGCTCGCCGCCGTTGGTGCCGACAATCGCACCACCGATAACACGGTGAGACTCTTTGTCGAAGATCAGTTTGGTCATGCCGTCTGCGCAGTCGGAAGCGATAGCACGGCCGGAAGCTGCCCACGGGAAGGTGGCGGTTTCGTAGCTGATGCCTTTTTCTTTCGCTTCTTTCTCAGTCAGGCCAACCCAGGCAACTTCTGGCTCAGTGTAGGCAATGGATGGAATGACTTTCGGATCGAAGTAGTGTTTCTTGCCGGAGATAACTTCGGCAGCCACATGGCCTTCGTGAACACCTTTGTGCGCCAGCATTGGCTGACCAACGATATCGCCGATGGCAAAGATGTGTGGCACGTTGGTACGCATTTGTTTGTCGACGTGGATGAAACCACGGTCGTCCACTTCAATGCCTGCCGCGCCTGCTTCCAGCAGTTTACCGTTAGGAACACGGCCGATAGCCACCAGCACGGCGTCGTAACGCTGTGGTTCAGCTGGGGCTTTCTTGCCTTCCATTGTGACGTAGATACCATCTTCTTTGGCTTCTACCGCGGTCACTTTGGTTTCCAGCATCAGGTTGAATTGCTTGCTGATTTTCTTGGTGAACACTTTCACCACGTCTTTATCAGCCGCAGGGATCACCTGATCGAACATTTCTACCACGTCAATCTGAGAACCCAGCGCGTGATAAACGGTGCCCATTTCCAGACCGATGATACCGCCACCCATTACCAGCAGACGCTCAGGAACGCTTTTCAGCTCCAGTGCATCGGTGGAGTCCCAGACACGCGGGTCATCATGTGGAATAAATGGCAGTTTGATTGGACGGGAACCCGCCGCAATGATGGCATTGTCGAAAGTGATGGTCGTCGGACCATTTTCGCCTTCAACAACCAGAGTATTCGCGCCAGTAAATTTGCCCAGGCCGTTCACGACTTTGACTTTACGGCCTTTCGCCATCCCTGCCAGACCACCGGTCAGCTGGTTAATGACTTTTTCTTTCCAGACACGCACTTTATCGATGTCAGTTTTCGGCTCGCCGAAAACAATACCGTGTTCTGCCAGTGCTTTTGCTTCAGAGATCACTTTCGCGACATGCAGCAGAGCTTTTGAAGGGATACAGCCAACGTTCAGGCACACGCCACCGAGCGTGGAATAACGCTCAACCAGAACGGTTTCAAGACCTAAATCAGCGCAACGGAAAGCAGCAGAATAGCCCGCAGGGCCCGCCCCAAGTACCACGACCTGAGTTTTAATTTCAGTACTCATCATGACCTCTTAATTTATGTCCGGCGGGTCTGACGTCATTTTTATGTCGTAACGCCCATCATCCACCGGGTCGTTCTATCCGCCCGCAGTTTACAAAATTGTTAACAAATTTGAAACAACAAACGGCATACGATTTGTGCTTAGCGCCCGAAAATCCCAAACAGCATGAAGAGATTATCAGAAAAAAGCCGGCCGATTGGCCGGCTTTTCGCTTACATCACCAGACGGCGAATGTCAGACAACACGTTGTTGATGATGGTGATGAAGCGCGCACCATCGGCACCGTCGATAACACGGTGGTCGAAGGAGAGCGACATTGGCATCATCAGACGCGGTGTGAACTCTTTACCATTCCAGACTGGCTCAATGGCAGACTTGGAAACACCGAGGATGGCCACTTCCGGCGCATTAACGATTGGCGCGAAGTGGGTCGTCCCGATACCACCGAGGCTGGAGATAGTGAAGCAACCGCCCTGCATTTCGCCAGCAGTCAGCTTACCGTCACGGGCTTTTTTGGAGATCGCCATCAGCTCACGGGACAACTCGGCGATGCCTTTCTTGTTCACGTCTTTGAAGACCGGAACAACCAGACCGTTTGGCGTATCTACCGCCACACCGATGTTGATGTATTTTTTCAGCGTCAGTTTCTGACCGTCTTCGGACAGGGAACTGTTGAAGCGCGGCATCTGCTCAAGGGCAGCGGCAACGGCTTTCATGATGAAGACCACTGGCGTGAATTTCACATCCAGTTTACGTTTCGCGGCTTCATCGTTCTGCTGTTTACGGAACGCTTCCAGCTCAGTGATATCGGTTTTGTCGAAGTGCGTAACATGCGGGATCATTACCCAGTTACGGCTCAGGTTCGCACCAGAGATTTTCTGGATACGGCCCAGTTCGACTTCTTCAATCTCACCAAACTTGCTGAAGTCCACTTTCGGCCAAGGCAGCATGCCTGGCAGACCGCCGCCCGTGGCAGCAGCCGGTGCGGCTTCTGCACGTTTGACCGCGTCTTTCACGTAAGTCTGAACGTCTTCGCGCAGGATACGACCTTTACGGCCCGTCCCTTTCACTTTCGCCAGGTTAACGCCGAATTCACGGGCCAGACGACGGATAACCGGCGTGGCGTGAACGTAAGCGTCGTTCTCAGCGAATTCGCCTTTGCTTTCAGCTTTAGCAGCTGCCGGAGCCGCCGCTTTTTGTTCCTGTTTCGCAGGAGCCGCCGCGTCTTCTTTCTTAGCCGCCGGAGCAGCAGGCGCAGCGCCTTCTACTTCGAAGACCATGATCAGAGAGCCGGTGCTGACTTTGTCGCCCGCAGCGATTTTGATTTCTTTCACGGTACCCGCGAACGGTGCCGGGACTTCCATTGAGGCTTTGTCGCCTTCAACGGTGATCAGTGACTGTTCTGCACTGATTTTGTCGCCAACTTTTACCATGATTTCAGTAACTTCAACTTCGTCGCCACCGATATCAGGCACGTTCACTTCTTTGCTGCCGGACTGAGCCGGAGCCGCAGGTGCCGCGTCTGATTGAGTTTCCGCAGCGGCGGCCGGTGCGGCTGCACCCGAACCTGCCACTTCGAAGACCATGATCAGGGAACCGGTGCTGACTTTGTCGCCCGCAGCGATTTTGATTTCTTTCACTTTACCCGCGAACGGCGCAGGGACTTCCATAGAGGCTTTATCGCCTTCTACGGTGATCAGCGATTGTTCTGCTTCAACGGTGTCGCCTACTTTGACCATGATTTCAGTGACTTCAACTTCGTCGCCACCGATGTCTGGTACGTTCACTTCTTTGCTTTCGCTGGAAGCAGGGGCGGCGGCGGCGTTCTCTTGAACATTAGCTTCTGCTTTGGCTTCCTGTTTCGCAGGTGCTGCATCAGCAGCACCGTCAGCGGCGTCAAAGATCATGATCAGTTTGCCGGTTTCGACGGTATCGCCGACCGCAACTTTAATTTCTTTGACCACGCCGGCTTGTGGAGAAGGCACTTCCATAGAAGCTTTGTCGCCTTCAACGGTGATCAGCGATTGTTCAGCTTCAACCTTATCGCCCACCTTCACCATAATTTCGGTGACTTCCACTGCATCTGCACCGATGTCCGGTACGTTAATTTCAATAGCCATCTGTCTTTACCTCTTATGCCAGACGCGGGTTAACTTTTTCCGGGTTGATATCGAATTTCTTAATGGCTTCAGCCACTACAGACGTTTCGATTTCGCCGCGTTTAGCCAATTCACCCAGCGCAGCAACCACAACGTAAGATGCATCCACTTCGAAGTGGTGACGCAGGTTTTCGCGGCTGTCTGAACGACCGAAGCCATCCGTACCCAGTACGCGATAATCGCTGGCCGGAACGTAAGTACGAACCTGTTCAGCAAACAGTTTCATGTAGTCAGTAGACGCCACCGCTGGCGCGTCGCTCATCACCTGGGCGATGTACGGAACGCGTGGGGTTTCAGTCGGGTGCAGCATGTTCCAGCGCTCACAGTCCTGACCGTCACGGGCCAGTTCAGTGAAGGACGTTACGCTGTAAACGTCAGAACCGACGCCGTAGTCTTTGGACAGGATCTCAGCCGCTTCACGTACGTGACGCAGGATAGAACCGGAGCCCAGAAGCTGCACTTTACCTTTGCTGCCTTCCAGCGTATCCAGCTTGTAGATACCCTTACGGATGCCTTCTTCCGCGCCTTCCGGCATGGCTGGCATGTGGTAGTTTTCGTTCAGCGTGGTGATGTAGTAATAAATGTTTTCCTGCGCTTCACCGTACATACGCACCAGACCGTCATGCATGATGACAGCCACTTCGTACGCATAAGACGGGTCGTAAGAAATACAGTTAGGGATAGTCAGAGACTGAATATGGCTGTGACCATCTTCGTGCTGCAGACCTTCGCCGTTCAGGGTAGTACGACCTGAAGTACCGCCGATCAGGAAGCCACGCGCCTGCTGGTCACCCGCTGCCCAGCACAGGTCGCCGATACGCTGGAAACCGAACATGGAGTAGTAGATGTAGAACGGGATCATTGGCAGATCGTTGGTGCTGTACGACGTCGCTGCGGCCAGCCATGAAGACGCGGCACCCAGTTCGTTGATACCTTCCTGCAGGATCTGACCTTTCTCGTCTTCTTTATAGTAAGCAACCTGCTCACGGTCCTGCGGGGTGTATTGCTGGCCGTTCGGGCTGTAAATACCAATCTGACGGAACAGACCTTCCATACCGAAAGTACGCGCTTCATCGGCGATAATCGGGACCAGACGGTCTTTAATGGAGTCGTTTTTCAGCATCACGTTCAGGGCACGGACGAACGCGATAGTGGTAGAGATCTCTTTCTTCTGCTCTTCCAGCAGTTGTGAGAAGTCTTCCAGTTTCGGCATTTCCAGCTTCTGCGTGAAGTTTGGCAGACGGGTCGGCAGGTAGCCTTTCAGCGCAGCGCGACGTTCGTGCAGGTATTTGGATTCTGCAGAGTCTTTATCCAGAGTGATGTACGGCAGTTTTTCCAGATTTTCATCGGTCACTGGCACGCTGAAACGATCACGGATATAGCGCACGCCATCCATGTTCATTTTCTTCACCTGGTGAGCAATGTTTTTACCTTCGGCAGCGTCGCCCATGCCATAACCTTTAATGGTATGCGCAAGGATAACGGTCGGCTGACCTTTGGTGTTCTGTGCTTTGTTCAGTGCAGCGAAGACTTTCTTCGGATCATGGCCGCCACGGTTCAGCGCCCAGATTTCGTCGTCGGTCATGTCTTTGACCAGCGCAGCGGTTTCAGGGTATTTGCCGAAGAAGTGGTCACGAACGTATTTACCGTCGCGGGACTTGAAGGTCTGGTAGTCGCCGTCCACGGTTTCGTTCATCAGCTGGATCAGTTTACCGCTGGTATCTTTACGCAGCAGTTCATCCCAACGGTTGCCCCAAATCACTTTGATCACGTTCCAGCCAGCGCCTGAGAAGATGCCGTCGAGTTCGTTGATGATTTTGCCGTTACCGGTTACCGGGCCATCAAGACGCTGTAAGTTACAGTTGATGATGAAGCACAGGTTGTCCAGTTTCTCACGGGTCGCGATAGTGATCGCCCCTTTGGATTCTGGCTCATCCATTTCACCGTCGCCCAGGAACGCGTAAACGCGCTGCGCGGAGGTGTCTTTCAGACCACGGTGTTCCAGATATTTCAGGAACTTCGCCTGATAGATGGCACCGATCGGACCCAGACCCATGGATACGGTCGGGAACTGCCAGAATTCAGGCATCAGTTTAGGGTGCGGATAAGACGACAGACCCTGACCGTGAACTTCCTGACGGAAATTGTTCATCTGGTCTTCAGTCAGGCGGCCTTCAAGGAAAGCACGCGCGTACACGCCCGGAGAGATGTGGCCCTGGAAGTACACCAGATCGCCGCCGTCTTTCTCGTTGCGCGCACGGAAGAAGTGGTTGAAGCACACTTCGTACACGGTCGCAGAAGACTGGAAGGACGCCATGTGGCCGCCGAGTTCCAGGTCTTTCTTGGACGCACGCAGAACGGTCATGATGGCGTTCCAGCGGATAGCAGTACGAATGTTACGTTCCAGCTCCAGGTTACCCGGGTATTCAGGTTCGTCTTCAACAGCGATGGTATTGACGTAGTTACGGCTGGCTGCACCAGCAGCGACGCTCACGCCGCCCTTACGCGCTTCACTGAGAACCTGATCGATCAGGAACTGTGCACGCTCAACACCTTCTTCACGGATGACCGATTCGATCGCTTGTAGCCAGTCGCGAGTTTCGATCGGATCCACGTCATTATTTACACGTTCTGACATGGTGCTTTTCCTTATCTGTCTCTAATACGTTGGTTTAACTGGAGCCTGTCTTCCTGCGTTCTTTCTCAGACGATCTTCGTTGTCACAAAACGCACGAAGACAGGCCCGTCATGTAGTTGCCGCGAGCCCTCAAATGAAGGCTCTAAAAATTAACCCTGAAGGTTAACTTTCATCTTTTCGTTGCTGGAGCCGTCGTAAAGACCGATCCCGCCGGGTGTGTTCCCTGCTGAGATCCAGCAAAACTTCTTCAATGAACGCCAGGTGACGGTGTGATGCGGCACGCGCTATTTCTGGTTCCCGTGCAACAATCGCCTCGAAAATACTGGCGCGGTGGTTGCTTACCGTTGCCAGCATTTCCCGGCGTGAGTAAAGCAATTCAAAGTTCTGTCGAACGTTCTTCTCGAGCATCGGCCCCATACAGCGAACCAGATGCAGCAGCACCACATTATGGGCTGCTTCTGTTACAGCGACCTGATACTGCATAACCGCATCGGCTTCTGCGTCCAGATCTCCGCTGTCTTGTGCGGTCTGAATGACCACATGACAATCGCGAATGCGCTGCAAATCTTCCTCTGTGCCACGAAGCGCTGCGTAATAGGCAGCGATCCCTTCAAGGGCATGACGTGTTTCAAGGAGATCGAATTGTGATTCGGGATGGTCGGCTAGTAACTCGGCCAGCGGGTCACTCACGCTTTGCCACAGGTTACTTTGTACGAAAGTGCCACCACCCTGACGGCGCAGGAGTAGCCCCTTCCCTTCCAGGCTTTGGATTGCCTCTCTGAGAGAAGGTCGCGATACATCAAACTGTTTGGCCAGTTCGCGCTCTGGCGGAAGCTTTTCCCCGGGTCTCAAGGTGCCTTCGAGGATCAGGAACTCAAGTTGCTGCTCGATCACATCGGATAACTTAGGCTGGCGGATTTTGCTGTAAGCCATATATGTGCGGTTCTCTGCGAGTAGCGACTCTGTAAGTTGCCGGAGTCAATTGGTAATACCAATTTAAAAAACGTGGCCGTAAAGTAACAAAGTATTCACCTTGTGTCCATATGGCTACCCAGTAAATGCGTCGACCCCGCACAATTTAACAAATTTTTATCATTTAGATTTTTTGCGCTGCGTGA
Organism: Rahnella victoriana; assembly: GCF_004330295.1. Taxonomy (GTDB): domain Bacteria; phylum Pseudomonadota; class Gammaproteobacteria; order Enterobacterales; family Enterobacteriaceae; genus Rahnella; species Rahnella victoriana. The sequence continues at coordinate 29,582 of NZ_SJOJ01000029.1, forward strand.
GATCACATTTTAAAGATCCAGAACATATTTCCAGACAATTTGATTATTTGTTATGCAGATGACGCATAAACCCCGTGCAAACTTTTCCGCATAACATTATTCTTCCCCCAACGGTAGATGATGCTGATTTTTAGGCACAATCCAGCCGTAAATAAATAAATACAAAAAGTGTAATTATCGCCTTACATTCTTTTTAACACGCAGAATGCTAGGGGTTTTGCCCCAATGACAGAGGACAGGTAAATGGTTGATCAACAACAAGGCGATGAACTGAAGCGCGGCCTCAAAAACCGTCACATTCAGTTGATTGCACTAGGTGGGGCCGTCGGTACAGGGCTGTTTCTGGGCAGCGCTTCCGTCATTCAGTCCGCGGGGCCGGGGATTATTCTCGGTTACGCGATCGCAGGTTTTATTGCCTTTTTAATTATGCGTCAGTTAGGGGAAATGGTCGTTGAGGAGCCGGTTGCCGGTTCGTTCAGTCATTTCGCCTATAAATACTGGGGCGGGTTTGCCGGGTTTGCTTCCGGCTGGAACTACTGGGTATTGTACGTTCTGGTCGCCATGGCCGAGCTGACCGCCGTCGGTAAATATATTCAATTCTGGTGGCCGGAAATCCCGACATGGGTTTCTGCTGCCGCGTTCTTTGTGCTGATCAACGCCATCAACCTCACTAACGTTAAAGTCTTTGGTGAGATGGAGTTCTGGTTTGCCATCATCAAAGTGGTCGCCGTTGTGGCGATGATTCTGTTCGGCGGCTGGCTGCTGTTCAGCGACACCGCAGGTCCGCAAGCCACAGTGCGCAACCTGTGGGAGCAAGGCGGTTTCCTGCCGCATGGCATGACCGGGCTGGTGATGATGATGGCGATCATCATGTTCTCCTTCGGTGGTCTGGAGCTGGTCGGTATCACGGCGGCTGAAGCGGATAATCCGGAAGTCAGCATTCCGAAAGCGACCAATCAGGTTATCTACCGCATCCTGATTTTCTATGTGGGCTCACTGGCTGTCCTGCTTTCCCTGATGCCATGGACCCGCGTCGGACCGGATACCAGCCCGTTCGTGCTGATCTTCCATGAACTGGGTGATGCGCTGGTGGCGAATGCCCTGAACGTCGTCATTCTGACAGCCGCGCTGTCGGTCTATAACAGCTGTGTTTACTGCAACAGCCGCATGCTGTTTGGCCTTGCCCGTCAGGGAAATGCGCCAAAAGCCCTGCTGAAAGTCGATAAACGTGGCGTGCCGGTGGCTTCCATCCTCGTTTCTGCTGCCACCACCGCACTGTGCGTTCTGATCAACTACCTGATGCCGGGCGAAGCGTTTGGCTTGCTGATGGCGCTGGTGGTGTCTGCCCTGGTGATCAACTGGGCGATGATCAGCCTGGCACACATGAAATTCCGTCAGGCGAAGCGTCGCGAAGGCGTAGAACCTAAGTTCAAAGCGTTGCTGTATCCGGTGGGTAACTACATCTGCCTGCTGTTTATGGCCGCGATTCTGGTGATCATGGCGATCACTCCTGGCATGGCGATCTCCGTATGGCTGATCCCTGTCTGGCTGGTGATTCTGGGTATTGGTTACTGGATCAAAAATCAGCAAAGTGGGAAATCCGTTAACGCTTAAGCAAGAGTCATAATTTAAAATCCTCAGACGCCCCGGTTAAGTCATTTGCCGGGGCGTCTTGTTATACAGGTCACACTTTTTCTGAGATGACCAAATCGTCCATCTTCATGACTCTTACCTCCTGACTCTTATTCCCTTCTCCGGCCAATACTCTGGGCTAACAAACAGTTTTTTAACAAAATCCTTTTTACCCAATAGCCGGAGAGAACATCCATGAAGGAAGGCGCGCTGTCGTTCAAAGAGAAAGTAGCGTACGGAATGGGGGATGCGGGCTGCAATATGATTGGCGGCGCCATCATGCTGTTTCTTAATTATTTTTATACAGACGTTTTCGGTTTAGCCCCGGCGCTGGTCGGTGTATTGCTGCTCTCCGTGCGTGTTATCGATGCGGTCACCGACCCGATTATGGGCGCCATTGCCGACCGCACCACCACCCGCTGGGGGCGTTTCCGACCGTATTTGTTATGGGTTTCGGTGCCTTATGTTCTGTTCAGCGTGCTGATGTTCACCACGCCGGAATGGAGCTACAACAGCAAAGTTATCTATGCGTTTGTGACGTACTTCCTGATGTCCCTGACTTACACGGCCATCAACATCCCTTACTGCTCGCTCGGTGGCGTGATTACTGCCGATCCGCACGAACGTGTCGCCTGTCAGTCTTACCGCTTCTTTATGGTGGGTATCGCGACACTGATCCTCTCTTCCACCCTGCTGCCAATGGCCGACTTCTTCGGTGGCGCGGATAAAGCCAAGGGCTATCAGATGTCGATGGGCGTGATGGCGATCATCGCGCTGTTTATGTTCCTGTTCTGTTTCAGCTCAGTGAAAGAGCGCATTCAGCCTGCGGTGCCGTCAAAACACGCATTAAAATCCGACCTGAAAGACGTGTGGAAAAACGACCAGTGGGTACGCATCCTGCTGCTGACATTCTGCAACGTCTGCCCCGGTTTTATCCGCATGGCGGCTACCATGTATTACGTGACGTGGGTGATGGAAAAATCCACCTCCTTCGCCAGTATGTTTATCAGCCTCGGCGTGGTCGGCATGATGATCGGCAGCGCGCTGGCAAAACCGCTCACCGATAAATACTGCAAACTGAAAGTGTTCTTCTGGGCCAACATCATCCTGACCATTTTCTCCTGCGGCTTCTATTTCCTCGACCCACATGCCACAACGCTTATTCTGGTGGCGTACTTCATCCTCAACATCATGCACCAGCTCCCTTCCCCGCTGCACTGGTCACTGATGGCTGACGTTGACGATTACGGCGAATGGAAAACCGGTAAACGCGTGACCGGCATCAGTTTCTCCGGCAACCTGTTCTTCCTGAAATGCGGACTGGCGGTCGCGGGCGCGATGGTCGGCTTCCTGCTTTCCGCTTACGGTTACAACGCCGGTGCAGCGCAGCAGAGCGATCATGCGATCAACGGGATTATGCTGCTGTTCACCATCATTCCGGGCGTGGGTTATCTGATTACTGCCGGTGTTGTACGTTTACTGAAAGTGGATCGCGAAACCATGCGCACCATTCAGGCCGATCTGGAAATCCGCCGCCGTAATTACCGCGAGCTGAATGAATATCACGATGCGAAAAATGCCGTGGACGCGGACACACTGAGCGTCCCACTGACCAGCAAGGAGCTGAAACATGAGTAATTATCCAAACCCGCTGATTGAGCAGCGCGCAGATCCGCATATCTGGCTGCACAGCGACGGGCACTATTACTTTATCGCGTCGGTGCCGGAATATGACCGGCTGGAGATCCGCCGTTCACCGACGCTGACCGGGCTTGCTGAAGCGCCAGCGACCGTCGTCTGGCACAAACCGGATACCGGCCCGATGAGCGCACTGATCTGGGCACCGGAGCTGCATTTTATCGACGGGCAATGGGTTATCTATTACGCAGCCGCCCCGTCGCAGGAGATTGTCGACGGGTTATTCCAGCACAGAATGTATGCGCTGGTGTGTGAAGATACCGATCCGCTGAGCGGCAAATGGCAGGAGAAAGGCCGGATCCAGACCCCGATCGACAGTTTTTCTCTGGATGCCACGCACTTTGCGCATCAGGGCAAAAGCTACTATTTGTGGGCGCAGAAAGACCCGACAATTCGCGGAAACTCGAACCTGTATCTGGCCGAAATGGAAAACCCGTGGACGCTCAAATCACCGCCCGTCATGCTCAGCAAACCTGAACTGGACTGGGAGATCATCGGTTTCTGGGTCAACGAAGGCCCTGCGGTAATTACACACGGCGATAAGATTTTCATTACCTATTCCGCCAGCGCCACCGATGAAAATTACTGCATCGGCCTGCTCAGCGCAGACATCAACAGCAACCTGCTGGATCCTGCGAGCTGGCACAAATCCCAAAAACCGGTCTTCACCACTCAGACGCAAAACCGGCAGTTCGGACCGGGACATAACAGCTTTACCCGTAATGAACAGGGCGAAGACGTGCTGGTTTATCATGCCCGAAATTACACGGAAATTGAGGGCGACCCGTTGTATGACCCGAACCGGCACACACGTATCAAGACCTTCCGCTGGGATGAAAACGGGATGCCCGATTTCGGAGAACCCGCTGCTGATAACCGTCCGCTGACCTTGCAAAAACAGCACTGACAGAAAGCAAAAAGCCCGGACACAGAAATGTACCGGGCTTTTTTATTGCGATATTTGAGCAGAAACACAGATTAAATCAGGGTGCCGTAAATCGTCAGCAGCGCCACAACCACCAGAATAATCATCGTCACTTTACGTGCCAGGCCGACAGCCGCACGAGGCGTCTGTACCGGATCGGTATGCGGATCACGCGCCAGAGAGAATTGCGCCAGCCGCGTTAACACCTGATATTGCGAAGAGTGGATATCCCCCAGCGAGGCAAACCAGGCTGGCAAGGCTTTCTCACCATGTCCGAGCAGGGCATAAGCGACACCCGCCAGACGCACCGGGATCCAGTCGAGAATATGCAGCAAGGCATCAACACCGGACTGTGAGCGTTTCAGCGGCGTCATATGCCGCGCCAGCCAGGTCTGATAACCACGCAACGCCGCATATCCGCCGAGTGCAACAGGCCCGTAAGGCCCGCATACCACGAACCAGAACAACGGCCCGAGATAATAACGGAAGTTAATCCACAGCAGGGCATTTTGCAGTTCCCGCAGACGCGCTTCATCGCTGCAATCGGTCGGCAGGCCGTGGATCAAGGCCAGTTCCTCTGCCATTTCCTGACAGGCATCGGCATCGCCCTGACGGGCAGACTTCAGGTAAGCGCGGTAATGCTTACGTTTAATCCCGGCACCGATGCACAACAGGCATAAAATCACCCATAAAATCAGGCTGGGTACGCCAAAGAACAAACCTTGTACAGCGCGCAATACCCCCCAGATAATCGCCATCCAGACAACGATAATGGCCAGTGTTTTCACCATCGAAGTCTGACGGCCACGGCGGAAAATCACCTCAAACCGATGATCCAGCTGCCAGTGTTCACCCAGTTTGAACAACCGTTCCCAAGCCAGCACCAGGAGTAAAGTAAATAACGTCATCGATTGTCACTCTCTCTCAACACATCACACGCTTAAAACAGAAACCGGAGAACAGGTTAATTCACTGGTCAGAAGGATTATTTTGCCCTACCGGCAACGTTAACAGCTTGCGATAAAATGCCCAGTCAAATTCAGGGCCGGGATCGGTTTTACGCCCTGGCGCGATATCACTGTGTCCGGTAATGGCATCCAGACTAATGGGATAGTGCTTAATTAACAACTCAGTAACCGCCGCCAGACTCCGATATTGCGCCGGCGTGAAAGGCTCGTCATCCGTACCTTCCAGCTCAATACCAATCGAGAAATCATTGCAACGCTCGCGCCCCTGCCAGCTGGATACTCCGGCATGCCATGCTCGTTTATCGAAAGGGACATATTGCACAATCTCACCGTCGCGGCGAATCAGACAATGCGCAGCCACCCGCAAATGACTGATCCCTTCAAAATACGGGTCATCCTGCGGATTGAGCGTGCCGGTAAACAGTTGATCAATATAAGGACCGCCGAATTTACCGGGCGGTAAACTGATGTTATGGATCACCAGCAATGAAGGCGTTTCATCTTCAGGGCGGAGATCAAAATGAGGGGAAACAACTTGCCGGGCTTCGGTGATCCAGCCTTGTTTTAAGTGCATCAAAGACCTCAATGATGTGCTCGGGTGGTACTTATCACAGCAACAGGGTAGCATGTTTTTTTGTCCTTCTTATCCGCCATTTCGGAGTATTTGTATGTCTACCCGCAGCTACAGCCCTGAAAGTCGCCGCGCACAGTTACTCGAACGTATCCAGAATGATATTCCTTCTCTTGTGACCCATGCGCTGGGTGAAGACCTTGGGGGTGAAGCCAATGCCAACAACGACTTAACCGCACAATTGTTGCCACAAGATAAAAACGCCAACGCCACAATCATTACCCGCGAAGCCGGTATTTTCTGCGGACAGCAATGGCTGGACGAGGTGTTCACCCAACTGGCGGGCGATAAAATCACCGTCAAATGGCATGTCAAAGACGGCGATCGCGTTTCTGAAAACCAGACCTTATGTGAACTTTCAGGCTCTGCACGCATGCTGCTGACTGGCGAGCGTACCGCGCTGAATTTCGTGCAGACCCTCTCTGGCGTCGCCACGGAAGTGAATCACTATGTGGCGATCCTCGAAGGCACAAAAACCCAGTTACTGGATACGCGTAAAACCCTGCCGGGCCTGCGCACTGCGCTGAAATACGCCGTGTTATGCGGTGGCGGCAGCAATCACCGTCTGGGTCTGGCCGATGCGTTTCTGATCAAAGAAAATCACATCATCGCCTGTGGCTCGATCAAGGCCGCCGTGGAACGTGCACTGTGGATCCATGCTGAAGTGCCTGTAGAAGTGGAAGTTGAATCCATCGATGAACTGCAACAGGCACTGGATGCAGGCGCGGACATTATCATGCTGGATAACTTCACCGTGCCAATGATGCGTGAAGGCGTGGCCCTGACAGCTGGCCGCGCGCTACTGGAAGTGTCAGGCAACGTGACTGAAAAAACGCTGCGTGAATTCGCGGAAACCGGCGTGGACTATATTTCGGTCGGTGCGCTGACCAAGCATGTCCGTGCCATGGATCTCTCTATGCGTTTTAGCTGATCCTGCTCTTCGCTGTTGCCCCTGAATTCCATTCCGGGGGCAACACGACTGCTTCGGGATATTTCATCTTGCAGACTTACCTTCGCACTCTCCCTTTCTGACCGCCACCGTATTTTTCATCTCATCTTCATTGTTGCGAGACATCACGCAAAACCGTTGTCGCGTTGACTTATCACCATTTTTTTGCTGGAAGACATCGTGGAAAAACCGACGATGGTGCTGGAAGCCGGTTTTATCTGCGTTTAGTTTGCTGCCTGAGAAACAACAACGCAGTCTTACAAAACGGAGAACGCCATGTACCGGCAACAAGGATTTACCCTCATTGAACTGATGGTGGTGATCGCGATTATTGCGATCCTCAGCGCCATCGGCATACCGGCTTATCAAAGCTATATCCAGAAAGCCGCCCTGACCGACATGCTGCAAACCATGGTGCCCTACAAAACAGGCGTCGAATTATGTGTGATCGACTCCGGCACCCTGACCGGTTGCAATGCAGGCTCTCAGGGCATTCCTGCAGCGACAACCAGCCGCTACGTCAGTCAGATACAGGTCAGCGCAGGGATCATCTCACTCACCGGTCAGCAGGCGCTGAATGGCCTAAGCGTAGTGATGACGCCGGTTCTGGATAATCAGGCAGGCGGCATTGTCTGGAGCAGAACCTGTTCCCATGCCAGCAGCGCCACAATGGTTGAAGCCTGCGAAAGCGTATTCCGCTTTGATACCACAGGAGCATCAAAATGAGTGATATGCCTCTGCGCCCGGTTTCGCCGGTCGACAACGATCGCCAGCAAAGCGAAGCCTCGCTGGATGCACTTTGCCAGCGTTATAAAGCGGTGATATTGCATCGTGACCATCAGATGATTCATGTGGCCTGCCATGAAGCAGAGCCGGATACCGAAACATTGAGCAACGTACTGCGCTTTGCCAGCGGCTTAAAAGTGCAACTCGAACGCTGGCCTCAGGCTCGTCTGGAACAGGTCATGCAACCGGAAAGCGCAGCAGCCGGAAAAGCAGCGACTGAAGAGGAAAACCGCCCGTCCAGCGCAAGAGATGAACACAATGAGCTGAACGATGAAAGTGATGCGCCGGTGATCAATGTGCTTAATCAGATACTCAGGCAGGCCATTACCCGCCGGGCATCGGATATCCACTTTGAACCCTATGAGCACAGCTTCAGGGTGCGTGTGCGTATTGACGGTGTGTTGCAGGAAATTCCCGGCCCCGAATTTTCTCTGGCGGCGGGCGTATGTGCCCGGCTGAAGATCATGGGGCAACTGAACGTCGCCGAACGCCGTTTACCCCAGGACGGCCAGCTTTCGGTCATGCTGCAAAATAAACGCTATTCGATGCGGATCTCCTCGCTGCCCACCTTGCATGGTGAGAAGATCGTGCTGCGGATCCTGCATATGACACAGCAAGATCTCTCAATGCCGCAACTGGGTTTCACGCCCCGTGATCTGGATTATTTCAAAGCCGCGCTCAAAAATCCGCAGGGACTGATTCTGGTAACCGGCCCGACAGGCAGCGGAAAAACGGTGACTCTCTACAGCGGGCTGCGTCATCTGAACGCGATGACCCACAATATTTGCAGCGTAGAAGATCCGGTCGAGATCCCGGTAAGTGGCATCAACCAGACCCAGATCAACAGCAAAACGGATCTCAGCTTCTCCAGCGTCCTGCGCGCGTTGCTGCGTCAGGATCCTGATGTGATCATGGTGGGTGAGATCCGCGATAAAGAAACGGCCGAGATCGCCGTCAAGGCGGCTCAGACCGGGCATCTGGTGCTTTCTACGCTCCATACCAATTCCACCTGCGAGACATTAACCCGCCTGCGCCAGATGGGGATTGAAGGTTTCCATATTGCGGCCAGCTTACGTCTGGTGATTGCACAACGGCTGGTGCGAAAACTGTGCCCGCATTGCCGGAAACCGCATATTTCGTTGGTGGAGAAAGGGCCGGATGGCCGAAGCGGCCCTGTCCAGCTGTGGCTGCCTGCCGGATGCCATCAATGCTTTTCAGGCTATTACGGACGGACGGGCATTTATGAAGTACTGAATATCACCCCCAGACTGCAACAGGCATTGGTCGCCGAAGCGAGTGTGGATGAACTGAGTAAAATCGCCCGTGAACAGGGACAGAAGACCTTGCAGGAAGCCGGTATGTTACTGGTCGAACAAGGGATCACCTCTCTTGAGGAACTTTATCGCGTGACCGGCGAAGGTTCCGGCGCATGAACAGCACTGCTGATGTTTCACAAACGTGGCGGTTATATCACTGGCAGGCCATCGACGCTCAGGGAAATATTCAGCAGGGCCACAACATTGAGTCGGGCAAAGACGACATTTACCAGCAGCTTTTTGCTGCCGGGTTACAGCCGCTAAACATCCGCATGAGGCAGCGGCTTGGCAGAGGGTTCTGGAAAAATCCGGAGCGCGTTGCGTTTGTCCGGCAGCTTGCGACTTTGCTTCAGGCGGGTTTGCCTCTGGTCAACAGCCTGACACTGCTGGCAAATGAGCATAGCAAACCGGCCTGGCAATGCGTCATGGGGAATATTGCCAAAGGCGTACGGGAAGGAAAGCCCCTGTCAGCCATGCTGGGCATTTATCCGGATGTATTTCCTGATATTTACCGGCAGATAATTTCTGTCGGCGAACTGACAGGGCAACTGGATAAATGCTGTCTGCAACTTGCCGCTCAGCAGGAACAACAGGCTGAATTAAGAAGCAAAGTGAAAAAAGCGCTGCGCTATCCGCTGATCGTCTGTGTTATCGCAACGGTTGTGACCCTGCTGATGCTGACGTTGGTGCTGCCGGAATTTGCCAAAATCTATGCCTCTTTTGATGCCCAACTGCCGTGGTTTACGCGCATGCTGGTCAGTGCCTCTGATGCGTTGATCCGCACCGGTCCATGGATCACCGGCCTGCTGCTGGCAGCTTGTATTACCTATCGGCAAAAACTGCATCCGCATACACACTGGAAGTGGCGGGAGCAAATGTTACTGCTCAGGTTACCTCTGACGTCACGGCTGGTAACAGACAGTTGCCTCAGCCAGATATTTCAAACGCTGGCAATGACGCAACATGCCGGAATGACCTTAATTACCGGGCTGGCGGCAGCCTCTGCGTCGATGTCTAATCTGCATTTTCAGGCAGCTCTCAGCGAGATACGCGAGAAAATCATGCAGGGCACGCCTTTACACCGTGCCTTTATTCAGTCGCCGCTGTTCCCGACACTTTGCCATCAGTTAATAAAGATCGGCGAGGAGTCCGGTTCTCTGGACGAGCTGTTACTGAAGCTGGCGCAATTGCATCACGACAAAGCCAACTCACTGGCGGATACCCTGGCACAAACTATTGAGCCGGTGTTGATGGCGGTGATGGGGATTATTGTTGGCGGGCTGGTGATTGCCATGTATTTGCCGATATTCCAGCTGGGATCGGTGATGGGATAAAATCAGTGCAAAATCAGCGGGTGACAAAGCGGCGAAAACAAGTTCCGCCGCCATGATGAGGATCGCTTACTTGCTGCCGAACAGGCGGTTTTCCTGCTCTGCTACGCGGATAAAGGTTGTGCGTTTGGTCAGTTCTTTCAAACGCTCAGCACCGACGTAAGTACAGGCAGAACGCAATCCACCCAGAATGTCACGCACGGTGTTTTCAACCGGACCACGCAGAGGCAGTTTGACCGTTTTACCTTCTGCTGCACGGTATTCTGCAACGCCGCCAACGTGACGTTTCATGGCCGATTCTGAACTCATGCCATAGAAGAGCATGAATTTTTCGCCGTTCTCTTCGACAACCGTGCCTTCACATTCTTCATGCGCGGCCAGCATACCGCCAAGCATAACGAAATCGGCACCGCCACCGAAGGCTTTCGCGACGTCACCCGGTACGGCACAACCGCCATCACTGACAATCTGACCGCCCAGACCGTGTGCAGCATCAGCACATTCGATAACGGCGGAAAGTTGCGGATAGCCCACGCCGGTTTTTACACGGGTCGTACACACTGAACCCGGACCGATGCCGACTTTTACGATATCCGCGCCTGAAAGGATCAGCTCTTCCACCATTTCACCGGTGACAACATTACCTGCGCAAATAACTTTATCCGGGCAGGCTTCGCGTACGCGTTGCAGGAATTCCACGAAATGTTCGGAATAGCCGTTAGCCACATCCAGACAAACAAATTTCAGCAGCGGCGAGAGAGCAAGAATTTGCAGTGTTTTGACGAAATCCGCTTCTGACGTACCGGTAGACACCATCACATTGCGCAGGACGGATTCATCCGACGAGGTGACGAAAGTCTGCCATTGCTCTACGGTGTAGTGCTTGTGTACGGCGGTGAGGAGGCCAAAAGATGACAGCACGGTCGCCATGCGGAATGTTCCGACGGTGTCCATGTTCGCGGCAATAATTGGCGTGCCCGACCAGCTGATACCAGAGTGTTTGAATGTGAATGTGCGCTCCAGTTCAACTTCGGAACGGCTTTTGAGGGTAGAACGTTTAGGGCGGATAAGTACGTCTTTGAAACCTAACTTCAAATCTTCTTCAATGCGCATGACGGGTTTGTCCTGGTTTGGCGACGGGTCGCTAGGGTGTACAACACATTTTTAGACACCCTTTCCAGTGGTTTTATCATACACAGGAAAATGACAACGGCAAGATGGCTTTTACAACTCACATCACAGACTTTTGATTGTGCAGCTGAATAATTTTCGCATGAAAAAACCAAGACGACAGCGGCTTGCACTTACTCATAATCTCTTTATCATTTACCTAACTAATTTTTTCTGAGCATCAGTATGAGCTATATCGTTGCATTGACAGGGGGGATCGGTAGCGGGAAAAGTACCGTCGCCGAAAGCTTTGCCCGCCACGGCGTAAATATTGTCGATGCTGATATCATTGCCCGTCAGGTTGTCGCCCCCGGCGAACCGGCTCTGGATGCTCTGGCTGCGCGATTTGGCGAAAGTATTCTTCTCGCTGATGGTTCGCTGAACCGTCCGGCGTTACGGGAACGTATTTTCACGTACCCGTTGGAGAAAGAGTGGGTTAACGCATTGCTTCACCCCATTATTCACGCCAGAACGCAGAAGCTGATTGCGCAGGCTGAATCGCCCTATGTGCTCTGGGTGGTGCCGCTGCTGGTTGAAAACGGATTACAGGCGCAGGCCAATCGCGTGCTGGTTGTCGACGTTGACCCGCAAACACAGCTTGCACGCACGATGTCGCGCGACGGCATCAGCCGCCAGCAGGCTGAAAGTATTCTTGCTGCACAGGTCAGCCGTGAAAAGCGTCTGGCCTGTGCAGATGACATTATTGATAACAGCGGCGCTCCTGAAACGATCGAACCGCGTGTTGCCCTATTACATCGCCGCTATTTACAACTTTCGGCGTGAGTAAACAGACAGGATATTGCCAAGCATGACTGATGTAGCTGCAACCGTTCTCTTTGAACATCCACTGAATGAGAAAATGCGTACCTGGTTGCGCATCGAATTTTTGTTACAACAGATGCATTCCAATGCGCAGATCACTGCCGTGGCTTCTGCCCTGCTGTTTTTCCGCACGGTATCGGATTTACTCGATGTACTGGAACGCGGTGAAGTGCGCACTGACTTACTGAAAGAGCTGGAACGTCAGCAGCAAAAATTATCGCAATGGAAGGACGTCCCCGGCGTGGATTTATCCCGGATTGACGGGCTGCGCGCTGAACTCAAGCAATGCGCGTCCGTGCTGATGAAAGCGCCGCGAATTGGCCAGGCACTGAAAGAGGATCGTCTGATTGCACTGGTTCGCCAGCGTCTGAGTATTCCCGGCGGTTGTTGCAGTTTCGATTTACCGACGCTGCATATCTGGCTGCATCTGGCGCAGGCACAACGGGATCGTGAAGTGCAAAACTGGCTGGAAACGCTGGCACCGCTGCATAACTCACTGACCATGGTGTTAGGTCTGATCCGCCAGTCGGGTGCATTCCGCAATCAAATCAGCCTGAATGGCTTTTTCCAGGACAACGCCGAAGGCGCAGATCTGTTACGATTGCAGCTCTCGATGGAAAACCAACTTTATCCGCAAGTATCCGGGCATAAAACCCGTTATGCCATTCGCTTCTTACCACTCGACAGCGAACATGGCGTGGTTCCCGCGCGACTGAATTTTGAACTTGCCTGCTGCTAGGAGTTGCAAATGGACCCTGAAATCATTGAAGTAAATTGCCCGACCTGTCAGAAAATCGTGGTGTGGGGCGAAGAAAGTCCTTTCCGCCCTTTCTGCTCCAAACGTTGCCAGTTAATCGATCTCGGCGAATGGGCCGATGAAGAAAAACGCATTCCAAGCAAAGGGGATGTGAACGATCTGGATGACTGGAGCGAAGAAGAGATTTAACGCAGGTATGAGGTAAGCAAAAGGGGCGTTGGCCCCTTTTCAATATGTTCTTATATTTCAGACGTCATCAGTACTGATTATTTTTGAGCGCAGTCACAATGGCTTCGTTGGCAGGAGGAAATTCCTCCTCTTTCAAATCGGACTGCGCAATCCAGCGCTTCGGTTGTCCTTCTTTACCATACGGCTCGCCCTGCCACTCTTCCACCAGAAAGAAATAGAGCGTAATGATGCGATCCGGGAAGCGATGCTCCAGTGTTTTCAGCAGCACAGGAGATTTCGCATCAATACCGACTTCTTCCTGCAATTCACGAATAACTGCCTGCTCCGGCGTTTCGCCCGCTTCAATCTTACCGCCCGGAAATTCCCAGAAACCCGCCATATGTGACGAAGCATCACGCTGAGTGATAAAGATTTCATTGCCGGCATTACGGATAATGCCTGCGGCGATATTCAGTTGTTTAAGCGTCACAGTTTCCACCTTTCCGCTGACTCAATGACTGTTCTTATGGGGACTTTTAAGACAAAAATAAAGGCGGCAATTACGCCGCCTTCAAGATTAACACGATGACTTAGCCCGAGATCTTACTTTTGCAGGCTGCCATGGCATTGTTTGTATTTTTTACCGGAACCGCATGGGCAGAGATCATTACGACCGACTTTGCGGTCGCCAGATGAGGCAAGACGCGCCGCTTCAGCCACTTCGATTTCCAGCTGATCCTGATGGCTAAGCTGCTGCTGGCGAGCCAGACGCTCAGCTTCTTCACGACGCTGAATTTCCATCGCTTCCACTTCTTCAGGCATACGCACCTGAACTTTGCTCAGCACGCTGATCACTTCGTATTTCAGGGATTCCAGCATGGCAGCAAACATCGCGAAGGATTCACGCTTGTATTCCTGCTTAGGATCTTTCTGCGCATAGCCGCGTAAGTGGATGCCCTGACGCAGGTAATCCATTGCCGCCAGATGCTCTTTCCACAGGGAATCCAGTGTTTGCAGCATCACGCCTTTCTCGAAGTTACGCATCATTTCAGCGCCGACCACTTCTTCTTTGCGTGCGTAAGATTCTTTCGCGATTTCCATGATGCGTTCGCGCAGGGTTTCTTCGTGCAATTCAGGTTCTTTATCCAGCCATTCAGCAATCGGCATGTCGAGCTCGAAGTCTTTCTTCAGGCGCTCTTGCAGACCCTGCACATCCCACATTTCTTCCAGAGACTGTGGCGGAATGTAGCTGTCGATGGTTGCCTTGAACACATCTTCACGGATGCTGGCAATGGTTTCGCTCACGTCAGACACGTCCAGCAGTTCGTTACGCTGGCTGTAGATAGCACGACGCTGATCGCTTGCCACATCATCGTATTCCAGTAATTGCTTACGGATATCGAAGTTACGGCTTTCTACTTTGCGTTGCGCATTGGCAATCGCTTTGGTCACCCATGGGTGCTCAATTGCTTCGCCCGGTTTCATACCCAGTTTGCGCATCATGCTGGAAACGCGGTCTGAGGCGAAGATACGCATCAGGGCATCTTCCATAGACAGGTAGAAGCGGGATGAACCGGCATCCCCCTGACGACCCGCACGGCCGCGCAACTGGTTATCGATACGGCGGGATTCATGACGCTCGGTACCAATGATGTGCAGACCACCTGAAGCCAGAACCGCGTCGTGGCGGATCTGCCACGCGGCTTTGATTTCAGCGATTTGCTCGTCAGTGACGTCTTCGCCCATGTTTTCAACTTCAACCTGCCAGCTGCCGCCCAGCACGATATCGGTACCACGACCGGCCATGTTGGTGGCGATGGTAACAGCACTTGGCTGACCTGCCTGAGCAACGATATCCGCTTCTTTGGCGTGGAACTTGGCGTTCAGAACGCTGTGTGCGATGCCCGCTTTGGTCAGTTCGTTAGACACCACTTCGGATTTTTCAATGGAAATCGTACCCACCAGAACCGGCTGGCCTTTGGCAGTACACTGGCGGATATCTTCGATGATCGCGCCAATCTTTTCCATTTCAGTCATGTACACCAGGTCGGCCATGTCTTTACGCACCATAGGGCGGTTAGTTGGCACAACAATGGTATCCAGCTTGTAGATAGAACTGAATTCGAATGCTTCAGTGTCCGCAGTACCGGTCATACCGGCCAGTTTTTCGTACAGACGGAAATAGTTCTGGAAAGTGATAGAAGCCAGCGTCTGGTTTTCGTTTTGAATATCAACGCCTTCTTTCGCTTCCACCGCCTGATGCAGGCCATCGGACCAGCGACGCCCCTGCATGGTACGGCCGGTGTGTTCGTCGACGATGATCACTTCGCCGTCTTTCACGATGTAATCAACATCGCGGGTAAACAGAACGTGCGCGCGCAGTGCGGCGGTCACGTGGTGCATCAGCATAATGTTGGTCGGGGAATACAGTGATTCGCCCTCTTCCATGATGCCTGCTTCCACCAGCAATTCTTCAATCAATACCAGACCGCGTTCTGTCAGGTGAACCTGACGCGCTTTCTCATCAACAGAGAAGTGGCCTTCACCCTGGAAGGTGTCGGAATCTTCTTTTTCCTGACGGATCAGTTTAGGGATCAGTTTGTCTACACGGGTGTACATTTCTGAGCTGTCTTCGGCCGGGCCGGAGATGATCAGCGGGGTACGGGCTTCATCGATCAGGATGGAGTCGACCTCATCCACCAGCGCGTAGTGAAGTTTGCGTTGTACGCGTTCTTCAGGGCTGAACGCCATGTTGTCACGCAGGTAGTCAAAGCCGTATTCGTTGTTTGTGCCGTAAGTAATATCCGCAGCGTAAGCAGCGCGTTTAGCCGGAGAAGGCATGCCCGGCAAGTTGATACCGATGCTCAGACCAAGGAACTCAAACAACGGACGGTTGTTTTCGGCATCACGCTGTGCGAGGTAGTCGTTGACGGTCACAACGTGAACGCCCTTGCCGCTTAATGCGTTCAGATAAGCAGGCAGGGTAGCAGTCAGCGTTTTACCTTCACCGGTACGCATTTCTGCGATGCAACGTTCGTTCAGTACCATACCGCCCAGCAGCTGCACGTCGAAGTGACGCATGCCAAACACACGTTTACTGGATTCACGCACCACCGCAAAGGCTTCCGGGATCAGGTTTTCAAGCACTTCACCTTTAGCCAGACGCTCGCGGAATTCATTGGTTTTCGCCTGCAGCTGCTCATCAGTCAGCTTTTGAATGTCAGGTTCCATGCGGTTGATCAGTTCAACCACTTTACGCATGCGGCGCAATGTACGGTCGTTACGACTACCAAAAACTTTGGTCAATAATTTGATTAACATAATGCTTAATATCTCTTGGAGGCCACCAGATGCAGCCAATAATTTGTTGATTTATAAATAGAGTTTAAAGTGACAGTCTGTTAAATCAGAGTGGCCGGGCCGGCACGAATGCCTTGCACCTGTGCTAACCACAGGCCGGTTTGATGCGATGAAGCAAGAGGGAGGAAAGGTTGTTGCGTCTGACGAATGATAACCGGTGGTTTAGACTCATGAGTCAGTAAGGCATTTAGGGTAACCAGCAGGGCAAGCTGCTGCACATGCAGCGGTTCGGCCTGCTGAATTTTGGCTTCCGGCTGCGCAACGGTGTAAACCACCTGCGGGGCCAGAGCAAAAGAAAGATGACGGATGACCGTGCGTAATGCATGCTGTTGCCAGTAATCCACACCAAAAGACGGGCGGCGGTTCGCCTGGAGTAACGCAAGATTACTCAGCCCTGTACTGCTGATGTTAAGACGGTTTAGACTTGAGGACGTATTGGAAACCGCAGGCAGTTCCGTTTGCGACAGGTTCGTTGACACGCCAAGGCTAGCCGCGACCATCCCCAACAGGAGATGCGGCCAAAAATACCTTCTGCCAAATTGTCGCCAACGATTTAGAATGCCAATCACAAGTTTACAATCCGCCGGAGCCCATCATGCGCGATAGTCGCCCACAATTATTAGATATCCTGTTCGATGATGCCTCTTCGACTGAACAAAGCCCGCTGCGTATTGTTCAACAGCGTGCTGCGGCGTTACTGAAACTCAACCGCGCAGTGAAAGGTCTGCTACCGGCACCCATGCAACCATGGTGTCGCGTCGGTAATTATCGACAGGGAGTGTTAGTGCTTGAAATAGCTAATGCCAGCTGGATGATGCGATTACGCTATGAACAACCCGCATTACTCTCTGCACTTCGAGCGCAAATTCTACCATCATTGTCATCAATCGACATCAGGATTAATCCTTCGCTCATGGCGAAAATGGAAAATGCTTCGCAGATCGCGATTAAAAATAAAGCGATCGCGTCTGAATCGATGCCAGTGAGACACTTGAGTGCGCAGAGTGCGGAAGAATTAAGAGGACTGGCGAGCCGTAGCCCGGAGAAACTCAGAAAAGCGTTAGAACGACTGGCTGAATTGGCCGGAGAGAGTGCCAAGCCAACCAGTCGTAATAAGTAATATCAGTACCGATTACGCCAATACTGTAGACGGTGCTTTAAAAGCCAGTGGCATTTCTGCCTCATCCTGGAACGTCACTAATTCCCAGGCTTCCTGCTTAGCCAATACCGCTTGCAATAACTTGTTGTTCAACGCGTGGCCAGACTTGAATGCGGTAAACGCACCAATGATGTTATGCCCACACATGTACAGGTCACCGATAGCATCCAGCATTTTGTGACGAACGAATTCGTCTTCAAAACGCAGACCATCTTCGTTAAGCACGCGGTAATCATCCACAACAATCGCGCAATCAAAGCTGCCACCCAGGCACAAACCACGTGACTGCAGGTACTCGATATCACGCATGAAACCAAAAGTACGTGCGCGGCTGATTTGGCGAACAAATGCTTCAGCGGAGAAGTTCATTTTGTAGCGCTGTGAACTGGAATCAATCGCCGGGTGATTGAAGTCGATAGTGAAGTCGAGAGAGAAACCATTGAAGGGTTTGAACTCAGCCCACTTATCACCGTCTTCAACACGCACAGTGTCTTTGATGCGCAGGAATTTCTTCGCGCTGTTCAGTTCTTCAATCCCTGCATCCATCAACAGATAGACGAAAGGTGCAGCACTACCGTCCATAATCGGCACTTCAGGCGCATCGACTTCGATAACAATGTTATCAATGCCCAGGCCCGCTAATGCCGCATTAAGGTGTTCTACCGTAGAAATGCGTACGTCATGCTCATTAACCAGGCAAGTACAGAGCATGGTATCACGCACGGATTTTGCATCTGCCGGGAAATCAACCGGTGGATTCAAGTCAGTGCGACGATAGATGACCCCGGTATTTGCCGGTGCAGGACGCAGAGTCAGGGTGACTTTCTTGCCGGTATGCAAACCGACGCCCGTCGCCTGAACGATACGTTTTAATGTACGTTGTTTGATCATCGTATTTATCTCGCAATGTTATCCATCCAACCGACCTAAGCATACCTTAAGGTCGGCGGGACAGTTTAGCACAAAGAGCGGAGATCCTACAATTCGGACTAGTCTGCCTGCTTACGCAGGAAGGCCGGGATGTCCAAATAGTCGGGCTCTTTATTAGATTGCGCGCTTTGATCATTCACCACTTTGGCAGCTGGCTTCGTTTCCTGCGGCAACGGAGACATCCCGTGCTGCTGGTAACGATGGTCCATAACCGGCTGGCTGGCAGGCTTATTGGTCACCAGTGTGATCTCAGGACGTTTGTCCATGCCGATGCCGGTTGCCACCACGGTAACACGCAATTCGTCATTCATTTCCGGGTCAAGGGAAGTCCCGATCACCACGGTCGCATTGTCGGATGCGAAAGCACGGATAGTGTTACCCACGGTTTCGAATTCATCCAGACGCAGGTCGAAGCCCGCAGTGATGTTGACCAGAACGCCGCGCGCGCCGGACAAATCGATATCTTCCAGTAACGGGCTGGAAATCGCCATTTCAGCGGCTTCTTCAGCACGGTCTTCACCGCATGCCACACCGGAGCCCATCATGGCATAACCCATTTCGGACATCACGGTACGCACGTCGGCGAAGTCGACGTTCATCAGACCCGGACGGGTGATCAGTTCAGCGATACCCTGCACCGCACCTTTCAGCACGTCGTTGGCCGCACCGAAGGCGTCCAGCAGAGAGATACCGCGACCCAGAACTTTTAACAGCTTGTCGTTCGGGATGGTGATCAGAGAGTCCACATGTTTGGACAGTTCAGCGATACCCTGCTCCGCGAATGCCATGCGCTTTTTGCCTTCAAAATTGAAAGGCTTAGTCACCACAGCAACGGTCAGAATACCTAAATCTTTAGCTACTTCAGCAACCACTGGCGCTGCACCGGTCCCGGTACCACCGCCCATGCCCGCTGCGATAAAGACCATGTCAGCACCTTCAAGCGCAGCGCGCAGGGCTTCACGGTCTTCTTCAGCAGAATTGCGACCCACTTCCGGGTTCGCACCAGCACCCAGACCTTTGGTAATACCGCTACCGATCTGAATCGTCTGGCCTACTGCCGTTTTACGCAACGCCTGAGCGTCTGTGTTAACGGCGAAGAATTCAACACCTTCGATGCGCTCACGCACCATGTGTTCGACAGCGTTGCCACCGCCACCGCCGACGCCGATGACTTTAATCACCGCGTCATTGGTCAGTTCCATAGGTTCAAACATAGTTTCTCTCCGTTTTGTGCCTGTCGCGTCGGGATCAAAAACCTTAACAGCATGATCCCGTTGTTAAAACATTAAAACTCTTTTCTCAGCCAGCTGTTGATTCGTTTGAACCAGTTGCCCACTGAGGCGCGTTTTTCCACTTCGGCCTCACCGCTCAGGTGAGACTCCTTCCCGTAGTGCAGCAGCCCTACAGCCGTTGAGTAGTAAGGTTCCTGCGCATAATCTGTCAGCCCGGTGATGTTCAGGGGTTGCCCGATACGCACCTGGGTATGGAATACCCGCTGCGCACAAGCTGCCAGACCATCAATTTGTGCTGCACCGCCTGTCAGAACAATACCGGCGGCCAGATGATGTTTTACGCCTTGCTGACGTAACTGCTCCTGCAATTGCAAAATTTCGTCGTTCACTAAATTCAGCAATTCTGTGTAACGAGGCTCGATCACTTCAGCCAGTGTCTGACGTTGCAGACTGCGTGGTGGACGTCCACCGACGCTCGGCACTTCGACGTTTTCGTCTTTGCCGACAATCGACCCTAATGCACAACCGTGGCGAACTTTGATGGCTTCGGCATCAGTCGGTGGCGTACCAAACGCATAAGCGATGTCGCTGGTGACCACATTCCCTGCATAAGGGATAACCTTAGTATGACGTAGTGCGCCGCCGGTATAAACCGCGATATCCATGGTTCCACCACCAATATCGACAACACAGACGCCTAATTCGCGTTCATCTTCGGTCAGAACCGCATAACTGGCCGCCAGACCGGCAAAAATCAGTTGGTCAACTTTTAAGCCACAGCGTTCAACCGCCTTCACAATGTTCTTCGCCATATCGTTATGGCAGGTAATCAGGTGAACCTTGGCTTGCATACGCACGCCGGAAAGTCCGACCGGGTTTTTAATCCCTTCCTGATAATCAATGGCATATTCCTGAGGGATCACATGCAGTACCCGATGTTCGTCACGTACGCGGACCGATTTCGCGGTATGCACAACGTTCTCTACATCTTCCTGCGTGACTTCCTCTTCTGAAATAGGAACCATCCCTATTTCATTCTGACAACTGATATGTTTACCAGACAAAGCAAGGTAAACAGAGGAAATCTGGCAATCTGCCATCAGTTCAGCCTGATCGATGGCGCGCTGTACGCACTTCACCACCGATTCCAGATCATTCACGCCACCCTTGTCCATGCCACGGGATGGGCAACTGCCCACGCCGATAATATTGACCATGCCATCGGGCAGAACTTCCCCCACCAATGCGGCGACCTTTGCCGTACCGATCTCCAGCCCAACTACCAGTTTTCTGTCCGTCGACTTGATCATTGTTGTTTAGCCTGTGCCTGATTCTGTTGCTGATTACTGTTTTGCTGGTCAATAAACTCTGGCGCCCAACCTACTGACGCACCGCTGTCATAACGTAAATCGACATAAGTGATGCGCTTCTTATCGGTTTCTGCCTGTTGCTGGAATCGCGGGTAGAGTTCGATAAAACGTTGTAAACGCCCCATCCGGTCATCTCTGCCCAATTCCAGCCGGACGTCATTATCCAGAGTTAACTGCCACGAGTGACGAGCACTCATTGCCACTGCTTTCAACGTGAACTTGCCGGCGGCCAGCGCCTGACTCATCGTTTGAAAACCCTGCAAAACATCCTGTTCGCTGCCTTCCGGACCGTAAAGCAACGGCATTTTCTGTTTGACCATACGCTCGGCGGGTATGCTGAAAGATTTGCCCCCGGCATCAACCATGTGCAAATCATTCCAGTGTGCGACCGGCACATACTCCACCAGATGTATCTTCAGTTCATTCGGCCATTGCTTGCGTACGCTGACCTGTTTTATCCAGGGTAAACGCTCTATCTGCTGCTGAATGACGTTTACATCCTGCGTCATGAACGTTCCCGGTGCCCCTAAGGACAGAATCGCCTGACGAATATCATCGTTGGTCGTGTAATGCCGTTCTCCGGTCACCACTAACTGGGACAACGGCAAGCGGTTCGCATCCTGCATCCAGCCAACAACGGCCCACGCACTCCATAAAATCGTTCCTACTACCAGCAACAGAAACACGATCCCTGCCAGCTGGCCACCGTTACTGCGACGGCCATTGTTCTCGGCCGTCTCACGCTCTCGGGTATTCAGGGCGGCTTGAGACATATCAGTCAGCCAGTTCCAGAATACGGAATACGAGTTGCGGGAAACTCAGTCCGAAATGTTTCGCCGCCATCGGCACCAGACTGTGGCTGGTCATGCCCGGCGAGGTATTCGCTTCCAGCAGGTTAAAGCTGCCGTCACTGTCCTGCATGACGTCAACCCGTCCCCAGCCGCTGCAATCGAGTGCCTGATAAGCCTGCAAGGCCAGTGCAGACAACTGCTGCTCCTGTGCTTCACTTAAGCCGCTCGGGCAAAAATATTGTGTTTCATCAGACAGATATTTTGCCTGATAGTCGTAAAACGTTCCGGCTGGCTGGATACGGATCGACGGCATCACCTGATCGCCCACGATGGCTACTGTGTATTCCGGGCCGCTCAGCCATTTTTCGATCAGTACGTTATCGTCATGTCGGAAGCCTTCCTGCAGGGCTGGCAGCAACTCTTTTTCAGTAGTCACTTTGCTCATCCCGACGCTGGAACCTTCGCGGCTTGGTTTGACGATCACCGGCAGGCCTAATTCAGCGATTTTTGCTGCCAGCGCGCCCTGCCCTGCCGCTTCGATTTGCGAACGATGCAGTGCCACAAACGGGGCGACCGGTAATCCCAGAGCCTGCCACACCAGCTTGGTGCGGAACTTATCCATGGTCAGCGCAGAGGCCATCACGCCGCTGCCGGTATACGGCAAACCGATTTGCTCCAGCAGTCCCTGCAACGTGCCGTCCTCACCACCGCGACCATGCAGTGCGATAAAGACTTTGCTGAACCCTTCTTCTTTGAGAAGCGCCACATTAAACGTTTTGGTATCAATGCCGTGGGCATCCACACCGGATTCACGCAAGCCGGCCAGCACCGCGGCGCCTGACTGTAATGACACATCGCGTTCTGCGGAAGTACCACCCAACAATACTGCGACTTTCTCAGACATGATGTTCTTCACCTTTCTTCACTGGCTGCAGCTTTTGATCAGCCAATTTGCGGGCCACTCTGCCAACATTACCGGCGCCCTGAACCAGAACTAAATCGTCACCTTCGAGGATCTGCGCCAGACTTTCCGGCACGGCTTCAATATCAGAAACCAAAATCGGATCCAGTTTACCGCGTGCGCGGATAGTGCGGCACAACGAACGGCTGTCTGCGCCCGGAATCGGTGCTTCACCCGCCGGATAGACATCCAGCATGATCAGCACATCCACCTGCGAAAGCACATTGGCGAAATCATCGTACAAATCACGGGTACGGGTATAACGGTGCGGCTGGAAAATCATCACCAGACGCTTGCTCGCCCAGCCCGCACGTGCAGCTTTGATGGTTGCATCCACTTCAGTCGGATGGTGACCATAGTCATCGACCAGCATCGCACTACCGCTTTTGCCGTTCACATTCGCCAGCGCATATTCGCCGAGGAAATCGAAACGACGCCCGGTACCCTGGAAGCCTGCCAGCGCGCGCAAAATTGCGTCATCGCTGATGTTCTCATCGGTGGCTACCGCCACCGCTGCCGCAGCGTTTAAGGCGTTATGACGGCCCGGCGCATTCAGCGTCACACTGATCAGCGGCAGGTCCTGACGACGCAAGGTAAAATGCCCCTGTGCGCCAACCTGACGGTAATTTTCAATGATCACATCCGCATCTTCGCTGAAGCCGTATGTGGTCATGTGACGACCAACGCGCGGGATCAGCTCACGGATCACCGGATCATCGATACACATCACTGCACGTCCATAGAATGGCAGGTTGTGCAGGAAATTAATGAACGTTTGCTTCAGGATTTCAAAGTCACCCTGATACGTATCCATATGATCCGCTTCGATGTTGGTCACAATCGCCACCATCGGTTGCAGATGCAGGAACGACGCATCACTTTCATCTGCTTCTGCAATCAGAAAACGGCTTGAGCCCAGACGCGCATGGGTGCCTGCCGCTTTCACCAGTCCGCCGTTAACGAACGTCGGATCCAGACCGGCTTCAGCATAAATACTGGTGACCATCGCGGTGGTCGTCGTTTTACCGTGCGTACCTGCCACGGCGATGCCGTGACGAAAACGCATCAGCTCAGC
Source organism: Rahnella victoriana (assembly GCF_004330295.1). Lineage (GTDB taxonomy): Bacteria > Pseudomonadota > Gammaproteobacteria > Enterobacterales > Enterobacteriaceae > Rahnella > Rahnella victoriana. The sequence goes on from NZ_SJOJ01000029.1 coordinate 53,613, forward strand.
GAGCATTTCCGCGCGGCGGATCACCGGAATACGGGCTTCGCGTGCGGCAACGATTTCCGGGTTATCGGAAGAGATCGCCGTGGATACCACCACCACGCTGGCATCCAGCACGTTCTCAGGACGGTGATTAAAATAAATCGTCGCGCCCAGAGCCGTCAGTTGCTGTGTCACTGCGTTCGGTGCTAAATCAGAACCGCTGATCTGATAGCCTTCATTGGCCAACACTTCGGCGATACCACCCATGCCGGCACCACCGATGCCAACAAAGTGAATGTGCCGGACACGATGCATCTCGGGCACGAAGGTACGCAGTTTCGCCAATTGTTGTGTATTCACGTTTTTATTCACTATTTCAGGTTACTGATTAATCCGTTTCTTACGGCTGGGACCACACACTGCGTGGCCCGTTCAATTTCATTTTTTGCTTGCGGCAACCACTTCTGCGGCAACACGCTCTGTCGCATCGGGAATGGCGGCGGCACGTGCGGCCATCGCCATTTCCATCAGATGGGTTCTGTCCCATCCGGCCATCAGGTCAGCGACGGCTGCGGCACTAAAATCTTTCTGTTCGATAATCTTCGCGGCACCGGCTTTTTCCAGCGGCAGTGCGTTCCAGTACTGCTGGCGATCTTTGTGCTGAAAAGGCACAAAGATTGCCGGTAATCCTGCAGCGGCAATTTCACTGACCGTTAATGCGCCGGAGCGGCAAACGACCACATCAGCCCAGGCATACGCCTCTGCCATGTCATCAATGAATTCGGTAACGTTATGCTGCGTCTGACCGGCCTTTTCGTAAGCCTGATTCACTGACGCCAGCGCACCTTTTCCGACCTGATGCCACAACGTAATTTTTTCACCCATCAGCGCCGCCACTTCCGGCATGCTCTGATTCAGCACCCGCGCGCCCTGACTGCCGCCGATGACTAAAACTCGGATCGGGCCTTCGCGTCCGGCAAGGCGGGTTTGCGGTAATTCCAGCGCCAGCACGTCGGTACGTACCGGATTCCCCACCACATCGGCCTTCGGAAAAGCACCGGGAAACGCCTGCAACACTTTGGTCGCAATGTGAGACAAGCCTTTATTGGTCATGCCCGCAATGCCGTTTTGTTCATGCAGAACCACCGGAATACCCAGTGACCATGCCGCCAGACCGCCAGGGCCTGACACATAACCGCCCATGCCTAACACCACATCGGGCTGAAACTTTTTCATGATGGCCTTCGCCTGACGCCACGCATGATATATGCGAACCGGGGCGGTGAGTTGCGCTTTCAGACCTTTCCCACGCAATCCGGCGATTTTAATGAAATCAATCTCGATGCCGTGTTTTGGCACCAAATCCGCTTCCATCCGGTCTGCTGTACCCAGCCAGCGAACTTCCCAACCTTGCGCGATAAGATGATGTGCCACGGCAAGTCCGGGGAAAACATGCCCGCCGGTACCGCCAGCCATCACCATTAAACGCCGGGTATTGCCACTCATCGGGCACTCCTTACAAACGCCTGGGCTTTTGCCAGCCGCGTTTCAAAATCCACTCGCAGCAATAACACGATTGCCGTCGACATAATGATCAGGCTCGAACCACCGTAACTGATCAGCGGCAGTGTCAGACCTTTGGTTGGCAACATACCTGCCGCCGCGCCCACGTTGACCAGTGCCTGAAAACTGAACCAGACGCCGATTGAACAGGCTAAAAAGCCTGAAAAACGCTGGTCGATTTCTAATGCACGACGCCCGATAGACATCGCACGAAAAGCGACGAAGAATACCATCAACAGGGCTAAAACCACACCGAAATACCCCAGTTCTTCGCCCAAAATAGAGAAGATAAAGTCGGTATGCGCTTCCGGTAAATATTCCAGTTTCTGAACTGAATTTCCTAAACCTTGTCCCCAGAACTCACCCCGGCCAAACGCCATCAGTGACTGGGTTAACTGGTAACCGCTGCCGAACGGATCTGCCCACGGATTCCAGAAGGATGTCACGCGGCGCATACGGTACGGTTCAGCAAGCACCAGCAGCACAACAGCGAACACGCCCGAGCCGATAATGGCCAGGAACTGCCACATTTTCGCCCCTGCCAGAAACAGCATCGCCAGCGTGGTGATGAACAGCACAACCACGGTACCGAGGTCAGGCTGAGCCAGCAGCAACACAGCCAGCACGACCATCACGCCCATCGGTTTACAGAAGCCCCAGAAGTTACTGCGCACTTCATCCACTTTGCGCACCAGATAACTGGCGAGATAGCAGAACAGTGACAACTTCGAGAATTCGGCGGGCTGAATACGCAGTGGCCCGAGGGAAATCCAGCGCGATGCGCCGTTTACCGAGCTACCCACAACCAGCACCACCAACAACATAATCACTGACAGCAGCAGCAAAACGTTGCTGTATTTCTGCCAGACAGCCATCGGCACACGCAGTGTCACCAGCGATAAACCAAACGCCAGTCCAAGATAGATAGCATCACGTTTCGCAAACAAAAACGGGTCGTCTGCCAGACGCTGACCAATCGGCATGGACGCCGAGGTCACCATCACAAAGCCGACGATCGCCAGACCAAAGGTCAGCCACAGCAATGTTCGGTCGTACAGCACCAGCGTGACGGAGTCGCTTTCTTTGGCACCCATCACCCAGTCATTAAATTTGCCGACCAGGCTCAGCCCCGGGATACGGATCCGCATCAACCCAGCTCCTTCGCCAGTGCGGTAAAGACATCACCACGTTGTTCAAAACTGCGGAACTGATCCAGACTCGCGCAGGCTGGCGACAGTAAAACCATGTCGCCGGAAGCCACGTGCGTACTGATATCCCGCATCGCCTGTTCCATCGTCTCAAACAGAGAAGACACCTCAGGACGCAAATCCGCCAGCTCTGCACCGTCACGACCGAAGCAGTAAATACGCAGGTTATCGCCCTGCAGGTAACGCGTCAGCGGTGAGAAATCAGCAGATTTTCCGTCGCCGCCTAGTAACAGATGCAGCGTGCCATCGACGTGAAGCCCGTTCAGTGCCGCTTCGGTGCTGCCGACGTTGGTCGCTTTAGAATCGTTTATCCAGCGCACGCCGTTATGCTGCCAGGCGACCTGGAAACGATGAGCCAGACCGGTAAAGGTCGTCAGAGCCTTCAGGCTGGAAGCATGTGGAATACCAACAGCATCCGCCAGCGCCAGTGCCGCCAGCGCATTGGTGTAGTTGTGACGGCCGGTCAGCGGCATCTCACGGGTATTCAGGACTTTTTCGCCACGAACACGCAGCCAGATATCGTCCTGCTGGCGGGTCAGATGATAATCCCCCACATCGACACCAAAGCTTACGCAGCGTTTATCCGCGCCACGCACCGGCATGGTAAGGGCGTCATCGGCATTGACGACACATAGCGCGGCGTTTTCATACACTTTCAGTTTTGCCGCACGGTACTGCTGCAAACCAAACGGATAGCGATCCATATGATCTTCAGTCACGTTGAGAATGGTCGCCGCCGCCGCATGCAGACTGAGCGTGGTTTCGAGCTGGAAGCTGGAAAGCTCCAGCACAAACAAATCGTATTCGTGATCCAGCATCGTCAGCACCGGCAAACCAATATTGCCACCGACACCCACGCGCCAACCAGCGGCTTTCGCCATTTCACCGACCAGCGTGGTCACGGTGCTTTTGCCGTTCGAGCCGGTGATCGCAACCACCGGCGTCTGGGTTTCACGACAAAACAGTTCGATATCGCCGACAATTTCCACGCCAGCATCAGCCGCCGCACTCAGTGCCGGTGTTGCCAGCGCAACGCCCGGACTGGCGATAATCAGATCAGCGTCCAGCAGCCAGTCTTCATTGAGCGAACCGAGGTGACACTCAATATTTTCCGCCAGTTTATCCAGTCCCGGCGGGCTGACGCGGGTATCAATGACACGCGGCGTCACGCCACGTGCAACAAAGAAATCAACACAAGACAGGCCGGTGAGACCCAACCCGATGATGACCACTTTTTTACCCTGATAGTCAGCCATAATTACCGTACCTTCAGCGTCGCCAGGCCAATCAGCACCAGCATCAGCGAAATAATCCAGAAGCGCACGATCACGCGCGGTTCCGGCCAGCCTTTAAGTTCGTAGTGATGGTGGATCGGCGCCATGCGGAAAATGCGCTGCCCACGTAACTTAAAGGACCCGACTTGCAGGATCACCGACAGGGTTTCGACAACAAACACGCCGCCCATGATCACCAGTAAAAATTCCTGACGCAGCAGTACCGCGATGGTGCCCAGCGCACCGCCCAGAGCCAGAGAGCCGACGTCACCCATGAAAACTTGTGCCGGATAGGTGTTGAACCACAGGAAGCCAAGCCCCGCGCCAACAATCGCGGTACAGACGATCACCAGTTCACCCGCGTGACGCAGATAAGGTATATGCAGATAGCTGGCGAAATTCATGTTACCGGTCGCCCATGCCACCAGCGCAAAACCCGCCGCGACGAAGACCGTTGGCATAATCGCCAGGCCGTCCAGACCATCGGTCAGATTCACCGCGTTACTGGTACCGACAATGACGAAATAACTCAGCAGTATGTACAGCAAACCCAGCTGCGGCATGACGTCTTTAAAGAACGGCACAACCAGCTCAGTGGCTGGCGTGTCTTTACCAATGGCATACATCGTGAAGGCCGCAGCCAGCGCAATAACGGACTGCCAGAAGTATTTCCAGCGGGCAATCAGCCCTTTGGTGTCTTTGCGAACCACTTTGCGGTAGTCATCGATAAATCCAACGATGCCGTAACCAATCAGCACAAACAGCACGCACCACACATACGGGTTAGACGGATAGGCCCACATCAGAACGGAAATGGTAATCGAGGCCAGAATCATCAGGCCGCCCATCGTTGGCGTACCGCGTTTGCTGAAATGTGATTCCGGACCGTCGTTACGCACAACCTGACCGAAAGACATTTTTTGCAGACGGGCGATCATGCGTGGCCCGATCCACAGCGACAGGAACAACGCGGTCAGCAGGCTGACAATGGCGCGAAACGTCAGATAGGAAAAGACGTTGAAGCCGGAATAATATTTGACCAAGTGTTCGGCCAGCCAAACTAACATGTTGCATTCTCCTGTAACGCGCGTACTACCTGCTCCATTGCGGCACTACGTGAACCTTTAATCAAAACGGTAATTACCGCATGTTCAGACAGTAAGCTCGTTAAACGGGCCGTCAGGGCTGCCTTATCCTCTAAATGCTCACCACATCCGCTGGCATCACTGATGATGCGGCTGTCATGGCCAATACTGAATACTTTGTCGATACCCGCGTCGCGAATCGCTTCGCCGACCTGACGGTGGCAGCTTTCGCTTTCCGCGCCCAGTTCAGCCATATCGCCGACCGCCATCACGCGGTAGCCCGGCATCTCTGCCAGTACCTGCGCCGCGGCGGTCATCGAACCGACATTGGCGTTATAGCTGTCATCGAGGAGGGTTTTGCCTTCGCTGAGCGCAATCGGGAATAAACGCCCTTTTACGGATTGCAGCGTCGCCAGACCGGCGCGTACGTTTTCCGGTGAGGCACCGACAGACAACGCCAGTGCAGCCGCAGCCAGTGCGTTAGCGATATTGTGACGGCCCGGAACCGGCAGCGACACGTCGATACGGCCCTGAGGAGAATGCAGAGTGAACGCCGTATTGAGCGGGCTGAGGCGGATGTCGGAAGCACTGAAATCAGTCTCTGCCCCTTGCACCGGAGAGAAACGCCAGACCGTCTTGCCGGTCAGCTTGTGCTGCCAGTTCGCCCAGTCATTGTTATCAGCGTTGATCACCGCAATGCCGTTTTCAGGCAGGCCTTCGAAAATCTCGCCTTTGGCACGGGCCACACCCGCCAGAGAACCAAAGCCTTCCAGATGGGCGGCAGACAAGTTATTCACCAGCGCCGTTTCAGGTTTAGCCAGCGCGGTGGTGTAGGCGATTTCACCCGGATGATTCGCGCCCATTTCGATCACCGCAAAATCATGTTCTGCGGTCAGGCGCAGCAATGTCAGCGGAACACCGATGTCATTGTTAAAGTTGCCTGCGGTGTACAGCACGTTGCCGCACTCGCGCAAAATCGCCGCCGTCATCTCTTTCACAGACGTCTTGCCGGATGAACCGGTCAGGCCGACGACGCGGGCCGGAACCTGCTGACGCACCCAGCCGCCCAGTTGCCCGAGAGCAATGCGGGTGTCCGCCACCACTAACTGCGGAACGTCCACCGGTAAGCGCTTACTTACCAGTAAAGCCCCTGAACCGGCTTTAACCGCATCAGCGGCAAAATCGTGAGCATCGAATTTTTCGCCTTTCAGCGCAACAAACAGACAGCCTTCGGTGACCTGACGGGTGTCCGTCGTCACGCTGTCGATTTGGGTATCGGTACCGATAAGCTCAGCGTTGAGCGCATCTGCGAGTGTTTGCAGGGAAACGCGGATCATGCGATCACCCCCAGCAAACGTGCGACCGTCACGCGGTCAGAATAATCGAGACGCTGATTACCGACGAGCTGGTAATCCTCATGCCCTTTACCGGCGATCAGGACCACGTCGTCTTCTTTCGCCTGCATGATGGCGCTGGTCACCGCTTCGGCACGGCCGTGGATTTCCTGCGCTCGCCCTGCGTCCAGCAGACCGGCAAGGATATCCGCCACAATGGCGCGAGGCTCTTCGCTGCGCGGATTATCGTCAGTGACGATCACGCGATCAGCGTATTGCTCAGCAATGCCGCCCATCAGCGGACGTTTACCTTTATCGCGATCGCCGCCGCAACCAAATACACACCACAGCGTGCCACGACAATGCAGACGGGCTGCCGCCAGTGCTTTTTCCAGTGCGTCAGGGGTATGGGCATAATCAACCACCGCAGTAGGTTTACCCGGCGCGTTGAAGACTTCCATGCGGCCGCAAACCGGTTGTAGCTGAGAAGCCGTAGCCAGTAATTGCGTCAGCGGATAATCGAGGGAAAGCAGCGTTGCCAGCGCAACCAGCAGGTTGCTGACGTTGAACGCGCCCATGAGGCGACTATCAAACTTACCTTCGCCCCAGCTTGAATCGATATTTACGGTCGCGCCGTTGTCGTGATAATTCACGCTGCGCGCCACCAGCCAGCGGCCACTCCAGCCTGCCGGGATTTTGTCTTCCATGCTGACCGCAATTGCGCCCGGCGTTTTCGTCAGCCAGCGCGCTCCGACGTCATCGTCAGCATTAATGATTTTCTGACCGACCTGATGCGAGGAGAAAAGCTGCCATTTGGCCTCTTCATAACTTTGCATATCGCCGTGGTAATCAAGGTGATCACGACTCAGGTTGGTGAATGCGGCAGCGGCAAACGGCAAGGCAGCGACACGATGCTGAACCAGTCCGTGAGAAGAAACTTCCATCGCGGCAAAGGTTGCGCCCTGCGTCACCAGATCCGCCAGAATGTGCTGAACCTGTACCGCAGAACCGGTGGTGTTTTCCGCCGGTACGACGCTGTCCAGCAGGCCATTACCCACGGTACCCATCACCGCACTGGTTTCCCCCAGCAACTGACTCCACTGCGCCAGCAGTTGCGTGGTGGTGGTTTTGCCGTTGGTGCCGGTCACGCCTACCAGACGTAATGCTTTGCCCGGCTGCTGGTAAAAACGCCCCGCCAGTTCTGACAGCAGAACATTCAAATTCTCAAGATAAATCACCGGTACACCATGCATCTGGCAGACCGTTCCGTGCTCTTGTTCACCCTTTGCCTCGGCCACGACGGCAGCGACGCCCTGGGCAATTGCCTGGGGAATAAAACGACGCCCGTCACTGGTATGGCCTGAAACCGCGACAAACAGATCGCCGGCAGCCGCGATGCGGCTGTCCAGAATCATGTCTTTTAGCGCTACCGCCGGGGCATTACTCACCCAGGGCGCTAAGATGTCGCGCAAATTACGATCTGCCACCTGAAGCCTCTTTTTGATTATTCACTATGTCTGCGTTTTCATCGGCAGTCAGCGCATCCGGTTCAACGTTCATGGTGCGCAATACGCCGCCCATGATGGCGCCAAACACCGGTGCGGAAACGGCCCCACCGTAATATTTCCCTGCCTGCGGATCGTTGATGACCACCACAAGGGCAAATCTTGGATTGCTTGCGGGCGCAACGCCGGCGGTATAGGCAATGTATTTGTTAACGTATTTACCGTCCGGCCCGACTTTCTTCGCGGTACCGGTTTTAATCGCAATACGGTAGCCCTTGATCGCCGCCTTCACGCCACCGCCGCCAGGCAGTGCCACGCTTTCCATCATATGTACGACGGTACGTACCAGCGGTTCAGGGAAAACACGTTCGCCGGAAACCGGCGGATCAACTTTGGTGATCGACAATGGGCGATAAACGCCCATGCTGCCGATCGTTGCGTAGACTCGCGCCAACTGGAGAGGTGTCACCATTAGCCCGTAGCCGAAAGAGAAGGTGGCCCTCTCTATGTCAGACCACCGTTGTTTTTTAGGGTATAAGCCACTGCTTTCTCCAACCAGCCCCAAATTGGTCGGTTTTCCCAGTCCGAATCGCGAGTAAGTATCTACCAGCTCAGCGGATGGCATCGATAACGCCAGTCGTGAAACACCGACGTTACTCGACTTCTGCAAGATGCCCGTGACGGAAAGCTCCGCGTAACGGGCAACATCTTTAATCTCATGACCGTTAATCCGGTACGGCAAGGTATTCAGTACGCTGTTCTCGCGCACCACGCCGTTTTTCAGCGCCGTCATCACCACCATCGGCTTGACGGTGGAACCCGGCTCGAAGATGTCGGTGATGGCACGGTTACGCATCACGTCTTTCGGCGTATCCGGCATATTGTTTGGGTTGTAAGACGGGCTGTTGGCCATCGCCAGCACTTCGCCGGTTTGCACATCAACCAGTACCGCCGTGCCTGATTCCGCTTTGTTGAACGCCACGGCGTTATTTAATTCGCGGTAAACCAGCGCCTGTAAACGTTCGTCGATGCTCAGCGCCAGATTGTGGGCGGCCTGGCTGTCAACGGTGGAGATATCTTCAATGACGCGGCCAAAGCGGTCTTTACGGATGGTCCGTTCGCCCGGTTTGCCGGTCAGCCAGCGGTCAAAACTCTTCTCAACGCCCTCAATGCCTTCGCCGTCGATGTTGGTCACACCGATAACGTGGGATGTCACCTGCCCGGCCGGATAATAACGGCGGGATTCCTGACGCAGGGAGATACCCGGCAGTTTGAGTTTGTGAATGTATTCGCCGACCGCAGGGTTAACCTGACGCGCCAGATAGACAAAACGTCCGTTGGGATTGGCATTAATACGGGAGACAAGTTGATCGAGTGGCATATTCAGCGCATCCGCCAGTGCTTTCCAGCGGGTATCGACGGTAATGCCACCGCGATCTTTCACTTCTTTGGGATCTGCCCAGATCGCATTCACCGGCACGCTGACCGCCAGAGGACGGCCGGAACGATCGGTGATCATGCCACGGGAGGTCGGGATAGTTTGTACACGCAGGGAGCGCAAATCGCCTTCTTTAACCAGTTTGTCCGGGTTAATGACTTGCAGGTAGGCCACACGCAACATCAGGCCAACCAGTGCCAGCAGGATACAGGCGCACAACAACGCAAAACGCCAGCTGATAAAGCTGGCTTGATCTTCGGGACGCTTTAACTTCGCGGTGCGTGTTGCTTTCATTAGCTGCCTGTATTCTCCGTGCGCATTTTAAGGCTGAACCACAATAATTTCTTGAGATGGATCAACGTGCTGCATCTGCAATTTCTCCGTTGCGATGCGTTCTACCCGGCTGTGATCGCCGAGAGCATTCTCTTCAAGGATCAGGTTGCGCCATTCGATATCCAGCGCATCCCTTTCCAGCACTAACTGTTCGCGCTGAGCCGTCAGTAAACGCGTACGGTGAGCGGTAGTGACCACAAAAATTGCACTGACCAAAACGGCGATCAGCAGAATCAACGGGATTTTGCCGTTGCGAAGAATATCGCTGGCGATCACTCCCACTAATCCGTGGCGTTCGTTGCCTATCACGCTGTAGTTCTCTCAGCAAAACGCAGCACTGAGCTACGTGCCCGCGGGTTTTCCGCCACTTCCGCTTCAGAAGGCATCATTTTCCCGACTGATTTCAGGGAACGTCCGCCAAGCTCCGCGATTTGTGCTTCCGTCATCGGGATACCTGCCGGTACCTGTGCGCCACGGCTATGCTGGCGGATAAAGCGTTTCACAATGCGGTCTTCCAGAGAGTGGAAGCTGATCACAGATAAACGGCCTTCAGGAGCCAGAATTTCCAGCGCACCGTCGAGGGCGCGTTCAATTTCTTCCAGCTCGCTATTGATGTAGATACGGATCGCCTGGAAGCTGCGGGTGGCCGGATGTTTATGTTTTTCGCGTACCGGCGATGCGTTGGCGATCAGATCAGCCAGTTCTTTGGTCCGGGTCATTGGCAGTTCACGGTTGCGCTCGACGATCGCGCGCGCGATACGTTTGGCAAAACGCTCTTCACCGAAGGTTTTCAGTACCCAGGCAATGTCTTCGGCTTCCGCTTTCATCAGCCATTCAGCAGCTGAATAACCACGGGTAGGATCCATGCGCATATCCAGAGGTCCGTCACGCATGAAGGAGAAGCCACGTTCAGGATCGTCCAGCTGCGGAGAAGACACGCCTAAATCCAGCAGTACGCCGTCGATCTTGCCTTCAAGGCCACGATCGCGCACATATTCCGCCAGATCAGAAAAGGGGCCATGAACGATAGAAAAACGCGGATCATCAATAGCTTCTGCGGCTTTGATCGCCTGTGGATCGCGGTCAATCGCCAGCAAGCGTCCTTCCGGCCCAAGCTGGGACAGAATCAGACGTGAGTGGCCACCACGGCCAAAAGTTCCGTCTATGTAAATGCCGTCCTGACGAATGTTGAGGCCGTTGACGGCTTCATCCAGCAAAACGGAAGTGTGTTTGTAGTTTTCAACCATGCTTATAATGACAAGTCCTGTAATCGGTCAGAAAGAGGTTCCTGAGACGATTGTTCAGCGTCGATGTCTTCCTTAACTTGTTGATACCAGGTCTGTTCATCCCACAGTTCAAACTTATTGAACTGCCCAACCAGCATCACTTCTTTTGCGAGCCCGGCATGCTGACGCAATGTCGTTGCAATCAGCAAACGCCCGGCGTTATCCATCTGACATTCACTGGCATGCCCGAGTAACAGGCGCTGAATACGGCGCTCAACGGGATTCATGCTCGACAGACGGGACAATTTTTGTTCGATAACTTCCCACTCAGGGAGGGTGTAAAGGAGGAGACATGGGTGATGGAGGTCTATGGTGCACACCATTTGACCTTGCGATTCTTCGCTCAGCAAATCCCGATAACGGGTGGGTACGGCAAGTCGCCCTTTGCTGTCGAGGTTAACCATCGTCGCGCCACGAAACATGACCGATCTACCCCTCTGTGACCCTTTTCACCACTTTCCCCCACAAATTCCCACAGAAAAGAGTTTACGGATGGTTTTAAAACCTTGTCAAGCCAGAGCGGAGACGGTTTGGCAATATTTACGCAGCTACACAAATGCTTAGCGCAATGTGATGAGGTTTTTTAGAGGGGGAATAGAAAATAACGTCATGATTAGTTGAAGAAATTTCGGAGGGTTAATAATTTCGTTTAAAAAAAAGCCAAACTGAACATTATTTAACTATTTATATTCTTCTGCTATCTAACTCTCATTTCCTGACCGTTTTGCCATAACAAAAATCATTTTCAATTTTTTTCAGGCGATCACGTCTAAATCATCATCATTTTATCTGCCAACCCGCACGGCATAAGCCCTGAAGGAAGTTTAAAAAGCCATCAGCACCGCAGCAAACCCGGACTGTTGGAAATTAAGCGAGGAATTCTACAGCACTTTTGCGGGGAGCATTAACGTATTTTAGAAATTGATGGGAAGGTTTATATCAGCCACGGAAAGGAGAAAACATTTGTTAATAATTCAGCAGGCTGGGAATGCTCCTAAATTACCCACGGAACGCCTATGGGAATTTTCGTATTTGATTATCACCCCCGGTAAGACACTTTATTCGTTTGGTTTAAACGTCACTCGCCGCTGGAAAAGAGACGGGCATTCAGATGAATCCCCGTCGGCGGATTATTTGCGGCTCAGACGCCCGCGGCGGAACAAATTGCGCCGGATGCGGGTCAGCCCGGCTTTCGGTTTCTTCGGCTCATCGAGACAGGCCAGTACCAGCTCCAGCACGCGTTCTGCCACATCGCGGTGACGCTGCGCCACCGCCAGAACCGGACATTCGAGGAAATCGAGCAGCTCATTATCGCCAAACGTGGCAATCGCCAGATCGACCGGCAAGCGCCCTTCCGTTTTCAGCGTGACGTCCATGACACCCTGCAACAGCTGGAATGAGGTGGTGAACAGCGCCTGTGGCATCGGATTGGTTTTCAGCCATTCAGCAAACACCACCGCAGCGGATTCGCGGTCGTAGGCGTTAGCGTAAAGGTATTTTGGCTGACGCGGATCATCAGCCCACGCCTGACGGAAGCCCTGTTCGCGCAGGAAACTCACCGAAAGCTCCGGCAGTGCGCCCAGATACAAGACCGATTCAGCCGGGAAGGTTCGCAACTCCTGTGCCAGCATCAGCGCGTCATCCTGATCGGCACCGACCACACTGATGAAATGCTCAGGATCCAGCGCGCGGTCGAGCGCGATGATCGGGAAATCGTCATTGGCCCAGCGTTGGTAGAAAGGATGTTCCGGCGGCAGCGACGTGGAAATAATGATCGCATCCACCTGACGTTGCAGCAGATGCTCGATGCAGCGCATTTCGTTGTCAGGCTGATCTTCCGAACAGGCGATCAGCAGCTGATAGCCACGCTGACGCGCCTGACGTTCCAGAAAGTTGGCGATTTTTGTGTAGCTGGTATTTTCCAGATCAGGGATCACCAGGCCAATAGAACGGGTACGACCGGCGCGTAAGCCCGCTGCCACCGCATTCGGGTGATAGTTATGTTCCTTCACGACAGCCATGACTTTTTCGACTGTCTTATCGCTGACACGATATTGCTTCGCTTTGCCATTAATCACATAACTGGCCGTTGTACGCGAAACGCCCGCTAACCTCGCGATCTCATCCAGCTTCACTGAGAAAACCCCTTAATAAAGATAATGCTTTATCTAACCGCAGAAGCCCCTGCCGGGCAAGGTGTTTTACCGAATCGCTTCACCTGAGGCGCAAAAAAGAAAGCCCGGCTCAGGAGCCGGGCTTTCATCTATCAGAAAAATTTCACATCTTGCTGATTATTTACGCTTTAGCGCATGATTTTGTCGCCGCGCGAAACACCCACCACACCGGAACGTGCCACTTCCACGATTTCAGCCACATCACGGATGCTGGCTAAAAATGCGTCAAGCTTGTCGCTGGTTCCGGCCAGCTGAACGGTGTAAAGCGTCGCCGTAACATCCACGATCTGGCCACGGAAAATCTCGGTGGAACGCTTCACTTCTTCACGGCCATAGCCGGAAGCCTGTACCTTCACCAGCATGATTTCACGCTCAACATGAGCGCCCTGCACCAGTTCCGTGACGCGCAGAACATCCACCAGCTTATGCAGTTGCTTTTCGATTTGCTCCAGCACCTTGGCATCGCCGACGGTCTGAATCGTCATGCGTGACAGGGTCGGATCATCGGTTGGCGCAACGGTCAGACTTTCAATGTTGTAGCCACGCTGAGAGAACAGGCCGACTACGCGGGACAACGCGCCCGATTCGTTTTCCAGTAATACTGATAAAATCCGGCGCATGATCAGGTCCTCTCCGTTTTGCTTAACCACATTTCGTCCATCGCACCGCCACGGATGTGCATCGGGTAAACGTGTTCTGTTTCATCCACGCTGATATCAACAAATACCAGACGATTTTTCTGTTCCAGCGCCAGCGCCAGTTTGCTTTCCAGTTCTTCAGGAGAACGGATGGCGATACCCACATGCCCGTAAGCTTCCGCCAGTTTGACGAAATCAGGCAGGGATTGCATATAGGATTGTGAATGGCGGCCGGAGTAAATCATGTCCTGCCACTGTTTCACCATGCCAAGGTAGCCGTTGTTCAGGTTCACCACGATCACCGGCAAATCATATTGCAGCGCGGTCGACAGCTCCTGAATATTCATCTGGATGCTGCCGTCACCGGTGACACAAATCACCGTTTCTTCCGGCAGGCCGAGTTTCACACCCAGTGCAGCCGGCAGGCCAAAGCCCATCGTGCCGAGGCCACCGGAGTTGATCCAGCGACGAGGTTTGTCGAATTTGTAATACAGCGCGGCAAACATCTGATGCTGGCCGACGTCGGAGGTCACGTAGGCATCACCTTTGGTCAGACGGTGCAGCGTTTCGATCACCGCCTGCGGTTTGATGGTGCCGGTATTTTTGTCGTAGCTCAGGCACTCGCGCCCGCGCCAGTTCTCAATATTTTGCCACCAGTCGCGCAGCGCATCGAATTCCTGCTTCTCATCGCTTTGTGCCAGCAGTTCCAGCATCTGAACCAGCGTCTGCTTCGCATCGCCCACAATCGGAATATCTGCATTCACCGTTTTGGAAATCGACGTCGGGTCGATATCGATGTGCATCACCGTGGCATTCGGGCAGTACTTCGCCAGATTGTTGGTGGTACGGTCGTCAAAACGCACACCCACACCGAAGATCAGATCTGCGTTGTGCATCGCCATATTGGCTTCATAAGTGCCGTGCATGCCGAGCATACCGAGGCTCTGACGATGAGTGCCCGGAAACGCGCCCAGCCCCATCAGCGAACTGGTGACCGGCAGATTGAGTTTTTCCGCCAGCTGTAACAGTTCAGCGTCACACTCAGAATTAATCGCACCGCCGCCAACGTAAAGCACCGGTTTTTTCGCCGCCAGCAGGGTTTGTACCGCGCGTTTGATTTGCCCGCGATGGCCTTGCACCGTCGGGTTATAGGAGCGCATCGTGACCTGTTCCGGATAGGCATAAGGGAGTTTAACCTGCGGGTTCACCACGTCTTTTGGCAGGTCGACCACCACCGGACCCGGACGGCCCGTTGACGCCAGATAAAACGCCTTTTTCAGGACTGTCGGAATATCTTCCGCGCGTTTTACCAGAAAACTGTGTTTCACCACCGGGCGGGAAATCCCCACCATGTCGCATTCCTGGAACGCGTCATAACCAATGAGTGAACTGTGTACCTGGCCGGATAGCACCACCAGCGGAATGGAATCCATATAAGCCGTGGCAATACCGGTGATCGCATTGGTTGCGCCGGGACCGGAGGTCACCAGCACGACGCCCACGTCTCCCGTGGCACGCGCATAACCGTCAGCCATATGAACAGCACCCTGTTCATGTCTCACCAGCACATGATCTATCCCACCGACCGTATGCAGGGCATCATAGATATCCAACACCGCCCCGCCGGGATAACCGAATACGTGCTTAACGCCCTGGTCGATTAACGACCGGACGACCATCTCGGCTCCTGACAACATCTCCATGGTTTTGCCTCCAGGCTTTTTGCTTCTTCTATAGGATGACTTTTGTTTCAGCTAGCTGTTCTATCAGCAACGATTTAAAGATAAATCGCTGAATTTTAGGACTTTCCATCGGGCTCACAAAACCCTGCTGTTCTTATTGGCGTTCAAGAATCTAACTCAGTACCTTAGCGTCAGAACCGGAGTCAGGCAAACGCCAAAAAATGCCGCCACGGCGCCTTTTATCGGCTCGCACTGCCTTCATTCTTCCGGTCGGAACAAAACACTGCCTGCGTACGCTAACCAGTCAGAAATATCAGGAAGGCCGGAAAAATTACAGTATTAAATTATGTCGGTGACGGGCATCACGATGACAGGAAAACCGGTCAACACATGTTCACCGGTGATCTGCAAGGCAAAGACGGGATACAACGGGGGGAGAATTACTCGCGGTACAACTGTTCGATTTCTTTCTGGTAGCGGCTGAAGATGATCTTGCGGCGCAACTTCAGGGTCGGGGTCAGTTCCCCCGCTTCCATCGTGAAAGGTTTGATCAATAAGACGAACTTTTTCACCTGCTCAAAGCCCGCCAGATCATGTTGGATCTCACGTAACTGATGCGCAAACAGTGAAAGGATCTGTTCGTTTTTCACCAGCCCTTCACGGTTGAAGTAATCGATATGGTGCGCCTGCGCATAAACATTCAGCACATCAAAATCGGGCACGATCAGTGCTGAGACAAAATGCCGTTCATCGGCAATCACCGCGGCCTGCTCGATATAGCGGTCCTGCACCAGCGTGCCTTCGATACGCTGCGGGGCGATGTATTTTCCGCCCGAGGTTTTCATCAGATCCTTCAGCCGCTCGGTGATAAACACATTTCCCTGCGCGTCCATTTTCCCGGCGTCACCGGTTTTAAACCAACCGTCAGCAGTGAAGCTGGCCGCCGTTTCTTCGGGCTTATTGAAGTAGCCGCGCAGTAATGTCGGGCCACGAACCTGAATTTCGTTTTCGTCCCCGATGCGCACTTCGATTTCAGGCAAGGCGGTGCCGACAGAACCAAAGCGGAAGTCGTTTTCTTCCCAGCAGGTAACCGTCGCGCAGGTTTCAGTCAGGCCATAACCGTATTTGATTTTCAGCCCTACAGACTCGAAAAACAGGATGACATTATCATCCAGACTCGCACCGGCAGCGGGCAGGAATCGCAGATTACCGCCAAGTAAATCACGCAATTTTTTCAGTACCAGCTTGTCGGCCAGAAAATGGGCGGGGGCCAGCCAGAACGGGTAACGCTCACCCCGGCGCTCGGTTAAAAACTTTTCTTTTCCCTGTGCGACCGCCCAGTGGAACAGGCGTTTTTTGATCGTTCCGGCGCGGGCGACTTTGTCATGGATGGCGCTGAACACCTTTTCATAGAAGCGCGGAACGGCGCACATCACGGTGGGTTTGATGGCCTGCAAGGCATCACGCACCCGATCCGTTTCACGCAGGAAAACATTTTGTGCGCCGCAATGCATGACAAAGAAACTCCACGCGCGCTCAAACACGTGCGCCAGCGGCAGGAAGCAAAGGGAAATATCACGGTCCGTAATGCTCAGTCGCTTTTCATGTTGCTTAAGTTGCGTCGCCATACTGCGGTAATCCAGCATCACACCTTTCGCCTCGCCGGTTGTGCCCGACGTGTAGATCAGGGTAAACAGATCACTCAGATCGCAGGCATTGACCCGGACTTCACGCTCCGCGGCCAGCGCCGCATCCTGAGGAATGAGGCCAGACACATGGCGGGCAATCGGCACACCCCGCAAATCGACATCGTTATCCAGCACCAGAATATGTTTCAGCTGCGGGCAAAGCTCACGCAACGCCACCGCCGTGTCATATTGCTTCTGTCCGACCACGAACATAATGCGGATGTCGGCGTCATTGAGCACATAGGCGGATTGAGCAGGCGTATTGGTGGCATAGACCGGCACGGTAACCGCACGCAGTTGCAGGATCGCCAGATCCGCCATCGCCCATGCCATCGCGTTATTGCCGCAAATCGCGATCCGTTCCTGAACGCCCACCTGCTCCTGCAATAATACGTCGGACAGCGCATCGACTTTCTCGCCAAGCTCGCGCCAGGTCAGCGCGGTTTCCGCCACGGGCGACCATTCGCGAAACGCAGTCTGCTCAGGACGGGCACTGACTTGTTGGCGAAAACGGGTAATCAGATGATAGTCATTTAAGGTTGGATTCATTGCGCGTTTATACCGGCGTTCAGCGCAGTCAGAAAAGGGGGCGCTGACTGCATTGCTCTGTTACAAAGATTTAACGCAGTCTACCGGCAAATATTGCACGGTGAAATGAAATTGTGGGGGATGAGGCAGGCTTTCATTCAGTCACACCGTCATTTTCTGGCGGCGAAAAAAACCCACATGGCTTTAACGAGGTGCAAAAACCATGCAGGATAAAAAACTACAAAGGGGATTTTAACCAGCCGTTTTTACCTGGTCGCATTCCGAAGTAAAAACGGCTTTCATTCAGCAGTGTCGGACTAGAGGGAGACGACACATTGGCTTAATAAGGATTTCATCCACATATTGCCTTTATCTTTACTGGAGGATTCATGCCAGGAAAGGTAGCAGGTCAGATTATTTTTCATCCACGGCAAAGGGATAACGGAAAGACTGAGCATGCCGGCATTCGCCTGCGCCAGCCAGCGCGGCACCAGAGCAACCATATCGGTTTTCGACACTACTTCCATTACGCTCACCAGATCAGTGCCCTGATAAGCAATTAACGAGTGTAATTCCGGGTCGTCGTAATAAGACGAACTGAAAGAATAAAAACGATCCAGCATCATGACCGCATGTTTTTCTTTCATGTATTTTTCATCAGACATGTGCGGACTGATGCGCGGATGATGTTGTGAAGCAACCAGAACCAGCTCATCATTAAATAATTCATGATTACAAAAATCCGCACGTTCAAATTTACGATAGCTGATCATAAATTCTATATTCTGATAGCGCAGCTGATGTTCAATATTGTCATTAACGATGGTTTGTAATTTAACGCTGACGCCTGTCGCCAATGCCTCTACCGCATTCAACACATGCGTGGTCAGACGTTTATCCAGCGGGCTGCAAATTGCCACATTAAACTGACGCATGCTGACGTTAGGGTCAAAACCCGCCCCCGGCAGTTCATTCATCACCAGCTGCAAAGCCTGTCTGACCGGCCCGAACAACTGACGCGCACGCATTGTCGGCTGGATCCCGCGCCCGAAGCGGACGAACAGGTCATCGTTAAACATCACTTTCAAACGGGCAACGGCATTACTTACCGCAGGCTGGGACATGCCCAACATATTCGCCGCGCGGGTAATATTCTGCAATTGCATCACGGCATCAAACACCGTGAGTAAATTTAAATCGACATTGCGAAGATGTGTTTCTGTTTCAGCAACTTTTGCTGGGTTTTCAGTAGAGGTATCGGACATGACATTCCCCATAGAAGGCATTTCATTCTCAAATAAGAGTGATTACCTTTAATTATTTGATTTATAAATACGGCACAGAGATGACATCGGGCGAGCAGAAAGACCGACAGATAAAATGCGCACATTTTCATGCTGTTATTTAAGGAGGGAGATAATCTAAATCGATTTAATAATCAGAACCGGTAATACAAACTTCATTTCTCTCCATAAAAG
>NZ_SJOJ01000002.1 GCF_004330295.1 Rahnella victoriana
GGGTTGGGGTGGGGTATTAAGTAATAAATCAAAAAGTTAAGGTTTTCTTAAACAAGGTGTTAGCCCTTAAAACCCCCTCCCAGCCTCTCCCTTCGCAGGGGGAGGAGCTGAAAAATCTATCAGAAGTCATAACCTACAGTGGCTACCACGGTACGTTCCTGACCCCAGTAGCAGTAGCTGGTGCCGTAACAGGCTGCGACATATTTCTTGTCGAACAGGTTGTTGGCATTCAGCTGTACATACGCGCCTTTCAGCTGCGGATTAAACTGCACCAGATTCATACGCAGTGACGCATCGACCAGCGTGGCAGAAGGCATGTGACGGGTGTTTTCGTTATCCGCCCATTGTGTGCCGATGTAACGCACGCCCGCACCCATATCCACCCCAATCGGCGTGTTGTACTGACCCCAGATGGACGCCATTTGTTTTGGCGTCACATACGGCGTGTTGCCGTTGTTTTCAGCGGAATCACGGATACGCACTTTGTTATAGGTATAACCGGCCATGACGTTGAAGCGTTCGGTAACCTGTTTCTTGGCTTCCAGCTCCAGACCCTGCGAACGGATTTTCCCTGCCGGCTCATAATAACTGCCGACCACCACGCGGTTACCCACGTCTTTTTGCGTCAGATCATACAACGCCGCGCTGTACATATCGGAGGTGCCGACCGGTTGGTATTTGATCCCGGCTTCGTATTGCTCGCTCTGCATCGGTTTCAGCAGGGTGCCATCAGCGCCCGGCAGGGCAGACGGTGTCATCGCCTGGCTGTAGCTGACGTACGGAGAAATGCCGCTGTCAAAGGCGTACAGCAGGGAAGCACGGCTGTTGAAATGACTGTCTTTACGTTCGCTGTTGCTGGTGGTGCCGTAGATGCTTTCGTAGCTGCGGCTGGAGGTTTTCAGCGTGTCGTAACGGCCTGACAGAGTCAGATACCATTTGTTCCAGTTCATCTCATCTTGCAGATAAGTGCCCATCTGCTCATAACGGTTTTTACCGCGCTTAAGGCTGTAATAATCCAGCGCATCACCGCCCACACCGGTATACGGGTTGAGGTTTTCTGCGTAGGCACCGTCAGATTTCACGTCATTGATAAAGTGGGAGTAGTCAAAGCCCAGCACCACTTTATGCGCCAGTTCACCGGTGGCGAAATCGGCTTCCAGCTGGTTATCAATCGCGAAGGTATCCAGAGACGATTTTTCACCGGAATAGTAACGGCTCATCTCGGTACGATCCGCATTCCAGCCCGCCTGATACACCTGATCCAGTTCGGTATTGGAATGGGTGTAGTTGGCGTTCTGGCGGAATGACCAGACGTCGTTAAATGCGTGCTGGAATTCGTAGCTGTAGATTTGCTCCCAGCGTTTGAACTGGTTGCGCGTGCTTTCACCATCGAAGAATCCACGGCTCAGTTTCTGACCGTAGAGGCTGCCGTCAGCCGGAACCGCGGCGTGATAGCCACCGGACGGATCTTTTTGCAAATAAGCGCGCAGTAACAGCGAGGTGTTTTCATCCGGCGTCCACAGTAACTGTGGAGAAATCGCGTAACGCTCTTCACGCTGGTGATCGTACTGCGTGTCGCTGCTGCGGGTCATACCGGTCAGACGGAAGGCCAGCTGATCGTTGATGGCGTTGGTGTAATCGAACGCGCCACCTTTGGTATTTTGCGTGCCGCCGGAAAGCTGGAAGTGACCTTCTTCAGCAAACTGCGGGCGCTTGGTGGTTTCCACGACGACACCGCCGGGAATGCTCTGACCATAAAGGGCAGAGGACGGGCCTTTTACCACATCAATACGTTCGAGGAACCACGGATCCACCTGAATGGAGTTGTAGGTCGCGCCATCGCTGAGAATACGCAGGCCATCGAGGAAGGTGTTGTTGACGTCACCGCCGTGGAAACCGCGCAGGGAAATGGTGTCATAACGCGTGGCACCACCGGCAAAGTTGGTGAAGACGCCCGGCGTGTAGTTCAGCGCGGCGTTCACGGTGGTGGCGTTCTGGTCGGTCATTTGCTGACGGGTGACAACAGAAACTGCCTGTCCGGTGGTGATCAGTGGCTGATCGGTTTTCGTCGCGCTTTTACTGGTTTTCGCGCTGTAACCCTGCGTCGGTGCATCTGCGGTATCCGCAGGTGCGGCTTTGACAACGACGGTATCTTCAGCAGCCATAGAGGCAGCCGGCACAGCCAGCGCCAGGGCGCACATAAGCACCGAGCGTTTGAGGGGGAAAGCCAACAACATATTCATAGTCCCTATAAATAACTCAATTAATTATCGAGTGATTAATTTATGCGTGTGTAATAAACCCAAAAGCCAACATATGTTCCGCACGAAAGCCGCCGCACATTGAAGGGCGGCAACTTAACAGAATCGAGACGAATGTTAAACTTAATGATAATTGTTATCATTATTATTTTATAAACTCAAGGGAACTTTACGCCAAAAGTGTGAAGTGACGCATTTTTATCCGCATGAAATTGATGGTTTTTTGAGTGGCGGCAGAAAAAACTGAGCAAACTCGTCGGAAGAGATTAGGGTTAATAGTGAGTTTTTTAACGTTTTATTTACGCATAAGTCACGGCCGGGAGGCAGGAATGGTTCAGGAGAGGCAGGCGGAATACAGCGATAAATGGGCGGCGGTTGATCACTATCTGGTGAGCCATTTAGTCGAAAGCGATCCTGTGTTAGATCAGGTGCTGAAAAACAATCATCACGCCGGTTTACCCGCGCACGATGTGGCGCCGAATCAGGGGAAATTACTGGCATTGTTCGCACAGATCACTGGCGCGCAAAAAGTGTTAGAGATTGGCACTCTGGGTGCGTACAGCACCATCTGGCTGGCGCGGGCCTTACCGGCGCTGGGTAAAGTGGTGACGCTGGAAGCCGATCCGCATCACGCCCGTGTCGCGCAGACCAATATTGACCTCGCGGGTCTGCAGGACAAAATTACGTTGCATAGCGGACCCGCGTCAGAAACGTTGCCCACACTGGCGGCTGAAGCGCCGTTTGATCTGATTTTTATTGATGCTGATAAACCGAACAACCCGCTTTATCTGGAATGGGCGCTGAAATTGTCGAAGCCGGGAACATTAATTATCGGTGATAACGTGGTGCGGGACGGGGCGGTGGCCGATCCGCACAGCGACGACGCCCGGGTGCAGGGCGTGCGTCGCTTTATTGAGATGATTGAGCAGGAACCGCGGTTATCGGCGACCGCGCTGCAAACCGTCGGCAGCAAAGGCTGGGACGGGTTTGTGCTGGCGCGGGTGACCCGTTAACCGAAGGCTTTAACGCGCCAGACCAAAGCCAATGTCAAACAATGGATTTTCGCTGTCATGCGGCATATCAGACTGTTGTTTGAGTACGGCTTCCATGGATGACGGCAGTTTACCTGCTCAATATTGCGATCTGCTTCGCAATGATTTCAACCTAATAACAGCCCGAGCACTGCGCCGACGGCCAGTACCCACAGCGGATGAATGCGTTTATTGAGCGCGAGCAGGGTACACAGGGCGATCACGCCTGCCAGCGTCAGCGTGGTCGCCGAGGCTTTGGCAATCAGTAATCCGCTCGATACCACCAGCCCGACGGTCACCGGCACCAGCCCGCGCTGGATGGTCTGTCGCCACGAACGGTCTTTGTAACGCTTCCAGCCGCCCATCACGATCAGCGTGATAATGGAAGACGGTCCAAATTTTGCCAGCGAAGACACCAGCAATCCTGACCATCCCGCGACCTGCCAGCCAATCAGCGGCACGATCATCATATTCGGGCCAGGCGCCGCCTGCGCCAGCGCGAACAGGGCGCTGAATTCCTGCGCGCTCATCCAGTGATGCACGTCCACTACCGCACGTTGCATCTCGGGGAGAATGGTATTTCCGCCGCCAAAGGCCATCACGGAAAGTTCGGTAAATAACAGGGCAAGAGAAAGTAAAACCGGCATCAGAATTTACCTCTCGCGCAGATGAAAATACTGACCGGTGCCAGCACCAGCATCACCGGCAGCATCGGCATGCGGAACGCGGCAATGGCAATCACCCCCACCGCCACCAGCGCCAGTTGCAGCCATTTACCGCGCAAAGGGGCGAGCATTTTGATGCCGGTCGACAGCAGTAAACCGGCCGCCGCTGCCGCCATCCCTGCAAATAAATGTTCCACCAGCGGTTCATTCTGATAACGCGCATACACCAGCCCGAGCAGCACGACGCAAATCGTCGGTGCGAGGATCAGCCCGAGTAAGGCGGATAACGCACCGCGCAACCCGCGAAACTCCATGCCCAGCGCCACCGACAGATTAATGATATTGCCGCCTGGCAAGAACTGGCACAGGCCCAGCAGTTCGGTGAACTGTCCGGCGGTCAGCCAGCGGCGTTTATCCACCAGCATGTGTCGCGCCATGGGCAACACGCCGCCGAAACCGGTCAGGCCAAGGACGAAAAAGCCCATAAACAGTTGTCCGCAACCGGGGTGCGGCGCGGTCTGGTCATCAGTATCTGGCATTAATTTTTCCTGCGTTTGTGCTGACATTTTCACCCACTCCCTCAAATGTAATTCAAAGCCGCCAGAGGCGTAAATTCTGTTAAGGATCATGCGCGTGGATGTGCCATGATGTCTAATGCCTTTATTAATGCCAAAAGATACCCTGAGGGTATGGATATGATTGAACTGAAACGTCTGCATGCCTTCGTCACTGTGGTGGAAGCGGGCAGTATTACCCGTGCCGCAGAACGGCTGTTTATCCAGCAACCGCCGCTGACCCGTTTGTTACAGGGGCTGGAGCAGGAGTTGGGTGTTGCGCTGTTAAACCGGCTACCGCGCGGGGTGATCCCGACCGAAGCGGGCGAAGTGTTATTGCAGGAAGCGCGTGCGGTACTGGCGCGAGCCGCGCAACTCAGCGCCGCCATGCAGCGTGCCGCGCAGGGTGAGCAGGGGCGCGTGCGTATTGGTTTTACCAGCTCCGCCGCGTTGCATACTTTTGTGCCCGCACTGCTGCGGCGCTATCGGGAAATCTATCCGGCGGTCAGTACACAACTCGAAGAAAGCGGCAGCGGCGAGTTACTCAGCGCCGTGGTGGCGGGTGAGCTGGATGTGGCGTTTGTGCGTATGCGGGTCAAAGATATGCCGGAATTAGAGATGGAGAAAGTGCTGGAAGAACCGATGTGGGTGGCGGTGCCGGCCGGACACAAACTGGCGTCGCAAACCGCCGGTCAGCCGCTCAGACTGGAAGATCTGAGCAATGAGCCTTTTGTGTTATATCGCCGCCGCGCCGGGCAGGGGTTGTACGATGCCATACTGGCAGCGTATGTCCGCGCCGGTTTCAGCCCGCATATTGTGCAGGAAGCGCCGCGGTTAACCTCCTGTCTGAGCCTGGTCGGCGCGGGGCTGGGGATTTCGATTGTGCCGGGATCCATGACCCGTCTCGGCGGTGAGGGCGTGGTGTTTTTACCGCTGGATGCCGCCACGCAACTCAGTGCGCCACTGTATCTCGCGCGACGGGAAGACAGCCATTCATCGGCTATAATCAATACGTTTTGTGCGCTGGTAAAATCGCAGTTAACGCCAGATTAAAGATGTTGCTCAGAAATATGTTTCTGGGTGGATTCCAGCGTGATGCCGTCGGATTCGATGGCGCTGAGCAGGGAATCAAGCAGGCCGGGGAAACGGGCGTCGAGGTCTTCGCGGCGCAGGGAGAGCAAATTGGCGCGGCCATCCGGACGCTGCCAGATCACGCCGCTGTCCCGCAATACGCGCCAGTGGTGAGTCAGCGTTGATTTCGACAGGCCCTGCAATAAGGTGCCGCAGGGATGTTCGCCGCCTTTCGCCAGCGTGCGCACCACCGCCAGACGTAACGGGTTGCCCAGCGCAGTCAGGACATTTTCGAGGCGGATCTGCTCGCGCTCAGGGTGGTTGGCTATCATATTGTTCCTTTACTTTCACGTCGTTCATCGGCGGCCGCGCAATATAGCCTATCCCTTTGCTGCTGTACAACGCGACGGCCTCAGACCAATTTCATCGATAGAATAAAATAATTGTACGAATATACACGTACAATTGTAGTATACTCTCCGCATTAAGAATTTTAGTACTCAATACTTTGTGACGGGACGTGAAAACCACTCTCCGCCAACTTAGCCATCAACCAGTAAGGACGTTATATGGCTCGCAAAACGCCAATCGAGCGCTACCGCAATATCGGTATCTCAGCACACATCGACGCAGGTAAAACCACCACCACCGAGCGTATTCTTTTCTATACCGGCATGAATCATAAGCTGGGAGAAGTGCATGACGGCGGTGCGACCACAGACTGGATGGCTCAGGAGCAGGAGCGCGGTATCACCATTACGTCTGCCGCCGTGACCTGTTTCTGGCGCGGGATGGATCACTCGTTCGATGAGCACCGTATCAATATTATCGACACTCCGGGGCACGTGGATTTCACCATTGAGGTGGAACGTTCCATGCGTGTTCTCGATGGTGCCGTCATGGTGTATGACGCCGTCGGCGGCGTGCAGCCGCAGTCTGAAACCGTGTGGCGTCAGGCCAATAAATACAAAGTGCCGCGTCTGGCCTTCGTCAACAAAATGGATCGTCAGGGTGCCGATTTCTTCCGTGTCCGTCAGATGATGGTCGATCGCCTGAAAGCCAATCCGGTGCCGATTGTGATCCCGATCGGCAAGGAAGAGCATTTCACCGGCGTGGTGGATTTGCGCAAAATGCGCGCCATTTTGTGGGACGACGCGACACAAGGCATGACCTTCACCTATGACGCCATTCCGGCAGAATTGCAGGCGCTGGCGGAAGAGTGGCGTGAAAAAATGGTCTCCGCTGCGGCCGAAGCCAATGACGCGCTGATGGATAAATATCTCGAAGAAGGCACGCTGACCGAGGATGAAATTACCGAAGGCCTGCGCCTGCGCACCATCGCCGGTGAAATTCAGCCGATGTTGTGCGGCAGTGCGTTTAAGAATAAAGGCGTGCAACGGATGCTCGATGCCGTGATCGAACTGATGCCGTCTCCGCTGGATATTCCACCGGTTGCCGGTACAGACGAAGACGGTAACGAAGTGTTCCGTCATTCCGATGACAGCGAGAAGTTCTCGGCGCTGGCGTTCAAACTGATGACTGACCCCTATGTCGGCCAGCTGACGTTTGTCCGCGTTTATTCCGGCGTGCTGAAAAAAGGCGACAGCGTGTATAACCCGGTGCGCGGCAAGAAAGAACGTATTGGCCGTATCGTGCAGATGCATGCCAATGACCGTATCGAGATTGACGAAATCCGTGCCGGTGATATTGCGGCATGCGTCGGGCTGAAAGATGTGACGACCGGCGAAACCCTGTGCGACCCGTCGGATATTATTACGCTGGTGCGCATGGAGTTCCCGGATCCGGTGATCTCGCAGGCCATCGAGCCGAAGACCAAAGCCGACCAGGAAAAAATGGGCATCGCGCTGTCACGGCTGGCCTCGGAAGACCCGTCGTTCCGCATCCGTACGGATGAGGAATCCGGCCAGACGATCATTTCCGGGATGGGCGAATTGCATCTGGAAATCATCGTCGACCGTATGAAACGTGAATTCGGCGTGGAAGCCAACATCGGCAAACCGCAGGTAACGTACCGTGAAACGGTGCGCAAAACGGTGAAAGATGTCGAAGGCAAGTTTGTGCGTCAGTCCGGCGGTAAAGGTCAGTACGGTCATGTGGTCTTCACGCTCGAACCGTTGCCGGCAGGCACAGGTTTTGAGTTTGTCGATGCGACCAAAGGGGGCGTGGTGCCGCGCGACTATATCCCGGCGGTAGAAAAAGGGGTCACGGAAGCGCTGAACAACGGCATTCTGGCCGGTTATCCGGTGGTGGATGTGAAAGTCACGCTGACCTTCGGTTCCTACCACGAGGTCGATTCCTCGGAAATGGCGTTCAAAATGGCCGCGATCTTTGGTTTCAAGGAAGCGGCGAAACGTGCAGATCCGGTGATCCTCGAACCGATGATGAAAGTGGAAGTAGAAACACCGGAAGAGTATGCCGGTGGCGTGATGGGCGATTTGTCATCGCGTCGCGGCACCGTGCAGGGCATGGAAGAGATCGCGGGCGGCGGCGGTAAAATTATCAAAGCCGAAGTGCCGCTGTCTGAAATGTTCGGCTACTCCACCGTTTTGCGGTCGATGTCGCAAGGGCGTGCAACCTACAGCATGGAATTCAACCACTATGCCGAGGCACCACGCAATGTTGCTGAAAACATCATTGCGTCGCGTGGTAAATAAGCAAAAACGGCGTAATCTTCGCCAGAGACAAAACGGTCCGCAAGGGCCGTTTTTTTGGCCGTAGAAAAGGATTTAATAGTTTATGCCTTTATTGTGTGACACGATAATGCGCATCTCGGGTGTGTATGAAGAGGGTGTTATGTCATCAGTAGCCGGAAATAAAAAACGAACCAATGTCACGCTGAGTGCCGATTTACTAGAACAGGCCAAAGTGTTCGGCATTAATCTTTCAGCAACGTTTGATAAAGCGTTAGGAGAAGCGGTGAAAGAGAAGCAAAGGAAACTTTTCTTAGAGGAAAATCAGCAAGCAATGGATTCCTGCAACGCCTTCACTGAAAAGGCAGGACTCTTTTCTCAGGGACGCGGAGTGTTGTAATGGCGCAATTTGATGTATACGAAAATCAGGGAGAAGGAAAAAATCTTTATCCCTATTTTATGGATATTCAGAATCCCTTATTTGAAAGACTCAATGAGCGGATCGTGGTGCCGCTAACTGCACTTAGCAACCTGAAACCCATCAGGCATCTGCATCCCCTTATCAGGATCCAAAATCATCAATACGTGTTGATGACTAATCTCCTGACCAGCGTGAGTGCGACGCAGCTACGCCATGAACCTGTGTTAAATGCAGATATTCATCGTGCTGATGTTGTTGCAGCCCTGGACTTACTGGTGATGGGAATTTAAGGCGCAGAATTCTGCGCCTTATTTTACGCGGTTATCTAGCTGACCAGTTTACTGACGATGGTTGCCACGTGTTTGCCCTGATGCACGGCAATACGCAGTTCTTCCGCGCTTGGCTGACGGGAACCGTCGCCACCGGCGATCGTCGTGGCACCATAAGGCGTGCCGCCGCGAACCTGTGAAATATCGAACAGTTCAGGTGTGGTGTAACCGATCGGGACGATGATCATGCCGTGGTGGGCGAGGGTGGTCCAGGTCGAGGTGATGGTCATTTCCTGACCGCCGCCGGTGCCGGTTGAGCTGAATACGCTGGCGACTTTGCCTGCCAGTGCGCCTTTGGCCCACAGGCCTCCGGTCTGATCGAGGAAGGTGCGCATCTGGCCGGTCATGTTACCGAAGCGGGTCGGCGTACCGAAAATAATGGCATCGTAATCAGCGAGTTCAGCCGGAGAGGCGACTTCTGCCGTCTGGCCGGTTTTGCCACCGGCAGCCTTAAAGGCTTCTTCAGGCATGGTTTCAGGGACGCGTTTTATCGTGACTTCAACCCCGGGGACGCTGCGTGCGCCTTCAGCAACGCTTTGTGCCATTGTTTCAATATGACCATACATGGAATGATAGAGAACCAGTACTTTTGCCATCTTTAACTCCTCATGAGGTGATGTTTTTTCCGTATCTTGCGCGGGTTTCTGACCTGCAATACGGGCGAAAAATCCGCTTAAAAATCCCACGTTTACTCCTCCGCCAGCCCGGCGGTTGTGATGGGCAAGAGTGTCCATCGTCCGCCCACAGGCCGTGAGTTACAAACGCAAATTTTTGAACAGGCTCATCAATTAATTAGGGCAATGCGTGCAGAGAAGGTGGGTTTCGCACCTCTATATACTAGAACAGAAGTGCGGGACTGGCGGGAGAGAAGGGGGGAGATATAAACGTAGTCAGAGTGCATTATTCTCTTTCTTTTTCCCAGCTGACCAGCACTGAGACTTCATCCGGCTTCGCAATGAATTTGCTCAGCGTGGCTGTGTGTCCGTCCTTCATCATCACTGACACGGCGACGCCGGTCACCCCGTCGGTCAGCGGGGTTTCCTCGACGCGCTGTAACATTTTCAGGCAGGTATATTGCTGCCCCGGCGGCAGATGTCTGAACTGATCGGTGTGGTGTTTTTTCATATCGGCGTCCTTCCGTAGATTTGTCCGTCACGCATCAGAACCAGCTTATGGGTGCGTTTGTAATAAATCGCTGTGAAAATACCTTTGCGATAGACCTGAGCATCCGCGTTATCTTCATCAAGGTATGCTGCAGTCCCTTCGATATATCCCTGCTTGTCAGCGGGAAAGATTTTGACATCAATCCCTTTAATGCGGGCGTGAACGACTTTTTTGGTTGCCTGCGCATATTGCTTCGCCGAGTTTTCCATCGCCTGCTTCAGCGCCACGCTCTGAATGGACGTCTGACGATTTTGCTCTGCCATGTAACACGTATCTTTTGATATGCCTTGTGACTGACAGTCCGCCATTCTGGACGCCTGAGTGGAGCAGCCTGAAAGGAGGGTCAGCGCAGCAATGACTAGAAGTTTTTTCATTTTTTTTACCCGTATTGGAAAGATGGGGGACGAGTCCCCCCTGAATTTTTACCAGCCGACACTCACGCCAGCGCCGTAACCGAAGTTACTTTGCGTATCGTCGGAGACTGACATTTTGACAATGGTGGATCTGCTGGCATGGAATGAAGCGCCCACGGACAGGGCGTTTTGTGAATCATAACCGCCGACACCGGCACCCACCGCGAACTGTTGGGATTCCTGCACCTGAGGGATATTGGCCTGTGCCATAGCGGAAGCCGATCCGGCAGCGGCTTCTTTTTTGTTGTCATCAACCTCAGATTTTAACGCGGAGAATTTTGAGTTGGTGTAATCCTGCGATTGCTGCAACACCTGAGCATCTGCGGCTGCGCGGCTGTGAGATTCCGAAAGGACTTCAACGTGATCTTCTGCGGCTAATTGCTGAATTTGTTGACCATAATAAATGTGCTCAATTTGCTGCTCATGAGCGACTTTAGCCTGAACGGCAGCGATCTGTTTTTTCGTTTCTGCCTGTGTCTTTTGTGTAGAGCTCTGAGCCGTTTTAGCGAGTACATTAACATCCACATGTTGCATTGAAGTCCGCAGACGGTTCGCTTCTGACATTTCGTCGCTCTTAATCGCGTCGCTGTTGGCGTTGACTTTAGACATGTCGGCATCTTTGCCACCCGCGCCCGTCAAGCCGGTATCGCCCTTAACTCCGTTGATGCCATCTTTACCGTCTTTACCGTCTTTGCCATTAAGACCATCACGCGGTGCATTGGCCGCTGCATATCGTGCGGCAACTTGTTGAGCTTCTTTTTTCTGAATCTGTTTCTCAACGTCCAGTGGTTGACCCGTTGGATCATTTTTCTGACCGTAGTTGGCGAGATCAACTGCGTTTGGGTCGGGGTGCTGGTTTTCAGTGCGGCGCTGATTATCAATCACCAGAAGTTTGCCATTGATTTCGTTACTGACTGCCTGATGATCCACCGTGTCAGGGTGTGGTTGGGGACGCTCATCATAGTGAAGTGAATCGATGATCGATTGTTGCTGATCTTCCGTAAGGTTATGGAAAGCTGCGATTGCTGCAGCTGAGTAAAGATTTTCGTGCCCAGTGTTGTACTGATGTGCCCATGCTTCGGTGGTTATATCAGCATGAGCCACATTGACTGCCCCAATGATTAAAACGACGGCCAGTGCGATTTTATTTGTTTTCATCATTCGTGCTCTAGGGCTGCTATCAATCTTCATTTGTTTTTTCCAATCTTGAAATAAGTATCTGTTAGCGACAAATAAGAAGCGTTATCAGAACGCTATTTTTGTCTCCTTGCTAAAATCATACATGTGGTGAATGTGACTTGCTTCACGAATTCACCGAACGTTTGACTTATGTCAAGAAACGTAAACTTATAGCGCTACATGAATTTGTTTCACTTAGCGCGCTTGTTTGTCGCTAATGGACACAAATTTGAGTGTCTGGAATGTAAAGAATTAGGAATTTTCGTAGCGAATAGCGACGGGATGAAATCTCTATGAGATTCTTGTACAATATGCAGGGTTAAAAAAATGGGAGATAAGTGAATGGCAGATAACGCAAATGAGTTCCTGGACTATGTCCGGAGGCTGGATATCGATCAGCCCGCGTTGTGTATCCTGTTGGGACTGCCGCGCAGCACGTTAAATAAGTGGATCAACGGCACGGTGACGCAAATCCCACAAGTGGCCGTTACTGCTGTCAGAATGCTTTGGTACATGCGCAACAGTGATGAAGCATTATTTGAAAAGTGGGCGATAGTGCAGGATTTTGGTGTGACTGCCGACTATGCCGTCAATGACAGAGTGCAGGAGTTTTTGCATACGATTAAACGTGAACCCAGCCCGGCGATCAAAAAGCTATTGAACAAATAACGCAGCGGGCAGGATGTTTGCCGCAGCTGACGGGCGATAAAAAAGGCGATTAACTTTCGGGTTAATCGCCATTTTTATCAGAAGAGCAGGGTGACTTATTCAGACATCAACTTCAGACAACAACGTCGAAAATCATCTTCACCGGTTCGATATTCGTAAAGTTCGCCACATCCGCGACGAAATCTGCAGCATTATCTTTCATGCCTTTTTCGAAGTCTTCCATTGAGAGGCAATAGATATGGCAGGCAGCAATGAATGGGGTCTCTGCCGGTGCGCCCTCGGGCATTTTGTCGATGGCATAAGAATGGCAATACTCGCCCATGCGGCGTTTGATCAGCGGTAAATGCACATCGCGGTAATAATCATGGTCGAAGGTTCCGCCTTTAATGTTCGGGTAAAGCACGCTGTATTTAATCACGTCGTCTCTCGTCTGTTTACGGATAAAAACCAATTTTAGCGTACCGGCCACGGTCGCGCCTCGCCATTTGTGCCCGATGATATTTATCTGAAAAATCATTCATCTGCTCATATGTACTATGCTTAATGGATTGATATTTAGCATGGAATACGCATGGGATTTTTAGGTTGGACAGCGGCAGTCGGAGGACTGCTATTGATCATGTCACTGGCGTCGGGGTGGATTTCCCGCGGACCGGTGACGACGTTTGGTTTGTATCTGGCGGCGGGTATTGTCTGCGGCCCCTGGGTTCTGGATTTATTGCATATCGATCTGGTGGCGTATTCCACCCTCACCGCCCATTTCACTGAGATCGCCATGGCGGCGTCATTGTTTATTACCGGTCTGAAGCTGCGGCTGCCGTTTCGTGCGCAAAGCTGGCGCGTCGGCGTATTGCTGGCCTTTCCGGCGATGTTACTGACAGTGCTTTGTGTCGCGGTGATTGCCCATTACATCACCGGGATTTCCTGGCCGCTGGCACTGGCGCTGGGTGCGATTATCGCGCCAACGGATCCGGTGCTGGCCAGCATGATCGCAGTGAATGACGCTAATGACGATGACGGATTGCGCGTCGCGCTGTCCAGCGAAGCGGGAATGAATGATGGTTCCGCGCTGCCGATCCTGATGCTGGCCCTGATGCTGATTACCGCCCACGACGGGGTGTCCTCGCAGGAACTGTGGCACTGGGCGGGCCGCGATGTGGTGTGGGCTTTACTGGGCGGGCTGGCGATAGGATTTGCGATGGGGAAACTGGTGGGGCTGAGCGCGACACGTTTTCACAGCCGTCAGCGCACGGTCGCTCCCAGTGATTTTCTGGCGCTGTCGCTGATTGCGCTCAGTTATGCCGCCGCGCAGTCTCTCGATGCTTCCGGTTTTCTGGCCGCCTTTGCGGCCGGTGTCGGGCTGCGCAGCGCCGAGGTGCGGGTGGTTTCAATGCATCCGCCGGAGGATCTGACCGACGGCTCGCGTCCGCCACCGGCCGAAGGGATGGTCAATCCGCATCAGCGTCATTCGATGCAGGCAGAAATGCCGCGTAATTCTATCGGGCTGATGGTCGGCGATGCGCTTTCCTTTGGCGATACCATTGAACGCATTTTTGCCGCCGGGATTGTCATGGTGCTCGGCATCACGCTGGCTGAGCACTGGGAACCGATGGGATTACTGATCGCGGCGCTGCTGTTTATCGTCATCCGTCCGCTGGCGGTGTATATCACCACCCTTGGCGTCCATGTGCCTAAGGGCAGGCGGCTGATGATCGGCTGGTTTGGTATCCGGGGCATCGGCAGCATGAACTATATCGCCTACGCCTGGACGCACGGGTTGCATGGCGCGGACGCCAATTACATGACCAATATTGCCTTTACGGTGATTGTTACCAGCGTGGTGATCCACGGCGTAACGGTATCGCCGGTATTACACTGGCGTCAGGCGAGACAGGAAGCGGCGCGGGAAGAACGCGAAGAACGGGAAAAAAATCAGGAAAAAGAGGCATAAAAAACGGACGCCCGATGGCGTCCGTTTTGCTGTCAGGCGATCTGTTTTTTGCCCATACTGAGCATGAACAGCACGGCGGCACAGAGTACGACCGAAGGGCCTGCCGGAGTGTCATAAAACGCGGAGAAGGTCAGGCCCGCAGTGACTGCAATAATGCCCACGGCCACGGCAACGGAGGCCATCTGTTCCGGCGTTTTGGCGAAACGACGCGCCGTGGCAGCAGGAATAATCAGCAGGGAGGTGATGATCAGCGCACCGACAAATTTCATGGCCAGCCCGATGGTCAGGGCGGTGACCAGCATCAGAATGATCCGCGACCGTTGCAGGTTCACGCCATCGACATGGGCGAGTTCCGGACTGATGGTCATGGAAAGCAATGCGCGCCATTGCCAGCACAAGACCGCAATGACCACCGTGACACCGGCCGCAATCATCCAGATATCGCTGTAAGTGACTGACAGCAAATCGCCGAACAGATACGCCATCAGATCCACCCGCACCCCGGACATCAGGCTGACCACGACCAGACCGAGCGACAGCGCGCTGTGCGCCATGATCCCCAGCAGGGTATCCACCGCGAGATGCGGTTTGCGCTCTAGCGCGACCAGCAGGATAGCCAGTAACAGCGTGACGGCGATAACGGTATAAAACGGATTGATATTGAGCAGCAGGCCAAAAGCGACACCGAGCAGTGACGCGTGCGCCAGCGTGTCGCCAAAATAGGACATACGACGCCAGACCACGAACGAACCCAGCGGACCGGCCGCGACAGCCAGTAACACACCGGCCAGCCAGCCCGGTAATAACAGCGCAATCATGCGTCACGACCTCCGGTATTACGTAAAATGATCTTCCCTTTTAAATCATGACGATGGTTGTGATTGTGGCGATAAATCGCCAGTTGCTCCGCGCCACGGTTGCCGAACATGGCAATAAATTCCGGATGCGTGGAGACCACTTCCGGCGAGCCGGAACAGCAGATGTGCTGGTTCAGGCACAGCACTTCATCCGTTTTTGCCATCACCAGATGCAAATCATGCGACACCATCAGCACCGCACAACCCAGTTCGCAGCGCAGGCTGTCGATCAGGTTGTAAAGCGCGAGTTGCCCGTTGACGTCAACGCCTTGCGTCGGTTCATCCAGCACCAGCAATTGCGGGCTGTTCATTAATGCACGCGCCAGCAGGACTCGCTGATTCTCACCACCGGACAATTTCTGCATCGGCTGATCCAGCAGATGCGCGGCCTGTACGCGTTTCAGCGCAGGCAGGATATCGTCTTTCTTCACGCCCGGTTTCAGGCGCATAAAGCGGCTGACGGTCAGGGGCATGGTCGGATCGAGATGGATTTTTTGCGGCACATAGCCGATGCGTAAACCCGGTTCACAGATCATCGTGCCTTCCGTTGGCGGGATCAGGCCAAGCACAACGCGCACTAATGTCGATTTTCCCGCGCCGTTCGGGCCGAGAAGGGTCAGAATTTTTCCCGGCTGCAAGCTGAGCGAGATGTTAGACAACACGCGTCGCGAACCGAAGGTCACTGAAATATTTTGGAGCGTAGCTAAAGTGGGCATGTCATAGGGTCTTGCAGAACAAATCGGATGTTATAATATTGCGTTTCGCGAAAAATAACCAGTTTTCCCCCAACCTGAAGATGAGTTCACCCCGCATGATACAGAAAAAAAGCGTTAAACGGATGTTTCTGGCCGCCGCAATATTGAGTTCAGGAGCCGTTTTCAGCGCGCAGGCTGCCGTTCTTGCCTCCGTCCGTCCGCTGGGGTTTATCGCATCAGCCATTGCTGACGGGGTGATGCCGACCGAGATTTTGCTGCCGGATGGCGCATCGCCACATGATTTTGCCCTGCGTCCTTCCGACATTCAGCGTATGCGCAGCGCCGATCTGGTGGTGTGGGTCGGGCCGGAAATGGAAGCCTTTATGACCAAGTCAGTGGCCCAGTTGCCACCAAACCGTCAGGTGGCGATCGCCACGTTACCGGCGGTGAAACCGCTGCTGCTCAAAGGCAGTGATGATGACGAGCATGACCATGATCACGGGCATGATCATGACGGCGATGAACACCATCATGGCGAATATAATATGCACGTCTGGCTGTCGCCGGAAATCGCCCGTGAAGCGGCAATTGTGATCCATGACCGGCTCGCAGAGCTGGTTCCGCAGAAAAAGCAACAATTAGATGCAAATTTGGCACGATTTGAAGACGGATTGACAAAAACTGACAAAAATATTGGTACTATGCTGCAGCCTGTGCAGGGTAAGGGATATTTTGTTTTTCACGACGCTTACGGTTACTTTGAAAAACACTTCGGCCTCGCGCCACTTGGTCACTTTACGATCAACCCTGAAATTCAACCCGGTGCACAGCGATTACACCTCATTCGAACACAGTTGGTTGAGCAAAAAGCGACCTGCGTTTTTGCTGAGCCACAATTCAGGCCAGCCGTCATCACGGCTGTTGCCCAGGGAACAAAAGTGCGTATGGGCACATTGGATCCGCTGGGGAGCGGCATTGCACTGGGTGCGGACAGCTATGTGAACTTTCTGTCACAGCTGACGAACCAGTACCTGAGCTGCCTGAAGTAAGCTAAAAGGACAGAATTTAAGTGCAGCTGATAGCCCGATCTATCGCTCTGGCGTATAGCAACCTTCCACGGCCCCACCGCATTATGCTGGGGTCACTTACCGTCGTCACACTGGCTGTGGCCGTATGGAAACCGTTAGCTTATCACCCGGACAACGACCTTTCTGATACCAGACCGCTGGTTAAAAACATTACCCTCGATAATCAGCAGTTGCGTTCATTGCTACCTGAAGCCAGTGAACCTATCGACCAGTCTCCTCCCGCTGACGACGATATCCCGCAAGATGACCTTGACGATAAAACCGTCAATGAAGCGGGTGTTCATGAATATGTCGTGTCAACCGGCGATACCCTCAGCAGTATCCTGAATCAGTACGGCATTGATATGTCGGAAATCGCCGCGCTGTCTGACGCTAACCGTGATTTACGTAACCTGAAAGTCGGGCAGCAGATCTCCTGGACACTCAATGATGCCGGTGATTTACAGCGTCTGACCTGGGAAAAATCGCGCCGTGAGACGTACACCTTTGACCGCTCCGGCAACAGCTTTAAAGCCTCGCTGGAAACCCTGAAAGGCGAATGGCGGGATTCCGTCGTCAAAGGCTCGCTGAACGGCAGCTTTGTCACCAGCGCGAAAGCGGCGGGGCTGAGCAGCGGCGAAGTCAGCGCGGTGATTAAAGCACTGCAATGGCAACTCGATTTCCGCAAACTGAAGAAAGGCGACGACTTTGCCGTGCTGATGTCCCACGAAGTGCTGGACGGTAAGAACGAGCAAAGCGAATTGCAGGCCGTGCGTATGCGTACCGGCGGCAAAGATTATTACGCCGTGCGTGCCGAAGACGGCAAGTTCTATGACCGCAGCGGCAGCGGGCTGGCGAAAGGCTTCCTGCGTTTCCCGACCGGCAAACAATACCGTGTCTCCTCTAACTTCAACCCGCGTCGTCTCAATCCGGTGACGGGCCGCATTGCGCCACACCGTGGTGTCGATTTCGCCGTCCCTGTCGGGACGCCGGTGCTGGCTGTCGGTGATGGCGAAGTGGTGGTTGCCAAAAATGGCGGCGCAGCGGGTAACTATGTGGCGATCCGCCACGGTCGTCAGTACATGACCCGTTATATGCATCTGCGCAAAATTCTGGTGAAACCGGGTCAGAAAATTAAACGCGGTGACCGCATCGCGCTTTCCGGTAATACCGGCCGTTCCACCGGTCCGCATCTGCACTTCGAAATGTGGATTAACCAGCTGGCAGTGAATCCGCTGACCGCTAAATTGCCGCGTACCGAAGGGCTGACAGGTAAAGATCGCAGTACTTATCTGGCCACCGTTCGTCAGGTTGTTCCTCAGCTGAAGTTTGACTGATCGCTTAGGTTTTAATGATTAGCCGCCGTGATTTATTGCAAAATAACTCACGGCACTTATCATTAAGCCAGAATTTGATATAAGAGCCTGAGCATGCAGCCAGAAAAAGAAAAACGATCCAACGTAGAGTTCATCCCACAGTTTCAGAAAACCTTTTATCATCCACGTTACTGGGGCGTCTGGCTGGGCGTCGGTGCGATGGCCGGTATGGCGTATTTGCCCGCAAAAGTCCGTGACCCGATCTTAGGCAGTCTCGGCCGTCTGGCCGGAAAGTTTGCCAAAGGCGCGCGTCGCCGTGCACAAATCAATTTGTTGTATTGCCTGCCGGAAACCCCGGAAGCTGAGCGTGAGCACATCATTGATGAGATGTTCGCGACAGCGCCGCAATCGATGGTGATGATGGCTGAACTGGCGATCCGCGATCCCAAAAAAGTCATGCAGCGCGTTCACTGGCACGGCAAAGACATTGTCGATCAGATGAAAGCGGAAGGTAAAAATGTGATTTTCCTGGTGCCCCACGGCTGGGCGGTGGATATTCCGGCGATGCTGATGGCGGCGGAAGGTCAGCCAATGGCGGCCATGTTCCATAATCAGAAAAACCCGCTGACTGATTATCTGTGGAATACCGTGCGCCGCCGTTTTGGTGGCCGCATGCATGCCCGCAACGACGGCATCAAGCCGTTTATCAGTTCGGTACGTCAGGGTTACTGGGGCTACTATTTGCCGGATCAGGATCACGGTGCGGAACACAGCGAATTCGTGGATTTCTTCGCGACCTATAAAGCGACATTGCCTGCGGTGGGTCGCCTGATGAAAGTCTGCCGCGCCGCGATCGTGCCGCTGTTCCCGGTGTATAACGGCCATGAACAACGTCTCGATATCTACGTACGCCCGCCGATGGACGATCTGGCAACGGCGGACGATAACCGTATCGCGCGCAGAATGAATGAGGAAGTGGAGGTGCTGGTCGGGCCGAATCCGGAGCAATACACCTGGATCCTCAAACTGCTGAAAACCCGTAAACCGGGCGAGCCGGAACCCTATTCGCGCAAAGAACTTTACCCTAAAAAGTAAGCGAATAAAGATCTGAAAAGCTGAGGCTCGCACCTCAGCTTTTTTTTAAGCTTTTTTCACGGAACGTCGGAGAAATACCGCGATCAGCACTGCCCCGGCCACGCCGGAGAACATGCCTGTGAGCATAAAAATCCCGTTGCCGCAGGCAAAATAGAGTTGCTTGGCGACTTCGATGCCCGCCGCAAACACGGCGATGGTGATCAGCCCCAGCGCGGCCGCGACGGTGCCTTTGCCGGTCGGGCTGGAAAAGAGCGTCAGGCGGTAAAGTCCGGCATTCACCAGCCCTGATCCCAGCGCATAAAGGCTCAGCCCGCCAATGATCCACAGCCAGGCATGCACCATAAACAGCGACGCATACGCGCTGATTGCAAGGCCGAGGACAATCGGAATGATGCCCGACCAGACCGGTGTGCGGATATTCACTTTTCCGCTGAGTTTGCTCAGGGTGATGTTACCGATGATCAGCCCGGTGAACACCGGCACCTGCAACCCTCCGTACTGAAGCGGCGTCATTCCCGCATCCTGAATCAGCCACACCGGCGACTGTGCCACCCAGGCCAGCAGAGGAAGGGTGATCAGCCCGATGGACAGCGAACCGAGCATCACGCCGGAATTGCTGAAGACTTCACGGTAATCGCTCAGCAGTCGGCGCAGGGAGAAGCGTTCGCCACGACCTGACACGGTTTCCGGCATGCTGCGCCATAATCCCCAGAATGACAAAGCCGAGACCAGAGCAAACAACGCAAACATCGCTTTCCACGGTGCGTAATGAATAAACGCCGCGCCCGCCAGCGGTCCGAGCAGCGGGGCGATCAGGGTAATGTTCGCCATCAGCGCCATCAGTTTGACGCTCAGGGTTTCGCTGAACGCTTCCTGAATGGCGGCGTACCCGACAGCACCGATAAAGCACAGACTCATGCCCTGCAAAAAACGCATCAGAATGAACTGTTCGATATTGCGGGTGAAAACGGTCAGCAAACAGGTGACGGTGAAAAAGGCCACGCCAGCCAGTAAAACCGGTCTGCGACCCAGCCGGTCGGACAGCGGGCCGAGCAGCCATTGCAGCAAAATTCCGCCGCACAGATAGGCGGTCAGCGAGGTCGACACCCAGTCGGCGCTGGCGCTGAAATCACTGATCACCTGCAACATGCCGGGCTGGATCATATCGTGGGCGATATAGGTGGCGAACTCGAATAATACCAGCGACAACGGGAACAGCCACTGGCGCGCGCTGAGTGTGGAGGCAGGCGGTGAAAGGGACGACATAACGATAATTCTCCGGTACTCAACATTGAAAAAGCGCGGCCTGTGAAAGCCGCGCTAAAGTGCATTACGTTAACGTTTTATTCAGTAGCGGTTAGCGTACGCCGCGATCGGGTTTTCCAGCGTTCCGGCAAATTTCAGGTTCTGTGCCGGGTCCGACAGGTTAATCATCTGCTGGTTATTCGCCAGTTGCAGACGGTTCAGGCAGGAGTGCGTGAATTCGGCACCGAACATGTCATAACGGGCAAATTTCTCCGCCAGTTCCGGATACTGAATCTGGTAATCACGCACCACGTCGGCGACCACCTGCCAGAACTGACCGGCCGGATAATCGCCATGCTCTTCAAGAATACGGGCGATAAAGCGGAACACACCGGCAAACACGTCGGTGAAGATCGACAGGATTTTCAGATCCTCCGGAACGTCCACCGCCAGACGTTTGGCTTTTTCAGGCAAATTGGCGTCCGGGTTCATTACCGCGATTTCTTCGGCAATATCCTTCATGAAGGCATTCACCGGGATGTTATTTTCAAAGCGCAGGATCAGGTTTTCACCGTGAGGCATAAACACCAGATCGTACTGATAGAAGCAGTGCAGCAGCGGGCTGAGATAGGCGTGCATGTAGCGTTTGAGCCAGTCACCGGTCGCCAGACCGGATGATTTGATCATCTCGACAATCAGCGCATCGCCATGTTTATCGGTATGCAGCAGGGCGGCCATGGTCATCAGACGCTGATTTGGCTGCAACCGGGCGACAGGGTTTTCGCGCCACAGCGCCGCAAACATTTTTTTATACGCGCTGTCGCCTTTAATGGCCTGTTCAAAGTAATGGTTGTGGTAACCGAGGGAAGCCACTTCCTGCAGGATGCTGAAACCGGTGGATTGCAGGTAAGCGTCGTTTTCGACCAGATCGGCCAGCCATTCGTTGATCCCCGGCGTGGTCGCCATGTAGTAAGGCGACAGGCCACGCATAAAGCCCATATTGAGGATCGACAACGCCGTTTTGACGTAGCGACCTTTGGGACGGCTGGCGTTATAGAAGGTACGGATTGACTGTTGTGCCAGATAGTTATCCTCACCTTCACCGAGATAAATCAGGAACTGGCGGGCGATGTCCGGGGCAAAAACAGTCAGCAGTTTGTTCTGCCACTGCCAGGGGTGAACCGGCATGAAATAGTACTTTTTCGGGTCAACACCGGTATCCACCAGCTTTTGCGTGAAGGCACAAATTTGCGCATCACCCAGTTCTTCAGCGATCAGTTTTTCATACGGCAAACCCGCGACGCTGGCGAAATGCGCTTTGTCGTGGTGAACCGCGACCCACACCAGTGGCAGCGGATTGGCGGCTTCCGGCGCATAGCGCACGTAGTCACCGGCATCGAAACCAATACGACCATTGTTGGCGATAAAGCTCGGATGGCCTTCAGTCATGCTGGCTTCTACGGTCTGGAAATCGGCTTCAGACAGCTGTTTGGCTGTGGTGTGGTTATTCACCAGTTTGTAGGCGCTGCTGTACAGCGTGCTGCTGATTTCTTCCAGATAGGTCGGCAGCATGGCCTGGGAAATGCCAATCTGATCGGCGAATTCAATGATGAATCTGACGGCATCCAGCGGCTGCGGGTTGAAATTATCCAGACGCTGAATGCTGTCGAGGTCAATCATCCAGTCGTTCAGGGGCAACTGACGCGCACGGAAGCGATATTCAATTTCCGACGCCGGCACTGCCAGCTGGTAATCCGTCCAGGTGCCGGTAGTTTTCAGTGCCTGCGGGGCCAGCAGACGTTCGTGCGTCAGTTCTGACAGGCATTTACGCAACAGCAGGGCATTGGCTTTCGCCCAGATGTCCGGTTGCAGGTGCTGACCGGTTTGCAGAGTCGCGGGAGTCATAGTGGTTTTTTCCTTCTGGCTGGCCTGAATGAAATCTTCACGCTGGCAAAATGCCAGCCATGCAGTTTTATGTGTCAGTTGAATCTGTTTCTGATAGCGGAAACCGGCGCGTTTATTCAGCTTGTGAATTTTCTCGTTGCGCACATCCGGCTCGACCACCACGCGTTTCACTTCCGGCTGGCTGAACAGGTATTCCATCACGGCGGAAAATACCTGCCAGCTGAAACCTGCGACAGGTTTGTCCGCCGGAGAGAGCAGAATATGCATGCCCATATCCCCCGGCTGCACCTCGTAATGCTCATGCAGCGGGTCGTCCTGCACCGGATAACATTCGATCAGAAATTGCGGCTGACCGTCGATTTCGCCCATCAGCGCGGCCTGAGGTTTTCCTCTGGTCAGGTCGCGGTAAAAACTGTCGACGTCGGCGACGGTACTGTTTTGCATGCCCCAGAAATGCGCATAAGGCTGGATCATCCAGCCGTGTAACACGGCCGCATCTTTTTGCAAATCCAGCGGGCGGAAGGTCACTGTTCCGGCGGCGCGCTGGCACGAATAGACGCGGGCGGATAAGGGTTCTGACATGGATACGTTCTCCGTTAGTTTCCGGCAAGGCCGCGGGTGCAGAAGGTCTGGAAAGCGATGGATTTCTCCACCGGATAGACTTCGCGCCCCAGCATTTCGCGAATAATGGTGCTGTTGCGGTAGCACGCCATGCCCAGATCGGGGGTGACGAAACCGTGGGTATGCAGCTCGGCGTTTTGCACAAAAATCTGGTTGTGTGCATCGATGCTGTAATTGCGGTTGACCGCATAACGGCCTGCCTCATCCCACTGAATGTGGGTGTAAATACCTTCGATAAATTGCGGCGGCTGATAGCCGTAACCGGTCGCGAGGATCACCGACTCGGTGCGGTGGCGGTATTCCTGCTGCTGTTCGTGATGCAGCAGGCTCATTTCCAGTTCGCCGCTGCGGTTGCGGGTCATCGCGGTCAGTTCGGAATGGGTGTACAGATCCACCTTCAGCGGACCGTCGAGGCGTTTGATGTACATCAGATCGTAGATATCGTTGATAAGGCTGATGTTAATGCCCTTATACAGGCACTTTTGCTCCCGGTTGAGCTGGTCGCGTTTGGCCATCGGCAGGTCGTGAAAATAGTCGATGTATTCCGGCGAGGTCATTTCCAGCGTCAGTTTGCTGTACTCCAGCGGGTAGAAACGCGGCGCGCGGGTGACCCACGTCAGGTGGTAATCGTGTTTATCGATGTCGGACAGCAGGTCGTAGTAGATTTCAGCGGCGCTCTGACCGCTGCCGACCACGGTGATGGATCGGGCGTTCTGTACCTGCTCTTTGTTCGGCAGATAGGCTGAGGAATGGTGCACGTTTTTGCCCGCATCACGGGCGCAGGCAGGCATCCACGGCGACGGGCCGGTGCCCAGTACCAGCCGTCTGGTGGGGTAAACCTGCTTATCGCCGCCTTTGGTAGAGCGCGCCGCGACCAGATAACATTCCTGTTCCGCATCCCAGGTCACCAGTTCCACGCGCGTGGAGAATTGCAGGCTGGTCAGTTGCTGGCAGGCCCACTGGCAATACTGGTTAAACTCTTTGCGCATCATGAAGAAATCTTCACGGATGTAGAAAGAGTAAAGTTTACCTTTCATTTTCAGGTAATTGAGAAAGCTGTATGGGCTGGTCGGGTCTGCGAGCGTCACCAGATCCGCCATAAACGGTGTCTGTAAATGCGCGCTTTCCAGCATCATGCCGGTGTGCCAGTCGAAGCTGTCATTCTGATCTAAAAACAGACCGTTCAGCTCTTTCACCGGCTCGGTCAGGCAGGCCAGCCCGAGATTGAACGGGCCGATGCCGATGGCGATAAAATCGTAGATTTGCGTGTCTGGGGTGA
Organism: Rahnella victoriana; assembly: GCF_004330295.1. GTDB lineage: Bacteria > Pseudomonadota > Gammaproteobacteria > Enterobacterales > Enterobacteriaceae > Rahnella > Rahnella victoriana. The sequence continues at coordinate 24,440 of NZ_SJOJ01000002.1, forward strand.
TGTTCATGATGCAGCTCCTGTTACCGGTTTTTCGCGGCGCTCAGCGCGGCGGCTGTCAGTTCTTTGCCGTAATGCGTGATCAGGCTGAGCACGTCGGCAACGTCTTCCGTGGTGGTGGTCGGGTTCAGTAAGGTGAATTTCAGATACTGACGGTCATGCACTTTGGTACCGGCGATCACGGCACTGCCGTCGCGGAAAATCGCCTTGCGGATCCCGGCGTTGATCGCATCAATTTGTTCATGGTTCATCGACATACGCGGAACGAAACGGAACACCAGCGTGCTCAGTTCCGGCTTGTGCAGCACCTCGATATTCGGGTTCTGCTCCATCATCTGATGGGTTTCGGTTGCGCGTGCCAATAGCACATCGAAGGATTCACCCAGCGCCTGCTGGCCCATAATCCGCAGCGTCAGCCACATTTTCAGCGCATCGAAACGTTTGGTGGTCTGAATGCTTTTGTTCACCAGATTCGGCGTGCCTTCCAGTTTTGCACTCAGCGGGTTCAGGTATTCGGCGTGATGGGTGACGTGCTCCAGATGGCTGTGATCGTTAACCAGGAACGCGCTGCAACTGACCGGCTGGAAGAAGGATTTGTGGTAATCCACGGTGACGGAATCCGCCAGATGAATGCCTTCAATACGCTGGCGATGCTGAGGGGATACCAGCAGGCCACAGCCGTATGCGGCGTCAGCGTGCATCCAGATTTTTTCTTTGCGGCAGATTTCTGCAATGTCATTCAGCGGGTCGATGCTGCCAAAGTCTGTCGTACCGGCGGTGGCAACAACGGCAATCGGGATCAGCCCTTCGGCATGACAACGGTCGATTTCGGCTTTGAGCGCACTCATGTCCATACGGAAGGCGCTGTCACAGGCAACCGGCACCACGGCGTCATAACCCAGGCCGAGCAGGGCGGCAGATTTCTGAATGCTGAAATGGCTTACCTGGGAGCTGAAGATGCGCCAGCGGTTAGCTTCCGGCGGCAGCCCCTGATATTTTATGCTGTGTTGCGGGCGGGTACGTTTGCAGTGGCTGTCACGCGCCAGCAGCATCGCCATCAGATTTGACTGGGTACCGCCGCTGGTGAAGATGCCATCCGATTGCGCACCAAATCCGATACGGGCCAGTGTCCAGTCGATGACTTTTTGTTCGATTAAAGTGCCGCCTGCGCTCTGATCCCAGGTGTCTACCGAGGAGTTAATGGCGCTGATAAACAGTTCCGCCAGTTGGGAAGGGACCACCGTCGGACAGTTGAGGTGCGCGAGGTATTTGGGATGATGAAAATAGACGGCGTGTTGCAGATATAAATCATCCAGTTCCTCCAGCGCCAGCCGTGTTCCGTCTAAAGGTTTGGTCAGATCAATATGGCGAAATTGCTCGGCTAATTCCGCGGGGGAGACACCTGAAAAAGGTTTCTCAGTATGGTTAATATGGGATTTAATTAATTCAATCCCTTGCTCAATGTGTGCCTGCCATTCCTGCGTGCTGTGTTGGTTAAAAATATAACCCTCATTCTGGCTTATTTTCGCCTGAGACATAGTAAGGTCTTTGGCGCTGACCGGCATTATTTCCCAATTATTTATCTGGCTCATCATGGACCCTTAATGTGTGTCCTTTTTATCCGCAGCGGGCGTGGGGAGGCCGCCCGGATAAAGTCAGGATTTTTTCAGTGAACGTAAGCATCAGCAGGCAGGGCTGATGGCCACGCCTGTAAAGTGTATGGATATATGTGTTTTGTTATCTGAAATAATCAGTGATATGTCTTGTGTGATTTCCTTAATGCGGACGTATACAAGGTTTTAACGAATGAGAATCATTATAAATGCAAATCATTATCATTCAACAACGACATTGAACATTTGCCCATAACGGCATTTTTTGGTGTTCTAATGTGATCTGCTTCACATAAAAATCCTGCTATCACTAAGTTCAGCTAAGATCCCATGGGATGAATCTGTATTTGTTATTCGTTTATTGCTGTTATTTGTGAGGTTTTTTGATAGGAAAAGTTATATTTATACGCAGTGAATGTAGGTGTAATTAATTTACGCTATGTGATGGTTTATACGCCGGAGAGTATTATTTCAGGGAAATGGCAAAATAATGATCAAATTAAGATCACGGAAGCGAGGTGAAGAAGGTGAAACTAAACACTCGGACAGTGCAAAATAAAAAGACCGATCATGATGATCGGCCTTATATACATATTTTATTACATTTCGCTGTTATTCGACACGCAAAATACGGCTGGTATTCGTGGTGCCCACAGTGCTCATGACATCGCCCTGCGTGATGATGACCAGATCACCCGAAAGCAGGTAACCTTTATCACGCAGCAAATTCACTGCATCCTGCGCCCCTGCGACGCCGTCATTGACGCTGTCGAAGAAGACCGGCGTGACGCCACGGTAAATCGCCGTCAGGTTCAGGGTGTGTTCATGGCGGGACATGGCGAAGATGGGCAGGCCGGAACTGATACGGGAGAGCATCAGTGCGGTACGCCCCGATTCCGTCATGGAAATGATCGCGGTAACGCCTTTAAGGTGGTTCGCCGCGTACATCGCCGACATGGCGATCGCTTCTTCGATGTTATCGAATTCCACATCCAGACGGTGTTTGGAGACGTTAATGCTTGGGATTTTTTCTGCACCCAGGCACACGCGCGCCATGGCCGCCACGGTTTCCGCAGGATACTGACCGGCAGCCGTTTCGGCAGACAACATCACCGCATCGGTACCGTCCAGCACGGCGTTTGCCACGTCCATGACTTCCGCACGGGTTGGCATCGGGTTGGTGATCATCGATTCCATCATCTGCGTGGCGGTGATCACCGCACGGTTCAGCTGACGTGCGCGACGGATCAGTTTTTTCTGGATACCGACCAGTTCAGGGTCACCGATTTCAACACCCAGATCACCACGGGCCACCATCACCACGTCGGAAGCCAGAATGATATCGTCCATCGCTTCGTCCGTTGCTACCGCTTCAGCACGTTCAACTTTAGAGACGATTTGTGCGTTACAGCCTGCATCGCGTGCCAGACGGCGCGCATAGTTAAGATCTTCGCCGGTGCGAGGGAATGAAACTGCCAGATAATCTACGTCCATTTTGGCCGCAGTAATGATGTCTGCTTTGTCTTTCTCAGTCAGGGCTTCGGCAGAAAGACCACCGCCCAGCTTGTTGATGCCTTTATTGTTGGACAGCGGACCGCCCACAGTGACTTCAGTGAAGACTTTCATGCCCTGAACTTCCAGGACTTTCAGCTGCACACGGCCATCATCGAGCAACAGGATATCGCCCGGCACCACATCAGCAGGCAGACCTTTATAGTCGATGCCCACTTTTTCTTTATCGCCTTCACCTTTGCTCATGTTGGCATCGAGCAGGAATTTGTCGCCGATATTGAGGAAAACTTTGCCTTCCTTGAAAGTAGACACACGGATTTTAGGACCCTGCAGGTCGCCGAGGATGGCAACATGACGGCCAAGACGGGCCGCGATTTCACGCACTTTATTGGCGCGAAGGATGTGATCTTCAGGGGTACCGTGGGAGAAATTCATACGTACAACGTTTGCACCGGCAGCAATGATCTTCTCAAGATTATTGTCGCGGTCAGTTGCAGGACCGAGGGTGGTAACAATCTTCGTTCTTCTGAGCCTTCTGGACATGCCGTACTCCGTTAACTGATGAAACATGGTAGTGCAAAAAACAGCGAGCCCACATTGGGTTTGGTGTAATTGTAATACAAAAGGGTTTCACCTGCGTGACCCGCTGACCTCATGTCTGACTTTCTCCCTGCGCACGTTGCGCGTAGATTTCCCGCCAGACTCCCTATTAAATCAATGGTGCTTCGTTCATATAATCTGTGAATGATTCGGTATGCCAACCCGCAGGGCGAGCTTACTCTGGCAGGTTAGGGACGACCATCCCCTTATCAAAGCGCGATTCTTTCAACGCTTCTTTGACCCGCTTCAGGTTATCTCTGAATTTTGCGCCACGGCGCAAGGTAAACCCGGTTGCCAGCACATCAATCAGCGTCAGCTGAGCGATCCGTGAGACCATCGGCATATACACGTCGGTGTCTTCCGGGACATCCAGTAACAGCGCCAGGGTCGCTTCGTGCGCCAGCGGCGTATTAAAAGATGTGATAGCAATCACGGTGGCATCGTTTTCGCGGGCAAGTTGTGCCAGTTCCACCAGATTTTTGGTGCGGCCGGTGTGGGAAATCAGCACCACCACATCGCCTTCGCTGGAATTCATGCAACTCATGCGCTGCATGACGATGTCATCGAAATAGACCACGGGAATGTTAAAGCGGAAGAATTTGTTCATGGCATCATGCGCCACGGCAGCGGAGGCGCCCAGACCAAAGAACGAAATCTTTTTCGCCTGAGTGAGTAAATCCACCGCACGGTTAATGGCAGCAATATCGAGGGTATTTTTCACCTGATCGAGGCTGGCCATGGCCGATTCGAAAATTTTACTGGTGTAGGCGCTGACGCTGTCGCTTTCATCCACGTTGCGGTTCACATAAGGTGTACCGTTTGCCAGACTTTGTGCCAGATGCAATTTAAAATCTGGAAACCCTTTTGTGTCGAGGCGACGGCAAAAACGGTTTACAGTAGGTTCACTGACGTCGGCCATGCGGGCGAGAGTGGCAATACTGGAGTGGATAGCGATGTGAGGCGAGGCCAGGATAACTTCGGCAACTTTGCGTTCTGACTTGCTCAGAATGTCAAGGTGGGTCTGGATTTTTTCCAACGTATTCATAAGCATGACACTCATAGGTTTCAACGATTTCTTTGAAAAGAGGAAATCGTGTTGATTTGATGAAAATATACTACGCGCTTAATGCCGTTGGCAGCGTCAGTCAGGCGAAAATACCGCTTTTTTTGTCAGAGTTTGACCGAGATCTAACTTTCAGTATGGTAAATTCTGTTCAGTTTTGTCATAAAATTACAGAATGTTGTGGGTTTTAACAGCACCTGAGAGACTTATGATAAAAATAAGGTTTTCCGCAGAGTTATCCCCTTGTCAGATCAAGGTTTACGGCTCACGGGCAATCAGAGTACATTGTTGCTGAAATAAAATTACAATATGTACCCCAATAACTAAGGGTATTCCTGCATTGAGGAGAAGAACATGGCGGTAACTCAGACAGCCCAGGCTTGTGATCTGGTAATTTTCGGTGCAAAGGGTGACCTTGCGCGCCGTAAGCTGTTGCCTTCCCTGTATCAGTTAGAGAAAGCGGGTCACATTCACCCGGACACCCGCATCATCGGTGTCGGACGTGCGGAATGGGACCAAGCGGCCTATACCGAAGTGGTTAAAGAAGCACTGACCACCTTCATGAAAGAAAAAATTGATCCGGAACTGTGGGAAAAACTCAGTGCCCGTCTTGATTTCTGTAACCTTGATGTCAATGATCTGAAGCATTTCAAAGTGTTGGGCAAAATGCTCGACCAGCAAAATCGCGCCACCATTAACTACTTCGCCATTGCGCCAAGCCACTTCGGTGCGATCTGCCGGGGTCTGGGTGAAGCAGGGCTGAATAAAGAGCCTGCGCGCGTGGTGATGGAAAAACCCCTGGGACACTCTCTGGAGTCTTCCCAGGTCATTAACGATCAGGTGGCGGAGTATTTCGCCGAGTCTCAGGTGTACCGTATCGACCATTATCTGGGCAAAGAAACGGTTCTGAACTTGCTGGCACTGCGTTTCGCCAACAACCTGTTCGCCAGCAACTGGGATAACCGCACTATCGATCATGTGCAGATCACCGTGGCGGAAGAAGTGGGTATCGAAGGCCGCTGGGGCTACTTCGATGACGCGGGTCAGATGCGCGACATGATCCAGAACCACTTGCTGCAAATTCTGACCATGATCGCCATGTCACCACCGGCGGATCTGAGCACGGACCGCATCCGTGACGAAAAAGTGAAAGTGCTGCGCTCCCTGCGCCGTATCGACCAGTCCAACGTGCGTGAAAACACCGTGCGTGGTCAGTACACCGCAGGTTTCGTGCAGGGCAAGAAAGTGCCGGGCTATCTGGAAGAAGAAGGCGCGAAAAAAACCAGCAGCACTGAGACCTTTGTTTCTATCCGCGTGGATATCGACAACTGGCAGTGGGCGGGTGTGCCGTTCTATCTGCGTACCGGTAAGCGTCTGCCGAGCAAATGTTCAGAAGTCGTGGTGTATTTCAAAAACCCGGCACTGAACCTGTTCCGTGATTCTTATCAGCAACTGCCGCAGAATAAACTGACCATTCGTCTGCAACCGGACGAAGGTATCGAGATCGAAGTGCTGAACAAAGTGCCGGGTCTTGAGCACAAACACCGTCTGCAAACCACCAAGCTGGATCTGAGCTTCACTGAAACCTTCAATGAACAGCATATTGCCGATGCTTACGAGCGTCTGCTGCTGGAAACCATGCGTGGGATCCAGGCGCTGTTTGTGCGTCGTGACGAAGTGGAAGAAGCCTGGAAATGGGTCGACTCCATCATGAATGCGTGGGCGGCAGAAAGCGAAGCACCAAAACCGTATCAGTCCGGGACATGGGGTCCGGTAGCGTCTGTGGCGATGATCACCCGCGACGGCCGTTCCTGGAACGAGTTCGAGTAACGAATAATTCTTTAAGTCATTACTCCCCAAAATAATTGAAGTTGCAGCAAGGCGGCAAGTGAGAGAATCCCGATGAGCTGACATGAGTCAGTGATTCGGGTGAACAAGCGCAGCCAATGCCGCTGCGGCGTCAAGTATGACGGGGAGCGTAGTATCGTCCAATCGGGTGTGGTCGGTTTCTGGCAGGATTTTTTATTCTGCTGGTCCCTGTGGCAGGGGCGCGCCATCAATCACAACGGTGCCTGCGGGCATGAATGGAGAACAAGATGAAAAACTGGAAAACAAGCGCGGAACAAATTCTGACCTCAGGGCCGGTTGTTCCTGTGATTGTTATCAACAAACTGGAGCATGCGGTCCCGCTGGCCAAAGCACTGGTTGCCGGTGGCGTACGTGTGCTGGAAGTGACGTTGCGTACCCCGTGCGCGCTGGATGCGATCCGCGCTATCGCAAAAGAAGTACCGGACGCCATCATTGGTGCGGGCACGGTACTGAATCCTGAGCAACTGGCCGAAGTGACCGAAGCCGGTGCCCGGTTCGCCATCAGCCCGGGGCTGACGGATGCTTTGCTCAAAGCCGCCAACGCGGGTTCTATTCCGCTGATTCCGGGAATTTGCACCGTGTCCGAACTGATGATGGGTCTGGATGCCGGTCTGCGCGAGTTTAAATTCTTCCCGGCTGAAGCCAATGGCGGCGTGAAAGCGTTGCAGGCGATTGCCGGTCCGTTCCCGCAGGTACGTTTCTGCCCGACAGGTGGGATTTCACCGAAGAACTACCGTGATTACCTGGCGCTGAAAAGCGTGCTGTGTATCGGCGGTTCATGGCTGGTGCCAGCCGATGCGCTGGAAAGCGGTGACTATGCACGCATCACTGAACTCGCGAAAGAAGCTGTCGCGGGTGCAAAAGCGTAACCGGGCATTGCACGGATAATAAAAAACCTCCCGCGGGAGGTTTTTTTATGTCTGAAAATCAGAGATTAACGCGCGGCAATGATCTTGATTTCGATTTTGTATTTCGGGTTCATCAGGTTGGCCTGCACGGTACAGCGCACTGGTGCATTGCCCGGCGACACCCACGCATCCCAGGCTTCATTCATGGCCGGGAAATCTTCTTTATTCACCAGAAACAGCGTGGCATCCAGAATTTTGCTTTTGTCTGAACCGGCTTCAGTCAGCGCAGCATCAATAATGGCCAGCGTTTCCGCAGTCTGATCTTTCGCATTCGCCTCCAGATTTTCCGGCACCGCCGTGTAATAGATGGTGTCGTTATGGATAACAATGTCGGACATCCGTGGCTCAGGGCGGATACGTTCGATGGTCATATTTTTGGCTCCAGTTAGTCACTTTTTTTGATGGCGCTAAGGGTATCACAAAGGTTGAATGCGTTGGATTGGCAGATGGCGGTAGCCGTAACGGCGTTGGGTTGGCATAATCACTGCTGATCCGTACAGGTAGAGAGACAGAGTGACAGACGATTTCGCAACAGACGGCGCACTGGCGCAGAAAATTGAAGGTTTTAAACCCCGTGAACCTCAGCGTCTGATGGCGCAGGCTGTCAGCAAAGCCATCAGCGGTAAGCAAGGGCTGGTGGTGGAAGCCGGTACCGGGACCGGGAAAACCTATGCCTATCTGGCTCCGGCGCTGCGTTCCGGCAAAAAAGTCATCATCTCCACCGGATCCAAAAACTTACAGGATCAGCTGTATTCCCGCGATCTGCCCAAAGTGGCCAATGCGCTGAAATTTAAAGGCCGTCTGGCGCTGCTGAAAGGGCGTTCAAACTATTTATGTCTGGAACGTCTGGAGCAACAATCGCTGGCCGGCGGCGATCTCGCCAGTCAGGCGCTCAGCGAACTGGCACATCTGCGTCACTGGTCAAGCAGCACGGAAGAGGGCGATATCAGCACCTGCACCGTGGTGCCGGAAGACAGCTTTGTCTGGCCGCTGGTGACCAGCACCAACGACAATTGCCTCGGCAGTGACTGCCCGCTGTATAAAGAATGCTTCGTGGTAAAAGCCCGCCGTAAGGCCATGGACGCCGATGTGGTGGTAGTAAACCATCACCTGTTCATGGCGGATATGGTGGTGAAAGAGAGCGGCTTTGGTGAGCTGATCCCCGAGGCTGACGTGATGATTTTCGACGAAGCGCATCAGATCCCCGATATTGCCAGCCAGTATTTCGGCCAGCAGGTCACCAGTCGTCAGCTGCTCGATATGGCAAAAGATATCAACATCGCTTACCGCACCGAAGTGCGTGACTCCGTACAGTTGCAGAAAAGTGCTGACCGCCTGAGCCAGAGCACCATGGATTTCCGTCTGGCACTCGGCGAGCCGGGTTTTCGCGGCAATCTGCGTGATGTTCTCAGCCAGCCTGCCATCCAGCGAGCCTTGCTGCTGCTCGATGACGCACTGGAGCTGTGCTATGACGTGGTCAAATTATCACTCGGCCGTTCTGCACTGCTGGACGCAGCTTTCGAACGCGCCACGCTTTACCGCAACCGTCTCAAGCGCCTGAAAGATGTCTCCATTCCCGGCTACAGTTACTGGTACGAATGTAATTCCCGCCACTTTGTGCTGGCGCTGACGCCGTTATCGGTCACCGATAAATTCAGCGAGATGATGAAAGAAAAACCGGGAGCGTGGATTTTTACCTCGGCAACGCTTTCGGTGAACGATCAGCTGCATCATTTTACCGAACGTCTGGGTCTGGATCAGGCAGAAACGCTGCTGCTGCCGAGTCCGTTTGATTACGCCAAACAGGCCCTGTTATGTGTTCCACGTTTTCTGCCCGAATCGAACGTTCACGGCAGTTCGAAGCAGCTGGCACGAATGTTGCGTCCGCTGATTGAAGCGAATAAAGGCCGTTGTTTCTTTCTGTGTACTTCCCACAAAATGATGCGTGAACTGGCGGAAGAGTTCCGGGCCAGTCTGACGCTGCCGGTTTTATTACAAGGCGAAACCAGTAAGGGACAGTTGCTGGCGCAGTTTGTCGAAGCCGGTAATGCGTTGCTGGTAGCGACCAGCAGTTTCTGGGAAGGGGTGGATGTGCGCGGTGATGCGCTGTCGTGCGTCATCATCGATAAGCTGCCATTTACCTCACCGGACGATCCGCTGCTCAAAGCGCGCATAGAAGATTGCCGTCTGCGCGGCGGAGATCCTTTCAATGACGTACAATTACCGGATGCGGTCATTACCCTTAAACAGGGCGTCGGACGTCTGATCCGCGATACGGATGACCGTGGTGTGATGGTGATTTGTGACAACCGGCTGGTGATGCGTCCGTATGGCGAAGTTTTCCTCAACAGCTTGCCGCCGACGCCACGCACGCGTGATCTGACGCAAGCGATCCGCTTTTTACAAAACGTTGAAGAGCAGAATTAGCCCTTTGTTTATGCTAAGATGCCGCCCCGAAAAAGGCTCTTGTACCCGTCATATATCACGTTGCAGATGCGTTGACTGCGCGCGACGTATTGAGGGTATAACTTATTAATTTCCCCGCCTGAGGTTTGGCATGTCCACGCGAATTTTAGCAATTGATACGGCGACAGAAGCCTGTTCGGTTGCGCTTTATGATCAGGGCGAAACGCTCGCCCATTTTGAACTCTGCGCCCGCGAGCATACGCAGCGCATTCTGCCGCTGGTGCAGCAGATCCTCGCCGAAGCGGGGCTTTCCCTGAAACAACTCGATGCACTGGCATTTGGCCGGGGGCCGGGCAGTTTTACCGGCGTGCGTATCGGCATTGGTATCGCGCAAGGTTTATCACTTGGCGCAGAGTTGCCGTTGTTGCCCGTTTCCACCTTACAAACCATGGCGCAGGGTGCTTACCGCCAGACCGGCGCGGAACAGGTGCTGGCCGCCATTGATGCCCGCATGGGCGAAGTGTACTGGGGTGAATTTACCCGCAATGCACAAGGTGTCTGGAGCGGTGAAAATACCGAGACGGTCATCAAACCTGAACAACTGCTGGCGCGAGCCGTTGAGCTAAACGGACGTTTTGCCACCGTGGGTACGGGCTGGGAAGCCTATCCGCATTTGCTGGGTGAATCTCCGGCGGCGGATTTATTTGATGGCAAAATGTTACTGCCACAGGCGGAAGATATGCTGCCGCTGGCGCTTCAGCTCTGGGAAAACGGCGTGCGGGTCAATCCGGAAGATGCCGAACCTACCTATCTGCGTAATGAAGTGACATGGAAAAAGCTGCCAGGCCGGTAGGGGATGGCAACTTGTGCATTAAATAGCGGTCAAAATGAAGAGTTTGCACAGGAGTCATCGTAATGCGTAAGTGGTCTGTCATTCAGCAGTTATCAGGCAAGACGGGTAAGAGAATGGCCCTGAGTGCGGTGGCACTCAGCGTTCTGGTGTTATCAGGCTGTGTCACCGTACCGGAAGAAATTCGCGGCACGACGGCAACGCCGCAGATGAATTTACAAGCGGTACAGGGCGCCCCGAATTTGTATGTCGGGCAGGAATCGCGTTTTGGTGGCAAGGTGGTCTCTGTGACCAACCTGCAGAACAAAACACGTCTGGAAATCGCTACCGTTCCCCTTGATGATGCCGCCCGGCCGATATTAGGCGCGGCATCACGCGGACGCATCATGGCTTACATTAATGGCTTCGTCGATCCGGTCGATTACCGCGATCAACTGGTCACCGTGGTCGGGCCGATTACGGGTGTCGAAAAAGGCACGGTAGGGCAGACGTCTTATGACTTTGTCACTGTAAACGTCAACAGCTATAAACGCTGGCGGGTACAGCAGCAGGTGGTTATGCCTCCGCAACCTATCGGCCCGTGGGGCTACGGTTTTGGTGGGCCTTATGATTCCTGGGGGCGAGGGTTTGGGCCCGGTTGGGGTCCCGGCTGGTATGACACGACACCCGCACGGGTCGAAAGCGTCGTCACAGAATAAACCGCCGCCGCACGGTAGCCCGCCTCCTCATGGCGCGCCACCGCCAAAAGGAACGCCGCCACCCCCTCATGGCGCGCCCCCTCCGGCAGCAGTAAAACCGGCGGCGGCACACCCTGTTGTGCCGCCGCCAAAGAAAACACATTGAGACAAGATCGTTGTTAAGGCGGCTTAATTGCCGCCTTTTTCTTTTTTAGCCAGGGATGGCTGTAACGAGTGGTTGCAGAAATAGTGACCCGCCTCTCAACCTCGACATTGTTTGAAACGCAACTGGTAAGCTGAGTTAAAATATTGTTAAAGACGTGATAAAACTCGTCGAATAGAGACGGCAACAGAACATGATTTCAGGAGTGATACCTTGGAAAAGGTTTGGCTAAAACGTTATCCGGCAGATGTTCCCGAGAACATCGATCCCGACCGCTACAGTTCACTGGTCGAAATGTTCGAAAATGCCACGCTGCGTTATGCAGATACCCCGGCGTTTATCAACATGGGCGAGGTGATGACTTACCGCAAGCTTGAAGAGCGCAGTCGCGCTTTCGCTGCGTATTTGCAAAATGAACTGGGTCTGCAAAAGGGCGACCGCGTTGCCCTGATGATGCCGAATCTGCTGCAATACCCGATTGCCCTGTTTGGCGTGCTGCGCGCCGGTATGGTGGTGGTCAACGTCAACCCGCTGTATACGCCGCGTGAACTTGAGCATCAGCTCAATGACAGCGGTGCCAGCGCGATTGTTATCGTCTCCAACTTCGCCCACACCCTGGAAAAAGTGGTGTACAAAACTCAGGTTAAGCATGTGATCCTGACCCGTATGGGCGATCAGCTTTCTGCAGCGAAAGGCACGCTGGTTAACTTTGTGGTCAAATATGTCAAAAGACTGGTGCCTAAATACCATCTGCCGAATGCCATTTCGTTCCGTACCGCCTTACAGCGCGGGCGTCGTCTGCAGTACATCAAACCCGACATCATTAATGAAGATCTGGCGTTTCTGCAATACACCGGCGGGACGACTGGCGTGGCGAAAGGCGCAATGCTGACACACCGTAATATGCAGGCCAATCTCGAGCAGGCAAAAGCGGCGTACGCGCCGTTGTTGCAGCCGGGGCACGAACTGGTGGTTACGGCTCTGCCGCTGTATCACATTTTTGCATTGACGGTGAACTGCCTGCTGTTCCTCGAACTGGGTGGGAAGAGTCTGCTGATCACCAACCCGCGCGATGTGCCGGGGATGGTGAAGGAGCTGGGTAAATACCCGTTTACGGCGATCAGTGGCGTCAATACGCTGTTCAATGCGTTACTCAATAACGAAGATTTCCGCGAGCTGGATTTCTCCACGCTGCGCCTCTCAGTTGGCGGCGGAATGTCGGTGCAAAAATCCGTGGCCGAAAAATGGGAAAAACTGACCGGTAAACATTTACTGGAAGGTTACGGGCTGACCGAGTGTTCACCGCTGGTCGCCGGTAACCCGTATGACCTGAAACATTACAGTGGCAGCATCGGTTTGCCAGTGCCGTCAACAGAGGTACGTCTGGTCGATGATAATGGTCAGGATGTCGGGCCGGGATTACCGGGTGAACTCTGGGTGCGCGGTCCTCAGGTGATGCTGGGATACTGGCAACGGCCTGCGGCGACCGACGAGGTGCTAAAAGATGGCTGGTTATCGACAGGCGATATCGTTACAGTGGACGAGCAGGGCTTTTTACGGATTGTTGACCGCAAAAAAGACATGATTCTGGTTTCCGGTTTTAATGTCTACCCTAACGAAATTGAAGAGGTGGTTTCACAACATGACAAAGTGCTCGAAGTTGCCGCCATCGGTGTGCCAAACGAGTCGTCGGGTGAAATCGTCAAAATTTGCGTGGTGAAGAAAGACCCGTCGCTGACCAGCGAAGAGATCCTCGCGCATTGCCGCCGGTTATTAACCGGTTACAAAGTACCGAAGATTGTCGAGTTCCGCGACGAGTTACCGAAATCAAATGTCGGTAAAATTCTCAGAAGGGAGCTTCGTGACGAGCAGGCAAAGCCGAAGGCTGATCCGAAACAGGATGCGGCATAAACGTCAGCTCAGGGGTTCAGTGATAGTCAGTTTCTTAACGCCGGCGAAGTCCGGCGTTGTCACGTTATAACGTAGTAATGATTAAGAGAATTAAGATTTGAATTATCAGTTGATCACCACCAATGACGCGCTGGAGCAGGTTTGTCTTCAGGCAAAAGCGCACAGCAAAATTGCGCTGGATACCGAATTTGTCCGCACCCGCACTTACTACCCGCAACTGGGTCTGATCCAGTTATTCGATGGCGAACGGCTCACGCTGATCGACCCTTTGCCGATCACCGCCTGGCAGCCTTTTATCGATTTGCTGGTTAATCCTGATGTGATCAAATTCCTTCACGCGGGCAGTGAAGATCTGGAAGTGTTTCTGAATGCGTTTGGTGTGATGCCTTCGCCGTTGATTGATACGCAGATCCTCGCCGCGTTCAGCGGACGCCCGCTGTCCTGTGGTTTTGCGCGTCTGGTGGCCGAAACCACGGGTGTTGAGCTGGATAAAAGTGAATCGCGCACCGACTGGATCGCCCGCCCGCTGAGTGAAAAACAGTGTGTGTATGCGGCGGCTGACGTGTGGTATTTGCTGCCGCTGGCTGAACAACTGATGCGGGAAACAGAAGAAGCAGGGTGGATGGATGCCGCGCTGGATGAATGTCTGGCATTGTGCCGTCGCCGCAGCGAAGTGCTGCAACCGGAGCTGGCGTATCTGGAAATCGGCAACGCCTTCCAGCTGCGTCCGCGTCAACTGGGTTGTCTGAAGTTGCTGGCGGCATGGCGTCTTAATCAGGCTCGTCAGCGTGATCTGGCCGTTAACTTTGTGGTACGCGAGGAAAACCTCTGGCAGGTGGCGCGCTATCAGCCGACATCACTGGGCGAGCTGGAGGCACTGGGGCTGAGCGGCCCTGAAATCCGCTATCATGGACGTACGTTGCTGGCGCTGGTGGATGAATCCAATGCACTGGATGAATCAGAGCTGCCTGCACCTATTTCGAATCTGATTGATCAGCCGGGTTACCGTAAAGTCTTCAAGGATATCAAAGCACTGATCCAGACCGTCAGTGAAGAGAGTAAGCTGAGTGTTGAGTTGCTGGCTTCACGTCGTCAGATTAACCAGTTGCTCAACAGCCACTGGAAGTTAAAAGATAAAGAAGCGCAGCCTGAATTAATCAGCGGCTGGCGTGGAAAATTGTTAGCCGAAAGATTGAATGCCATTCTGAGCAATTATTGATTTCTTTTTCCTCAGCGGGGGATTAGCCATCAGGTCGTGATAATAAGAGCGGGTAATTCCCCGCTCTTTTTTTATTCAGGCTTCTGAAAATCTGCACTTTGAAGAATTAATTTCAGTAACTCAGGATAAAAAGCAGGGAATTAAGCCAGTGTAGGGATATTAATTTCCAGCCTGAATGAGATGAGTCTTAATCAAAATTTTCACGAATAGATGAAAATAAACGAATAATAGATCCGTTTAATGGTTATATATACAGTGGTTATTGGCGGTAAGGAATAATACGCGAAGGGAAATCAACAAAAAGTGAGTGGCCCCCTGAGGAAACAGAGGGCGCTATTCTGAAAAAAACACCTGCAAACAAGGCAAATAGACTGCTGTCATTTAGGCGCTTCTTCCGACTCTGGCAGGGTGACGTTAAGTTCCAGTACGGAAATATCGTCACCTTTTTGCTCGAACTGAACCTGCAACATTTCGGGGTCAATCTTAATATACTTACAGATGACCGCCAGAATGTCTCGTTTCAGATCAGGCAGATACGATGGTTCACTATCCCCTCGACGCCGTTCGGCTACGATGATCTGTAGCCGTTCCTTGGCTATATTGGCTGTCGATTTTTTGCGGGACAGAAAGAAATCTAACAATGCCATGGTTTATCCCCCAAAAAGGCGTTTCAGGAAACTCTTCTTCTCTTCCTCAATGAAACGGAATGCACGTTCTTCCCCAAGCAGGCGGCTGACAGTATCGTCATACGCTTTCCCTGCATCGGATTCCTGATCCAGAATGACCGGCTCGCCCTGGTTGGACGCACGCAGCACAGACTGATCTTCAGGGATAACCCCGATCAGAGGAATACGCAGGATTTCCAGCACATCTTCCATGCTCAGCATGTCGCCACGGCTGACACGTCCAGGGTTGTAACGGGTGAGAAGCAGATGTTCTTTAATAGGCTCTAAGCCCTGTTCCGCACGGCGGGATTTTGAAGACAAAATGCCCAAAATGCGGTCGGAGTCGCGAACGGAAGACACTTCAGGGTTGGTGGTGATCACGGCTTCATCGGCGAAATACAACGCCATCAGTGCGCCGGTTTCGATACCCGCAGGGGAATCGCAGACCACGAAGTCAAATTCCATTTCGGCTAAATCGTTCAGGATTTTTTCCACGCCTTCGCGGGTCAGCGCATCTTTGTCGCGCGTTTGCGAAGCCGGAAGAATAAACAGGTTTTCGGTGCGTTTATCTTTGATAAGCGCCTGATTCAACGTGGCATCGCCCTGGATCACGTTAACGAAATCATAAACCACGCGGCGCTCACAGCCCATAATCAGATCGAGATTACGCAGACCGATATCGAAATCGATAACGACGGTCTTTTTGCCTTTTTGAGCTAAACCGGTAGCAATGGCCGCGCTTGAAGTGGTCTTGCCAACGCCCCCTTTACCCGATGTAACAACTATGATGCGTGCCATGAATGGATTCCTTGTCAAAAGGGCTTAGTTTAAAGGTTGTATGGTTAACACATTATTTAACAGGCTGAGGCGCGCTGCCTGACCGAGGTAATCAGTCGGGATTTGATCACTCAACCAGTATTGCCCTGCGATAGAGACTAGTTCAGCGCCTAAATGCGTGCAAAAGATCTGACAATTTGCATCGCCTGCGGCACCGGCCAGCGCTCTGCCTCGCATCATGCCGTAGATGTGGATATTGCCATCGGCAATCAGTTCCGCACCTGCGCTGACACTGTTGGTCACGATGAGGTCGCTGTTACGGGCATAAATTTGTTGGCCGGATCTGACCGGGGTACTGACAATGCGGGTTTTGGCCGGGGCATTGTCGGGCACGACAGGAACCGGTGGCTCTGCGGCGATTCGCTGGGCACGACCTTCACTCAGCAGCGGTAAACCGGTGCGGGAAAGTGCGCGTTTTTGCGCTTCATCTTTGCAACCACTGATGCCAACAACGCGAAAGCCTGCAGAAGCGACAGCCTGTTGAATGTCTTTCCAGTTTGCTTCACCGGTCAGTGAGGCAACGTTGATAACAACAGGGGCATTTTTCAAAAAGGCTGGAGCTTGCTCCACTTTTTCCTGTAATGCCTGATAAATAACCTCAGGTTGTGAACTATGTAAATGAACAACCGATAAGGTAAAACTGCTGCCTTTTAGTTCTATTGGCGATTGTGACATCTATCCTGACTCAGTCTCAGCAACTCTAAATCCCCGGAATACCACTCGGGGGGCGATATTCCGATGTACGATAAGCATGTTATAGTTACAGTTATATCTAGGCAAGCCACCGTTTCAATAAAATAGAGTTAAAAAAATGCTTTGTGTGATCTATAGAAGTACTAAACGCGACCAGACTTATCTGTATGTCGAAAAAAGAGACGATTTTTCCCGTGTGCCAGAAGAATTACTCAAAGGCTTCGGTGTACCTCAGTTCTCCATGATGCTCAATCTGGCCGAACGCGAAAAACTCGCCACAGCCGATATTGTCAAAGTGCGTCAGTCGCTCGAAGAACAAGGTTATTATCTGCAGGTTCCGCCGCCGGCAGAAAGTTTATTGAATATCCATCTGGGTGATACCTCTAAATAACACATTCCTGACATTTGTTTCGGCAATTCTCGAACTTTCAGACGTCATGACTTGCATTCATCGTTGTCGTGCTCAAAGCTTACAACGATGAATCATTTGCAGAAGTCAAAAGGAAGAAATTGATGAAATTGTCGGCACTGGCCGTGTTAACACCGCTGATCATTCTGAGTGGTTGTGCAGCACAAAAAGCATCCTCCGGGCAAACGCCCGCACCGTCAGCCACCTCCACCCAGACGGCGGCACCTGCCGCCACCTCAGGCAAAACGTCACTGGCCGAACAGGGACGTGACCCTGCCGAGTTCCCGGCCTATGCCGAACAGCTTAAAGCCCAGGCGCTTTCACAAGGCATCAGCCAGCAAACCATCGACAGCACCTTCGCTAATCTTCATTTCGTTGATCGTGTGATCAATTCCGACCGCAATCAGCTCGAGAAGAAAGTGACCCTCGACGATTATCTGACCCGCGTTCTGCCTGAATGGAAGATTAAACAAGGTCAGGAACAGCTTCAGAACAATTTGCCCGCGCTGACCAAGGCCAGCGACCGTTACGGCGTGCAGCCACAGTACATCGTGGCGCTGTGGGCGATGGAAAGCAGCTTCGGCAAAATTCAGGGTAAAGAAGACGTATTCTCCGCCCTGGCCACGCTGGCGTTCGAAGGGCGTCGTGAAGCGTTCTTCACCAAAGAATTCATGTCGGCGCTTAAGATCGTCGATTCAGGAAAAGCCAGCAGTGACATGATGAAAGGTTCCTGGGCTGGCGCAATGGGGCAGTCGCAGTTTATGCCGAGTTCCTATCTGACTTACGGGGCTGACGGCAACGGTGACGGCAAAATTGATATCTGGAAAAACACTGACGACGTATTTGCCTCGACGGCCAATTACTTAGCAAAAGAAGGCTGGAAGGGCGATCAGGGCTGGGGTCAGGAAGTGAAATTACCGGCTAACTTTGATGGCACTCTGGCGGGACTGAAAAATAACCAGATGCATCCGGCCAGTTACTGGCAGCAATTGGGCGTGACGCAAGTGGACGGCACCCCTCTGACGTCAACGGCGACCCGCGCATGGGTTATCACACCGGATGATACGCAGGGGCGCGCGTTCCTGGTTTACGATAACTTCCGTACGATCATGCACTGGAACCGTTCAACCTATTTCGCATTGAGTATCGGCATGATGGCGGATGGCATCATGGGCGCGCAGACACCGCTGGCTTCGGGTGATACTGCACCGGCTCAGACCACACCTGCGCCCTTAGCGCCAGCGCCGCATAATCCGTTTAGCGGCTGATATTCCTCATACAAGGAGTAGCTGTATGTATCAACACAGAGACTGGCACGGCGCATTACTGGATTTCCCGGTCAATAAAGTGGTGTGCGTCGGCAGCAATTATGCCGATCACATCAAAGAAATGGGGGGGCAGAAGGCGGCGGAACCTGTTTTATTCATTAAGCCGGAAACCGCGCTGTGTGATTTCCGCCAGCCTGTCGCGATCCCGAAGGATCTGGGTTCGGTACATCATGAAGTGGAACTGGCTGTGCTGATCGGAACGCCTCTGAAACAGGCGACGGAAGACCGCGTTGCCAATGCCATTGCCGGTTACGGGGTGGCGCTTGACCTGACGTTGCGGGATTTGCAGTCGACGTTCAAACAAGCCGGACAACCCTGGGAAAAGGCCAAGGGGTTTGACGGCTCGTGCCCGATGAGCGGATTTATTCCGGTGAGTGAATTCGGTGATGCACAGCAGGCTGAGCTGCGTTTGGAAATCAACGGCGAAGTGCGTCAGCAAGGCAATACCCGCGACATGCTGACGCCGCTTTTACCGCTGATCGCTTATATGAGCCGGTTCTTCACACTGCGTGCCGGTGATATCATTCTCACCGGGACACCGCATGGCGTCGGCCCGTTAAAAGCCGGTGATGAAATCTCAGCTACACTTAATGGTAAGCAAGTTTCCACTCGCGTGATTTAGCGCAACGTTGCAGGTCGCCGGAGCGGATTTCCGGCGGCTTTGCTTGCATCTGTTCGCCAAAGCGTCTATATAAGCACCCTCATTTTATTTATACCGGATGCACACTATGACTGAACCCGCTTTTTGGCAGCACAAAACGCTGTCTGAAATGACTGACGAAGAATGGGAAGCATTGTGCGACGGCTGCGGACAATGCTGCTTACATAAGCTGATCGACGAAGACACCGATGAAATTTATTTCACCAACGTCGCCTGTAATCAGCTCAACATCAAATCCTGTCAGTGCCGCAACTACGAGCGTCGTTTTACGCTGGAAGAAGATTGCATCAAACTGACCCGCGAAAACCTGACCACTTTTGACTGGTTGCCGCCCACCTGTGCGTATCGCCTGATCGGTGAAGGCCGCCCGTTACTGCCGTGGCATCCACTGCTGAACAAAGCGTCTAAATCCGCCATGCACACCGCGCAGATTTCCGTGCGCTATATTGCCGTGCGTGAAGACGACGTAGAAGACTGGCAGGATCACATTATGAATAAGCCTAGCTGGGCGAGATAAGCGTTTTATTCCCTGTTTCGCAAACAAAAAGCCCCGGCAATTTGCCAGGGCTTTTTTCATGCTCGTCTGAGTTTAAATTTCTGAGTCCGGTCGTATACCGTTCAGGGCGTTCAGCGCATCTGAATCCAGTTCAGGATCCGCTTTATCAATCAGACGTGTCATGTCTATCAGGGCCTGAAACTGTTCAAATAAAATTTTGGCATCAGATTTAAGCACTTCATCCGCCGAATCCAGCGCAGAGTTAATCGCTTTATTCACGCTTTCGATGATTTCCTGCGGCCCGCCATTTTTCCCGACAGTCAGAAATACGGCACTCAACAGAAGTGACTGCGCTTCTACCTGTGCGGTAAGTTGTTTGGAATCGGCTTCCATCCGGGAGATTTTTGCAATCATTCCTAAGATGATATTTTTCATTTGTCACTCCTGCAGATCGAAAGGGTTGTGCCTTATATTTCTACGCCAGGTTCTGAAAACTGCATAATCATATTTCGTTAAACTGAGAGGCCCCTGATGAGACCGCTCAGTTTGCCGCAAAACACATCAGGCATCCGGATGGTTTTTGCCTTCCTCGATAAAATCTTCATCGATGACATCAGTGTTGTTCTGATGGTCCCGGCCTGAGAGGATATTCCAGCAGGCAATGAAGAGGGCAGCAATCAACGGGCCAATGACAAAACCGTTGATGCCATACACTTCCATACCGCCCAGGGTGGTGACCAGAATCAGATAATCCGGCATCTTGGTGTCTTTACCGACCAGCAACGGACGCAAGACATTGTCCACGATACCAATCACCACCACGAAGAAGACCACAATAAAGATCCCCTGCCACAGCATCCCTGAAGCAAAGAAATAAATCGCTGCAGGAACCCAGATAATCGCTGAACCTACTGCCGGAATGATGGACAGGAAAGCCATCAGCGCGCCCCACAGCAGACTGCCATCCAGCCCCGCAATATAGAACGCCAGCCCGCCCAAAGCCCCCTGTACGACAGCCACAACGACCGTACCTTTGACGGTTGCGCGTGACACTGCCGCAAACTTCATAAAAAGGTGATGTTTGACATGACGGGACAGCGGAAGGGCTTCCAGCGTCAGATTGACCAGATACGCACCATCCTTAATCAGGAAGAACAGGATGTAGAGCATAATGCCGAAGCCCACGACGAAGCTGAACGTGCTCTTACCGATGACAAAGACGCTTCCCGCCAGATACTGACTGCCCTGCATAGCCGCATCGGAAAGCTTCTTCTGGATCTCCGCCGTGCTGTCCAGATCGTGATCTGTCAGGAAATGCCGCG
Source organism: Rahnella victoriana (assembly GCF_004330295.1). Classification (GTDB taxonomy): domain Bacteria; phylum Pseudomonadota; class Gammaproteobacteria; order Enterobacterales; family Enterobacteriaceae; genus Rahnella; species Rahnella victoriana. Next base: position 45,639 of record NZ_SJOJ01000002.1, read on the forward strand.
CCCATCTTGGTAAGTGATGGATGAAATCCGAAAGAACGACGGGCAGCTGGGTTTCATTGCCCTGAAGTTTGGTGTACACCGCGTTGAATTCAATCGCCAGCGAAGACGTAATGATCGCCAGTGGAGTAAAAACGATCAGGCAAATGACCAGGACGGTTATCAGCGAAATAATTCCGTTACGGTCACCTACATACTGTTTGAGCCTGTTTTTAAGCGGGTTAAAAATAACCGCCAGAATAATCGCCCAGAGTACGGAAGAATAGTAAGGCCGTAATACATCAAAAAAAGCCAAAGTCACGATGAGAAGAATCGCGATGAAAAAACCTTTTGAAAATCCTTTAACTACCATAATTGTTCCTCAGATGATCCTGTTGCCCTCGTAGCATAGAGCGCATTACTGAATTTACAAATAAAGAACAGTTTTTTATGAAGAGGCTGTGGCTGTCATATGGCGTTCAAACGGGCATAAAAAAAAAGCGCCCTGAGGCGCTTTCTAAACGGATTGCCCGGGCCTAATTAACGGCCGAACAAATCGCGGCGTTTCGGTTTCACGAACTGAGAAATCAGCACCAGAATCGCGATCACCATAAACACGCTGAAAATCACGACCAGCCACTGTGGCATACCCAATGACAGGAATTCCCACTGTTTTTCTGCGCAGTCACCGTTGGCGATAAACATCCACGGGAACCATTTATCCAGTGGCAACCAGGTCGGAAATCGTGCGGCGAAATCACAGGTCGCGAACGGTGAAGGGTGGAGCTGAATCATGGTGTGTTCCCATGACAGGCGGATCCCTTCGTAAGCGCTGTAAATCCATATCAGGATACCGGCATAACGCAACCAGGTTGAAGGCGCAATCGCACCCACCAGTCCTGCCAGCAGAATACCCATCAACGCGCAGCGCTCATAAATACACATGACGCACGGTTTTAGCAACATCACGTGCTGGAAATACAACGCTACCAGCTCCAGAGCCAGTGCGGTTAGCGCCATCAGAAGCCATGCACCGCGTCCTTGTGAGCAGCGGTTAAGATATTGCAACATAGAAAAATTTTCCCTGCAGTGAGCAACTGGTACGCAGTGTAAACCAATTGCACACTGCTGCCAGCCTGTCTGAATAAATATTCGGTAAATAATTACGATAAATCGGACAATTCGACTTTAACTTCAGTAAATCTCTGAATCAGTGTGCGGGCATCACTTCACTGACCGGTGGCAAGCTCAGCCATCCCATGTCGGTGTACCACTGCGTCATGTCCGGCAGCAGATACTGAACGCACAACAAGCCAACCAGCGTCATGACCACCGTGTAAGGCAACGCCATCCAGACCATTCTGCCATAGGAGAGGCGGATCAACGGGGCGAGAGCCGAGGTCAGCAGGAACAGGAATGCGGCCTGACCATTCGGGGTGGCAACCGACGGCAGGTTGGTGCCTGTGTTAATCGCTACCGCCAGCAGCTCAAATTGCTTCAGGTCGATCACGCCGCTCACCAGCGCAGATTTCGCTTCATTAATATAAACCGTACCGACAAAGACATTATCTGATACCGAAGAAAGCAATCCGTTGAAGAGATAGAACAACGAAAGCTGATTCGACGGCGCGGCCTGCAACACGAAGTGAATGATCGGGCTGAAAAGATGTTGCTCGACGATCACGGCGACGATGGCAAAAAATACCGTCAGCAGGGCGGTGAACGGCAGGGAATCCTGAAAGGCTTTACCGATCGCATGTTCATCGGTGACGCCACAAAACGCGGTAGCAAAAATAATGACGGTCAGTCCGATCAGGCCGACTTCGGCCAGATGGAAGGCCAGCGCGATAATCAGCCATACACCGATAACAGCCTGAATGACCAGTTTAATGCGTTCCTGTTTGGTATTGTTCTCACTGTTTTTTTGATCATATTGCCTGAGCACTTCAAACACGGGCTGCGGCAGTTGCGCGCCGTAGCCAAACCAGCGGAAACGTTCCACCAGGGCACACACGATAAAGCCGCAGAAAAACACGGGCACGGTGACGGGGGACATACGGATGAGGAAATCCACAAACTGCCAGTCCGCGCTTTTGGCGATAATCAGATTTTGCGGTTCGCCGACCATCGTCATGACGCCACCCAGTGCGGTACCGACACCGGCATGCATCATCAGGCTGCGTAAAAAGGCCCGGAATTGTTCCAGCACCGCGGCATGTTGCTGGCTGCCGGTAAACGAACTGTCGTCATCAACAGCGTCTTTTTCAGACTGGTTTGAGGCAACGTTGTGGTAAATCGTATAGAAACCCACGGAAACACTGATCACCACGGCGATCACTGTCAGCGCATCGAGGAAAGCGGATAAAAAGGCGGCCGCAAAACAAAACGCCATCGACAGGGCGATTTTATTGCGCAGGTTTAACAGCAGCTTGGTGAACACGGTCAGCAGCAACTGCTTCATGAAATAGATGCCTGCCACCATGAAAATCAAAAGCAGGATGACTTCCAGATTGGCCGAAATCTCTTCACGGATGCGCTCTGCACTGGTCATGCCGATCATCACGGCTTCGATAGCCAGCAAACCCCCTGGCTGAAGCGGATAGCATTTGAGTGCCATGCCCAGTGTAAAGATGAACTCAATGACCAGCAGCCAGCCCGCTAAAAACGGACTGACAAGAAAGAAAACCAGCGGATTAATGATCAGGAAAGCCAGAATAGTAATCTTGTACCAGTTGGGTGATTGACCCAAAAAGTTTCTGATGAATGCACGACTGAAGGTAGTTTCCATAGTCCCCAAAGATCCTTTATAAGTAATTTATAGATGTATCAAAACGATAGCCCAGTTTATTCTTCCGGCCAAAAATTTTCACCGCAAAAGACGAGGCAATCACATGCGAAGAAATGTGAAATTCTGCCAACCCCTGCACAGTTTCAACATTAGTTCCGCCGGAGCGCTATAACAGGCGATTTTCATCTGGTATGATGAGCTGAACTATATCCCTAATAAAAGTCCCACACGGAACGACAAACACATGGTTATTAAGGCACAAAGTCCTGCCGGTTTTGCCGAAGAGTATATCATCGAAAGTATCTGGAACAGCCGATTCCCTCCGGGTTCAATTTTGCCTGCTGAGAGAGAACTTTCAGAACTCATTGGCGTGACCAGAACCACATTGCGTGAGGTGTTACAGCGACTTGCCCGGGATGGCTGGTTGACAATCCAGCACGGAAAACCGACGAAAGTGAATAACTTCTGGGAAACGTCGGGGCTGAATATTCTGGAAACCCTTGCGCGCCTCGATCACGACAGCGTGCCGCAACTGATTGATAATCTGCTGTCAGTCCGCACCAACATCGCCACCATCTTTATCCGCAAAGCCATGCGCACCAATCCGGAAGAAACCCAACAGGTGCTGGCAAAAGCCGCTGAAGTCGAAGATCATGCAGAAGCGTTCACCGCGCTTGATTACGGTATCTTCCGTGGTCTGGCCTTTGCTTCCGGTAATCCGATTTACGGCCTGATCATCAACGGCTTGCGTGGGCTTTATACCCGCGTCGGACGCTATTACTTCTCCAATCCTGAAGCGCGTAAACTGGCGATCAGTTTCTACAAGAAACTGTCAGATATCTGCCACGAAAAAAGCTACGAGCAGATTGTGGATTGCGTGCGCAATTATGGACGTCAGAGTGGTGAAATCTGGCACAGCATGCAGAGCGCGATGCCCGGTGACCTGACTGAACAAAAGCATCGTTGAGTGTGAGACAGACAGATATCAGAAAGGGCGCTTAGCGCCCTTTTTTACTGGCTGAAAACGGCGCGGGTTAGAGTGGAGCGGGGCGCGGCGGGCAGCGTTCGAGCAATTCAACGCTGCCGTCTTCATTAAGCTGTTCGATGAACACATCGAACCCCCACAGACGATGAACGTGTTTCATGACTTCACGACGGCTCTTGTCCAGCGGCGCACGATCCTGCGGTATGTAACGCAGGGTCAGCGAGCGATCCCCGCGCAAATCCACATTCCAGACCTGAATGTTCGGTTCGTGATTACTCAGATTGTACTGCGCTGATAACTCCTGACGGATGGCGCGATAGCCTTCCTCGTTGTGGATCGCGGCGATCTCGAGATAATTATTGTGGTCATCATCGAGCACGGTAAACAGACGGAAATCACGCATCACTTTTGGCGACAGGAACTGACTGATAAAACTCTCGTCCTTGAAGTCACGCATCGCGAAGTGCAACGTATCCAGCCAGTCGGAACCGGCAATGTCCGGGAACCAGTAACGATCTTCTTCGGTCGGTTCCTGACAAATACGCTTAATGTCCTGCATCATGGCAAAGCCGAGCGCATACGGGTTGATCCCGCTGTAATAGGGGCTGTTATACGGCGGTTGATACACCACATTGGTGTGGCTGTGCAGGAATTCCAGAATGAAGCGGTCGGACACTTTCCCTTCGTCATACAGATGATTCAGGATGGTGTAGTGCCAGAATGTGGCCCAGCCTTCATTCATGACTTGTGTCTGTTTTTGCGGATAAAAATACTGACTGATTTTACGTACGATACGCAAGATCTCGCGTTGCCAGGGTTCCAGCAGAGGCGCATTTTTTTCCATGAAATACAGCAGGTTTTCCTGAGGTTCAGACGGGAAACGGCGCGCCTGTTCCGGTGCGTCCACGCTGTCTTTACGTGGCAGCGTTTTCCACAGTGTGTTTACCTGACTTTGCAGATATGCCTCGCGACTTTTTTGTCGGGCGAGTTCTTCCTGCAGGGAGATTTTTTGCGGGCGTTTATAGCGGTCGACACCGTAATTCATCAGCGCATGACAGGAGTCCAGCAGGCGCTCCACTTCATCGACACCGTAACGTTCTTCGCACTCACTGATATAACGTTTGGCGAACAGCAGATAATCGACGATGGAACTGGCGTCAGTCCAGCTCTTAAACAGGTAGTTGTTTTTGAAGAAAGAATTATGTCCGTAGCAGGCATGTGCCATCACCAGCGCCTGCATAGTAATGGTATTTTCTTCCATCAGATAAGCGATACACGGGTTGGAGTTGATGACGATTTCATACGCCAGACCCTGTTGCCCGTGTTTATACAGCTGTTCGGTTTCGATAAATTTTTTACCGAACGACCAGTGAGTGTAATTGATCGGCATGCCAATACTTGAATAGGCATCCATCATTTGCTCAGAAGTGATGATCTCGATTTGATGCGGATACGTTTCCAGCCGGTACGACTTGGCTACCCGGTCAATCTCTGCGAGATAGGTTTGCAACAACTCAAACGTCCAGTCCGGTCCATCGCTAAGACGTTTGTCCTCAGTTTTTTGCTTTTGGGTCACTGTCGTCATAAGCCGCACCCTCATTAGTTATGGACGCTACAGAGTGTTTGATTCACAACCTTTTCTTAAGATTTCGCACGTCCATTGATAATCGTAGCTCAATCTGAGTGTGCCGTTAGATAAACACCATGAATCCCTTCTTTCACAAATCTATATCCTTATGACCGGGACCTGTCAATCGTCGAATAAAAGAGCAGACAGCCCGGTCACAACGAGATACGGATGACAGTTTTCACAGACGTTGGATTTTCCTCGTTTCACCTGACCTTTATAAATACCCGGTCTGCCATCATCACCTCTTCCGTCACTCCCTGAGGTAATATCACGGGTAGCACGCTTTATAGCGTTTAATGCTAATTTAACCCTTGTATACAAGAATAATGCCCTGCAACGGAAGGCGCTTTCTTATCGGAAGGGGTGGGTGACTTCAATGAAGTCAATGCTGTCAAAAAACCATAAATTTCTCCTCCATCAGACGTAATGTTGCGGGATATCGTTATTTATTTATGACTATTGAAATAAATCTCGTCATGAACGATAAATAAATGTGAAATACCTCACGGTTATGCGTGCCTGTGTTGGTGATTTTTCTCAGTCAGGTTAATTTCCTGTCATCAGAATATTATGCTTTGTTTTGTCGTGGAGTGGAGTCGATATGCGTGTGGTGATTTTAGGCAGTGGTGTGGTCGGTGTCGCCAGTGCATGGTATCTGGCTAAAGCGGGTCATCAGGTGACGGTCATTGATCGTCAGTCAGGCCCGGCAGAAGAAACCAGCGCAGGGAATGCAGGACAGATCTCACCTGGCTATGCCGCGCCGTGGGCGGCTCCGGGCGTGCCGGTGAAAGCCGTGAAGTGGATGTTTCAGAAACACGCGCCGCTGGCAATCCGTCTCGATGGCACGCAGTTCCAGCTGAAATGGATGTGGCAGATGCTGCGTAACTGCGACATGGACCACTATCAGACCAACAAGAGCCGCATGGTTCGTCTGGCGGAATACAGCCGCGATTGCATGAAGGCCTTGCGCGATGACACCGGCATTCAGTACGAAGGGCGTCAGGGCGGCACGTTACAGCTTTTCCGCACCGCGCAGCAGTTTGAAAGCGCGGCGAAAGATATCGCCGTGCTGGAAGATGCTGGTGTGCCGTACCAGTTGCTCGAATCCGGCCAGCTGGCCAACGCTGAACCTGCCCTGGCGCAGGTTGCACACAAACTGACGGGCGGATTACGCCTGCCTAATGATGAAACCGGCGATTGCCAGATGTTTACCCGCAAGCTGGCGGAAATGGCGCGTCAGGCCGGGGTGGTTTTCGAATTCAACCGCACGGTGGATAAACTGCATGTGGTAAACGGCGAAATCACCGGCGTTCAGTGCGGCGAGGAAATAGTGAAAGCCGATGCGTATGTGGTGGCGTTCGGGTCGTATTCGACCGCACTGCTGGCCGACCTGGTTTCGATCCCGGTTTATCCGCTGAAAGGGTATTCACTGACGATTCCGATTACTGATCCGGCATCGGCGCCGGTATCAACCGTACTGGATGAAACCTATAAAATCGCCATTACCCGCTTTGACGATCGTATCCGCGTCGGAGGCATGGCCGAGATAGTCGGTTTTAACCTGAAACTGGCGCAGGCTCGCCGGGAAACGCTGGAAATGGTGGTGAGAGATCTCTACCCGAATGGCGGCAATATCGGGCAGGCCACGTTCTGGACGGGGTTACGGCCGATGACGCCGGACGGCACGCCGATTGTCGGGCGCACGCGCATCAGGAATTTGTACCTCAACACCGGCCACGGCACGCTGGGCTGGACAATGGCCTGCGGTTCCGGTCAGTTACTCTCGGATATTATGTCCGGCGTGACGCCCGCCATTCCTTCCGATGATTTATCGGTCGAACGCTACAGTCCAGGCTTTATCGCGCATCCTGCTGGCCCGCACAGTATGCATCCTGTGCGCTGAACCTGCCGTTACTCTTCGCCCGTGCAGCAGTGCACGGGCACGACTTTTCAATAGCCGGAGCTGGTATGCCTCGCCCGATTTCAGCCACATTATCTCTGTCCGCGTTAACTCAAAACCTCAATATCATTCGCGGCTTTGCGCCGGAAAGCAAAGTCTGGACGGTGGTGAAAGCCAATGGCTACGGCCACGGTATTTCCCGTATCTGGCGCAGTTTATCCGCCACCGACGGATTTGCGTTACTCGATTTCAATGAAGCCATTTTGCTGCGCGAGTCTGGCTGGCAGGGGCCGATATTTTTGCTCGAAGGGTTTTTTAGTGCTGCGGATTTACCGCTGGTAGCGCAATACCGCCTGACCACCGCCGTGCACAGCGAATGGCAGATCCGCGCACTGGCGGAGGCGCAATTCAGCCAGCCGGTAAACGTTTATCTGAAGGTGAACAGCGGCATGAACCGTCTGGGTTTTGCACCTGAGCGTACGACTGCCGCGTGGCAACAATTGCGTGAACTGAAGCAGGTGGGTGAGATCACCCTGATGAGCCATTTTGCTACCGCCGACAGCGTGGAAGGCGTTGATGCCCAAATGGCTGCCGTGAATTTCGCAGGGCAACATATCAGCGGCCCGCGATGCCTGGCGAACTCCGCTGCCACGCTCTGGCATCCGCATACCCATTACGACTGGATCCGTCCGGGCATCATTGTGTATGGCGCGTCGCCGAGCGGGGACTGGCAGGATATCGCTGATACCGGGCTGCAACCGGTGATGACGCTGAAAAGCGAACTGATCGCTGTGCAGGAACTCAATGCCGGTGCGCGGGTGGGCTATGGCGGCCGTTACAGTGTCACGCAAGCGCAACGGATAGGCGTGGTGGCCTGTGGCTATGCTGACGGCTATCCGCGCCATGCGCCTACCGGTACGCCGGTCTGGGTGGATGGCGTACGAACCACCACGGTGGGGACCGTCTCCATGGATATGCTGGCGGTGGATTTAACGCCTTGCCAGCAGGCGGGGATTGGCTCACCGGTTGAATTGTGGGGTAAAAACCTCCCGGCAGACGATGTGGCGACGGCAGCCGGTACGCTGGGCTACGAACTGCTGAGTGCGCTGGCACCCCGCGTACCGGTGACGACCATCGGATAACAAAAACGTATTACTTTTCCAGACGGGTCAGGCGACCCGTTGAAGTCTTACTGGCACGCCGCGCCAGCATCGCCAGACATCCTCCTGCCAGCATCACCAGCGCCAGACTCAGTTTTGGCTGCAACGGTAATGCCATCGCGATAAAACCGAGTAACGCGCCGCCTGCCATCTGCACCGACCCAACCAGCGCCGAGGCCACACCCGCTTCACTGGAAAACGGTTCGAGTGCGTAACTGGTAGCCGGACCGACCAGAAATGCCAGACCGGCACAGGCGCTCGCCACCGGCAGCATGTACAGCCAGGTTGCCGTCTGCTCAGCAGGCGGAACCAGCGTGATACCGGCAATCAGACCGAGACAACCGGCAAACATCAGAATGCCGCCCGTCGTCAGGCACACCGGACGGCCCACTTTATGGATGATGCGGTTGGAGATAAAACTCACTGCCATAATCCAGAAACCGTTCGCGCCGAAAACCAGGGAAAACTGCAAAGGCGTCAGCCCGGCAATATTCATCAATACGGTCGGCGCCAGCGAGACATAAGTCAGCGCCATGCCCATTGCACCGGCGTTGACTAAGGCAAAAGTAATGAACCGGGCATTAAACAAAATGCGTGCGTACTGACGAAACGGCAGGCCATTGTTGGTCTGAGTACCGGCAGGGCGGGTTTCCGGCAGTTTGATTATCACCAGCAGCAATACCGCCAGCGTATAACCGGCTAACGCCCAGAAAGGCGCACGCCAGCCATAATACTGTGCAATCAGCCCACCGATCAGCGGTGCCAGCGCGGGAATGATGTTCAGCGTACCGTTAAGAAAGCCATAGGCACGGGCCGCATCGTTACCATTCATCCGGTCACGTACGCCACTGAAAACCACCACCGACGTACAGCACACCGCCAGCCCCTGAATAATACGGGATAACAGAAACATCCACGGCGCGACGGCGGTTGCGGCCACTATTGCACCGGCCAGATAAACCACCACACCGATAATCGCGATCGGGCGGCGGCCAAATTTATCCACCAGCGGACCGGCCACCAGCTGACCGAGGCCCATCACCAGAATGAATAGCGAAATCGAGGACTGAATGACCGCCTCGGTACTCTGTAAACCGAGCGCAATGGCAGGTATCGCGGGCAGATATAAATCAATACCCAGAGGGCCGAGCAGCACCAGGCTCAGCAACAGAAAAAGAAACTTTTGCATTGAAAACATCACTGTCAGTCATCCGAAAGGACGCTAAGGGTAATGATTTAGTTAATGAATGGAAAGCGGCTTGTGATAAACAGGCGGGACAGGGCCGTGAATAAAAACGGACACCCTGAGGTGCCCGTCTGATGCGAAGAACCGCAGAAATTATATTTTCTGCCAAAAATCGTCGAATACGGTGATCGGCGGACGGCGTTTATGTTCCGTACGCAGATACCAGCCTTCAATAATGGCGGCAGCGTTATCGTCGATTTTCTTGCCTTCAAGATAATCGTCGATCAGTTCGTAGGTCACGCCCAGCGCGGCTTCATCCGGCAAGGCAGGGCGGTCTTCTTCCAGATCGGCCGTCGGGGCTTTGGTATAAAGATGCGCCGGACAACCGAGTTCTTTCAGCAATGCCTTTCCCTGACGCTTGTTCAGACGGAAAATCGGATTGATGTCCGTGCCGCCGTCGCCGTATTTGGTGAAGAAGCCGGTGACCGCTTCTGCTGCGTGGTCAGTGCCCACCACCACGCCTTTCTTCATCCCGGCGATGCTGTACTGGGCTTTCATGCGTTCGCGGGCTTTCTCATTGCCTTTGATGAAATCGCTCAGTTCAATGCCGATTTCACGCAATGTCGCTTCGCTTGCCAGCACCGCATTTTTGATATTCACGGTCAGAACCTGATCCGGCTGGATGAAGGTGATCGCGTCCTGACAGTCGGCTTCATCCGCCTGCACGCCGTAAGGTAAACGCACCGCAATGAACTGATAATCCGCTTCTGTCGTTTCCGCACGTAATTCGCTAATTGCTGTTTGGCAAAGTTTGCCGGTAAGAGTAGAATCTTGCCCGCCGCTGATGCCCAGAACCAGTGTCTTGATGAACGGATGGGCCAGCAGATAACTTTTGAGAAAATCGACGCTGACACGGACTTCCTGTGCGGCATCGATGTGCGGTTTAACGTGCAGAGCCTGAATAATCTCTTGTTGTAAAGCCATGACCACTCCTCCTGAAGGCTGCCTTCGAGGAACCCGAGGCAAAAATAAGACGTTATCAGGATAAAACTACCCCGCATCGCTCAAAAGGACAAGATTCAGCGACGAGTTCGGCGGAAATCTGTACGCTGCCAGCTCGCAATATTTCGAACGAAAGCGGCAGGAAAGAAGTAAAGTGTGGCGCGTTAAGATCGATTACTGACCCGCATTGAAATAAGAAATCAATGAAAGGAAGTGTAATGATTTTGTATGTTTCTATTGCCGGAAATATATGTCATTCGGAACTATCTAAAAAAGCCGCTTTATTAAGATATCCTGGGCTGAGTGCGTTATATTTGTTGCGGTAGAAATATTTGTATGCATGTGCCATCGAAATGGAGTTGCCAGGCTTGATTAACGGATCCTAATTAATGGCATACATCGTGTGGTTCTAATGTCGTTATTTGCCTTAAGTCTTATTGGGGAAACAAAATGTTTTTTCGGGTTGTACGTCGTTTACCAGCTTGTGCCGTAGTCTGCGGTGCAGCGCTGTTCAGTATTTCAAGCCTTGCAGACACCACAATCTTCACCGCGTTAGATGACCCTGCTCAGGCGAAAAAACCGTTCGAAGGCAACGTTCAGGCGGGTTACAGTGCGCAAACCGGTAACACCAGCAACTCCACGCTGAATGCTGATACCACCATGACCTGGTTTGATACCAACACGGCTTACAGCCTGTGGGGTTCTGCGCGTAACACGTCTTCGTCCGGTGTGCGTTCATCTGAAAAATATCAGGCTGGCGGCCGTACGCGCTACAACCTGGATACCGCGAACTATGTGTTTGGTCAGGCGAGCTGGCTGAGCGACCGTTATAACGGTTACCGTTCACGTACTGTCGGCGCGGTCGGTTACGGTCGTCAGATCTGGAGCGGCCCGGTTCATACGCTGAACCTGGAAGCAGGTCCTGGTGTTCGTCACGATGAGTTCGAACAGGGCGGTAACACCACCCGTGCTCTGGCCTACGGTTCCGGCACTTACGGTTATCAGATCAGCGACACGGCACGTTTCACCCAGGGCTTCTCCGTTTTAGCGAACGACGAAACCACGCTGAACTCTGAAACTGCACTGACTGTGGCAATCAATACCCACTTCTCATTGAAAGTGGCCTATGACGTCACCTACAACACTAAACCACCTGCCAGCGCACCGGATAAAACCGATACCGTGACGTCTGTGAACCTGGTTTACGGTCTGTAATTTTCCCGTCGGGAAATAATGCAAAAAGCCGGAGGAGAAATCCCCCGGCTTTTTTAATGGATTATTTTGGTGCATCGAAACGCGGTAAAAAAACATAAAAAAACCGGCGACAGATTCATCGCCGGTTGTATTTTATTTCGTTCTTAACCGTTTTCAGTTTGCTTATGGAAAAGTTCCCTGAACACCGGATAAATATCTTCCTGTTCCCGGATATGCTGCATAGCGAAATTATCGAATTTCTCCTGCAACACTTCGTATTCACGCCACAGCGTCTGGTGGGCGCGGCGGGTGATTTCGATATAGCTGTAATAACGTACCATTGGCAGGATTTTCTGTGCCAGCAACTGGTGGCACAGAGGGGAGTCGTCAGCCCAGTTATCGCCATCAGAGGCCTGCGCGGCATAAATATTCCACTGCGCCGGGTCGTAGCGTTCCTGAATGACGTCATCCATCAGTTTCAGCGCGCTCGAAACGATGGTCCCGCCGGTTTCCTGCGAGTAGAAGAACTCCTGTTCATCCACTTCTTTGGCCTGGGTATGGTGACGGATATAGACCACATCGACGTTTTTATACGTCCGGCTCAGGAACAGATAGAGCAGAATATAGAAACGTTTGGCCATGTCTTTGGTTGCCTGATCCATTGAACCGGAGACATCCATCAGACAGAACATCACTGCCTGGCTCGAAGGCTCAGGGCGACGCTCATAGTTGCGGTAACGTAAATCAAACGTATCGATGAACGGCGTTTTGGCGATTTTTGCCCGCAACTCAGCAATCTCTTTACGCAGACGTTCTTCTTCCAGCAATTGTGCCGGTTCACTGTGTTCGACCTCGGTCAGCGTCGATTCCAGTTCACGCAGCTCCCGTTTTTTACCCGCAGTCATCGCCGTGCGACGGGCCAGCGAGTTTTGCAAAGAGCGCACCACACTGATATTGGCCGGCACGCCGTTAGACGTGTAACCGGAGCGGTGGGTTTTAAATTCATTCAGCTGTTTATGCTGATTTTTACGCAGGTTAGGCAGCGCCAGATCTTCAAAAAGCAGATCGAGATATTCGTCTTTGGAGATCTGGAATGAAAATTCATCTTCGCCTTCACCGTCCTGGCTGGCATCGCCCTGACCACTGCCGCCACCACCGCCCCCCTGCGGTCGTTCGATGCGGTCATTCTGTACAAAGTGGTCGTTGCCGGGGTGAACACGGTGGCGCAAGCCACCGCGACCCTGATGAAACATGGGCTCGTTGATATCAGCGTTGGGAATCGATACCGATTCCCCGCTGTCTACGTCGGTAACCGAACGCTTGTTGATGGCCTCGGCAATCGACTGTTTGATTTGCGACTTATAGCGGCGCAAAAAGCGCTGGCGGTTCACCGCGCTTTTATTTTTGCCATTCAGCCGACGGTCAATAAAATACGTCATATTTCCCCCAAACGACGTTGCCAACGATCTTCTGTTACGAGGATTTTCTTACGCGCAGGTACCATTCACACAGCAGGCGTACCTGTTTGCGTGTGTATCCTTTCTCCATCATTCTGTCGACAAAATCATCATGTTTTTTCTGTTCATCGGTCGACGTCTTGGCGTTAAACGAGATAACCGGCAGTAATTCCTCGGTATTTGAGAACATTTTTTTCTCAATCACCGTGCGTAGTTTCTCGTAACTGGTCCAGTTTGGATTGCGGCCGCTGTTATTGGCGCGAGCACGCAGCACGAAGTTGACGATTTCGTTGCGGAAATCTTTTGGATTGCTGATCCCGGCCGGTTTTTCGATCTTTTCCAGCTCAGCATTCAGCGCTTCACGGTCAAACAACTGACCGGTATCCGGGTCGCGGTATTCCTGATCCTGGATCCAGAAGTCAGCGTAGGTGACATAACGGTCGAAAATGTTTTGTCCGTATTCTGAATAGGATTCCAGATAAGCCGTCTGGATCTCTTTGCCGATGAACTCAGCGTATTTCGGGATCAGATAGCCTTTCAGGTGCTCCAGATATTTCTCAGCGATGTCCTGCGGGAACTGTTCGCGCTCGATCTGCTGTTCCAGCACATAGAACAGATGAACCGGGTTGGCGGCCACTTCGGCATGGTCAAAGTTAAACACGCGGGAGAGGATTTTAAACGCGAAACGCGTCGACAGCCCGTTCATGCCCTCATCCACGCCCGCATAATCGCGATATTCCTGGTAGGACTTGGCTTTCGGGTCGGTATCTTTCAGGCTTTCACCGTCATACACCCGCATTTTGGAATAGCTGCTGGAGTTTTCCGGCGTTTTCAGACGCGAGAGGATCGAGAAACGCGCGAGCGTTTCCAGCGTTCCCGGGGCGCATGGCGCATGAGAAAGCTCACTGTTGCTGAGCAGTTTGTCGTAGATTTTCATCTCTTCCGACACGCGCAGGCAGTAAGGCACTTTCACGATGTACACGCGGTCAAGGAAGGCTTCATTATTCTTATTGTTACGGAACGTCACCCACTCAGATTCGTTAGAGTGCGCCAGAATAATGCCGTTGAACGGCAGGGCGGAAATACCTTCGGTACCGTTATAGTTACCTTCCTGCGTCGCTGTCAGTAACGGGTGCAGTACTTTAATCGGGGCCTTGAACATCTCCACGAATTCCATCACGCCCTGGTTTGCACGGCACAGTGCACCGGAATATCCGTAGGCATCAGGATCGTTTTGCGCGTGGTTTTCCAGTTTACGGATATCCACTTTCCCGACCAGCGCTGAGATGTCCTGGTTGTTTTCATCGCCGGGTTCTGTTTTGGCGATGGCAATTTGTTCGAGGATCGACGGCCAGACTTTCACGACTTTGAACCTGGTGATGTCGCCACCGAATTCATGCAGACGTTTTGCCGCCCATGGCGACATGATGGTGCCGAGATAGCGCGGAGGAATGTTGTATTCTTTATCGAGAATATGCGCATCTTCCTGCGGGTTGAACAGGCACAGAGGATGATCGTTTACCGGGCTGCGTTCGCCGTTGGCGCTCAGCACATAAATCGGTACGCGTTGCATCAGGGATTTCAGCCGTTCGGCCAGAGATGATTTACCGCCGCCCACCGGGCCCAGTAAATAAAGGATTTGTTTCTTTTCTTCCAGACCCTGCGCGGCGTGTTTCAGGTAGGAGACAATCTGTTCGATAGCCTCTTCCATGCCGTAAAATTCTTCAAATGCAGGGTAACGTGCAACAACACGGTTCGAGAATAAACGCGACAGGCGTGGTTCAAGCGCGGTATCTACCATCACTGGTTCACCGATGGCCATCAACAGACGTTCCGCCGCATTGACATAAGCACTGCGATCTTGCCGTGCAATGGTAAGAAATTCCTGCAGTGTGAACTCTTCGTCCTTGGCAGCCTCATAGCGCTGGCGATAGTGGTCAAATATGTTCATACGATGCCCGTCCTTCGTTATTTTACCCTTCGTCCCCGGAACCGCCGACTGGCTGCAATTCCAATGAGTTGGGTATAGCACAGGTTAATGAGAGCTTTTTTCAGCGCCCCCGGAAGAAAGATCTCCCACCTGAATACAGCAACCCTTATGCCAACTTGCAGAACCCCTTCAAAGCCGACAGATGCGATGATTTGTTCACTGTCAGACCCGGTGGGATGGGCAACCGTTCAGGCTAAGTCTTTCATCTATTTATAAGCGTAGTTTGGCATTAAGAAAATTTCCTCTATGCGTTTGCGGTTTTTTAAGTCATATCAATGACTCAGTTATCAGGAATGCTCTGAAAAGCCTTGCAGGACGTGCTTTGCAGAGCGGAAGTTGTTTCTTTAGTCATTTTTATTTCATATTTTGCAGTTAAATTGTGCGATCGACCCGGTTTTTCTGGATATGTCTTTTCATAGACCCAGATTTGCTAAGCGCGACGTTTACGGTTCATTTACACTAGCGGCGATTTTTTACTTAATGGAATTAAGACAATGAAAAAAATTACTCTTAAAACACTGTCCATCGTGGGCGCGGCAGTGATTTGCAGCCATGCTGCTGTTGCGGGAACCTGGCAGGTCGGTGGTTCCGCGCTGGTCGCCCCTGATCCGTACCGTGGCAATAACGACCACGTTTATCCCGTGCCGATCATCAATTACGACAATGATGACTTCTACTTCCACACCCTGATGGCGGGTTACTATTTGTGGAATGACGATGCGAACAAACTGAGCATCACCGCCAGCTATTTCCCGTTAACCTTCGACCCGAGTGACAGCGATGACAAGCGCATGAAGCGTCTGGACAAACGTCACTCCACCCTGATGGCGGGTCTGGCCTATTCTCATAACGCTGAGTGGGGTACGATTCGCGCCAGCTTTAACGCGGACACCCTTGATACCAGTAACGGTATGACCGCTGATCTGGGTTATCTGTATGCGATCAAAGGGTCTAACTGGGCCGTGGTACCAGGTTTTGGTGTGACCTGGTTCAGCTCGAATCTCAACGATTATTATTATGGCGTGACCAAAGACGAATCGCGTCGCAGTGGTTTCCACAGCTATTCTGCAGACGACAGTTTCAGCCCGTACGTTGAAGTTTCCGCGAAATACAATTTCACGCCTGCATGGCAGGGCTTCGTAACGGGCCGCTATCTGCGCCTCGGCAGTGAAGTGACTGACAGCCCGATCATCGAAAAAGACTGGACGGGTGTACTGTGGACAGGTGTTACCTACACCTTCTGATGCAATGCACCGTCAGAGTGAATGAGTTGCACATTAATGGGGCGTTTCGCCCCATTTGCACATTTATAGATCATCAGATATTGCAGTCATAACCCAACCGGAGGAAACAGATGAAAGCGAACACCGTGCAATTCCCCGACGGCAGGACCGTACCCGCAATCGGACAAGGTACCTGGTATATGGGAGAGCGAAACAGTGACATTCGCTCTGAAGTGAAAGCCTTGCAGCAGGGGCTGGATGCCGGTATGACCCTGATCGATACCGCAGAAATGTACGCCGATGGCGGCGCGGAAAGGGTGGTCGGAGAGGCCATCGCCGGACGTCGGGATGAGGTTTTTCTGGTATCAAAAGTGTACCCGCACCATGCCGGTGGCGCGAAAGCGATCGCCGCCTGTGAGCAAAGCCTGAAAAGATTACAGACAGATTGTATAGACCTGTACCTGTTGCACTGGCGTGGTTCGATTCCGTTACATGACACCGTGGCGGCGATGGAAAAATTGCAGCAGTCCGGCAAAATCCGTCGCTGGGGCGTGTCGAATCTCGATACTGACGAGATGCAGGCGCTGTGGAAAATCCCCGGCGGCAATGAATGCATGACCAACCAGGTGTTGTATCACGCAGCGGCCCGTGGGATCGAATTCGACCTGCTGCCGTGGTGTGAAGAGCACAGCGTACCGGTGATGGCGTATTGTCCTCTCGCACAGGCAGGTAAGTTACGCCACGACGTGCTGACCGCACCGGTGATGCTGGATATCGCCCAGGCACGCGGTGTCAGCAGTTCACAGATTGCGCTGGCCTGGGTAATACGCTCCGGTAACGTGATCGCCATTCCCAAAGCGGTACAGCCCCGGCATGTAAAAGATAATGCGGCGGCGCTGACGCTCAGCCTGACGGCAGATGAAATCGCACGCATTGATGCCGCGTTCCCGGCGCCACGCCATAAAATGCCGCTGGATATGGTCTGAAGTCTCTCCGCTTCCTATCTGCCATCAGACGACAAAAAGGGGCCTTCCGGCCCCTTTGTCATGCGCGCTGCAAACTACTTACGGAGGGAGAAAGTCACCGCCAGACGTGCAGGTGCTGCATGGGTAGACACATGTTTGTGGGAAACTTGTGCCGTTTCAACGCAGACCATGGTTTTGTAACCGTCGTCCGGCATATCCGCCATGCTGACTGACAGGGCAGAACCCGGGTTCCACGCAACCACGTCAGAATTGTTTTCATGTGCGACAACCAGCGTACGTTTCAGTACCGGGTCAACGATTTCGCTGGTGGCCTGCGGCTGGGTGTAAATGCGGTCAGTTTGGCCGGTGAAGGTCAGATCACCCGTTTCCTGCTTGGCTTTTGCGCCATCGACTTTATCGATAAAGTTGTTGCCCAGACCTTTTATGCTGACATCCGCGATATCGCCAATGTTGAAATAAGTGTGAAGGGCGCTGTTGGCTTCGAAATCACCGGTAGATTCCAGCTCAATATGGCAGGTTTCCCCCAGTGAAAAACGTGCGCTCAGCGTGAACTCATGTGGCCAGAGAGCCAGTGTTTCAGGAGAGCTTTTCAGCGTTAAGGTAAGAACGACGCCTTCGTCATTTTCTTTATGGTCAGTCAGTTCCCATGGAAGATTACGGGCGAAACCATGTGAAGGCTGACCCGCCGGACCGAACCACGGCCAGCAAATTGGAATGCCACCACGGATCGCGACGCCTTCTTTGAACGCACTGGCGCTGCTCATCCACAGCACAGGTTCTTCACCTTCAGGCTGCCATAACAACAGGTGCGCGCCTTGCAGGGCAATTGCGGCACGAACTTTCGGATGGGTGACAACGAGCACCGGCAGTTCGTCAATCTGACGCTGGCTGACGGAGGTAGAGATTTGGTTTACGACCGGAAGAGAAAAGAGTTGTTCTGTCATTATCTAAAGTCCTGTCAGGGTTAAACAATTACGATTTACAACCAAGACTACACATGAACCAAACCTGTCTGTTTGATCGCACTCATGTGCTGATAAAAAAGTGCATCCGACAGAAAGCAAAAGGGCGACTTGCGTCGCCCTTCAATCAGTTCATTCACATAACCAATTATTTGGAAACGTGAGCGATCAGATCCAATACTTTGTTTGAGTAGCCAGTTTCGTTGTCGTACCAGGAAACCAGTTTCACAAAGTTGTCGTTCAGCGCGATACCTGCTTTCGCATCAAATACGGAAGTCAGTTTTTCGCCGTTGAAGTCGGTAGAAACTACGTCGTCTTCGGTGTAACCCAGAACGCCTTTCAGGTCGCCTGCTTCAGAAGCTGCTTTGATCACTGCGCAGATTTCTTTGTAAGAAGCTGGTTTTTCCAGACGTGCAGTCAGGTCAACAACAGAAACGTTAGGGGTAGGAACGCGGAACGCCATACCGGTCAGTTTACCGTTCAGAGCCGGGATAACTTTACCTACTGCTTTAGCAGCACCGGTAGAAGAAGGGATGATGTTCTGGGATGCGCCGCGGCCGCCGCGCCAGTCTTTGTGAGACGGGCCATCAACAGTTTTCTGAGTTGCGGTAGTTGCATGAACAGTGGTCATCAGCGCTTCAACGATACCGAAGTTGTCGTTGATCACTTTAGCCAGTGGTGCCAGGCAGTTAGTGGTGCAAGATGCGTTAGAAACGATTTCCTGACCTGCGTATTCTTTATGGTTAACACCCATAACGAACATTGGCGTGTTGTCTTTAGAAGGGCCAGTCAGAACAACTTTTTTAGCGCCTGCAGCGATGTGCTTACGAGCAGTCGCATCATCCAGGAACAGACCAGTCGCTTCAGCCACAACGTCAACGTTAACTTCGTTCCATTTCAGGTTAGCTGGGTCACGCTCAGCGGTAACACGGATGGTTTTGCCGTTAACAACCAGGTGACCGTCTTTAACTTCAACAGTACCGTTGAAACGACCATGAGTTGAGTCGTACTTCAGCATGTATGCCATGTAGTCCGCGTCTAACAGATCGTTGATTGCTACGATCTCGATGTCAGAACGTTCTTGAGCAGCACGGAAAACAATGCGACCGATACGGCCAAAACCGTTGATACCTACTTTGATAGTCATATATTCCACCAGCTATTTTTTTAGTGAATAAAAGGTTGGTTGTAAAATTACAAAAACCTTGCTGAGCGTCAAGCGGAATCGTGTCAATTATTGCTGTAAGTCAAAGCGACGACCTACTGTTGCTCGCTTATTGCACGTTCCGTTTTTTTAATCGGCTCACAACCACATGGGGGCGAAAAACTGAATATAAAGTACCGGAAGAACAGGAGTGTGATCGCCATCACAAGTTGGAGCAGGGTAACGCCGATGCCATACAGTTTAGGACAAAACAGACAGACCTGTTGTTAATTTTTTGTTATTATAAACTGTTATTTTAGTTGATTTTTATATTCGTCAGAGAACGAGAATCATGAGCATTGAAGCCAAATCTTCCTCTACCCTTGAGCAACTCACTGAAATACAACGTTATGTCACGCAGGAACACGGAACAGAGCCTCCGTACTCTGGAAAGTTGCTGCACAACCGCCGCGAAGGGCTTTATCATTGCGTGGTGTGTGACTCGGCGCTGTTCTACTCCGATACCAAATACGATTCCGGCTGTGGCTGGCCAAGTTTTTATCAGCCCGTGACCCCTGATGCGATTAAATATCTTACTGATAAGTCGCATAATATGGCGCGTGTCGAGGTTCGCTGTGCCCGCTGTAACGCGCATTTAGGGCATGTTTTCCCCGATGGCCCGAAACCGACGGGCGAACGTTACTGTGTAAACTCGGCCTCGATGAGTTTCACCGACGGTCAGAATGGCGGGAAAACCACCGGTTAAGCCGCCAGAAAATGATGTTGTAATCTAACCGACAAAATCGATTCAGCTATTATTCAAAACCGCTTGAATAATAGTGATGAACACAAGGTGCTCAGATGGAAATTAATCAACTTATTGATGTGATGACGCCGGAAATCTACGCACGTCTCGCGCAGGCTGTCGAACTCGGTAAATGGCCGGACGGTGTCGCCCTGACGCCGGAACAAAAAGAGCACAGCCTGCAGGCCGTGATGCTGTATCAGTCGCGTCACAACGTCGATGCCCAGCATATGAGCATCGGCACGGACGGACAGATCGTCACCAAAAGTAAGCAGGAACTGAAACAGCAGTTTGCGCAGGACACGCTGATCAAACTCAAACCTGAGTGAACCCCGCAGGTGCAAAAAAGGGCGCTGAGCCGCGCCTTTAAAATTGATGTTAATCCACTTAAAAAGGAATTTACCCTAAATTCTTATCAGCCTATGGACATCAATTTAACCGGCTTCATCCCCGCATTACTTCCCGTTGCGCTTTCCCCCGGTGCGAGTTTCACGCTTGCCATGAACAGTGCACTGTCAGGTGGACGGAAAGGGCTTCTAAAGACGCTCACCGGCACGGCTCTCGGAATATATACCCATGCCATCCTTATCGGGCTTGGCATCACGTCACTGCTTGTGGCTTCTCCGACGCTTTTCAATATTCTGAAAATAGCCGGCACGGTTTATCTGCTTTGGCTCGGCATCCAGCTTATCCGCAGTGGCCTCAGCGCACGTGCAATGGTGTTCGACGGCAGCGGCGGCGCGGTGACGTTGAAAGAGGCCTGGATCGCGAATGTACTCAACCCGAAAGCCATCCTGTTTTACCTGACTGTGGTGTCGCAATTTGCGGGCAGCCAGGGAGAGATCGGGCATTATATGATTCTGGCGAGTGTGCACATTGCAGTGATGTCTGTGTGGCTTATCACCCTCAGTCAGACGCTTGTTTTCTCTGCCAGCAAGATGAACACTCGGACCCTGAAAAAGATAGTGAACGTTGCGGGCGGGGGAATGCTGGTTGTTTTTGCGTTGAGTAGTTTTCTGCATTGAAGTGGTGGGCTGGTTAAAGATTTTGCTGCTCTTTGTCGTCCTGCTATTTCTTTAGCAGGACGACAAAATTCACGCCGTCACCGCCCCGGACGTACTCACCTTCACACCTGCAACCCGCATCGCTTCAACCGCTTGTGCGCTGTCTTGTGGCTTTAAGTTCACACCCCGACAGCCATCGGTCAGCAACGTCACCTGATAACCCAGTTCCAGGGCGTCAAGCACAGTGAATTTTACGCAGTAATCCGTCGCCAGCCCCATCACATACAAATGCGTGATCTGCGCGGCTTTCAGCCAGTCATTCAGCACGGTGGCGGCGCGGTGGCCGTTGTCGTAAAAGGCGCTGTAACTGTCAATGTCCGGATTGGTGCCTTTCTGCACCACAAAATCTACCAGCGGCAGTTTCAGCGCCGGGTGAAATTCTGCGCCCGGTTCGTGCTGGACGCAGTGAACCGGCCACCAGACCTGTGGCAAACCGTTCAGATCCCCCAGCGTCCAGGGTTCGGCGTGGGAATTCGCGGCGAAACTGCGATGTCCGGCCGGATGCCAGTCCTGAGACGCCAGCACGGGGATGTCATGGCTTTTACACCACGCCATCATCTGATTGGCGACCGCAATCGTGGCATCGCCGTCAGTCACCGCCAGCGCACCGCCGTGACAAAAATCGTTTTGCAGATCGACCAGCAACAACGCAGATTTCATAATGCCCCTTATTTATTCGGTCAGTTCGCCACGCAGGTTTTGCTGCATCAGTTCGCGGATTTCTTCCGGCGTATGTGACTGGCTGAGCAGGTAATGCAGCTTGGTCAGCGCCGCTTCCACGGTCATATCAAAGCCGCTGATCACGCCGGAATGTGCGAGGGCGTTACCGGTGGCATATCCCCCCATATTGACGCGCCCTGAAATACATTGCGTCAGGTTAACCACCACAATGCCGCGCTCTGAGGCGTCTTTCAGCACTTTCAGCAGATCGCCTTTTTGTGGTGCGTTGCCGACGCCGTAGGAGCGCAGGATCAGCGCTTTCACCGGCTGCATCAGGAAATTCTGTACCACTTCGGCAGAAATGCCCGGATAAATCGTCACCACGCCGATAGGTTGCGGCGTAATGTGGTGCACTTTCAGTTTAGCGGCAGGGACTTCCGGCAGTGATGGCGTGGAAAGACGGCGGATGTGGATCCCGGCTTCCAGCAGCGGCGAAAGGTTCGGTGAGGCAAAGGCATCGAAACCATCGGCGTGTGCTTTAGTGCTGCGGTTGCCGCGATACAGACGGTTGTTGAAGAACAGGGTGACTTCGTTGACCGGATGGTTCGCCGCGATATACAGCGAGTTCAGCAGGTTGATTTGTCCGTCAGAACGCAGGGCTTCGAGCGGAATCTGTGACCCTGTCACAATGACCGGCTTGCTCAGGTTTTCAAGCATAAAGGAGAGTGCGGATGCGGTAAACGCCATGGTGTCCGTGCCATGCAGGATGACGAAACCGTCGTACTCGTCGTAATGCGCCTGAATATCGTCGGCAATGTGTTGCCAGTCTTCAGGCGTCATGTCGGAGGAATCCATCAGTGGCGCGTATTCTTTGATGGTAAATTCAGGCATCTCAGGGCGGTGGAATTCAGGCATCAGCGCCAGCTGGCGCTGCAAATGGCCGGAAACCGGAATGTAACCCTGTTCAGAACGTTGCATACCAATGGTGCCGCCGGTATAGGCAACGTAAATAGATTTTTTAGTCATTGAAGATGTTCTTTTTTTAGAAAGGTGAAAGCCACTCCGCTAAGTATAAAGGCTTATCTGCAGGTGTCCCACCCTAAAAAAGCCCGACGTTCTCAGTGAGAAGCGTCGGGCTGTGCATTCCGGTGAATCTTTATGCCAAATCGGGATGTTACTTCACGTCACCACAGGTCAGGCAAAGTGCGTAACGGTTTTGCGGATCGTTCATGTTGCTGAACAGGTCGGCCTGTGATTTCAGCTCCATCGCCATCTTGCTGACTGGCTCAGGCAGATAGGCCTGAATCGCCGCTGGCAACATCGCATGAACAGACGCGCTCACTTGCGAGAACAGCAGATCAGCCAGACCGGGTTCGCTGACATACCAGTTCAGTTGCCATTTTGGCAGTTTCGCCAGATCCGCCGCTTTCTTCACCGCGTCATCGAAATCGCCCAGTTCATCCACCAGACCGTTGGCTTTGGCATCAGAGCCGAGCCACACATGCCCCTGTGCAATCTGATCAATCTGTTCAGGCGTTTTATGACGGGAATCCGCCACCAGACCGAGGAAGGTTTTATAACCGTTCTCGATGTTCAGCTGCATCATCTGGGAGAACTCCGGCGGCAGCGCTTTGGTGGACGCAATATCCGCCAGCGGTGACGTCGCCACACCGTCGGTATGCACACCGGCGTAATCCAGCGTGTCCTGATAAGTGTTGATCACGCCGAAGATACCGATGGAGCCGGTGAGGGTGCTCGGGCTGGCGATGATGTAGTTAGCTGGCGTGGAGATCCAGTAACCGCCGGAAGCCGCCATGCCGCCCATAGAAACCACCACCGGTTTGCCTGCAGCTTTGGCCGCAGCCAGTTCGGAGCGGATCACTTCAGATGCGCTGACGCTGCCGCCAGGGCTGTTGACGCGCAGGACAATCGCTTTCACCTTCGGATCCAGACGGGCCTCACGAATTTGCTGTGCCGTGGTGTCGCCACCGACTGCACCCGGCTGTTCTTCACCGTCGTTGATTGCGCCCGTCGCGAAGATCACGGCGATTTGCGGATCGTTATTGTCCGGTTTTGGTTTCGGCGAGTAATCGTAAATGCTGGTGTAATTAAAGTCTTTGGTGGTTTTGTTCCAGCCAAAGGCTTTCACCATCTCGTTGTCCGCTTCGGTGCGTGATGCCAGCGCATCCACCAGTTTGGTTTTCAGCGCGTATTGCGCCATATCGCCACCGGTGGCCTGCATACCGGCCAGCACGCCCGCCGCGCCCGGGAACAATTGTTCAGGGGTGATCTGACGGTTAGCGGAAACGGTATTGAGATAGTTGGTCCACAATCCGCCAATCCAGCGGCTGTCAGCTTCGCGGGCGGCAGGGGACATATCATCACGGATCAACGGTTCTACGGCGGATTTATAGGTACCGACGCGGAAGATATTGGTGGTGACTTTCAGCTTATCCAGCAACGATTTGTAATAGAGATTGTTCGTGGCAAAACCGTGCAGATCGACCGCGCCCTGTGGCGACAGATAGATTTTATTGGCATAGCTGGCCAGATAGTATTGCGACTGATTATAGCTGTCGCCGATGGCATACACCGGTTTGCCTGCGTCGCGGAATTCGCGCAGTGCTTTGCCGATATATTGCATGGATGACTGGTCAGTACCGGTGAAATCGGTCAGTTGTAACACGATACCGGTGACGTCTTTATCATCTTTCGCGGCACGGATGGTATCGACTAAATCAAACAGCGAGTTTTCCTGCAAACGGCTGCTTGAGGTGCCGAGCAATTCGCGGCCCCACTGACGGACTTTATTATTGACCGACGGCTTGTCAACCACGGAACCACTGAGATCAACCAGCAGCGCACCTTTGGTCGTTTCCACCGGTTTGTCCTGCACGGCGTACCAGATGCCGACACCGGCCAGAATGATCAGAATAAGAAATACGTTGAGAATAAATTCTCTGACGAAATTAAGAAGACGCCAGGTCCACTTAAAAAAACCGGCGATAATTCGCCACAATGTGCGCATGGTCTCTCCAACAAGACGGATAAGTCCCGCTATCCTAATGACCTGCCGGAAAAATGTCAGCTTTAAATCATGTCAGGATTTGGCAGTGATGCATTATCTGAAAGCCATGTGTACGTTGGAAAAAGGCGTTACGCTTATGTTAACGTAATCCAAATAGCCCTTATTCTCAGGAGAACATCATGGATGCTTTGGACTTATTACTTAACCGCCGTTCTGCTTCCCGTCTGGCTGCTCCTGCACCGGCGGGCGAAGCGCTGCAAAACATCATTCATGCCGGTATGCGCGCGCCGGATCATGGGGCATTACAGCCGTGGCGGTTTGTGATTGCTGAAAACGACGGCCTGACCCGTTTCAGTGAAGTGCTGCGTGCAGCGGCTATTAAAGACGGCGCGGATGAAAAAGCCATTGAAAAGGCCACGCAGGCGCCATTACGTGCGCCACAAATCATTACCGTGATCGCCACCTGCAAAGACAGCCCGAAAGTGCCGCAGTGGGAGCAACTGCTGTCTGCCGGATGTGCGGTTCACGCCATGCAGATGGCCGCGCTGGCGCAGGGCTTTAACGGCATCTGGCGCACCGGCGCCTGGACCGACCATGCGGATGTGCGCCAGGCATTCAAATGCGGTGAAAACGACAAAATCGTCGGATTCCTCTACCTCGGCACGCCACAGCTGAAAGCCAGCCTGCAGGTGATCCCGGCCGACAGCACCCCTTTCGTCAGCCACTTCTAAATCCTGGCAGCACATTTATTAACCGGTTTTAATCGGCGTTTTCCGATTAAACCGGTTTTTTGCTGCCATAATGAGCGACTGCTGTCTCAGAAGCTTCTAACCGTCTTACTAATTACGCCGCCAGCGGCTAACATAGCCACCTCTGCATGATGAGGACGTAGTGAAATGAAGGATGGGACAATGGAAATCTCTGTAGCGATCACACCGCAAACGGGTGCATGTTGATGCGTCTGTTCATTGCCGAAAAACCCAGCCTTGCCCGCGCCATCGCGGATGTCCTGCCGAAACCTCATCGTCGCGGCGACGGTTATATTGCCTGTGGTAACGATCAGGTGGTGACCTGGTGCGTCGGTCACTTACTCGAACAGGCGCAGCCCGACGCCTACGACAGCCGCTTTGCGCGCTGGTCGCTGGCCGATCTGCCGATCATTCCGGAAAAGTGGCAACTTCAGCCGCGCTCTTCTGTCGCCAAACAACTCAACGTCATCAAACGTTTGCTGCTCGAAGCGACGCAGGTCGTCCACGCCGGTGACCCGGATCGCGAAGGGCAACTTCTGGTGGATGAAGTGCTCGATTACCTCGAACTGACGCCGGAAAAACGGCAGGCGACCCAACGCTGCCTGATTAACGATCTTAACCCGCAGGCCGTCGAACGTGCCATTGACCGCCTGCGTGACAACCGCGACTTTATTCCGCTGTGTGTGTCCGCGCTGGCCCGTGCCCGCGCCGACTGGCTGTATGGCATCAACATGACCCGCGCCTACACCATTCTCGGGCGTAATGCCGGTTACAACGGCGTGCTGTCCGTTGGCCGCGTGCAAACGCCGGTGCTCGGGCTGGTGGTGCGGCGTGATGAAGACATCGAAAACTTCATCCCGAAAGATTTCTTTGAAGTGAAAGCGCATATCGTGACGCCTGCCGAAGAGCGTTTTGTGGCGCTGTGGCAGCCGAGCGATTCCTGCGAGCCGTATCAGGATGAAGAAGGGCGTTTGCTGCACCGTCCGCTGGCCGATCATGTGGTGGCGCGCATTGCCGGGCAACCGGCGATGGTCACCGGCTATAATGATAAACGTGAGAACGACATCGCGCCGCTGCCGTTTTCGCTCTCCACTTTGCAGATTGAAGGCTCGAAAGCCTTTGGTCTCAGCGCCCAGCAGATCCTCGATATCTGCCAGAAATTATACGAAACGCACAAATTGATTACGTATCCGCGTTCGGATAGCCGATACCTGCCAGAGGAGCATTTTGCCGGGCGTCATGCCGTCATCAACGCCATCGGCATTCACCGGCCTGATCTGATGCCGCAACCGGTGGTGGATACCGATATACGCAACCGGTGCTGGGACGACAAAAAGGTGGATGCGCACCATGCGATTATCCCGACGGCGCGCAGCAGCAACGTCAACCTGACCGACGATGAACGCAAGATTTATGGTCTGGTGGCGCGACAATATCTGATGCAATTCTGCCCTGATGCGGTTTACCGCAAATGCGTGATCGACCTGGATATCGCGGGCGGTAAATTTATCGCCAAGGCGCGTTTTCTGGCCGAAGCGGGCTGGCGCACCTTACTGGGCAGTAAAGAACGCGACGAGGAAAACGAAGGCACGCCGCTGCCGGTGGTCGCCAAAGGTGACGAACTGCTGTGTGAACGCGGGGAAGTGGTTGAACGTCAGACTCAGCCGCCACGGCCTTTTACCGACGCCACATTGCTTTCAGCCATGACCGGTATTGCGCGTTTTGTGCAGGATAAAGAGTTGAAAAAAATTCTGCGCGCGACCGACGGGCTGGGTACGGAGGCCACACGTGCCGGGATTATCGAGTTGCTGTTCCGCCGCGAATTTTTGTATAAAAAAGGGCGCTACATTCATTCCAGCGACACCGGCCGCGCGCTGATCCATTCGCTGCCGGACATTGCCGCGCGCCCTGATATGACCGCTGACTGGGAATCCACGCTGACGCGTATCAGTGAAAAGAGCTGCCGTTATCAGGACTTTATGCAACCGCTGGTCGCCACGTTGCAGAATCTCATCATACAGGCCAAAACGAACCGCGTGTCTTCGGCTTTCCGCAGCCTGCCTTCCAAACCGGCGGGGGGCGCAGCGAAAAGCAAAAGCGCCCCTAAACGACGCAAAGCGAGCACCAAAGGGAAGGAAGCAAACAGTGATGAAAAACGTATTGATGAATAACCTGCTGATGGCATTGCTGGCAGGCTGCGCGCTGCTGGCGGTACCGGCCATGGCGAACCGCAGCAATATTGGCAACGGTGCGGATGTCGTGGTGCCGTTGCCGCCGCAGATCTGGGAGAACAGCGGCAACAACAATAACAGCGCGCCGACCTGCCACAATTGCTGTATCTACAACAATCAGAGTTACAGCGAGGGGGCGGTGGTCACCGCTGACAGCGTGGTATTACAGTGCTCACGCGATCCGAATGTGGTGGGTACCAATGAACTCAAATGGGAAGTGTTAAAGAAATAACGCTTTCTGAAACGTGACTGAAACGTGAAAAAAAGGCGCGGAACGGGAAACCTTCCGCGCCTTTTTATTTACCGCGAGGATGACGGGGTGGATTTCGTCAGATACGCATTGATCAGCGGAATATCTGCCGGAGCCAGTTCAAACGAACGCACCTCATCCGGCGAAACCCAGCAGTATTCTGAGTGACACTGTAACGTTATCACGCCGCTGAAGCCGCTGACCCGCCAGCCATGCAAACGGATTAACCGCGCCGGTTGCTGCCTCACGCTGGTGGCGATGAACTCTTCCACCGTCGCCGTAATGCCCATTTCTTCCTGCAACTCGCGCACCAGTGCGGCGGGCTGAGTTTCTCCGGCTTCGACTTTTCCGCCGGGAAATTCCCACAAACCGGCCTGATCGCCGGACGCATCCCGACGGGCGAGCAGCAATTTGCCTTCCCGCTCGATCAGGGCGGCGACCACGTCAATCGTCTTCATGGTCATTATTTCAGGTCGAACGTTGCCCAGATTGGCGCATGATCAGAAGGCTTTTCCATGGCGCGGATATCGTAATCAATACCGGTTGCGGTACAGCGCGCGGCCAGCGGTGTGCTTGCCATGATCAGATCGATACGCAGCCCCCGGTTTTCATCGAAGCCGCGTGAACGGTAATCAAACCACGAGAATTTGTCGGCAGTTTCAGGGTTCGCGGCGCGGAAGGTATCGATCAGACCCCAGCCTTTCAGGCGATCCATCCATTCACGTTCTTCCGGCAGGAAAGAACATTTGCCGGTGCGCAGCCAGCGTTTACGGCTGTCTTCGCCGATACCGATATCCAGATCCGTCGGGCTGATATTCACGTCACCCATCACTACTACCGGATTACTCACGGACAAACTGGTGGTCAGGTAATCCTGCAAATCGCGATAAAACTTCTCTTTGGCCGGGAACTTGGTCGGATGGTCGCGGCTTTCGCCCTGCGGGAAGTAGCCGTTGATCACCGTCAGAATGCCCTGCGGTGTCTCGATATCGGTCATGATGATCCGGCGCTGAGACTCTTCGTCATCACCCGGGAAACCACGGCGTACAGCCACCGGTTCCTGCTTCGTCAGCATGGCAACGCCGTAATGGCCTTTCTGGCCGTGATAAAACACGTGATAACCGTGCTGGCTGACTTCTTCCAGCGGGAACATGTCGTCATGCACCTTGGTTTCCTGCAAACCAATTACGTCAGGCTGGTGCTGTTCGATAATGGCGGCAAGCTGATGCGGACGTGCGCGCAATCCGTTGATATTAAAGGAGACGAACTTCATAGTCGGGAACCATTTGGCGATGAAATCAGAAGGGCGATAGTAGCAGAAAAAGGGCGAAGTGAGAAACCGGCATCCGCCTGTTGCTGCCAGCAGAAATCACTGTGACAGCGCAAGGCATGCAGGATCATCATGACAGCCGGATATCTGCCAGCGAATTATTTTGTCAACTTTTCGTGACAGTCTCTTCTTCCGGTGTACATGAAAGAGTATTATGCCTGCAGCGATTTCCGCACCGGCAGAAAAAGGTCAACACTGATGCGTCTGGAAGTTTTTTGCGAAGACCGCCTGGGTCTCACCCGTGAACTCCTCGATTTACTGGTTTTACGCAGTATTGATTTACGCGGGATCGAGATTGCCTCGATCGGCCGCATTTACCTGAATTTTTCCCAACTGGATTTTGATACTTTTCGCGCCCTGATGGCTGAAATCCGCCGTATCGATGGCGTGACCGATGTCCGTACCGTGTCTTTCCTGCCTTCCGAACGGGAGCATCGCGCACTGCGCGCGTTACTGGTTTCCATGCCGGAACCGGTTTTTTCCATTGATATGAAAGGCAAAGTCGAGCAGGCCAACCCGGCCGCGCTGGCATTGTTTGAACTCGATGAAGACAAAATCCGCAATGTAACCGCGGCCAGCTTGATCACCGGTTACAACGTCACGCGCTGGCTGGAAAGCGGCAACGCGCAACCGCATACCGAGCGCATTGTGATCCGCAGTCAGGATTTCCTGATGGATCTCACGCCGATCCGCATTGATAACGAAGACCAGCAAGGCGAAATCGCCGGTGCCGTGGTGATGCTGAAATCGGCGGCCCGTATGGGACGTCAGTTGCAGGATCTGACGGTGAACGATGACAGCGAGTTTGACCACATCGTGGCGGTCAGCACGAAAATGCGTCATGTGCTGGATCAGGCACGTAAACTCGCCATGCTGGATGCGCCGCTGTTGATTGTCGGCGACACCGGCACCGGGAAAGATTTGCTGGCTCACGCCTGCCATCTGCGCAGCGCACGCGGTAAAAAGCCGTTCCTCGGCCTCAACTGTGCGTCACTGCCGGATGACGTGGTGGAAAGCGAACTGTTCGGCTATGCCGCAGGGGCCTATCCGAATGCCCTTGAGGGCAAAAAAGGCTTCTTCGAACAGGCTAACGGCGGTTCGGTGCTGCTTGATGAAATCGGTGAGATGTCGCCGAGAATGCAGATCAAACTGCTGCGCTTCCTCAATGACGGCACTTTCCGTCGCGTGGGTGAAGAGCATGAAGTGAAAGTGGATGTCCGGGTGATGTGCGCCACGCAGAAAAATCTGGTGGAACTGGTGCAGCGCGGTGAATTCCGTGAAGACTTGTATTACCGCCTGAACGTGCTGAGCCTGACGCTGCCGCCGCTGCGTGACCGTCCTGCGGATGTGATGCCGCTGACCGAATTGTTTGTGGCGCGCTTCTCTGATGAACAGGGCATGCCGCGTCCGAAACTGTCCCCGCAACTGGCGAATTACCTGACGCATTACGGCTGGCCGGGCAATGTCCGTCAGCTGAAAAACGCCATTTATCGTGCGCTGACTCAACTGGAAGGCGGCGAGCTGCGTCCGCAGGATATCGTGCTGCCGGACTTCGACGCCGAAGTGACGATAGGTGAAGAAGCGCTGAACGGCTCGCTGGACGACATCAGCAAACGTTTCGAACGCTCGGTGCTGACCCGTCTTTACCGCACTTATCCAAGTACGCGTAAACTGGCGAAACGTCTGGGCGTGTCGCATACGGCTATCGCCAACAAACTCCGCGAATACGGTCTCAGCAGCCGTCGCGGTGAAACGGGTGAAAGCGAAGAATAATTCGCGTCTCAGGAAGAGCGCCCAATAAAAAAGCAACGGACTCAGCCGTTGCTTTTTTTTCATCTGTTGTCTGCTAAGAAGGGATTACTTCAGCACAGCCAGGGCAGATTCATAGTCAGGCTCGGTGGTGATTTCGTTCACCAGTTCGCTGTACAACACGTTGTCCTGACCATCCAGAACCACTACCGCACGGGCAGTCAGACCGGACAACGCGCCGTCGGTGATGCCCACGCCGTATTCAGATTTGAAATCACCGCCACGCAAGGTGGAGAGGGTGATCACGTTAGACAACCCTTCCGCGCCGCAGAAACGTGACTGGGCGAAAGGCAGATCAGAAGAGATGCACAGCACAACGGTGTTGTCGATTTCGCCTGCCAGCTGGTTGAATTTACGCACGGACGTGGCGCAAACGCCGGTATCAATGCTTGGGAAAATGTTCAGGACTTTACGTTTACCCGCAAAGCTGCTCAGGCTGACATCAGAAAGGTCTTTAGCGACCAGGCTGAAAGGCTTGGCAACGTCGCCTTTCTGAGGGATCTTGCCTGCAACGCTCACCGGGTTGCTCTGAAAGTGTACTGTCTGGGTCATGATTATTTCCTATTTCCATTGGAGTCAAACGGCTTTCAGTTTAGGGTAACATTTGTAGGTTGGATATATAATAATTGCTAAATAGTTGTATCCATTATGCATAACAAAAGGAACTGCTATGAGAAGTGTTCGCTTTTATCCGGAAGCCTGGCCGTTACATACGCCGTTTGTTATTTCCCGTGGCAGCCGCACCGAAGCGCGGGTGGTGGCGGTCGAAATTGAAGAAAATGGCATCCGTGGCGTCGGGGAATGCACGCCGTATCCACGTTATGACGAAAGTGAAACCTCAGTCATGGCGCAGATCGCCAGTGTGGTGACTGCGGTCGAACAGGGCGCCAGCCGCGAACAATTGCAACATTTACTCCCGGCGGGCGCTGCCCGTAATGCGCTGGACTGCGCGCTGTGGAATCTTGAATCACAGACCCTTGGCCTGAATTTATGGCAACTGACCGGCACTGAACCGCTGCCTTCCATCAGCATGGCGCAAACCGTGAGCATCGGATCGCCGGAAGCCATGGCGCAAGCGGCGCTGGCCCTCCAGCAGCAGGGCGCGACGCTGCTGAAAATCAAACTCGATGACCGTCTGATTGCCGAACGGCTGGTGGCAGTGCGCGCCGCCGTGCCGAACGCCTCGCTGATTGTCGATGCCAATGAAGCCTGGCAAAGCGACGGACTGGTGGCGCGCTGTCAGCTGCTGGCAGATCTCGGCATCCTGATGCTGGAACAGCCGCTGCCCGCCGGTGAAGATTCGGCGCTGGAAAACTTTATCCATCCGCTGCCCATTTGCGCTGACGAAAGCTGCCATACCGTGGAAGGGCTGCCGGCGCTGAAAAACCGCTATGACATGATCAACATTAAGCTGGATAAAACCGGCGGCCTGACCGGCGCGCTGGCGCTGGCCGTCGCCGCGCGTGAGCAGGGGTTTGAGATCATGCTTGGCTGCATGTTATGCACTTCGCGGGCGGTTCGCGCCGCCTTGCCGCTGACGGCGGGCGCGAAGTTTATTGATCTCGATGGCCCGACCTGGCTGGCGCAGGATGTGGATCCTGCCCTGAAATTCCATTGCGGCGGCATCGACATCGCCGGTTCAGCCTGATTTCACCCGGCATTTTTTCGCCAAATCCTGCGGTTTTGTGCGCGAAGGCAAATCTGGAATGATTTCTTATAGGGGATTATTCCCGATAATGATAAAACTCCTGAATGTTTCAGGGCGTAGCCCTTTGTCTGTTCAGGAGAATTTATGCCGCAGGGAAAATCATTTCCGCTTTTATCCTCTTCCTTATGCGCTGCGCTGGTGGCGCTGACTGCCGGTCAGGCTTTCGCTGCGCAGGTGCCAGCCGGTGCGCAACTCGCCGCCAGACAGGAAATTGTCCGCCATATCAAAGATGAACCCGCTTCACTGGATCCGGCAAAAGTGGTCGGCCTGCCGGAAGCGCAGGTCGCGCGTGACCTGTTCGAAGGGCTGGTGAATCAGGATGCCAGCGGCAAAAGTATTCCGGGCGTGGCCGAAAGCTGGCAAAACCAGAACAATCAGGTATTCCTGTTCACGATACGCAAAGACGCCCGATGGTCGAATGGCGATCCGGTTACGGCGCAGGATTTCGTTTACAGCTGGCAGCGTCTGGTCGATCCGAAAGGCTCGTCCTCCGGCGCGTTTTTTGCCGGGCTGGCGGGCATTTCCAATGCCGACGCCATCATCGCCGGTAAAATGCCGGTGGATAAACTGGGCGTCACCGCCGTCAGCCCGACATTGCTGCGGGTGACACTGGATAAACCGGTGCCTTATTTTGTCAGCCTGCTGGCGAATTTCAGTCTGTTCCCGGTGCATCAGGCCACCGTTGAAAAATACGGTAACGACTGGACCAAACCGGGCAATCTGGTGGGTAACGGCGCGTATGTGCTGAAAGACCGCGTGGTCAACGAAAAACTGGTGCTGGAACCCAATCCTCACTACTGGGATCACGCCCGCACGGTGCTGACCAAAGTCACTTTCGTGCCGATCAACAAAGAGTCGAATGCGACGAAACGCTATCTGGCCGATGATATCGATATCACCGAGTCATTCCCGAAAGATCAGTACCAAAAGCTGCTGCGCGATCTGCCGGGGCAGGTGTTTACACCCTATCAGCTTGGTACGTACTACTACGCCTTCAATACCCGCCGCGCACCGACCGACGATGCGCGCGTGCGTCAGGCGCTTTCCCTGAGTATCGACCGTAAAATCATCGCGGAAAAAGTGCTGGGCACCGGCGAGAAACCGGCGTGGCGTTTCACGCCTGACGTGACCAATGGCTTCAAACCGACCGAAAGTGAGCTGCAACAGTATTCGCAGGAAGAGCTGAATGCGCAGGCAAAAAGCCTGCTGGCGGCGGCGGGTTACAGCCCGGCGAAACCGCTGCGACTGACGCTGCTGTACAACACCTCAGAAAGCCATCAGAAAATCGCTATTGCAGTGGCCTCGATGTGGAAAAAGACGCTGGGTGCGGAAGTGAAACTGGTGAATCAGGAATGGAAAACCTATATCGACAGCCGCAACACCGGCAATTTTGATGTGATCCGCGCCTCGTGGATCGGCGATTACAATGAAGCCTCTACCTTCCTGTCACTGCTGACTTCCACCCATAACGGCAACATCAGCAAGTTCAGCAACGCGGAATACGACAAAGTGATCAGCGATGCCAGCCGGGAAACCAGCGACGCCCGTCGTAATGATGACTACAACAAAGCCGAGCAGATTATCGCCGGTCAGGCACCGATTGCGCCGATTTATCAGTACACCAACGGACGTCTGATTAAACCCTGGGTGAAAGGCTATCCGATCACCAATCCGGAAGACGTGGCTTACAGTCAGGAAATGTACATCATTAAACACTGATCTCACTGAGACGAAAAAGCGCCCGCGGAGTGAAAACCGCGGGCGCTTTTGTTTTATCTCAACACTCAGCTTTTACGGCTGAACAGACGCACCAGCAATGCCGCGCCCGCTGCGGCTGTTGCCAGCGCCACCACACCTGTCCAGCCCCCGGCGTCGAGTGCTTTACTGCCGAGCGCCGCACCGGCTGACATGCCGATGAATACCACGGTGAACAGCAGGGCGTTCAGGCGACCCCGGGCGGCCGGTTCAAGGCCATACACCAGCGTCTGATGGGCGACCAGCGTGGCCTGAATACCTAAGTCAAAACCGATGGCACTCAGCACAATCAATGCCAGCTGGGCATGTGGCGACAACAACGGCAGCAGGAACATGGCCGCGAATGACACCATCACCAGCGCCGACCCGACCTGAGTCACCCGCGCCGGACCTTTTTTATCTGCCAGTGCACCCGCCAGCGGTGCTGCCAGCGCACCGGCCGCCCCGGCCAGACCAAACGCCCCGGCAACCGCACTGCCGAGATGGAAATGTTCATTGAGCATGATGGCCAGCGTTGACCAGAATGCGCTGAAGGCGACGGATAACAACCCCTGAGCCAGTGCGGCATGGCGCAGCGTTTTATAGTTTTTCCACAGGCCAAACATCGAATGCAACAGAGCGGTATAACTGATACGGGTGTCCGGCGTGAAACGCGGTAATACCCGCCAGAGCGCCACGCCAATCAGCGCCACGCTGAGTGCCGCCAGCTGATACATCACCCGCCAGCCAAAATATTCGGCGACAAAGCCGCTGATAACGCGGGAAAGCAAAATCCCGACCAGTAAACCGGTCATCACGGTGCCGACGGTTTTCCCCCGTTGCGCCGCTGGCGCGAGATGGGCTGACGCAGGGACGATATCCTGCGCCATCGTCGCGCCGATACCGGTGATCAGGCTGGCGATCAGTAAACCGTGAATGCCCGGCACAAAACCGCAGAGCAGCAACGCAGCGGCCAGCAATATACTTTTCAGCAGGATAAGGGTGCGGCGGTCATGGCGGTCGCCCAGCGGGATAAGAAACAGGATCCCCAATGCATAGCCCGCCTGCGTCAGCGTCGGGATCAGCCCGACCGATGTGGTGCTGGCATTAAGATTACCGCCCATGATGCCGAGCATCGGCTGACTGTAATAGATTGAGGCGACGCTTAATCCGGCACCGGCGGCCAGGGTGAAAATGATTTTGCCCGACAGGGCAGATTCCGGAACAGCGGATGTGCTGGTAAGTTCTGACATAACGTGACCCCTGAAGAATTGATTTGTATGTTCGGTTGCGTGGAATGCATTCTTCACCTGAATGGTTATAAGTGGTAGCCTGCAGAAAGGTAAAACTGTTATACGTGAGGCGTATGAGCAATCCCGTCACCAGCGGTATCGACCGCATCGACCTGATGCAAACTTTCGTGAGGATCGTCGAGAGCGGCAGCCTGTCCGCTGCGGCCGCACAACTGAGCACCAGCCAGCCGACCGTCAGCCGCCGCTTGCAGTCGCTGGAACGCCTGCTGGGCGCGAAACTCATCCTGCGAACCACCCATGCGATGAAACTTACCGATGACGGCGAACGCTGTTATGAGCAGGCGAAATTATTGCTGGGACGCTGGACGGCACTGGAAGATCAGCTGCACGGTGCGGGGGATGAACCGGTGGGGATCCTGCGGGTGCGCGCGCCCCATGCATTTGGTCAGGATCAGCTGATCGCGCCGCTGACGGAATATCTGCAGCGTTATCCGCAGCTTTCGGTCGACTGGATGCTCAATGACCGGACGCCGGACTTTATGTCTGAAGATATCGACTGCGCCATTCAGGTGGGAAACGTCGCAGATCCCTCGATGGTTGCCATTCTGCTGGCTGAGGTGCCGCGAATTGCCGTCGCCACGCCCGCGTTGCTGCAACAGCATCCGGTGAATGACGTCAGCGAACTGCCGCAGTTACCCTGGATTGCATTAAGCACCTTTTACCGTAACGAGGTCACGCTGCGTCATGATATCGACGGCAGAATGGACAGTTGCACCATCATGCCGCGTCTGGCGACGGACAGCTTATACGCCGTACGCAAGGCCGCGCTTTCCGGGCTGGGGGCGGGCATTGTGTCCTCGTGGATTGTGAAAGAAGATCTCGCCGAAGGGCGTCTGCAACGGGTTTTACCCGGCTGGAATGCATTGCCGCTGCCGGTTTATCTGGTCTATCCGTATTCCAGCTATTACCCTGCACGGTTACGAAAATTCCTTGAAATGATGCGTAAGGTGATGCCCGCGCTGGCAGAAATGCAGGCACCCGGCGGGTAGATAAAATTGAATTTCAGACACTTAACGCTACTATCAGCAGAGATAACGAAGAAAAAGTGAGGAACGTCGTGGACGTCATCAAGGGAAAAGAGTTACAGGTTTCAGATGCGGTTTATGCCTTCCAGATGGACGGACAGGGCGGTGTGAACCACATCAGCCCGCAGTGTGTTGCCAGCGAAGATAAACCCTGCTGGTTGCATCTCGATTACACCCTTCCTGCCAGTGAACAGTGGATTAACAGCACGCCGGTGCTGCCGGACACCGTGCGTGAAGCGTTGGCCGGTGACAGCGTACGTCCGAAAGTCATGCGGGTCGGCGAGGGGACGCTGATCACCCTGCGCAGCATCAATCTTAATGCCGATGCACGCCCTGACCAACTGGTCACCATCCGCGTCTATCTCACCGATAAAATGATTGTCTCCACCCGACACAGGAAAGTGTTTTCCATGGAAGAGATGATCGGGGATATGAAACAGGGCAGCGGACCGACCAACACCGGCCGCTGGCTGGTGGAGATTTGCGATGCGCTGACCGATCACACCAGCAATTTCATTGAAGATCTGCACGATAAAATTATCGATATCGAAGACGACCTGATGGAACAGCAGGTGCCGGAGCGCGGCGCGATGGCCTTACTGCGCAAGCAACTGATTGTGCTGCGTCGTTACATGGCACCGCAGCGGGATGTGTTTTCCCGTCTTGCCAGTGAACGTCTGCCGTGGATGAATGACGATGACCGGCGTCTGATGCAGGAGATCTCCGACCGTTTAGGCCGTGGCCTGGATGACCTGGATGCCAGCATTGCGCGCACGGCGGTGCTTTCTGATGAAATCAGTTCACTGATGGCGGATTCCCTGAACCGCCGCACCTATACCATGTCATTGCTGGCGATGGTTTTCCTGCCTGCGACATTCCTGACCGGTCTGTTTGGGGTCAATCTGGGCGGCATTCCGGGAAATACCTCACCCTTTGGTTTCGGGATTTTCTGCGCCTGTCTGATTGCGTTGGGCGGCGGCGTGGCGCTGTGGCTGAAAAAGAGCAGATGGTTGTAGAGGCGTAGTACTGGTTGATGTTCTGAAAAAATGCAAAAAAAAAGCCGGTCAATAAGACCGGCGTCGTTCGAATTAAATTGTGCTATGCATTAATTCTAAAAATTTGGAAATAAGACAATATGGAGCACAACGCCCATCGCTTGACGTTGCATTCACCTGCGAAATAGATACTGCACCGATTCAGCGATTCTAATGTTGATTTCGCTCAATCTTTTTGAGGTTTATCCTCTGCAAGGTGCATTCAGAGCCGTTACTGTCGGTTTCATCTCATTTTCACTTATCAGGAGCCCGCTTTGCATACCAGGGAAATGATTCATCAGGCGTATGACAGCGCGAACGAAAAAACAGTTTCTGTATGGAATGACCACCCCGGGACCGGCGCCATCCGCACGGAGCCTTTCTATCATCCGACCCGGCTGGCCATCACCAGCGGCAACCTCGCCGGGGCGGCAATGGCGGGATTATTGCAGGAGCTGGAAACCGCCGCACAGGGCGATCCGCTGGCCGACATTGCCCCGCTGAACGGCATGCATTTCACCTTTTTCGCTGTCACTCAGGCGCTTTATGCGCGTCCGCAAGATGAACCCCGCCGCGCGGAACTGATCGCGATTTTCGAGCAACACTGCGCAGGACATATCATGCAAATCAGTGATCTGCGGCTGGTCGCGTTACCGGATCAGCTTCTGCTGGCCGGGACGCCGGATGAAAAAAGCCTGCAAATCAGACAGTCGCTGGTCGATCATCTGCTCGACACGCCGTGGGCGTCGAAAATCAAACAGCGTTACCCGAACGGGGCTATCCCGCAGATTTTCTGGCACAGCACGGTGCTGCGTTACAGCGCGCAATATTTACCGGAAGGGTTGCGGACGTTCTTTCTGAAAAATCAGCACCGGCACTTCGGCTCACTCAGCCTGCCGGTAAAACTTAAGATGACCAATTACAACTGGACAGATACCGTCACGCTGGCGTGAAAAACAAAAAAGCCCGCATTCGCAGCGGGCTTTTCAATGACGCGTCAGACGGGGCGCGGCAGGTTATTTGATTTCCAGCACGTTGAGACGTTCCACCGCAACTGCGGTTTCCTCGTCTTCCGGCTGCCAGCCCACTGGCTGCATCGGAATATCTTCACGGTCAAACGCCAGGTCTCCGCCGTCAACAACAGCGTCGCCATGACGGATCCCTTTAAAATCGAACAGGTTCATGTCGTTGAGATGGGAAGGCACTACGTTTTGCATCGCGCTGAACATGGTTTCGATACGGCCAGGGTATTTTTTGTCCCAGTCTTTCAACATGTCACCGATAACCTGACGTTGCAGGTTCGGCTGCGAGCCGCACAGGTTGCATGGAATAATCGGGTATTCGCGCGCAATCGCAAAACGCTCGATATCTTTCTCGCGGCAGTACGCCAGCGGACGGATCACGATGTGTTTGCCGTCGTCGCTCATCAGTTTTGGTGGCATGCCTTTCAGTTTGCCGCCGTAGAACATATTGAGGAACAGCGTCTGCAGGATGTCATCGCGGTGATGACCGAGCGCAATCTTGGTACAACCCAGTTCAGTGGCGGTGCGGTACAAGATCCCACGGCGCAGACGTGAACACAGCGAACAGGTGGTTTTGCCTTCAGGAATTTTATCCTTAACGATGGAATAGGTGTCTTCGGTGACAATCTTATATTCCACGCCCTGGGTTTCTAAATACTCAGGCAGAATGTGCGCCGGAAAGCCCGGTTGTTTCTGGTCAAGGTTGACCGCCACCAGGGAAAAATTCACCGGCGCGCTTTGTTGCAGATTGCGCAAAATTTCCAGCATGGTGTAACTGTCTTTCCCGCCGGAGAGACACACCATGATGCGATCGCCTTCTTCGATCATGCCGAAGTCAGCAATCGCTTTCCCTACGTCACGACGCAGGCGCTTTTGCAGCTTATTGAGGTTGTACTGCTCTTTCTTGTTAACTGACTGAGTATCTGACATTTTTTGATGTTCAATTCGTCTGGTGGCGAAGCAGGGAAACCTGCCACGCGAGTTTCTTGTTCAGCATGCCGGTCGGGTCGCGTTCATGCTCCCGCTGGCCGATGATAAAAGGCGGTTTCGCTCCCGCAGTCAGCATCCGGCACGCGTACGTGTGGCGCGTATGATACGGATTAAGACGCAAAAAGTCAGCGCGTTTTATTGCACTGGAGGGCAGGAGGCATACATTGCACCGTCGGAGGCTAAAGCTCAGCGGGGGAGCGCCGATAAACTCTATAGCGGAAGGTTGAAAGCCCGGGCTTTGACCTGCAAAAATTTAACGTATTTAGAAGAGGTCATCCTCAATGACTCTGCAACACATCCGGATTGCATTTTTTGTTATTTTGTCAGGGATAATTTTGTTCTCAGGGCACCTTATCCACTCCGCCTGTAATTACAGCCCTGAATGGTTAATGACATCATTCTGCACGTGGATTACGCCATGAAAGCGCAATATTTCTGCAGTCACTAAAACACCCGTAGCGTATTTATCCTGCGCGATTACCCGGGGTTATTATTATTTTATGGCGCAGGCGAATAATTAAGCATCCCGTTAACATACTATTAGTTAATAAGATTCACTGCCCGCTCAAAACCAGTAAGAATGCTTTTTCTTACTGCTATTCAGAAACTTATTATGCTCTTTACCACCCCCTCCAACCCTCCCGGTTTTGCCTGATAATTCACCAAAAACTTCCAATTGTCCTATTTTGAAAACCGCTCCGGCAGGGCGACTATAATTACCTGACACATACTTCTAATCAGAATCCCGTTTCAGGAGAAACATCATGAAGAAAGCAAACCTTATTGCCGCATCACTTGCCGCTGTGTCCATTTTTTTTGTCGCAGGTTGTGCGTCGAATCAGGCAATTAAAACGACGGACGGGAAAACCATCGTCACCGACGGAAAACCGCAGGTCGATGACGATACCGGTCTGGTGTCTTATAAAAACGCCGAGACGGGTCAGACTGAGCAAATTAACCGCGACCAGGTGAAGAACATGAGTGAACTGGATAACTGATTTATCCGGAAATCATGACAAAGGAGAGAAAGATGAACAGGACTTTATTGCCGCAAAAAATGCTTTTACCTTTAGCCGCCATCATGTGTGTCGCCGCGCTGTCGGGTTGTACCCGTACAAGTTATGCGATTCAAACCAATGATGCGCGTACCATCATTAGTGACGGTAAACCGAAAGAAGCCGACTCCGGTCTGCTGGAATATACCGATGCGAATGGTGTGAAACAGCAAATCAGCAAAACGGAAGTGAAACAGGTGTCAGAGCTTCCCAAATAAATATGCTGCGTCATCATTTTTGTTTGCCATCAAAACCCGCTGCCAAAGCGGGTTTTTTTATGACCTGAATCGCAGGGCGGAAGGCGTCTTTATGATACTTTTGGCTTCTGAAAATTGTCACTAAGGAAAGTCACTGTGCGCCAGAGAACCATTGTCTGTCCGTTAATTGAACATCAGGGAACCTATTTGTTGTGCAAAATGCCCTCCGGCCGTGGTGTATTTCCCGGTCAGTGGGCATTGTCCGGGGGAGGCGTTGAGCCGGGCGAAACCATAGAACAGGCTTTGCTGCGTGAAGTGCGGGAAGAACTCGGTGAGGCGCTGGAACTGACACATATCACGCCATGGACGTTCCGTGATGATGTTCGCACCAAAACCTACCCGGATGGACGGACAGAGGAAATCTACATGATTTACCTGCTTTTCACCTGTCATGCGAAAAATACTGCGATCACCCTCAATGATGAATTTGAAGACTATGCATGGGTACGCAAAGACGATTTGCCCGGATATGATTTGAACGACGCCACGCGCATAACGTTAATACAGCGTGGGTTGTTGTAAAAAAAAGCAGGGCTTCTACCAAAAACCCTGCTTCATTTATCTACCGTTGTGACGTCGCCACATGGCGTTTAGCCGCTTTACCGGCCTGCGCCGCTTTCATGCCTTTCTCCGCGCTGCGGTGCAAAATCCAGCCGAACAGCAAAATAGCCAGCGCACACAGCAGGAACAGGATCCGTCCCCAAAGCGGGTTCGGCACCAGCACCATCAGCAATAACCCCGCGCCCATGTACATCGAAATACGGCCGATTTTATCGCGCTGCAACCGGTCAAACTCATCCTGTTCATGGTCGGCATACACCGGCGTTTCCATGTCAGTGAAGAATTTACGACGCTGGGTATTTCTTGCCGAATCGGTTTCGCGCCAGAACAGTTGCGTCAGGCAGAAGAACCCGCCGGTAAACACCAGATGCGCAAAGATATTCCACATGATCGCCACATCCAGCAGTTCACGCGACGTCAGGGTGATGCCCAGCAGACGGGCGACGTCCGGCGCGGTGAACAGGTTCGCCACCACATACGACACGCACAATCCAAACAGCACCGTCACCCACGCCGCCCAGTCCGGCGTCTTGCGGATAAACACACCGAGGAACAGTGGCACGACAATCGGTGCCTGCATCAGCGTGCCGACTTTCATCATCAGATCGAACAGGCTGACGGTCTGCATGGTGTGCATGTATTGCGCCACCAGAATGACCAGTACGCCGTTGACCACACAGGCAATCTGACCGACGCGCAGC
Source organism: Rahnella victoriana (assembly GCF_004330295.1). Lineage (GTDB taxonomy): Bacteria > Pseudomonadota > Gammaproteobacteria > Enterobacterales > Enterobacteriaceae > Rahnella > Rahnella victoriana. The sequence continues at coordinate 88,548 of NZ_SJOJ01000002.1, forward strand.
TGATATTTATCGCTGCGTTCGCTGTTGCGGTTCACCACCGGCGTCCAGAAGCTGCGGACAAAAATCCCGGAGTTACGGTTCAGTGCGCAGTCCATGGAAGACATGGTGGCGGCGAACAATCCGGCCATCAGCAGACCCACGGTGCCCATCGGCATGGCGCGTTCGGCAAAAATCAGATACACCGCATCCGTGGCATTTTTGCCCAGTTCAGGGTGTGCGGTTGCCGCGTCCGGATACAGGATCGCCACAGCCCACGGCGGGATGAACCAGATGATTGTCCCCACCAGCATCAGCACCAGCGCGAAGAGGGCCGCTTTTTTGGCATTGAAACTGTCTTTGGCATTCAGGAAACGGTAGGAATCCTGCAGGTTATTGATGCTCTGCACATTCTTGATAAAGAAGAACAGGAAACAGGCCACCAGCAGCGAGATGTAATGCGGGCCGACGTCCGGGCCGGTGAGGAATCCGGAAGGAAACTCAGTGACCAGTTTCACCGGGCCGCCGACTTTAAACAGCGCCACCACCGCACAGGCAACCGAAATAATCGCCACCACCAGCGTCTGCACAAAATCACTGGCGACCACGCCCCATGCGCCGCTGAGCAGCGAAATCACCAGCACCACAATCCCCGTGACCCACAGCGTCAGCGTGATGTCATGATGGAATACCGCGCTGGCAAACACCGCCAGACTGTTCAGCCATACCCCCGCGCTGAGAATGCTCAGCGGAATGATCATCCAGGTGAAAAACTGTTCATTACCTTTGCCGAAGCGATGATTAATCGCCTCTGTTGCCGTATCAACACGCAACTGGCGGAAGCGGGCGGCGAACCACCACCAGGCAACCAGATAACCAAACACGTTACCGGCGAACACGCTGACCACGTTGAAACCGTAGCGGTAAGCCTGACCGGCCGCGCCGGTAAAGGTCCAGGCGCTGAACTGGATCATAAAGGCGGTCGCGCCGACCATCCACCAGAGCATTCGCCCGCCGCCACGGAAATAGTGACTTGAGGAGCCGGAAGCCATTTTCTTGAACGCATAACTGATGGCAATCATTAAGACGAAGTAACCGATCATGACCAGAACGTTGATATCCATTGTCGTTACTCTCTCGTTTGTAGGGTGAGATGTTTTTGGTTATGTATTGAGCAAGCGTAGAAGAGGGATTTGAAATTAAAAGTCGGACAAATAAGAAATGCTTAGTTTGTTATCAAATTGTGATTTTGGTCACTTGTTAGGCTTATTGTCGGCATTTAAGCCAATTCTGACTGGCGAAACCCGGGGTTCATTGCTTTATTAGTATGACTAAAGAGTGAAATAACAGCAGATGAACGCCGCGAGGCCGGGAGAAAACATGACGTTAATGCGGTGCGGTAAGCAGAAGGGAATCACGGCGGGTATCGCCCTGATGCTGGGGCTGATGGCGGGCGCACAGGCGGCGGAACCGGCATTTCTGAACCCGGCGCAAATGGTCGTGGTTCGCCAGCAACTTCACCAACACACGGCCGCGCCACAAACGGCACTGGCGTATCAGCAACTTTTGGCTGCTGCGGATTCCGCCCTGAAGAAACCCGCACTGAGCGTGACCGACAAAGGCATGACGCCGCCGGGCGGGTCAAAACATGATTACCTCAGCCTGAGCGCCTACTGGTGGCCGGATGACAGCAAACCCGACGGGCTGCCGTGGATCCGCAAAGACGGGCAGGTGAATCCGGCCAGCAAAAACGATCAGAGTGACGGCGTAAGGCTGGCGGATTTTACCGCGCGGGTGCAGAACCTGACGCTGGCCTGGTATTTCTCCGGTGAGCAGAAATATGCCGATAAAGCCGCCAGCCTGCTGCGTGCCTGGTTTATCACGCCGGAAACACGCATGAACCCGAACCTGAATTTTGCTCAGGGCGTGCCGGGGATTTCGCCGGGGCGTAACGCGGGCGTGCTGGATGGTCGCTATTTTTCCACCCGGATTGTGGATTCTGTCGTGTTGTTGCAGGGCAATCCGGCCTGGACGGATAACGATGAACAGCAGATGCGGGCGTGGATGCAGGATTATCTGCACTGGTTGCAGGGCAGCAAAATTGCCAAAAAAGAAGGGCGCACGGAGAACAACCACGGTAACTGGTACGTGACACAGGTGTCCGGCATTGCGTGGTATCTCGGTGATAAACCGCTGATCGGTGAAATGGCGACGTTGATGAAAAGTAAGCTCGACGTGCAGTTGAAACCCGACGGCACCCAACCTGCCGAACTGGCGCGCACCCGCTCATTTCATTACAGCTATTTCAACTTACAGGCCATCAGCATGATGGCGGTGCTGGCGCAGAAAAACGGCATCGATCTCTGGCATTACCGCACGCCTCAGGGCGGCAGCGTGCTGACCTCGCTGGATTTTATGGCCCGCTTTACCGATCCCGGCGTGGCGTGGCCGTACAAATCGCTTGATCAGATCCGCGTGCGTCCGGTGCCGTTACTGTCGTGGGCGGATAACGCCACCGGCGAAAAACGTTACGAACAACAGATCCGCCGCGCGACTTTTACCTTACCGCCTGCCGGTCAGTCCGCTTCCGGCGGCTATCATCAAGACGTCACACGCGGTGCGGTGATGGAAGCCGGACGCGAAACCTGGCTGCTGTCGCTGCCGTCCTTCGCGGCAGGGTATGTCGCCCCGGCGACGCAGGAGGAGAAAAAATGAATCACTGGCAACCGCTGCTGATCAGTATCGATGAAGCGAAAAAATTACGCGCCGCCTGTGAAACGGACTCGGTTCTGGGTGACGCGCTGCGGGCGCAAATCGCCACGCTGGAAAACACGCTGAAACAGCCGGTGGCGATCCCCGGTCACGGCGAAGCGGGCGGTCCTGAGCATACGCAGCATAAACAAAATTATCTGACCCTCAATCTTGCCGGACGCTTATTCCTGATCACCGGCGAACCGCGTTACCGCGAGCGGGCGCTGGCGCTGCTCAACGGGTATGCGGAAATGTATCCGTCGCTCGGCAGCGCGACCAGCAAAGACAGCAATGCGCCCGGCAGACTGTTCCACCAGACGCTGAATGAAAATATGTTCTGGCTGTATGCCGTCGAAGGGTATCACTGCGTGATGGCTTCGCTGGACGCCGCGCAGCGTGAAACCATTGAAACCCGCCTGTTCCGCGTGATGGCGGACGATGCGCTGAACCGCCATACCGCTGATTTTGATATCGTGCATAACCACGGGATCTGGTCGGTAGCGGCGGCGGCGATCAGTGGTTACGTTCTGGGCGATGCCCCGCTGGTGGAAAAAGCCCTGTATGGCCTGAAGGGCGACCGGGAAAGCGGCGGCTTCTTTGCCCAGCTCAGTCAGCTGTTTTCACCGGACGGATATTACATCGAAGGGCCGTATTATCACCGTTTCGCCCTGCGTCCGTTGTTGTTGCTGGCGGAAGCCATTGAACGGCGACAGCCGGAATTACAGATTTATCAGTTCCGCGATCAGATTATCCGCAAAACCTGCGAAGCCCTGATGCAGACGGCTTTCCCGGATGGCGTCTGGCCTGCGCTGAACGACTCCTCAAAAACCATTAATATCCGCGATGACGGCGCAGTCATTGCCGCCAGCGTCTGCTATGCGCGCTATTCACAGAACCCGGTATGGGTCGCTGTCGCTCAACAGCAGCAAAGCGTATGGGTCAGTGCGGCTGCGCTGCCACTTTCTGCAGCGCTGAAAAATGCCCCGCCAACCTCCGCTGACTGGGGCAGTGTTGCGCTGCGCGACGGCCCCGAAGGCACACAAGGGGGCATCGGTATTCTGCGTCATGGTACGCACGATCAGAGCATGGCGCTGATGTGGTACGGCCAGCATGGCAGCATTCCGCGTCTGCATTCCGCCCTCAATCACGGGCACTTCGACGGTCTGCACCTCAGCCTGTTCAGTCACGGGCGTGAATATCTGCGCGATTACGGTTTTGGCCGCTGGGTCAATGTCGAACCTAAATTCGGCGGGCGCTACATCCCGGAAAATAACACCTACTGCAAACAGACCGTCGCGCATAACACGGTGGTGGTGGACGGGCAGAGTCAGCATGGCGGAAACAGCCTGCAAGCGGAAACCCGCTGGGGCGAGTCGCACTTCTTCGTGACTGATCATCCGGCGGGACAGGGCATGAGCGCGCGCCTGCGGGACTATTATCCCGGCGTGAATCAGCAGCGAACGGTGCTGATGCTGAATTTGCCGGAATTACCGTCGCCGCTGATGGTCGATGTTTTCCGCCTCACCAGTCATCAACCGCACCGTTACGATTATTGCCTGCATCATCTCGGCCAGTTTGTCCGTTGCGACCCTACGCCGGATGCCGCCCGCGAGCTGAAACCGCTGGGTGAACAGCAGGGTTATCAGCATCTGTGGGATTGCGCCCGTGCGAAGATTGCGGCGGGAGCGTCAGCCTTATTCAGCTGGCTTGACGGCGACCGTTACCGGACGCTGACCAGCGCGTTTCCTGAGGGCGGTGAACTGATTGTCGCCCGCACCGGTGCCGGCGATCCGCATTTCAACCTGCGCAGCGAACCGGCATTGCTGTTACGCACGGACGGCACCAACGCCATTTTCGCCAGCGTGTTCGAAACCCACGGCTATTTCGATGAAGCCACCGAAACCTCGCTCAGTGCGCGCGGGCAGGTGGAACGCGTTAGCGTGACGGGTCACGACGACGTCCGCACAGAACTGAAGGTATTTCTCACCGGCAACCGCATCCTGAATATTCGTATCAATAACGGCGACGCACCGGCAGCGGAAGACGCTTTCCGCGTGGCGTGGCAATCCGTCTCACCTCTGAGTATCCCTGAAGAATAAACCTGAAGAATAAATTTGAAGAATAAAGGAGTTACCATGTTTAACGATTTGAAAGGCCAGCGTGTTCTGATCACCGGTTCCACCAAAGGCATTGGTCTGGCAGCGGCACAGGCATTCGCCGCCGCAGGGGCCAAAGTCGGCATCAACGGCCATCGCCACGATGCCAGCCTCGATAAACTGGCGGCAGAGATCGCCCAACATGGCGGTGAAGTGGCGTATTTTGGCGCGGATGTCACCCAGTCCGCAGAATGCGAGGCGCTGGTGGCGAATTTCGTCGAACGCTTCGGCGGCATTGACGTGCTGATCAATAACGCGGGCGGTCTGGGCGGACGTCAGGGGCTGGAAAACATCGATGACGATTTTTATGATCATGTGATGGATCTTAACGCCCGTTCGGCGCTGATGGTCACCAAATTTGCCATCCCGCATCTGCGCCACGCCGCGAAGCAGAGCGGTAAAACCACCTCGGTGATCAGCACCGGTTCGATTGCCGGTCGTGAAGGCGGCGGCCCCGGTGCCAGCCTGTATGCGGCCTCTAAAGCCTGGCTGCATAATGTGCACCGCAACTGGGTGAAAGAATTCACCAAAGACAATATCCGCTTCAACGTGATTGCGCCGGGGACCATCGACACGGTTTTCCATGCGGATAAAACGGCCGAAGTGCGCGAAAAAATCTCCGGCACCATCGCCATGGGACGTTTTGGCACATCGGAAGAGCTGGCACCGTCTTACCTGTTTTTTGCCTCCCATGCGTGCAGCGGCTATATCACCGGTCAGATCCTTGACGTCAATGGCGGGCAGATGGCGCCATAGCGCACAGTTCGGGAGATTCATGGCGGCGGGGGCATGCAGCGCACCGTCGCCTGAACTATGATGTCGGCACTCTGCACAGGAAAAAGGGAAGCGAATGAGCATGCAGTTTGAAACCGCCGCAGGCATGACCCGTGGCCTGAACACCCATATCGCCCGTGATATCGCCCGTAAAATTCTCTCCGGCGAGCTGGCGTGCGGCGCGATCCTGCCCAATGAAATCGAACTCGGCGAACAGTTTGGCGTCAGCCGCACCGCGTTGCGGGAAGCCCTGAAGTTGCTGACCTCCAAAGGGTTGCTGGAATCGCGTCCGAAAATCGGCACCCGCGTGAAAGAGCGTCCGCAGTGGAACATGCTGGATCCGCAGTTACTGGAATGGATGCAGGGAATGGAAGCGACGGAAGAAATTTATCACCAGTTTCTGGAGTTCCGCAAAGCCATCGAACCCCACGCCACCGCGCTGGCCGCAGTGAACGCCAGCAAAGAGCAGCGTATCGAACTTTCACGTATCTATCGCCAGATGTGTCATGTCGCGGAAAATTTCGATGCGGCGCAGTGGGTGGATATCGATACCCAGTTTCACCGCATGATTTTCATCTCCTCCGGCAACTGTTTTTATGTGCCTTTTGGTAACGTGCTGACCACGATTTTCAAATGGTTCTTTGAATACTCCTCCAAGGAAGGCGGCATGTGTCTCAATGAACACAAACGGATTTATGAAGCGATCATGGCCGGTGATGAAGGCGCAGCATTTTCAGCCTCGCTGAGCCTGATGAAAGGGCACAAGCATCGTTTGCACAAGCCGTAACCTTGACGAAATAGCAGACGTTTTCCGACGTCAATAAAATGCGCAGATTATTCTGCGCATTTTTTTGTCCTGTGGCTGAAATGAGATTTCAGATACAAAAATGAAACAAATATCACGGCCGGTTACGCCACAGTGCCAGTTCGTCGTATAGACTTGTCATAATTATTACGGTCTAATCATTTCATCAGGAAATGGTATTTTTATTACGCACAGTGATCAAAGGGATTTTATTTTAGTCATTAACGCGGTGAATACATGAAAATACTCAAGGTCAGTGATTTCTTTCTTTCGGAGCGCCATGCTTTCAGTTTATTCGATATGAACCGTCAGTCGCTGGAAGATGTTCACCGGCACGAATTTGATGAACTGGTTATTGTCCGTCATGGCAGCGGATTTCATATCATTAATGATCAGGTGGAATTTATTCATAAAGGTGATTTCTTCATTGTCAGTGCCAATGACGTTCACTGTTATGAATCCACGAATAAGTTGTCAATTACCAATATTCTGCTACATAAAGCACGGCCATTTCATTTTATTCATCATATCAGCCAGCTGACTGCGGGGATCCACCAGCATACCTCGCCACTGAAAAAACGGCGTGCAGGACTGACGAATGAAGAATTAGACAAAATTACCGAGCTGACGGAAAAAATGAATACCCTGTGTGATGCTGTTTATGATGATTCTTACTTTGCCACGGTGGAATCCTATTTATTGTCTATGATCGTGATGATGTTTCAATGTGCCCGCCGCAGGGAATGCCGTACCAGCCATGCGGACTCAGGCAAGCGTCATCTGTTAAATTACTTACGGGAGAATTATACATGCAATATTAACTGGGACTATTTATGTGAAGAAAGCGGCGTGGCAAAGCGAACCATGTTCCGCTTTATAAAAGAGATCACCGGGTTTACCCCGGAGAAATTCCAGCAACGTTACCGTTTACTTAAAACACAGGAGTTATTACGCACATCCGATTTAACGATAGGAAAGATCGCCAGACTGTGCGGATTTTCTACCACATCCCGACTGACGGAAGCTTATAAAAAACAATTTAACCGCACACCTACTCAGGAGCGTATGCGGGTCAGTAACAGTGTGATTGAAACCGTTCATCAGTAATTCGCGTTAATAATATAAATTAATTACATAAAACCATAATAACAGTAAAGAGAAAGGAACACTCACGCCCTTTATTATTCACCGTTACCTCTGAAGGACATTATTATGTCAACCGCTAAAAAACTTAATCCCTGGTATGTCGGGGTGGTTTCCGGCATGGCGTCATATATTGATTCTGCCGCCATTGTTTCCAACGGGACCGCGCTGGTTATTTATCAGAAAACGATCGGCACCACGGCCGTACAAATCGGTATACTCTCCGGCATATTAACCCTGAGTATTGCGCTGGGCGCATTTCTCGGCGGCAGACTTGGCGACTGTTACGGCAGACGCAAAGTGTTTATTGTCACCATGGTGATGATCATATTGGGTACCTTGCTGCTGGCCTTCGGCAATACGTTCCCGGTGCTGTTTATCGGCACGCTGTTGGTCGGGCTGGCTACCGGCGCGGATTTACCGGTCTCTCTGGCGACCATTGCTGAAGCTGCCACGGACAAAAATCGCGGGAAAATTATCGGCCTGTCGAATCTGCTGTGGTTTCTGGGTATTGGCACCACGATGGCGATTTCCGCGCTGGTCGGCGGCTGGGGACGATCCGGTGCGCAGATTATGTATTTGCATGTCTGCGCCGCGGCCGCGATTTTACTGTTGCTGCGCTGCACGATCCCGGAGTCGCCATTATGGCTGGTTGCCCGCAATGAACGCCGCGCCGGGATCGTGACCATCCGTGCGCAGAACGCGCGGTTTAAAGATCTCCTGCATGGAAAATACCTGTGGCCGTTTGTTGCCCTGTGCCTGTTTTACGCCTTCACCAACCTTGCCGCCAATACCGGCGGGCAGTTTGGTACTTATATTGCGGTTAACGTCGTGGGGATCAGCGTCGCGCAAAATTCCCTGTGGAACCTGCTGACCATGCCGGTCGGGGTATTGGCGGGGATCTTATTTATGCGCTTCGTCGATACGCCGAAACGTATTCCCGCCTTTATTTTTGGTGCCTGTTGTTTCGCGGGCGGATTCTTCCTGCCGGTGTTATTTAATTTCTCGCCGGCTTCCTGGTTCTGTTGTTTATTCTTCACCGCACTCGGCAGCGGACTGGCTTTCGAGGGGATCATGAAAGTGTGGTCGCAGGAATCTTTCCCGACCATGCTGCGTTCCACGGCGCAAGGCATTATCGTCGCGATTTCCCGTTTATTATGCGGCGTGCTGGCCTTTGTTACCCCGTTATTACTTGATGCCGGTCCGCTGGTGTTGTATTCCATTTTGTCCGCCACCGTGGCGTCAGGGTTATTCATTGGCTGGATATGTTTCCACGGCAAACACCGTAATGAATTTGCCGATGAAGGCGGGGTGCTTATTCGTGAGCAATCGTCTGAATATCCGGCATCAGCGGCAAAACAAATGTAGTTATCCCTTTTATCGCGCAACGTTAATTACACGAGGAGTCATGCATTATGCTCGCAGTCATCAGAGTTACACTGGATCAGGAATCCGCTTTGTCGGGTGTGCAGGAACTTCCTGTTCTGGGTTGGGAAATAGAAAGCGATAACAGAAATGTTCAGCAAACGGCGTATCGTATCCAGATAAGCTACGACCACCATTTTGACCCCATTATTCATCATGGCGAATGGCAGGAAACCTCCCGTTCAAATAACCTCGAGCTGACCGAATTAATGCTGACGTCTTCTCAGCGTTATTTTATCCGGGTTCAGGTGCGGGATAATTACGGCGAGGTCAGTCCGTGGAGTCCGCCTGCACACATGATTTCCGGCGTGCTGTATTCCCATGAATGGAACGCGGAATTTATTACGGCGGAATCGCCGGAAGATAAAGATCGCTCCGCTGCCATGTTATTGCGGAAATCTTTTGTCCTGAACCGCGCGGAGGATATTCAGTCCGCGTTTATTCACGTCAGCGCGCTGGGGCTTTATGAATTACATCTCAACGGCCATCAGGTCGGCGAAGATGCCCTGACTCCCGGCTGGACAAGTTATCACCACCATTTACGTTATCAGACTTATGATCTGACCGGTCATCTGCAAAACGGCGAGAATGTCATCGGCGCGATAACCGGCGCTGGCTGGTATAAAGGGGATATGGGCTTTACCCGCCACAGAAATTATTACGGTGAACGGGCGGCGCTTATTTCACGGCTGGTGATTAATTATAAAGACGGTTCGCAGGACACTGTGGTCAGCGATGAAAGCTGGAAAGGCCACGATTCTGCCATTCTGTTTTCTGAAATCTATGACGGCGAAATTTATGATGCCCGCAGGGAAATTCCCGGCTGGTGCGACAGGCAGGGTTCAGCGGCATCATGGCGGCCGGTCAGCGTGGTGGCGCACGATAAATCCACGCTGGTCGCGCAGGGCAGCAACACTGTCAGACAAATAGAAAAACTGAAACCTGTCGCGCTGATCACCACGCCGCAAGGCGACACGGTCCTCGACTTCGGCCAGAATTTAAGTGGCTGGGTAGAATTTAAGGTGCGCGGAAACGCAGGCGATAAAGTGGTGTTGCGCCACTTTGAAGTGCTGGACGCAGAGGGCAATGTTTATCTGGATAACCTGCGTTCCGCGAAACAGCGGACGGAGTACGTGCTCCGGGGCGAGGGCGAGGAAATCTGGCATCCGCACTTTACCTGGCAGGGTTTCCGTTACGTGAAAATCGAGAAATATCCGGCGGAGCTGGACCGGAATAATTTCACCGCCATTGTGCTGCATTCCGCCATGCAACAGACCGGGCATTTCGCCTGTTCCGACCCGGATCTGAACCAGTTACATCACAACATCTTGTGGGGGCTGAAAGGCAATTTTGTCGATGTACCGACTGACTGCCCGCAGCGCGATGAGCGTCTGGGCTGGACGGGCGATGCCCAGATTTTTTGCCGCACGGCGAGCTATCTGATGCAGACGCGAAATTTCTTCGCCAAATGGCTGACCGATCTTCGTTATGATCAGACGGAAGAAGGCGGCGTGCCACACGTCATTCCCGACATCCTCACCGGATATTGCGCCAAAGACCGTTTGCTGGCCGAGGGCGGCACCCACTCGGCATCGGCCTGGGCTGATGCGGCGGTGATCAACCCGTGGACGATGTACCTGATGTACGGCGACATCCGGGTGCTGGAAAATCAGTATGCCAGTATGAAGGGGTGGATCGATTTTATGACCGCACACGCCGACAACCATATCTGGCAGTACAACTTACAGTTTGGTGACTGGGTGGCGCTGGATGCAAAAGAGGGCAGTTATTTCGGTGCCACACCTAACGACCTGACCTGTACGGCGTATTACGCCTATTCCACCCAGCTGTTTGCTAAAGCGGCCAAAGTACTGAACCGGCTGGACGATCATCAGCATTACGAGGCATTACATCAGGCGATTGTCCGTCGTTTTCAGCAGGAGTTTTTCACGCCATCCGGTCGCCTGGCGGCAAGAACCCAAACCGCGCACATTCTGGCGCTGTATTTCAATCTGGTGCCGGAAGATTTCCGCCAGCGCACCACCGACACGCTGGTTGAATTGCTCAATGAGCACGACGGACATCTGGTCACCGGTTTCGTCGGCACGCCGTATTTCTGCCATGCGCTGAGCCAGAACGGACGCACGAAGGAAGCGTGGAATTTACTGCTGAAAGACGATTTCCCGTCATGGCTGTATCAGGTGAAAGCCGGTGCCACCACCATCTGGGAACACTGGGACGGCATCAAACCGGACGGCAGCATGTGGAGCGCGGACATGAACTCCTTCAACCATTACGCCTATGGCGCGGTGGGCGAATGGCTCTACCGCGTGGCTGCAGGGATTGAAGCCGACGAGGCGCAGCCGGGATTCAAACATTTCATCATCAATCCGCTGACCGGCGGCGGCCTGAGCTGGCTCGATACTCGTTATCAGTCAATCTACGGCAGCATCGGCGTGCGCTGGGAAGTCAGTGGTCAGACCGTGTTCCTTAACGTCAAGGTTCCGGCGAATACCTCCGCCACCGTGATCCTGACGGACGGTCAATCTGTGCAGGAAGCGGACGGGATTGATTTTGTGCGCTGTGCTGACGGGTATACGGCTGAGGTGGGATCGGGGGAATATCGGGTGGAATACCGGTTAGTTTAGTGAGGCAGCTTGTTTGCTCCTCCCCCTGCGAAGGGGGAGGCCGGGAGGGGGTTTAGCAGACAAAACGGCCGTCAAAGCTCAGGTTAACTTTTTGATTTGTCTATGATACCCCACCCCAACCCTCCCCTTCGCAGGGGAGGGAGCCGACCACGTTTTTATCTCAACCCACAGTTTAAAGACTCAAGACTCCGGTTCGGTCTTCTTCCCCGCCAGCATGGCCAAAAAGTCATATTTGGCCTGCAATTCTTTCTCCGCTGCGGCATACAACATTTCTGCCACGTCCGGCTGTTGGGCATTCAGCCTTCTGAAGCGTTGCTCATTGTTGAGCGTATCCGTCAGTCCGCTGGATGGCGGTCTGGAATCCAGCGCCAGTGCCGGTTTGCCTTCTTCCGTGCGACGTGGATCGAAGCGATATAGCGGCCAGAAACCGGTGGTGGTCAGCTGTTTCATCTGGTCGTGGCTGAGCGCCAGATCGTAGCCGTGCTCCTCGCACGGGCTGTAGGCGATAATCAGCGACGGTCCCGGATAGGCTTCGGCTTCCTGAATGGCTTTGACGGTCTGATTGAACTGCGCGCCGAGCGAAATCTGTGCCACATACACATGACCGTACATCATCATGCTGACACCCAGATCTTTGCGCGATTTGCGTTTACCCTGTTCGGCAAATTTGGTCACCGCACCCAGCGGGGTGGCTTTCGACTGCTGCCCGCCGGTGTTGGAATAACACTGGGTATCGAGCACCAGCACGTTGACGTTTTCGGTCAGACTCAGCACGTGATCCAGCCCGCCGAAACCGATGTCGTATGCCCAGCCGTCGCCGCCAATCAGCCAGATGGATTTATCCACCAGATAATCAGCATCCGTGGCTAACTGACGGGCATCCGGCGTGTCGATCTCAGCCAGAATTTTGCGCAGCGCGGTGACATGTTCGCGTTTCACTTCCGGCGTGGCGCTGTCATCACGCAGACCGCCCAGCACGTCAGCCGGAATATGTTCTTCCAGCGACGCGACCAGACGTAATACCCGGCGGCGATGCTGATCCACTGTCAGGCGGAAGCCCAGCCCGAACTCGGCATTATCTTCAAACAGTGAGTTTGCCCAGGCCGGACCACGGCCATCCGCGTTGGTGGTGTACGGCGTGGAAGGCAGGTTGCCGCCATAAATAGAGGAACAGCCGGTGGCGTTAGCGATCAGCAAACGGTCGCCATACAACTGCGTCAGCAGCTTGATATACGGCGTTTCACCGCAACCGGAACAGGCACCGGAGTACTCGAACAACGGCGTGATCAGCTGCGATGTGCGGATATCAATGCGTTCCAGCGTGGTTTTATCGATCTCCGGCAGTTTGAGGAAGAAGTCATAATTGGCGCGTTCTTCTTCCAGATGTTCGATACGATCGGCCATGTTGATGGCTTTGATGGAAGGATCCTGACGATCTTTCGCCGGACACACTTCCACGCACAAATTACAGCCGGTGCAGTCTTCCGGCGCGACCTGCAACACGTATTTCTGACCGCGCATGTCGCGGGACTTCACATCCAGCGATTGCAGCGCGGAAGGGGCGTTTTCCATAAATTCCGGCTGAACCACTTTGGCGCGGATCGCCGAGTGCGGACAGGCGGCAACACAGTGGTTGCACTGGGTGCACAAATCCGGTTTCCAGATGGGGACTTCTTCGGCAATGTTGCGTTTTTCCCACTGCGTGGTCCCGGTCGGCCAGGTGCCGTCCGGCGGGAAGGCCGAAACCGGCAGTGCGTCGCCAAGACCCGCCAGCATGGTGGCGGTGACGGTTTTGACGAAGTCCGGTGCCGCGTCGGAAACAATCGGCGGGCGTTTACGCGGATTTTCCGGGACAGGTTGCAGCGGTACCGCCACCAGTTCTTCCAGCGTGGCGGCCAGCGCCATCCAGTTGCGGGTGACCAGTTCCTCGCCTTTACTGCTGTAGCTGCGGGCAATCGCGCCCTGTAATTCTGTCAGTGCCTGATCGCCCGGCAGAATCTGTGTCAGATGGAAAAACGCCATCTGCATAACGGTGTTAATGCGTGCACCGAGTTTACATTCGCGGGCAATTTTGGCGGCATTAATGACATAGAAGCGTGCCTCGCGCTGAAGCAGGGTTGCCTGCACTTCCAGCGGCAAACGCTCCCAGACTTCAGCGGCGCTGAACGGCGTATTGAGCAGGAAAATCCCGCCGTGACGCAGGCGTTCGGCCATCTGGTATAAATCGATAAACTGCCACTGGTGACAGGCGACAAAGTGCGCCTGACTCACCAGATACGCAGATTTGATCGGCTTTTCACTGACGCGCAGATGCGACACTGTCAGGCCACCGGCCTTTTTGGAGTCGTAAACGAAATAACCCTGCGCGTACATCGGCGTGCTGTTACCGATGATCTTGATGTTGTTTTTGGTGGCCGACACCGAACCGTCACTGCCCAGCCCGTAAAACAGGGCTTCGAGCGACGCGTGCTGCGGCAATTCTTCTTCCACCACCGGCAATGACAAACCGGTGACGTCGTCATAAATGCCGACAGTAAAGCGCGGACGCGGCTGGCTCAGCGACAGCTCGCGGAACACCGAAAGCACGCAGTCCGGGCCGAATTCTTTCGAGGATAATCCGTAACGGCCACCGGTCACTTTCGGCAGCGTATCGCGTTCGCCACGGCTGTAGGCTTCGGCCAGGGCGGTCATCACGTCGAGATACAACGGTTCGGCCAGCGCGCCCGGCTCTTTGGTGCGATCCATCACCGCGATGCTTTTCACGCTTTGCGGCAGCACCGACAGCAGATGGGCGGCGCTGAACGGCCGGTATAAACGCACTTTCAGCACGCCGACTTTCTCGCCGCGCGCATTCAGGGTGTCGATCACTTCTTCGGCGGTGCCGATGCCGGAACCCATCAGCACAATCACCCGTTCTGCCTGCGGATCGCCGACGTATTCGAACGGCTTATATTCGCGGCCGGTGAGGGCGGCGAAGGCATCCATGGCGTCAATGACGTGCTGGCAGGTGGCGTTGTAATACGGGTTGGTGGCCTCACGCGACTGGAAATAGGTGTCAGGGTTGGCGGACGTGCCACGGATCACCGGATGGTCCGGCGACAGCGCACGGGCGCGGTGCGCGTCAATCTGCGCCTGCGGCAACATCTGCTGGAGCGTGTCATCGCTGAGTGGCGCAATCTTGTTGATTTCGTGCGAGGTACGGAAGCCGTCAAAAAAGTGGATAAACGGCACGCGGCTGTTCAGACTGGCGACCTGAGAGATCAGCGCGAAATCCTGCGCTTCCTGCACGCTGGCGGCAGAGAGCAGGGCGCAACCGGTCTGGCGCACGGCCATCACATCAGAATGATCACCAAAAATCGACAAGGCGTGCGTCGCGACGGTACGCGCCGCCACATGCAATACAAACGGCGTCAGTTCACCGGCCAGTTTGTACAGCGTCGGGATCATCAGCAGCAGACCCTGCGACGAGGTAAACGACGTCGATAACGCACCGGTCTGTAGTGCGCCATGGACGGTGGAAATCGCGCCTGCTTCAGACTGCATTTCCATTACCGTCGGGACATCGCCCCACAGATTTTTCTTCCCTTCGCCTGACCAGGCACCGGCAATTTCGGCCATGGTTGAACTGGGGGTGATCGGGTAGATGGCAATCACTTCGTTGGTGCGATAAGCCACGGAAGCGACTGCGTTATTACCGTCAGTGGTGATCATGGAATATCCTTTTGCTTTGCTCACAATGGCGGCCAGCAGGAAAGTGTTTTTGCTGGCAAGAATGATAAAAGCTTAGCAGAGGGCGGATTAATCGATTTATCCTGATTGTGTGCAGGGCTATTTCGCCTGATATTTTAAGTGGTTACTCTGTAAACGATCAGATTGGGATTATTATTAGCCACCGGGGAAATAACGATTTCTGCCGGTGGCTAAACAGCGGATAAGGGAAGGGGAAAAACGGGTTAATTAATATCGATTCTTTTTATTCCTTTCACCGACATCAGCGCCTCATACAATTTATCCACACTCTGTTTCGGCCGCAGGATCACATCCAGAACCAGTTCGCATTTTCTTTCATCTTCTTCATCGCGCTGATTGATTTTGATCTGACCGGGGCGGATACGCATTTTCTGCAAGGCCATCAGCACGCCCGGCACGCTTTCCGGCAGCAGCCGGATTTCTATTAAATGATGATGCCCGACCCAGTGATTACTTATCTGGCGGAACACTTCCAGCACAATTAAGGTCATGAACGCGCCATAAATGCCGATCTGATACAGCCCGCTGCCAATCACCAGACCAATCGCCGCCGTCACCCATAAACCCGCGGCGGTGGTTAATCCTTTCACAATTTGTTTCTGAATAATGATCGTCCCGGCACCGAGGAAACCCATGCCGCTGACCACCTGTGCCGCCACGCGGCTGGGGTCGAAGCTGACGTGAGTTTGCAGCAGAATATCGGCAAAGCCATATTTCGACACAATCATAAACATGGCGCTGCCGATACCCACCAGAATATGGGTGCGCAATCCGGCTTCTTTGGCGCGTAACTGACGCTCAATGCCGATTAATCCACCCAGGGCACCGGCGAGGGCAATCCGGAGTAAAAAATCTGTCAGCATGTCTGCTCCTTTATCATTATATTTTCCGGGTCATACAGAGGGTAAAGAGGTTAATAACGGTTAATTTTATTCGTCAAAGAAATAACCGGACGAAATAAAATGTGTCTGAGTGTTTAAATTTGAGATTATTTTAGGAAAAAGTTGATGTTATTTCACCGCAGGACTCGACGCGGGCGAAAAACGTCGGATATGATGGCGATTCGAAAAAAATCCCCGTTATATTCAGGAGCAGGACAGATGATCACTGCGTTTCGCGTGTTACTGGCCGCAGGTGTACTGGTGTTAGCCGCATGCAGCAGCCACGATGAGCCGGCTGAGGTTGTGCAAAAAGGCAACAGCGTCAATGTCGGTCAGCGTGCCGTGAATATGGACAGCCCGGCGTATGCGGCCTGTTCGATGGCGGGCGGGCAATTGCGTCTGGCGCCACAGCTTGATGGCAGCCGCGTCGGCATGTGTTCGATGGCGAACGGACGTCAGTGTTCTGAAGCCGCACTGATGCAGGGTCGCTGCACCGCAGGCTAAACGCCAGAATGATCTCTGGCGTTTTTGCAGGGTCAGCCCGTGATTACATCCGGTCTTTCTGGCGATAGATCAGCTGATGTTTGCCCTGCGTCAGGGTCAGCTTACGATCCTGCAAGCTGAGCGCCGCGCCGTTGTTCAGTACGTCGCTGATCACGTGATCCCATTTATTCAGATTCTCATCCGGGCACATCATCATGGTGGAGGCCAGACCTTTCACGGTCAGCACATTGTTGTGCAGCTCGCCCTGACCCATGAAGTTATTACACATCTTACCGGAAACGTGCATGTTGGCGCCGAACTCAATCTCCGGAATGCGCCCCTGTGCGGCTGGCACGGTCTGACCATCCACACTCAGCAATTCGAAGCGGTGATGCTGTAAATCGTTTTGTTTAATGGCGGTATTCTGATTCATGCTGCATGCGCTTAACGTGATAGCGGCGGCCAGAACAAACAGTGACTTCTTCATCTTCTCTCCTGAGAAATATTCCTTCAGCACTCATCCTGTCGATACATTCAACTGATTTATGCAATATTTAGTGGTGCATTATAGCGTGAATGAATTGAAATTTTAAGCCCTTAACGCCCTCCCGCTGCACAGGGCGAGGCGCTTAAAATATCGCTGATCTTTATCCCGTCATCTGCCCATCATAAAAGCGTCATTTTACGCCGTTAGGTTATGCCCATCACAGGTCAGAGAGACATACAGCGGCATGAGCTATCTATCACTGCATCACATCCGCAAATCCTGGGGCAACAAAGTGGCGCTCGACGACATCAGTTTTGATGTGCAGGAAGGCGATTTTATTGCCTTGCTGGGGCCTTCCGGCTGCGGCAAATCCACGTTGCTGCGCACTATTGCCGGGCTGGAAACGGCCGATCAGGGCACCCTCCGTTTTCAGCACACCGATGTCACGGCGCTGACGCCAGGCGAACGCAAACTGTCGATGGTATTTCAGTCGTACGCGTTATTCCCGCACATGAATGTCCGTGAAAACCTGCTCTTCGGCTTGCGGGCGCGGGGCGAAGACAAGCGCCAGTTTGCCTCGCGGCTGGCGGACGTCAGCAGGCTGATGGAACTGGAACCGCTGCTCGACCGCCTGCCAGCGCAGCTTTCCGGCGGGCAGCAACAGCGCGTGGCGCTGGGCCGTGCGGTGATCGCCAATAATAAACTGTGCCTGATGGACGAACCGCTTTCCAATCTGGACGCCAAGCTGCGCCAGAGTATGCGCCGCGAAATTCGTGCGATTCAGAAAAAGCTCGGTCTGACCCTGCTGTATGTCACCCATGATCAAACCGAAGCGATGAGCATGGCGGACAAAATTATTCTGCTTAACGATGGACGCATCGAACAGCACGACACGCCGGACAACCTTTATAACAACCCGACCAGCATTTTCGCCGCGCAATTCATTGGCGCGCCGCCGATGAATATTCTGCCGCTGGCGCAACAGGGCCAACATCACTTTCTGGCCGGCATGCCGCTGCCGGTGGTGGAAAATGTCCACGGCAACGCCCTCAGCCTCGGCCTGCGCGCGGAAGACATTCAACTGACGGCTGCCGCACACGCCAGCCTGACCGCGCAGGTGCTGAGCCACGAATACATGGGGGCCGATACACTGGTGGCCTGTGTGTTACCGGGATATGGGGAACCGCTGACGGTAAAAGTGGCGGGGATGCAGCGTTTTGCCGAAGGCCAGACGGTCGGCCTGCAATGGAGCACGGGCGCGCAATATTTTTTCAACACAGCGGACGGAAAACGCTGTTATCAGGCTGAGCAAACTTGTTTGCCATCAGAGCAACGGGTTGCCGTGTAGTTTTTTGCTGTTTTGCACTTTTACTGACTCATACCACCTCCATTGCCGAAGGGAAAACCATGTCACGTATTCACCGTTTTTCACGTCTTGCCTGCGCTGTTCTGCTGCTTACCGGTACTTCCGCTTTCGCCGCGGATCCGGTGAAATTACAAATGTATTACCCGATTGCCGTCGGCGGAAAAATCAGCCACACGGTGGATACGCTGGTGGAAGATTTTCAGAAAACGCATCCGGATATCCGTATTCAGCCGGTCTACACCGGGGATTACGCCACGACGGTGACCAAGGCGCTGACGGCATTTCGTGGCGGTAACGCCCCGCAAATCGCGGTGATCGGCGATATCGAGGCTTATTCCCTGATCGACGCGGGCGCTATTCTGCCGGTCAGCGATCTGGCGAACGACGCAGAGGGTAAGCAGTGGATCGACGGCTTCTATCCGGCGTTTATCCGTCACATTCAGGACAAAGTGTGGGGCATCCCTTTCCAGCGTTCGACCGTGGTGTTGTACTGGAACAAACAGGCGTTTGAAAAGGCCGGGCTGAACGGCGACACGCCGCCCGCCAGCTGGCAGCAGGTGGTGGATTTTGGCAAAAAGTTAGTGGTGCGTGACGGATCCGAAGTGAAGCAGTGGGGGATTGAAATTCCGTCCACGCCGAACGGTTACTGGAATTTCCAGGGGATTGCGGCCACCAACGGCAGTCATCTGGATAACGGTAAAGGGACGGCGGTGACCTTTGACACGCCAGCCAACGTGGAAGCTTTGCAATGGCTGACGGATCTGGCGCAAAAAGAGGCGGTATCACCGAAAGGCACCATTGCCTGGGGCACCACGCCGCAGGACTTTATCGACGGCAAAACCGCCATGATGGTCACCACTACCGGTAACCTGACGACGGTGCGTGACAACGCCAAATTCCCGTTTGGCGTGGCGATGCTGCCGGAGAAAACGCAGCGCGGCAGTCCGACCGGCGGCGGCAATTTATACGTGTTTAAAAACACCACCCCGGCGCAACAGAAAGCGGCGCTGGAGTTTATCCGCTGGGTATCCGCACCTGAACAGGCGGCGCGCTGGAGCATTGCCACCGGTTATGTCGCGACATCGCCTGCCGCGTGGGAAACCCCGGTGATGCAGGAATATGTGAAGCAGGTTCCGCAGGCGCTGGTCGCCCGCGAACAGCTGAAATATTCTCAGCCGGAACTTTCGACCTACAACAGCGTGCAGATCCAGGAACTGATGAACCACGCGATTGAAGCGGCCGTCACGCAGGTGAAAACGCCTGCCGAGGCGCTGAGTTCGGCGCAGAAACAGGCAGACCGCCTGCTGAAACCCTATCAGTAAGGAAGGGCATGAGCACACTTCACGCAGTCCTTCCGGCCACCCGCACACGCGGGTTGTCTTTACAGCTTTACGGCTATCTGTTGCTGCTGCCTGCGCTGAGTTTTCTGCTGCTGTTTACCCACTATCCGGCGCTGGCCACGGTGTGGGAAAGCCTGTTCAGCGCCGCCCGCAGCGGCCATGCGGCTCAGTTTGTCGGGCTGGATAATTACCGGGCGCTGCTGGATGACGACGTGTTTATGTTGTCGTTACGCAACAATCTGCTGTACGCCCTGATCACCATTCCGCTGTCGGTGGCTCTGGCTTTACTGATGGCGCTGGCAGTGAACCGCCGTCTGCGCGGCAACGCACTGACCCGCGCGGCGTTCTTTATCCCTTCACTGCTGCCGATGGTGGCGATTGCCAATCTGTGGTTGTTTTTCTATACCCCGCAGTTGGGTTTGCTTAATAAAATGCTGGCGCTGTTTTCGCTGCCAGCCGTCAACTGGCTCGGCGAACCGGGTACGGCGCTTTACAGCCTGATGGCGGTATCGGTGTGGCGCGAAGCCGGATTCTTCATGATTTTCTATCTTGCCGCATTGCAGCAAATTGATCCGCGACTGGCCGAAGCGGCAGACATCGAAGGGGCGTCGCGCCGCTATTTCTTCCGGCGCGTGCAGTGGCCGTTACTGATGCCGACGACCTTGTTCGTGCTGATTAATGCCTCGATGAACGCCTTCAGGATTGTCGATCAGGTGATTGCCATGACCAACGGCGGCCCGAACAACAGCACCAGCTTGCTGCTGTTTTACATCTACCGCACGGCATTCAGTTACTGGGATTTACCGGCGGCGTCGGCGATGACCGTGGTGCTGCTGGTGATCCTCGCGGCCATCGCGCTGATCAAATTCAACCTGCTGGACAAAAGGACGCACTATCAGTGAAACCCTTTTCTTACCGCCGTCTGTCCCTGGATCTCGCCATCTGGCTGGCGGCGGTGCTGTGGTTGTTACCGGTGCTGGTGGCGGTCTGGATCGCTGTCCACCCGGCGTCGGCGCAGGGCAGTTTTTCGCTGTTTGCACCGCTGACCGTGCAGAACTTTATCAATGCCTGGCAGGCGGCACCCTTTGCCCGCTATTTCCTCAACACGACCCTGCTGGTGCTGATGATTGTGGTCTGCCAGCTGATCCTGGCGACGCTGGCCGCTTATGCGCTGGTGCGGTTCAAACTGAAAGGCGCAGGATTGATCTTCGCGCTGATCCTGCTGCAACTGATGATCAGCCCCGATGTGCTGATCCTGAATAATTACAAAACCATCGGCGCGCTGGGATTACGCGACACGCTGACCGGCATCGCGCTGCCGTATTTCGCCTCAGCGTTTGCCATTTTTCTGCTGCGTCAGACCTTCAAAAGTATTCCGCTGGTGCTGGAGGAAGCCGCCATTGTGGAAGGTGCCAGCCGCCTGTATATGCTGGGCAAAATTTATATTCCGCTGGCGAAACCGGTGTATGTCGCGTTCGCACTGGTGTCCGTCAGCTTCCACTGGAACGATTTTCTCTGGCCGCTGGTGATCACCGATTCGGTGACCGTGCGGCCGGTCACCGTCGGGCTGCAACTGTTTTCCGCGCCGGAGCAGGGCGTGCAGTGGGCGCTGATCAGCGCGGCGACCCTGATGACGGTGATGCCGTTGCTGGTGCTGTTCCTGATCTTTCAGCGCCAGTTTGTCCAGTCCTTTATGCGGGCAGGTATCCGATAAAATCCTGACAGGAGAACGTTATGACCGTGATCTCGCCATCCCTCTTATTGTCTGACGAACAGGCACAGGCGCTCGGCAATGTGAGCGCGTTATATCAGCCACCGGAAATGCATGATGCGCTGGTGAACGGTGCGCGTTTACGCTTCGGGCTGATTGCCGATCCGCAATACGCCGATGCGGACAGCCAGAAAGAGCGCCATTACCGCAACAGCCTGAATAAGCTGGCGACGGCCATTACTGAGCTGAATGATTCAAAGCTGGATTTTGTGGTTACGCTGGGCGATCTGGTCGATCGCGACTGGGGCAGTTTTGATCCGGTGTTATCGCGCTACGCGGCCTTGCGTCATCCGCATGCGGCAGTGATCGGCAATCACGATGCGGAGGTGATTACCCGGCATCTGGCATCACAGACACCGGCGCTGGGTTTACCGAAAAGTTATTACGCATTCAGCCTGCCGGGCTACCGTTTTCTGGTGATCGACGGCAACGACATCAGCCTGTATTGCAATCATGCCAATGGGGATGACCGGCAGATGGCAGAATATATGCTGGATGAACTGAATGAATGCCAGCAACCGCAGGCGCAGCCGTGGAACGGCGCGGTCGGGCCGGTGCAGCTGAAATGGCTGGAGAAACAGCTGCGGGAAGCCCGTGCGCAGCGCGAGATCGTGCTGGTGTTCGGCCATTACCCGCTGACGCCGGTCAACAGCCATAATCTGTGGAACTGTGAAACGCTGGTGGAGTTGTTGTGCCGCTATCGCGTGCGGGCTTATTTTGCCGGTCACGATCACCGTGGCGGTTACGACCGTGTCGGGGATACCGATTTCATTACCCTGAAAGGCATGGTGGACGGCGAAAGCAGCCTGCCGTTTTCCTCCGTCACGCTGGCCGATGATGTGCTGACCCTCACCGGCTATGGCACCGAAATCAGCCGGGTGCTGAGCCGCTGAGCGGTTGCAGAACGTAAAAAGGCTCACCGGAGTGAGCCTTGAAAGCCTGTGCGGATCAGCAGGTCAGAGCATATTCGGGCAGGCGACGCCTTTCGCCAGCTGATCAATATTCATCAGCGTGGTTTCTGAAATGCTGGTCAGCGCGTCACTGGTCAGGAACGCCTGATGGCCGGTGAACAGCACGTTGTGGCAGGATGACAGGCGGCGGAATACGTCATCCAGGATCACTTCGTTAGAGTTATCCTCAAAGAATAAATCGCGTTCGTTCTCATAAACATCCATACCCAGCGCACCGATTTTTTGCTTTTTCAGCGCATCAATCGCGGCGGTGGCATCCAGCAGGGCGCCACGGCTGGTGTTCACAATCATCACGCCGTCTTTCATTTTGGAAAACGCTTCGGCGTTGAGCAGATGGTGGTTTTCCGGCGTCAGCGGGCAGTGCAAAGAAATCACGTCGGACTCTGCATACAGCGTATCCAGATCGACATATTCCGCACCGAGTTCCAGCGCCAGCGGGCTTGGATACGGATCAAACGCCAGAATACGCATACCGAAACCTTTCAGGATACGCATGGCCGCCACGCCGATTTTACCGGTACCGATAATGCCTGCGGTGCGCTGATACATATTAAAACCGATCAGACCTTCCAGTGAGAAGTTAGCTTCACGGGTGCGTTGATAAGCGCGATGAATGTGACGGTTAAGACACATCATCATGCCCACGGCATGTTCCGCCACGGCTTCCGGCGAATACGCCGGTACGCGCACCACGGAAATCCCCAGCTCTTTTGCGGCGTCCAGATCGACGTTGTTAAAGCCCGCACAGCGCAGCGCCAGCGTTTTAATGCCGAGTGAGGCCAGTTCCTGCAACACTTCACGGCCACCATCGTCATTGACGAAAAGGCAGACAGCATCTGCTCCCACCGCCGTTTTCGCCGTCTGCGGGGTCAGCAGAAAATCGAAAAATTCCAGTTCATAGCCATAATGCTCGTTGACCAGTTCCAGATATTTCCGGTCGTAATTTTTAGTACTGTAGACAGCCACTTTCATGGTGTTTCTCCGCAGTGAGTTTGAATCTCTGGCGAAACGGCTTCCGCCTGTTTTATAAGGATTAAACAGTTTCAGAAACAATTCGCAATATGCACACAAACTAGCAGAGCGCAGGAAGCCAGACAATTTTTCCTGTGCTATTTGGGCGGGAGGCTCTGGCAATCCCGTCATCAGTTGTTACGCTAATTATGATATCTTGCGGGCGGTTAGACACTTTGGTGAAGCATAAGACAAGGCACGTCATGAGGAACGGACTGAAGAAAAGCGCGCAGATACTCCTGAGTATAGTGGTGATTATTGCGCTGCTGTTGTGGGTGTTATGGAAAACCGTGCCGCGCTGGTTACCGCCGGTCGCCAGCCACTGGTTGCCTGCCGGTACGCAACTGGTGCTGACGGGGTCGCCACACTGGTCGCACGGTGTGTTGCAACTGCCGGGTGTGCGCTATCTGGCGGGTGACTGCACCCTCGCCACGGCGCGCAATGCCCGCCTCAGCAAGGTTTCCGGGCAATGGTCGCTGAAACTCGATGCCCTGAATGTCGATACCGCCTGTCTGGCTCAGTTGCCGAAAAGTGACAGCCAGTCCACGCTTTCCCTCGCGGATATTCAGCACAGGCTGCCTGCCGGTGCGGTCAGTATCGATCATCTTTCCGTCACGCCGTGGCAGCGTTACGCCGGTAAACTGGTGATCAGTAATGCCGGCGGTCAGCAGCATCTTTCCCTCAACGGTGAATCCCTGACACTCGACGCGGTGCTCGACAGCAACCGTCTGCTGGCGATTCATTCGTTCAGCCTGACGCCACCGGGCAGCACACAGCCGGTGACCCTGAGCGGCAAACTGTTGTTGCCCGCGACGCTCGATATGCTGCCGGAATCCGGTGAACTGCACGCGGAAATACAAACCGCTCAGGTGCCGCAACCTCTGGACATCACGCTCAGCTGGCAGGCGACGGAAGGTGTGATAACCCTGACGGAGAAGGGCAGCGAACAGCCGCTTGCCACGCTGCCGTGGAAACTCAACAACAACGAATTACAGATTAGCCAGGGTCAGTGGCGCTGGCCTTATGCCACACAGCCGCTGGCCGGTGGCATCAACCTGACGCTCAGCGACTGGTCGCCTGCGTTTGATCAGACCAGCATCACGGCGCGGCTGAACGTGCTGACGCAGGGGCATAACGGCAAGGCCAATGTGGTGCTGACGCTGGGGCCGGGGCGTATCGGCCTGCTCGACAGCGATTTAGGTTTCCGTCTGACCGGACAGGCCAATTTACAGGCCACTTCCCTGAGTGCGTCACTGCCGGGGCAACTGAGCGGTTCAGTGCTCAATCCGACCCTTTCACTGCGCAGCGGATCGCTGTTGCGGGCGTGGGGCAAACCGACACCTGAACTGACCATCACGGATGCGCGCTGGCCGCTGGCGGGTGTCAGGGTCTCGGCAGAAGGTGTCAGCGGGCCGTTGCAGGCGATCCTCAAAGCCCGTCACCGTTTCTGGGGCGCGTTTGACCTGCATCTGAGCGGTAAATCGCTGGCCTTCTGGCCGGACGTCGGGCTGTGGAATTTCAATTACTGGGGCAACGGCCATCTGCCGCCGCTGAACGGTCGCTGGGACATGTCCGGTAAAGGCCAGTGGCACGATAATCTCATCACCCTTAATTCGCTCTCGACCGGATTCGACCGGCTGCATTACGGGCTGGTGGATGTTGATGCGCCACGCCTGACGCTGGAACATCCGCTGGCGTGGTTGCGTCCGCCCGCGTCACGCTTCAAAAAGCAGTACCCGGAACAGCCGACCGAATTTAAGGGCGACATCCGGCTGGTGGCGAAAAAAATCGCTCTCGCCAACGGCGGTTATCTGCCGCCCGCCACGCTGGCCTTACAACTGAAGGGCATCAGTCCCGACAGCTTCAATATGCGCGGTATGCTCGATGCCAAACCGATTGGCCCGATCCGGCTCAATGGCCGCTGGGACGGCGAACGTCTGCGCGGTGAAGGCTGGTGGCCGAAACAACAACTCACCGCATTCCAGACGCTGCTGACGCCGGATCTGAACATCAAATTACGTGAAGGATCCTTCTACGCGCAGTCGGCATTTTCGGCAGCACGCGAACAGGGCTTCGTGGCCGGTGGTCACTGGGTGGTGAAAAACGGCGGTTTCTGGATGAAAGACGGCGATCTGAGCGGGCTGGATTTCAGTCTGCCGTATCGCTTGCAGGATCAGGTCTGGCAGCTCGGGGTGAAAAAACCGGTCACACTGCGCATTGGTGAAGTGAACAATCTGGTCAAAATGCAGAACGTGACGGCGGATTTACAGGGGCATTATCCGTGGAGCGAGAAGACACCGCTGACGCTGAGTAATCTGGGCGTGGATATGTTGCGCGGGCACCTGAGCCTTTCCGCGCTGCGGATGCCGCAGCACGACGCGGCGGTGCTGAAGTTCGACAAGATCAACCTCAGCGAACTCTTCACGGCGCTGAAACCGAAACAACTGGCGATGTCCGGCGTCGTCTACGGTGAACTGCCGCTGTACGTGGAAAACCCGCAATGGATCATCCATAACGGCTGGATCAAAAATGACGGTGGCCTGACGCTGCGTCTGGATCCGCAATTTGCGGATGCCATGGCCAGCGGCAATTTTGCCAACAACATGGTGATTGGCCTGCTGCGTTATCTGGAAATCAGCCGTTCGGATGCACTGGTGAGCCTGGATAATCTCGGTGTGCTGACCATGAATGCCAAAGTGGACGGGGTGAACTACACCGACACCACGCACGGCGGCGACAAAGTTAAACGTGAAATCGCCCTCAATTATTCCCATGAGGAAAATATCTACCAGCTGTGGCGCAGCTTGCGCTTTGGCGACAATCTTCAGGAATGGCTGCAACAGCAGATGTCTTTGCCTGCTGATGCGCTGTCAAAAACCCCCGCGACATCCGGGCAGAAAAAGGATCCAACAGTGAGGAAGGAACAATGAAACTGCGACTTGCCGGCCCGTGCGTGGCGCTTGGTGTGATGATGCTCAGTGGCTGCGTGCCGCGTATCGAACTGGCCGCGCCGAAAGAGCCGATCACCATCAATATGAACGTGAAAATTGAGCACGAGATCCATATCAAAGTGGATAAAGACGTGGAAAATCTGCTGAAAAATCAGAGCGATTTATTCTAGGAGCGCGTATGTCCGGGATGTTTTTCAACACTATCAGCATAAAAAGAATCAGCCTGATGCTGCTGGCCGGTGGTGTGCTGTTTTGCAGTCAGGCTTTCGCGTTAACGCTCAATGAAGCCAAGCAGCAAGGGCGCGTGGGCGAAACCTTGTCCGGCTATCTGGCACCGCTGAAACAAGACGCCGACAGTGTCGCGCTGGCGACAAAAATTAACGGAGGGCGCAAACAGCAGTACGAACAGGTGGCGCAGGACAATAACGTCAGCACCGACGATGTGGCAAAACTCGCCGGACAAAAGCTGGTCGCCAGAGCCGGGAAGGGCGAATACGTCCGCGGCATAAATGGTAAGTGGTTGCAGAAGTAAAACATTCACCTGAGTCGTATCACTGAATTCATTATCTGGTTTATAAATTGCCAGGTAATGAATAATCAGAGAAGTATATTAAACGCTAAAGTTAATGCCTGAAAAAGGATAAAGTCTTTCATTCAGATCTCTTGCTCGTTTAAAATTTTTATTTTTGTACAATCCGAAAATAGTGACTCTGTGTGCTATTTGTTATTGTGAGGGTCAGAGAATTAAAAAACATATAACCCAAAAGTATGAGTGACCTATAAAAGCCATCCATTCTCCTTAGTGTTAACCTTGCTTTTTTCTACAGATAATTAATTCTCCTTACCGGAGGGTAAGCCTGGTAATACATTTTATTCAGCGAGGCAAAGATGAGTGACTACCTGAACAAATTAATTGATATTGCAAAGAAAGAAGTCGGTGTGACTGAAGATGGTGCTGATAATACCGGCAGCCGAATTGTCGATTACCAGGGGGCGAGCTGGCTTGCCCCGGGAGCCTGGCCGTGGTGCGCCGCATTCACCAGCTGGATAATGCGTCAATGGCTTGAAGATGAAAGCGTGCGAAATGCTTTTGGGATCGGGACATTTTCACAGGCTGAGAAATGGCGTTGTCGTGACGCCAGTGCATTCGGTTGGGATAAATGGGCTGTATCCAAACCTGCTATTCAAATCATTTCGGCAACCAAACCCGCTAAAGCCGGGGATTTTGTTGTCTATGAATTTTCCCATATCGGATTAGTTATTGAAGACCAAAACAAAGTTTCAAACCTGATTAAGACTATTGAAGGAAATACGCATCATAAAAGTAAGCAGGGTATTGCTTCAAAAGACGGTGTCTGGGAGAAAGAACGTTCACCGGGATTAGTCAAAAATTACATCAGACTCCTCAACGAATAGTAAGCACCTTCATATCACTGTGTCTGAATGACTTACCTTACAAAACAACAGAGGTATACATGAGCAAAAATATAATATTTTGTGCAGATGGAACATGGAACGGACCCATGCAAGATGATAATAATGACGGCCTTACAGATATTACTAACGTATATAAATTGTTCCTGGATATTCGTGGTGAACTGGATACCGTTTCTTTAAAACTTAAAGATGAACAGGAAAAAACCACCCGTGATGCTACAGGGGTGATTACGCAAGTTGCTAAATATATTCATGGCGTAGGTGATTCAGAGAATTTTCTCAATAAATTACTGGGTGGTGCTTTAGGGCTTGGGATTGTAGAACGTATTGTTCGCGGCTATACCTTTATCAGCCGTAATTATGTGCCGGGGGATAAAATTTTTCTTGTCGGATTCAGCCGCGGTGCTTATACAGTGAGAGCTCTGGCGGGGTTGATCACGACTTCAGGGCTACTTGATGCCAGCAAATATGATTTATCCGACCGTGACGAAGGCTATCGTCTGGGATGCACGGTATGGAAAACATACCGGGAGGGCTCCGGAAAAGACCAAAGTTGGTTACAGAAAAAGCTCAGGGATCTCCCAGCTTTTTTCAGTAATGAAGTCGAAGCGCAAAAAATGATCACCGGCGTTGAGATCGAGGCGATTGGTGTGTGGGAGACAGTCGGTGCGTTAGGTATCCCTCAATATGACCATGACCGGCGTTTAGATCTCTTCCGCTTCACGGATACCGCGCTGAGTAAAGGTGTAAAATACGGGCGTCAGGCCATTGCGATAGATGAAGAACGCATAGATTTTACACCGGTGTTCTGGGATCTCAGAGAAGGGGTTTTCCAGGCTCTTTTTTCCGGGGTTCATGCGGATGTCGGCGGAGGCTATGCGGCATTAAATCAGGGGAACGGACTTTCTGACTGCGCCTATATTTGGATGAGAAATGAATTGATCCACTTAGGTCTAAACGTCAAGGTTAAACAATATTCTGCTGATTTCCGGGGACAAATCCATTGTGAATGGGGTTATAAAGGTATCTACAAAAATGCGCCACGTGGACTCATATCTCCGACTTACGAAGGTATTGCTATTCATCGTTCCGCAGTTCACCGCTTGGGGAGTGAGTCACCGATGCCAGTCTGTTCGCCGGAAAATGGAAACTGGATCAAGCAACTCTATCAACCATCTTCCCTGAGGGCGTTATTAGAAAGTCCGTGGAATATCCCGGGCCATTTTCGTATTGCCGATGACAAACAAGTGTAGGGGTAGATTATGTATGTATTCCTTGCCAATAATATCATCATCGATCACTTTAGGTTCAAAATAATACAATTAATTAAAACTCTTGAGGTTTCAGATATCCCGACAGACAAAAAGTCAAAGTTGGAGATGATCAAAAATAAAGTATTTTTCGAAAGTCCCAGTCTTAATGATCTCTGTTATGCAGAAAAAGACTTGATCGAAATGTGCACGGAAGAGCAGTTAGATGTTCTCTATCGTGAAGAGCGGTGCAGATATGCAAGAATTTTACCTGAGGAATCAAAAAATAATCTCCGATACCTTGATGAATATGTAGGCCGCCATGCCGGGCCAGGAAAGTTTGACAGAAACAATGCATCCCGACTAACGAAAGAGAAAAGTAAGAGAAGTAAATTGCTTTGTGTATGTGGATGGATCCATGAATATTATTATTTTCTTATTGAGAAGGAACGCTTCATCGGAAAGGTGAAGAGAGATCTTTGTACCTTATTGATTATATTGATATGTTTAAGTCTGCTATATTATGCCTTTTTCTCTGCAGCTGAAAAGTCGGCTAATAGTTTTTATCAGAGTGTCTCACTGATTATGGGTATGGCAAGTGCGGGTTATTTTGGTGCAGTGGTGAGTACTGTCAGGCGGTTTCAAAATATGGCCATTATCAGTGCCGATGGAATAGATCGGGAGAGTTTTTTGCTGAAACTGCAGCAGGGAATGTGGGGGATATATCTTTCAGTGATATTGGGGGCAACGTCTCCTTTTGTTCTTTTCCTCTTTCTGAATATTATTTCTGCGGGGGGGCATCTCAATATTATGGGCGTGGAGTTCTTACCTCAGTTTGATAAACCTGTCCCTCCTTGTGCTCTGAAATCTATTTGCAGTGAAGGAAGCGGGTTATTTCATTCGGACAGGCTGGCAGGCCCGCTGGACGTCGCAAAAGTTATCTTCTTCTCTGTCATTTGTGGTTTTTCAGAGAGGCTGGTCCCGGATGTTTTAGACCGGATGAAAACAGAGGTGACCGCAGGTAGCCTGTTGAAAAAACCGGACACTCATAAAGAGGTGAAAACTAACCGGCCTTCATAAGACAAAAAAAAGCGCGCTTTTCAGCGCGCAATAGCGTTATCACAACATCATCTGAGCGGAACGGACAGATTCTTAAGTGAATGGGTGCTCAGATTGTGATGAGGGTCATTATGCCGCAGCCAGTTCTTTGATGGCCGCATCGATGGCTGCTTTCGCATCAGTCTGTGCTTTGGTCGCCACTTCAGGACCGTACGCAATACCTTCCGCGTAAACGAATTCTACGTCGCTCATGCCCAGGAAGCCCAGGAACAGAGACAGGTATGGGGCAACCAGATCGCTCGGGGTGTCTTTATGGATGCCACCGCGGCTGGTCAGAACGATAACGCGTTTGCCTTTCACCAGACCTTCAGGGCCTTTCTCGGTGTATTTGAAGGTCACGCCAGCACGTGCTACCAGATCGAAATAGTTTTTCAGCTGAGTCGGGATGTTGAAGTTGTACATAGGTGCAGCGATGACGATCACGTCATGCGCCTGCAGTTCTTCAATCAGGGTGTTGGACAGCGCCAGTGCTTCTTCCTGACGTGGAGTCAGCGGAGCATCGGATGGACGCAGTGCGCCAACCAGTTCGCCGTCAAGGACAGGGATCGGATCCGCAGCCAGGTCGCGAACGGTCACGGTAGAGCCGCTGTTGGCAGACTGATACTCTGCAACCAGGTAATCGGCCAGTTGGTTAGACTGAGAGAAGTTAGCCAGAATGCTTGATTTCAGGACGAGTACTTTGCTCATGAGTGAGTTCCTTAATTGTGTGGTACATAGGGTGTTGGTTTTTATAACCAGAACGTTCCCCGAATGGAACTTACTTTATTCAGAAAGCTTATGCAGTGATAGCGCAATATTTAGAGACCTATCATCGATTTTTTTGAACAACTTGAAATCCGGTCGCAAAATCACCCGTTTTCAGCATCTTCAATACCTTGTGTTAACATAGACACAAGCAGGCAAGGCGTGAACCTTCCTCATCCCCCATTCAGATTCAGCTGGCGCAGATGATTTGCTCTCCGGCTGACATGCAACAAGGAATTCCGATCGTGAAATCACCGCTCGCGGCATTATCAGCGCAGTTAGACGGGCTGATGCTACGTGACCGGCAACGCCTGCAACGTCGTTTGCAGGGTGCCAGAAAGTTGGATAAACCCGACGCACTCGACGCGTTAAGTGCCGAAATCCAGACTGCTATCACCGAGAGCCTGAAGAAAGTCAGTGCCCGTGAAGCCTCGCGGCCAAAAATCAGCTATCCGGAAAACCTGCCGGTCAGCCAGAAGAAAGACGACATTTATAACGCTATCCGCGATCACCAGGTGGTGATTGTGGCGGGCGAAACCGGCTCCGGTAAAACCACGCAGATCCCGAAAATCTGTATGGAACTCGGACGCGGGATCAAAGGCGTGATTGGTCATACCCAGCCGCGACGTCTGGCGGCGCGTACCGTCGCTAACCGTATCGCCGATGAGCTGGATACCACGCTCGGCAACACTGTCGGTTATAAAGTCCGTTTTAACGATCAGGTCAGTGAAAACACGCTGGTCAAGCTGATGACCGACGGTATTCTGCTGGCGGAAATCCAGCAGGACCGCATGCTGATGCAGTACGACACGCTGATCATCGATGAAGCGCATGAACGCAGTCTGAACATCGACTTTATTCTCGGTTATCTGCGCCAGCTATTGCCGAAACGCCCGGATCTGAAAGTCATCATCACCTCGGCGACGATTGACCCGCAGCGTTTCTCGCGCCATTTCAATAATGCGCCGGTCATTGAAGTCTCCGGCCGGACGTATCCGGTTGACGTGCGCTATCGCCCGATTGTCGATGACGCCGACGATGTGGATCGTGACCAGTTGCAGGCGATTTTCGACGCCGTCGATGAACTGGGTCGCGAAAGCATGGGCGACATCCTGATCTTCATGAGCGGGGAACGTGAAATTCGTGATACCGCGGATGCGCTGAACCGTCTGGATTTGCCGCATACCGAGATTTTGCCGTTGTATGCGCGCCTGTCGAACAGCGAACAGAACCGCGTATTCCAGTCGCATTCCGGCCGTCGTATCGTGCTGGCGACCAACGTCGCCGAAACCTCGCTGACCGTGCCGGGCATTAAATACGTGATTGACCCCGGCACCGCGCGTATCAGCCGTTACAGCTTCCGCACCAAAGTGCAGCGCCTGCCGATCGAGCCGGTGTCTCAGGCGTCGGCCAACCAGCGTAAAGGGCGTTGCGGACGTGTGTCCGAGGGCATCTGTATCCGTCTGTATTCGGAACAGGATTTCCTGTCTCGCCCGGAATTTACCGACCCTGAAATTCTGCGCACCAACCTGGCGTCCGTCATTCTGCAAATGACCTCGCTGGGGCTGGGCGATATCGCCGCATTCCCGTTTGTGGAAGCGCCGGATAAACGCAACATTCAGGACGGCGTGCGTCTGCTCGAAGAACTGAACGCCATCAATAATGCCGTCGATGGCCGTTATACGCTGACACCGCTTGGCCGCCAGCTGGCGCAGTTGCCGGTGGATCCGCGTCTGGCACGCATGGTGCTGGAAGCGCAGAAAAACGGCTGTGTGCGGGAAGTGATGATCATCACCGCCGCGCTGTCGATTCAGGATCCGCGTGAACGACCGATGGACAAACAGCAGGCGTCCGATGAGAAACATCGTCGTTTTGCCGACAAGGATTCTGATTTTCTGGCATTTGTGAACCTTTGGGATCACCTGAAAGTGCAGCAGAAAGAGCTGTCTTCCGCACAGTTCCGCAAGCTGTGCCGCAGTGATTTCCTCAACTATCTGCGCGTTCGCGAGTGGCAGGATATTTACACCCAGCTCCGTCAGGTAGTGAAAGAACTGGGGCTGCCGGTGAACAGCGTCCCGGCGGAGTACCGTGAGGTTCACTGCGCGCTGCTGACCGGTTTACTGTCGCATATCGGCCAGAAAGATGCGGATAAACAGGAATATACCGGGGCGCGTAATGCGCGTTTTGCCGTCTTCCCTGGCTCCGGGTTATTTAAAAAACCGCCAAAATGGGTGATGGTCGCCGAACTGGTGGAAACCAGCCGTTTGTGGGGGCGTATTGCCGCGCGTATCGAACCGGAATGGATCGAGCCGCTGGCGAAGCATCTGGCGAAAAGCAGTTACAGCGAGCCGCACTGGGAAAAAGCACAGGGTGCGGTGATGGCGACGGAAAAGGTCACGTTGTATGGCCTGCCGATCGTGGCCGCGCGTCGGGTGAATTACGGCACGATTGATCCGGTCGTCTCACGCGAGCTGTTCATCCGCCATGCGCTGGTGGAAGGCGACTGGCAAACGCGCCATGCGTTCTTCCGCGCTAACCTGCGTCTGCGTACCGAAGTGGAAGAGCTGGAACATAAATCCCGTCGCCGCGACATTCTGGTCGATGATGAAACCCTGTTCCTGTTCTACGAACAGCGTATCGGGCAGGAAGTGGTGTCGGCACGGCACTTTGATACCTGGTGGAAAACGCAGCCGCAGGACAGCCTGAACTTTGAAAAAAGCATGCTGATCAAAGAGGGCGCGGGCAATATCAGCGCCCATGATTACCCGAATTTCTGGCATCAGGGCAATCTCAAACTGCGCGTGACGTACCAGTTTGAACCGGGGACGGATGCTGACGGCGTGACCGTGCATATTCCGCTGCCGCTGCTCAATCAGGTGAGCGAAGAGGGCTTTGACTGGCAGATCCCGGGGATCCGCCGCGAGCTGATCATGGCGCTGATTAAATCCTTGCCTAAGCCGGTACGTCGTAATTTTGTGCCTGCACCGAATTACGCCGATGCCTTGCTGGGCCGCATCAAACCGTTTGAGATGCCGCTGCTGGATGCCATGGAAAAAGAGCTGCGCAAGATGAGTGGCGTGACGGTGTCACGTGACGACTGGCAGCTGGAACAGGTGCCGGATCATCTCAAAATGACATTCCGCATCGTTGACGATAAAAACAAAACGCTGCGGGAAGGCAAAGATCTGAACGCACTGAAATCCGGCCTGAAAGAGCAGGTGCAGCAGACGCTTTCCGCCGTCGCGGATGACGGCATCGAACAGCGCAACCTGCATGTCTGGAGTTTTGGCACCTTGCCGGAACGTTATGAGCAAAAGCGCGGTGGCTACGAAGTGAAAGCCTATCCGGCGATTGTCGATGAGAAAGACAGTGTGGCAATCCGTCTGTTCGACAGCGAACTCGAACAGCAACAGGCAATGCTCAGCGGGATGCGACGTCTGCTGTTGCTCAATATCCCGTCGCCGGTCAAATATCTGCACGAGAAGTTACCGAACAAAGCCAAGCTGGGGCTGTACTTCAACCCGTATGGCAAAGTGCTGGATCTGATCGACGACTGCATCTCCTGTGGCATTGACAAACTGATCGCTGAATCCGGCGGGCTGGTGTGGCGTGAAGAAGATTTCGCCAGACTGCATGAGCATGTGCGCGCCAATCTGAATGATACGGTGGTGCAAATCGCCATTCAGGTGGAGCAGATCCTGACGACTGTCTTCAGCATCAACAAGCGGCTGAAAGGGCGGATTGATATCACCATGGCGCTGGCGCTTTCTGATATCAAAGCGCAGATGTCCGGCCTGATTTATCGGGGGTTCGTGACGCAAAATGGCTGGAAACGTCTGCCGGATACGCTGCGCTATTTGCAGGCGATTGAACGCCGGATGGACAAACTGGCCATGGATCCGCACCGCGATCGTGCGCAGATGTTGAAAGTGGAAAACATCCAGCAGCAATGGCAGCAGTGGCTGAACAAACTGCCGCCGGTGCGTCAGCAAAGCGAGGACGTGAAGGAAGTCCGCTGGATGATTGAAGAACTGCGCGTCAGCTACTTCGCTCAGCAACTGGGCACGCCGTATCCGATATCGGATAAACGTATTTTGCAGACTATGGAACAGCTGGTTTAACCGGTTCTCAACACGACAAAACCGCCTTATACGCTAAGGCGGTTTTTTTTTTGCTCGCTAACGGTGATTCTGTGGGTTACTGAGCGGGCGCCGTCACCGGGCCGCTGGCGCTGATCACGCCGGAAGACAGGGTATTCAGGGCGTCGCGGATGGCCGGAACGGCCAGTGCGCGGTTATCGGCCAGATACCGGTCCTGCGCGGCAGGTGCGGAACTCTGAATGGCCACCAGAGACCAGCCGTCGGCGTTTTTCAGCAGCAGCGGGGAACCGCTGTCACCAGGCAGCGTATCGCAGCGGTGGGATAACACGCCGGGTTGCGCCCAGCCGGTTACCAGACAATCCTGATGCACATACAAATCATCAAGATGATCTTCCGGATAACCCGCCTGTGTCACTTTTCGGCCTTCCTGTTTCAGTACCGCAGTCAGATCATCACGTGATCCTTCCCATAACGGTAACGGCCTGATAGGTAACGCCAGTTTTTCGTCGGTAAGGCGGATCAGCGCAAAATCGAAGGGTGCGGCTTTTGGCGGCACGATCCAGCCATCGCCATCGGCTTTCAGTTTTTTCCCGAGTTTTGGGTCAACCAGCGTTTGTAACGCGGTGATCTGATAGCGCCATTTCTGATGATGAGAAATAAAACGCAGGGCGATGACTTTGTCTATGTTGCCCGGCGGCGCCAGCACACAATGGCCTGCGGTAAGGGCCAGATGTTTGGAAATCAGGGTGGCGGTGCATAAATTGCCGCTTTCCGTTTCAATCTGACCAATAGCCTGCCACGGCCAGCGGGACGTTGCCGCGACCGGCGTGCGCTGATCATGACCAAAAAAGAGGGCCGTTTTTTCTTTTACGCTGATGGAAGGTGCGTCGGTATCTGCATCATCCGGGGAATCTGCATGAACAAGTGGACTGACGGTAAAACAGAAAAAGCACAAAAATAGCGGTAACGCGATGCGCATAACATTCTGACCTTGAAAACAGGGAGAACCCGAAAACCCGTTATTGTGGAATGATTATAGTCGGTTATCTTTCGTGTTGGATATATTTGTCTGATAACTCAATCTATTGAGCCGATGACGGGCGTCATCGCAGGACATTCAGAAGTAGAAGAACAGGGTGATCAGACCGCAGAGGATCAGGGAACACAGGGTGATTTCGAACAGGTAGCGGCGCAGCATCTTCCATCTGTACCTCAAGATAGAGAACCGGAGAAAAAAACACCCGGCGAACCGGGTGTCAAATCATCAGTCTTGATAATGGTGAGTAGATACGCTCACAAAGACGTCTTGTTTACTTCTTATGCTGCTGGTGTTGCTTTCGCAGCCGGTGCAGCTTTCTTAGCATGTTTCACGTGTTTTTTAGCAGCCTGCGCTTTCTGAGCAACCGGAGCGGCTTTTTTAGCGTGTTTCACGTGTTTTTTAGCAGCCTGCGCTTTCTGAGCAACCGGAGCCGCTTTCTTAGCGTGTTTTACGTGTTTTTTAGCTGCTTGCGCTTTCTGAGCAACAGGTGCTGCTTTCTTAGCGTGTTTTTTGTGTTTCTTAGCCGCTTGCGCTTTCTGAGCGACTTTCTTGTGAGTCTTGTGCTTAGTCACGTGCTTGGCAGCAGGTGCCGGAGCAGCAGTTGTTGCAGCAGCGGCAGGTGCCGGAGTAGCGGTAGTTTCAGCAGCGAACGCGACAGAAGACAGGCCCATTGCAGCGGCTACAACCAGAGCTAATACTTTTTTCATGTTTAATTCCTCAAGAATCTTAGTTTATGTGTCCACCCCACTGCGGGGCCGGTATGGAGAATACTAGGCGCGTTAGATCAGGTTGTCCGTGAGTGATTGGTTTCGGCGTGTAACGGAATGTACAAAGGAGGGGAGGGTAATAAAATCAGGGGATTACGGGTGATTTGGGGGGGCGTCTTTCAGCTTCAGCTTTAACTTCAACTTCAACTTCAACTTCAACTTCAAAACCGTGGGCGTCGGCCCACACCGACCAGAGACCCGGTAACGCGCGGGCCTCTGGACTCCGCGCTTTTTTAACTGCGCGCTATCGCTGGACACTATGTTTCAGATACCACAGTGACAGGCTGGAAATCTTGCCGCTGCGCGGTGCCTTCTCTCGGTCTTCGAGCCACAGGTCTCGAAGCCGCTCCGTTCAGCAAGATTTCTGAATCGCCTCAGGCTTTTTTTAAAAGACAAAATCAGTAAGGTTGCGCAGTAGAAACTTAAGGCCGGTTCCAAAATCACGCCGGACGAGAGGTGGAAAACCGCGCGGTATTTTGCGCGGGTTGTAACCCGATGGGAGGGTACCGCGCAGCGGCGGGATTTTGCGGCTATCACATGACTTTCTGAAACATAGCCTTCAGCGGTAGCGCGCAGTGAAAGAGCCGGAGATTCTTAAGAGGCGCGGCGATAGGCGCCTCTTGAGGCCGGTGTGGGTGGCAACCCGCGGTCTTGACCTTAAGGCTATTCCCTACAAGTATCGCCCTTCCAGATGCGCCCGGAAGAACGCCGGATTGAGTGTCTCGCCGGTGGCGTTTTTCATCAGCTGATCCGTCGTGAACCGGCTGCCGTGCTGCCAGATGTTTTGCTGCAACCACTGGAACAGCGCGGTCAGGTCGCCGCGGACGATGTCATCCTGCAAGGTCGGGATGGCTTTGTTGGCGGTCTGGAATAACTGTGCGGCATACATCGCGCCGAGGGTGTAGGTCGGGAAATAACCGAAGCCGCCGTCGGTCCAGTGAATGTCCTGCATGCAGCCGTCGCGGTAGTTACCGACGGTGTCGATGCCCAGATATTCCTTCATTTTACTGTTCCACAACGCAGGAATGTCGTCGACTTCAATCTCGCCTTCCATCAGGGCTTTTTCGATTTCGTAACGCAGAATGACGTGCGCCGGATAGCTCAGTTCATCGGCGTCAACGCGGATAAAGCCCGGCTGGACGCGCTGGTTCAGCTTCATAAAGTTGCTTTCGTCCAGTCCTTCGCGATGACCGAACTGCTCGATAACCAGCGGATACACCGACTTCAGGAACGGCTCGCTGCAACCCAGTTGCATTTCAAACAGCAGGCTTTGCGATTCGTGTACACCCATGGAACGGGCGTTGGACACCGGCTGGCCGAGCCATTCTTTTGGCAGGTTTTGCTCATAGCGTGCATGACCGGTTTCGTGGATCACCCCCATCATGGCGCTGAGGAATTCCTCTTCGTTGTAACGGGTGGTGATGCGCACATCCTGCGGAACACCGCCGCAGAACGGATGGGCGCTGACATCCAGACGACCAGCGTCGAAATTAAAGCCCAGACGGCCCATCACTTTCAGGCCAAGCTGGCGCTGTTTTTCGATGTCAAATGGGCCTTGCGGCGCGATGCGGGTTTCTGATTTTTGCTTATCGACCACGGTTTGTAACAGGTCCGGCAGCCAGGTTTTCAGGTCACCAAACAACACGTCGAGTTTTTGCGAGGTCATGCCCGGCTCGTATAAATCCAGCAGGGCATCGTAACGGCTGATCCCGGCGGCTTCGGCGCGCAACCGGGCTTCCTGACGGCTCAGTTTCACCACCTCTTTCAGGTTATCCGAGAAACCTTCCCAGTCGTTGGATTTACGCTGAATACGCCACGCTTGCTCGCAACGTGCGCCCGCCAGTGATTTTGCCTGCACCAGACTTTCCGGCAACAGGGCAGCCTGCTGGTAGTGACGGCGCATCTCACGCAGGTTCGCCTGCTCCACGTCATTGAGTTGCTCGCCGCCCGCCTGCTCCAGCCATTCACCGACCTGTTTCGCGGTGAGGATCTGATGAGTCAGCACGCTCAGTTCCGCCAGCGCTTCCGAGCGGGCCTGCCCGCCTTCCGGTGGCATCATGGCCGCCGCATCCCAGCCTGCAATGGCCGATAAATGGCCGAAGCGGGATAAGCGGGCGAAGGTGTCATGTAATTTTTTATATGCGATGGTCATTGTGGCTCCCTTCCTGATTTTCTTGATGAGGCTGTTCTGCAGCCAGATTAAATGTCGGTTTTACCGGCCAGCTGAAACGGATACTTGCCCCGCCGAGCGGGCTGCTGTCCACGGCGACGCGTCCCTGATACGCGACGGCAATGGAATGTACGATCGCCAGCCCCAGCCCGCAGCCGCCGGTGGCGCGGTCTCGGCTCGGGTCAAGGCGGACGAAAGGTTCAAAAATACGCTGGCGTTCTTCCGGCGGAATACCCGGCCCGTCGTCTTCCACCTGCAGACAGGCCAGTTCGCCGTCAAGCCACAGGCTGACGCGCAGGGTTTCCTGCGAATAGCGCAGGCCGTTATTGACCAGGTTATCCAGCACGCGCTCCATCAGACGTAAGTCCACACCGCCGAAATCGCTGTGTTTCGGCGCGTCGTAAAGAAGGGTGCGTTCGGTGATCAGACGGAAATCGTCAACTTTATCTTCCAGCCAGTCGGCCAGATTGACTTTTTCCAGATTCAGCGCCACCTGCGGGCGGTCCAGCCGGGCGTAGGTCAGCAGTTCGTCGATCAGCGCTTCAAGCTGACCGATATCGCGGT
Organism: Rahnella victoriana; assembly: GCF_004330295.1. GTDB lineage: Bacteria > Pseudomonadota > Gammaproteobacteria > Enterobacterales > Enterobacteriaceae > Rahnella > Rahnella victoriana. The sequence continues at coordinate 128,427 of NZ_SJOJ01000002.1, forward strand.
TGATGGCGTTTTGTTCCGACTCCGGCAGGTTTTCGCTGATCGCCAGACGGTAACGCAGACGCACCAGCGGCGTGCGCAGTTCATGGGCGATGCCGTCAATCAGCAACTTTTTGCTGGCGACCAGTGTGCTGATGTTATCGGCCATCTGGTTAAAGGCCACGCCCAGCCGGTTCAGGCTGGACGTTGAGTCAAAATCGATACGTTCGTCGAGATGGCCGTTACCGAGGCGCAGCGCGGAATTCTCCAGCCGCAGCAAATCCTGCCAGTGCGGACGCATCCACAGGAAAACCGGCAGGGCGAGGGACAGCCCGATGAAGATCAGCAGGCCCAGATCCAGCAGCCGCATTTCGTGCATATAAAACAGATACGGGATCGGGCCGACCACCAGCACGTAATGGCTGCGCGGCACCCGCTGAATAAAGGTGTACTCGTTATCCAGAGCAATAATTTCGCCGTCTTTAAGACGCTGATCCAGCGCGGGACTCAGTTTGCGTTTACCGAGCGGTTCGATATGCAGTTTGAAAGACAGATTCAGATCCAGCGTATTGATGGTCTTGTTCCAGTCTTTGATCGGGATTTCCCGCAGCTCGCTGCGCATCAGATAGAGCGAACTTTTCATCAGATCGTTCATGGACTGACGGCCGGTGCGTTCTGCGGTGACTTTGTACACCAGCCCGACCAGCATCGCCATCACCAGAAAACAGACCAGCAGTAACAGAAAGAACTGGACGAAAAGTTTTCTCATTCGTGCAGTGACTCCCAGGCGTTAGGGGCGAACAGATAGCCTTTGTTGCGCACGGTCTTGATACGGAAAGGTTCGAGCGTGTTGTCGTAAAGTTTACGGCGCAGGCGCGAGATTGCCACGTCGATGCTGCGATCCAGCCCGTCGTAACTGACGCCACGCAGATTCTTCAGCAAGGCTTCGCGATCCATAATGCGCCCGGCGTGGGTGGCCAGTTCCCACAGCAAATCAAAGTCGGAGGTGGAGAGAACAATGGTTTCATCCACCAGCGTCACTTCGCGGTTAACCGGGTCGATACATAACTGGCCGAAGTGCAGGGCGTTACCGCTTTTCAGCGTCTGAACTGGTTGTTCATTTTGCGCGCCCTGCGCCGGATTCTGGCGCAAGTGCAGACGCAGTCGGGCCAGCAGCACCGCTGGCGGGGTGGTTTTCAGAATGTAATCACTGGCGCCCATTTCCAGCGACAGAATGTGGTTCATGTCGCTGTCGAGCGAAGTCAGCAGCACAATCGGGCCGGGGAAAATCGGGCGTAAATCGCGGCACAGCGTCATGCCGTCTTTGCCCGGTAACATGATATCCAGCAGAACCAGGTCGGGTTTTTCTTTCTCAATGCGCGCCTGCGCGGTATCGCCGCGCGGTTCAACCAGCACATCAATATCATGTTTACCCAGATAGGCGGCAATCAGGTTGCCGACTTCTGCATCATCTTCTACAAAAACGATTTTATTCATTGGCTTGCTGCTGTAAGAAATCCGGTGATTAGCATAGCGTGACACGCAGGGTGACGCTATCGCGCGAGCGTAATAGAACATGTCAGTTTTGCGAGATATTTTCCATAAACGGGAAATACTTTGGTCAAATTCTGAAATGTTGCCATTGTCAGTTTCCGTTACGGAAAGCACGGTAACTCACTGGCAAAGTGTCAGTGAATTATGCCATTATATAGGTGAATATCTTCGGCGTTATAGATTGATTTACTAATTGATTGGCCCTGACCAGGAAGAGGAAGAGGGGATGAATGAAAACCGCCTGGTACCCGATGCGCGCAGTCAGAAAGCATCCTTTGACTACATGGAATATTTGTCCGCATCCTGCAAAAAGAAATGGAGTTTTGTTGACGCCATTTATGGCGTGATGCCGTTCTTTGGCATGGTTCTGAAATCCCGTTCGAAAAAAGACAACTCTAAGCAGGAAGCCTTGCGCGCACTGGCCTTACAGGTGGTTTCCACGCAGGTCAGCGACGAGACCAATATTGTCCGCCTGATTGAGCTGGCCGAGCAGCAAAATATGTACTGCATTGATATCAACCTGCCGTACTCGCTGACCGAAGAACAGCTGACCGCTATTAAAGTGGAATGCAAACATCTGGTGCAATTAAGCCAGAATAATGATCATCTGTTAGTGCAGATTATGCAGATGCCTTCTCAGCATTGATGTCTGTGTGATGCATTCAAAATAAAGGCCGCTTTCGCGGCCTTTCTCATTTTTGCTATTTCTGCTTATTTTTTCAGTTCTTCACGTAAGTCTTTCACGTCTGAGGCCGACACCGGCGCGGCGGCATTTCCCCAGCTGTTACGGATATACGTCAGCACGTTCGCCACATCGGCATCGCTCAGGTTAGCGTCAAAGGACGGCATCGACGGTGCGGTAGGTTTGCTGTCGGTGGCGACCGGACGGCTGCCCGCCAGCACCACGCGGATAAGCGAGGTGGCGTTGGTCTGGTTGATCAGCGGCGACTCGGCCAGACGCGGGAACAGACCTTCCTGACCTTTACCGGCTGGCGTGTGGCACGCCGAACAACGGTCAGCATAGATATTCTTCCCGGCAATCATCGCTTTATCGTCGGCTTTCACCGCCGCCGGGGCGGTGTTGCCGCTGTCATGACCGCTGTCTTTCAGGTAGACCGCCACGGCTTTAAGGTCAGCATCCGTCCAGTGTTGCGACGAATTGGTGACTTCTTCCGCCATCGGACCGGAAGCGATATCGAAACGGTTAGATCCGGTTTTCAGATATTGCATCAGATCTTCCTGCGTCCAGTTGCCGACACCGGTGTGCTTGTTGCTGGTGATATCCGGCGCGACCCAGCCTTCCACCACTGCGCCTTGCAGGAACTCGCTGTCCTTGTCGCCGCCGATGATATTTTTCGGCGTATGACAGGTGCCGCAGTGCCCCAGACCTTCAACGATATACGCGCCACGGTTCCATTCCGCTGATTTATCCATCTGCGGTTTGAATTCGCCTTTGTTGAAGTTCAGCCAGTTCCAGCCCATCAGGCTGGTACGCACGTTGAACGGGAACGGCAACTGGTTGGTTTCCACTTCGTGATGCACCGGTTGCAGGGTTTGCAGATACGCCCAGATCGCGGCGTTATCTTCACGGGTCACTTTGGTGTAGGCGGTGAACGGCATCGCGCCGTAAAGACGTTTGCCGCCGTGGCCGATGCCTTCCGACATTGCGCGCTGGAAGTCGTCGAAGCTCCATTTACCGATACCGGTTTCCGCATCCGGCGTGATGTTCGCGCCGACCAGACGGCCAAACGGCGTTTCGATCGGGACGCCACCGGCGAAAGGTTTGGCATCCGGCGTGGAGGCCGTATGGCAGGCGGCGCAGTCGCCGACGGTGGCCAGATAACGGCCACGTTCAACCTGCTCGAAAGAGCCGTCGCCCGCCGCGTGCGCCAGTCCGCTGACGGTCAGTGCCACCAGCCCGAGTGAGAATGACGTTAACTTTTTCATGCGATCATCTCTCCCGGTTTTTTCAGGTAATAATTACGGATCGCATGGGCGGCTTTGAACGCCAGTGCGCCGACGGTGCCGGTCGGGTTGTAACCGGGGTTTTGCGGGAAGGCAGACGCGCCGACCACGAACAGATTAGGCACATCCCAGACCTGCAGATGCTTGTTGACGGAACTGGTGGACGGATCCGCGCCCATCACAAATCCGCCGACCACGTGGGAAGACTGATACGGCGTACCGTTCCAGTGACCTTTCATCGGGCTGGCGACCAGCTGACGCGGGTTCATCGCCTTGGCGATTTCCGCCACTTTGCCGGTGCAATAGGCGGCCATTTTCAGGTCGTTTTCCGGGAAGTCGAATGTCACGCGCAGCAGCGGGCGACCCAGACGGTCTTTGTAGTTCGGATCGAGCGACAGATAGTTGGTTTTGGTGGTGTAGCTGCTGGCCTCACAACCGATCGACATCGAGCTGAGGTAGTTGGCGACCGTGGCTTTTTTCCACTCGCTGCCCCATTTCGGTGTGCCCGGCGGAACAGGGCGGTAACCGATCGGTGCGCCGCCGATTGGCGTGACGCGGATACTGCCGCCGCCAAAGAAGCCCAGACCGCTGTGGTCAAAGTTATCGTTGTTGAAGTCGTCGATGCCCATACCGACCGCACCTGCGCCGATAAACGGGTTAAAGTTTTTGTCATCGAAGAACAGCTGCACGCCGTTGGCCGTCTGATAGGCGTAGTTACGGCCCGTGGTGCCGCTCAAGGTCACCGGATCGTAGGGTTTGCCGATACCGGACAGCAGCATCAGACGCACGTTCTCAAAGGTAAATGCGCTGACGATCACCAGATCTGCCGGTTGTTCCCACTCGTCGCCGGAAGAATCGATATAGATCACGCCGGTGGCGCGTTTGCCGGTGGAGTCGGTCAGCACCTGCATCACTTCACAGTTGGTGCGGGCCTCGAAATTCTCCTTGCGGATCAGCGCCGGTAACACCGTGGTGATGGCGCTGGCTTTCGAATAGTTGGCGCAGCCGTAGTTGGTGCAGAAACCGCAGTAGGTACACGGCCCCATTTTCACGCCGAGCGGGTTGGTGTAAGGCTCGGAAATCAGCGAGGAGGGCACCGGGAAGGCTTTGTAACCCATGTTGCGGGCGGCTTCCGCAAACAGCGTCGGACCGTAAGGCTGATCCATCGGGCGGGTCGGATACTCAATCGAGCGCATCCCTTCATACGGGTTACCGCCTTCATGATGCTCGCCTTTGACGTTACTGGCTTTGCCGGATACCCCGGCCAGACGCTCGAAAGACGCATAATGCGGTTCCATTTCGTCCCAGTCGGTGCCCCAGTCCTGCAACACCAGTTCTTCAGGAATGGCGTTCGCGCCGTAACGTTCGGTCAGATGGCTTTTCAGGCGAAATTCATCCGGCTGGAAACGGAAGGTGATCCCCGCCCAGTGGTTGCCCGCGCCGCCGGTACCGTTGCCCGGATGGAAAGAGCCCCATTCGCGCATCGGCAATGCGGTTTGCGCCGGGTTGTTACGGATAGTGATGGTGTTCTGGCGGGTGCGTAACATCAGTTCCTGACGGGTGTTGTAACGCAGTTCGTCGGTGACGGTGGACACGTTGAAATCGCGTGCCGTATCGCGCCACGGGCCGCGTTCAATCGCCACCACGTTCAGCCCTTCGTCGCACAGTTCATTGGCGATGATGGATCCGGCCCAGCCGAGCCCGATCACCACCACGTCGGTTTTAGGTAATTTCTTTGCCATAGTGTTGTTCTGCCCTTAGCTTTTCATTTTCCATGCGTCGCCGCCGGAAATACTCAGCGGTTCGAGATCGAGTTTCTGATTGTGTTTGCCGACATATTCGCGGTAGTCGTAACGCGCGCCGGGGAAGCCGAGCATTTTCCACGACACCATATTGCGGTTACCGCCATAAATCGGGTCTGCAAAGAAACCTTCCATCGTGTTTTTCAGCGCAATGGCGAAGAACAGTTTGGAATCGATCCCATCCAGGGCAATTTTTCCACTCTCCAGCCCTGACAGGATGTGGTCCTGCTGGTCGCCGGGCAGATCTTTGAACAACTTCTGATGCTGTGACTGGGTGTATTTATCCAGTGCGGCCAGCCCGAGACGGTAACGCTGCTGCGGCACCAGCGGCGACTGGTCGCCTTGCTCGGGTGTGCCTTCCTGGAAAGGGCCTTGCATATAAAGGCGGGAGTAGGTGCCGTAAAATCCGGCCAGCTGACGGTCGATAAATACCGCGCATCCGGCGTCTTTACCGCCGACGCTCAGGTTATCGGCGGGCACCAGACGATCAACAATCGCTTCCATGGCTGCGGCTTCGGCATCGGTGAAGAACGCCCAGCCGTCGGTTTCAATTTGCGGCGGGGGACTGGCGTCAAAGGGGCTCCACACGGGCGTGCCTTTGAGCGTCACCGCGTTGGCGGCTTTGGCGGCGCCCAGCACTGCGGAGGCTGCCGTGAACGAGAGAATTTGTCTGCGGGTCACGCCGGGCAAGGTTTTTTTGCTCATTTATGTTCCCTGTTTTTTTAAGCACTTTAAGGTCCGGACGCACTCTGCAAAACGCAGTCGGGTGGCGTCGGGATAATCGTTAACCTGCTAAGAATAAATGAAAACAGTCTGTAAAGATAAATGGTTCGTTTGTTAAAAATGTTATGAAATGTGTGTGAATAGTTTTTTGTTTTGTAATTTTAGATGGTTTTTTGTGATCTGTTGACAAATTACCCACTGTATTCATCAGGGTAATGATTCTGCATATTTTCACTTCAGGAAATGATGTGTTTGACCGTTTGTGGCGTGAAGGTTGAATTATGGTGTTCGTCAGGTAAGATCAAACCTTATGGGTAAAATGTGTAAGGTATGATTGACGTCACAGATTTATTTCCGAATTTCATGAAGCGTCGTGCAGGCACCGTCTGCCTCTCCCTGTTTGTCGCAGCGGGAACGGCCTTTTATGCTGCAGGCGCCTGTGCGCTGACGGCAGAACCCACCGAATACGGCGTACCGGGTTATCACCTTTCCGGATTCCTGCCCGCCAGTGATCAACACTCCACCTTTAATAACGGCATTGCGCCGCAGCCTGAGACGTTACCGAGCCTGGGCAGTCAGTACATCAAATCGGATAACGGTCCGTCGGCCACCGAAACCCGGCTTGCCACCACCCTGAAAGAGCTGGGAACCACCACGGCGGACAGCGACGATCCGTTGCGCGTGCAGGCAGAAACACTGGCGCTGAATCAGGCGGCGAAACTGGTCGAAAAGGAAAGCACCAGTTTGCTTTCGCCGCTCGGCACGCTCAGTACCTCGCTGGATGTCACCGGCCACAATCTTGACGGCAGCGCCGGTCATCTTTTCAGCCCGTTATACAATGCTGACAATAATCTGGTTTACAGCCAGATTGGGCTGGAGAACGCCACGGATGCGACGGTCGGTAATTTCGGTCTCGGTCAGCGGTTTAATACCGGCAAATGGATGCTCGGTTATAACGCCTTTCTCGATAATGATTTCGACCACCAACTGACACGCGGCAGTCTGGGCGCTGAAGCCTGGACCGATTACCTGCGTTTCTCCACCAATTACTATCATCCGTTTTCGTCTTACAAAGCGGACAGCAGCACGTCGGCACAACTGCGCCGTCAGGCGCGCGGTTACGACATCACCACCAAAGGGTATTTGCCGTTCTATCGCCAGTTGGGCGCCTCGCTGAGTTATGAGCAGTATTTCGGTAATCAGGTGGATTTGTTCGGTAACGGCACGCGGCAGAGCAATCCGTCGGCGGTGTCTTTTGGTCTTAATTACACGCCGGTGCCGCTGGTGACAGTGATGGCGGAACATCAGGCCGGGCAGGACGGAGATAATCAGGATCTGGTGAAACTGACGCTGAACTACCGGCTGGGCGTGCCGCTCAGTCAGCAATTGTCATCGCAAAATGTGGCCGTCGCACGTTCGTTACGCGGCAGCCGGTTTGATATGGTCGATCGCAATAATATGCCGGTGATGGAATTCAAGCAGCGCAAAACTTTATCGGTGTTTCTGGCGACGCCGCCGTGGTCATTACAGCCGGGCGAAACCGTGCCGCTGAAACTGCAACTGCGGGCGCTGAATCCGGTGGTGGCGCTGAGCTGGCAGGGCGATACGCAGGCGCTGAGCCTGACGCCTCCGGCCAATAACCGGGATCCCGAGGGCTGGAGTGTGATTGTGCCGCAATGGGATGATTCCGCAGGCGCGACCAACAGCTATCGCCTGTCGGTGACGGTTGAAGACAGTAAATCGCAGAAAGTAACCTCGAACTGGATCACCCTGACCGTGTCGCCACCGCTGACCGCGCAGCCGCAATACAACAGCAATGACAGCGGGCTGAATTTCTGACAAAAAAACGCCTTCCCCTGAACAATAGGGAAGGCGTTATCATGACATTAACGGGCCGGATGATTCACTTCTACCGGACGCAAATCAAACAGTAATACTTCTGCCTGATCGCCGTCGGTGAACGTCAGTTTATCTTCCTGACGGATCCGCGCGCCGTCGCCGGTTCTGAATTCGATGCCGTTCACCCTGATGTTACCGCGTGCCACGTGAACGTAAGCGTAGCGGTCCGGGTCGAGGTCAAACGTGGCCTGCTCTGCACCGTCAAATAAACCGGCATAAATCTTCATGTCCTGACGCACTGTCAGCGAACCGTTGTCACCTTGTGGTGAAACAATCAGGCGGAACTGACCGCGTTTTTCCGCTTCTGACACAGACACCTGCTGGTAGCCCGGTTCGGTGCCATTTTCAGACGGCACAATCCAGATTTGCAGGAAATGCACCTGTTCGTCGCCGGAGTGGTTGAACTCACTGTGTGTCACGCCGGAACCTGCGCTCATCAGCTGCACATCGCCGGGGACAATCACCGAGCCGGTGCCCATGGAGTCTTTGTGCGCCAGTGCGCCTTCCAGCACATAGGAGATAATTTCCATGTTGCTGTGAGGATGCGCGCCAAAGCCGCGACCTGCTGCAACCTGATCATCGTTGATGACCAGCAGGTCTGAGAAACCGACCTGTTTTGGATCCCAGTAGCTGGCAAAAGAAAACGTGTGACGGGAATGCAACCAGCCGTGGTCACCTAAGCCGCGTTGTTCAGAGAGACGTTGTTCGATCATGGTGTACTCCTCAGTGTGTTTGGGAGGAAGTGCGTTTGCGCTTCCGATGAACAGAGAATACACGTAAACTAATTTGCTCAACAATACGGTTGAATGACTATCACTGTCACATTTTGGTTGTCACTGGTGCGGCGATAAAAAGGAACGGATAAGATGCAGATAGAAGACCTTCGGATCTTTGTGGCGGTGGTGAAAGCCGGAAACTTCACGGCGGCGGCAGAACAGCTGTTGTTGTCCAAACAATATGTCAGCCGCCGGATGGCATCCCTGGAGGCGGGATTAAACGCGCGCCTGCTCAACCGCAATACGCGAAAGCTGTCGGTGACCGAATCCGGTCAGGTTTTTGCTCAGCACGCTCAGCGTATTCTCGATGATATTGAAGAGGCGGAGCGGGCGGTGTCGCCCGGCAAACAGGCATTGCAGGGGTCGTACCGCATCAGCATTCCGATGTCGTTTGGGATCAGTCATCTTTCACCGCTGATTGCGGAGTTTTTAGGCCAGCATCCGGGCATTCAGTTTCAGGTGGAACTGGTGGATCGTTATGTCGATCTGGTGGGCGAAGGCTTTGATATCGCGCTGCGTATCGGCAACCTGGCGGATTCCTCGCTGGTTGCGCGCAGGCTGGGCACCATGAAACGGGTGATTTGTTGCAGCCCCGATTACCTCAGCCGGAGGGGGACGCCTCGAACGCCGGAAGATTTACTCAGCCATCAGTGCCTGCGTTATGGCCGCGAAGGGCAGACCGGCTGGGAGCTGGAGCACAACGGCAAACGCAGGCTGTTCGAAGTGCGCGGGCCGATACTCAGCAATAACGGCGAAGTGCTGCGCGATGCCGCCGTTGCCGGACTCGGGCTGGTGCTGCTGCCGGAGTTTATTGTCGGCCCGGCGTTGCAGTATGGCGCGCTGGTGCGGGTGCTGGATGCGTTTCACCCCGGTGCGCTGGATCTGCACGCCATTTATCCGCAGCACCGCCAGCGCAGTGAGGTCACCCGGGTGTTTCTCGACTTTTTGCAGGAACGTCTCAAGGCGCAACTGCTGGTGTCAGCCGCCGAAAAATGACGGCGGTCACCGGGTTATCAGGCTCACACTTTTTTGCTGATCACACATTAATCCAGCATTTCGTAGGATTTGCATCGTTTTTTCCTATAAAAACTGCCGTACTTTTATGTTACGCGAACGTTAACTGAAAGGGCGGAAAATGAAACATACATCTGAACAGTACCTCGACGCACTGGGGGCAACACAGCCACTGACCGCCGCACAGGCGGATGAGCTGGAGACCCATGGTTACATTGTTATTCATGATGTTATCGGCAAAGACTGGCTGGAAGATATGCGTGCGACTTTTGACGCGCTGGTGGAAAAAGAGGGCGATAATCTGGCCGTCGAGCACCATCAGGAAGCCACCGCGACCCGCATCGCTAACATGATTAACAAAGGCACCGTGTGGGAAAAGGTCTGGTCGCACCCGCGGATCCTCTCCGTCTGCCATCACATCTTCGGCGGCGCGTTTAAAGTTTCCAGCCTGAACGGGCGCGAGGCGCTGCACCGTGGCGGCCATCAGCCGCTGCACGCCGACTGGAAAAAGCCCCGTCCGGATTTCCCGAAAGTGCATCTGGTTAACGCCATTGTGGCGATAGATGATTTAAGTGCCGCCAACGGCGCGCCGCGCATTATTCCCGGCACCCATCACCGCCCGGAATTGCCGGAAGACGTGCTGGCTGACGTCGGGTTACCGCATCCCGATGAAGTGGTGTTTGAAGCGCCTGCGGGCAGCGTGATGATCTACAACGCCCACGCCTGGCACGGCGGCACCAATAACCGTATCGGCACGCGGCGCCGGGTGTTGCACAGTTTATATATTGATCGCGACGACGCGCAGCAGCAGGATCAGCGCAAATGGCTGAAGCCGGAAACGGCAGACCGCCTGACGCCCGCGCAGAAATGGTTGCTGGATGTTCTCTGAGTCAGCTCTCAACATGGAAAGCCTGGTCTGCGGATCAGGCTTTTTTTTGTTACGCTGAAAAGAAATAACGGAGAGACCGCTATGCTGCCAGACGTGATAGAAACACTCTTCCGGTCGGTTTCCGGCAGTGAGGCGGCGTTCGCCATCCGGTTTCCTGATAATTCCCGGCCCGCGCCGGAACTGGCCAGCGTGGTCAGTTTTCCGCGCATAGAGTTTGTCGTTGAAGGCGAGGTGCATGACCGCAGCATCGTCCTGCATAACGGACGGCTGCGGCAGGGCGATGCACTGTATATTCCCGGCGGAAAATGGAACCTGACGCTGTGGGACAAACCCGCCATTTTACTCAGCATTCTGTTCAGCAAAGAAAAGCTCGGTTTCAGCCTGCAATTCTGGGACGGCGGCAAGTTTACGGATACCGATAAACAAAGTGTGCCGCGACTCGGCCCGCGCGTCGGGTCTTTTCTGTTGCAGGCCATGAATGAAATCGTCTCCAGTCCCGGCGATCAGCAAACCGCCCGTTGCATCGTGGCCGGGCTGTTAAGTCACTGTCAGGAGCAGTTAGCCAACCGGGCGCAAATCCTCACCCGCAGCGGCGCGCTGTTTGAAGTGGTGAAAAAATATATCGAAGAGAACGCCTCACTGCCGCTGACCCGCGAAAATGTCGCGAAGCGTTTTCACATCACGCCCAATTATCTGTCCCACCTGTTCCGTAAATCCGGCGATATCGGTTTCAGCGAATATTTAAATCATGTCCGGCTGGAAAGGGCGAAACTGCTGCTCAAAGGCTACGAATTGAAAATCAAAGAAGTGGCGACCAGCAGCGGGTTTGTTGACAGCAACTATTTCTGTCGCGTGTTTCGCAAAAGCACCGCCCGTTCTCCTTCCGAATACCGCAGCCAGTGGCTGAGCCAGCTTCCCGACCGAAAATCCTGACCGGGCGTTGTGCAGGATCAGGCAAGGAATCAGGAGGTCTGTGGCTTGTGGCGGCGGCTTAAAAATCTATAGTAAATAGGTCATTAACGACTCAGGAGTTTACTGATGAAAACTGTTGGATTTGCGGCTTACGATCCTAAAAAACCGCTGGCCCCGTATGCGTTCGAACGCCGCGGCCTGCGTGATAACGATGTTGCAATGGAAATTCTGTATTGCGGCGTTTGCCACTCCGATTTACATACGGCAAGAAATGACTGGGGCTGGAGCTATTATCCGATTGTTCCCGGCCATGAAATTGTCGGCCGTGTGACGCAGACGGGTAAAGATGTCACCCGTTACAAAATCGGTGACCATGTTGCCGTCGGTTGCATGGTGGACAGTTGTCAGGAATGCGATCAGTGTAAAAAAGGTGAAGAACAACTGTGTCGTGAAGGGAACACCGGGACCTACGCCGGTTATGACCGTCACACCAAACAGCCTACGCAGGGCGGTTACTCCAAACATTTAGTGGTGCGCGAAGAGTTTTGTCTGCGTATGCCTGAAGGTTTAGATCTCTCCAAAGCCGCGCCATTGCTGTGTGCAGGTATCACCACCTGGTCACCGCTGAAAACCTGGAACGTCCAGCCGGGCAGCCGTGTGGGCGTGATTGGCCTCGGCGGTCTGGGCCATATGGCGGTGAAACTGGCGACAGGTCTGGGCGCGGATGTCACCGTGCTGAGCCGCTCCAATGCCAAAGAAGCCGATGCCCTGGCGCTCGGTGCAAACCGTCTGCTGGTCAGCGCAGACAGCGACGCGATGGCGCAGGCGCATGATCATTTCGATCTGATCATCGATACCGTGCCGGTCAAACATGACATCACGCCGTACCTGCCGTTGCTGGATGTGGATGGCACGCTGGTGATTGTCGGACAGGTCGGCGGAATGGAAGAATTTAACACCGTGCCGTTGCTGTTAGGCCGTCGCCGTGTGGCCGGTTCGCCAATCGGCGGGATCCGCGAGACGCAGGAAATGCTCGATTTCTGTGCCGAGAAAAACATTCTGCCGGATTGCGAAATGATCCGTATGGATGAAATTAACCACGCGTTTGAGCGTATGGAAAAGGCGGATGTCCGTTATCGTTTTGTGATCGATATGGCGTCGCTTGACGCGCCTGCGACCGCATAACGTTTGCCGTATCGCTAAATCAAAAGCGCGGAAATAGAAATGGCCAGATGATGATCTGGCCATTTTTTTAGGGTTTCACCGAACGCAATACCGTCCTTCTTCTGAGCGGTACCGTGATGAAAATCAGACAGGCCACCACCAGACCGATACCGGTCCAGCCCATCGGCGGCAATCTTTCACCGACAATCACCACCGCCAGCACCGCCGCGACGGCAGGTTCCAGCAGGGTAATGGTGGTCGCCATACTGGCCGGAATACGCGCGAGGGCATAGCCGAAGCAGACGTAACCGACAAACATCGGAACCAGCGCCATGTACACACCGACGGCGGCATTGTTCCACGACGCCAGCAGCGGCGCACCGGTCACCAGCAGCACCGGCATCAGCAGCAAACCGCCAAGCCCGAAGGTCGCACCCATCGCCGCACGGGAAGGAATGCCGCGCTGCATCAGATGACGCGCCGCCCAGGAATAAAGCGCGTAAGTCAGTCCGGCAATCAGCCCGAGCACCACACCGGCAATCACGCCGTTGCCCTGACCGGCAGCCGCATGGCCGCCACTTTCCCCGATACACAGCAACAGCATCCCCGTTACGCCAATGGCGGCACCGGTCATCCAGCGGCGGGTAAGACGTTGGCCGTCGAGGTAATATTCAATCAGCGCCGACAGCAGCGGGGCGGAACCGATAGAAATCACCGTGCCGACCGTGACACCGGCGAGATGCATTGAGGCGTAAAACGCCAGCGGATAGATGCCCACGGCCAGCGCACCGGTCAGCAACATACGCCCGTTCTGACGAAAAATGGCCCGGCTGGCGGCAATCCCCCGCAGGGAAATCAGCGCCTGTAACAGGCCGCCCAGTCCCATCGCCACCGCACCGATGGCCAGCGGGCTGACATCGGGCGCAAAGGTGGCCGCCGTACCGGTGGTCCCCCACAATACCGAGGCAAAGACCACGGCGAGCACGCCGGTCATGCGTTCTTTTGGCGTGACGCTCATGCGCTCTCCATCATCATCGCGGCCATATCCATCGCCTGACGGACACAGTGACCGTTGCCTTCCAGACCGGCCCGCGAAATCGCCCCTTCGAGCAGGAAAGAAAAATGCCGCGCCATCAGCCGCGCTTTAGCCTCATCCTGCGGATACAGCGCCAGCAGATGGCCGGTCACGATCGCTTCCACGTGCTCTTTATGCCCGCGCACCGCCAGTCTGCCCGGCGCGCCGGCAGGCAGTTCCGCCGCGGCATTCAGCAACCCGCAGCCGCGAAAACCGCGCTCATAGGCAAATTCGGCGTGGTCGTCATAGGCCTGAAACACGGCGAGAACTTTTTCCTTCGGCGTGGACGCCTTTTCAACCCGCCGGGCATACAACGCCAGCCATTCGTCATGGCGGATTTCAATGTAAGTCGCCACCAGTTCGGCCTTGGATTCGAAATTGTTGTAGAGGCTTTTTTTGGCCACACCGGCGCGTTTAATAATGGCATCGATACCCGTGGCGGCGATGCCATCGTTATAGAACAGTACCCTGGCGGCACCCAGCAGGCGGTCGCGGGCGCTTTCGGTGGAAGATCCTGAAGTGGACATGTTATTTCCCGTCGCAGATAAGTTGCCAGTAGGTATACCAGTCTACCTACTGCTTGTAAATCCTGAACCATTAAGAAAAAGTGACGGGTTACCCGTGCCTTTCGTGTGGGAAAGCGACATAATCGGCTAAAAGCCGTTGGCAGACAGCAGGTTGACGTCAGCAGGCACAGCAGCATTGTCGTTAAACTTCCGGAGGGGTAAACATGCTTCATGAGTGGCTTAATGCCTTGCATATCATTGCGGGGATACTGTGGATTGGCGGAATGCTGGCAATGGCGCTGGTGTGGGGCGCGTATTCACGCAGTGCAGGGGAGGCGGAAAGTGCCGGTCAGCGGGCGTTGCTCGACACCGTGCGCAAATGGAACCGCTGTGTCACCAGTCCGGCGATGATTTTGTTGTGGGTGGCGGGCATTGTGATGATTGTCAGCTACGGCAAATTCCCGCACGCCTGGTTGCTGATCAAAATGGTGGTGGTGCTGGTGCTCTCCGCGCTGCACGGCATGCTGTCCGGCAATCTGCGCAGACGCGCCAACGGCCAGCCGGTAAAAGATATGGCGCTGGTGCGCAACGCCAGCACCGTCATTGTGACCGGCGTGATCCTGATTGGCATTTTAGCGGTGATCCGGCCTTTCTGAATCGCGTTGCAGGCAAATATAATCCACGTGAATGCGTGGATTTTTTATGTAGCAAGCAACTGATTATACACAGTGATTAATAGTCAGGTATGTTTTGTTACAATCTTGAATCTGGTGGAACTTTTTGCACAGGGTAAACTGCCGTTTTGAAACACGCTGAGCTGTTGATTTAACGATGAAATGGTTAACAAAAAATGCGGTTTTGTTCTCGGTAAAAACCTGTATTGCAGCATTTTTAGCACTCTATATCGCGCTCGAACTCAATCTCGATAAACCGGCCTGGTCGATGGTGTCGGTGTATGTCATTTCACAGCTTTACTCGGCGTCAACCCTCTCCAAAGCCACGTACCGTTTTCTCGGCACGGTATTAGGCGGCGTTTTCATCTTTCTGGTCTATCCCTTTACGGTGACCGATCCGGTTCTTTTCAGCCTGAGCGTGTCGCTGTGGGTGGCGTTTTGTCTTTATCTTTCACTGCATGACCGCACGCCGAAAGGCTATGTGTTTATGCTGGCCGGATACAGCGCAGCCATCATGGGCTTTGCCGATGTCGATACGCCGCTGTCGATCACCTACACGGTGATTTCCCGCGTGGAAGAGATCACCGTGGCGATTGTTTGCAGCTCGCTGATCCATATGCTGGTTTTCCCGGTGCGGATGCGCAACCTGCTGGAGAACAGCGTCAATAACTGGTACGAAAGCGCCAAAAAATTATGCAACGAACTGCTGACGGTGAATGCCAAAGGGCCGTCGCCGGAGCGTGAACATATTCTGGTGCAGATGGCGAATTACCCCGTCAGCGTCGAAGCGTTGATCACTCACTGTGTGTTCGAGGGCGATTCGGCCCGCCGTCTGATCCGCCTGGTGATGGCGCAATACCAGCACCTTTCCTATCTGATCCCGACGCTGACGGCCATCGAGAAACGCCTGAATTTGCTGGCCGAACAGGAAATTCCTTTCCCCGATTTTGTCTCGGCGACCTTCAGCCAGTTCCTGTTGTGGCTGAACAGTGCGGAACTCAGCGGCAACGCGCAGGGCATTCAGAACGAGATCCGCGCCTCGCAGGATAAAATTAAAACCCTGTATGAGAACGGCGACATGACGCCGGAGGAAGGGCTGTTATTCACCGGCCTGCTGGAGCGGTTACAGAATTTCGTGCACATCACGGAATCCTATTACGGCGTGACCGAGCGGGTCAGCCAGATCAGCAAAGAGAAAAAACGCGGCAAGCTGAAACTGCTGCTGCGCCGCCATACGGACGAAGGGATGATCATGCTGTCGGCGTTCAGCGCCTTTGCGGCGACGATGGTCGGCTGCCTGTTCTGGATCGGCACCGGCTGGCGTGACGGGGCGTCTGCGCCGATGATGGCGGCGGTCATCTGCTCGTTCTTTGCTTCGCTCGACAGCCCGATCGCCTCAATCAAAGTGTTTCTGAAAGGGGTGCTGATCGCCATTATTATCAGCGTGATTTATGCGGTGGTGTTTATTCCGATGGCGGTGACCTTTGAGTCGCTGATTATCTGTCTGGCGCCCGGCCTGCTGGCGCTGGGGCTGGTGATCGCCAATCCTTCCACCAACTTTATCGGTCTGATCATCGCCACCCAGATCCCCGGTTTTATTGGCATGAGCCACGATTTCAAACCGGATCTGCTGGTGATTGTGAACGCGGCGATTTCCACCATTGTCGGGATTGTGATTGCGCTGCTGACCACCGCCCTGATCCGAAACAAACGGCCTTCGTGGACCGCAAAACGTGCGCTGCGCAAAGGCATCAAGGAACTGTTGCAGTTCACCAGTGAGATCAAAATCAATGCCTCGTCACTGCTGGCGCGTCAGCAATATGTCGGCAGTATGCTGGACAAAGTGAACATTATTTTGCCGCGTAACAAAGTGGATCCGTCGCCGCAGGTGGCGCTGGGCGGCAACCTGATCACGGAAATCTGGCTGGGCGTGAACTGCTATGACTTTTACGCCCGCCATCAGGACATCCTCAAACATCACGCGCTCGGGACCGAGGTGCTGATGTTTGAGATCAATAAGTACATCAGGCACCGGCTGAAAAATATCTACATCGGCCCGCCGGATTCGCTGCTCAACGAACTGAATCAGGTGCTGTTGCGCCTCGAATCCCTGTGCCGCTCGGACATTGAACTGTTCACGCCGCTGTTTCATCTGTTCAATATCCGCATGGCGCTGTACCCGACGGCACGCTGGCCTGAGGCGACGTGAGCGGATCACCCCGCGCCGTTCACCAGCGCAATCAGTGTGCAGGGGACGGGCGGGGTATTGCCGTCTTTTAATATCACCAGCGACTGGTTTTCCCGCACGGCAAACAGGGGCAGCACGCCGCTGTTTTTCTCCAGATAATCAATCCAGCCAAAACTTTCATTCAGATGGGTGGCCTTGATCACCGCGCCCTGTGCCAGCAGGGAACTGAGTTTGGAATAAGTGGCTTCGGTACTGAACAGCACTTCATGACGCTGGAAGCGGCTGTTTTCCTGCGAACGCGCCCCTTTAATCGCCGGGCCGGATCGCACGGCAAACACGTTATCACGGCCGAAAATATGGCCGAAATGGTATACCGCCAGCGCGTTCTGATGGCGGTTCGGTGAGAGCGCCAGCACCTGCGCCGTACTGCTCAGATCCAGATAGTTTTCCGCATGTTCCGACCAGGCATTGCCGTAATAAGCGGGAATGCCATCCATCCGGGCCTGACGGTAATACTCCCAACTGCTGTCGGTCAGCCGAACCGGAATATCCTGTTTCATCAGCACTTTCGCCAGCGCCCGTGCCACGGTATTGGCCCCGATGATCAGCACGCCACGCGGTGCCCGCTGCTGTACCCGTAATCCGCGGGCAATCGCCCGGCTGGTCAGGCTTTGCAACACCACCGTGCCGATGATGATGGCAAATACCACGGTCACCAGTTTGTCGGCCTGCGGATAATTCATGCGTTGCAGGGTCAGGGCAAACAGCGAACTGACTGCCGCCGCAACGATGCCTCGCGGGGCAATCCAGCACAGCAACAGGCGATCCCGCCAGTGCAGGGACGAACGCCAGGTCGATACCGCGATACACAGCGGACGGGCGATAAACTGCACCACCAGCAACAGGATCACCAGCGGCCAGCCCATCGCCATCAGCGCGTGAATATCCAGACGTGCCGCCAGAATAATAAACAGCGCCGAGATCAGGATGGCCGACAGTTCCTCTTTAAAAGCCAGAATATCGGTGGTATCCACATCGCGCATATTGGCGAGCCAGATCCCCATCACGGTGACGGTCAGCATGCCGGATTCATCGGCGAGGGCATTCGACAGACCGAACGCCGTCAGCATCACCGCCAGTACGCCGAGGTTTTGCAGATAAGCGGGGATCCACACGCGGCGCAGCGCCACACCGAGCAGATAACCAAACAGCGAGCCGAGCACCAGTCCGGCCGCCACGGTCGCACCCAGCGTCCAGAAAAGATGAGTCAGCGATTCGGCGTGTTCGCGCAGGGTAATAAATTCAAACACCAGCAGGGTGAAAATCGCGCCCACCGGGTCAATCACAATCCCTTCCCAGCGCAGCACCTGATTGATGGCCGCGTTCGGACGCACCACGCGCATCAGCGGCGCAATCACCGTCGGCCCGGTGACCACCGTGACCGCGCCCACCAGCGCCGCCAGTTCCGGGGCAAATCCCAGCAACCACCAGCACGCCAGACTTATCACCGCGAAAGTCACCAGCATGCCGATGGTCACCAGATTGCGCACCACGCCGCCCAGCCCGCGAACTTCATCAATCCTCAGCGTCAGTGCGCCTTCGAACAAAATGATCGCCACCGAGATCGACACCAGCGGAAACAGCAGATCGCCAAACAGGGCATCGGGGGTGATCACCTGCGCGACCGGCCCGAGCACCACGCCCAGTAACAGCAGCGGCAGAATGGCGGGAATTTTCAGCAGCCAGGCCAGCCACTGCGCCAGCAACGATCCCAGACCAATAATCACCAGCATCAGCGGAGCCGACAGCAACATAAAATTTCCCTTTTAGATAAGAAGCAGAGGGCCAGCGGACGGCCTGTGATGTCACCAAATTATTCGCACAATGTTGCGTTTTTGTAAGTGTAGCTTACCTTTATGTAAGGAATTAGTAAGGCAAATTTCAGGATGTTTCGTTGTAGGTTTAGGTTAAAAGAGATTTTTAGTCAGATTTGTCAGCCAGTCACTCCAGCCGTATCGCGTTTTCTGAAGGCCATGCAGGCCATGTTGAATCACTTTATCCGGGATCCTCTGATGAATAAGATCTACCGTCTGATATGGAGCGAAGTCAGGTCTGCGTGGGTTGCCGCACCTGAAACCACCAAAGGGCAGCGCAAGGGCAGTGGCCGCACCCGTCTGGCCGTTTCGGTCGCCCTGGCGTTAACCACCACGCCGGTGCTGGCGGAAGATGTGAACTGGGCAGTGGCGTATCCTTCTTATACTTTCCCGGTTCTCGCCAATTACGACATTCTGCGTGAAACGGGTTTTGCTTTCACCATTGATGGCGACACCGCCACGGCCAATCATTATGCCGCCGGGACGACGTTGAATATTCTCGGGGCGATCCCGACCCTTGCCGCCGGTTCGAACGGCACGTTCACCACGTTATTGGTGCGCAACGGCCTGACAGACAGCACGGGCACCGGTGCGGACCCGGGGCGCATCACCCTGATTGAGGCCACGGATGCCAATAATGTCGTCACGCCGATCACCTCCGCCAATATCGATAACTTTACCTACTCCACCAACCCCGCCGTACCCCAGCAAAATCAGGAGCTGAACGTGGTGGTGCCGGGGCTGGATGGCAGTTATTCGGTGATAAAAGTTTATGATTCCTCGACCTTCTCGTCGTCGACGGATGCGAAAGTCGGCGATTTAGCGCTCAACGTCTATGCGCCGAACTCATTTCATATCTACAACAATTTCGGTATTGCCAGCGTCTCGGCAAACGGCGGTACCGCCAATATCAATATCGGTGCCGATACCGGCGGCACGACGGCTATCTCTGCGGCCGCCAACACCCTTAATCTGCTGGCGAAGAATTCCACCCTGGCAAAAGCAGACGGCACGGACAATGCAGCCAGTCAGGTGAACTGGTTGTCGGATAACTATGTTCATTTTTCACCGGCGGCAGTGATCGACAGTGACCTGCAATCTGAAACCGCTGTCAGTTCAAAATACAGTGATTCCATCACGCTGCCCAATTACGCACTGGTGGCAGGAAGGGTGGTTCAGATAGGCACCCGTGAGTTTGACATTACCTCGGCGGCTGACATTGCCACAGTGAATAACTTCCTGCTGGGGACCAGCCGGGAAAACAGTCAGGTTCAGCTGTGGCTGACCGGCGGCGTCACGTTACCGCCGGAGAATGGCGGGGCGGTGATTGATTCTGCGGTGATTGCCCAGAATACCTATAACGCCATTATTCAAAGTCTGCTGGATAACGAACAAAGTAACCGCGTGGATCTGACTTATCACGTCTGGCAGGATTCACTGTCGCACACCAATAACGCCACGCTGGGCACCGGCGATCTGAATGTGATTTACGCCACCGGCGCACTGGCGACGGGCACCGTGACCAGCACCGGCAGTCTGGCGGTGGACGGTGCCTCAACCGTGATGCGTGCAGATCGCGGTGCCACGATAACCAATAACGGCAATATCAATATCTGGCGCAGTGACAGCGCCAGCCCGGCCGGTGTGGGTATGAAAGCGACCGATGCGACCGCCACCAACACCAACACCGGCACGCTCAATGCCGGACTGTTTCTGGAGAAAAATGGCAGCAACCAGAATGTCAGTAATCAGGGCAGCGTGGCGATGCAGGGGCTGGGCGCCAGCCAGTTATCCAATACCGGTTATATCAACGTTGCGCTGACCGACAGCACCACGGCGAACGCGGTGGGGATGCAGGCGCAGGGCACCACCACGGCCACCAACAGCGGCACCCTTGCGCTGACCGGTAACAGCCATAATACCAACGGGCGTGCCAGCGGTTACGCGGCAGATATTTCCGGCGCGGCGACCTTCACCAACGCCGCAAGCGGTAATATTTATATCGGTACCACGCCGGTGACGGCCAGCGCCGCACCTTCTGCCACCAGCATGGTCGGCGGCGCGGTACAGTCGGCGGCTATCCGCACCAGCAGCACCGGCAATGTGACCAACAACGGGACGATTACCCTCGGCACGGCGACGCGAAACGCGGTAGGTATGCTGGTCAATGGCGGCACCGGCGCGGTGCTGAACGCCGGTACGATCAATGTGCTGGGCGGCCTTGGCGCGAACGGATCTGCGGCACCGAATTATGGCTTATCCGCCACCAACACCACTAACGTCACCAACACCGGCATCATCCGCGTCACCGGCGAGAACAACGTGGCGATCAATCTGCTGGCAAGTACCGCAGCGGCGGCCGTGAATTCCACCAATACCGGTACCATTACCGTCGGCGCGGCCGGTGATAACGGCGGCAACGACAGCAACCCTTACACTTACCGCAATTATGCGGTCTACGCCGAAGGGCTGAGCGGCAATCAGGCCACGGCCACGATCAACTCTGCGATTAACCTGTTATCCGCCGGTGCGATTGGGGTCCATGCGCGGGGATCCGCCACTATCAACGTGGGCGCGAACGCATTGCTGAACTTCGCCAATAACAGCCAGATTGGCTATTACGCCTACGGCGAGGACGCCAGCATCAATCTCGGCAGCGCCATCATCAATGACAACGCTCAGGCGAGATCAGTGCTGTTCCTGATCGACCATGGCGCGCAGTTTGACGGCGATTCCGGCAATGCCGGTGCCTACCAGCTGACGGTCAGCGGCACCGGTTCAACGGGGGTATTTGCTAACGGGCTGGATACCGGCGCGGACGGCCAGCCGGGCGGCGGCGATGACGCGCTGACCACGCTGGATACCGGTGCGGCGACCATTTCAGTCAACGGTGAAAATGCGGTCGGGGTGAAAATCACCGGCGGCGCGACCGGGACCATCAATAACGGCGGCATTCTGCTGAATCACAACAACTCCACCGCCGTGGTGGTGGATGGCCGCAGCTATGCGATCGACGGGACGATTGGCGACAGCGACGACGCGCTGGCGACCAACGTGCTTTCCAGAGTGGATATCGGCACCACCGCCAGTCAGAGCGGTATCAAAGGCTATGACATTTCGCACAAAGGCAACGTAGATATCGAAAGCGATGGCACCGTGCTGGCGGGCAGCAACAATATCGGCATCTATCTGCACGACGGCGGTATCGCCACCAACAATGCGCCGATCAGCGTCTCCGGCACCAACAATATTGGTGTGTACATTCAGGATCAGGGCACGCTGACCAACTCACGCGACATCACGGTGTCCGGCGTTGCTAACAGCGGCAATGTCGGGGTGAAAGTTCAGGGCGCGGGGGCGCAGGTCACGCAGCTCGGTGATGTGACGGCCACCGGCGGGCTGGCAGCCGTCCAGCTGGTGGGGAACGGCGCGGCGCTGGCGATCAGCGGCAGCAATAATCAGATCACCGCCAGCGGCGGCGCGGACGGCATTCTGATGGATACCGGTTCATCGTCCCTGACCGCCAGCAACACGCAGATTGATATCAGCGGTACCGGCGCGGGGATCAATAACAAAGCCGATACGTCCAACATTAATCTGACTGACGTGGTGATCAACGCTGCCGATGGCCCGGCCATCCGCACCGCCGTGACGTTCAATGCCGAAGGAACCGGCAATGTTCTCAACGTGTCCGGCAGCGGGTCAGGGTTTGCCTTCGAACAGGCGGGAGGAACCAGCACCACCGGCAATCTGACCATCGGAACCGGTTACACCATCAACGCCACCGGAGCGAACGGCGTCGGTATTCTGGCGCGAACCAACGGCAGCGTCACCTCCGGCGCGGACATCACCATGGGCGCGACCGGCGGAGCGGCGATTTCGGCGGCCGATGCCCGCGCTGTCACCAATAACGGCAATATCCAGACCAGCAGCAACACCAATACCTCGGTGCTCGCCACCAATGCGGGCGCGTTTACCAACAACGGAACCATTAACGCCACCGGCGCGCTTAATCCGCTGGCCTTAATCCGCATCAACGGCAGCGCCGCCAGCCGCACAATTCTTAACAACGGCACCATCACGGATGCCAGCCAGAACTCGGTGGTGATTGACGCCAGCGGCAGCGCCGCCAATACCGTGACCAATCAGGGGACGCTCAGCGCCGCCAGCAATACGGCCACGGCATTGCGGACGGGGAGCGGAAGTGACAATGTCACGCTGTCCGGCACCCAGGCGACCACCGGGCTGATCAATCTCGGTTCGGGAGCGGACACCTTTACCTGGAACGGGGGCACGCTGGATGGCGCGGTGGATTTCACCGGCTCAGACGGCAATGACCGCGCCAACATCGGCAATGTGGATCTCAGCGCCACCCGCCACATTCTCAGTAATGGCGGCAGCGGCAGCACGCTGACCTTTACCGATACGCACGCGGCCAGCGATCCGGCACAGATTGGCTCGCTGGCGGCAGATGCGCTGCCGGTGACCAATATCGGCACCGGCTGGAGCACGCTGGCGGTGACCGGCAGCGACGCGGATTTGCGCGTGGTGGATAATTTGCAGCTTTCCGGCACGCCGCAGATCCGCATCAGCGACGGTGCCACCGTGCGCAGCGGTGACAACGTCACCAATTCCGCGCTGGCGAGCATCAATAACTACAATGTCATCACCGACCGCGCGGACAGCCTGCTGATATTTGACGGCCTGTCCGCCGCGCAGACCTATTCCGGCATCATCAGCGGCACCGGCGGGCTGGAACGCGCGGGCGGTGGCACCACCATCCTGACTGGCGAGAACACCTATACCGGCAACACGCTGATCGACAGCGGCGGTACGTTACAACTGGGCAATGGCGGTGCGCCGGGGGCGTTATCGCCGCTGACCAATATCACCGACAACGGCGTGCTGAACATTAACCAGTCCGATACGGTGAATCTGGGCGGCGTGATCAGCGGAACCGGCGCGTTTTACCAGACCGGCAGCGGTACCACGCGGTTAAGCGGTGCCAATACCTATCAGGGCGTGACGCAGGTGAACGGCGGTACCTTGCTGGTGAACGGTGATCAGCGCGACGCATCCGGCGAAACCACCGTCGCCAGCGGCGCAACGCTCGGCGGTAAAGGTACGATTGGCGGCAACGTCACCTTTGGCGCGAACACGACCCTGACGCCGGGCGACGGCGGTGCAGGCACACTGAACATTAATGGCAATCTGAACCTGTCTGCGACCACCAATAATAAATTTGAACTCGGTCAGATCACGGTCGCCGGCGGTGCGCTGAATGATTTCGTTAACGTCAGCCAAAATCTGACCCTTGACGGTCTGCTGAACGTGACACTTTCTGCGGGAGGCATCTTTGCACCGGGTCTGTATCGTCTCTACAGCTATGGCGGTACGCTGACCAACAACGTGCTGGATGTGGTGACATTACCGACCAACAACCAGAGCACGTATGGTGTTCAGACGTCCATTCCCGGCCAGGTCAATCTGGTACTGAGTGCGCCGCAACCGGCCAGCACGCTGCAATTCTGGGATGGCAATTTGCTCGGTACCAACCACGGCGACGGCACCTCTGGCAACAATCAGGTTGACGGCGGCAATGGCGTGTGGGAATCGCGGGCGCTTGACGACACCAATAACTGGACGACCGCCACCGGTTTTGGCAACGATCCGTGGAGTCAGGCGTCGTTTGCTATCTTCCAGGGCACGGCGGGCACCGTCACCGTCAGTAATGCGTTCAACCCGGTGACCACCGCCGGGATGCAGTTCGACAGCACCGGCTACGTGCTTAATGGTGATCCGCTGACCATTGTGAGGACAGCCAATCTCTCTCCTTCGGAGAATTATCTGGCACAGGGTGAAACCGATGCGGATGCGTATTTTGTGGTTCGCGTGGGAGCTGGCGCAGACGGCGCGGATGTGACGACCAGGATTGATGCCAACCTGGTTCCGGCAACAGGATCAACCGACCGGCTTAAACTGCTGAAATTCGATCCGGGACGTTTGATCCTGACCGGCGTTAATGGTTACACCGGCGGCACCGAAATTTATGGCGGTGTGTTGAACGTTTCTTCGGATCAGAACCTCGGGTTAGCAGGCACGTCAGTGCTGATCAACAACAATGCGACATTACAGATTGGGGCAGATTACACCACCGACAGACCGCTGTTCCTCAGCCAGACCGGCGGCGGGCAGATAGATCTCTTCGGGCATACCTTTACCCCGACCGGCGTGATTGGCGGACTGGGGCCACTGACGGTGCGTGATTCCACGTCTGCTACCGACAGCACGCTGGTGCTCAACCGCGCCAACAGCTATCAGGGTGCGACGACGGTGAGCGGCAATAACGGCGCAACCGTAGTGGCGGTGGATGCCAATACCACCGGCGTGTTCGGTAAATCCGACAGCACGGTGACGGTGAATCAGCAGGGTACGGTGAATTTCAATAACAGCGCGACGGCACAGAACCACGCCTTCACCCTCGACAGCGGCATTCTGACCTTCAACGATTCCGCGTCTGCGGCCGACAGCGTGACAACCGCCACCAACGGTGCGGCGGTCAGGCTGAGCGACAACGCCCGCGGCGGCAACGGGCGGTTTACGCTGGCATCCGGCACACAAATGAACCTCAGCGGGCAGGCGGATGGCGGCAACGCCGTGATGACCAACAACGGGCTGGTGACCTTTGCCGGGCAGGCATCAGCCGCTGGCGCGACGATTACCAATAATGCGGGCGGCGTGGTGAATGTCGCCGACAGCAGCGGCACGGCGATCGGTTCGCTTTCCGGCGCGGGCAATGTGGTGCTCGGCGCGGCCTCACTGACCGAAGGGGCGCTTGGCCGCAATGACGGCATCAGCGGGGTGATCAGCGGTGCGGGGGGCAGCCTGAGCAAAACCGGCAACGGCACCCTGACACTCACCGGCGACAACACTTACACCGGTGCCACCGCCGTGCAGCAGGGCGTTTTGCTGGTCAATGGCAATCAGCAGGCGGCGACCGGCGCCGTCAGCGTGGCGTCGGGTGCCACGCTGGGCGGTAACGGCACGCTGGGCGGCACTGTCACGGTGGCGGATAACGCGCATCTGGCGGCGGGCGCGGATCTGAACAGCGTCGGCGTGCTGACCACCGGCGGTCTGACGCTAAATCAGAACGCACAAATCGATTTCCAGTTTGGCCGCTCTTATGTCGCAGGCGGCAGCCTGAATGACCTGATCAACGTCAACGGCGATCTGAACCTCAACGGCAAGCTGAACATCACCCAAACCCCCGGCGGCACCTTTGATGTCGGTATTTACCGTGTCCTTAATTACACCGGTGCGCTGACCAATAACCAGCTGGATATCGGCACCGCGCCTCAGGCGGCGGATGATATGTATGTGCAGACATCCATTGCCGGTCAGGTGAATCTGGTGAACCGCACCGGCGTTATCCTGCGATTCTGGGACGGTGCCGACAGCGACAACAAAAATGACAGTCAGATTGAAGGCGGTAATGGCGTCTGGCAGAACAGCAGCGGCAACGATAACTGGTCAACGGATGTCACCACCCCGGATGGCCGCTTTAATGCGCCGTTCAGCGACAACTCCTTCGCCATTTTCGGTGGCACCAAAGGCAACGTCACGGTGGATAACAGCCTGGGTGCGGTGACCATCAGCGGCGCACAGTTTGCCACCGACGGTTACGTGGTCTCGGAAGGCGTGATCACCACCACAACCGCCGACACCCAGATCCGCGTCGGCGACGGGACCGCGCAGGGCGCGGATTATACCGCGACCATTAACTCGCAAATCGCAGGTAGCGGCGGCATCAACAAAACCGACGCCGGGACGCTGATACTCGGCGGCGACAATACCTACCGTGGCGGCACAACGATTTCAGCGGGCACCTTACAGGTATCGGCAGACAATAACCTCGGACAGTCCGGCAGCGGGCTGGCCTTTGACGGCGGCACGCTGCGCTATGGCAGCGCCTTTAATACCGGCCGTGCCGTCAGCCTGCAAAGCGGCGGGGGGACGGTGGATACCGATGGCAAAAATGTGGCGCTGAACGGCGTGATCAGCGGCAACGGCGCACTGATCAAAACCGGCAGCGGTACCCTGACGCTGACGCAGGATAATACCTATACCGGCACGACGACCCTCAGTGAAGGCACCGTTCAGCTGGGTAACGGCGGCGAACAGGGCAGCATTGTCGGCGATATTGTCAATAATGCGGTCTTACAGATTAACCGCGCAAACCTGCTGACCTTGCCCGGTGATATTTCCGGCACCGGCCAGCTATGGCAGCAGGGTGCCGGCACCACGGTACTGAGCGGCCGCAATACCTATTCAGGACTGACGCTCGTACAAAGCGGCACATTGCTGGCCAGCGGCGCCAATACCCTGAGTAAACAGTCAGACCATATCGTCAGCGCCGGTGCGTTACTGGATACCGGCGGTACGTCCCAGAGCCTCAGCTCGCTGGTGAACCAGGGCACGGTAAATCTGCGCGGCGGCGATGTCGGCTCAACGCTGACGGTGAACGGGGATTATGTCGGCATCAACGGCGTGCTGAAAATTGCCGCGCAGCAGCACAGCCCCGGCGTGGCCGACCGGCTGGTGATTAACGGCGGCAGCGCCAGCGGCGTCACCCGGCTGGATATTGATGTCAGCCAGCTCGGCGAGGAAACCACCGGCGATGGCATCACGGTGGTGGAAGCGGTGAATGGCGCGACCACCACCGCGCAAACCACCAAAGACGCCTTTACCCTCGGTGCCGATCATCTTGATGCCGGTGCCTTCCAGTACCGGCTGTTTGCCGCCGATGCCGGCGGCGCGGGGGAAGACTGGTTCCTGCGCGCCACCTATCGCCCGGATGTCCCGGCCTTCAACGGGCTGGCGACCACGGTACGTCAGGCGGATCTGGCGGTGCTCGGCACGCTGCATCTGCGTGTCGGGGATGAAAAACCTTACGACAAAACCGTGCCGGAAGATCAGGAAGGACGTTTCTGGGCGCGTTATATCGCGCAATCCACTCACCAGAGCCTGAACGATGCCACGGCAACGCAGGCAGATTCCCGCATGAACGGAATGCAGGCCGGGGTGGATTTGTATCAGAACGAAAGCTGGCGGGCAGGGATTTACACCACCGTGCTCGATATCGATACCAGCTATCAGGGCCAGACCTCCGGTGGCGCGGGCTATACCTCGGATACCGCGTTTTACCTCGGCGGCTACGCCACCTGGACGGGGGATGACGGGTTGTATGTCGACAATGTGCTGCAATATGGCCGCCACAGCGTGGATCTGAAAACCGGCAACAGCCACGATTCGCTCAGCCCTGACGGCAATACGTTTATCGCGTCAGTGGAAGTCGGCAAACCCTGGCAGCTGGGTGACAGCAACTGGGCACTGGAACCGCAGGCTCAGCTTATCTGGCAGCACAGCGATTTCGACAGCGTGATCATGCCGGGCGATGCCAAAACCCGTGCCGACATCGAGGCTGATGATGCGGTGATTGGTCGTCTGGGTGTGCGTCTGACCAGTCAATACGACACGCAACAGGGCAGTGTGAAGCCGTATGTGCGGGTCAATCTGTGGCAGGAATTGTCGGATGGCAGCGATTCGACCTCCTTTACCAACACTTCCAATAGCGCCGGAAAAACCACGCTGACCGCTGACCAGCGTTACAGCAGTACCGAAGTGGCACTGGGCGCGACCTGGGCGGCCACGTCAGAAGTGCAGGCGTACACCGAAGTGGGCAAAAGCTACCAGAACGGCGGATCAAAAAGTCAGATATCCAATGATCTGAGCGGCACGGTGGGGATTAAAATCCGCTTCTGAGGCAATAACAAAGAAGCCCGCATATATGCGGGCTTCTTTATTACGTGAACACTTAACAAATCACTTTTTCTTATAAACGTCAGCCGTGCCGTGAATTTTATTGTTGGTATTGCCAGACGTTAATACAAACACATCGCCGCCTTTTTTATCGGCTTTTTTAGATAAATCTTCAATGGCACCGGACTGCGAGGTTTTATTCGAGGTGGTGACAGAACCCACTTTGGTATATTCAGACGCCACTTTTTCGAAATCAACTTTCTTCATCAATTCAGCCGAGTAGGCGCTGAAAGAGACACAACCCATTACAGCCACAGCCAGCAACGTTTTAGATATTTTCATGTAAGCCTCAGGTTTAAAGTTTGCCCAGTAAATTGAAGGAAGAGTAAGTAAATAACCTTTATATATTGTCACCTTGCCGGAAAATAACCCACCTTGTAAACAACGGGTTATCATCGTCTCTAAGTAATAGACAAGGAATTAAATAATTACAAGGCGGAAATAAAAAATTAAGCAAAGTGTGCGCTTTTTAGCATTTTGAGCGCGGGCAATGCGGGCACCACGTCATCACGGCCGCCAATGTTGCTTAGGTGTTAACCCCCCTCCGAAACATGTTTCAAGGCTAATAATTTACTTTGAAGCAGATCACATATCTTCATTTCGCCATCACCTGCTGATTGTCAGGGTATAAAAAGGTTCTGATAATGTTACCGATAACATGTTACCGGTAACAGCCGCGATAACGGGCACGCTCACCGGCATGATCGCCTTTACGATGTTCTGAGAAAAGGGACAACACTATGATTAATAACACCGTAACCCGCGTCACGCAGCGGATCATCGACCGTTCCGCGTCCAGCCGTGAAGCCTATCTGGCGCGTATGGCCGCCGCCCGGTCACAAACCGTTCATCGCGCGCAACTGGCGTGCGGCAATCTGGCGCATGGCTTTGCCGCCTGCCAGCCGGATGACAAAAACGCCCTGAAAAATATGGTGCGCAGCGACATCGCGATTATCACGGCCTACAACGATATGTTGTCGGCGCATCAGCCTTATGAACATTATCCGCAGCGGCTGAAAGAGGCGCTGAAAACCGTCGGCGCGGTCGGGCAGGTGGCTGGCGGCGTACCGGCAATGTGTGACGGTGTCACGCAGGGGCAGGACGGCATGGAGCTGTCGCTGATGAGCCGCGACGTGATCGCCCTGTCAGCGGGCATCGGCCTGTCGCACAACATGTTCGACGGCGCGCTGTATCTGGGCATCTGCGACAAAATCGTGCCGGGACTGGTGATGGCCGCGCTGTCATTTGGTCATCTGCCTGCGGTGTTTGTCCCCGCCGGACCGATGAGCACCGGCTTGCCAAACAAAGAAAAAGTGCGGATACGTCAGTTATATACCGAAGGCAAAGTTGACCGCCAGGCGCTGCTGGAAGCGGAAGCCGCGTCCTATCACGGCATCGGCACCTGCACGTTTTACGGCACCGCCAATACTAACCAGATGGTGATGGAAGTCATGGGGCTGCATCTGCCGGGGGCGTCATTTGTGCCGCCGGATTGCGCACTGCGTGATGCGCTGACCGACTCGGCGGCGCGTCAGGTCACCCGCCTGACCGAAACCAGCGGCAACTATCAGCCGCTCGGCCAGATGCTGAATGAGAAAACCCTGGTCAACGGCATTGTCTCGTTGCTGGCGACCGGCGGTTCCACCAATCTGACCATGCATCTGGTGGCGATGGCGCGGGCGGCGGGCATCATCATTAACTGGGATGATTTCTCTGAGCTGTCCGATGCTGTGCCGTTGTTGTGCCGTATCTACCCGAACGGCCCGGCGGATATCAACCAGTTCCAGGCGGCGGGGGGCGTGCAGCTGGTGGTACGTGAACTGCTTCAGCACGGCCTGCTGCATCAGGACGTCAATACCGTGGCCGGTTTTGGTCTGGATCGTTATACGCAGGAGCCGTGGCTGGATAACGGCACGCTGGCGTGGCGCGAAGGGGCGGAACGTTCCCTCGATCCGGCGGTGATTGCCCGCGTGGCGCAGCCGTTTGAGCACCACGGCGGCACCAAAGTGCTGTCAGGAAATCTGGGGCGCGCCGTGATGAAAACTTCCGCAGTCCCGGCGGATAACCAGATCATCGAAGCGCCTGCCGTGGTATTCGACAGCCAGCATGACATCGTGCCCGCCTTTGAAGCCGGTAAGCTGAACCGCGACTGCGTGGTGGTGGTGCGTTTTCAGGGACCACAGGCCAACGGCATGCCGGAACTGCACAAGCTGATGCCACCGCTGGGCGTATTAATGGATCGTGGATTCCGCGTGGCGCTGGTCACCGACGGCCGTTTGTCCGGGGCTTCCGGCAAAGTGCCTTCCGCCATCCACGTCACACCGGAAGCCTGCGACGGCGGCATGCTGGCGAAAGTGCAAAACGGCGACATCATCCGCGTGAATGGCCGGACCGGCGAACTGGAATTGCGGGTCGGTGCTGCGGAACTGGCGACGCGTCAGCCTTATCAGCCCGATCTCAGCGCAGAACATACCGGCTGCGGACGCGAGTTATTCGGTGCCTTACGCAGCCAGCTTTCCGGTGCTGAACAGGGCGCCTGCTGCATCAAATTTTAACCTCAACGTGAATGATGACAGAACACCCTGACGCGGTGACGGGCGCGAAGTAAAGCGTTTGCCGTCAGGGCTAAACAATACGAAAATGGCGGAGCGTTATTCTCCGCCATTTTTTTATCTGCAAACCGCGCCTGAGGCATTATGTTTTCATCCGACACACTTGAAGCACTGATCCGATCGCACGGATTACTGATTATGACACCGCTGGTGATCCTCGAAGGGCCGCTGGTGACGGTGATTGCAGGCTATCTGGCGCGTCTGCATTATTTCAGTTTATCCGCCGTATTTATCATGGTGCTGGCGGTGGAGGTGTTCGGGGATATCCTTTTCTATTCACTCGGCCGCTGGGTGATCAACGCTGACGGCCAACCGCCCGGCTGGCTGGCGCGTCTCGGACTGACACAGGCGCGGCTGGAAAAAATGGTGAAAAGTTTTGAGCATAAAGGCGGGCGGTTGCTGGTGATTGCCAAACTGACCCATTCGGCGGGCGCCCTGGTGCTGACCGGCGCGGGTATGGCGCGTATGCCGCTGGTGCCTTTTTTGTTCTATAACATTCTGGCGGCCATTCCCAAGAGCCTGTTTCTGCTGAGTATCGGCTGGATGTTCGGCGATGTGCTTGCACAGGTGAATAACGGGTTACAATACGTCTCCCTTTTCCTGCTGATCGTGCTGGGCGTCGCGATGGTCATCTGGCTGCGTTCGAAGCGATAAATGAATACATCCCGCACATCGGCTCAGGGATTTTCTTCGTGCCACCGGCAACGAAAGAAGAGGCATAAATCGGGGCTGATATGTTTGAGGTGTGATCCATAGGTTGACGGTTTTACGCTGCATCAGGTTGAGGACAGCGTAAAACCGGTGTTTTACTTTGCGGGGCGGGTTTGTGGCAGGAGCGGACATTTACGAAAGGGATCTTTGCTTAAACGCAGCGAAGTTTTTCTAATCTAATATCGGATTCGCTCACATTTTCTTTCTCAACCCAGCCCAGCCGCCTGTAAAATTCTGCCGCACGACTGTTTTTGTCGGTTTCAAGCCAGACAACCTCATGATGTTTGAATAATTCCTGCTCTGCGAGTTCAACAAGGGTGCGACCTACACCTCTGCCTTCATATTCAGGAAGAACAAAGGCCGCAAAAAGAGATCCTTCATCGAGTATAATCATCGAAAAACCAATCACTTTGCCGTCATCTACGGCAACCCATGCGCAACGATTTTTTTCTATCATATCGATGACGCTGCTCTCGGTAATTCCCATCAGCTCCATTTCCTCTCGATTGAGATAATTTTCTTTAACCGAAGTCCTGACGTCAAAAATACGTTCTATATCAGAGGATAGAGCTAATCTTGTCCTGATATTCAATTGTATTTCTCCATTCATGAGACAGTATAATTTTGATGATTAACGAGTGATTTTCTTTAAGGATATAGAATCTTTTGCGAAATTGCCGCGAACTTCCGCAGATCGCTCTCAGCAGACCTTCAACGTCATGTGTTTGTCTGCTGAGTGCCAGGAGCGGACGTTGGATGCTGAGTGGTGGGAACAGTGATGCTCGAATCAAACTGATGATAACGACGTTTCTGAAAAATTATGTGACCTTTTTAAACCTGTCCACTAAGTATTTCTGTAAATTCTCTGCGCTTCCTTGTTGCCCACTCAGGTTTGATGGAAAGCATTAAACAATATTGTTTTCGAAAATAAACATACCTGAATTCCCTTTCAGGTGAGCTATTCATAGCTGCATACTTTGCAGCCAGACCAACCACACCACACTCAACAAACCAATAAAGAATCTCATCATCACTGAGGGTCACTTTACGCGCTATTTCGGCACCTCTTTCATTGACAATGAAATGATATTCTTTGCCATGAATTTCCAGATATGGAGTCGCCATACCATCAGATCTGTCAGGGATGGTGAAGTAATAATTGGGTCTTATTCCCCCTCCAATTCTTTCACCGATTTTAAGAAGTTCTGCGCGTAACTCTTCGATATTTTTCATGATTTATTCTTTGTGAGGGTTAACCATTCGTTCCAGACATGCTCCGCATCAATATCTTGATAGCCCCGGCTGTTAGTCATGTCTCTGGCAATTTCTGTCGGCAATTCAATAGCGGTAGCATTATCTCGTATCGCCTCAAACTCATGCCTGAGCAGTTCACGGCCGGCCTCCTGCACTGAATCCAGCAAATAATAAAGAGAATATTCACTCATTCACTGTATTAAAGTCTCTCGCTGGTCGCTTACGCATAGCGCCCGGCGGATATCCATTGATACGCTTAAAAGCCCGGCTAAACGCTGCCTGTGAGGCATAGCCGAGGCGAAGAGCAACGGTGTCAATTGAGATCTTATCGTGAATAATCCAGTGACCTGCGATGCGCATTCGCACCTCCCTTGCATAGCGCTGGGGAGGTATGCCGATGATTGATTTGAAGCGTTCAGCAAAAACAGAACGTGACACATGCGACTGGGCAGCTAGCTCAGCAACAGACCACTCCCGACTCGTATCGCGATGAATGGCCAGAATAGCACGGGCAAGCCGTGGATCACGTAACGCCGCGATCAGGCCAGCGGCGTTCTCGCTGCCGTTTTCGATCCATCCACGCACAATCATGGCAGCCGCCACTTCTGCGAGGCGTGCCAGAATGCCAGCGAAGCCAGCGCGTCCGGAACAGATTTCAAATTTCATCGCGCCCACAATGGGAACCAGCCCCGGATAGATCTGTTCATTTGCCTCAACCACTATGGCTTGTGGCATCAGTTTGCCAAGACCCTGCATTCCACCGAGATCAAACTCCATACAGCCATAAAACAGAACCGTGCTGGGTGTCGGATGCGAACTCGGACAAGTATTGATCCCGCAGACGGCCTCGCCTAAAGGAGCAGAGCCTAATGTGTCGATATGCTGAACTGAACAGCGGATATCCGATACAAGCTGATGATCTTCACCCTGCGGCATAAATACCATGCTTCCGGCTTTCAGTTCGTGCAACGTACCGTCGTGTGTGCGAAGCAGGGCATTACCCACAGCGATGTAATGGAAATAGGCATGTCCCGGTTTGTGGCTAAAACCGACGCCAAACTCTGAGCCAGTCTGTAAACGGCGATACTGCACGCCACGCAGGCGCATTTCCAGCAGCAGTTCACTGATGAGTTCGGATGACAGGGCGAAATGTTTATTCACAGGCATAACCGGCGTTTCTGGTAAAAAATCAGGATGTGGCATCATAGATCGTCCAGCTGCTCAACTCTAGACTTGGCGTTGTAATTTTTCACCAGGAAGAGTGTGTTATGAGAAATGAAGCAACTGAAGCTGTATCCGCGAGCTTGAACAGTGCGGAACCCAAAGAATCCGCATGGATGGCCGTTATTTCACTGACGATGGGCGTGTTTGGCTTGCTGACTGCAGAATATCTTCCTGCCAGCCTGTTGACACCCATGGCCGCCGATCTCGGTGTGACCGAAGCTCTTGCTGGTCAGTCTGTGACGGTAACGGCTGTGGTGGCCTTATTTGCTGGTCTGATGGTTCCCCGCCTGACGCGTAATTATGACCGCCGAAATGTTTTGCTTGGTTTTACCTTGCTGATGATTACCTCCAACCTGCTTGTCGCACTTTCATCCAGTCTGGTTGTTCTGTTAGTTATGCGCATTTTGCTGGGCATCGCGTTGGGAGGTTTCTGGAGTATGGCTGCTGCCGTGGCTATGCGGCTGGTCCCGGCTAAAAGCGTCCCGCGTGCTCTCTCCATTATTTTTAGCGGTATTGCTGTCGGTACTGTGGTTTCGATCCCGCTCGGGAGCTATTTAGGTGGGCTTTATGGCTGGCGTAGTGCTTTTATCGCTGCAACCGCAGTCGGCGTGCTGACTCTGCTCTTTCAGCTGTTTACTCTTCCTGGAATGCCGCCGCGTAGAGTGCTGATAACAGCATCTGTCATGGATTTACTCCGCCGCCCAGGCATTGCGATGGGAATGACAGGGTGTGTGATTGCTCATACTGGTCAGTATGCGCTGTTTACCTATATTCGCCCGGCTCTTGAAAATATTGCCCAACTTGATGTGGATCGTTTGTCTTTGATACTGCTTGGATTTGGCATCGCTAACTTTATCGGTACGCTGCTGGCCGGGTGGCTGATGGAGAGAAGCCTGCGTCTTACCCTGATACTCATGCCAGCGCTTGTCGGTTTATCGGCATTAAGCATGATTTTGCTGCCGCTAGAGGAAAAGGGATTGATGTTGTTCGTCGCGTTGTGGGGGATGGCATTTGGTGGCGTCCCCGTTGCGTGGTCAAACTGGGTAGCGCGTTCGGTTCCCGATCAGGCTGAAACCGCTGGCGGCATGGTAGTCGCAGCCGTTCAGTCCTCAATCGCTGCGGGTGCTGCGTTGGGAGGATTACTCTTTGGTATCAGCGGCGTAACCGGTGTTTTCATCACCGCGGGTGGCATAATGTTTTTTGCCACGCTCGTTATTGGACTAAAGGTGAAGGTCGCGCTAACCTGACCACAACCCAAATAATGGCCTTTCAAATAAAGGCCAGTTAAACCAGAGGGTTGGCCTGAACAAAACAGCAAGATTTCCTGGCCCCTTTCAGGTCTATAAATTGTCCGCACCTCGCTCACCGCAGACGTTTACCAACATAGCATTTACAGGAGCTGGAAAGATGGAAGTAGACTGGCACAGTGCCTTACTGACACGAACTACGCTTGTGGATAAGCATTACAGGAACACACAAAATGTCCGGCGTTTCCTGACTGAGCAGTGCGGGGAAGATTTTCGGTTCGATCGTGATTTTATGGCATGGATACGTAATGAGGTGCCAAAAACGCTGGGCGATGTGGCCGATGAGTGGAAGCGCAGGCAGTCAACGTAACGCTGATATTTTAAATTCTGAGTCCTCAATGCTGAGGACTCAGTTCGAAATATCCTCAGTTCATTCCGTTCAGTTTTTCCATCACCTCATCAGATAAATTCAGCCGTGCGCTGGCCAGATTCTCCTGCAAATGTTCCGGCGATGACGTGCCGGGGATCAGCAAAATATTCGGTGAACGTCTGAGCAACCAGGCCAGCGCCACCTGCATCGGTGTGGCCTGTAATTCAGCGGCGACGTCGTCGAGTAGCGTTGACTGTAGCGGGGAAAATCCGCCCAGCGGGAAGAAGGGCACGTAGGCAATATCTTGTTCCGCCAGTTTATCCACCAGCGCATCGTCGTGGCGGTTGGCCAGGTTATACATATTCTGCACGCAGGCAATGGGCGTCAGTTTCTGCGCGTCCTCCACCTGTTTTGCCGTGACATTACTCAGGCCGATGTGACGAATCAGTCCCCGTTCTTTCAGCTTAATCATCGCCTCCAGCTGCGGTTCCAGTGACCCTTCTTTCGGTTGATGAATATCCAGCATGCTGCGCAGGTTCACCACTTCCATCGCCTCAAGTCCCAGATTGCGCAGGTTGTCTTCCACGGCGCTGACCAGTTCGTGCGGGGTGAATGCCGTTAACCAGCCACCTTTTTCATCACGACGTGCACCGACTTTGGTAACGATGCACAGATTGTCAGCGTAAGGATGCAGGGCTTTTTTGATCAGCTTATTGGTTTCATGCGGACCGTAGAAATCGCTGGTATCAATATGATTCACGCCGCTCGCCACGGCATCGCGCAATACCTGAATCGCGCGGGCTTCATCTTTTACCGGACCAAAAACACCCGGACCCGCCAGCTGCATAGCACCGTAACCTAAACGTGCCACTTCGCGGTCGCCGAGACGATAAGTCATTGAGGGTTGTGACATAGGACTCTCCTTTATATGTGTTCACTGATTGTAGCGTTGCGCCGGCTGTGCAACTATCCGGTGAAATCAGGACAAACTGTACGAGGTTACGCACAATGACGATGGATATCGCCCTGTTGCACGCCGTGGTTGAGGTGGCGAAAGCCGGTGGATTTCGTGAGGCGGCGCGGGTCACCGGCAGTAACGCATCCCGGCTGAGTGACGCGGTACGTCGTGCCGAACAGCAGCTGGGGATCCGGTTATTTCACCGCACCACACGCACGGTGGTGCTGACTGAAGCCGGCAGGGCGCTGATTGAGCGATTGCTGCCCGCCATGAACGAGGTGAATGCCGCGCTGGATGCGCTTAACCGTTATCGCCACACGCCGGGCGGTGTACTGCGCCTGAATGTGCCGGTCAGCGCCACGCGGCTGGTTTTGCCTGCCTTAGTGCCGGAATTTCTGCGGCGTTATCCGGATATTCAGCTGGAAATTATCGCTGAAAGTAATGTGCAGGATGTGTTTCGTGACGGCTGTGACGCCGGTATCCGTTATGACGAACGTCTGGAACAGGACATGGTGGCGATCCCCATCGGTCCGCGCGTTCAGCGTTACGCCGCGGCGGCGTCACCGGCTTACCTTGATGCCAACGGCAGGCCGTTACATCCCCGGGATCTGATCCCGCATCGCTGTCTGCGGGGGCGCTATGCCAGCGGCATCATGCCCGACTGGGAATTCGAGCGTGAAGGCGAAGCCCTCAGCGTGCAGGTGAGCGGTCCGCTGGTGGTCAGTGTCGGTGGCGCGGTCGATCTGGCGGTCGACGCGGCGATTGCAGGAACGGGGATCATTTATTTGTTCGAAGAGTGGTTAAAGCCCGCTATTTTCAGCGGACAACTCGAG
The DNA here is from genome assembly GCF_004330295.1 of Rahnella victoriana. Taxonomy (GTDB): domain Bacteria; phylum Pseudomonadota; class Gammaproteobacteria; order Enterobacterales; family Enterobacteriaceae; genus Rahnella; species Rahnella victoriana. The sequence continues at coordinate 166,506 of NZ_SJOJ01000002.1, forward strand.
CCGATATTACAGCCGTGGTGGCTGTCGTTCACCGGTCCCTGGCTTTATTACAACGATCGCCGTCTGATCCCCGCGCCTTTACAGGCGTTCATTGATTTTGTGCGGGAAGATAATCTGCGCCGCGAAACATTACTGTGAACGGATGTGGAATCCTTCCAGCAGCCAGTCGATAAACACCCGCAGGCGCTGGGGGACGTGGCGGTTTTGCGGATAAACCACATGGAACGGATACGGGGCCGGACGCCATTCTTTGAGGATTTCCACCAGCGTGCCGTCACGCAGGGCGCTGTTGGCTGAATAGCTGAAGGTCTGGATGATGCCCAGCCCTGCGAGTCCGGCGGCTAAATGGGCATTGCTTTCGTTGACGCCGATGCGGTGCGGTACTTTGATCTCGGTTTTCTCGCCGTCCCGTTCAAAACGGAAGGGGAAGGCGCGGCCATTTTGTGATGACACGTAACAGACCAGCCGGTGGCCGTTTTTAAGTTCATCGGGATAGGCTGGCGTGCCGGAAGATTTGAGATAAGCCGGGGTGGCGCAGGTGATCAGCGTGGCGGTACCGATTTTACGGGCGATCAGCGTCGAGTTATCCAGCGGACCGCCACGGATGACGCAATCCACGTTATCGCTGATCAGATCCACTGGCCGGTCGGACACGCCGAGATCGAGGCAAATATCCGGGTAGCGCGCCATAAATTCCGGCAGCATCGGGATCAGCACATCGCGCGCTGTGGAACCGCCGACATCGACCCGTAACAGACCACGCGGCTTGCTGCGCGCTGCATTCAGCGAGGTATCGATGTCTTCCAGATCGCGCAGTACCCGCGCGGTTTTCTCGTAGTAAGCCTGACCTTCCGGCGTGACCGTCACCCGCCGCGTGGTGCGCTGAAGCAACCTTACGCCCAGATGTGCTTCCAGTTCCTGCACCATTTTACTCAGCGTCGCATTGGGCATATCCAGGGAATCTGCCGCGCGGGTAAAGTTACCGGCTTCCACCACGCGGGCAAACGCCCGTATCGCTGTCAGTTGATCCATCTGTTTTCTCCGCCAGTCAGTATGTGTTGATTATACACAGCCATGAATAGTCATTTTCATTTTCCACTATTTTTCAATAAACGGGGCGGGGCTAGAGTAAGTCCATACCGCAAACGCGGCTCACTGAAACGCGACTGATAATGAGGCATGAAAATGAGCAAATCACTGAACGAAAAAATTGCACTGGTCACCGGCGGGACAAGCGGTATTGGTCTGGCAACCGCTAAAGAACTGGCACAGCAGGGCGCCCGGGTATTTATCACCGGCCGCCGTCAGGCTGAACTGGATGCGGCAGTCAGTGAAATCGGCAGCGCCGCAACGGGTATCCGCGCCGATGCCTCGGTATTGTCTGACCTCGACGCGGTCTATGCGCAAATCGCCAAAAGCGCAGGGCATCTGGACATTCTGTTTGCTAACGCGGGCGGTGGAGACATGCAATCGCTGGGCGCAATCACCGAAGAACATTTCGACCGTATTTTTGGCACCAACGTGCGCGGCGTGCTGTTCACCGTGCAGAAAGCGTTACCGTTGCTGCGCGAAGGGGGTTCGGTGATCCTGACCGGTTCAACGACGTCGATTCAGGGGACGGAAAGTTTCAGCGTCTACAGCGCCAGTAAAGCGGCGGTGCGTAATTTTGTCCGCTCATGGGCGCTGGATCTGAAAGGGCGCGGCATTCGTGTCAACGTGGTCAGTCCGGGGCCGGTTCGCACGCCGGGGCTGGGCGGGCTGGTGCCGGATGAACATCGTCAGGGATTGTTCGATGCGCTGGCCGCACAGGTGCCGCTGGGTCGTCTCGGTGAACCGGAAGAAATCGGCAAAGCGGTGGCGTTTCTGGCCTCCGATGCCGCCAGCTTTATCAATGGCACAGAACTGTTTGTGGATGGCGGGATGGCACAAGTCTGAGTCATTTCCGGGCTAAATAAACCTGCCGGGCAGATCACCGGCAGGTTTTCGCATCTCACGAAGAAACCACGATAAATCATCATTAATTAGCAGAAATTAATCTATCGTCTCGCTGCCTTTAATGTTGTCGCCGGAAGATATACGATATATTCTCAATGCTTAATTCTTCGCCGGACCACCGCTATGACGACTGCCAGACCTTTACTCGACGTTACCCATCTCGCCATTCATACCGATGCCGGATCACCGCTGGTCAAACCATTATCCCTGCAGGTGAATTCCCGTGAAATGGTGGCGCTGGTGGGGGAATCCGGTTCGGGAAAAACGTTGAGTTCGCTGGCGCTGATGGGATTGTTGCCGCCTGGTGTGAATATGACAGGCGGTGAAATCTGGCTTGAGAACAAGAAAATTGCCAGTCCGCAGGGTGCATTTGACGCGTCGGCGCGCGGTAAACGGCTGGCGATGATTTTTCAGGAACCGATGACCAGCATGAATCCGGTACTGCAAGTCGGCGAGCAGATCGCCGAAGTGCTGGTACGTCATCAGGGACTGAACTGGAAGCAGGCGCACCGCGAGGCCGTTGCGTTGCTGGACCGTGTTGGCATCCTGAATCCGCAACAACGTGCGAAACAGTATATTCACCAGCTTTCCGGCGGCATGCGTCAGAGAGTGATGATTGCCAGTGCCATAAGTTGTAAGCCGTCGCTGCTGATTGCCGATGAGCCCACGACCGCGCTGGACGTCACCATTCAGGCGCAGATCCTGACATTGTTGCTGGAATTGCAGCAGGAAATGGACATGGGCGTGCTGCTGATCACCCACGACCTGAGCGTGGTGGCGCGTTACGCAGATCGCGCTTACGTTATGCATCAGGGAAATCTGGTGGAAGAAGGGTCGGTGACAAAATTGCTGACTGATCCTCAGGAACCATACACCCGCAAACTGATTGCCGCCTCGCAGTCTGAACCCCGCCCGGCCACCGCTGAGATCAGCACCGAATTGCCGTTGGTTCGTCTGCGCGAACTGACCAAAAGCTATCCGCAGGCGCAGCGCCTGCCGTTCGTGCCAGCAAAACGTCAGACGGTGCTTTTCCCGACCTCGCTGGATATCCGTCGTGGCGAAATTCTGGGGCTGATCGGCGGATCAGGTTCGGGGAAAACTACGCTGGGGCGGGCGATCATCGGCCTGACGGAAACCGACAGCGGCGATATTGAATTTGACGGCGTTTCCCTGACCCGTGCCAGTCAAGCCACGCGGCAGAAAATGCGCAGCCGGGCGCAGATTATCTTTCAGGATCCTTACGCCAGCCTCAATCCTAAAATGACCATTGGTGAGCAGATTGCCGAACCGCTGCGGGTGTACAAATTGCGGCCAGCCGGGGAGATTCAGGCGAGGGTTAGCGAATTGCTGAAACAGGTCGGGCTGGAAGCGCATCACGCCAACCGTTTACCGGGCGAGTTTTCCGGTGGTCAGCGCCAGCGGGTGGCCATTGCCCGTGCGCTGGCGTTAGAGCCAGATTTGCTGGTGGCCGATGAAGCGGTGTCGGCGTTAGATCTGTCGGTGCGCGGGCAGATCCTGGCGCTGCTGGATGAACTCCGTCAGCAACTTGGTCTGACGGTGCTGTTCATCAGTCATGATCTGGCTGCGGTAAAACAGGTGTGCGACCGCGTGGTGGTGCTTTATCACGGCAAAATCGTGGAGAGCGGGCTAACGGCGCAGGTGCTGGGCGCGCCGCAGCATCCTTACACGCAAACTTTGCTGGCGGCAGCGCCGGATATTACGCAGGCGCTGCAACTGCGTAAGGCCAGTTAACACCCCGTCAGCAGCGGCAGTTCAGAATGTTCTGCCCATTCATGCCAGGAGCCGACATAAATGGCCAGTTGCGGGTAACCCGCCAGTTGTAGGGCTGTAAATACCGTGGCGGCGCGTGCGCCACGGTGGCAATAAATGATCACCTGCCGGTCGGGCTGTAACCCGGCTTTGTCTGCGCGATGGCGGATTTCTCCGGCATCAAGAAACGCGCCGTTGTCTACCACATCCTCCCAGAACAACAAATTCGCACCGGGAATTCTGCCGGCACGGTGGCAGCATTCATGGGCAAATTCACCGCTGAATTCTGACGGACGACGGGCGTCAAGAATTTGCGCGCCGGTCGTTCCTGCTGCAAGCACTTGCGCGCGTGTCGCCGTCAGTGCGTTTAGCGGTGCGATCTCCTCACTGTCTGGCACACGGTAATCCGGATTTTCAGCGCGGATCACTGCACTGTTGCCGGTTCCCTGCATCACGTCACCGCCTGCGCGTTGCCAGGCGTCAAGCCCGCCGTCGAGCACTAACGGCTGGCGGATGCCGCCGCACAACGCGAACCACGCACCGCGCGGGGAACGCATGCCGACCTGTTGCTCAAAAAAAACCACTGTGACGTTGTCACTGATGTTGAGCGCCTGCCAGGCTCGCTGAAAGGCATTAAGCAGGCTGTTCACACCGGCCTGCGTGCTGTCCGGAATAAAGTAATCATAAACATTCAGATGATGTGCGCCGGGCAGCGTTGCTGTCTGCCATTGCGCGATTTCACGGACATCAATCAGCGCAAATTTTTCGCCATTCTGGTGGCGCCCGAGCAGTTCTGCGGCGCTGATAATGATGTTTGGCAAGGGTGATGCGAAATAATCAGGCAAGGTAAAATGACTCCGGAAAAAGCGGTAACAGCGTGCCGGTTCCCTGTTGCTGAGCAAGTGCAAGCACACGTGCTGCCAGGGCGATATCGAAAACATTGAGGCCAAATGAGGAAAAATACACGCTGTCATCCGGCGCAGGCCGCCAGCCATCGAGCAGCAGATTGCTTAAGTCAGCATCAACGAGGTCCGGGGAAAATTGCCCGGCGCGGTACATCTGGAAGAGGCTTTTGGCGCTGGTTTCGCAGAAATTCCCCCACAAATCGACGACCACTTTTGTGGCGAGGGCAATCGCCTCAAACGCCACTTCGTGAAAACCCACCTGAATAATCAGACGTCCGGGGCGGATGACCTCCGTGCCGGCCAACGGTTCGGCCGCACTGGTACAGGTGATCACCGCATCGGCGTCTTGTGCGCAGGCATGCTGTAAATCTGTGATTCTGATCAGCGGCCACGGCAGGTTTTCAGTGTCCGTCGCAAAGGTGGATGCGCTGCGACTCCACCAGCTGACCTGCTTAAGATGCGGAAAAAGCTGTCGCAGCATGTCCAGGTGCGCGGTAGCCTGTACACCCGTGCCGAGCAGCAGAACGTGTTGTACCTTTTGCGGCGCGGCATGCCGTAACGCAAGCGCCGAAACGGCGGCGGTACGGGTGGCGGTCAGCCCGGCGCTCTCTACCAGCCCGAGCGGCAGGCCGGTGTCCGCACGGTTAATCAGCGTCATCGCCATCGCCTGTGGAAGACCGTCGTGTGCATCGGGACGATGTGCTGTCCATTTCACGCCCGCAGCGTTAAACCGTCCGCCGACATAAGCGGGCAATGCGTAAGCTTTTCCCCGTGCACCGGCGAGACTGACGTGGGTTTCCGCGGGCATCTGCGCCTGCTGTTGACGCATTAAGGTGACAACGTCACGCACATCATCCAGTGCGGCCTGCGCCCGCGTACCACCGAGCGTAATCACATCCTCCTGACTCAGATAGCGAAAACCCTGCGTCATCTCAATGCTCCAGCAAGGTTTGTGCGAAGGGATACAACGCCGGTGAGCCGCCGCAGTGAACGAATATTACCCGTGAACCTGTGCTGATTTTGCCTTGTCCGACCAGGTTAATAAGACCATGCATGGCTTTGCCGGTGTAGACCGGATCCAGCAGCACACCTTCGGCTTGTGCGACGCGGTAGATGGCGTCAATGCCGCCGTCAGACGGTACGCCGTAGGCGGTGCCGACGTAACCGTCTTCAATCCAGATATCTTCCTGCGTCCAGTTTTGCGGCCATTCCAGCAAATCAGCGCAATCCTGCGCCATGGCGGAAATACGGGTCTGGAACCATTCCGCTTTGGCACTGACGCTGATGCCGGCAATTTTGGTATCCGGCCAGTATTTACGTGCGCCGACATACAGTCCGGCCAGTGTACCGCCGGAACCTGTCGGGGCGACAATCACGTCCGGTGGCAGTTGGCCGCGTTCTTTCAGCTGAGCGTCCATTTCTTCGATGGCGCGCACATAACCCAACGCCCCGAGCGGCGTGGCACCGCCGAGCGGGATGATCAGTGCCTTTTCGCCTCGTGAATGAGCGGCCTCAGCATGGGCATTCATCGCGCCTTCAATCTGGGTGAAATAACCGTCGGGGTCGAGAAACTCCAGTTCCGCGCCAAAAAGCTTATCGAGAAGAAGATTGCCCTGATAGGTTTCCGGCTGATTACCACGCAGTACCAGCACCGGTTTCATGCCAAACTTACGCGCCGCTGCTGCCACCATCCGCGCGTGGTTGGACTGGTGCCCGCCGGTGGTGATGACCACGTTAACCTGCTGGCGGCAGGCGTCAGCCATCAGATATTCCAGCTTGCGGACTTTATTACCGCCGCCGCCGAAACCGGTGTAATCATCACGTTTGATATCCAGCGTGATGCCGAGTGAATCGCCCAGTGTCGAAAGGCGCTCAAGCGGTGTGGGGAAGAATCCCAGTGAAACACGTTCAAAATCATCTGCTTGTTTCATCATAATTTTCCTGGTGATTATCTTTTAAAACTTTCCCGGGTGTTGCCGCAAAGCCTCGCCGGATTATTCCGGCAGGGCAGAAAATGGGATGTCCTGAGTAAAAAAATGGATCCAGTCGGTGACGGATTGCTGGAAGCGTTCCAGCCCGCGCAGGGTGACAAATTCATTGATGCCGTGGGCATTGCCACCGTGACCGAGGCCGCCAGTCAGAAAGGCCGGAGCGATGCGGGCAAAGGTATACGCCGGCGCGCAGCCGGGTGCCCACGGCCAGACCTGTGGTGTTGCACCCTGAGTCCGATAGCTGGCGAGCAGGGCATCGACGCCGGGGCTGTGGCGTGGGAAACGGTGGCCGGGATAGCTGTCATCCAGTTCAAGTTCCACGCCGTCGAATTCCGACCTGCTGAGCGTCTGACAGATATCTGCCAGCAGGTTTTCACCGTCAATGCCCGGCGGCACGCGCAATGCAAGTTCCGCACTGGCGCTGTGTGGTATCACGCCACGCGCCTGTTGCGGATCGCTGCGGATTTCTGAAATGTTGAGCACCGCGCCGTTAATCAGTTGTTGCAGGCAGGCCAGCGTATCGCCACTCACCGACAGGGTTTCGCTGCGGCGAAAGCGCAGTTCATCACGGATGCTGAATTGTTCAGCCAGCGTACGCAGTAGCTGGTTTGCCGGATCATCGACAGGCTGACGGGCAATCACGCCGTTTTTTTCGGCGGGGGCAATGGCGTGAAGGGCATTCACCAGCCGCCATACCGGATTAGCAATCCAGTTGGCGTTACTGGCGTGGATTGCCGCATGGGGGCCGCCCCACGCCCCGCCGCTGACGCGTAAACGGCCACCGCTCAGCCCGCTGAAACCCAGATATACGCGGGGTTCGCCGCCGCCGTATTCACACAGCGACGGGAAAAACACAGCACCGGCGGGCGTTACCGGACAGGGTTCCTGTGCCAGATAGCGGCGCAACCGGCCGCTGCCCGTTTCTTCCTCACCTTCGAGAATGATCTCGAGATTGACGCCCAGCTGATCCGCATCGCACAGTGATTTCAACGCCATCAGCATGCCTGCCAGCGGCCCTTTATTATTTTCCGCGCCGCGTGCGATATACACCGCGCCGGTGCCCGGCCATTCGGTGATACCGCCGGTAAAAGGCGGAAATTCCCAGCCGTCGTCCGTGGCGGGCATCACGTCGTACATGTTGTAAAGCACCAGCGTTTTTGCCGCCTGACGCTCAATGCGCATGTGCACCAGCGGCGGCGTGTTTTCGTCATTTTGTGCGCTGACCTGCAACACCGGCACGCCGTGCAGATTCTGGCGGATCCAGTCTTCCAGCCACTGCGCCAGTTCACGCTGCGGGCTGAGCTGGCCGGAAACGCTGGCGAACGGCGTCATCGCATGGAGTAAATCGAGAGTCGGTTGTAACTGTGGGGAAATGGAAATCGTCACAGGCGGATCCTCGGATTGAGTACCACATACAGCAAATCAATAATCAGGTTGATGCCGACAAACACCAGTGCAGCAAGCAGCACAATGGCCTGTACCAGCGGGAAATCACGGTTCTGGATGGCCTGAACGGCGAGGCGGCCGATGCCCGGCCAGGCAAAAATGATTTCAGTCACCAGCGCACCGCCGAGCAAGGAGGCAAAATACATGCCCTGCACGGTAATCACCGGGATCAATGCATTGCGTAAACCGTGGCGAACCACGATACGCCAGCGGCTCAGCCCTTTGGCGCGGGCGGTGCGGATGTAATCTTGTTGCAGCACATCAATCAGGCTGGCGCGGATGAGTCGGGCAATGGCGCTCATGTAATACGCGCCAAGGCTGATGGCGGGCATCACCAGCTGACTGGCGCTGCCATAACCGCCGGAAGGCAGCCAGCGCAGATGAAGACTGAAGGCGATGATCAGCAGCAGACCGAGCCAGAATACCGGCACCGCCTGACCGCTGAAAGCCAGCAGGCGCGAGAGCAGATCCCACCACGTATTCTGATATAACGCGCTGAGGATGCCGAGCAGCAAACCGGCGACGGTGCTCCACAGCAACGCGGTGAAAGCCAGCAGCAAAGTGGCCGGAACGCGCTGGCCTATCAGTTCGGTGACCGGCTGGCTGTAACGCAGCGATTCCCCCAGATTGCCCTGTAAAACGCCGGTCAGATAATGCCAGTACTGCCACGTCAGCGAGCGGTCAAAGCCCATACTGTGGCGAAAATTGTCAATTTCCTGCTGGCTTGAGCCTGGCGGCATCATTACTGCCGCCGGGTCGCCGGTCAGATGCAGGCTGTAAAAAATCAGCAGTGATACGCCAAACATCACCAGCACCGACTGCCCGAGGCGTTGCAAAAGATAAGGCAGCATATCAGTCGAGCCTCGTGTGGGTTTTGCGCAGCAGGCTGTCACCGAGCAGGTTACAGCCAATCACCAGTGCTGCGATCACCAGCCCCGGCCACAGCACCAGCCACTGTGCCAGCAGCATGTAAGAACGGCCTTCGCCAATCAGATTGCCGAGCGTCGGCGTCGGCGGCTGAATGCCCATGCCGAGAAAACCAATTGAAGCTTCCAGCACGATCAGACGCGGGATATCCAGTGTCAGCAGCACAATCAGGGGTGTCATCAGGTTAGGTAACACGTGGCGCAGCAAAATGCGCGGGGTGGAAAAGCCCATGGCTTTGACTGATTCAATGAATTCCAGCTCGCGGATTTCCAGCGTTTTGGCGCGGGCGACCCGGGCATAAATCGCCCAGCTGGTCACGCCCATGATCAGGATGATGTTGGTCAGCGATGCGCCAAAAAGCGCCATCACCAGTAAGATCAGCAGGATAAACGGCACCGCCAGCTGAATATCCATCAGGCGCATGATGAGCGCGTCGAGCCAGCCGCCGGTATAACCGGCAATCATGCCCAGCGCCGAGCCGATCACTGCTGCAATCACCGCGGCCAGCAGCACTACCATCAGCGAGAGCCGCGTACCGGATAAAATACGCGACAGCAAATCGCGCCCCAGCTGATCGGTGCCCAGCAGATGATGGCCGCCCGGCGGCGAAAAGGCCGCAGCCAGGTCGTTGGTTAATGCATCCGGCAGCGGCAGCCACGGCGCCAGCAGCGCCGGGACAATCACCAGTAGCAGCAACAGCCCGCCGAGGATCCCGTCGCCATAAAACCGGCGGCGGGGTTTCCTTTGCAAGGTGGTTCGCAGTGAAATCATTTAATCCTCAGGTCAAACAGCGGGATACGTGAATCAGCGCGGCCGGTGAAGGTCACGTTGTCAGCGCTGGCATACAGGGAATCTTCTTTGTACAGCGGGATAAGCGGCTGCTGTTGTGCCACAACCTGCTGTATCTGCTGCAAAATTTTCTCACGTTTGGCCGCATCGACCGTGGTGCGGCTGCTGTTGAGCAGGGCATCCAGTTCAGGAGAATTCACGGTGGAATAAGGTTCGCCCGAATGCAGGATCGGATACAGCGCGGCATCGGCGTCCAGTGTTTGCGTTGAGCCCCACGCCAGCATGTACATCGGCGCCTGTTTTTGTGCCGCGACCTGCTGGGTATAGACCGACCATTCCGGCACTTCGAGTTCAGCTTTCACCCCGATAGCTGCCAGATCCTGCACAATCGCCTGGGCGACGTCGGCGCTGGCGATATAGCGGCGTGGCGCCTGGAAGCGCAGGGTGAAACCTTGCGGATATCCGGCTTCGGCCAGTAATGCTTTGGCTTTGGCAATGTCCTGCACGGGCGCGGGAATGGCCTCATAACCAAAATCTTTCGGTCCGGCCATGGTGCCGGTCGGCGTACCGAAACCATGCAACAAATCGCGGGTATAAGCCGCACGGTTCAGCGCCAGCGATAACGCCTGACGGACACGCACATTATTCAGCGGTTTCTGGTCGTTCTTCAGGCCGAGGTAAATGGTCAGCCCGCCATTTTTCACCTGTTCCAGATGCACGCCTGGTTTGTTTTTCAGCGCCGGAACCAGATCCGCCGGAACGCCATCAACCAGCTGTACTTCACCGGTCAGCAGGGCGGTAATGCGCCCGGTGGCTTCCGGTATCGGACGCCAGGTGACAGTATCGATTGCGGGCTTGCCGCGCCAGTAATCAGGGTTGGCCCGCATCACCACTTTTTCATCGGGGATAAACGCAGTCAGCGTATACGCGCCGGAACCCACTGGTTTGCGGGCAAATTCCGCCGCACCGACTTTGGTGACATACGCGGGTGGCACAATGTACGTCGGGTAGCGACTCATGCGGGTCGGCAACAACGGATCCGGTCCGGTAGTGTGGATTTTCACCTGATACTCGCCGGTGACTTCCACGGATTTAATGGTGCGGATATAGGAAATGGTCGGCGCGTGCTGAGCGGGATCGAGAATACGGTCGATTGAGAATTTCACCGCCTGTGCATTGACCGGCTCACCGTCGCTGAATTTCACACCCTGACGCAGCGTGAACTCCCAGGTGGTATCATCCAGCGATTTCCAGCTGGTCGCCAGCCCCGGCTGTAACTGCATATTGGCGTCGCGCAGCACCAGCGTATCGAACAGATTATCTACCAGCGTGGCAGACTCTTTCAGGAATCCCGGATCCATTGCCGTGGCCGAAGCGGGTTGAGCGATCACCAGTTCAGAGGCGAAAACAGCCGGTGTTGTCAGGCTGATAAACAGGGCAAGTGAAGCCAGTTTGAAGGCAGGTATTCTCATTACGGTCATTCCCAAAGTGAAGCCGCCAGACGTGTTGACGGAATTAACGTGAAGGTGGTGCGTCACAAAAATGGTCAATCAATATTCAATTCCTCAATACATGATATATCCTATATAATGTATTTTTTGCAAGCTACGGATTAAACCGCAAAAGAAAAGCCATTATTTTGCTAAAGGAAAATGTCACATGTTTGAGATGGAAAAAGCGCAGCGCGTCAGTCTGACCATGCAGGTGGAAGCTAAGCTGAAAGGGGCGTTGATTGTCGGCGTACTCAAGCCGGGCGCGCGACTGGTGACCAAGGAAATTGCTGAGAAACTCGGTACCAGCGTGACGCCGGTGCGCGAGGCATTGCTGCGTCTGGTGTCGGCGGGGGCACTGGATGCCACGCCCGCACAGGCTTTTCTGGTGCCTAAAATTGCGCTGGCGCGGTATCAGGAAATCACGCTTATCCGCAAAAATCTTGAAGGTCTGGCGGTGTCGCAGGCTTGTGAGCAGATCACTGCGCAACACATTGCTTTGCTGAAAACGCTGAATGCCAGATTCATGGCAGCGAAAGTCGAAAACAACGTCGAGGGCGCTTTAGAGGCCAACCGTGAGTTTCGTTTCATGTTGTATGAAATGGCCGCAATGCCGACGCTGACGTCGCTGATTGAGCAGCTGTGGGTGCAGATAGGTCCGTGCTTCAACTATCTCTATCCGCAGTCGCCGCATATGGCGCAGGGGCAGCACAATTACGATCAGCTGTTACTGGCCCTGGAAGCAGGTGATGCTAAACGTTGTGTGAAGCTTATCCACAAATCGATTGATGACGGCGCAGCAATCCTCGGGAAGCATTATTTTCAGGAAGAATGAACAGAGTTGCGGGAATGAAAGAAATAAGGGGTTGCCAGACTGCATGGTGCAGTCTGGCAGGTTAACGCATCAGAACATCAATACCATCCACGGATAGGCAATCAGCATCATACCGCCGAGGAAAATCGCCCCGAAGATGGTGCCCAGACGCCAGTAGTCTTTGGTAGGCAGATAGCCGCTGCCGTAGTAAATCGGGCTCGGGCCGGTGCCGTACGGGGTGATAATCCCCATCACGCCCAGCGAGGTCACCATCATCAGGCAGTAAACCGGCATGTTAATGCCCGGGATCGCCGCCGCAATGGTCAGCATCGCCGGTAACAGCGCGGTGGTGTGCGCCGTGGTACTGGCAAACAGATAGTGCAGCAGGAAGAAAGCTATCAGCAACATCACGGCCGCCACCTGCGGGTCGAATCCGTTAAGCAACTGACCGCCTTCTTTCCCCAGCCAGGCGATAAAGCCGACGCGGGCAAGGCCGTCCGCCAGCGCCACCAGCGTCGCAAACCATGCGAAGGTGTTCCAGGCCGGTTTGTTACTGGTGATGTCGTTCCAGTTCAGCACGCCGGTCCACAGCATCAGCACCACCACCAGCAGCGCAGCCATCGCAGGTTCAATCCACGATGCGGCAAAAATCCACATCAGCAGGGCGGAACAGACGAAGATCAGCAGCAGGATTTCGTTGCGCGACAGTTTGCCCAGCTTCTCGAGTTCGTTGGTCGCCCAGCGCGGCACCTCGTCATTGACCTTCACTTCCGGCGGATAAAACCAGTAGGCCAGCAGCGGCATGGTCAGGATCAGCAGCACGCCCAGCGGCAGAAATGCCAGGAACCACATGCCCCACGAAATCGTAAAGCCGGTGATGCTTTTGACTAACGCCAGTGCCAGCAGGTTCGGGGCTAACGCCGAGAGGAACATCGAGCTGGTGATACAGGCGGCGGTGATCGCGACCCACATCAGATAAGAACCGATTTTACGGGCGCTCGGGTCATTCGGCTTGGAACCGTACAACGGCGGCAGGTTGGCGATGATCGGGTAGATCGTGCCGCCGCTGCGCGCGGTGTTGGATGGCGTGAAGGGTGCCAGCAGCAGGTCAGCAAAAGTAATCGCATAGCCCAGCGTCAGGCTGCGGCGACCGAGATATTTCACCAGGATCAGCGCCAGACGGCGGCCAAACTGCGTTTTATCATAACCGGCAGCGAACATGAATGCGCCGAAGATAAGCCAGACGGTGGAGTTACCGAATCCGCTGACCGCCCATTTGAAAGCCTCGGTCGGCATCTTAAATTTCGGGTTAGCGATCTCTTCCGGGCTGAACAGCAGCCACTGGCTGAACAGGGCGATGACCACCACCCCGGTCAGGCCGATGACTGCGCCGGGAAGGGGTTCAAAAATCAATCCGACAATCACGCCGACGAAGATGGCGAAGAAATGCCAGGCATAAGGTTCAAGCCCCGCAGGGACGGGTGTCAGCAGTAACAGCACGGACACCAGTACCGGCAGGAACAGCATAATCAGATGTTTTTTTTGCCCCGCGGCAGGCGGTGCGGCCTTGGCGGGGTCATTGAGCGTGGATGTGGGTTTCATAATGTGGTTTGCCCGTGTGTGAGAGTGAGCCTGATGCCCCGGTTATCTGTGAGTGTTTTCTGATTCAGAAAACCATTCATTATTCTTAATCGGAAATGTGTTAAGCGGTACGTAATGACGATGTCACCGCTGTGACGAAATTAAGACATTACTATTATTCTTAGCGCAAAAGATGTGATGCATCCGCTTATATTAAATCAAATAACAACATAAAAATTGTGGTTATTTTTTTCTCAGAAGAACCCGCTTATGTGAATGTAGAGTAAATTGGTGCAAACGCCAGTTTTTGACGTCAACTTGCTGATTTTGCAGGCGAGATTTTTTATGTTAATCTAAAGTTGATTTTTGTCAACTCATCATTAACAATTGAAGGTGGTATTGATTTTCATGTCGGGTAAATAAACAACGCCTGCTTGTTTAACGTTTATCACGCCCATTTTCACCGCGTAACCTAAATAAATACGCCACAGATTTCTCTATTTATCACCTGCATCGAGCTGCTTAATTAAACGGGAAGTTTATACGGTAAAAAATGCGGCCACGAAAAAATTCAAGACTCACACATTTCGGAGTTGATCATAATGAATAAGCTCACCCCGGTTCTGAATCCGCTCACACTGCCCAACGGTGCGGTACTGAAAAACCGCCTGCTGATGGCGCCGATGACCACCTGTACGGGGTTTTATGACGGCACGGTGACCAGCGAACTGGTGGAATATTATCGCGACCGTGCCGGCAGCATCGGCACCATCATTGTCGAATGTTGCTTCATTGACCGCATGGGACCGGCGTTCCCCGGCGCTATCGCCATCGACAGCGACAACAAAATCTCCGGCCTGAAGAAAATTGCCGATGCCATCAAATCCAAAGGCTCCAAAGCGATCCTGCAGATTTATCACGGTGGCCGGATGGTCGAGCCGGAACTGATCGGCGGCCGTACGCCCGTCGCGCCAAGCGCCATCGCTGCGCCGCGTGAAGGCGCGACCACCCCGAAAGAACTGACCGGTGAAGAAGTCGAAACCATGGTCACCAAGTTTGGTGATGCGGTGAACCGTGCGATCAAAGCCGGGTTTGATGGCGTGGAGATCCACGGGGCCAACACCTATCTGATCCAGCAATTTTATTCGCCGAACTCCAACCAGCGTACGGACAAGTGGGGCGGTGACCGCGACAAACGCGCGACATTCCCGCTGGAAGTGCTCGACATTACCCACAAAATGGCGGAACGCTTTGCTGATGCTTCCTTTATTATCGGCTACCGTTTCTCGCCGGAAGAGCTGGAAGTGCCGGGTATCCGCTTTGACGACACGATGTATCTGCTGGAAAAACTCGCGGCGCGCGGGCTGGATTACGTACATTTCTCTGTCGGCCAGTTGCTGCGTCCATCGATTGTTGATACGCAGGATCCGACACCGCTGATCACTAAATTCCGCGCCATGCGATCAGAAACGCTGGCCAAAGTACCGGTGATTGGCGTCGGGGGCGTGATCAATAAAGCCGATGCCGAAAAGGGGCTGGAATACGGCTTTGATCTGATCGCGATTGGTAAGGCCTGTATTGCTTATCCCGACTGGGCCGATCGCATCATCAACAACGACCACCTTGAGCTGTTCATCGACAGCCATAAACGCGAAGAGCTGAACATCCCTGAACCGCTGTGGCGCTTCTCACTGGTTGACGCCATGATCCGCGATACCAGCGTCACTGGCCGCAAATACAAAGCCGGGGTGTATCAGGAGAAAGTGGAAGCCGAAGCCCTCAAGCTGAAAATCAGCGTCACGCTGGACACCGACCGTATCACCGATATTGCGCTGGTGAAGGACGACTCGCTGGATGTCGATTTCACCACTACGTTTGAAAGTCTGCGTACCCGTATGCTGGTCGCCAACAGCCCGCACGTTGACGCCATTACCGGCGCGACCACGCAGAGTGAGGCGCTGAAAAAAGCCGTTTCCCGCGCGCTGGCCACCTCCAGCAAAGAGCATGTGATTGAAGAAGGCGGCAACCCGCAGGCACCGCAAAACTACGATGTTGTCGTGGTCGGCAGCGGGGGCGCGGGTCTTGCAGCGGCGATTCAGGCACATGACGAAGGGGCGCATGTGGTGATCATCGAGAAGATGCCAACCATCGGCGGTAACACCATTAAAGCCTCCGTCGGGATGAACGCCGCAGAAACCCGTTTCCAGAAACTGAAAGGCATCGAAGACAGCAAAGATCTGTTCTATGACGAAACGCTGAAAGGCGGCAAGTTTAAAAACAATCCGGTGTTGCTGCGCGAGTTTGTGGAACTGGCACCGGAAGCGGTGGAGTGGCTGGCGGCGAAAGAGATCGAACTTAACGATATCACCATCACCGGCGGCATGAGCATCGACCGTACGCACCGTCCGGCGGACCGTTCTGCGGTAGGTGGTTTCCTGATCAGCGGTCTGGTGAAGAACATCAACAAGCGCGACATCGAGGTGCTGCTTGAAACCTCGGTGGCGGAAATCTTGTCGGAAAACGGCGTGGTGACCGGCGTGAAAGTGGTGGATGAATACAACGACAGCCGCATTCTGAATGCGAAAAGCGTGATTGTCGCCACCGGCGGTTTCAGTGCCAACCGTGAAATGGTGGTGAAATACCGCCCTGAACTGGACGGTTTTGTCACCACCAACCATGCGGGCGCGACCGGCAGCGGCATTGCCATGTTGCAGAAGATTGGTGCAGATACCGTCGATATGGGCGAAATTCAAATCCACCCGACGGTGGAGCAGACCACCTCCTATCTGATTTCAGAAGCCATTCGTGGCGGTGGCGCGATCCTGATCAGTCAGGCCGGAAAGCGTTTCTACAACGAAATGGAAACCCGCGACAAAGTGTCGGCGGAAATCATCGCGTTGCCGGAGAAAAGTGCGTGGGTGATTTTCGATGAACAGGTGCGGTCGAATAACAAAGCCGCCGACGAATACATCGCCAAAGGGTTTGTGCTCAGCGCGCCGACACCGGAAAAACTGGCGGTGAAGCTGAATATCGATCCGCAGACGCTGGCCGATACGCTGGAGCGTTACAATCTGTTCGTGGTGGAGAAAAAGGATGAGGACTTTGGCCGTACCACTGCGCTGCGTCATCCGCTCAATCAGGGGCCGTTCTTTGCCATCCGTATCGCACCGGGGGTGCATCACACCATGGGCGGCGTCACCATTAACACCGACACCGCCGTGCTGGATGCACAGAAACAGGTGATCACCGGTGCCTGGGCGGCAGGGGAAGTGGTCGGCGGTATCCACGGCGCGAACCGCATCGGCGGTAACGCGGTGGCCGACATCATTATCTTCGGCATTCTTGCCGGGAAAAATGCGGCGGCGCTGGCCAAAAGATAACGCGTGAGAACGTCAGTGTTAAAAGTGAAAATCCACGTGAGAGCGTGGATTTTTTTATGACGGAAGCCTTACGCAAAGGCGTCGCGGAGTGCCTGAATAAAGCTGCGGATCTTCACGGTCTGCCGCAGACCGGCGGGGGTCAGAACATGCATCGGCCGGGATGGCCCGTCATAATCAGGTAATACCTGCACCAGCCGTCCGGCGGTGATCTCTTCTTTCAGCACATCTTCCGGCCCCAGCGTGACGCCATATCCGCTGACGGCAGCATGCAACAGTGCGCGCCAGTCATTTGAACGCAACCGTCCTTCCGGCTGAATTTCCTGCGTTTTACCGTCTTGAGAAAATTGCCAGCGGCAGGGAGCCTGTGGCGACCAGATGCCGTAAACCAGACAGGAATGATGCGCCAGTTCAACCGGTGTTAAGGGGATACCGCGCTGCGCCAGATAGCCGGGGGATGCGCAGGCTATCAGCCGGTAAGGCCGCAGAGGATACGCGATCATCTGGCTGTCAGTGAGTTCGCCAATGCGCAAAATGACCTCATAGCCTTCCTCGACCGGATCAACCAGACGGTCACTCAGCGTCAGCTCCACCTGCGTTTCCGGATACTGCGCCAGATACTGGGTGATGAAGGGAGCGAGCGTTGAGGTGCCGAAAGTCACCGGAGCATTGACGCGCAGCGTACCGGAAGGCGTGATTTTCATTTCCAGTGCGATGGCATCGGCGGCTTCTGCTTCTGAAAGCACGATTTTACAGCGTTCATAATAGCTGCGGCCGATGTCCGTAAGATGCTGACGCCGCGTCGTGCGGTTAAGCAGCGCCGTGCCGAGCCGGGATTCGAGCCGCGCAATATGTTTCGCCACCATCTGCGGAGAGAGTCGCAAATCGTTCGCGGCGGCGGCAAAAGAACCCAGCTCTGCGGCTCTGACAAAGACATTCATACTGGTTAACCTGTCCATGATTCCCTCCTTTTTGTTGTTTCACTGTGCTAATTGCGACGATTTATCAACGCAGAGTGTCGAATTATGCTGAACCTGTCTACCACAAAATCAAAGGTGAATATCATGAAAATAGGCATTCTTGGCGCAGGGTTTGTCGGACGGGCGGTGGCAAAACTGGCGACCCGGGCAGGACATCAGGTCATGCTCAGTAATTCACGCGGGCCGCAGACGTTATTCAGTCTCAAGCCGATGCTCGGCTGCGAGACAGGCACAGTGGCGCAGGCCGCGACGTTCGGGGATATCGTGGTGATTGCCGTGCCGCTGACGGCCATCGGGCAACTGCCGGTAGCAGAGCTTGCCGGAAAGCCGGTAATTGATGCCGTGAATTATTACCCTGAGCGCGACGGACAGGTCCCAGAGCTGGATCAACAGGCGACCACCACCAGTGAATATCTGGCGGGTTTCCTGCCGGGGGCAAAAATCACCAAAGCCTTCAACGCCATCCGCATGACTGATCTGGAAACCGACGGATTACCCGCCGGAGACCCGCAGCGCCGCGCATTACCGCTGGCAGGCGATGACGCAGAAACCAAAACCATCGTGGCGGGGCTTTACGATGCGTTCGGTTTTGACACTCTCGACGCGGGCACCCTCTCAGAAGGCTGGCGCTTTGAGCGCGGCATGCCTTGTTATTGTGTGCCGATGACCCGGGATGAATTGAAGACGGCGCTGGAAGGGGCGGAGAGAGGGGAGCTTTAAAGGGTTGGTTATGTCACGCCTTTCGCAGCATAGCGGAAGGCGTTGTTCGCCGTTGCATCGTCAGGATATTGACAACCCGCCCCGAACAATGGTTGTATTGTGCAACTATAAATCCTCGGCGAATAAATGACTCATGCTTAACCCCTCGTTAATTGAAGAAATCCGTGCCTCCTCGCGTCTGATGGTGCGTGAACTGGGCTTTATGAATGCCACGCTGGCCGCGACTGACTATTCGCCGTCTGCGGTGCATAGTTTGCTGGAAATTGATAATCAGGGCGGGATGACGGCTGCGCAACTGGTGCAGATCCTCGGGCTGGAAAAATCCAGCGTCAGCCGCATGCTGGCGCGGTTGCTGGCTGCGGGAGAAGTGCAGGAAGTGCCGTCCGCCGGTGATGCGCGGGTGAAGCAACTGACACTGACGGACAAGGGCGTGCAGACGGTCAGCCGGATAAATGATTATGGCGCGATGCGGGTCATCAGCGCGCTGGAGAATCTGGATGATGCCCAGCAACACACCGTGGCGCAGGGGCTGACAGCCTATGCCCGCGCACTCGAACGTTGCCGCGACAGTGAAAATGCCGCGCCGCAAAAATCCATTGAGATCGTGACCGGCTATCTGCCCGGTATGATTGGCAGAATTGCGGAAATGCACGGCACGTATTATGCGAAAAATTACGATTTCGGCCATTTCTTTGAAGGTAAGGTCGCGTCAGGTCTGGCAGAATTTTCGGGGCGTCTGCATGAACCCTGCAATCAGATCTGGCTGGCGGTATGTCACGGCAAGATTGTCGGATCTGTCGCCATCGACGGGCAGGATCTCGGCAATAATCAGGGGCATTTACGCTGGTTTATTCTCGATGACAGCTGCCGGGGCACCGGCATTGGCAGGAAACTGCTCACTGAAGCGATGGCGTTCTGTGATGCGCGGGAGTTCGATGCCGTGCAGCTCTGGACCTTCAGCGGTCTCAATGCGGCACGGCGTCTTTATGAATCCTTTGGCTTCGCGCTGTCGGAAGAATGGCAGGGTGATCAGTGGGGAATGACCATGACGGAACAACAGTTCACCCGGCCATCAGGCGCAGGGCGTTAATTCGCCGTCGCGGTGACTTTGGTGGTCAGGGCTATCAGGGCGCTGACTACCGTAAATAACGCAATGATCCAGGCCATCGTCCACGGCGTACCGTCGCTCATCAGCGCCAGTAATAACGATGAGACAATCCCGCTGCCGTACTGCAACGATCCCATCAGCGCAGACGCGGATCCGGCAACACCCGGCACGGCATCCAGCGCCGCCGCTGCCGACGTTGCCGCAATCACCCCGTTCATCGAGAAGAAGATAAAGACGGTCACCACAATCAGGATCACGCCCCCTGTGTGCATTTTGACACAGATTGCCAGCACCAGCGCGGCAAGGGCGGCGACAGTGACGGCGCGTTTTAGCAGCACTTCCAGCGGATAAATATGCACCAGACGGCGGTTCACCATGCTCACCGCCATCAGCCCGACAATGTTCACCGCAAACAGCCAGCCGTAATGTTGCGGATCCACGCCGAAATAGGTGATGTAAACAAAAGGCGAGCCGGTAATAAAGGCGTAAGCCGCGATGTAATAGAACGTCAGGCACAGGGTAAAGCGCATGTACTGCGTGTTGGTCAGCAGCAAGATATAGTTGCGAAACGCACTGCCTAATGAGGCTTTCACCCGTTTCTCTGCGGGTAATGTTTCCGGTAACCAGAATAATGAGGCCAGCATGACCACGCCGATCACGGCCAGTAACCAGAATATGCTGTGCCAAGAGGTGATTTTAATCATCTGACCACCGAGCAGAGGGCCGGCGATAGGGGCGATCGCCATGATGACCATCAGCGTCGATAACATTTGTGCGGCACGGGTGCGGCTGAATAAGTCGCGGATCATCGCGCGGCCCAGCATCGGACCGGTACAGGCTCCCAGCGCCTGAAAGACGCGCCAGAACACGATTTGCCCGATATCTTCTGACAGCGCGCAGCCGACCGACCCCACGATAAACAACGCCATGCCAGCGAACAACGGAAGTCTGCGACCAAAATGATCACTGATCGGCCCCCAGATCAGCTGCGCGATGCAAAAACCGATTAAAAAACCGGTGATGGTCAGTTCCGCATCGCCGTGTAAATCTTTTGCCATCAACGGCATCGCTGGCAAATAAATGTCAGTTGATAAAGAAGTGAACGCCATTAACGCGCTGAGGATCAGGATAAAACTAAGTCCGGTGGTTTTGGACGCCGTGGTCGGGGTGCGCGTCTGAGAATCTATCATTGTTATTCTTCTGAAGAGTATTAAGACGGGTATGTTACCGGTAAATGAATAACGAATAATCGGCCGAAAAAGCATAGACACTATGAATGGGATTCATGAATACTCTTGGCTATAGTGATATCGAAGAATGACCTTCCTTTACTGATGTGGAGAGAGTTATGTCAGATAAAATGCCGGCTCAATGCCATTGTGGTGCTGTCGCTTTTAACGTGAAACTCATTGACGGGCTGAATGCCGTCCGTCGCTGTAACTGCTCCTTCTGCCGCATGCGCGGTGCCGTGGTGGCGGCCGCCTCAGAGGTAGACGTGATAAAGGGAAAAGAACACCTCACGGAGTACCGTTTCAATACTCAATCCGTCGCCCACTATTTTTGTGCCGTTTGCGGTATCTATACGTTTCATCAGAGCCGTTCCAACCCCGAACAGTTTGCCGTCAACGTCGCCTGCCTCGAAGGTGTTTCGCCCTTTGATTTTGCCTGCGTGAAAGTCACTGACGGTATTCATCATCCGAAAGATGGCGGCGAAGGTGGTGTGGCGGGATATCTGAAGTTTGAGGCGAAGCAGGAACACTGTTATTCATGCCAGAAAAGGTAAACGCGTACGAAGTGAATTCGGCAGGGGGGGAATGGCTCGTCGTGCCTAAATAACCATGACAAATACAGAAGCTTTTTTAAGTCACTATCTGGCAACCGGCCGTCGCCGGCCGGTTGCCAGAGTTTACTTAATTTCAGTGACGAAGTTTTCGCGGCTGCGGCGCACTTTTTTCAGGTTCACCAGCCAGTCACCTTCGTGGGCGCGGTAGCCCAGCGGCAAGATCACCACACTGCGTAAGTTTTTCTCTTTCAGACCTAAGATTTCATCTACGGCGACAGGATCGAAACCTTCCATCGGCGTGGCATCGACTTCTTCAAAGGCGGCGGCGATCAGCGCAGCGCCCAGCCCGATATACGCCTGACGCGCGGCGGCCTGATAATTCGCTTCGGTCCCACGTTCAGCCACAATGCCCAGCAGCATCTGGCGGTAATTTTCCCAGCCTTCGTTTTTAAAGCCACGTACGTCGTTAGTCAGATCAAACATCATATTTACGCGCTCAGGCGTGATGTCATCCCATGCAGCAAATACCAGCAGGTGAGAACAGTCGGTAACCTGCGCCTGATCCCAGGCCACGGAACGGATTTTTGCGCGAACATCCGGGTTGGTCACCACCAGCAACTCAAACGGTTGCAGCCCGCTGGACGTCGGTGCCAGGCGCACAGCCTCGATAATACGCTCCAGTTTGTCAGCCGGGACGCTTTTGGTCGCATCGAACTTCTTGGTGGCATAGCGCCATGCCAGTCTTTCATTTAAGGTCGTCATTGTATTTTCCTGAAGGATAAGTTTGGAAGCGGGGCATTGCTGTGACAAGTATTCCCCCAAATAGCCGCGAGATAATCGCATGATCCGCAGGCAGGGCTTTATGGATTTGAGCCCTGAGCAGTTTCACCTTGCTGGATAACCGCAATAGCCCGCCGTGCCGCTGCCCGAAACATGGCACTCAGCTTTTCTGATTGCTCAAGCGACTGTTTGAGTTGGTTTTCAGCCCCAAGTTCCTGACTAAAGAAGTCAGTGACATGCTGAATATCCTTCACCGCTTTCGCACCTGCATCCACCAGTGTCTTGAGTTGTAAATCTTTTATCCTTACGCGTAAGAGATGAATATGTTCAATATCATTGCGCAATGCTTTGCCGTAGAGTTTGAATACTGTGTCAATTTTATCCTCAAAACCTGACGTAATATTGTGCCGTTTATTTTGTGTTTTGAGAAATTCTTCCAGCGTAATCCCATCAGTTGCGTACGTTGCTTTGCGCGTCGAAGAATAGGCTGTCATACCGGCGTAACCCACACCTGAAAACATCAGTTGGTCTGTTACTGTTTCCATGATGGACTCAATATCTTCCAGCGACTTTACATCGGCTTTATTCAGCACGATATACACATTTTCAGCAGTGAAAGACTGACGAGAAATAAAATCAAGGTCAGACTGAGAAATTGTCCCTGCAGGATCGAGGCCAATAACCCAAATCATGGCGGTGCACTGCTCAAGATATTTTACGGTATTGTTATGATCGGCTCCTTCAGCTAATTCACCTGCTCCTGGATTATATCCGGGGGTATCGACCAGACAGACATTCTCAAATAAAGTCTCATCCATCGGCGCTTGCAGGCTGATCGTAGGCATAATACTACGCAGGTCAAAACCAAATGCTGAAACATAATCATGAGACAATGCGGTATAGGTCTTATTATTCAAAATAATACCTCCGCCATTATTTGAATAGCCACAAATACGGGAGTAGGGAGCGCACACAATAAAACTTGGGATTATGGTAACCGGATTAAGGCCGGTGGCCAGTTTTATCGATTTATCCATGATAAAACTATTAATAAACTCAGATTTTCCACTACTGAACCCACCGGCAACCCCCACAACCGTTTTGCCCGAGGCAGCCGGGAATGTATTCACATGCTCCAATTCAGCCAATATTTTTTGCAGTGCGATCAGGGCTCCTGCTTCGTCAGCCAGCGACGATTCTTCGGCGGCAAATGTGGCATAGTCAGTATTTAAAATGTCACGAAATTCATCGAGTCCGGCATTTCTTAACGGTCGCGCGGACAATATGGACTGAACTAATGTAAAGCGTTCACTTAACGACAGGTTATCCTGATGAAGCTGAGAGTAATCCTGCTGAAGTTGCTGATGGGATTCATCCAGTTCATGTTTAATTTCTTCAAGTACCTGCATATGATCACGATTTTTAGACAACAGCGCTTCGGTGCTGATCACCGTTTCATTAAGCGATTGCAGCTTGTCCGTCAGTGATTCGTTGTGTTGTCTTTGCTCATCGTTATTTGTTTCAAGCTTACTGATTTTGGCCATCAGAATCTGTTTCTGCTGTGTCAGTTCATCCTGATGATGTCTTGTCAGATTATCGAGCTGTTCGTGATACTCATTGTCTTTATGCGCCAGTTGATCCTGATGGTTTAACGTCAGTTCGGTGATTTTATCAGCGACATTCTTTTCAAATTCAGCCACGGATTGGGAAACGGCATCCGCGATCGCTTTACGCTTAAAACACCAGAAACGGGTCAACATTTCGAGGTCAGAATAAACAGCCTGGTTAATCTTTAGCGATGGTTTCACGGCTGGACCTCCTGAAGCTGAACGGTGAAACGTTGCAGACGGTCAATCGTCTGAGTGCTATTTTCAACCTGGTTCGCTATCTGGTTAATCTTATTGTCCAGTTCTTCCACAAATGACGAGGAAATCGTCGGCGGAATCGTATTTTTAACCCGTGAAAAATAATGCTCTATATCATTATCAATAATGGTGCGGATGTTAGTTATGAAATTATCAGCTTCATCGATATAATCATCCGCAGGGTCACCTTTAAGCGTGCCTTTAGCGCGCAGTCCGTCGGGGAAATTGATATTAAGTGTCAGTTTTTCTTTTGGGATCTGATTAACGACTGAAAGGATAACATCGGCAATCATCATCACATCACATTCTCCTTCCAGGATTTCGTCGATCTTCGGGGTGATGTTTTTACTGATTTCTTTCTCTAACCCGCTATGCTGTTCGTTAGCGGCAGTTTTTAATTTTTCATTACTCATGCGAATAAATTTGCGTAAGGATTCTTCCGCCGCAGCGGTATTAATTAATGTTTGCGTTTTCGATGTGGTTTCTTTCCCGCCGTCCCATAATTTACGTGCAACCCAGCTGAAAGCGCCCGCTTTATCGCGAGTAATACTTATTGTTTCAGTGGTGCGTTGATCTTCAACAGACTGCGACGTTTGCTGGAACAACTTGTCCGCTTCAATATTCAGCTTTGCAGACACTTCGTTGTAATAGTGGTTTACGCAGTTTTCGTAGATAAGATTTATTCTCTTATCCAAAACATTCCGTTGTTTTACCAATGCGTTGCTTTGTTTCGCTAATGCACCCAGATCGGTGCTATTAATCAAAGTGATACGCTGTCTGATTTTCTGAAGCAATTCTTCGATAAAACGGGTGATAACCTGTTCTTTTTGCGTGATCAATGACTGCATTTTCTGCGCCATGATGTTATCTTTTTTGTCACGCACTGCGGCAATTTTTTGATGGATGTTATCAATATTGGCCAGTGAGGCCAGACTGTTCTGCGTAAGCTGCGGATTATGCCGTGAAAAATAATCGCCATAATCTTCAGTCAAATTCTCCCAGGTTTTCAATTCATTGGCATCCCAGGAGGAAGGGGTCTCCAGACGACAAGAAATGCCCTGTGCTACACCTGAACAATGCATCAAATGCTCAGCCGGTGCGCGAATAATACTGTCAAAGACCGTACCGATTTCTGGATAACTACGTTTGAGGTTGCTCAGTGTGGCGGACGCTCTTTTTGCTAACGAGGCTTTAATATTATCGAGCGTTTGATTTAAGAGCGGACGTTTTTCACTGCCATACAGCTGCGTATCAATCTGGCTGGCAATCAGAACCAACTCCTGTACACCTTCTTTTGCGGTGATTCGTCCTATCACCTCCAGGTCATTTTCATTGAGGAACTGTCCTGCCGGGCTGACAATAAAAACAACATCACAGGTTTTTAAAAGATCAACAGTACGCGCTTCACGAGACTGTACAGGATCGTTCATTCCCGGCGTGTCAATAACACAGATATCTTTCAGGGCATCGAGAGGCATAGAAATATGAACGACTTTGGTGTAGGGCATATATTTCCCATTTGCCCCTACATAGTCGAGTAACTGAACCGAAAGGGCTTCCCGATTTTCTGGTTCTATAGCGCCTGCATATTGCAAATCTGCTGGCGTTAATCCGGACTTCTGCATCCGTTCGTACTGATCATGCGAGGCGCAAACCTCTGGCATCCGGGTTTGAATTTCCTGCAATGCTTGTTTATCAATGATCGTTGTAAGCCGTTCAATATCCGGAGAGGAAGAGGTGGCGGGACGTGCTGAGATTTCTTGAAATTTCTTTTCCTTTATTCTGCTTAATTCACCTGCATATAGGCTGGCATTATGTGTGATCTGCCTGAGATCCTCAGCAGTAAAAAATTCAACGGATGCGCTGAATTTTTCACCATAAGTCAGAGTGGTAAGAGCCGCAGTCATGGGGGTTGCAGCTTTGGGTAAGATGTTCTGGCCGTCGAAAAACAGAGCATTCAGCAGGGATGATTTGCCTGCTTTCACGCGTCCGACGATACCTATATTGAGCAACCGTCCGTCCTGATTAATCTTCTCGCAGGCGGCAGACAAAGAACTTGCCGAATCAAGATGTTGGTCATTTTTTAGTTGCTGAATTTCCTGCTCAAAGAGATCAAAGACTTTAGGAAATAATGCCTCGAGTTTTTTTGCCTTCTCGATAAGATTTTGATAATCCATTTTCATGTCCTGATTAGCAGTATAAATAGGATGTAGCTAATGCTTTTAATTCAACCGACAGATCCTGAAAAATTTCAAGCTGTTTATCGATCGTCTCTTGCGCCATTTCACGTTCTTGTTGATAGCGCGTGATTAATATTCTTTGCTGGTTAATTTGTTCTTCAAATTCGTCGCTAACGCTTTTCAGTAAATTTGATAATTGCTCATCGACAATCTCAGGAAGCAAGTTGCGCAGCTCGCTTTTTATTCCGGGGAATACTGAATTTAATAAGTTCTTTCGCGCTTTTTCTTCCGCATTGATTGAAGATAAAAGGCGAATGATATCCGGCAAAAATACAATAACAAGTTCCAGAACTGGGCTGATTACTGAAGTGGTGATTGCCAGAACGGTAGAAAACAGCCGGTAGACTTTTCCTGCGTCTTCCTTACCGGGAAGTCTCTCGCTCATTGTTTCAATAAATCCACTGACTGCTTTGAGTTTTGCTTCTGTCTTATCAGCAATATTTTTGGCCCAGTTATGGTCAAGTGAGTCAAGCATCTCATTATTTTTCGTCAGGTTAACAGCCAGTTCTTGAATCATTTCGGCGGAAATCTGATCCATCTCCTGCTTTAACGTGCGCGTTAAATTGGAACTGATAATTTCTGAGATCTCACGTTCCAGTGCTGTTGCTGCATTTTTTGTGGTCGAAAAGTTAGCCAGGCGGTCAATCTGACCATTCAGATCACGATCAATAGCATTGATGCAACGGGTGATGAGAGGCGTTGAAAAACGGAATTTCATATCCTCCTGTGTTTTATTTCGTTGCTGTATGAGTCCATCCAATGCTTGTTCAAGTGCCCTGAAAGCATTGTCATTAACATTCTTACTGTTTTTAATCACATTGCTGGCAAAATTGATCTGATTAATAAGATCGATGTTCTGGTCTTTTAACCGGTCAATAAACAGGTTGTGAAACACTAAATCAGGGTTGATGGCAAAGAGTACCTTGTTAAAGGTGTCGGAAGCTTGGTTATCGAGGGGAATCACCTGCTTATCAGCACCAAAATAGAGTTGAAGTTGTTCATTGATATAATCGGTAATTTCCGACGCCTGTTCAGGCGCCCGCAAATTTGTCTTGCTGAGAATAAACGAGAAGTCGCCTCCATAGACTTTGATGGTATCGAGATGGCGAAGTACTGACTGGGTGACGGTGCCTTCTTCTATGCTCGTGACAACAATAAAATGTACTCCGCGTGGAAGATAATAAGCCAGCGCCTTATTATGGTTTTCCAGAGAAGAACCGTAACCCGGCATATCCACGAGTATCAGGGGCGCGATGGCTTCAAGTGCAGGGCTGTTGATATACAGACGCAGATGTGAGTATTCCGCCGATTTTTTGTTTACCAGCGTAAGGTCTTCAACAGCTAAACGTTCTTCATTGCCATCGTGACGAATAGCCAAAAGATAAGATTCCTGCGAGAAGTGGAGCTCTGTCGCCAGTTCCGTTTCCGGCGCAATACCAACAGGTAATATGTCCATACCCATAAATGTATTCAGCAGGGAGCTTTTTCCTGCGCTAAAAGCGCCTATAACCGGGAGAAGAAGCGGGGTGTTTTTAATCTGCCCGATTAAAGTTTGATCCCAGCTTATTTCGGAGCCCTGCATGAGACTATCAAGTTTGTTTAGATATTCTGAAAAATTTTTCTGGCTAGTTAACATTAACGAATCATCCCTATGAGTAATTTAATCTGAATCGATACTATGTCACAATAATTGCGGGCCGATAAAAATGATCAGCCACTGTAGTTGAATGACAGCCGGTCTGACTGAAATGCTGATATCCTTAGCTGATGTTTGCGATATCACGCTGCATCTGAGCCACACTGGCCTGCAATTCCCGATTAAAATCATCCTGCCAGCGTAATGGCGCTGCAATGCTTATTTCTGGCAGCCAGTAACGCAGCCAGCGGAATAACAATTGAGCATCTGTGGTTTTAGCGGTCAGCGTAATACTGCCATCTGTGTGTTCGGAAATAATGTTCTGGTCAGGAAAAAGCTGACGTCGTCTGAGGTAGACTGCTGCTTTTTTGGAAGCAATTAACGTAACGCTCGTCTTTTCACCAAACCAAATTCCTTTGCCCTCAGTAATTTCTTTCTCAAGGGTTGGGTCGGGTATGAAAACAACTTGCATTAAAAATAAGTACTGAATCTTACTTACATTGAATGACTTTAATTTTCCAGATTCCTCGGCTACTAAATACCAGATACCACTTTGGTTTATCAACTTGTAGGGGTTAGCCTGTCGGGCCTTTCCACTATAAGTAAAACTGATGCTGCGATGCCGTGTGATCCCTTCTTTAAGATCGCGCATGACACTTTTAATCAGACGATTATCCTGTGTCGTATTGCCGGTAATAATAACAGCATCTTTGTAAGCGAGTTCATTACGCAGTGTTTTGCCATCTGCATCAGAAAATAGTTTCGCCACGTCAACCCACTGTGCAAATTGATTAAGCGCAGAATTGCTAAAGTTGGGTTGCAAATGTTTATTCAGTACAAAATTACCTGCTGATGAGGTTTCTTCGAGCAAATGCCCCAGTCGCGCTAAATCCCGATAGGCGGTGCGGGAAGTAATGTTATAAGCTTTGCACAACCAGTCTTTATTAATTGTTTTACCCTGATATATATGCTCGAAGATACCGAAGAGCCTGTCTATCAGTAGTTCATGTCGTGTATTATCACGCTTGTCAGCAATGTGCATCATCAACGTCCTATTCATTAACCGGTGTGAGTTCATCCTTCTCAACCATTTTTGACGAGTTAATATTTCAATCAGCAAATTCTAACATCGTCGCGTGACAGGATGTGTCACCAACTATCTTCATATCGGCATAAAAATAGAAAAGTTCAGTCTTTTTTAGGTGTGTTGACATAAGTCAAATTCTCCAAACATCCCGCCTAATGAGCAAGTGTTTAGAACAGAAGTCGACATAAACGTTTAAAAAACAGGGGCTAACAGCAACAGGGCTGAAACAAGTTGAGGAAAGACGCGACTCCCGGAAATGCCCTCTAAGTAGCATATCGATTCAGATTTACGGAACCTTCATTTTCCTCAGAAGTATTCTAGAATCTGAAAAGGCGTATTCATTACATGGCCTCTTAGCTTGCCGGTAAACACACTTTATTCAGAAACATGGAGAGAGGCACCTGATGGTTACACGACGTGACTTGCTGACCTATACGTCATTTTCGATGGCGCTGGCGGCATTGGGGTTTACTCCGGCAGTTTTTGCCGCACGGGGCTTAAAACTCGGAAAGCCTGAGGCTTTTACTTTTGACGGATTGATACAGCAGGCAAAGACGCTTGCCCAACAGCCTTACCACGCCCCTGAGACTCCGCCTGACAGCGCGTTAGCCGATATCAATTACGATGTTTACCGTAAAATTATTTATAAACCTGAGTATGCGCTGTTTAGTCATGGCGAAAGCCGTTTCCCTGTTACGTTCTTTTGCGTCAGTGCCCTGCATCATCTGCCGGTAAAAATGTCAGTGGTTGAAAATAATCAGGCCAGCGACATCATCCAGGATATTGATTACTTTACATTCCCGGCGGATGCTCAGCGCCTGCAGGCAGGACTCAAAGGCGATGTCTTCAGCGGGTTCCGTGTGCTGGAGAATCAGCAAAACATCAAAAACGAAAAAGACTGGGTGTCCTTTCTGGGGGCGTCCTATTTCCGCGCTGTGGGCGAGCAGGGACAGTTTGGTTTGTCCGCACGTGGGATCGCGATTAATACGGTGTCTGGCGACACCAAAGAGGAGTTTCCGGACTTTACCCATTTCTGGTTTGAAGCCTCGAAAGAAGACAATGATCAACTGGTGGTTTATGCCTTACTGGATGGCCCGAGTATTTGCGGTGCCTACCGGTTCGTGATGCACCGGACAAAGGGCGTTGTAATGGATGTCGACTGCTCGCTGTTTTTACGCCGGGACGTCAGCCGCTTTGGCATTGCGCCGCAGACCTCTATGTTTTGGTTTTCCAAAATGGCCAAAGGATCCGGCTCTGACTGGCGGCCGGAAGTGCATGACTCCGACGGGTTAGCGTTGTGGACGGGCAGTGGTGAACACATCTGGCGTCCGTTAAACAATCCATTGCAGGTCCAGGTCTCATCGTTTAGTGACACGCATCCGCGGGGATTCGGGCTGAGGCAAAAAGAGCGCGACTTTAACAGTTATCTGGGATCCGCCGGTTATGAACGACGTCCGGATCTGTGGATTGAGCCGAAAGGCGACTGGGGCAAAGGTTCGGTGCAGTTAGTCGAGATCCCCACCGACGACGAGATTTTCGATAATATCGTCGCGATATGGGTTCCGGAGCAGGAAGCAAAAGCAGGCAGTGAGCATCAGTTCAGTTACCGGATGCACTGGCTGGCTGATGAACCCTTTCCTTCGACACTGGCTCGCTGTGGGGCGACGCGGCTGGGAAGAGGGGGCAATCCCGGCGCTTATCCCGATCCTAAATCACGTAAATTTTTGGTTGAGTTTACCGGTGGCGAATTAAAGACATTGTCTGCCGATGCGAAACCCGAGGCCATCATCTCCGCGTCTCGCGGGAAGCTGTCAGGTATTCAGGTGGAAAAATCTCCCGGCGAAAAGGACCGCTGGCGGGTATTCTTTGATCTGCATGTCGACGGTAAGGAACCGGTTGAACTCAGACTCTACCTTAAATCAGGAGATAAGACCCTGTCGGAGACCTGGGCCTACCAGTACCTTCCTTTCACATCCACGCCGAAACCCCTGTTGGGTGTCTGAAAAGCAAAAATCCACGCTTTCGCGTGGATTTTCTTTAGAGCGTAAAGCTGACGTTTCTGTTTAGACGTTAAACAGGAAGTTCATCACGTCGCCATCTTTCACGATGTAGTCTTTACCTTCTGAACGCATTTTGCCGGCTTCTTTCGCGCCTTGCTCACCTTTATAGGTGATGAAGTCTTCGAACGCGATGGTTTGTGCGCGGATAAAGCCTTTCTCGAAATCGGTATGGATTTTACCTGCGGCTTGTGGCGCGGTGGCGCCGACCGGGATGGTCCATGCACGGACTTCTTTCACGCCTGCGGTGAAGTACGTTTGCAGGTTCAGCAGTTCGTAACCGGCGCGGATCACGCGGTTCAGACCCGGCTCTTCCAGACCCAGCTCAGCCATGAATTCTTCACGATCAGCGTCGTCGAGTTCAGCGATGTCTGATTCCACGGCAGCACAGACGGCAACCACTACGGAACCTTCAGCCTCGGCAATTTTACGCACCACGTCGAGGTAAGGGTTGTTCTCGAAACCGTCTTCATTAACGTTGGCGATATACATCGTTGGTTTCAGGGTCAGGAAGCTCAGGTAGCGGATGGCTGCTTTGTCTTCTTCTGTCAGATCCAGTGAACGCAGCATGCCCGCGTTTTCCAGTTGTGGCAGACATTTCTCCAGCGCGGCCAGTTCGGCTTTCGCATCCTTGTCACCGCCTTTGGCGCGTTTCTGCACACGGTGGATAGCACGTTCGCAGGTGTCGAGGTCAGACAACGCCAGTTCGGTGTTGATAACGTCGATGTCATCTGCCGGATCGACTTTGTTGTTCACGTGGATGATGTTGTCGTTTTCGAAGCAGCGCACAACGTGGCCGATCGCTTCGGTTTCACGGATGTTGGTCAGGAACTGGTTACCCAGACCTTCACCTTTGGATGCGCCTTTCACCAGACCGGCGATGTCCACGAATTCCATGGTGGTCGGCAGGATACGCTGTGGTTTGACAATCTCAGCCAGCTTGTCGAGACGTGCATCCGGCATCGGTACGACGCCGGTGTTCGGTTCGATGGTACAGAACGGGAAGTTTGCTGCTTCGATACCCGCTTTGGTCAGCGCATTGAACAGAGTTGATTTACCGACGTTCGGCAGGCCCACGATACCGCATTTGAATCCCATGTTTTTCTCACCTTAATATCTTAATTATCAAGCGATTAAATCTAATCGCACGATGTAATGACCACAATTCCCCGCATTATACACGAGAACCACCTTTTTCTCGATCCGCTTGTGGGGGCCGCTTGTGTCGACATCCCGGATTAAACCTTGCCTCGTACCGGCCATTTTTAGATACTTGTCACAATTTTTTAACTGATCGGGAAATGTACCGGATGTTTTATGTTTAGTCCGCGTGGTCTGAAGTTATCTGAAGTGAAGAATGAAACGCTGGCCGGATTCGTGGTGGCGGTATCGATGATCCCGGAAGCCGTCGGGTTTTCGCTGGTGGCCGGATTGTCCCCGATTGTCGGATTGCATACGGCGTTTATTATCGGGCTGGTGACCGCGCTGTTCGGCGGCAAACCGGGCATGGTGTCGGGCGCGGCGGGTTCCATTGTGGTGGTGCTGATGAGTCTGGCGGCGCAACACGGTATGGGTTACGTGCTGTGGGCGACGATTTTTGCCGGGATTATTCAGATCCTGATTGGCGTGTTCCGTCTGGGGAAATTTATCCGCCTGGTACCGTTACCTGCAGTTCATGGTTTTGTGAACGGGCTGGCGATTGTCATTATGCTGGCGCAGTTGCACATGATTGCCGGGCAGGGGCCGCTGATGTACGGGCTGGTGCTGCTGGCGATTCTGGTGGTGGTGCTGTTCCCGAAACTGACCAAAATCATTCCGTCCTCACTGGCCGCGCTGATTGTGGTCTCCGCGGTGGCGATTGGTTTTAATTTGCACACATTACGGGTGGGTGATCTGGCGGATATCTCCGGTGCGTTGCCGCACTTCAGTCTGCCGGTCGCGCCGTTCAATGTCGACATGCTGAAAGTCGTGCTGCCTTATGCGGTGGTGATCGCGCTGGTTGGTCTGATTGAATCGCTGCTGACCATGACGGTGCTGGATGAAATGGGCAATCAAAAGGGCAACGGTAACCGTGAAAGTATCGCGCAGGGCGCGGGGAATACCATTTGCGGGCTGTTCGGTTGCTTCGCCGGTTGCGCGATGATCGGACAATCGATCATCAATTTCACCTCCGGCGGTCGCGGGCGAATTTCCGGTACGGTGGGGGCGATTCTGCTGATCCTGTTTGTGGTCAGCCTGTCCGGTTACATCGGCCTGCTGCCGGTGGCTGCACTGGCGGGAATTATGCTGGTGGTGTGCTACAACACTTTCGAGTGGAGTTCGCTGCGTCGTCTTCGCCGCATGCCGAAAGCTGATGTGCTGGTGATGCTGATTGTTACCGTCATTACCATTTTCACCGATCTGGCGGTGGCGGTGATCAGCGGCGTGATTATCTCTGCGCTGGTCTTTGCCTGGCAGCAGGCGCGTATCCGCATTCGTGAGCACAAAACCCAAGGCGATCTGGCGGTCTACAAACTGGACGGGCCGTTGTTCTTTGGCTCCGCAGCGACTTTTGCTGAGTTGTTTAATCCTGAAAATGATCCGCAAAACGTGGTGCTGGATTTTGCCGGTACGCGGGTGATGGATTCGAGCGGGGTGGAGGCAATTGACAAACTGACCGCCCGTTATCTTGAGGCCGGGAAAACGATTCGTCTGCGCCATCTGAGCAATGACTGCGTGAGTCTGCTCAAAAAAGCCGGACCGTTCTGTTCGCATGAACTGGATGACCCGCAATATTACGTCGCCGAAGATAACCTCTGACATTCAACAGGTGCCGCTCAACACGGCACCTTTTTTCATTATGCGCCCCCGTCATTTCCTCCGCTGATAAACGCTTACAATTCGTGGCAAAAAAGCCGCTAAATTCATATCGCTGAAAATTCTGTAATGTTATACCGTTACGCCCGGTCAACTTCGCACTTACAGGCCTGAAGCCTGCGTCGCGGGTTATTTTTTTCTCTATTTGCCGGAACGGTTATGAGCATAAATAAGGCATCCGGATGTGATGACGTCAGTAAGCCGCTGCGCTTTCAGTCAGCCGCCGGTCACACGCGCTGGCTGAACGGGCTGATCAACGGGATCATGGTGATCAGCAGCGTGCTGTATCTGATCTTGCTGATGTTGTATCTGATCTCCCCGCAATCGGTCTGGCCGTGGGTGACCGGCAATATCATGGCGGCGATGTGGGTTTGTGCGGCCTCCCTGCAATGCGCCCGGCGCATCTCCCGCTGGCGGGCGCAACAGTTTGCCCCTGCGGTGGCCACCGCCACGCCGGACGCGCCTTCCGGATTTTTCCAGCGTCTGATTGCCCGCCCGTGGATGCGTCCGGTTTTGCGGTATGTCGACGCGCACGTGTTCTTCCAGGCACTTCCTGCGTTAGCCGCATTACTGCTTATTACGTTGTTGTGGCAACTGCCGTTACCGGCAAATGAAGCGGGTAACGCAGGGCTGATTGCCGGTTCGGTATTCATTCTCTGCGCCTTTGCCGTCCTGGTTCTGGAGCGTCACTGGACGTTAAAAAATCCGCTGGAATGGCCGGAAGCGGCAAAGCTGGCACCGCTGATGCGTATGATGATTGGCGTCTTTTTGCTGACGGCGCTGGCCCTGATGTTTGCCCGTGGTGACCGCGTGTGGCCTGCGCATCTGCTGGTGCTGACTGGCGGATTACCGGCACTGGTGGCGCTGGAGCTTTTCCTGCGTGCGCTGATGGCGGTGTTTTCGCCGCCGCGTGAGGATAAAGAGCCGGAGTTTATTGCCGCAAGCCTGCTGGCCGCGCAGATTTGCTGGCCGCCGCGCCCGTTACAATTTGTTCAAAACGAACTGCATCAGCATTTTGGCATCGATCTTCGCCAGATCTGGGCGTTCCAGTTTATACGCCGGGCGCTGCTGCCGCTGGGCGCCATCTTGCTGCTGACCGGCTGGCTGCTGACGGGCATCAGTGAGGTGCCGCTGACGCAACGGGGGATTTATGAATCCTTCGGTAAACCGGTGGCGGTCAGGCAGCCCGGTTTACATATCGGTTTACCCTGGCCTTTTGGCCGCACGCTGATGGTCGATAACGGCGAAGTGCATGAACTCACCACCGGATCAGAAGAACCGATGCCCCCCGCGCCAGCTGAGGTGGCCGATACTGCCGAAGGTCCGGCACCGGAAAGCGCGAACCGGTTGTGGGATTCGAATCACAGCAGCGACAAATCACAAATCATCGCCAGTGCCAGCAATGACCGTCAGAGTTTTCAAATCATGGATATGGACGTGCGCTTTGTGTACCGCGTCGCCATGAACGATAACGCGGCGATGGCAAGCCTCTATCACACTGAGAATATGCCGGTGCTGATCCGCAGTATCGCCAATCAGGTGCTGGTGCATGATTTTTCCTCACGCACCCTCGACAGCCTGCTGGGCAGTGAACAGACACGTCTCGCCGCAGACATTGGCCGCAACGTGCAGGCGCAGCTTGATCACCTCAACAGCGGTGTGGAACTGCTGGCGACCGTGATTGAATCTATCCATCCGCCTGCGGGCGCGGCTGATGCTTATCACAGCGTGCAGGCAGCACAAATTCTGGCGCAAAGCGCGATTGCCGGTGAGAAAGGGCAGGCCGCACAGCAGCTGAATGCCGCACAGCAATTTGCCCGTCTGGCGCTCGATACGGCCACGGCACAAAGTCATGAAAGCCGCGATCAGGCGCAGGTCATGGCGCTGCGGTCTGACGCAGAAAATCAGGCGTGGCAGACCGGTGGACAGTCCTTCCTGACCGAGCGTTATTTCAGCCAGCTGATTCTGGCAATGCAACAGCATCCGAAGGTTCTGATTGTCGATCACCGTATCGGGGGCGAAACGCCGCCGGTGCTGGATCTGAGAAATTTTACCCTGCCATTTACGCCCGGCGCGGATAAAGCGGCGCATCCTGTTAAAGCGGAGACTACCCGGTGAGTGATTCTCAACAACCTGACAGCCATCAACACGATCACGACGCCCACGGCGGGCATCATCACGGTGGCGGACATCACCATCACCATCATCATTCCGGCCCTGCTGCGCCCAAACTCTGGCGACGGGTCACGGTTGCCGTGGTGCTGGTTGCGCTGATTGCCGCCACGGCCTGTCTGGTGCAGGTGCGTTCCGGCGAAGCGATGGTCATCACCCGTTTCGGTGATCCGGTGCGCGTTCTGCTCAATCCGGGACTGGCGTGGCATCTGCCGGTGCCGCTGGAGACCGCTATCCCGGTGGATTTGCGTATCCGCACCACGTCGAGCGGTTTGCAGGATGTGGGCACGCGCGATGGCCTGCGCATCATTGTGCAGGCGTATACCGTCTGGCAGGTGAAAAACGATCCCCTGCATGTGCAGCGGTTTATCCGTGCGGTACAGAATCAGCCGGATATGGCGGCGGCGCAGATCCGGACGTTTATCGGTTCGGCGCTGGAAACCACCACCAGCGGTTTTGCGCTGGCGGATCTGGTCAACACCGACGCCAGCAAAATTCGTCTCTCCGGTTTTGAACAGCATTTGCATGACCAGATTGCCCGTCAGTTGCTCGACAGCTATGGCATCGAACTGGTGCAGGTGGGCGTTGAACGGCTGACGTTACCTTCCGTCACGCTCGATGCAACTGTGGACCGCATGCGTGCAGAACGGGAAACCATCGCCACCGAGCGTTCTGCCGAGGGCAAGCGACAGGCGGCGGAAATCCGTTCTTCTGCTGAACGCGACGCCCGCGTGATGAAGGCCGATGCGTCCGTTAACGCGGCCAATATTGAAGCGCAGGCGCAGGTGCAGAGCGCGGCGATATACGCCAAAGCCCGCGCCGGTAACCCTGAATTATACGACCTGCTGCGCTCGCTCGACACGCTCAGCAATGTGATGACACCGGGCACACAACTGGTGCTGCGCACCGATGCGGCACCGTTCCGGCAACTGGTTGAAGGCCCGCCCACATTACCGGCTGCTACCAGCGGATTGCGGCCATGAATCCGTTATCCCGCTTTCAGGGAAATGCCTGGTTTCAGGCGGGGCGGATGGCGTATCTGGCGCTGTTTGTCCTGACGCTGATTGCCGCCGCCAGCTGGCTGTTTTCCAATGTCCGGCAGATAGAGCCGGATAAGCGTGCGGTGGTGATGCGCTTCGGGGCGGTTTCCCGCACGGCGGGAGCCGGGCTGCTTCTGGCGTGGCCGGAACCGCTGGAGCAGGTGGACATTTTACCCGCCGCTGACCGGGTGATTGAACATCATGTTACCGCTTTGCTGAGAGCGGAAACTGTCCCGGCATGGACCAATACCGGCGGCGAGAAAAGTGACGCGGTCGCCGGTGCGGGCTATCTGCTGACCGGCGATGCCGGTGTGGTTCAGCTGGATGTGCAGGTGTATTACGTCATCACCGATCCGGTGGCGTTTGTGTTGCAGGGGGAGCATGTGTTACCGGCGCTGGATCGCTTAACCGAGCATGCGGCGGTGGCGATTTGTGCCTCACGCGATCTGGATACCATTCTGGTGGCGCGTCCGGAAATGGTGGGTAACGGCAATCATATTGCCGAACGTCGTGAACGGCTGCGCGGCGATTTACGTCAGGGCATTAATCAGCAACTGGCGGCTCTCAGCGCGGCAGGCAGCAGCGCCGGTATCGAGGTGCGGCGCGTGGACGTGCAGTCATCTCTGCCACCGTCTGCGGTTGATGCATTTAACGCGGTACTGACGGCCAGCCAGCAGGCGGAGCAAAACATTGCCAGCGCCGGTAACGAGGCCGCCCGCGTTCATCAGGATGCCGTTCAGTCGGCCGACCGCGCTTTGCAGGTTTCTCATGCCAAAGCCAGCGAACAGATTGCGCGGGCCTCCACGGAGACCGCGACCATCGTGCAACTGGCCGATGATCATTCCCCGGAATTACTCTGGCGTTTATGGCGCGAACGGATGCCTGCTATTCTCGCCCATGCTGGCGGCGTTACGGCCGTTGATCCCCACGACGACGCACATCTGATCCTGCCGGGGCCAGATCGTCCTTCCTCTCAACCCTGAGGTATTACTACTGTGACGTCTGTTTCTTCTGAAGAACCGCCAATTTCGCCATCGAAAGGGGCACTGTTAACGCGCCATGAACAGCGGAACATGGCGGCGCAATTGCTTCTGGCGATGGCGGCAATGGGTCTGTTGCTGTGTGGCTGGATCTGGCAGGGGGTATTCCCGCAGCAAAGCGATGTCGGACAAATTCTGTTTGGCCTGGCGTCGCTGCTGGTGGCGGTGCCGGTTCTGCGATCGGCGATTTACAGTTTGCGCAATCCCAGCCTGCATGGCGTGACCGATCAGCTGATTGCGTTAGCCATGCTCGGGGCGTGGGCCACCGGCGATCTGATGACCGCCGCCTTGCTGCCGGGGATCATGATTTTTGGTCATATTCTGGAAGAACGTAGCGTGATGGGTTCGCAGGAGGCCATCGATGCCCTCAGCCAGCTGACCCGCAGCCGCGCCCGCCGGATATTCCCTGACGGTAAGATTGAAGAGATCGATAACCACCTGTTGCAACCCGGCGACCGCGTTGAAGTGCGCGCCGGTGACCGGCTGCCCGCCGATGGACGTGTTTTATCCGGCAGCGCCAGTCTGGATACCGCGCCGATCACCGGGGAATCTGTGCCACAGGAAGCCCGGGCGGGAGATGACGTTTTCGGCGGAGCCATTAATCTGGACGGACTGCTGACGATCGAAATCACACGCACCGGTGCGCAGGCCACGCTGGGAAAAGTGATTGCGCTGATGCAGGAAGCCGAACGCGCCAAGCCGCCGATCACCCGTCTGCTCGAACGTTATGCCGGACAATATCTGGTGCTGATCCTGCTGATTGCGGCGGCAACCTGGTTTGTTACCCGCGATGCTCACGCCATGCTGGCAGTGCTGGTCGCCGCCTGTCCGTGCGCACTGGTGCTTTCCGCGCCCGCCACAGCCATCGCCGGGATCGCCGTGGCCGCGCGTCACGGTATTCTGATCCGCAGTTCGGCATTTCTGGAGGAACTGGCGGATCTGAATGCCATTGTGGTGGATAAAACCGGCACGCTGACCCACGGAGAACTGCATCTGCAACGAACCGTACTGGCAGACAATCAATCCGCGGAAGCCGCGCTGCGGCTGGCGGCCAGTCTGGGGGCAGCGAGCAGTCATCCGGTCAGCCGGGCGCTGGCGAAGTTACTGCCGCGTGACCACTATTTGCCGCTCGACGCCGTGTCAGAACAGCAGGGCATGGGCGTGCGGGCGCAAACCGAACAGGGCGAGGCGCTGCTGGGCCGTCCTGCTTTTTTCAGCCAGAACCGTATCGCGGTGACGGACGAACCTGAACATGACGGTCCGCTGGTCGGGCTGGCGCTGAACGGGCGTTTCATCGGCTGGCTGCTGCTGGCGGATTCATTACGGCCTGAGGCGCAGACCGCGCTGGCTGAACTGCGCCAGCTGGGGCTGCAACGACAGCTTCTGTTAACCGGCGACCGCGCCAGTGTGGCCCATCGTATTGCCGGTGAAGTGGGTATCGATGAGGTGGTGGCGCAGGCGTTGCCGGAAGATAAGCTGCAACATGTTTCTGCACAAATCGCACAGGGCTTCCGGCCGATGGTGGTCGGTGACGGCATTAATGATTCACTGGCGTTAAAAGCGGGTGTCGTGGGGATTGCAATGGGCGCGGGCGGCAGTGATATTGCACTGGCCTCCGCCGACGTGGTGCTGATCGGCAGCGATTTACGTCGTCTGGGCACCTGTGTCCGCCTGAGCCGGGCATGCCGTCACGTACTGAAAGTGAATGTGCTGATAGGGCTGGGCTGGACGCTGATCGTCATGGCGGCGGCCGCGCTGGGATGGCTTGGCGCGGGCGGCGTACTGATTGCCGCGTTGCTGCACAATCTCAGCACCTTGCTGGTGCTGGGTAACGCCGGACGTTTACTGCGTTTCGACGAGCCGCTTTAAGAAAGCAAAAGGGCGCAAAATATTGCGCCCTTGAAAAAACGAGGTGTCGGGAAAGTATTAAAGCTCAGCTTTAAACGTATGCAGGCGGCGCATGGTTTTTTCCAGGCCTTCCTTCATCAGCAGTTCAGTACAGCGCAGTGACTCATCAATCGCATCGTCAATCAGCTTCTGTTCATTGGCTGGCGGCTTGCCCAGCACAAATCCCACCACTTTGCTTTTATCACCCGGATGGCCGATGCCAATGCGCAGACGGTAAAAGTTCGGGTTATTACCGAATTTGCTCTGAATATCTTTCAGACCGTTATGGCCGCCGTTACCGCCACCGAGTTTAATTTTCGCCATGCCCGGCGGGATATCCAGCTCGTCATGGGCGACCAGAATTTCATCCGGCTCAATGCGGTAGAACTGCGCCATTGCCAGTACTGCTTTGCCGCTGAGGTTCATAAAGGTGGTCGGCACCAGCAGACGCACGTCCTGACCGGCCAGCGACAGGCGGGCGGTATAGCCAAAAAACTTACTTTCTTCTTTCAGTTGCTGGTTGTGCTGGCGGGCGAGGAGGTCGACGTACCAGGCACCGGCGTTATGGCGGGTCTGGGCGTACTCGGCGCCGGGATTGGCCAGTCCAACGATCAATTTAATGCTGCTCACGATGTTCACTTCTTTAGCGGGTGAGGTGTAGCGGGCTAGTTTACCTGTCACTTTTGGCTGTGCCAAACATCCGACGCGTTAATTCGCCGCAGATAGGCAGGTTTTTGAATAGTTTATAGTGCTAACTATTTACCCTTCGAACGTATATGACTGGAAAACGTAAAGATTTGTCATTCAATGTTCTCCGTATGTGATCGTGACCGCAAAGTGAACCGGATGGGACGTCTATAGTTAAGGCAGGAAAAGACAAGATAGCAATGATGCTAAGACTATCGACAACTGGAGGTGACAGATGAAACGTAAAACCGCAACAGTATTAGGCAACGGCCTGATGGGACTCGGTTTGCTCACAATGGTCGTTGGTGTTGGCTATTCCATATTAAATCAGTTACCTGAGCTTGGCCTGCCGCAGTTCCTTGCGCATGGCGCCATCGCCAGCATCTTCGTCGGCGCAATTTTGTGGCTGGCAGGGGCGAGGATTGGCGGACGTGAACGCGTCGCAGATCGTTACTGGTGGGTGCGTCACTTCGACTCCCGCTGCACCAACAGCAAGTCACACCGCCATTCCTGAGTGTGACTGGCCTGCAGTAAAGCCTGACCATAAAAAAAACCGTTGTCGCTTACACGATAACGGTTTTTTGCATTTCTGGTTCCTGCACGACAAACGCCCCTGAAAACAGGGGCAGGATGATCAATGCTCGAACATGGCAGAAATGGATTCTTCGTTGCTGATACGGCGGATAGCCTCAGCCAGCATGCCTGACAGGGTCAGGGTACGGACTTTTTTCAGCGCACGGATTTCCGCAGACAGCGGAATGGTGTCACAGACAATCACTTCGTCGATGACGGAGTTTT
Organism: Rahnella victoriana; assembly: GCF_004330295.1. GTDB lineage: Bacteria > Pseudomonadota > Gammaproteobacteria > Enterobacterales > Enterobacteriaceae > Rahnella > Rahnella victoriana. The sequence continues at coordinate 208,327 of NZ_SJOJ01000002.1, forward strand.
TGATGTTTTCCACCGCGTTGCCGGAGAAGATCGGGTGAGTGGCATAAGCGAATACGCGTTTAGCACCGCGTTCTTTCAGTGCTTCGGCAGCTTTACACAAGGTGCCGCCGGTATCGATCATGTCATCAACCAGCACGCAGTCACGACCCGCAACATCACCGATGATGTGCATCACCTGAGAAACGTTTGCGCGTGGACGACGTTTATCAATGATGGCCATATCCGTGTCGTTCAGCAGTTTTGCTACGGCACGGGCGCGGACAACACCGCCGATGTCCGGAGAAACGACAATCGGGTTTTCCAGATTCTGTTGCAGCATGTCTTCGAGCAGAATAGGGCTGCCGAAAACGTTGTCTACAGGTACATCGAAGAAGCCCTGAATTTGTTCTGCGTGCAGGTCGACAGTCAGAACACGGTCAACGCCCACGCTGGACAGGAAGTCAGCAACCACTTTCGCGGTGATGGGCACACGGGCAGAACGCACCCGGCGATCCTGACGTGCATAGCCAAAGTAAGGAATAACGGCTGTGATACGACCAGCGGAGGCGCGGCGTAAGGCATCAACCATCACGACCAGTTCCATCAGGTTATCGTTAGTAGGCGCGCAGGTGGACTGGATAATGAAAATATCTCCGCCACGTACATTTTCGTTAATTTGCACGCTTACTTCACCGTCGCTGAAACGACTGACGGCGGCGTCACCAAGGCTGGTGTATAAACGGTTGGCAATACGTTGTGCTAGTTCCGGGGTGGCGTTACCAGCAAAAAGCTTCATATCAGGCACGAGAAGAACCTCAGGCTTGCGTCCAGGGAAGACATTGGCTTTTGGCACCACCGGGCGGTGAGCGGTACCAAAGCATTATGCTCACGATACTTCTAAATCTTACTACTTAAATCTGTTGAATAATTGGCTGGCAAAGAACAGACACAAAACCACTGTGACTCTCTACGCTTTGCCCGCAGTTCTCAACCAGACGTCACGAAAACGATGCAACGGCGAAATATTAACACCTTGCGCAACAAAACCCCGACTCCACGATGGCATTTTGTCCAAAACCTGACGGGCGGCAGACTCGGTGTCGAATTCTGCAAACACACAAGCACCGGTTCCGGTCAGTCGCGACGGCGCGTATTCTAACAGCCAAGAAAGAAGCTGTTCAACCTCGTAAAAACGTTTTCTCGCAATCGGTTCGCAATCATTTGCGTAAGGCGTGTTCAAAAGCACATTAACAGGGCGTTTTGCTGTATTTCTGGTCAGTTCAGGATCGCCAAAAATAACCGGGGTCGGAATACTCACGCCGGGGTGGGCGACCAGATACCATTTTTCCTGCGGTTCAACCGGTTGCAAAATCTCACCAATGCCTTCAGCAAAGGCAGCATGACCCATCACAAACACCGGCACATCCGCGCCGAGCGTGACACCAAGCCGGGCCAGTTCGCTATCGGATAAACCACACGCCCACAACGTATTCAGCGCCACCAGCACGGTCGCTGCGTTCGACGAACCGCCGCCCAGACCGCCACCCATTGGAATATGTTTTTGCAGGGAAATGTCAGCGCCCAGAGTGATCCCCGCATGCTTTTGCAGCAGGCGGGCGGCGCGAACCACCAGATTATCTTCGTTTGCCACGCCTTCAACCGGCGTGGTCAGCACGATATTGCCGTCCGCGCGGAGGTGAAAACTCAGGCTGTCGCCGTAATCGACAAACTGAAACAGTGTCTGTAAATCATGGTAGCCATTCGGGCGCTGGCCGGTGATATAAAGGAACAAATTGAGTTTAGCCGGAGAAGGCCACAATTGCTGTGTCATCTCAGTTTAACGTCCAGTTATCCATTTTCAGTTTGATGCGCTGTTCGCCCTGGGTCATTTCCAGACGTTGCGGGAGGGAAGGTTTAGCATCGGCATCATAGCTCTGATACACCACCGTACCCGGTTTGCCATTCTGCGTGAAATTCACCTGAGACAGACGATACTGGCTGTCGAGGGTGAAATCAGTGCCATCACCCGGCAGACCGAGCATCCATAAACGCAGGTTAGCCAGCGGGATCGACATACCGGTCAGTTTCTGGATCATGTCATCCGGATTATCACTGGTGTAATGCTTGCCTTGATTATTGGTCAGCTGCGCAATGCCGCTTTGCACTTTCAGCTCCATTTCGGTGCTGCCCAGCGGATTGGTCAGCAATAAACGGTAGCTGTCCGGAGAATACTGTTGCCAGAAGAAGCGGGCATAGACTTTCTGTTTATCGGAAAGATAGGCGAAAGAACCACGGGTCTGATAATGCTCAAGTTGTTTCACCTGAGCTTCATGCTCGCGCCATTGCGGAGATGTCGGGCTGGTCGCCGGGCCTTTCGGTGCATTTATTGAACAAGCCGCAAGGACTAAGCTTGCAAGAGGGAGAAGGCGAACAAAATGTGCTTTACGCATTGGCATAACAGATTAAATCCTTTGTGCTTTGGCGAAATGGGGTGCCAGGGCAAATGTGGCGTGCGTCAGTTTAGCACAGCAGAAGCGTTGGATGATCTCAACCCTGCGCAGATGATCGGCGATCAATTCGTTTTGGGACAATGCTGATGTGTAAAAGGATTTAACCGAAGGTGCTGTTCGCCTTTTATTGATCTCGCGCATCTTGTAGAATGCGCAGCAGACGTAAACCCATACTATTATAAAGTATAAGTCGATAATCGCTCCCCATATGACCCTGCTTGCATTAGGTATCAACCACAAAACCGCCCCGGTGTCTCTGCGTGAACGGGTAACTTTTTCACCCGAGACCCTCGATCAGGCGCTCTCCAGTCTGCTCCAGCAACCGCTGGTGCAGGGCGGTGTCGTGTTGTCTACCTGCAACCGCACTGAACTGTATCTGAGTGTCGAGCAACAGGAAAACCTGCAAGAGCAACTGGTGAAGTGGTTGTGCGATTATCATCATCTCAGTGAAGATGAAGTCCGCAAAAGTCTGTACTGGCATCATGATAATGACGCCGTCAGCCATCTGATGCGTGTCGCCAGCGGTCTGGATTCGCTGGTACTGGGCGAGCCGCAAATTCTCGGTCAGGTCAAAAAAGCCTTCGCCGAATCGCAAAACGGCCAGGCCGTTTCCGGTGAACTGGAGCGTCTGTTCCAGAAATCTTTCTCCGTCGCCAAACGCGTGCGCACGGAAACCGATATCGGTGCCAGTGCTGTTTCTGTGGCGTTTGCGGCCTGTACGCTGGCGCGTCAGATTTTCGAATCCCTTTCTGAAGTGAATGTGTTGCTGGTCGGTGCGGGTGAAACCATCGAACTGGTGGCGCGTCATCTGCATCAGCACAATGTTCGTCACATGATGATTGCCAACCGTACGCGTGAACGCGCGCAGTCGCTGGCAACAGAAGTGAATGCGGAAGTGATCAGCCTGCAGGATATCGATTCCCGTCTGGCAGAAGCCGACATTATTATCAGTTCCACCGCCAGCCCGCTGCCGATCATCGGTAAAGGCATGGTGGAGCGCGCATTAAAAGCCCGCCGTAACCAGCCGATGCTGATGGTGGATATCGCCGTTCCGCGGGATATCGAGCCGGAAGTGGGCAAACTGGCTAACGTTTATCTGTACAGCGTCGATGACCTGCACAGCATCATTCAAAACAATCTTGCTCAGCGTAAAGCGGCCGCCATTCAGGCGGAAACCATCGTCGAGCAGGAGAGTTCCAACTTCATGGCCTGGCTGCGTTCGCAGGGAGCCGTTGAAATTATTCGTGATTATCGCTCGCGTGCTGATATTATTCGCGCCGACGCACAAGCAAAAGCTCTGGCTGCCATTGCTCAGGGTGCTGACGTCGAAGCGGTGATCCATGAATTAGCCCACAAATTGACAAACCGCCTTATTCACGCACCAACCCGTTCCCTGCAACAGGCAGCCAGCGACGGTGACGTGGAGCGTTTGCAAATTTTACGCGACAGCCTCGGGCTGGGTCAGCAATAGTTCTCCTTTTCTCACAGGGTTAAACACCACGCATGAAGCCTTCTATTGTTGCCAAACTGGAAGCGTTACAAGAGCGCCACGAAGAAGTGCAGGCGATGCTTGGCGATGCCAGCGTTATCGCTGATCAGGATAAATTCCGCAGTCTTTCCCGCGAATATTCTCAGTTAACGTCCGTCTCCGAATGTTTTCTGGCCTGGCGTCAGGCGCAGGATGATTTAGAAACGGCTGAAATGATGCTCGACGATCCTGAGATGCGCGAAATGGCGCAGGACGAGATCAAAGACTGCAAAGCCACTCTCGAAGAACTCGAACAGAAATTACAGCTTCTGCTGCTGCCAAAAGATCCTGATGATGAACGCGGTTGTTTCCTTGAAATTCGCGCCGGAACCGGCGGTGATGAAGCAGCCATCTTTGCCGGTGATTTATTCCGTATGTACAGTCGTTACGCGGAATCGCGTCGCTGGCGTGTGGAAATTGTCAGCGCCAGCGAAGGTGAACACGGCGGCTATAAAGAAGTGATCGCCAAAATCAGCGGCGACGGCGTTTACGGTCAGTTCAAATTTGAGTCAGGCGGTCACCGCGTTCAGCGTGTGCCGGAAACCGAATCTCAGGGGCGTATCCATACGTCCGCCTGTACCGTGGCGGTATTGCCGGAAATTCCTGAAGCCGAACTGCCGGAAATCAACGCGGGCGATTTGCGTATTGATACCTTCCGTTCATCGGGCGCAGGCGGCCAGCACGTTAACACCACCGATTCTGCTATCCGTATTACCCACATTCCAACCGGTATTGTGGTGGAATGTCAGGACGAACGTTCGCAGCATAAAAACAAAGCCAAAGCGATGTCTGTGCTGGGCGCGCGTATCCGGGCGGCAGAAATGGCGAAACGTCAGGCGGAAGAGTCTTCGACACGCCGTAACCTGCTCGGCAGCGGTGACCGTTCCGACCGTAACCGTACCTATAACTTCCCGCAGGGGCGTGTGACCGACCACCGTATCAATCTGACGATTTACCGTCTTGATGAAGTGATGGAAGGCAAACTCGACAGTCTGATCCAGCCGATCGTGCAGGAATATCAGGCTGACCAACTCGCCGCGCTGTCTGAGCAGGACTGATGGATTTTCAGTCCTGGCTGCGTGATGCCACCCGTCGTCTTGCTGCGGGTGAAAGCCCGAAGCGGGATGCTGAAATTTTGCTCGGCTTTGTCACCGGCCGGGCAAGAACCTTTATTATGGCATTCGGCGAAACGCCGCTGACCGCTGAACAACTTCAGCAACTGGACACTCTGCTGGCGAGACGCGAGCAGGGCGAGCCGGTGGCGTATCTGACCGGTGAGCGCGAGTTCTGGTCGCTGCCCTTATCTGTTTCTCCCGCAACATTAATCCCCCGTCCTGATACCGAGTGTCTGGTTGAACAGGCGCTGATGCGATTATCTGCAGAACCTGTCAGCGTGCTGGATCTCGGCACAGGAACTGGCGCGATTGCGCTGGCGCTGGCCAGTGAACGCCCGGATTGCCAGGTCACCGGGGTCGATCTCCAACCTGATGCCGTGAGCCTGGCGCAACATAATGCGCAAAAGCTGGCGATCCCCAATGCGCGGTTTTTGCAGGGGAGCTGGTTTGCGCCGGTAGAAGGCGAACGTTTCGCGCTGATTGCCAGCAATCCGCCGTACATTGATGCTGCCGATCTCCATCTGAGTGAAGGCGATGTGCGTTTTGAGCCTGCCAGCGCGCTGGTAGCAGAAAACGCCGGTCTGGCTGATCTGGCTCATATCATTCAGGCGGCACCCGCGTATCTTCAGCAGGGGGGCTGGTTATTGCTGGAGCACGGCTGGCAGCAGGCATCTGATGTGCAGGCGCTGTTCCGTGATGCCGGTTATCAGCAGGTCGGGACCGTGAAAGATTACGGGGACAATGATCGTGTCACGCTCGGTCAGTGGATTTCCGCACGCCCTTAGTCATCACTTCAATGAATAAAAATCTAAAAAACAAAGGATACGGGCAATGGCATATGTCTGGATTAAGCATCTGCATCTGGTCACGATCACCCTGAGTATTGGTTTGTTTGTTTTACGATTTTTTTGGAAATGGGCGGGTTCTGCTATGATGCAGAAACGCTGGGTGAAGATCGTTCCACATATCGTGGACACGTTGCTGTTATTAAGCGGTATTTCGCTTATCTTCATCACACACTTTTATCCGTTCAGCCCGCAGGGAACCTGGCTGACCGAAAAGATTTTTGGCGTTATTATCTATATCGCGCTGGGTTTTGTGGCCCTGAGCAAGCGACCCGTCAGTCAGAAAACCCGCTGGCTGGCCTTTATTCTGGCGCTCGCTTGCTTGTATCTGATTCTTAAACTGGCGCTGACGAAAATACCGCTGCTAATGGGATAACTATGAGTACCCTTGCTGATTTTGAATTTAACACCGCTCCGCTCAGTACCGGAGTGATCAAAGTAACGGAATCCGTGCGTTTTGATTTCAATGCGGACGACGTTCGCCACCAGTTACAAGCGCTGGTCGATGAAGCACGCCGTGTCGTTCCTGAAGATCTGGATCAGGATCAGCAGCTCGAAGCGTTGATTGAACTGTTCTACCGGACCTGGGGATTTGGCGGGGCGGGCGGCGTTTACCGGCTTTCTGATGCCATCTGGATAGACAAAGTGCTGTCATCCCGTCAGGGCACGCCGGTGTCGCTTGGCGTGATTTTCCTGCATATCGCCCATGAGCTGGATTTGCCGCTAATGCCGGTGATTTTTCCGACCCAGCTCATTATGCGTGCCGACTGGCTCGATGAAGAGATGTGGCTGCTCAACCCGATTAACGGCGACACGCTCAACGAGCATATGCTCAGCGTGTGGCTGAAAGGCAATCTGGGTGTGATGGCGGAAATCGAAGACGATGATCTGGATGAAGCGGAAAATACGCTGATCGTGCGTAAGATGCTCGATACGCTTAAAGCCGCGCTGATGGAAGAGAAACAGTTCGAGCTGGCGCTGCGTGCCAGCGAAACGGTGCTGCAGTTTGATCCGGAAGATCCGTATGAAATCCGCGACCGCGGGCTGATTTACGCCCAGCTGGAATGCGACCATGTGGCGATTTCTGATCTCAACTATTTTGTTGAACAGTGCCCGGAAGACCCGATTTCAGAAGTGATTAAAGTGCAGATCCATTCGATCGAGCACAAGCAAGTCACCTTGCACTAATTTATACTTACCTTACGTCACATCGGGCAAGACAAGATAAAACAAGACGTTATCCTCTTGCCGGGTGAAAGATTTATCACTAAAAAGGCCAAAGCATGAAACATAAAGTGGTTAGCATTCAGGACATCAACGTCGCCAACGATCTGCCGTTTGTGTTGTTCGGTGGGATGAACGTACTCGAATCGCGCGATATGGCGATGCGGGTGTGTGAACATTACGTCACCGTGACACAGAAACTGGGCATTCCTTACGTGTTCAAGGCGTCTTTCGATAAAGCCAACCGCTCATCTATTCATTCTTACCGTGGTCCGGGGCTGGATGAAGGCATGAAGATTTTCCAGGAGCTGAAAAAAGCATTCGGCGTGAAAATCATCACTGACGTTCATGAATCCTGGCAGGCACAGCCTGTTTCCGAAGTCGTGGATGTGATTCAGTTGCCAGCCTTCCTGGCCCGCCAGACTGATCTGGTTGAAGCGATGGCGAAAACCGGCGCCGTCATCAACGTGAAAAAACCTCAGTTCGTCAGCCCGGGTCAGATGGGTAACATCGTTGATAAATTCAAAGAAGGCGGCAACGATCAGGTGATTCTGTGTGATCGCGGCAGCAACTTCGGTTATGACAACCTGGTTGTCGACATGCTGGGCATGAACGTCATGATCAATGCTACCGGCGGCCATCCGGTAATCTTCGACGTAACCCACGCCCTGCAAACCCGTGACCCGTTCGGTGCCGCTTCCGGCGGTCGTCGTGCGCAGGTGGCAGAACTGGCACGCGCTGGTATGGCGGTCGGTATTGCAGGTCTGTTCATCGAAGCGCACGAAGATCCGGAACACGCGAAATGCGACGGTCCTTCTGCATTGCCGCTGGATAAACTGGAGCCGTTCCTGGTGCAGATGAAAGCTATCGATGATCTGGTGAAAAGCTTCCCGGCGCTCGATACCAGCAAATAATCTGTCTCAGCCAGATAAAACAAAGGCGACCTTCGGGTCGCCTTTGTCGTTTAGCGGATCGGCTTTTTACAGCGCGTCGTGCAACGAACTGTGGAAACTCAGTTTGCCTTCCACCGGCTGCATTCTGGCGCGGGCCAGCGTTTTCAGCGGCTGGAAAGGGATCTCAGCCATCCGCAGTTCGGTATCCTGCGGCAAGGTGTCGATGAAATGACGCAAGGCACTGACACCACCGGCGTCCAGAACGGCCACGCGATCCCACAAGAGAACAATGACTTTCTTGCCTTCGCTGCGCACCTGCAACTCACTGAAAATACGTTCTGCGGCGGCAAAGAACAGCGGGCCGTTAATCCGCAATACCAGCGTATCTTCCGGTGTATCGGCGAGTACTTCCGTCAGACGGGTCAGTTTGGCGATACGGCGCATAAACAGCAGCGATGCCATGACGATACCGGCGGTGATCGCAATCACCATGTCGAACAGCACCGTCAGGCTCATGCAGGTCAGCATCACCAGAATGTCGTCTTTCGGCGCACGACGCAGCAAATCCACCACTTTATGCGCTTCACTCATGTTCCATGCCACCATCAGCAGCAGCGCCGCCATGGCCGCCAGCGGCAGCCATGACAGCAGCGGGGCGAGAATGAGCAGGGCGAGGATCACCAGCAGCGAGTGAATAATGGCCGATACCGGTGACGTCGCACCGGCGCGAACGTTCGCCGCGGAACGGGCAATCGCCGCCGTTGCGGTAATGCCGCCAAAGAACGGGCTGACCATATTCCCGATACCCTGACCGATCAGCTCATTGTCGGAATGGTGTTTCTTACCGGTCATGCCGTCGAGCACCACGGCGCACAGCAGGGATTCAATCGCGCCGAGCATGGCCATTGAAAACGCCGCCGGTAACAGCGCCTGAACCAGCGACCAGCTGAGGCCCGCCTCACCGTGTTGCCCCCAGGGCAGCGCGAACTGCGGCAGAATCGGCGGAATACCATTGCCTTGTGAACCGTCGGGCAACAGAAAGTGGAAACGCGAACCGATGGTTGCCACCGGATGCCCGGCCTGCATGAAGACGGCCATCACCGCGCAGCCCGCCAGCAGCGCCGGAAGATGTCCGGGGATGCGTAATCCCAGTTTCGGCCAGATAATCAGCACGCCCAGCGTCACGATGCCGATGGCCGCATCGCCGGTATCCAGCGTCGGCAGCGCCATCACCAGCGCGGCAACTTTGCTCAGATAATGCTCCGGCACCGTCGCCATGGTCAGACCGAAGAAGTCTTTAAACTGCATCGTCCCGATGGTGATCGCAATGCCGGAAGTAAAGCCGAGCGTGACCGGCAGCGGAATGTATTCAATCAGCCGCCCGAAGCGCGCCAGCCCCATCAGCAGAAGCATGACGCCTGACATAAGGGTTGCCAGCAATAACCCGGACAAACCGAATTGCTGTGACACGGGATAGAGGATGACGACAAAGGCCGCCGTCGGACCGGAGACGCTGAAACGCGATCCGCCGAAAACCGCAATGACAATCCCGGCAATGGCCGACGTATACAGCCCGTATTGCGGCGGTACACCACTGCCTATCGCCAGCGCCATCGCCAGCGGGATGGCAATAATTCCCACGGTGACGCCCGCAATGGCATCTTTGAGTAAACGTTGAAGCGTATATTTTTCACGAAAACAGGCGTCTATCAGTGCGCTGAATGGCCTGATATGGCGTCTTCCTGAAGTATTCATAGGATATAAATCACCTGACAGAGGAATGGATATCAACCCGGTATTCCTTCACCGGAAAAAACGTAGCCTACGCCTTTCAGACCCGCCTCGCGTAGACATAAATCAAGGCTTGTTAACACAAAGGGGGACGGCACACCTTTCAGTGTAATTCTTCGCAATGTGATGTGCCGCCAGATATTTGACACATGAATACGATGAAGGCATTCATCATCTATATTTAAGTTAATACCCGTAAATCAGCCGGGGAAAGCGTGGGAGGACGCACTTATCTATGCCGGACATCTTGTCGCTGTGGAGTTTGTATGCGGATATTTGCGTTACGTATGCCACGCTTTCAATCAGTTTTTTTGTACTGAGTCGCAGCGAACCTTTTACCTTCAAGGGTTCCCACTGGAAACGGGTGATATTTGGCGTCATTGCCGGGATTACGGCGCTTTATCTGCGTGGCAATCAGCTCGTGCTGACGGACAACCTGTCGTTCAGTTTTGAAATGTTGCCCATGATTTTAGTGACATTTTTTGGCGGCTGGCTGAGCGGGTTGTGCAGTTTCCTGACGGCGTTCTTTTTCAGCGGAATGCTCACCCTCAATAATCTGTTTATCGCCATTATTCTCGGCACCTTATTTATATTCCGGGTCTGGCGCAGGCGTAAACATCGGGAATTGTACATTACGATTGTGCTGGTCGGTATTTTCCGCTTGCTGCTGGTGTCGGGATTGCATGGCATTAAAGTGCCGTGGACAGAACTTATTTTCTATCAGGTGATTGCGGCGTTCTGCATGATCTTGTGTTATCACGCGTTAAATTATAAAGAAATCTATATGAATAAAGTCTTCACCATTCGCGTGAAGGCTGCCACTGATGAACTGACGCAAATTAATAATCGCGCCAGTATTGATTACTGGCTGGCGCAGCGGCAGATCCAGCGCGAAGCCTGCGGATTAATTCTGCTGGATATTGATAACTTTAAACGGGTGAATGACACGCTGGGGCATCTGGTCGGAGATCGCGTATTAATTGAAGTCGGGCGTTTACTGCGCCATCTGACCCGCAACGATGATTTTGCCGGGCGTTACGGCGGCGAGGAGTTTCTGATCATGACGTCGGCCTACGATCCGGACACGCTGTTGTCGATTGCCGAACGTATCCGTCAGGAAGTGGAAAACTGCGTGATCATGCTTGAGGACGGACGCGAGCTTAAAGTGACGGTGTCGCTGGGGGTGTCGCTCTATCTGCCGGGCATGATTATCCGTAAGTCACTGAAACTGGCCGATCTCTCGCTTTATGAGGCGAAACGGCAGGGCAAAAACCGCGTGGTGGGCAGTTCGATACTGACGCTGGCGGCGCTGGGGCACAAACGTCATTATTCCAAATTATAAAAAGGAGCCGCAATCCGGCTCCTTTTGATGTTGACCAGCAAGCAGATTATTTCTGCGTGCCTTCTTCTATTTTCGGCGGATAGGTCAGATCGGCTGCTTTGCGCATTTTCGCCACGTCCTTCGCGGTCACCGTTGCCGCCGCCGGATTACCAAACTGCGTGCTGACGTAATTACTCAGCGTCGCGATCTGATCGTCATTCAGCTGATTGGCAAACGACGGCATCATGATTTCGCCTTTCTCCATATGGCGTTGCACGCCGTTGAGGATCACCGAAACCTGATTGCGGCTGTCATACGAACCGGTGCTGGTGTGGCTGAACAGCGACGGATAAGCATGGAAACCTTCACCGCTGCCTTCGCCGCCTTTACCGTGACAGGCTGCGCAACTGGCATTAAAGAGCGCCGACGCCGACTGATCGATGGTCTGGCCTTCGGCGCGCAACGGATAGACATCCTGATCACGCTGACCCCACGCATCACGCGGTTTGGTTTGCTTGTCATCACCGACGGCAGGCACAGCGCGGATATAGGTCGCAATAGCATTCAGGTCAGCGTCAGAAAGATGCTGCAAACTGTGTTCAATGGCTTCTGACATCGCGCCTGACGCGGAGGCTTTACCGGCCACAAAACCGGTTTTCAGATAGGTCACCAGTTCCTGTTGCGACCAGTTGCCGATCCCGGCATTTTTATCCGGCGTAATGTTAAAGGCGACCCATGACCCTAAATCTCCGCCGGAAAACGCCTTGTCGGTGTCCATTCCCATGGTCAGCGTTCGCGGCGTATGGCAGGTGCCGCAGTGTTCAAGGGCTTCCACCAGATAAGCGCCCCGGTTCCAGTCCGCTGATTTTGACGGATCGTTTTTCAGCTCGCCTTTGTCGAAGTTAAACATCTTCCACACGCGCATGCCCCAGCGCTGGTTGAACGGGAACGACAAATCAGTCTGCGGCCCCGCTGAATGCACCGCAGGTTGTGACATCAGATAGGCTTTGATCGCTAACACATCGTCGCGTTTCATTTTGGTGAAAGAGTCGTAAGGCATCGCCGGATACAGTTGTTGCCCGTCTTTACCGACACCTTCCCGCACCGCCCGCACGAATTCGTCGTCGGTCCAGCTGCCGATACCAAACTGCTTGTCCGATGAAATATTGGTGCCGTAAATCACCCCGAACGGCGACGCCAGCGGATAACCGCCGCCAAATTTCGCGCTGGCCTCCGCGCCCGGCGCGGTATGGCAGGCGGTACAGTCCCCGGCGATCGCCAGATATTCGCCACGCTTAATTAACGCCGCGTTGCCCGTCGCATCATCCGCCAGCGCGCTGGTCGCCACCAGCAGTGGCAATGCGGCCAGCATGAATGTCATTTTCATTGCTCATTCCTCAGAAAATCAATCAGGCCAGGCTTTTCAGCACCGTATCAGCCAGTCGTAATGCCAGCGCCGTACCGGACAGCGTGGAGTTCACCGTCGAGGCCGACGGCATGATGCCGGTACCGGCAATGAACAGGTTAGGGTGGTCGTGGGTGCGGCAGTCGCCGTCCACCACGGAATCTTTCGGATCGCTGCCCATGATCATGGTGCCGGTGATGTGCTGGTTGTTGTCGTAGACACCACGCTTGCTGTACACCACGTCGGTGCCGCCCATCTCTTTGACGATTTTCTGGAAATCGAGCATCGACTGGTCATAGCCGCGGTGCACGTATTCCGGGAATTTGTAATGCACTTCGAGACGCGGAATACCCCATTCGTCTTTCTCGGTTTTGCTCAGCACGACACGGTTTTCCGGTTCCGGCAGCATTTCCAGCAGGCATTTCAGCTGGATGAAACGCTCGGACTGATAGGTCAGTTTGTCGTTCAGCACCTTGCCGTAATAGCCCTGACGCACCAGACGCTCGGTCAGATAGCGCACCGGTGAAGTGTTCGCCACGTCGATACGTAACGCCGAGCGGTCACTGCGGAAATCGCCGTCACGCAGATTGTTAATACTGCCCGGACGCATCGGGCCTCGCCCGAAATACACCGGTTCATCGGCATAAAATTCAACGGAAGTGCCGGGGTGATCCATCAGGTTGCGACCGACCATGCCGGAACTGTTGGCGATGCCGTTCGGGTATTTCTCGCTGGTGGACATCAGCAGCAGTTTCGGACTTTCGATGCCATTGGCGGTCAGCACAAAGCGTTTACCGGTGACTTTATGGGTGACTTTGTCGGCATCAAGATAATGCACGGCCACGATGTCACCGCTGTCATTGGCTTCGATCTTGTACACCACGGCGTTGGCAATCACGCGCACACCGGCTTCAATCGCTTTACGCGCTGAAATGCCACCGTGGTATTGCGCGTCAATCGGGCAGACCGGCATGCAGTTATTGTTGCCACAGCAGGCAGGGCGGCCGTCGTAAGGGATGCTGTTACGCGCCTGCGGGCCGATACCCAGCACGTAACCGAGTCTGGCAATACGTTTGCTGATGCGGTCGAACCCGTAAGGCAGCGGAATGCCCGGCAGCGGATATGGCTGCGAGCGCGGGGAATCCAGCGCATCGTCACCGGAAACGCCCATCTGAATTTCTGCTTCGGTGTAATAGGGTTCCAGATCTTCATAACTGATCGGCCAGTCGCGCCCGACGCCATACAGCGTTTTGATCTTCATGTCGTTTGGCAGCAAACGGAACGCCTGTCCCGCCCAGTGCCAGGTGGTGCCGCCGACGCCACGCAGGTACTGCGCCGCATAGATATCCGGACCTTTCTGGATCAGGTAATTGTTATCTTTCGGCTGAAACTTCGGTTGCGGCGCCCAGGGTTTTGGCGGATACGGCTCGGTAAAATCGCCTTTCAGCGGCGACTGACGGAACAGTTCAACGGCTTCGTCGCGTTTGATTACCGGTCCGGAATCGAGCATCAGCACGGACACACCGGCTTTGACCATTTTCAGCGCGGCGAGGGAACCGGCGATACCGGCACCGATAACGACGACATCTGCATTCAGTGCATCAGCCATGAGCAATCACCTCCGTGGAATGTTGTTGCGGTACAGCAGGTTTGTTGACCCAGAAATTCGGTTCGCCCGGTGCGTAGCTTGGCGGCAGCAGGTTATTTTTCAGCAACTGATAGCTGACGATATTTTCGAAGCCGATGCATTTCTGGCTGCCGGGCTGACCGACCACACCGAGATACCAGCCGCTGACCAGTTGCTGGTATAGCGCCGCCAGTTCTGCCGGTTGTTGTGCCAGAAGCTGATGCAAATCGTCACCCACCACAGTGCTGTGCGCGGTGATCAGCGCCGACAGGGCGTCGAGTTGAGTGTCGAGCTGAGCGTTGTTTTGCGCCTGATGCAGCCAGCTGTACAGTGCCTGACCGAGATGCGGTTCCAGGCTATCCATGCCGGTGAGTTGTTCTGAGAGTTTCATAAAACTGGCGGGCATGGTCACGGCGGAAGCCAGTGGTGGTGCGGCCTGCGCCAGCGTGGCAAATACGCCACCGCCAAGCATCTGGCTGCTGATACCCGCAGCCAGTACGCCCGCCGTGCCGAGAACCAACCGGCGACGAGAAAGATTGATCATGGAGTGATGTTCCGTATAAACGGCCACGGGCGTGGCCATCAGTTTTTACCGGGAATGCAGCCTGTTTATTTCAGAACGCTGGCTGCTTTTTCAGAAGACTGGTTATCGATGTCTTGCTTCGGCGTACTGACACCGACTGCACCGACGACTTCGCCGTTAAGTGTCAGCGGGAAACCGCCGCCCAGTGCCACGGCGTGAGGGATCGCCAGCACCGTGGTTTCGCCGCCCTGCAGACGTTGCATAAATTTCAGCGACGGCGCGTGGTACAGCGCAGAAGTGCGCGCCTTACCGATGGAGGCATCAACACAGCCGGCCGGAGAACCGTCGAGGCGCTGGAAAGCCAGTAATGAACCAGATGCATCAACAACGGCGACGCAACCGGTGCTGTTCAGCCCGGCCAGTGTGGATTTCACACTGTCGATCACTTTGGCTGCCTGCGCATTATCCAGTTGCGGATGCTCCGCCGCCAGAACGGAGGTGGCGGAAAATAACAGAGAAGTGGCACAAAACAGTGCCTGTACAGTGCGTTTTTTAACAGACATAAACTCATCCCTTGTGGCAGTAGCAAAACATTGCGTAACAGGTTTTTAGTGAACGAAAAGTAAAATAAAGTTGGTAACTTAATAATATTAAAAACAATAAGGCGTGGGTGGACGGAACACTCGAGCGTGTTTCTTAATGCCACCATCAGCGCAATGCTATTGTTTTTTGTTTCGCGGATGTTAATGCAATTAACAAAACAGCAAAAGTGACGATTGCGCAGGGTAACTACTTCTCAGGAGAGTTTGTGAGGATATTATGAGCAAATCGGGCTGGCAGGCCTTGTGATATAAGGGTTGAACATATTGTGCTGTTATGAACCATATGATCCATAACCATTAACGAAATGTGACGGAGTTAACAAAACAAACCTCCCTGAACGGGAGGTTTGTGCTATCCCCCGTTCAAACGCAGGGTTTATTTGAAGTGAGTCACGGTTTGAGGTGTTATTGCGGCAGGGAAGCGGATAAAAACGCCGCCAGACAGGTGCCGGGCGGCGCTGTGCGGAAGGTCACTCAGGGAGCGTTATTCCTCAGCATGCCAGCGGCTGCGGCATTCATCACGGCGGAAACTCAGCACCCGGCTGCGGTTGGAAATCAGCCGGACATTGTAGCCCTGGAAGTAAAGACAGAAGTTTTTCTTCCACGGGCCGTCGGGCAGTTCCACCAGCAAACGTCCCGCACCCAGCGAGGTCAGCTGACCGCTGGCGCGCAACGTGCCGACGCCCATCCGCAACTGATCGCCATCAATATCGAAAGCCGCTTTTGACTCAGGATGATACCAGCGACCCTGAACCATTTTCAGGCAATCGTTCGGTTCCACCGGCGTGAAGTAACGCGGTGCATGGCCGATTTCCCCCTGAATGGCGGTGCCGTCCCAGCGCAGACGCATGGGCATATGCGCTGATAAGGTGATGGCTTCACCGGCATCCTCGCCCTGATACAAATTATCGGCAGACCCGAGATAACTGGCGGTGCCGTTGCTGACTTTCAGCCAGTAGGGTTCGGCGACGCTGGCGTATAAGCCATCCGGCAGCGCATGGCTGCGGGCAGGTAAAGGGGTGGCGAGCAGGGAAGACATCACGGTCAGCGCGTGCGTGTAGGCGGTGGTGTCTTCGCGGTTGGATACCAGCGCCACGCCGGCATCCAGTTCAGGATGCAGCAGGAAATAGGTTTTATACCCGGCATGGGAGCCGCCGTGACCGTACAACGTATGTTCACCGATGCGGGTTGAGGTGGTACCCAGCCCGTACGCGGAAGGAATATCGCCGTGCAGATAACGTTGTGCCGTCAGGGTTTTCAGTGCGCCCGCGCCCGGCCCGTTATCTGCCAGCAGGCTTTGCAACCAGACGGAAAGGGAGCGCAGGCTGCCGGTCAGACTGCCGGATGCCGACAAATGCAAACCGGCGACCGCCGTTTTCCAGCCGGTCGTGTCCTGCCAGTAACCGGGCACCAGATCCGGCACGATATCGAACCAGGTTTCCGGTGCGGTGAAGGCGATATCCAGCGGCTGTGCGATATGCGTTTGCAGCAAATCTTCAAACAAGATGCCTTTCTGTTTGAGGATTTCTTCCACCAGCCGGTAACCGGTATTGCTGTAAGAAATCTCTGTCCCCGCCGGAAAATTCAGCGTGCCGTCCTGCGCCAGAAAATCCATGATCGCCCCGGGGTCGCTGACGTTATAAACAGAAGTACCCAGCAGCGACAAGGTCTCGCGCACGTCCGCTAATCCGCCGGTCATATCCAGCGCCTGTCCGACAGTCACCTGTGACATGGGCGCTTTCAGCTGAGGTAAATACTGGCCGAGCGGATCATCGGGCGAAAGACCCGCATCGCTTTTCAGCAACGCCAGCGTGGCGAAAATGTGTTTGGTGACAGAGGCATAACGAACCACTGAATCAATGCTGAAGGGGGTGGCGGTGGTGAGATTGGCCAGTCCGCCGGTGGCAAAACCCCGCAGTGTTTTACTGTCGAAAAGCGTGATGGCACCGCCCGGTTCACCGGGTTTGTCCCAGCTTTTGGTGATGTTTTTTGCCGTCGCTTCCGCGGCGTGCCACTGTAAATCAGATGTCATTAGCGTCTCCACAGACTGTCTATCAGTGAAAAAGTGGGCAGCCATGCTGCCCGTGAAACCCAAATACGTTCCCTGCAGAAACGGTTATTCAGGCTCCTCTAAACTGAGACTTAACGATCGTAACTCTGCGGTATGCGGATGGCTGACGTTGCCCATCCTTAAATCGTCCGCGCTCAGAAGCTCGACCATTTCACCACCGATCATCACGCCAATGCTGGTGCAAAGATGCGTTATCACCGCCAGATTGTGACTGACCAGAATATACGTCAGCTTGCGGCGTTCACGCAGATCGCTCAGCAGGTTGAGGATCTCCGCTTGCACCGAAACATCCAGCGCGGACGTCGGCTCATCGAGCAGTAAAATTTCAGGTTCTGAAATCATCGCCCGCGCAATAGCGACACGCTGGCGCTGGCCGCCGGATAGCTGGTGCGGAAAGCGAAAACGCACGGCCTGTGGCAGGCCGACTTCAGCCAGCGCATCGGTGATCCGCTTTTCGATATTCAGAAAACCGTGAACGATCAGCGGCTCGCTGAGAATGCGGTCAATGGTCTGGCGGGGATGCAGGGAACCGTAGGGATCCTGAAACACCATCTGTACGCGGCGGAAAAAGCGTTTCTGGCGCACGGGCGTCTGATCTTCACCACCAATCACCATCCCGCCTGACCATGCCTGATTCAGTCCGGCCAGTGCGCGTAAAATGGTGGATTTCCCCGAGCCGCTTTCCCCCACAATGCCGAAACATTCCCCGGGGGCGACGCTGAAACTCACGCCTTTCACCACTTCGGTATCGCCAAACGCGATGCGCAAATTGTTCAGGACAATTTTGCTGTTATCTAAAGGAGAGGATTCTTCTGTCATGAGGTTTTCCATGCTTCGTCACGCACCAGAACCGGCAGTCTGTCCCGCGGATGTTTCAGGGATGGCAGACACTCGAGCAGCCCGCGCGTGTAAGGATGCTGTGCTTTCAGCAGATCACCGGCCTGTAAGGTTTCGACGATACGCCCGGCATACATCACCGCCACGCGATCGCAAAATTTTGACACCAGCGGCAGGTCGTGACTGATCAGAATCAGCCCCATGCCACGGCTTGACACCAGATCATCCAGCAGACGCAGAATTTCGGCCTGAACGGTGGCATCCAGCGCGCTGGTCGGTTCGTCTGCAATCATCAGTTCCGGATCCGGGGCCAGCATCATGGCAATCATCACGCGCTGGCCCATCCCGCCCGAGACTTCGTGCGCATACCGTTCCGCCACTTTATGCGGGTCGCGGATACGCACCTGATCCAGCAGTTCAATCGCCGCGTTCATGGCCTGTTTTTTCGATCCGCCTTTATGGGTCTGCCAGGCTTCGGCCACTTGTTTGCCGATCGGCATCACCGGATTCAGGGAGTATTTCGGATCCTGCAAAATGAAGCCGACGCGCTTGCCGCGAATTTGCCGCATCTGTTTTTCACTGGCATTGCGCAAATCAATGCCGTCGAAAGACAAGGTCTCTGCGCGGCATTTCGCGCTGGAGGGCAACAGGTTCATCAGACAACGGGCGGTGAGGGATTTACCGGATCCGCTCTCGCCGACGATGCCGAACTTTTCTTTGTCTAACGACAGAGATACGCCGCGAACAGCGTCGAAACTGCCGCTGTTGGTCTGAAAGGTAATATGCAGATCTTTGATATCAACCAGCATCATTGCTCCTTAGGATCGAGGACGTCACGCAGCCCGTCGCCGAGGAAGTTAAACGCCAGAGATGTCACGAAAATGGCAATGGCCGGAATGAGCGGTACCCACCATTCGCTGAACAGGAACCGGCGGGCGGTGGCAATCATCGCGCCCCATTCCGGTGACGGTGGCTGTGCGCCCATGCCCAGAAAGCCCAGACTCGCTGCGGTGATAATGATTGAACTCATGTCGAGGGTGATACGCACCACCAGACTCGGTACGCACAGCGGCATGATGTGGCGCAGCACGATGCGGGCAGGCGTCGCGCCGGTCAGACGGCAGACGGCAATATAATCCGTGCCGCGCACCTGCATGGTTTCTGCGCGTGCCAGTCGGGCATACGGCGGCCAGGCGGTGAGGGCGATGGCCAGAATGGCGCTTTCAATGCCGGGTTTGAGGGCGGCGACGAACGCCAGTGCCAGAATCAGACGCGGGAAGGCCAGAAAGATGTCGGTGATGCGCATCAGAATGCGATCCAGCAGGCCACCGGCATAGCCAGCCACACAGCCAATCAGCAGACCCAGCGGGGCAACAATCGCCACCACCACGATCACCATGCCGAGCGTGATACGGCCACCGTAAAGAATACGGCTCAGGGTGTCGCGTCCCAGTTCATCAGTCCCCAGCCAGTGCAGGGAGGAAGGCTTCGCCAGACGGTGTGCCAGATCCTGTGCGCCCGGATCGTAGCTGGTCAGCCACGGCGCACAGAGGGAAATCAGCAACACGATCAGCACGGTAAACAGGCCGGTGACCGCCAGCGGATTTTTACGCAGGCCGAGCCAGATGCGGTAACGGCGTCCCCAGACGGCTTGCGTGCGGGTGTGCGGCGTATCCGCCAGCAGCCAGGCGCGGCTGCCCGCGCGGGGTTGAGGTGTGACAGGAAGAGTGCTCATTTTACGCGGGGATCCAATAGTCGGTAGAGAAGGTCAGCCAGCAGGTTGAGCAGCACATAAATCGCGCCGATCAACAGCGTTGAGCCGATCACCGGGTTCATATCCGCATTCATCAGCGACACGGTGAGATATTGTCCGAGACCCGGCCAGGAGAAGACGTTTTCCGTGACCACGGCACCTTCCAGCAAACCGGCGTAGGTCAGCGCCAGCACGGTGATCAGCTGCACGCCGACGGTCGGAAAGGCATGTTTCCAGATCACCCGCTGTGCCGACAGCCCTTTGGCACGGGCGGTGATCACATATTCGCCGCCCAGCGCGTTAAGCATAAAAGTACGGGTCATGCGGGTGATGTAGGCCATGCTGAAATACGCGAGGATCAGCACCGGCTGCACCATATGCGCAAGGGCATCCCAAAATGCCCCCATGTCACCGGCCAGCAGGGAATCGACCGTCAGCAAACCGGTGACCTGCGGGATCATATCCTGATAGATGATGTCCTGACGTCCCGGCCCCGGCGCGATACCCAGCGCGGAGTAGAAGATCAGCAGGCTGAGCAGGGCCAGCACAAACACCGGTAAAGAGTGACCGGCCAGACACACCACGCGGATGGTCTGATCGATCCAGCTACCCTGACGGGTGGCGGCCCAGACGCCGAGCGGAATACCGACAATGGCGGCGATGATGATGGCCGCCGTCGCCAGTTCCAGCGTGGCCGGGAAAAACCGGGCGATATCCGTGGTGACCAGATTAGAGGTCAGGGCTGAGCGCCCCAGATCACCGTGGAATACCTGACTGAGATAATGGAAGAACTGCAACCAGAGGGGCTGATCCAGCCCCATTTCATGACGAACCCGTTCGACGACTGCCTGCGGGGCATTATCGCCAACCGCAGCCAGAACCGGGTCCGTCGGCATCACGCGACCAATAAAGAAAGTCACTACCGACAGACCAAACAAAGTAAGACAAACGCTGATGCAGGTACTCAGAAATCCTTTGAGTCTCTTGCTCACGCTTTAACAACCTTCTCGTAGGGGCTGGTGCTCATTACAGTTAATACCACACCGGAAATCACGTTACGGCAGGCAGCGGTCATGGTCGGTTGCAGCATGATGGCAAACGGGCTGTTTTCCATATGTCTGGTCTGCAATTCTTCGTACAGCTTGATGCGGGTAGCCGGATCCGATTCTTTCAGGGCTTTGGTGCTGAGATCGGAGATTTCTTTATCCTGCCAGCTGCAACGCCATGCCAGCGTACGGCTCTTGGCTTTGTCGGTGTTATCCGGGTTGCTGCAGAACGCTTCGGCGTTGGAGTTCGGGTCAAAATAATCCGCGCCCCATTGTGTCATCGCCAGTTGTTGCTGACGGGCACGCATTTTGGTCAGTACCTGACGGCTTTCAGCGGCCAGCAGCGTGACTTTTATCCCGACTTCCGCCAGGTTCGACTGCAATGCCTGCACGATGTCAGAAGAAGGTGACGCAGAATAGTGATCCAGCGTGATGTCAAACCCGTTCGGGAAACCGGCTTCCGCCAGCAGGGCTTTGGCTTTTGCCACATCACGTTTGTACATGATGGTGTTAACCGCCGCCGGGAAACCTTCCGGCAGGAAGCTCTGATGGATTTTGTGGGTCAGCGGCACGATATGCTGCTGGATATTTTCGTAATCGATTGCCCATTTGATCGCCTGCCAGACCTGCGGTTTCGCCAGATTCGGGTGCGCGGTATTGGCGGAGAGCATAAAGGTGCCCGCAATGCCTTTCTGTACCAGCGTGAAGTTTTTGTCTTTCAGCAGCGGACGCAGCTGTTCGGTGGTCAGGTTGCGCGCGATATCGATATCGCCTTTCTGCAGCATTAACAACTGAGCGGAAGGGTCAATGATATGACGCATGATGATGCGCTGGATCTTACCTGCGTGCGGGTTGTTTTTGTTGCTTTCCAGGATGACGGATTCGCTGACTTTCCAGTCGCGCAGTTTGAACGCACCGGAACCGGCACTGTTTTTCTTCAGCCAGGTATTACCGAGATCGTCACCGGCCTGATTTGCCAGACAGGCAGATTTTTGCACGATGCTGCCGACGTTGGCGGTCAGGCAATATAACAGGAAGGATTCAGAGGCCGGTTCGGTGGTCTTGATCACCAGCGTTTCGGCGTCAGGCGCGGTAATCAGGCTGTCGACGTTATCTTTGGTGTAACCAAACTGGTTAATGATGTACGCCGGGCTTTTATCCAGTTTCACCACGCGTTGCAGGGAGAACGCGGCGTCTTCGGCGGTAACCGGTTTGCCATCGGCCCATTTGGCTTGCGGATCCAGTTTGAAGGTGAAGGTTTTTTTGTCGTCAGAAGCCGTCCAGGACACTGCCAGATCGCCTTCAATTTCATCAGGGGAGGCCAGTTTAGGTTTCACCAGTTGCTGATACATATTGCCGGTAATTTCACTGCCCACGGATTCAAAACTTTCATGCGGGTCAAGGCTGGTAATGATGTCGAGCTGAATCGCCATCACCAGTATTGATGCCGGCGTGGCAGCAAACACGGCATCAAATTTCAGGTAGGACAGCACAGGTATTGCGGAAAAACCGGTAACAAATTGACGCCTGGTAACCATAACTACTCCCATCATGTTGATATATAAAAGTAAAATTAAAAATTACAGTGGCAAACCCTTGACTTAACTCCGGGCAACTGGCTTAAATGAAAAACCGTTGCTTTGCACTCGTCGACGTTTCATATCGAAAAAACTAATGTGAAGCGTACTGTGTTTGTTCAATGCTGGTGCAACATCACGCTGTGACTGCACCCTGTATGAACAAATCTCCGTTGTCTTAGTCATGCTTAATCAAAGGTAGACCTTTTTTATGAATAACGTAGCGCACGGAACTGAAGAATTAATGCCGGTTTTTGATGGACATAACGATGTTTTGCTACAACTTTGGACAGAACATCGTCAGGATCCGGAACGTGCATTCCTTCAGGGACCCGCCAGCGGACAATTGGACCTGCCGCGCTGTCGTGAAGCAGGCTTTGCTGGCGGGCTTTTCGCCGCCTGGGTGCCAACGCCTGACGTTGACCTTGCAAGTAGCGTGCCTGATCGCGCAGTCGATCCCCGTTTTTTGCTGGAAGGTACTCAAAAACATCCTGATTTTTCCCCGACGCCTTCTTTCGATTTTGCACGTGATGTCACATTTGGCATGATGGCGTTCCTGCTCCGAATGGAAGAACACTCGCAGGGAAAGGTGAAAATTTGCCGTACTGCGCAGGAAATCCGTCAGTCGATGGATAACCATGTATTAGCTGTGGTTATGCATATTGAGGGCGCGGAAGCGATTGATGAGGATTTGTATAATCTCGACGTGTTGTACAGCATGGGGCTGCGGTCGCTCGGCCCGGTGTGGAGTCGTCCGAATATCTTCGGCCATGGCGTGCCTTTCAAATATCAGACCTCGCCGGATACCGGTCCGGGGCTGACAGAAGCGGGCGTGCGTCTGGTGAAAGCCTGTAACCAGAAACGCATCATGATCGACCTGTCGCATCTCAATGAAAAAGGGTTCTGGCAGGTGGCAGAACTGAGCAATGCGCCGCTGGTGGCCAGCCATTCCAATGCGTTCAGCATCTGTCCGCAATCACGCAATCTGACGGATAAACAACTGGGCGCCATTAAAGAAAGTCAGGGATTCGTCGGGCTGAACTTCGCGGTGCCATTCCTGCGCGAAGACGGTAAACGCAACGACGATACCGGCACCGATATCATGGTGCGTCACGTCGATTATCTGGTGGAACATCTGGGTGAGGACAGCGTCGGATTCGGATCGGATTTTGACGGTGCGACGATGGCGCCCTTTATGAAAGACGTGCGGGGACTGCCGGTGCTGGTGGAGGCGTTGCGAAAGGCGGGTTACGGTCAGGCACTGCTGGAAAAAATCTGCTACAAAAACTGGGTGAATGTGCTGGAGCGCACCTGGGGAAACTGAGTCAGCAGGCAGGGCAGTAAAAGAAAAGGCAGCCACAACGACGGGCTGCCTTTTTGCTGTGTGCTGCGCAGACTTATTTGAAGAAGTCTGCGCTGACGGTCAGGTTGCCGCCGCTTTTGTTCTGCCACTGGCGGGTAATGTGGTAGAACTTGGCGCCTTTCGCTGCGGCACGGTTTGCCACTTCCTGCGACACGTCGGTGGTGCTGTTGTAGTGACCGGTGAAGGTCGTGGAATCAAACGGCACCATCTGCGCGGCGGTCACGTCATTCACTTCCTGAATTTTCGCGCCGTTGGTTGCAGTGACAGTGTAACGCTGACCGGTAGAGGACTGCGTCTCAAAGAAGCGGCCGACATCACGGCTTGGGCTGCCGGAAGAGGCCACGCCCGGGATTTCAACTTTCGCTGCCGCTGCGCCACCGGCTGCCAGTGCGGCTTTACCGGCTTCAGAATCAGCAGGGATCGCATCCGGAGACTGTACAACGCGTTTTGCTGCATCTTTCTTATAAATAAACGCTGTCACGTACTGATTGCCGCCGCTGTTGGCATCAATCTGGCGAACGATAAAGAAGGAGTATGCCCCTTTCTCTTTCGCGGCTTTGGTGATGGCATCATTGACGTCTGGCTGGCTGCGGTAGAAACCGCTGACCGTCACGGTGTCATATGGCTCAAGGCCGTACGCCACATCTTTCGGCAGCTCGACCACGCCATTGATCACGCGGTAGTGAGTATCTTTACTGACTTCTGGCGCATCTTTTTTATAGATATCTGCAACTACGCGCCAGTTCCCGCTATTGTTAGTGGTGTTGGTATCTTGAATATAAAAATAATCTGCACCCAGCGTATCGGCACGGCGGGAAACAGCGTCAGACGCGTCGCCCAGTGTGTTGAATCGCCCGGTAATAACAATGCGATCAAAAGGCTTGATGGCTGCTGCTTTCTGCGGGCTGATTTCCTGCGCGGCATGTGCAGCAGACAGCGCAGAAACAGAAAACAGGGCCGATGCGATGATCGTTTTTGTCAGCTTCATAAAAAATCCTTTCACCTTGCGCAGTAATGTTGAAACGTGCTGAATTCTTGATGTGTAACAGGTTAGCGGCCGATTATTGCATGTAACAATGCCGAGTGTCTCAGCAATTTATGGCAATAAATAGGGGGTTACCGGTTTAACACCGTTCTTTTTTTACTGCGCATAACTTATATAAGTTTGCTGCATAATCCAAGAGGTGAAATAAATGTTAATTATTCACTATTTTCTAACTTTTATGCCCGAACTGAGCGGCTCAGAATGAACAAATCCTGAGTGATTGATCCGGTATATTGGCCGTTCTCAGGTGGATTAAAGGCATGTTTCTCAGGGTTTGCAGCAGGTTTGCGGACCATATCAACTTTTTTATTATTAATTGCCTGACTATCGCTGTGATACGTAGATTATTGATTAGATATTCAGTAGGTTATACCCAGCCTGAAAAAACTGTTATCGGTGACCTCTATTAACCGACAGGCTTGTACTTGAATTGTTATGTCGATGACACAAATCATCAATGAAAAGGGTGAAGGGAATACTATGCGTATTGGTGTACCAAGAGAGCGGTTGACCAATGAAGCCAGGGTCGCAGCCACGCCGAAAACGGTGGAACAGTTGCTGAAACTCGGCTTTACGGTCGCTATCGAACAAGGTGCCGGTAAGTTAGCCAGCTTTGAAGACTCCGCGTATGAGCAAGCTGGCGCGTCGGTTGTCAACGGTGATGATGTATGGCAATCAGACATCGTTTTGAAGGTTAATGCCCCAGAAAACGATGAAATCGATAAATTACAGGCAGGAACCACGTTGGTCAGCTTTATCTGGCCTGCGCAAAACCCGGAATTAATCCAAAAACTGGCCGACCGTCAGGTGACGGCGATGGCTATGGATTCAGTGCCGCGTATTTCCCGCGCACAATCCCTCGATGCCCTCAGCTCAATGGCTAACATCGCCGGTTACCGTGCGATCGTTGAAGCGGCACACGAATTCGGTCGGTTCTTCACCGGGCAAATCACTGCCGCCGG
This sequence comes from Rahnella victoriana, assembly GCF_004330295.1. GTDB lineage: Bacteria > Pseudomonadota > Gammaproteobacteria > Enterobacterales > Enterobacteriaceae > Rahnella > Rahnella victoriana. The sequence goes on from NZ_SJOJ01000002.1 coordinate 234,344, forward strand.
TAAAGTGCCACCGGCAAAAGTGATGATTATCGGCGCCGGTGTGGCGGGCCTGGCTGCTATCGGTGCAGCAGGCAGCCTCGGTGCCATCGTGCGTGCTTTTGATACCCGCCCTGAAGTGAAAGAGCAGGTGAAAAGTATGGGCGCAGAATTCCTCGAGCTGGATTTCGAGGAAGAAGCGGGCAGCGGCGACGGTTACGCCAAAGTGATGTCCGAAGCGTTCATCAAAGCAGAAATGGCGCTGTTTGCCGCGCAGGCCGAAGAAGTCGACATTATTGTCACCACGGCGCTGATCCCGGGACGTCCGGCACCCAAACTGATCACCCGTGAAATGGTCGCATCCATGAAGCCGGGCAGTGTGATTGTCGATCTGGCGGCGCAGACGGGCGGTAACTGTGAACTGACTGTGGCAGATCAGATCACCACCACCGAAAACGGCGTGAAGATCATCGGGTATACCGATTTGCCGAGCCGTTTACCGACACAGTCTTCTCAGCTTTACGGTACCAACCTGGTTAACCTGCTGAAATTACTCTGCAAAGAGAAAAACGGTGAAATCGAGATCGATTTCGACGATACCGTTGTGCGCGGTGTGACTGTCGTGAGAACCGGTGAAGTGACCTGGCCGGCTCCGCCGATTCAGGTTTCTGCTCAGCCTCAGGCAGCGAAAGCGGCAGAACCTGTCGCGAAAGTAGAAGCCAAACCGGCATCGCCGTGGACCAAATTTATCATTATGGCCGTGGCTGTTGTGCTGTTTGGCTGGCTGGCGAATGTGGCCCCGAAAGAGTTCCTGTCCCACTTTACCGTGTTCGCGCTTTCATGCGTGGTCGGTTATTACGTGGTGTGGAATGTCAGCCATGCGCTGCATACTCCGCTGATGTCGGTCACTAATGCCATCTCAGGGATTATCGTGGTCGGTGCCGTACTGCAAATCGGTCATGGCGGTTGGGTGAGCTTCCTCTCCTTTATCGCGGTGCTGATTGCCAGTATCAATATTTTCGGCGGGTTCACCGTCACTCAGCGCATGCTGAAGATGTTTCGTAAGAACTAAGGGGAATATATGTCTGGGGGTTTAGTAACAGCAGCATATATTGTTGCCGCCATTCTGTTTATTTGCAGCCTGGCCGGGTTGTCAAAACATGAAACATCCAAGCAGGGTAATATTTTCGGTGTCACCGGGATGGCGATCGCGTTAATCGCGACCATTCTCGGGCCTGATTCCGGGAATGTGGGCTGGATCATCGTGGCGATGGTGATCGGCGGTGCGATCGGTGTTTATCTGGCACGTAAAGTCGAAATGACGGAAATGCCGGAACTGGTCGCGATTCTGCACAGCTTCGTGGGTCTGGCAGCGGTTCTGGTGGGCTTTAACAGCTATCTGGATCACGGTGCGGTACCGATGGAAGGCGTGATGGAAAACATCCATCTGACCGAAGTGTTCCTCGGTATCTTCATCGGTGCAGTGACCTTTACCGGTTCGATTGTGGCGTTCGGCAAACTGCGCGGGATTATTTCTTCCAAACCGCTGGCATTACCGCATCGTCATAAACTGAATCTGGCGGCGCTGGTTGTTTCTTTCCTGCTGATGGTGATGTTCGTTCGCACTGACAGCGTGGGCCTGCAGGTAGTGGCATTACTGATCATGACCCTGATTGCGCTGGCGTTTGGCTGGCATCTGGTGTCATCCATCGGTGGTGCGGACATGCCGGTTGTGGTCTCCATGCTGAACTCGTATTCCGGTTGGGCCGCAGCGGCGGCGGGCTTTATGCTCAGCAACGACCTGCTGATCGTCACCGGTGCGCTGGTCGGTTCTTCCGGTGCGATCCTGTCCTACATCATGTGTAAAGCGATGAACCGTTCGTTCATCAGCGTGATTGCAGGCGGTTTTGGTACTGACGGTTCCTCTACCGGTGATGCGGAAGAGATGGGCGAATATCACGAAGCCAGTGCGGAAGACGTGGCAGACATGCTGAAAAACGCCAGCTCTGTGATCATCACCCCGGGCTACGGCATGGCGGTGGCACAGGCGCAGTATCCGGTTCACGACATTACTGCAAAACTGCGCGCGAAAGGCATCAAGGTGCGTTTTGGTATCCACCCTGTTGCTGGGCGTCTGCCAGGCCACATGAACGTTCTGCTGGCCGAAGCAAAAGTGCCGTATGACATCGTGCTGGAAATGGATGAAATCAACGATGATTTCAGCGATACCGACGTGGTGCTGGTTATTGGTGCCAATGACACCGTGAACCCGGCGGCGCAGGAAGATCCGCGCAGCCCGATCGCGGGTATGCCGGTACTGGAAGTGTGGAAAGCGCAGAACGTGATCGTGTTTAAACGTTCAATGAATACCGGTTACGCCGGTGTGCAGAACCCGCTGTTCTTCAAAGAAAATACCCAGATGCTGTTTGGCGATGCCAAAGAAAGTGTAGAGAAAATCCTGCGCGCTCTTTAATGCCAGTCCGCTAATGAAAAAGGCCAGTCAGATGACTGGCCTTTTTTTATCGCTCACTCAAACCTTACTCGTCGTCATCTTCTTCTTCATCATCGGACGTAATAGGGCATTCGAAATCATCTGGCTTGATGGCCAGCAAATCGCATTTCAGATGGTCGATCACCTGTTCGGTGGTATTACCCAAAAATGCGGCGGAAAGTCCGGTACGGCCAATGGCGCCCAGCACCACCACCCCCGCCTGAAGATGTTCTGCCAGGTCAGGAATGACTTCTTCCGGCAACCCTTTTTCTACGTGCGTGAATTTCTCATCAAGCTGGAATTTCTGGCGCAACGCCTTCATGGCGATCAGATGCTGACCACGAATGGCATCGTTATACACGCTCGGGTCGAAATCAGGCAGTTCGATGGCAATATTGATCGGCGTGACCGGATACGCGCCCACCAGATGCACTTCCGTCTGATTTACATGAGAGGCCAGTTCGATGGTTTCTTTCACCAGTTTATTGTTGAGCGGGTCATGGTACGGCTCTTCACTCGACAGATTAACGGCGACCACGGCTTTGCCGCCTTCCGGCCACGGCTGGTCTTTCACCATCCAAACCGGACACGGGCACTTACGCAATAAATTCCAGTCGGTCGGGGTGAAAATCACTGACTCAAGGCGGTCATGCTGATGGGCCATCTTCAGCAGCAAATCGTGATTGTGGGTAACGACTTCCTGGATAATGGCTTCGAAAGGTTTGTTGTGCCAGACGACTTTGACATCAATCGGGATGCCTGCTTCGACATAATAATGGCACTGTTCTTTAATCCACGCTTCCCGTTCACTGATCACACTTTGTCGCATGCTGGTTCGCTCGTCCGGCGACAGCATGGTGGTCATCTCGTAAGAGAAATCATAAATGGAAAGGAATGCTTTGATGCGGCCGCCGTTACGTTGCACCAGATAAACGGCACGACGCAGCGCGGGTTGGTCATCCTGATTGGGGTCTATAGCAACCAGTAAATTCTGATACTTAGCCATGGGGACTCCTTAACACCTGTAAGAGAACGGCGGTCAGTGTATTAAGTACAGAGTAAACCAAGAATAAGCAATCGGACAGCGGAGAAATTGAGTCGGATCAACAAATTATTCCTTGCTGACCCGACAGCAAATCTATCAGGCAGAAACCGGAGCAGATTGACCGGCTAATTGAGAAAGCATTTCATGATTCTCAATGGTGATGTATTTCCCTTTCACACTCAGCATTTCTGATTTCTGGAAACGGCCTAACAAGCGGCTGATGGTTTCCACGGTCAGACCGAGGTAGTTACCGATATCGCCACGGGTCATGGTCAGGCGGAATTCGCGCTGAGAAAAACCACGTTGTGCGAAGCGGCGGGAGAGGTTGTAGATAAACGCTGCCAGTCTTTCTTCGGCGTTTTTCTTCGACAACAACAGGATCATGTCCTGGTCGCCTTTGATCTCGCCACTCATCAGACGCATCATCTGCTGGCGCAGATTCGGCATTTTGCCGGAGAGGTCATCCAGCGTTTCAAACGGGATTTCACAGACCATGGACGTTTCCAGTGCCTGAGCAAAACTCGGGTGCTGCAAGCCACCAATAGCGTCAAAGCCCACTAAATCACCGGCAAGATGGAAACCGGTAATTTGCTCGTCGCCTTGTTCTGTAATGGTATAGCTTTTAATGGTGCCTGAACGGATCGCATAAAGAGACTTCAGTTCATCACCGGCTTTAAACAATGCCTGACCTTTTTGGATCGGCTTTTTCCTTTCGATAATGTTGTCCAGCTGATCGAGTTCATGCTCGTTCAGGGTGAAAGGAATACAAAGCTGGCTGATGCTACAGTCCTGACAATGGATTGCACAGCCACCAGATTGGATACGTCGAATAATACGTTTTTCCGGGATCATAAGAGTCACTCTGGCAATATTGATATGGGTCAATTTTAACATCTTTTGCAGTGAGTGATAAGTAGCTGAAAGGTGCTAAAAGGGCGAAATGTTAAAAAACCCCGTTTTTAAACAGGTTTTTTTTCTAATTATTTTGATCTGCGGAGGGAATTAAGTCGAATTGAGAATCAGTGAGATTTAGAGCAGGGTCAATTTATTAAGAAAAAGAATAACGAAATTTTAATGAATAACACGAATGAATCAATTTATGACGAGAATAGCCTTTAATTTATTATCCGTTTCGGTTCGTTATTTTGTCAGTTTTTTTAACACATTTGATTCGTCTCACTGCGAGGCGGATTATGGCATAAACCGCGACAGCGATCGACTTTGATACCCATTCTCCTCACAACCGCTTACAATGACTGAATTCGTTTAGCTTTCGTTTACTTTTAGGAAAGGTGTAATGCAGTCTGACTCTCTGGGTTTTCCGTTTGAAACCACTCTTGTGTTCGTTATTATCGCCGTTGCCGCGCTGCTGATCGACATCTTTGCCCACCGCAGTCATAAGCCTATCGGCCTGAAAAGTGCCTCCCTCTGGACGGTCTTCTGGATCGCTGTTTCTCTGAGCTTTGCCGGATTCCTGTATATCCACCACGGCAAAGAAGTCGCCAGTCTGTTCCTGACCGGTTATGCGCTGGAGCAGGTGCTTTCTATTGATAACCTGTTTGTGATTATGGCGATTTTCGCCTGGTTTAAAGTGCCGGACGGTTACCGTCACCGCATCCTTTACTGGGGCGTCATTGGCGCGATTGTTTTCCGGGGCATTTTCGTGGTGATTGGTACCAGCCTGCTGGCGCTGGGGCCGTGGGTGGAGATGGTGTTTGCCGTGGTCATTCTCTGGACGGCGATTCTGATGATGCGTGCCGGAAATGACGATGACGAAAATGATGATTACTCTGATCACATCGCCAACCGAATGGTACGCCGTTTGTTCCCGGTGTTTCCGAAACTGGTGGGGCCACATTTTCTGGTCAGCAGCGAGCAGGTCGAAGCCGAACTGGCAAAACCGGAAAATCAGGGTTTCAGCTTTACGGTGAAAAAGGGCGTGCGTTACGCCACGCCGTTGCTGTTGTGTATTGCGGTGGTGGAAATCTCCGACCTGATGTTTGCGTTTGACAGTGTTCCGGCCGTGATTGCCGTCAGCCGCGAACCGCTGATTGTCTATTCTGCCATGATGTTTGCTGTACTCGGATTACGTACCATGTATTTCGTGCTTGAGGCATTACGTAAATATCTGGTGCATCTGGAGAAATCCGTCATTTTCCTGCTGTTCTTCGTTGCCGCAAAACTGGCGCTGAACTCCAGTAATCACCTGTGGCATCACGGCGTAGAAATCAGCGCGATGACCAGTTTGTACGTGGTGCTCGGCGTTCTGGCGTTAGGGATTATTGCCAGCCTGTTGTTCCCGGGCAAAAAAGAAACCGCATAACGTCTTGTCGTGCTTCCCGATGAAAAAACGCTGCCATGGCAGCGTTTTTTGTTGGGGGACGGCGTGGGGAAACCGGCGTTACACGTCACCCTCGTTATCTTTTTCCACCGCCTCATGGATGCGATCCAACATATCCGGGAAGGCGGACTGCACGCGGCTCCAGCTCGGGATAAAGGGCTTTTCGCTGGGCGTATCCACAAAGGCCTGACCGGCTTCCATAATCGCGCCGGAGAACAGTTCCACCGCAGATTCTTCACTGTGCCGGTCAAAAGATAAGCCGTTCATTCGCGCATCGTTTTCAAACCCGTCAATCATATCCAGCGCGTTGCGGTAATACGTGGCTTTAAGGATGCGGAACGACTCGCTGGTAATATTCACGCCGAGAATAGCCATCTTGCGGTACAGCGCCTTGGTGATATCAATACTCATGCGCTGCAAACCGTTCGAGGCATCTTCTTCCGACATAGGCTGATGTTTGTGGTCGTAATTGTCGGCAATATCGACCTGACAGATACGTTTTGTCGCCGTGTTGCGATGCAGTTCAGACAGCACGCCGATCTCCAGCCCCCAGTCGCTCGGGATACGCAAATCATTCAGCACGTCCGTACGCATGGCGAACTCACCCGAAAGCGGGTAACGGAAGGTGCGCAGGTATTCCAGAAAATCGGAATGGCCGTAAACGATTTGCAGGGATTTCAGCAGCGGGAACACCAGTAACCGGCCCACGCGGCCATTAAATTTCCCGTCTGCCACGCGGGCGTAATAGCCTTTACAGAAATCGTAATGGAAATTCGGATTGGCGACCGGATACATCAGGCGGGCCAGCATATCGCGGCTATAGGTGACAATGTCACAATCATGCAGCCCGACCACCGAGGTGCGGCGCGACGCCAGGGTATAGCCGACACAGAACCAGACATTTCGGCCTTTACCCGGCTCGTTGGGCGAGAGGTTTTCTTTTTTCAGCTCCTGATCCAGCGCCGTCAGACGTGGTCCGTCATTCCATAAAATGCGGTGACGCTGGGGCAGACGGGAGAAAAATTCGCGGGCAAATAAAAACTGGTCGCGGTCAGCCCGGTCCAGACCAATAACGATCTCTTCCAGATATGGCACTTTTGTCAGTTCATCGACAATGCGGGTCAGCGCCGGACCTTCAAGTTCTGAAAACAAGGAAGGTAATATTAATCCCATCGAACGGCGGCCGGAAAACACCTGCAAATCGTATTCGAGTTCTTCGACTTTGCGGTTCGTCAGATTATGAAAATTAGTAATGACACCATCCTGATAAAAATCGCTCATACGGTATTCTCCAATTTTAGAATAGATAAAATTATTGGAAGTCTTCTCTGTAAACACAGAACGATAAACAATACAGAAACAAATTTTTAATAAAGACGTTTACCTTTTCAGTTTTGCCTTCAGCGGCGAGCGATAAAATGATCCAGCCCTTGCGACCAGCCCTGCGGGCCAAATTCCGTCGTGCGAAATACGTGTGAAGGAAAATCGCGTTCAAGTGGCATCGGGTGGTCGTGATGACCTTTAATCACGACCGCATGATCCACCGTGTCGAGCATCGATAAATCATTCGGCCCGTCACCCAGCCCGATACTGATCACCGGCTGTCCCCGTTTTTGCTGATACTGTGCCGCCAACCATTGCACGGCCTGTCCTTTCCCGGCACCGGCTCCCATCACATGCCAGAAACGACCGCCGCGCGTCAGGGCCAGACCTTCCCGCGCCAGACATTTTTTCAGGTGCGCAAAATCCAGATCGTTACCAAACCAGACCAGCGGTTCAGAGGCCTCACGTTGCATCGCCAGGGCGGCATCCGTTGCCGACAATCCTGTCCAGACCGCGACCTGTTCCGGCGTGACATCACCGAAACCACGAAACTCAAAATCGTAACGCTGGCGCAATTCCACCAGTGTCTGGCGGATCTCCGGATAGGCTGCGCCGTGAATGTGAAACGGTGCAGCGTCTGCGGTTTGCCACTCCGACGGCAAATGAATGATCGCGCCATTTTCAGCAATATACGGCTGATGAGTCAGATGCAATGCGGCCTGCAAATTCGCCAATTCGGCTGTCGTTTTGCTGGTGGTTAAAATCAGCGGTATCCGTGCCGCCGCGAGTTTATCCAGCCAGGGCTGAGCGGGTTGCCAGCTGTAATCATGATGGTCGAGCAGTGAACCATCCAGGTCAGTAAAAATAATCAAGGGATCATCAAGGTAAGGCATCTTTTCTCCTCAATTGTGCCGGGGAACCGAAGCGAAACCTTGCCGGTTTACTTCTGCCCCAGCAGCTAAGTATAGATATAAAAATGGGTTTTAACGGCAGGCAGGGCATTTCCGGAATTTTTACCGGCCGCGTTTCACCGGCATGCGACTTTACCCGCAGCGGGTTTGCGGTAATAATTTGGCGCAGTTCCACCGCTGAAAAAGGGGTAAGCAGATGAGCGAAGATGATGATTTATTCAGTCAGGAAATGGCCGGAGTACAGCCCCTGGCGTCGGATAAGCGGGTGGTCTACCTCAAAAACTCAGCCACCGGGAACAAGGTCAGTGCGGAGGCGGTGACAGAAATTCGCGAAAACCCGCTGACCACCGGTTTTCTCAATATTCAGCCGTGTGATGAGCCTCTGGAATACAAACATGATGGCGTGCAGCAGGGCGTTCTGGATAAACTCCGGCAGGGAAAATACCCCCTCGCCGCCAGTCTGAATTTGCTGCGCAAGCCCGTTGAACAATGCCGTCAGGAACTGTTTGCCTTTTTCTGTCAGGCGCAGGCCGAAAACTTACGCACGCTGTTGATCATCCACGGAAAGGGACGGGAAGACCAAAGCCACGCGAATATCGTGCGCAGTTATCTTGCCAAATGGCTGAAGCAACTCGATGACGTGCAGGCTTTCTGCGTCGCCTTGCAGAAAGACGGCGGAGCCGGTGCCTGTTACGTCGCGCTGAAGAAAACGGCACAGGCGAAGCAGGAAAACTGGGAACGCCATGCCAAGCGCAGCCGCTGATTCTCTCTGTCCTCCGCAAAGTCACGGCGTGTTTGTTGCGCCGTGGTTTAAGCGTCAGCCTTTACTGTCCTGATACTTTTCAAGCCCGGCGACGGGCACTTAACCGAGCTATTCTCATGTTTTTAAAACCGGTTTATCTGCGCTGTACTCTGTTGTTGTGCGGCGTCAGCCTCTTATCTGCCTGCGATCGAGACGCTTCTGAACAGGACACTCCGCTGGTCATTGAGGGCAAAACCATGGGCACGTTTTACCGTGTCAGTCTGGCTGGCGTGGATAAAAGCCGCGAGGCCGCGCTGCGTGAGCAGATAGAAGCGCAACTGAAAGAAGACGATCATCAGCTCTCCACCTACAAAGACGATTCCGTGCTGTCGCGCTTTAATCAGTATCAGGGCAATGTGCCGCAGCCTGTCAGTGAAGGCATGGCCGACGCCGTTGTCACGTCTCTGCGGATTGGTCGTCTGACCGGTGGCGCGATGGATATTACCGTCGGCCCGCTGGTTAATCTGTGGGGTTTCGGCCCGGATAAACAGCCGGTGAAAACCCCGACGGCGGAGCAAATCAGCGCCGCACGGGCGCTCACCGGTTTACAGCATCTGAAAGTGATCCAGCAAAGTGACGGGCAATACCTGCAAAAAGATCTGGCCGGTATGTATGTCGATCTCTCCACGGTGGGCGAAGGCTACGCCACCGACCATCTGGCGCGTCTGGTTGAAGGGAATGGCATCAGCAATTATCTGGTGTCCGTCGGCGGCGCGGTGGTATCACGCGGACACAACGCGCAGGGCAATCCGTGGCAGGTGGCGATTCAGAAACCGACGGACAAAGAAACCGCCGTACAGGCGATTGTGGATTTGCAGGGCATGGGGATCAGCACCTCCGGCAGCTACCGCAACTATTACGAACTGAACGGCAAACGCCTTTCCCACATCATTGATCCCGCCACCGGTTCGCCCATCACCCACAAACTGGTGTCCGCGACGGTAATTGCGCCGACCGCACTGGAAGCGGACGGCTGGGATACCGGCCTGATGGTGCTCGGCACACAAAAAGCGCTGGCGCTGGCGGAGCAACAGCATCTGGCGGTGTATCTCATCACCAAAGAGGGGGACGGCTTCAAAACCTACATGTCGCCACAGTTCAAAGCCTATCTGAAAGACCCGCAGTCCTGATCCCTGTTGCTTACAGCGCGCCGTGCAGTTTTCCGGAAAGGTAATCGAGAAACGCACGCAGGGCTGACGACTGGCCTTTATGACTGGCATATAACGCCGAAATGGACGATGGCGGCGTATGCCAGTCGGGCAGTAAGTGCAGCAATTTCCCCTCAGCCAGATCCTGTTTGCAGGCCATTTCCGGTAACAGCGCGATCCCCAGCCCGTCCGCTGCGGCCTGACGTAATACCAGCAGATTATTACTGACCAGCCGCGGTGTGAGCGATATTTTGCGCATACCGTCCTGCAAATGCGTCAGTTCCCATTCTCCGCCCGCCCAGGGGGTTTTCCGTACCAGCGTGGGCAGATAACTGAGTTGTTCGATCGCAGGCGGTTGCGGCAGGGCGCGGATAAAGGCCGGACTGGCAACCAGCACATAGTTCAGCGTGCCGAGTGCCTTGCGGTATAACCCGGAGTCTTCCAGCGGTTCATTGTGTGAACGGAGGGTGACATCGAAATTTTCTTCCAGCAGATCCACCGCACGGTTTATGGCCAGCAGCTCCAGCGTGATGCCGGGGAAGCGTGTCAGAAATTCTGTCATCAGCGGGGCGATCACCATTTCAGCCATCATCACCGGGGTGCAAATCCTCAGTAAGCCACGCAGGTTTTGCTGCAAATCGTCGATCACCTGTTGTGCGGCCTGAGCCTGTTGCAGCAACTTCTGGCATTCGGCGGCGTAACACTCGCCGATGCTGGTGACCGAAAAATGGCGCGATGTACGCTGCAATAAACGGACGCCGAGATGGGTTTCCAGTGCATCGACGCGGCGGCTGAGCAGCGATTTCGACACGCCCAGCGCCCGTCCGGCAGCGGTGAAGCCCTGATGCTGAACCACGGCGGCAAACAGGGCCATATCATTTAAATTGTCGTTCATCGTTTCACCTGTTTGTTCTGAATCATGGTTGCGTTGTCATCGTTTTAGAATAGCAACGATGTGTTGCGATAATAGGTATTTCTGAGGATATCAACAACGATTATCCTGCTTGCATTCAACCAGAATCATGAAAACAGGACAGCCAATGAACATTTTGCATATTGATTCCAGCCCTTTTACCGCCGGTTCGGTATCCCGCGAACTTTCCGCCATGATTGTGACGGAACTGTGCGCGCGCCATCCGGAAACCACCGTGACTTACCGCGATCTGGGGGTCACGCCGCCGCCGCATCTTTCTGCTGCCGCCATGAGCCTGCTGCACAACGCCCAGGAAGAAGTGATCACCCCGCAATTGCAGGCAGAACTGGACGGCATTTACCAGTCCATCGAACAACTGACCGCCTGTGATGTGATGGTGATTGGCGCGCCGATGTACAACCATGCGATCCCCGGCAATCTCAAAGCCTGGATCGATCAGGTATGTCAGAAGGGGAAAACCTTCCGCTATACGCCGCAGGGCGTGGTCGGGCTTATTCCGGGGAAAACCGCGTACATTGCCTCCGCACGGGGCGGTGTCTACAGCACGCCGGAAACCCTGCCACATGATTTTCAGGAACCCTATCTGGCGTCCATTCTCGAACTGATGGGCGTGAAGGATTGCCATATTATCCGTGCGGAAGGCGTCAGCCGTCAGGCGATTGGCCGGGAAAAAGGGCTGGCGGAAGGGCGGGAAATGCTGCTTCAGATCCTTAATGCCTGAAGCAGCGTGGGGCGTTTAGTGTTTTGCGGAACTGATCAGCTCAAATAACACCACGGTGCGTGACGTGCAGATATATTCGCGACCAAACTCAACGTTGTGCTCGTTGATGTCCTCCGGCTGGAAGGTATCGAAAATATGCCGCCAGCTTTCACCGTGCGCCACTGAAGGCAGGGTGAACACCACATCTTCGTGGGAGGCGTTGAACAGCAGCAGCACCGTACTTAACGATCCCTGACGCACCAGACCGGTTGGCTGGGCGCGGCCATCGAGCAACATCGCAATGCATTTGGCGTGCGGATCCTTCCATGCCGCGTCAGACATTTCCTGCCCCTGCGGCTGGAACCAGCTGACATCTTTCACCCCCAGTTTTTCATGCAGGGCACCGGTCAGGAAACGCCCGCGATGCAAGATGGGAAAACGCTTGCGCAGGGCAATCAGACGGTAAGCAAACAATAAAAGCGACTGGCCTTTTTTACCGATATCCCAGTTGACCCAGGCAATTTCCGTGTCCTGACAGTAGGCGTTATTGTTGCCGTTTTGCGAGCGGCCAAATTCATCACCGGCAAGCAACATAGGCGTTCCCTGCGAGAACAGCAGTGTCGCCAGCATATTGCGCATCTGACGCATGCGAAGTTCATTGATGGCCGGATCGTCCGTCGGGCCTTCCACGCCGTAGTTCGCCGAAATATTGTTATCACTGCCGTCCTTGCCGTTTTCACCGTTCGCTTCGTTATGTTTATTGGCATACGACACCCAGTCATTGAGCGTAAAACCGTCGTGTGCGGTAATAAAATTCACGGAAGCATAAGGTTTGCGGCCACGATGATTGAACAGATCCGCAGAACCGGAAAGGCGCGTGACAAACTGCGCCAGCTGACCTTCATCGCCGCGCCAGAACTTACGCACGGTGTCGCGGAAGCGGTCATTCCATTCCATCCAGCCCGGCGGGAAACCCCCGACCTGATAGCCGCCGGGACCACAATCCCAGGGTTCGGCGATCAGCTTGCACTGGCTGAGGATCGGATCCTGACGGCAGGTGTCGAGGAAACCGCAACCTTCATCAAAGCCGTAGCTTTCACGTCCGAGAATGGTCGCCAGATCGAAACGGAAACCATCGACCTGCATTTCGGTGGCCCAGTAACGCAGCGAGTCGGTGACCATCTGCAGGACGCGCGGATGACTGAGGTTCAGCGTATTGCCGGTGCCGGTATCATTGATGTAATACCGCTTGTTGTCGGGCATCAGCCGGTAATAACTGGCATTGTCGATACCTTTGAAGGAGAGCGTCGGGCCAAGCTCATTCCCTTCAGCGGTATGGTTGTAAACCACATCCAGAATCACCTCAATCCCCGCCGCGTGCAGGGTGGCAATCATCTGCTTAAACTCATTGACCGTCTGCGTCGCCATATATTGCGGATGGGGCGCGAAGAAACTCAGCGTGTTGTATCCCCAGAAATTGTGCAGACCTTTGTCCTGTAAATGCCGGTCGTCGGTGAAGGCATGAACGGGCATCAGTTCCACCGAGGTGACGCCGAGCGAACGGATATAGTCCACGATATGCGGGGTACTCATGCCGGAAAACGTACCGCGTAAATGCTCAGGCACCGCCGGATGACGCATGGTATAGCCGCGCACATGCGTTTCATAAATCAGGGTTTTCTCCCACGGAATATGCCGTTTGCGCGCCCGCGCCCACGAGAATGCCGGATCGATAACACGGCATTTGGGCAGAAACGGGGCGCTGTCGCTGTTATCAATGTGCAAATCTTTCTTCGGGCTTTGCAGGTCATAGGCGAACAGGGCATCGTCCCATTTCAGCTCGCCGACAATCTGTTTGGCGTAAGGGTCGAGCAGTAACTTGGCAGGATTAAACCGGTGGCCGTCGTGCGGCGCATAAGGGCCATGCACGCGATACGCATACAGCAGACCGGGGCGGGCATCCGGCAGATAGCCATGCCAGACTTCATCGGTATATTCCGGCAGTTCAATCACGTCGTACTGTTCGCCGTCTTCGTTAAAAAGACAGAGTTCCACCTTGGTGGCATTGGCTGAAAACAGCGCAAAATTCACGCCCAGCCCGTCCCAGGTGGCACCCAGCGGCACCGGTAAGCCTTCACGGACCCGCGTGGTGTGTCCGGAATCAAAACTGCGGACAATCTCACCGTCGCTGTAAGGTTCAATAATCCGCACGCCAAACTCATCGACTGCAATATCGGCCTGTAAATGTGACGGAATGGTGCGGGTTTCTTCCGTCGTTACGACAGGTTTACTTTTCTTGCTGGATCGGGCCTTTGCCATACTTGACGTCACTCCGTTTCAGGGAAATCTGACAAAAAATTGCCGAAAGAGGGCCGCCTGCGTCTGCGCAGACGATAACAACGAGTGTAGACCGGACTCTGTAACTTCTCCCGTAAACCGCCGAAAACCATGATAAGGCGCTGTACAAGGCCATGAGCATCGCCGATAGTGAAAGCGAAAAAGCTAGCCTGCTAGTTATTGTCTGACTTTATCCAGAGGAATCTCCATGACCATCGCATTGCTCAGCCATGTTGAACTTGATGCTGGCTATCCTGAGCGGTTTGAAGCCGCCGGTTTTTCCCTTTATTTCGCCACGACGCCAGAACAGCGCGCCAGCCTTGATCCGCACATCGCCGGGAAAATTCGCGCAGTGTTAACCATCGGCAGTATCGGACTGAGCGCCAGTGAAATGGCCGCGCTGCCGGCACTTGAAATCATTTGTGCGCAGGGTGTCGGCTATGAACACATCGACGTTGCTGCCGCCAGACAGCGTGGTATTCACGTCACGCATGGTCCGGGTACCAATAATTCATCGGTGGCTGACCACACGCTGGCGCTGATGCTGGCGATCACCCGCAAAATCCCGCAATTTGATGCCGCCGTCCGGGCCGGTGAATGGAAAAAAACACGCTGGAATACGCCGGGCATGGCAGGAAAACGTCTCGGTGTGATCGGGCTGGGAAACATCGGCGCACTGATCGCACGACGTGCAGCGGGCGGGTTCGATATGGAGATCGGTTATCACAACCGTCGCCCGCTGGAAGACAGTCCGTACCGCTATTTCCTCAGTATCACTGAACTGGCGGCGTGGGCGGATTATCTGGTGGTCGCGACGCCTGGCGGTAAAAGCACCGTCCGGCTGGTGGATGCTGAGGTGCTTCGCGCGCTCGGGCCTGAAGGTTTTGTCATTAACATTGCGCGGGGAAGCGTGGTAGACAGCGGGGCGCTGATCGCCAGTCTGAGCCGTCAGGAAATCGCCGGTGCCGCGCTGGATGTGGTGGACGGTGAGCCGCAGGTGCCAGTGGAAATGCTTTCGCTCAGCAATCTGGTGATCACGCCGCATGTGGCGGGGCGTTCACCGCAATCCGTTGAAAATATGATGGCGCTGGTACTCTCAAATCTCGGGGCGCATTTCGCCGGTAAACCGGTGATGACGCCGGTGCCGGAATAACCGTATTTTGTGCCTATAGTCGTAAAAAGCATAAGTAACCGCTTTTTCTTATTTGTCTGGCATAGCCACAGCCCGTAAGAATAGGGTTTTGGCAAGCTAAGAGGCAGACAGCGGTGAACTTTCAACAACTCAAAATTATACGGGAATCAGCGCGATGCAATTACAACCTGACTGAGGTGTCGAACATGTTGTTCACGTCGCAGTCAGGTGTCAGCCGTCACATCCGCGAGCTGGAAGATGAGCTGGGCGTTGAGATATTTATCCGTCGTGGAAAGCGTTTACTGGGGCTGACAGAACCGGGTAAAGAGTTGCTGGCAGTGGCCGAGAGGATCCTCAACGAGGCGCAAAATATCCGCCGTCTGGCCGATGTATTTTCAAAAGAGGACGCGGGGGTGCTGACCATTGCCACCACCCACACACAGGCGCGTTACAGTTTGCCTAAGGTGATCAAGGCGTTCCGCGCCATCTATCCGGGTGTGCGCCTTGAGTTACATCAGGGCTCGCCACAGGAAGTGCTGGCGATGCTGCTGAGCGGGCAGGCGGATGTGGCCATCGCCAGTGAAAAGCTGATGAATGACCCTTCCGTCGCCGCGTTCCCGTATTACCGCTGGCATCACGCGATTGTGGTGCCGCAGGGGCATCCGCTGACACTGCAACACCCGCTGACGTTGCAGCACCTGAGCGAACAACCGCTGATCACCTATCGTCAGGGCATCACCGGCCGTTCCCGTCTTGATGAAGCCTTCAGCCGCGCGGCGCTGACCGCCGATATCGTGCTCAGCGCACAGGATTCCGACGTCATCAAAACCTATGTCGAACTCGGGCTGGGTGTCGGTATTCTGGCGGATAAGGCGTTTGAAGCGGGGCGTGATACCGGCCTTCAGCTGATCAACGCGGAGCATTTATTCGAAGGCAACACGGTCTGGCTGGGGCTGAAGAAAGCGCAGTTGCAGCGAAACTACGTCTGGCGGTTCATCGAGCTATGTAATCCGGGGCTGTCGGTGACTGAGATTAAAGAGAAGGTGTTCGCAACGGGGGGCGAGCCGGTGATTGACTATCAGATTTAGGCAGCCAGCGGGGACGGTTTTTGGCTCCTCCCCCTGCGAACGGGGAGGCTGGGAGGGGGTATAGCAAACGAAATTAATGCCAAAGCACACTTCAACTCTTTGATTTGTCATTAATACCCCACCCCAACCCTCCCCTTCGCAGGGGAGGGAGCTTACAGAGCACTTTCTCAGGAATGCCTCTTTTGGACATAAAAAAACCGGTCAAATGACCGGTTTTTTACCTTCGCTAAACGCGAAATTCACACCGCCGGTTTGGCGATCACATTGCGATTTTCCATGCGAACTTCCGCAATATTCACGTCAATGATATCGCTCTGACGGTAGGCGACTTCGCCTTTGATCAGCACGGTGCCGGTATCGGCGCTGCACACCAGCTCGTCGCGCACGCTGTGCAGGAACGGCGCAGGGATGAACGCCACGGCACCGATGTCTTGCAGGCGCACACGCAGGCCGCCGCGGGTGACATCAATGATTTCCGCGCTGAACTTCACGTCAGTACCGACTTTGTCTTCCAGATAACGCGCATACAGCCAGTCACCGACATCGCGCTCGGCCATGCGGTTGGCACGGCGGCGTTCTGCCAGCTGGACGGTCATGTCGTCCTGAGGCTTACCGGCAGACTGTTGCAGGATCATCGCTTTCAGCAGACGGTGGTTCACCATGTCGCCGTATTTACGGATCGGGGATGTCCAGGTGGCGTAAGCTTCCAGACCCAGACCGAAGTGTGGCCCCGGCGTGGTGCTGATTTCTGCAAAGGTCTGGAAACGACGGATGCGGCTGTCGAGGAACTGTGTCGGCAATGCATCAAGTTTACGACGCAGGGCGCAGAAACCTGGCAAGGTCAGCAATTCCTGAGCGTTGGCTTCAACGTCATTGGCCTGCAACACGGTGACCGCGTTTTCGACCAGCAGCGGATCAAAACCGGTGTGCACGTTGTAAACGCCGAAACCGAGGCTGTCGCGCAGGGCGATAGCGGCGCAGACGTTGGCGGCAATCATCGATTCTTCAACGATACGGTTAGCGATACGGCGGTGCTCAGCGACGATTTCCAGCACGTTGCCTTTCTCACCCAGTACGAAGCGGTAATCCGGGCGGTCTTTAAACACCAGCGCATGCTCGGTACGCCATGCGCTGCGCACATCACAGACGCGTTTCAGCAGGCGGATCTGATCGGCGATCACATCACTTGCCGGTTGCCATTCGCTTTTCTCATCGGCTTCCAGCCAGTCAGAAACATCGTCGTACGCCAGTTTGGCTTTCGATTCGATGGTTGCGGCGAAGAAACGAATGTCGCTGCCCAGCTGGCCATCCGTGCCCAGTGTGACAGAACACGCCAGCACAGGACGGCTGACGTCCGGCCACAGGGAACAGATATCATCGGACAGTTCACGCGGCAGCATCGGGATGTTGAAGCCCGGCAGATAGTTGGTGAACGCGCGTTTTTTCGCGATGTTGTCCAGCTCGCTGCCTTCGCTGACGTAAGCCGTCGGGTCAGCAATAGCGATGGTCATTTGCAGGGTGCCGTCGCCGTTATCTTTGACATACAGCGCGTCATCCATGTCCTGCGTGCTGCCGCTGTCGATGGTGACAAATGGCAGGGCAGTCAGGTCTTCACGGGTCAGGCCTTCGTCGCGCAGTTCCGCGATATCGGATTTCGGCGCTTCACGTTCGAGATTATGACGTGCCAGCGTGACCCACCACGGCGCGAGATCGTCGGTGCCGGTGGTGATCCATTCGGTGATTTCAGCCTGGAAGCTGTGATCGCCTTCTTTCAATGGGTGGCGACGCATTTCAGCCACACACCAGTCGCCGTCGCTCACTTCATGATTGATATTGCGGGCAACGCGGCACTGAATGGCATCACGTAATAAAGGATGATCCGGGATGATGGAAAGACGGTCGTCTTTCTTCGTTACGCGGCCCACAAAGCGGCTGAGGAAAGGTTCAACCAGGGTTTCCGGCTGGACGACTTCACGCTCTTTTTCGGTTTGCAGCGAGGCAATAACGCGGTCCCCGTGCATGACTTTTTTCATGTACGGAGGCGGAATGAAATAGCTTTTTTGGCCGTCTACTTCAAGAAAGCCAAAGCCTTTCTCAGTGCCTTTTACGATGCCTTCGACACGTGGGGTCTGAGAGTGAAGTTGCTGTTTTAACTGCGCGAGCAGCGGGTTATCTTGAAACATATCGTCCAGAAAATTGGGGGTTAATGTGGCTCGATTAGCGGCAGACAGTTTTACGCGATCTGACCCCGTCGGGCAAGCGGCATCTGCCCCTTTCGCCTCATAACCCTGAAGCGAAAGGGGAGATTTGCGCGATGTCGCGCAGGGATAGTTTAGGCGATACGTTGCAGGTCGGTTTTTTGTTCGCAGCGACGGATGGTCACCGGAACGGCTTTGGAGGTCGGGGTATGGGTCTGATCACCAAAACTGGACATCGGGACCAGCGGGTTGGTTTCCGGATAATAGGCTGCCAGATTACCGCGCGGGATATCGTAGCTGACCAGTTTGAAACCGGACACCTTACGCTCGATTCCGTCATTCCACAGCGTTTCGATTTCCACCAGTTCACCGTCTTTCAGGCCCAGATCCGCCAGATCCTGCGGATGAATGAACAGCACTTCGCGCTGGCCGTAAACGCCACGATAACGGTCATCGAGGCCGTAAATGGTGGTGTTGTACTGATCATGCGAACGCAGCGTTTGCAGGGTAAATGGTGCATTCTGATCGCCCATCGGAATCAGCACCTCAGGCAGCGGGGCGGCGCTGAAATTGGCCTTGCCGCTCAGGGTATTGAACTTCAGTTCTGCCGCCGCATTGCCCAGATAGAAACCGCCTTTAATATCGCAGCGCGCATTGAAGTCTTTAAAGCCCGGGATCGTGGCTTCAATGTGATCGCGGATCAGATTGTAATCGTCAGCCAGCGCCATCCAGTCGAGGTATTTATCACCCAGCACGGCATTGGCGATACCACAGACAATGGCGGTTTCAGAACGCTGTTCTTTGGATAACGGAATGCCGACACCTTCGGACGCGTGCACCATGCTGAAAGAGTCTTCCACAGTGATGAACTGCGAACCGGTCGCCTGCATATCCAGCTCGGTACGACCCAAAGTAGGCAGGATCAGCGCTTCTGCGCCCGGCGTCAGGTGCGTACGGTTCAGTTTGGTGCTGATTTGCACGGACAGATCCAGATTGCTCAGCGCCTGCTCGGTACGCGGGGTATCCGGTGCGGCGGCGGCCAGATTCCCGCCGAGGCAGATCAGCACTTTGGCTTCTTTGCGCAGCATGGCTTCCAGCGCTTCAACGGTGTTATGACCCGGCACGCGTGGCGGAGTGAATTTGAAGTGGCTTTCCATCGCATCCAGCAGGGCGGTCGGCGCTTTTTCGTCGATACCCATGGTGCGGTTGCCCTGCACGTTACTGTGACCACGAACCGGACATAAACCCGCGCCCGGTTTACCCAGCTGACCAAACAACAGTTGCAGGTTGGTGATTTCACGCACCGTCGGCACGGAGTGTTTATGCTGCGTCACGCCCATTGCCCAGGTACAAATCACGCGTTCAGCATTCATATAAATAGACGCCGCTTCACGCAAATCCTGTTCGCTCAGACCGGACTGTTCAGTGATTTTTTCCCAGCTGGTGGCATCGACCACGGCCAGATACTCATCAACACCGGCACAGTTTGCCGCAATGAATTCGTCATCAAACAGGGAAGGCTGACCGGATGCGATACGTTCGCGGTGCGTCTGTAATAAGGCTTTCACGATACCGCGCACGGCCGCCATGTCACCGCCAAGGTTTGGCTGGTAATAGGCGGCGCTGATGCGACCTGCTTTCGGTGTCACCACTTCCAGCGGTTTTTGCGGATCGGCAAAACGTTCCAGACCACGTTCACGCAGGGTATTGAAGCTGACCACTTTTGCGCCACGGTCGGAGGCATGACGCAGGCTGTGCAGCATACGCGGATGGTTGGTACCCGGATTCTGGCCGAAGACAAATATGGCATCGGCTTTCTCAAAGTCATCCAGACGGATGGTGCCTTTACCGACACCGATACTTTGCTTCAGGCCCACGCCGCTCGCTTCGTGACACATGTTAGAACAGTCAGGGAAGTTATTGGTCCCGAACATACGGCCAAATACCTGATACAGATAAGAGGCTTCGTTACTGGCGCGGCCGGAGGTGTAGAAATCCGCCTGATCCGGGCTTTCCAGTCCTTTCAGATGGCTGGCGATCAGCGAGAACGCCTCGTCCCAGCTGACAGGTTCGTAATGGTCGGTGGTGCGGTTGTATCGCATCGGGTGAGTCAGACGACCCTGATATTCCAGGAAGTAATCGCTCTGGGCGCGCAGTTTGCTGACGCTGTGCCGGGCGAAGAATTCCGGTTCGACAGCTTTGCGGGTGGCTTCCCAGCTGACGGCTTTGGCACCGTTTTCGCAGAAACTAAAGGTACTGTGATTGTCGTCACCCCAGGCACAGCCCGGGCAGTCGAAACCGCGACCTTTGTTAACACGCATCAGGTTACGTAAGTTTGAAAGGACTTTCTTACTGTCGAAGACGAAACGGGTGGTTGATTCCAATGCACCCCAGCCACCGGCCGCGCCGTGGTAGGGTTTGATCTCAGTTTTGAATTTCATAGTTATGCTTCGCAGGTGGTTTTTGTCTTGTCTGTAAACAACCGGCACGGTGAAATGTTAATCCGATTGTTAATTTTATGTCACAAGTTTAGGAGGGAGATACGCGAACGTCTAATCGAATGCCATGATGGTGCGATAAGTATTATCTATCGCAGAAAAATATCGGGGAATAACGCAAATTCCTTGTCCGCAAAGGGGCTGTTCAGGGATTTTCATCCGCTGGCAAAACAGCGGGTTGTGATAATAAAACCTGATGGCGGGCGGAAAGACCGTTTCAGGCTGAATTTAACACAACTTGTAACAGAACCGTTTCATTATGAAATGGTTAGCAAAAGACTAAGGGTTTTTCTGCAAGGGGTTTTAGTGCACCCTATGCCGCAGATTTTTATCCCATAGTTTTTTTATATATGGCCGGAGCTATCAATGCGCCGTTCATATTGCGTGTTTAAGGAAGATTCAGTGAAACGTAGTGTAATGAGTGTCTTATCTTGTGTGTTGATGTTCTCCGCAGGCAGTGCGAAAGCTATCGCGCCACTGGATTTCCCTGTTGTGCCGCCGAGCATTGATGCCGCTTCTTTCGTGCTGATGGATTATGCCAGCGGAGATGTGCTGGCCGCAGGCAGCCCGGACGAACGCCGTAATCCCGCCAGCCTGACCAAACTGATGACAGGTTATGTCATTGACCGCGCATTGGATCACAAAAAAATCACCATGGATGACGTGGTGACAGTGCCGCAGGAAGCCTGGGTTGCGGGCAATAAAAGTCTGGCCGGTTCTTCCCTGATGTTCCTCAAACCGGGTGACCGTGTTTCGGTGCGTGACCTGATCCGCGGCATCATCATTACTTCCGGTAATGACGCCTGTGTGGCGATGGCCGATTACGTGGCGGGCAGCCAGGATTCATTCGTCGGAATGATGAATCAGTACGTAGTGAGCATGGGCCTGACCAATACCCATTTCGAAACCGTACACGGTCTGGATGCGCCGGGACAATACACCACTTCTTACGATCTGGCGAAGCTGTCTCGCGCCATTATCGGCGGTGAACCTGAGGAATATCATATGTATGCCGAGAAATCGCTGACCTATGACAACATCACTCAGCAAAACCGTAACGGCCTGCTGTGGGATAAAAACCTGCAGGTGGATGGCCTGAAAACCGGTCATACCGAAAGCGCCGGTTTCAACATCATTGCGTCGGCAACGCAGGGCGATCGTCGTCTGATTGCGGTGGTGATGGGCGGTAAAAGCTCAAAAGGCCGTGAAGAACAGGCGCGTAAACTGCTGACCTGGGGATTCCGCGAATACACCAGCAAACAGATTTTCAAAGCGGGTCAGACCGTTTCGGATGAGCACGTGTGGTTTGGTGCCGCTCCGCAGGTGAAAGTCGGTTCCATGAGCGATGTGTTCATCAGTGTCCCGCAAGCCGATGCCGATAAGCTGAAAGCCCAGTACGTGCTGACTAATCCGCAAATCGATGCCCCGCTGAAGAAAGGTCAGGAGCTGGGTAATATCAACATCGTGGATAACGGCAAAGTGATCAAAACCGTGCCGCTGGTGGCGCTGGAAGATGTGGCGCAGGGCGGGATCATCAGCCGTGCCATTGATTATGTGAAACTGAAAATCTGATCCTGCGTCATTCTGAAAAAGATACCGAGCCTGCCCGCAAAGCAGGCTCTTTTTTTGTGCCTAATGCACCATCGCTGGACATTCTGCTCCCCGGAGGTGACGGCGTTTTTTGTCACAGCCCGCCACAGACGCCGATTTCATTCATTGAAAACCGAGTTAAATCAATGTGGCACAGTTGTTGCTCAATCCTTATTTCTTGCTAGCAATCTGACCATTTTCGCTGGCTTCGACAGGAAATAAGGGAGATGACGAATGACGACATTACCTATGCCCATGACAGTGGCGGCCGGAACCCGGTGGCGGCAGTTAATTTTGGGGCTGATTTGCATGGCAGCCATTTCCAGTCCGCAATACGTCTGGACGCTGCTGACTAAGCCGCTGGCGCTTAAACTGGGTGTACCGCTGGCAGAATTACAGGTCACTTTTTCGTTACTGATTATCCTGCAAACTTTCTTTTCTCCTTTTCAGGGCAGCCTGATTGAACGTTTCGGTCCGCGTAAACTGATCTCCATCGGCACGTTGTTATCCGGCTTCAGCTGGGTGCTGACGTCACAAGTTAGCAGCATTACCGGTCTGTATCTGGTGTATGGCTGCATCGGCGGTTTGGGTACCGGCATCGTCTATGTCGGTGTCGTCGGGCTGATGGTGCGCTGGTTCCCGCATAAACGAGGCTTCGCGGCAGGTATGGTCGCGGCAGGCTACGGAATGGGGGCGATACTGACCACTTTCCCCGTATCGGTCTCTCTGACCAGCCGGGGACTGGAAAGTACGCTGACCCTGTTTGGCATCATCTTCGCTTTGATTGGTTTTTTGGCAAGTCAGGGATTACGGATGCCACCGTCTGCCAGTGACCGGCAGGATGTGCCGGTTGTGGTCACGGAAGGCAAACAATACCGCCCCAAACAAATGCTCCGACAACCGCTTTTCTGGCTGATGTTTTTCATGATGGCAATGATGTCTACGTCGGGGCTGATGGTCACGTCGCAAATGGCGGTGTTTGCCCATGACTTTGGTATCACTGACGCCGTGGTGTTTGGTATGGCGGCCTTGCCGCTGGCGCTGACCATTGACCGTTTTACCAACGGGCTGACGCGTCCGCTGTTCGGTTTTATCTCAGATAAATTTGGTCGCGAGCAGACAATGTTTATCGCCTTTGCACTTGAAGGTTGCGCGATGATTTTGTGGCTGATGTGCCGCGATAATGCAGTGTTATTTGTGCTGCTCTCGGGCGTGGTGTTTTTTGGCTGGGGCGAAATTTTCTCGTTGTTTCCGTCAACGCTGACCGACACGTTTGGCAGCCAGAATGCCACGGCTAACTATGGCTGGTTGTATATGTCTCAGGGTATCGGATCTATTTTTGGCGGCCCGCTGGCGGCGTTGATTTACCAGCATACCGGCGGCTGGAACATCGTGTTTACCTGCGCCATTACCTTAGATTTTGTCACCGCTATTCTGGCGCTGTGGGTACTGAAACCCTGGCGTGCCCGATTTATGCAGGCTTCGGCAACTGAGCCACAGTAAAAACACAGAAGGCGCCCATTCGGCGCCTTTGTTATCCCATGCGTACTCTAACTATCACAACGTCACATCAAACTTCACGGCCTGATAGTCGAGGATCGCCTGATTGATTTCCTGGGTGGTGTTCATCACAAACGGG
Organism: Rahnella victoriana; assembly: GCF_004330295.1. Taxonomy (GTDB): domain Bacteria; phylum Pseudomonadota; class Gammaproteobacteria; order Enterobacterales; family Enterobacteriaceae; genus Rahnella; species Rahnella victoriana. The sequence goes on from NZ_SJOJ01000002.1 coordinate 258,497, forward strand.
CCGTGAGAGACCACAGGTTCATTGATTTTATCGCCGTGACCGAACAGGAACGTCGCGTCATCCTTTGCCGTGATGGTCACGCGATCTTCGCTGTTATCCAGTTCAATCAGATGCCAGGCCTGTGCCCCGGTGCCATCAATGATCAGACGTCCTTTCACGGTGTAGAGGAATACCTGTCGCGCAGCCGGTGCCGGTAAGGTGACTTCGCTGCCTGCGGACATCTGTACCGTCATCATGGTGACGCCGGTCAGTGATTCCACAGGCCCTGTGACGCCCGCCACGGTGCCGGAAATCAGGTTAATCACGCCGTGACCTTTGCTGAGCGGGATCTGCGGTATGTCATGCTCCTGCAACCCGACATAACCCGGTGCCGTCATTTTCAGGCGGGAAGGCAGATTCACCCACAATTGCAGGATTTCCAGTTCGCCACCGGTCTGTTTGAACGATTCCGGCGACAGCTCAGAATGGATCAGACCGGAACCGGCAGTCATCCACTGTACGCCGCCCGGCCCGATCACGCTCTCATGGCCGCCGGTATCGCTGTGCGCCAGTTCCCCCCGCAGGATAAAGGTCACGGTTTCAAAACCGCGGTGCGGGTGCGGGCCAAAAGGCAGGCCGAGATTATCCGGCGCGTAAACCTGCGGGCCGTGATGATTGAGAAACAGGAATGGATCCAGTTGTTCCAGCTGCGGTCCGGGCACTGGACGGCGGGTTTGCAAATCACGAATATCATCGCGATAGGCTTTGTATTGCTGAACAATTTTACGGGTCATGGTGATGCTCCGGGAAAACTTTGGGCTTTTTACGAAGACTAGCGGGGTTTGCAGAGGTTGTCACAGAGGAATGTTAACAAGCTGTAAGTCAGGCAGAAGCAGCGGGGCGACCGGCTCACTGTCGCCCCGACCGGTCAGAATACTTTGGAAGAAAAATCCGTTTTCACTTCGCTTTCAATGTAGGTATTTAACCCCCATCCGGCGCGGGCGAGTTCCTTCATTTTTTCGAGATGTTCCGGGCCAGGATGGCGGATGTCGTAGAGATAAACGTGATTGTTTTTGAAACGGACTTTGATCGAGTTGGCATCAATCTGGAAGCTGACAACCTGTGAATCACCGCTTTTGTTGGCGTAATTTTCCATGCTGTATCCTGTTAGCTAAGCCTGATTTCGGGCGACGTCTTCTATTAACCACGTCTGGCATTTTCTAACAGGGTGACAGTTCACAGTTTACGGAACGTGTTTTAAAACAAGAGCTCCGGCGATAAACCAGAGCTCCCGCATCCGCGGATTATTTCAACAAGAACGAATGGTCAAAGGTACCTTTGACATTCAGCGCGACGGGTAATAATCCCTGCGCATGATAGAAATCAGCCGTCTGTTGTTGCTGTGTTTCGGTCGCGGCATCGATCGCCTGCCAGTATGATTGACGACGTTCGAACCCCAGTTTCGCGGCATCCAGCGGGAAGCCGATAATTTTCGCCAGTTTCTCGCTGTAAGCATCCAGATTTTTATATGCCCAGATTTGTGAATCACTCAGGCGTTGCAGATAGTCCACAATGGCCTGACGCTTTGCCGGATCTTTCAGCGCAGTATCTGTCGCGGCGAGGAAACTGTTACCCGACCACAATCCACGGCCATTCACCACAACCCGCAGATGATCCTGCGTTTCAGCAAACGCGGTATAAGGTTCCCAGGTTGCCCAGACATCCACGGAACCCTGCGTCAGCGCCAGTTTCGCATCGCTTGGCGGCAGGAAACGGAAGGTGACGTCTTTGGCGCTCAGCCCGGCGGAAGCCAGTGCTTTCAGGGCGACGAAATGTCCGATTGATCCCCGGTTGGTGGCGATACTTTTGCCTTTCAGATCCGCTGCGCTTTTTATCGGGCTGTCGGGTTTCACCAGCAGCGCCGTGCCGTAGGCATCTGACTTATCGACCGCGATGGCTTTTACCTGCGCACCGGCGGCTTCTGCAAATAACAAGGGCGCATCGCCAATAATACCGACATCCACGGCCTGCGCGTTCAGGGCTTCGGCTAAGGGTGCCGCCGCCGGGAATTCTGACCATTCAATTTTGTAGGGCAGGTTATCAAGTTTATTTGCCGCTTCCAGCTGTGCCCGCATGTTGCCTTTCTGATCGGCGACCCGCAGGGTAACTTGTTCCGCTTGTGTGGCGGACACCGCACCGGTCAGTGTGACCAGCAGCAGAAGATTTCTCACATTCAGTCGCATCGGGTTTCCTTAACTCAGTGCCGTTGCAGCAGTGTCTTTTTGGGCTTCCCGCGCGGCGATTTTCTGCTTTGTCAGGGGGATCAGGCTTTTACCGTATTCCACGGCGTCATTGAGCGGATCAAAGCCACGGATCAGGAAGGTGGTGATGCCAAGATCGTAATATTTCAGCAGCGCATCCGAGACCTGTTCCGGCGTGCCGACCAGCGCGGTGGAGTTGGAACCGCCCCCAATCAGTCCGGCAATCCCAGTCCACAGGCAATCGTCCAGACGATCACCCTGCGCGACGGCATTCAGCAACCGCTGCGCACCGACACTTTGCGGTTTCGGTGCCAGCGCCTGACCTTTTTCCGCCTGCTGCGCCCGGGCTTTCTCCAGGATCTGATCTGCTTTCGCCCAGGCTTCTTCTTCGGTTTTCCCCAGGATAGGGCGGAAGGAAATACTGAAGCTGATGTCACGCTGATGTTCTGCCGCAGAGGCTTTCACGGCTGCGACGGTTTCAGCCGCACTGGCCAGCGGTTCACCCCACAGCGCAAACACGTCGGCCTGTTTACCGGCTACGCGAATGGCATCCTCAGATGACCCGCCAAAAAACACCGGAAGTTTTTTCTGATAAGGCTTAATGGCGGAGAAGGCGTTTTCAGCCTGATAAAACTCGCCCTGATGATCAAAGCCGGTTTCTGAATACCAGCTCTGTTTCAGCACATCGATGTATTCATCGGTACGCTGATAACGGCCAGATTTCGCCACATAATCCCCGTCACGGCGCTGTTCCGCATCGCTGCCACCGCTGATGATATGTACCGCCACGCGGCCATCGAGCAGATGATCGAGTGTTGCCAGTTTACGGGCGGCCAGTGTCGGCGCGACAAACCCCGGACGGTGCGCGAGCAGGAAATGAATACGGGAAGTGCTGGCACCGGCATGGGCGGTCACCAGAAAGGCATCAGGCTGGTCGGAGGCATACGCCACCAGAATACGGTCAAAACCGGCATCTTCATGGGCTTTGGCAAAATCAGAGATGTATTTTTTATCGAAAATCGGGCCGGACGGCGGGATGATTTCAGATGCCAGACGGTGGCCGATCATACCAATAAATTGCACGCTCATAGGCTGTCACTCCTCGGGGTGAGGCCAGCGGATGAAAGTCTGCGCTGGCAGGAGTTATCACCATAAACGGCAACTTACTATGTGAGAAATTCATTATTCTCATAAGCTAATATAAAATATGTGCATAAATGGGATGGATTGGGTTTGCTACCCAAACCGGCTTTTAAGTTCAAGTTCAAGTTCAAGTTCAAGACCGTGGGCGTCGGCCCACACCGACCAGAGACCCGGTAACGCGCGGGCCTCTGGACTCCGCGCTTTTTTAACTGCGCGCTATCGCTGGACACTATGTTTCAGATACCACAGTGACAGGCTGGAAATCTTGCCGCTGCGCGGTGCCTTCTCTCGGTCCCGGAGCCTTTGGTCTCCGGGCCGCTCCGTTCAGCAAGATTTCTGAATCGCCCGCACGATCTCAAATTCAAAACCCATTGGCTTTAAATATTCAAAAAAAGTGAGGTTGTGCAGTAGAAGCCGGAGGCCGGTTCCAAAATCACGCCGGACGAGAGGTGGAAAACCGCGTGTCTTTTTACGCGGGTTGTAACCCGATGGGAGGGCACCGCGCAGCGGCGGGATTTTGCGGCTGTCACAGTGCTTTCTGAAACATAGTCTTGAGCGGTAGCGCGCAGTGAAAGAGCCCGGGGGTCTTGGGGGCGGCGGCGACAGGCCGCCCCCAAGTCGGTGTGGGCCGACGCCCACGACCTTGACCTTGACCTTAAAAAGGCCCGTTTGGGTGGCAACCCAAAAAAAACAACATTTACTGTTTCCGTAACTGTTCTGCATTCAACACAATATCGTGCCCTTTTTTCTCGGTGCGACCACTCAGGCTGACGATATCGGCGGGGGTTATTTCCTGACCGTTCCAGGCGGATTGCTTAATATGCACATCCATCGTGCCGGTCTGGTCACGGAAAATATAAGAATTCTCGCCGGTTTTTTTAATTAAATACCCTTCAACCGTCACCCAGTTGAGTGACTGAGTTTTCTTGATCCTGGCAACATTATTGGTGTGGGCATCCTGCATACCACGCTGACCGCTGTCCTGTTCGTGCGGCGGCGGCGGTGTGTCGTCATTTTTGAATCCGCCGCCGGTATCGGCCATGACCTGCGTGTTGATTGCACAGGCGGCCAGCAAAATAATAATCCATGATTTCATTTTTAGTATCCTCTGCCTTATTTCCGGTAATAAAAAGCATGGCAGAAAATAACTGTTTTACTAGCAAACGGAGCGGTTCCAGATTATTCCCGAAGACTGTTTGCGCTGTGTATCGGTAAATCCAGACCCTGCGCAATCGCCGCCGCAAAGGCATCAATGGCCGGTATCTGGCTTGCCGGAACATTCGGGTAGATCAGCCACAACTGGCTGCGTGGCGCAAAATCTTTCAGGGCATAAATCGCCAGATCCGGGCGCAGGGCGTGATGTTCCACCAGCGCGCGGGGCATCAGCCCGAGGCCACGGCCTTCGGCGATCAGCGAAAGTTGCAGCGTGGTGCCGAACGCCTCGAGATTAATCAGCAACGGCAAACCCTGCTCGGTCAGCGCCCGTTGCAGGGCAGCGCGAAAACCACACCCTTGCGGATTCAGGATCCAGCCGCGCTGATAACACTCCTCCAGTCTCTGCGGTAAAGCCTGTGCCTCTTTCGGGCCGACCACCACCAGATCCACCGCGCCGAGCGGTTGGTTTTCCACGCCTTCCGGAAATTGCTTGCTGACCGGGAATAACACCACCGCAGCCTCCAGTTCCTGTTGCTGTACGCGCAGCAACAACTCTTCTCCCCAGCCGCTGGAAAGACGGGGCTGGATATCAGGAAACTGGGCAGACAACGTTTTCAGCGCGGGCAGCAGACTGCTTTCACTCAGGCTTTGTGGCACGGCCAGACGCAACAGGCCGGAGGGCGGGCTGTCAGCGGCCACCAGATCGCTGAGCGCATCGACCTCGCGCAGGATATGACGACATTGCTGATAAACACGGTTACCCATCAGTGTCGGTTTCAGCGGTTTGGTCTGGCGGTTCAGCAATGGAATGCCCAGGGATTCTTCAAAGTTTTGCACCCGGCGGGTGATGGCGGGCTGAGTCAGCCCCAGTTCTTCAGCGGCAAGGCGGGTGGATTGCAGGCGGATCACCGCCACAAAGGCGGTCAGGTCTTCAATTTTCATGGGCACTCAGTATCAGTAACGAATCAGGGCAGGATAAATCAATTATGCGCATGACGCTGGATCCCAATGCACATTTTTATGTGTGATTTGCATATTAGCTTATCCATAAAATGAATTTTGCTTGAGTTTCGCCGGTGCTAGCCTGAAGGGAATACAGACGGCAGTTAAGAAAAGAGGTGAGTGATGAGCAGGTTACAGCTAGCGCCGCTGCGGCAATTTCTGGCAGATTTCACCCGGCTGGTGCAGGCACCGCACGGACAAACGGAAACCCTGAGGCAGGGCAGCGAACTGCTGGCGACCCTGATCGCTGGCGACAGCTGGCTGCCGGATGAATTTGCGCAGCCGCACCCTGAGCATTATCAGCAATACCTGCTGTATGCCGATCCGCTGTCCCGCTTTTCTGTGGTGAGTTTTGTCTGGGGACCGGGGCAAAAAACACCGATCCACGATCACCGTGTCTGGGGGCTGATCGGTATGCTGCGCGGCGCGGAAATCAGCCAGAACTACAGCCGCCATCCGGGCGGCAGTCTGCAACCCGAGGGTAAAGCCATCACCCTGCAACCGGGCGATGTCGAAAAAATTGCGCCCGACCAGCTGGATATTCATCAGGTCAGCAATGCGTATCTGGATCGGGTGTCGGTCAGTATTCATGTCTATGGCGACAATATCGGTGCGGTATCCCGTGCGGTGTATCAGCCAGACGGGAGCGAAAAAACGTTCATTTCCGGTTATTCCAGTGCTTATCTTCCCAACCTCTGGGACCTGTCAAAAGAGAAAAATCATGACTGATTCATCGGCATTACCTTTGCGTCATTTTGCCCAGCTGCGTGATGCCTTGCGTGAAGGGCGGGAAGTGGCACTGATCGACCTCCGTGAAGAAGCGGCGTTTGCCACCGGCCATCCGTTATTCGCGGCTAATCTGGCACTCTCAAAGCTGGAACTGGAAATACTCGATCGCGTACCGAATCGCCGGACAGCCATCACGCTGTATGACAACGGTGAATTTTACGACCAGCAACGTGGTCAGCGGAAAACCACACGCGCCGCCGCTTTGCTGACATCGCTGGGCTATCAGGATATTGCCTTACTGGCGGGCGATCTGGCGGGATGGAAAGAAGCTGGCGGTGAGATCTTTATTGATGTGAATGCGCCTAGCAAGGCATTCGGTGAATGGGTTGAGCATCATTATGACACGCCGTCACTGAGCGCGGAGCAGGTGCTGGCTTTGCAACAGCAGGGCGCTAACCTCGCGGTGCTGGATGTCCGTCGTTTTGATGAGTTTCAGGCGATGAGTATTCCCGGCGGTGTCAGTGTGCCGGGCGGCGAACTGGTACTGCGGCTGAAGGATGTGGTGCCAGACCCAAACGCCCAGATTATCGTCAATTGCGCCGGACGCACCCGCAGCATTATTGGCACTCAGTCGCTGATTAATGCCGGGGTAAAGCAGCCTGTCGCGGCCTTGCGTAATGGTACGATTGGCTGGACGCTGGCGGGACAAGCACTTTCGCATCTGCAACATAAACAGTTTCCTGCGCTGAGTGAGGATTCCCGCCGGATTGCCATGAAAGGTGCGCAGGCGCTGGGGATCCGCGCGGGTGTGCGCTCCGTGACGCTGTCACAAATCGCCGACTGGCAGCAGGATACGTCACGCACACTTTATCTTTTTGACGTGCGTACCGCGGAGGAATTTCGGGCAGGGCATTTATCCGGTGCGCGGCATGTTCCCGGTGGACAACTGGTTCAGGAAACCGATCACTACGCCACGGTTCGCGGTGCGCGGGTCGTACTGGCCGATAACGACGGGGTGCGCGCCCGTATGGCGGCATCCTGGCTGGCGCAAATGAACTGGGAAGTGTATATCGCAGAAACCGGCACGGAGGACTTTACACAAACCGGTGACTGGAAAGCGCAGGTTGCCCCTGCACCGGCGGTAGAATCCGTTAAACCTGAACAGTTACTCAGCTGGCTGAGCGACGGCAAAACCGGTGTTATTGATCTGACCACCAGCGCGAATTTCCGCAACCGTCGCATTCCGGGTGCTATCTGGACGACAAGAGGCAATATCCCGCAGGTGATTGCCTCACAGCCGGAAAAGGAAAGGTGGGTCGTCACCTGCACCAGCGGTTTACTGGCACGTTACGCTGTCACGGAAGTCGCTGCGCTGACCGGCAAAACGGTGTACCTGCTGGAGAAAGGCACGGTGGGCTGGATTGATAATGGTCTGCTGCTGGAACGCGGAGATTCGCCGTATCTGGATAATGCACAGGATCGCTATCGTCGCCCGTATGAAGGCACAGATGTCAGCCCGCAGGCGATGCAGGATTATCTGGACTGGGAATACGGACTGGTTGCACAACTGGAAAAAGACGGGACACACGGCTTCAGATTGCTGGAGGGATAATGTCTTCATACTGAGACCTCTGCGTAAGGCACGCAGAGGATCAGTTACTGCTTAACGGCGGCCACGCGGATGGGTACGTGCGGTCCAGTCATACGTTGCCGACGTACTTGGAACGGCTTTATTACGGCGCTTTTCAGCACGCGCTCTGGCAGCGACTTTTTCTTTTTCTTCCATCAGTTTGTCGATGTAGTCATCTTTGATCCGGTTATTTTCCGAATTCGTCAGCTCACGGCCCTGCGCCTTGCGGGCTTTATCCAGCAGTGTTTTCAACTCACGCTGTTCGCTTTCCGTCATATCTTGTTGGGTCAGTCTTTTCATGGTTACTGCGTCCTGAGAGGAAAGTGGCTACCAGTGTAGTCGAAATGGTTGCAGGAGTCGCTGCAACGGGCGACTTTAAAATCAAAATCTTGGGTTTGGCAGCCAAACGGGCTTGCCTTTCAAGGTCAAATTCAAGACCGTGGGCGTCGGCCCACACCGACCAGAGACCCGGTAACGCGCGGGCCTCTGGACTCCGCGCTTTTTTTAACTGCGCGCTGTCGCTGGATACTATGTTTCAGTTACCACAGTGACAGGCTGGAAATCTTGCCGCTGCGCGGTGCCTTCTCTCGGTCTTCGAGCCACAGGTCTCGAAGCCGCTCCGTTCAGCAAGATTTCTGAATCGCCTCTGGCTTTTTTTAAAGACAAAATCAGTAAGGTTGCGCAGTAGAAGCCGCAGGCCGGTTCCAAAATCACGCCGGAGGAGAGGTGGAAAACCGCGTGTCTTTTTACGCGGGTTGTAACCCGAACGGAGGGCACCGCGCAGCGGCGGGATTTTGCGGCTATCACATGGCTTTCTGAAACATAGTCTTGAGCGGTAGCGCGCAGTGAAAGAGCCCGGGGGTCTTGGGGGCGGCGGCGATAAGCCGCCCCCAAGTCGGTGTGGGCCGACGCCCACGGTGTTGACCTTGACCTTAAAAAAGGCCCGTCTGGGCGGCCACCCCCAAGATGCCCGTATGGATTTATTCTACCGTCGAATACTTCACGTAGTGATTCGAACAGTTAAAGTGCGCGACATAGCTCAGGGTGCCATCGGGACCTTTCGCACTGAACGGGATGTGATATGTCCCTTTGTCTTCTTTGGCGTCGTCGCTGATGAAATTCAGTACCGGCACGGAGGTGCCCATATTGTCTTTATCATTCCCCCAGTTCGGGATGCGGTTTTCCATGTAGTCACGGGTGACGGTATCAATGGCATTGTTTTTGCTGATTTCAGCACACGCGCCTTCTGTGGAACGCTGCATCCACCATGGATAGACATAGACCGATCCCAGCATCAGCACCATCAGCAGGAAAATGACCGAAACGATCCCGATTAAAACGACTTTACTCATAATGCTTGCTACTCCTGAAAATTATCAGTCAAATCATAATCTGCCTGAATAAATCAATATCCATCCCAGGCGCGAAAGCGCGTATGTTACGCCAGTTAGTCAGCAGAGGTTAAGTAATATCAGCCTTTCTGTTGCATTCGCTTACAGAAGCCAATACCGCCAGCAGAACGGCGGTGTTAGCCTTTTTGATACCGTTATTATTAACACAAGGAGTAAGGCATGAGTCAGCAACAACCGATCGTCGCGGTACTGGGTCTGGGCGCGATGGGGCATGCATTTGCCGCAAACCTGATTAAAAAGGGCTTCACCACCCGCGTATGGAACCGTACCGCCACGCGGGCAGATTCGCTGGTTGCCGCCGGGGCGACATTGGGGCAGACGCCGCGTGAAGCGGCTGAAGGCGCTGATGTGGTCATCACCATGTTAGCGGATGCCAAAACGTCTCTTGAGGTTTATCAGGGCGATAACGGTTTGCTCGCCGGTCTGAAACAGGGCGGCATTATTGCCCAGATGGGCACGCTGGGCGTGGAAGGGACGGGATCTCTGATTGCGCTGATCAAACAGCAACGTCCGGACGTGGTGTTCCTTGATGCGCCGGTTTCCGGTACCAAAGCACCGGCCGAACAGGCGCAGATTGTGGTACTGGCCAGCGGCGATCGCGACGCTGCACCGGCAATTGAGCCGGTGTTTGCGGCCATTTCCAAAGCCACCAAATGGCTGGGTGAGGCCGGGCGTGCATCGAAAATGAAGCTGGTGGTGAATGCCTGGCTGATCGCCATGATGGAAGGGATCGCGGAAAGCACGCAACTGGCTGAAGAACTGGGGTTCACGGCCGATGAACTGTGGAATGTGCTGGAAGGCGGTCCGCTGGCGGCCCCTTATATCAAAGGCAAAATGGAGATGTTCAAAAGCGGCGATTACACCCCGCAGATGCAGCTGACCTGGGCGCTGAAAGATATTAATCTCGCCCTCGATGCAGGCAAAAATCTTCAATTACCGGTGATGAAACGTATCAGTCAGACCTGGCAAAGCGCGGTCGACGGCGGGTATGGCGATCAGGATCTGGCGGTGGTTTATCGCTACCTTGGTAACAAATAGATCGTCCTGCCCACGGACGGGCAGTCTTTTAACAAAAATCATTCATAACCCCTGCGTATAAATCAGTCCATCTGGCTATTGGTTATCCGTTCCGCCGCTGTGTTAGCGTGGCGTAATGTAGATAACATCCTTGCGGAGCCTGTATGAGCCAGACATCAACCCTTATCCCGCTGATCGACTTCAGTCAGTTTTCCGCCTCGCCGGAACAGCGTGAAGAATTCCTTGAACAATTACGTTATGCCGCCCGTGAAATTGGTTTCTTCTATCTCAAAAATCATGGCGTTGACGCACAACTGCTGAAGGATGTTCAGCGGGTCGCGCGGGAATTTTTTGCCTTGCCGGAAGAGGATAAGTTGGCGGTGGCGATGATCAATTCCTCCCATTTTCGTGGCTATAACCGTGCCGCTTCCGAAATTACCCGGGGTCAGCCGGACTGGCGTGAACAGTTTGATCTCGGGGCTGAGCGTACGGCATTGCCGGTCACCGCGGACACACCAGCATGGGCGCGGTTGCAAGGCCCTAATCAGTGGCCGGAGGCGCTGCCGGAATTACGTCCGTTATTGCTGCACTGGCAACGGGAAATGACGGCGATGTCGCTGCGTCTTTTACGTGCCTTTGCGCTGGCGTTGAAATTACCCGAAGAGGCGTTTGATCCGCTGTATGGCGAAAAGCCCAACGAACACATCAAACTGATCCGCTATCCGGGACGCGCGCAAAGCAGTGGCAATCAGGGCGTCGGCGCGCATAAGGATTCCGGCTTCCTCAGTTTCTTGCTACAGGATGAACAGCGTGGCTTGCAGGTGGAAGTCGAGGAAGGCCAGTGGGTGGATGCGTTGCCGGTTCCCGGTACGCTGGTGGTGAATATCGGTGAGTTGCTCGAGCTGGCCACCAACGGTTATCTGCGGGCCACCGTGCACCGCGTGGTGTCGCCGCCAGAGGGCGGTGAACGCCTGTCGCTGGCCTTTTTCCTCGGGGCGCAGCTGGATGCCGTGGTGCCGTTATTTCCGCTGCCCGACAGTCTGGCAAAAGAAGCGCGGGGCGAGGCCAGTGATCCGCTCAATCCGTTATTCCGCGACGTGGGTTTCAACTATCTGAAAGGGCGTCTGCGCTCACATCCTGATGTGGCGCAGCGTTATTACGCCGACATTGTCAGCGCTGAAATTACGGGCTGACCGGTGCCTGTGCGGTATCGACGCTGACTACCGTCGACATGCCCGGGCGCAGTTGCTCACTTTGCGATTGCCCCGGTTCCAGTTCAATCCTCACCGCGATACGCTGCGAAATCTTGGTAAAGTTACCGGTCGCGTTATCTGCTTTCAGTACGCTAAATTCCGAACCAGCCGCTGGCGAGATCCGCACCACGTGGCCTTTAAACGGATGATCGTTCAGCGCATCGACGGTGAAAGAGGCCGGTGTGCCAACCGCCATACCCGCCAGCTGACGCTCTTTAAAATTCGCCGTTACCCAGACCATTTTGGGGGTGATGGACGTCAGTTGTGTTCCGGCACTGACATATTGCCCGAGACGCGCGCTGACTTCCCCGAGCTGCCCGTCTGACGGCGCAATGATCTTGGTATGTTGCAGATTGATTTGCGCCACCTGAACTTTGGCTTCTGCGGCCTTTAACGCCGCCGCCAGCGAAGCCTTATTGGTATCGACTAACGCCAGATCCTGACGGGCAATATTCACTGAGGCGCGGGCTTTGGCGACATTGGCCTGTGCGGTCAGCAACGCGGCGTGAAGTTCATCACCGGTGGTTTTGGAAACCAGCCCTTTCTCCAGTAACGGTCCGTTACGACCGGTATCCAACGCGGCCTTGCTTTGCGTGGCCTGAGCACTTTGCAGTTCGGCCTCGGCCAGTTGCAGGCTGGCAGCGCGCGATGCACGATTCTGCTCCACATTTTGCAGTGAAACCTTCGCCTGTGCGGCGGCCGCTTCGGCCTGTAACAACTCCTGACGGTAGGTGCTGTCGTCGATCACAAACAGCACATCGCCTTTTTTAACCGCCATGAAATCCTGCACGCTGACGTCGGTGACATAGCCGGAAACCTGCGGGCTGAGCAGGGTGACATTACCGCGCACATAGGCGTTATCCGTCGTTTCAACCTGTGAGTTGAAGGGGAATAATTGCCAGCTGTATAACACAATCATGACCCCGATAATCCCGAGGCAAAGCACCACAATAATGGATGGATAACGAAAGATATTTTTCATCAGTTTTTCCGCGTGACTCTTTTTTGTTCATCTGTAAAAGCGAGTGATTCAGGCGACAGCCTCAGTGGCTTCGCGTCTTTTCGTCTGGATCCGTCCGACAATAATGTGCGCGCAAAGCACGGCAAAACAGCCCAGCGACATGTAAAACACCACCAAAAAAACATCGTTGTAGGCCAGCAATCCGGCCTGCTGTGTCACTTTCTGACTCAGTTGTGCCAGACCTTCGGCGCTCAGTTGCGTGCCGTCGTTTAACACCGGTTTCAGAAAATGGCTGTATTGAGAAACGCGCTCGACCACTAACGGATTTTGCAGGCTGATATTTTCTACCAGCGCGCTGGAATGAAATTTCTCCCTCAGGATCTGAACAGTCCCGAGGAAGGCGCTGCCAACCTGTGCGCCGACGTTCTGGGTGGAGAGAAACACCAGAATAAAACTGATGATCTGACTCTGACCAAACTGCAATGCGCGGATAAACCCAAGCCACAGTGAGGTCGGCAGGAAAATCGCCCCGGCAAAGGCAATCATTCCCTGCGTCAGATAAAACTGTTCAGGGCGCGTATCCACGGTGGAATGGGCATCCATAAACGAGGCGACGGCGATCAGGGCTATGGAAAACAGATGGATATAGACAATCCGGTTGGCTTTGTGAATGATGCTGACCACCACCAGTCCGGCGAAAGTCGCGCCGAGGATCACACAAAACAACGTCACCAGTTGGTCATTGAGCAGCCCGACCAGATTCAGAAAGCCGACCATGCCGGTGGTCTGTTCGGAAAGCAGCATGCGCACAAACAACATTGAGCCGGTGAACAGCAGCATTTCCGGCGTCATCAGCCAGCGCAAATCAATGATCGGATTTTTACGCTTCAGCTCGACCATAAAAGAGAGTGTCAGCGCGATGATTCCGACCACCAGCACTTCGCCAATCCAGTCTTTTTCCTGCCACCAGTAATAGCGGCCCATGGTCAGCACCACCGACATACAGGCCACGGCCGTGGCGATCAGCGGATAACTGATCCAGTCCGTCCGCTCGAAAACTTTCACCCGGGGCGGATGCGTCAGCGGCAAAATCCAGATAATCGTCAGACAGATCAGCGACAGACCGGATTCCAGCGTCGTCAGCTGATGCCAGTGCCCGAGATCTAACAGATGCGGCGAGATAATGCGCGACACCGGCAGGGCAATCTGACTCCCCGCCAGCCCGAAACACAATCCTGCCGTCAGCTTTTTGGCGGGCGGGAAAATCTCAAACATATAAAACAACGCCAGCGGACCGAGCGACGCCATGGCAAAACCCATCACTGCCCGCACGGCCAGTGCAGTCTGGAAATCATGCGTGAAAGTTTGCGCCATCGAGGCGACGGCAAAAAACAACAGGCCATACTCGCCGAAACGACGGAAACCAAACTGGGTGCGAATTTTGTATAACAGGATCGTACCGGTGACGCTGGTGGCGGTATAGGCGGCGACCAGCCAGTAACTTTCCACATTGGAAATCCCCAGCGAACCCTGAATGCCCGGCAGATTTGAGCTGACCAGATTGATCCCCAGCCCCTGCGTCATGCCGATAATCAGCGACGCCAGCGCATAAACCCCAATCCTCAAACGCGGAAATTGCCAGAGCCAGGTGCTGACCTGAACGGCAAAAGGGTGATGCTGCGACGGCGGCACCGGGGGCGGCGTATCGGCTTTCGGTACTTCGGGCGGTGCAGGCTGGCTTTTTTGTGGTGATGCATCCCGTGTTGATAATTCACCGGCATCCTGCCGGACATCTGAATCAGAACCCGTCGTCATCGTTATGCCTTGTAAGTCATTACCCAACTAGTTTGTAGCTTGCTACATAATGTAATAAGGCGTTTCAACGGTGTCTAGCCAATTATTCATATCAGTGATATTTACAAACGAAAATAACGAATAACAAATCAGTAACGGAAGTGATTAGTGCAGGCGATGGCGGGGGGGAATTCGGGAGAAAAACGCCACTACAATGCGGCGATATTGGCAGTGATACTGGCGAGAACGCCACGGGCGATATCCACATCTTTTTGCGGAATGCCTTCCATAACGCGGATCAGAATATCATCCGTCATGCTGCGAACCTGATTGGCCAGTTCGGTACCGGCTTCGGTCAGCCTGATATCTTTGGAGCGGCGGTCAGTTTCACCAGGGCAACGTTCCAGCAGCCCCAGCTCAGCAAGGCTGTCGAACAGGCGGATAGCGGTGGGGTGTTCCACTTCCAGCAACGATGTCAGTTCGCCCTGAGGCAGGCGACCCCTGGCGGCTTCGAGGTGTAATAACACCTGACCCCGTGCCAGCGTCAGACCAATGGTTTTGAATCGGGCATCACAATAGGTTCGCAGCTGACGACCGATATGGATGGTTTCAGGCAGGAAACGGACGGCAGGCGAGGTGGCTTCCGGGCGGCGGTGTAATGTGGTCAAAGGCGATCCTCAGCGACGGGGCGTAAGCAGGTTTTTTATGGCGTCAGAGTAGCACGATATGCAACATTTACCAGAAAAGGCAGGCCGCTGTTAACATTTTGAGACAAGTGGAAGAGGCGTCGCAGCAGGGTTTTCAGAAACCCGTTAGTCTGTTTTTCTGACGTTTCCTTTATCCCTCTTATGGAGAAAATACGATGCAACCGGTCATCAACATGATTACGCTGGGCGTTAAAGACTTAGCGGTGGCGACTGAATTTTATCAGCACGGACTCGGCTTTCCCAAAGTCGTCATCGATTCCGACGGGGTCAGTTTCTTCGAACTGGCAGGGGCGTGGCTGTCTCTTTTTCCGTGGGAAGAACTGGCAAAAGACGCAGAAGTCAGCGCGGCAGGGCAAGGTTTTCGCGGTGTCGCACTGGCGCAGACGGTCGCCAGTGAAGCCAAAGTGGATGCGATCCTGGCTCAGGCCGTAAAAGCCGGAGGCAAACTCATCAAGCCGGGGCAGAAAGTGTTCTGGGGCGGATATTCGGGCTACTTCGCCGATCCGGACGGACATCTTTGGGAAATCGCCTACAACCCGTTTATGAAAATCGGCCCGCAGGAAGAGTGAAAGTCATTATATTAGTTACAACATACAATTTATTTCTTTAAACAGGGTGACAGTCTGCAAGCCATAAAAAAACACCGCCATACGGCGGTGTCTGTCATTATTCTGGCAGGAAAAGAGGATCTTATAAACCGCGTTTTTCCATTAACAGGGCAAGATCCACCAGACGGTTTGAGAAGCCCCATTCATTGTCATACCAGGCTAGAATCTTAACCAGTTTGCCGCCGATCACCAGCGTTGACAGCCCGTCGATGATAGAAGAGCGCGGGTCGCCACGGTAATCACTCGAGACCAGCGGCTCTTCGCTGTAGCCCAGAATGCCTTTAAGCGGACCGGATTCAGCAGCTTTACGGAACGCGGCATTGATTTCTTCCACCGTTGCTTCACGTTTCAGGTTCACGGTTAAATCGACGATGGATACGACAGGAACCGGCACACGCAGGGAATAACCGGTCATCCGTCCGTCAAGTTCAGGGATGACTTTCCCGATGGCTTTAGCGGCGCCGCTGGAATAAGGCACGATAGAAACAGCCGCCGCACGCGCACCGCGCAAATCTTTTTCAGGCTGATCGTGTAACGCCTGACTGTTGGTGTAAGCGTGTGTGGTGTTCATCAAACCGTGCTCGATGCCGAAGGTCTGATGCAGAACCTGCGCGGCAGGGGCAAGGCCATTGGTGGTACAACTGCCGTTGCTGACCACTTTGTGTTTTGCCGGGTCGTACTCGCCGTCATTAACGCCCATCACGATAGTGATGTCGTCATTTTTGGCCGGTGCGGAAATGATCACGCGTTTGGCTCCGCCTTTGGTGATATGCACTTCAGCTTTGGCTTTTTCAGTAAAGAAGCCGGTCGCTTCAATGACAATATCCACGCCGACACTGCTCCACGGAATAGCCGCCGGATCTCTTTCTGAAAAGACTCGTACCGTTTTGCCATCGACCAGCAGCTGGCCTTCGCCCGCTTCAACATCTGCCTTTAAGGTGCCGGACAGGGAATCATATTTCAGAAGATGCGCGAGGGTCTTACTGTCGGTAAGATCGTTAATCGCCACCACCTGAAAGTCATCACGCCCCAGTGCAGCGCGCAACACATTCCGCCCAATCCTGCCGAAACCATTGATACCTACTTTGACCATGATGAACTCCTTAGTTATCTGACTTACGATTAATTTAGTCCGAAGGAGATATGGCGTAAATGACAATAAAAGATCAATTTACGCCAACATGCGTGAACAAAAACGTTCTCTGTATTCTTTGGGTGTCAGTTGTAAATTTCTTTCAAACACACGGCGCAAATTCAGCCCGCCACCAAAGCCGGTGGAAAGGGCGATCCGCCCGATGCTTTGCGTCGTCTGTTCCAGAAGTTGTCTTGCGGCGCTCAGTCGCGCTTCTTCCACGTATTTGGCGGGAGTGATGCCGGTTTCACGGGTGAAGACCCGCGTGAAGTTTCGCGGACTCATCGCCACGCGTTCTGCCAGGCTTTCGACCGATAAGTCACCGGTCAAATTCTGCATGAGCCATGTCTGAAGTTCGCGGATGGGGCCGTCACTGGCCTGATTCAAAAGATAGCGGCTGAATTGCGACTGTCCACCCGGACGCCGCAGAAACATCACCAGATCCTGTGCGACATCTCTGGCCAGGCTGAAACCGTGGTCATCTTCAACCAGAGCCAGGGTGAGGTCGAACCCCGAACTGACGCCGCCGGATGTCCAGACCGGTCCGTCCTGAACATATAACGGCCCGCGTTCGACCACGATCTGCGGGTATTCAGCCTGCAACGCGTCCAGCAATCGCCAGTGTGTGGTGGCATGGCGACCGTTCAGCAATCCCGTTTTCGCCAGCAATACGGCACCGCCACAAACAGACACCACGCGGCGGGCATAGGGTGCTGCCTGTTTCAGCCAGTCAACCACGCCGGAGCCTTCTTCATCCGTCAGGCCCTTGCCGGTGATCATAATGGTGTCACGGGGCAGCGTCGGGTCAAGGTCACAAAGCCGGTGGTCGGCCAGCAGATTCAGGCCGGAAACGCCGTGTACCACGCGGTGCGGTTGCGTCGTCGCCACCGTGACCTGATACGGCGAACCGGACGCATCGGGTGGCAACAGACGGTTGGCCTGCATGAGGATATCGGCAATGCCTGCCGCTTCGAATAACATGCCCCCGTCGGGGACGATAATCAGAAATGTGTTCATGGCATTAAAAATACAATCTGTATTAAATAAGTCAAACCGCTTGATGCTTTTATCCGCATCGTCAGCCAGCGGATGAACATAAAAGCAGGGCGCCCGGACAGGATTCCGCATTTTTGGCACAGGCTGACTGCCAAAAAGTACGCATTACTGCATGACCGGAAGTGACGATAACGGTATCTTATCAGCGCGGAGAATTACTCATATCAACCCTGGAAGATTATGATTTCAACATTAAAAAAACCATTACAATTCAGCATGTTGGTCATGCTGATGATTCTGGCTGGCTGTTCCAGCAAACCTCATTATAAAAAATACGATACGCATGCCTTTGATGATGAAATCGAGGATGCCGCTGATGAATACAAAGTCGATCGTAAACTTGTTAAAGCGATTATTCAGGTCGAATCCGGTTTCAATCCGGAAGCCGTCAGTCCTTCAAATGCCATCGGCCTGATGCAATTGAAAGCCTCGACCAGTGGTTGTGACGCATACCGTTATAAAGGCAAACGGGGTTGTCCTGATGATGACGATTTACTGGATCCGGAAACCAACATTGATTTGGGCACCGCCTATATCAGCGCATTACAACGGCAGCAGCTAAACTGGATCAATGATCCGCTGACACGGCGTTACGCCACCGAAGTTGCATATGCCAATGGCGCCGGTGCGTTACTGCGTACTTTTTCCAGTAACCGGCAAACGGCCATTCAGATGATCAACCAGCTGACGCCGGATGCCTTTAACTGGCATGTGCGTCAGTATCATCCTGCGGCGCAGGCACCCAGATACATGGCGAAAGTTGAGAAGGCGTACGCCGGTTTATAACCTTTAAGCGTGTTAAAAATGGATGCGCTACGTGAATTTTGCAGTACTACGGTACTGATTGATTCTCAGAATCGACGTAGCGCGATCAGGTTGAAATGTCAGATTCAGTGCAAACGGAGGGTTTGAATGCCGGACAATATGTTCAGAGACATTCCTCAGGCAGCAGGCGACCGGGAAAAAGAAACCTTTGAAGATTTGCTGACCCGGCCAGGTCTGCGTATCGAGCGGATCGTGTCGACCGGACAGGCCAGTCCGCCGGGGTTCTGGTATTGTCAGCCGCAAAATGAGTGGGTGCTGGTTCTGCAAGGTTCGGCAGGTTTGCAAATCGAAAACGAAACAGAAGTGCGGATCATGAAATCAGGCGACTTCGTGAATATCCCGTCGTTATGCAGACACCGTGTCGAATGGACAGATCCTGATGAAACCACCTTATGGCTGGCCATTCACTATGATGATGACAGAGACAAAGGGGCGGGTGAGGCGTGATACAGGAAGAATAAAGGTCTGGTGCGCAGCTCTTTATCTTATTTAACATAATATACATTATACGCACTTTGATTATCTACCTGATATCTTCTACATTAACCTTGTATCCGGCCGCACATATCCTTTCAGGAGGTTTTTTAGTGATCATCGCTCAGTTGTCTGACATCCATGCTCATGAACATAACGATAACCTCACCCGACTTGATCGCGCCCTGGCATGGCTGGATCTCATGTCGCCGGACGCCCTTGTACTGACCGGCGATTTGATTGACGACGGCTGGTTTGATGGTTATGAGATCATTGCAGGTAAACTTAACGAAAGAACCTTTCCATCTTTTATCCTGCCTGGTAATTCTGATGACCGCGCAGTGATGAAGTCCGTTTTGGATGGTCACTACTGGAATCACACCTCAACCCATGGCGCTCTGCATTTTGTTGCAGACATCGGTGAGCTTCGTCTTATTGGCCTTGATACCACCCTCAGAAATAGCGCTGCCGGATCGGTCGGCGAACATCTTCCGTGGCTTACCGATATTCTGGCCACTGACGGTCCCACAGCATCGATTCTTTTTATGCATCATCCGGTTATCCGCAGCGGCATACCGCCTTTAGATCAGATAATGTGTCTTGATGCGGCAAAATTGGCTGAGTGTTTATCTGACCATCCGCGAAAACCCCTGGCAATCACCTCGGGTCATGTTCACCGGCCAATGGCGGGAAACCTGGCCGGAATCCCGGCTTATATCTGTGGATCACTCTGTCCGGAAAACCCGTTATGGTTTGGCTCCGACATCGTTCCTCCGGTGAACAACTGCCTGTCATTTATGATCCACCGCTACGCTGACGGCGAACTGGTCACCCACCCTGTTCTTCTTTAATGCCATCACTGAGGATTATTGAACCGTTTACAATCTCCATTCGGCTCGTATAATGAGCCAAATAGACTTTCTATTCGGCTCACAGGTTTCCCGTTATGGATAATCAACAATGGATCTGGCAAAAATCTGACTGGCCACAGTTGAACTGGGATGACGATGTTATCCAGCCCATGTTGCGGCAGACTCGCCTGAAAATGGGCAAACTGGTGGGTAAAGTCGAATCCCGCTCCGGGCATGAAGCCACTGAGTATTCGCTCGAAGCCATGCTGAGCAACATTCTTTCTTCTTCTGAAATCGAAAATGAACGGCCCGATGCCCGTTCTGTTCGTTCGTCTTTGGCAAAACGGTTGGGACTTGCGGAACACCCGGCGGGCACAATGACGGAACGTTCGGAAGGTCTGGCAAAAATGATGATGGATGTATTTGATCCCCATAATCCTTTGCTTTCAGAAACCCGTTTGTTCCAGTGGCATTGCTGGTTGTTCCCCGAGCCAGCCCCGTTGTATTTAAGGCGGGGGCAATGGCGTGGCGAGGAGACAATGCGCGTCGTTTCCGGGCGGATTGGGCATGAGAAAGTGCATTACCAGGCGCCTCCCCGTGAACAATTAACCGAAGAACTTCAGCATTTTATCGGATGGTATAACCAGTCATTCGACCGACCGGCTCTGGATCCGCTGCTTCGGGCTGCTATAGCCCATTTCTGGTTCATTACGCTTCACCCGTTTGAAGATGGTAACGGACGGATCACCCGGGCACTGACGGACATGGCGCTGTTTCAGGCCGATCATGACAGCGTCCGTTTATATGCCATGTCGGAGGCCATACTGCGTCACCGCAGCGGATATTATGATGTTCTTGAAGCCACCCAGCGCGGAGGCATGGATCTGACCCGCTGGCTCAGCTGGTTTTTGCAAATGCTTGAAACCACGATGGATACAGCAATCCAGCGCATTGATCAGATCCTGGAGAAATCTCGGTTCTGGCAGATTTACCACGCGAGTCATTTCTCTGATGAACAGAGAAAAGTCCTCAACCGCTTACTCGATGGCGGAGAGAAAGGTTTTTCAGAAGGCATAAATGCCAGCCAGTATCAGAAAGTCGCCAAAGTCAGTAAGGCCACGGCAACACGGCATCTGGCCGATCTCGTTTCTCTTGGTTGTCTGATAAAATCAGCCACCGGCGGGCGCAGCACCCGCTATACCATCAACCGGAACTTCTCGTGTATCAACGCAGGAAAACTCATGAAAAACATCACTTTTTACGGCCGTTTTGAAACGGACATCCTTGCCGGACGCAAAACGATCACACTGCGTGAAGCCAGCGACGCAGATTTTAACGCAGGCGATCAGGTACGTGTCAGCCGTTATGAAGACGGGGTGTTTTTCTGCAACATTGAGGTTATTGCAGTCACACCGGTTCATTTCGATGCGCTGAATGAGCAACATGCCGCGCAGGAAAACATGACTCTCGCGGAGCTGAAACAGGTGATCAGCGAGATTTATCCGGGGCTGAAAGAATTGTTTATGATTGAATTTCGCCTGCTTTGAGGATGCAGCGCGCGGCGGATTCCCTTCCCCGCGCGCCCTTTTCTTCAGCCTTTCCAGCGTGAATTTCGGATCACTGAGCAGAAATTCCCTCTGACAAATCCGGGATCTTTATCGGCTATAACGTCAGCTTTCACGTTGCCGAATGTCGTGTCTGGTTTGTTTTTGATGCCGTCATAAAATGCCTGAATAATGTCTTCCTTGAAGGCCGGTGTCCGTGGATGGGCGTCCACCACGGCGTGACGGACATCATCGTTGTAACCCTGATAATTAATCCCCAGCACATCCATTTCCACACCGGCCGTCACCAGCGCAATGACCGGATCCATAAATTCCGGGATCCCGGGCGTGGTATGCAGCGCAATTGCCGTCCAGACCTTGTCGATATCCTGCGGGCTGACGCCATGCTGTTGCATAAACTCACGGGCCGCGTTCGCCCCGTCAACTTCAAAGCGTTTGTCACAACTGCAATGTTCATGAGTCAGCCCCATGTCATGAAACATGCAGCCAATATAAAGCAGTTCAAGATCGACCTTTAACTGACGTTGCTGCCCGGCCAGGGCTGCCCAGTAATACACACGGCTGGAATGATGAAACAGTAAATCAGTTTCTGTGTCGCGGACCCGTTCAGTCGCCTCGCGGGCCATCTTACTGTCGGGAATACGAATGCCATTGATGTTCAGCGTCATAATGTTTCTCCTGTTGGCTTGAATGAAATCAGGATAAGCGGCAGGATGAATGTCATCAATCGTCGCATCAAGACGATATGAGACATAACCGTAATCTGCGACAGGAAACCCTTCAATGGCAAAACACATCATCATTCTTGCGGTACCGGGCGTGCAGTTGCTCGATGTCTCGGGGCCGCTGGACGTTTTCGCCGAAGCCAATCAGCAGCGCGGCCGTGAGGTGTATAAACTGAGCGTGATGGCCGTCAGCGAAGATCGGGTTGTGCCAACCTCGTCCGGTGCAAAACTTCTGGCGGATATCTCCCTGTCCTCCGCCCTTTCGTCGCCTGCCGATACCTTTCTGGTTGCCGGTGCACCGGTACTGGACCCCTTCATCACCGATGAAATGCTGAAAGAAGATATTCGTCGGCTTAGTCTGCAATCCCGGCGTTTTGGCTCCGTGTGTACGGGCGCGCTGTTACTTGCCGCTGCGGGATTACTCGACGATTGTCACGTCACCACGCACTGGTCGGTCGCCGGTCAGCTCAGGACGCAATACCCGCGGGTGAATGTTGAGGAAGATGCCATTTTTATTGCTGACGGCAGGCTACGCACCGCAGCGGGGGTGACGTCCGGGCTGGATTTAGCCCTGCATATGGTGGAAGAAGATCTCGGTCGGGAAACTGCGCTGGATGTCGCCGCACAGCTGGTGATGTTCTTTAAACGTCCGGGCGGACAGTTACAGTTCAGCCGTCATGGTCAGGCATCGCTAAGCGGGCGTTCCGCCCTGCAGGATGTACAACGCTGGGTGATGAACTCACTGGATCAGCCGCATAATGTGAAAAGTCTGTCCCGGCATATGGGCATCAGCGCCCGGCATCTGACACGGTTGTTCAATCAGGAACTGAAGCAGTCCCCGGCGGAATGGCTGGAACAGCAGCGGGTATTTCATGCCAGAACGCTGCTGGAATCCGGGGAACTGGCCATCAAACAAATTGCGGCACAGTGCGGGTTTTCAGGTGTTGATGTGCTGCGACGGGCATTTGTGCGGCAGCTTTCTGTGACACCGTCACAATATAAAAAGCATCACACCCGCTGAATAAACACGGTGTTTTTGCTATAAAACGGCCACCTGTGCCCGACGAAAACACGCCGGATGATGGGTATTAATCAGGCCGGTAGCCTCCATCCAGGCATAGACAATGGTCGGGCCGACAAATTTAAATCCCCTCTTTTTGAGATCTTTCGAAATGCGTTCTGACAATGCATCTTTCGTGGGCACCGGCCCGCTATGCTGAATCGCTTTTCCGCCGATTTGCGCCCAGATCCATTCACCGAAATCTTCCCCTGCCTGCTGCATAGCAAGGTACGCGCGGGCGTTGTTAATCACCGCCGTGATTTTGCTTCGCGAACGGATAATATCGGCGTTATTTACCAGCCTTTCGATGTCCTCTTCCGTGAAGCCGGCGATTTTTGCAGGTTCGAACTGGCAAAAAGCCAGCCGCAATGCGTCTCGTTTTTTCAGCACAATGCGCCAGGATAACCCGGCCTGAAAACCATCCAGCATCAGTTTTTCCCACAATGCGCGGCTGTCACGAACCGGCTTGCCCCATTCATTGTCATGATAGGCGATCATCATGGGGTCAGTTGTGCCCCAGGGGCAGCGGATAAGGTCGGTCATAGCGCACTCACGATGGAAGAAGTTTCGCTATTCTAACCCGATATCCGGCCTGAAGTGGTAAACTTGCTTTCCACCCTGCCTGACGACTATCTCACTGAATTTGATGAATTCCCCATGATTAAGGTGTGCACGTTTTATGATTATGGCCTACACTGTATGTTGTAACTAACTGGAGGATGTATGGCGGATTATGATTTGATTGCCCGGATGAACGGCTGTTTTAATGAGCTTGAACTGGCACTGCACGATCTGGGGAATTTCCTGAATCAGCTGGAATTATTGCAGGCACGGGTCTTTGCCCTGCCCGAAATAGTGAAAGGTGAAGAGCATAATCCTGCGGATAAAATCAGCGTGACACCGCACACCGGTGAAGCCGCACAAACACTGGCGTTACAACATTTTCAGCGCCTGTTCATTCATCATAATAATGAAAATGTCAGCAGTAAATCGGCAGTACGCTTGCCCGGCGTGCTGTGTTATGCCGTTGATCCTGCGGAACATCAGTCCGCCCTGCTGCTGATAGAAGAAGTGAATAAACTCAAAGCCGAGCTGGAACATATTGTCACCGTTGAATCGGGTCTTGCCCGTGAACAACGCTTTGAGTTTGTGCATACCCACCTTCGCGGTCTGATCACCCTGAATGCTTACCGTTCGGTGACCTGGCTGAATGATCCGGACTCCGTGCGCTTTGGCTGGGCAAATAAGCACATTATAAAAAATGTGACCCGCGATGAAGTGCTGGCACAACTGGAAAAAAGCCTGAATGCCGGACGGGCGGTCTCGCCTTATACCCGGGAGCAATGGATGGAGAATATTAACCGCGAAATGAATGATGTGAAGCGACTGCCGGAACATGCGGCGCTGAAATTTAAACGACCGGTGAAAGTGCAACCCATTGCCCGCGTGTGGTATCGCAACAGTCAGAAACAGGTGCAACATCCCTGCCCGCTGCCCCTGATTGCGTTATGTCTGCGTTCGCCAATGATGCAGGTACCGAAGCTGGGAGTATTGCCGGATTATGATGTCACGATGATCAAACACAAATATAAACCGCAGTCGCAGCCGCTGAGTCTGCTGATTAAACGCCTGCACCTTTATACCGATCATCCTTTATAAATCAGCCAGAAAAAAGGTCCGGTTTCCCGGACCTCATGTCATCATCAGCAATATGCTACTTATGCCTTCATGCTGCCTACCATTGCTTCCGGACGCACCCATTCGTCGAACTGTTCTTCGGTCAGATAACCGAGTTTCAGCGCCGACGCCTTAAGGGTCAGCCCTTCTTTATGGGCTTTCTTGGCGATTTCCGCCGCCTTGTCATAGCCGATATGCGTATTCAGCGCCGTCACCAGCATCAGCGATTCATTCAGCAGTTGCGTGATACGGTCACGGTTAGGTTCGATACCGACCGCGCAATGCTCGTTAAAACCGCTCATGCCATCCGCCAGCAAACGGACAGATTGCAGGAAGTTGTGGATCACCAGCGGACGGAACACGTTCAGCTCAAAGTTACCGGATGCGCCGCCAATATTGACCGCCACGTCGTTGCCCAGCACCTGCGCGCAGAGCATGGTCATGGCTTCGCACTGCGTCGGGTTCACTTTGCCCGGCATGATGGAACTGCCCGGTTCGTTCTCCGGAATCGAGATCTCGCCAATGCCGCAACGCGGGCCGGAAGATAACCAGCGCACATCGTTGGCGATTTTCATCAGTGACGCCGCAAGCCCCTTCAGCGCACCGTGGCCGTGAACCAGCGCATCGCAGGTGGCCAGCGCTTCGAATTTATTCGGTGACGTC
This sequence comes from Rahnella victoriana, assembly GCF_004330295.1. Lineage (GTDB taxonomy): Bacteria > Pseudomonadota > Gammaproteobacteria > Enterobacterales > Enterobacteriaceae > Rahnella > Rahnella victoriana. The sequence continues at coordinate 284,176 of NZ_SJOJ01000002.1, forward strand.
ACAAACGGCTGTCCGGTCAGTTCAGCCAGTGCTTTTGCCACACGCACCGCGTATTCCGGATGGGTATTCAGCCCGGTACCGACCGCCGTGCCGCCCAGCGCCAGCTCGGCAATATGCGGAATACTGTTTTCGATGTGCGTCAGGCTGTGCGCCAGCATCGCCACCCAGCCGGAAATCTCCTGCCCAAGTGTCAGCGGTGTGGCGTCCTGTAAATGCGTACGGCCAATTTTTACGATGTCGCGATAGGCTGTGGCTTTGTCGAAGAGTGTTTTATGCAGCACCTTCAGTTGCGGGATCAACGTTTCGCGCAGTTCAATCACCGCCGCGACGTGCATGGCCGTCGGGAAAACATCGTTCGAGCTTTGGCTTTTATTCACATCATCGTTCGGGTGAACTTTACGTTCTTCCCCGCGCACGCCGCCGAGAATTTCACTCGCCCGGTTGGCCAGCACTTCATTCATGTTCATGTTGGTCTGGGTGCCGGAACCGGTCTGCCAGATGGACAGCGGGAATTCGGCAGAATGTTTGCCAGCCAGCACTTCATCGGCGGCGGCAATAATGGCGTTGGCCCGCTCTTCCGGCAGCAGTCCCAGATCCATATTGACACTGGCTGCCGCGCGTTTGGTGAGTGCCAGCGCGTGGATCAGCGCCGTGGGCATTTTTTCAGAGGAAATACGAAAATGCTCGAGGGAACGTTGTGTTTGCGCGCCCCATAGCTTATCTGCCGGAACATCAATTGGCCCCATTGAGTCTTTTTCAATGCGTATAGCTGCCATTACTGTCTCCTTAGCTGCTTATTTACGATGCAATTTACGGTGCTCTTTATGATAAAAAAGCGGATTCTGCAGGTGTTGTAAAATACCGCGCGCGCTCCCACGCATCCTGTCGCGGCCAATAGATTATAGTGACATATAAGCCAGACGTATAATTCGAACCGATCCCCATTCCGAAATTGCCCTTTCATCGCACTTTTTAGCGCTTCAATGTTGTAAACCCTGCTTTGTCATTGTCTACTAGGCGCAATATTTTCTATTCAGGATGAAGCAATGCAAAAGATGCATAACGGTGTACAAAACTACGCCTGGGGCAGCAAAGACGCGCTGACAAAACTCTACGGGATCACCGATCCGCAGAACCGTCCGATGGCCGAATTGTGGATGGGTGCCCATCCGAAAAGCAGTTCTCAGGTTGAGAATACCAGTGGTCAGACGATTTCCCTGCGTGATCAAATCACCGCCAGCCCCGATGAGCAGTTAGGTAAAAAAGTCGCCAGGCGTTTTGGCGAATTGCCTTTCCTGTTTAAAGTGCTTTGCGCCGATCAGCCTCTTTCCATTCAGGTTCACCCGAGTAAAGGTGCCGCTGAAATAGGTTATGCCAAAGAAAATGCCGCCGGAATTCCTCTGGACGCGGCTGAACGTAACTACAAAGATCCGAACCATAAACCTGAACTGGTCTACGCCCTGACGCCTTTCCAGGCGATGAACGGTTTCCGCGAGCTGCGCGACATTGTTTCCCTGCTGCAACCGGTCGCCGGTGCGCATCCGCTGATCGCCAGTTTCCTCAACTTCCCGGATGTCGATCACCTGCGCGCCCTGTTTGCGGGCTTACTGAGTCTCGAAGGTGAAGATAAATCCCGCGCGCTGGATGTGCTGAAATCCGTGCTGGATGAACAACACGGCGAGCCGTGGGACACCGTCCGCAGTATTGGCGAATTCTATCCTGACGACAGCGGTCTGTTCTCTCCGCTGCTGCTGAACGTGATTACGCTGCAACCGGGCGAAGGCATGTTCCTGTATGCCGAAACCCCGCATGCTTATCTGAAAGGTGTCTCGCTGGAAGTGATGGCGAACTCTGATAACGTGCTGCGTGCCGGTCTGACCCCGAAATACATTGACATTCCGGAACTGCTGGCGAACCTGAAATTCAACGCCAAGCCCGCCGGAGAGCTGCTGACCACGCCGGTGGCGAAAGGCGCGGAACTCAACTTCCCTATTCCGGTCGAAGACTTTGCGTTTTCGATCCACAGCCTGTCTGCACAACCTCAGACGCTGGAGCAGGACAGTGCAGCGATTGTTTTCTGTATCGAAGGCCAGAGCATTTTGGTAAAAGACCAGGAAACACGGGTGCTGAACCCTGGTGAATCCTGTTACCTGTCTGCCAGCGAATCGCCGGTGAATGTCAGCGGCAATGGCCGGATCGCACGGGTCTTCAATACACTCGGTTAAATGATCATTTGCTTAAACAAAACGGGGCTAACTGCCCCATTTTGATGATTTTTTTGCTGATTCAGCTACACTGAAGAAACTAATAACGCCGGAAGGCGTTTTTTATTTTCGGGACATTTCATAAGGATAAACAGAGATATGAAGAAGTCATTAGTCGCTGTAAGCGTCATTGTCGTCATTGGCGCGGCCTGGACAGGCGTCTCGTGGTATACGGGCAAACTGATCGAACAACATATGGATGAGCAGGTTGCCGCAGCCAACAGCCAGCTGCAAAGTGCGTATCCGAAAGCCGGTCTGAAAGTCAGCTATCAGGATTATCAGCGCGGGCTGTTCAGCAGCAAAATGCGTATCGTTCTGCAACCTGAACCTGCCGCTGCCACCGCCGGCACCAGTGTGCTGAAAACCGGTGATGAAATTGCCTTCATCGAAACCATCGATCATGGTCCTTTCCCTGCCGCTCAGCTGAAAAAATTCAATCTGATCCCAAGCATGGCGTCCGTGCATTCAGAACTGCAAAATACGCCGACAGTGAAAGGCCTGTTTGATGTGACCAAAGGCAAATCGCTGATCACCATTGATACGCGTGTTTCCTACAGTGGCGCGAGTGCTTCAGCCGCTGACATTATTCCGGTGACCTATCAGAAAGAAGACAGCGTGCTGGCCTTCTCCGGCGGCAAAATCAATGTCGATGTGGACAAAGACATGACCGCCATGAAGCTGGACGCGAACACCGACAGCATTGCCCTGACCTCGAAAAACCAGTGGGGACAGCTTGAGAAAGTCACTCTGGCCGGTTTCAGCATGGACAGCGACACCAAACAAGGTAAGTTCCAGGTTGGCGTGGGCGATCAGAACCTGACCGTTAAGCAAATTCTGGTGAACGTAGACGGTAAAGACGCCGGTTCTCTGGATAACTTCAAACTGGTGAGCAAATTCTCTGAAAACGGCAATAACATCGCCGGTCAGCAGGATTACACCATCGACGCGCTGAAAATTCAGGGTGCGGATTTTGGTTCAGCCAAACTGACCCTCAAGCTGGATAAACTGGATGGTGCTGCAATGAAGCAATTCGCAGACAACTATAACCAGCAATCCCGCGCCCTGCTGTTGCAGCAAGGCCAGCTTGATCCGGCCATCTATCAGCAGCAGGCCGCAGATTTACTTCTGGCTAACCTGCCGTTGTTGCTGAAAGGCAATCCAAGCATCAGCGTTGCGCCGCTGAGCTGGAAAAACAGCAAAGGCGAAAGCAGCTTCACCCTGCAACTGGATCTGAAAGATCCGGCCGCAACACCGGCACCGACACAGGATCAGATGTTGTCTCAGCTGGTGAACAAAGTGGATGCTAAGCTGACCATTCCGTTGCCGATGGCGACACAGGTCACCACGCAGGTTGCGCAGCTGGAAGGCTACAGCGCTGACGATGCGGCGAAACTGGCTCAGCAGCAGGTTCAGGGGCTGGCCGCAATGGGTCAGATGTTTAAACTGACTACCGTGAAAGACGACACCATTTCCAGCACGTTCCATTACGCTGACAATCAGGTTGACCTGAATGGCCAGAAAATGACCTTGCAGGAATTTGCAGGTCTGTTCGGGATCCTGGGCGGGCCAGCAGCGCCAGCACCTACTCCGGAGCAGGAAACGCCAGTGGTTCCGACCCCCGCGCCAGCTCAGTAACTGTTTTTACTCCTCCCCTGCAAAGGGGAGGAGTAATGTATCCCTCCCGATCCCAAAGGATTTCAGGCGTGACCACCCCCACCGACCTTCTCCATCTGCACGACGTCTCATTTACGCGTAATAATATCCCTTTACTGGAACCGGTTTCACTCTCGCTGGAACCCGGTGAATTCACATTACTGACCGGCCCCTCTGGCAGCGGGAAAAGCACGCTGCTAAAGATTATTGCGTCATTGCAAAATCCGACCGGCGGTAAGGTTTATTTCAACGGCGAAGACATTGCGCAGATCAAACCCGAAGTGTACCGGCAGCGCGTGTCTTATTGCTTTCAGACGCCCTCGCTGTTTGGTGAAACGGTTTACGATAATCTTGCCCTGCCTTATCAGATCCGCAATAAAAAACCTGATGAAGAACAAATGCGTAACTGGCTGGAACGGGTGAAGTTATCCGCAGACATGCTCACCAAACGCACGCAGGAACTGTCCGGCGGCGAGAAGCAACGTGTTGCCCTGCTGCGGAATTTACAGTTTATGCCGGATGTTTTATTGCTGGATGAAATCACCAGCGCGCTGGATGAAGAGAATAAAATCAATATCAACGACATTATCGCCGGACTGGTGGAAAAAGAGCAGATCGCCGTCTTGTGGGTGAGCCATGATACGAACGAGATCCGCCACGCCAAAAACGTCATTACCCTGACCCGCCATTCACAAGGGAGTGCGGTTCATGAATGAGCATAATATTACCAATCAGTCTCTGGCCCTCGCGCTGATCCTGGTGGTTGTCGCCCTGCTGGTCAGCAAGAAAGAAAAACTCGGACTGGAAAAGGACATCATCTGGAGCGTTGGCCGCGCCATCGTACAGTTAGTGATTGTCGGTTATGTCCTGAAGTCTGTTTTTGAAATCAATAACAGCCTGTTAACGGTTCTGATGGTGCTGTTTATCTGCGTCAATGCCGCGCTGAATGCGAAGAAACGCAGCCGCAATATCGATAACGGATTTACGATTTCGTTTATTGCCATTACCGTCGGCACCATCCTGACGTTAGCGATCCTGATCCTCAGCGGATCCATAGAGTTCCTGCCGATGCAGGTGATCCCGATTTCAGGGATGATTGCCGGAAATGCGATGGTTGCGGTGGGATTGTGTTACAGCAATCTGAACCAGCGTTTTCTCGATAACCAGCAAAAAATCCTCGAGATGCTGAGCCTCGGCGCACCGGTGAAAATGGCGTCTGGCCGGATTATCCGTGACAGTATTCGTGCCGCGATGATCCCGACCATCGATGCGGCGAAAACCGTGGGAATTGTCAGTTTGCCGGGCATGATGTCAGGTTTGATTTTTGCCGGGATCGACCCGGTCAAAGCCATCAAATATCAGATAATGGTCACGTTTATGCTGCTGGCGACCGCCAGTCTCTCCACGATTATTGCCGGTTATCTGGCGTATAAACGTTTTTATAATGACCGTGCGCAGCTGCGCGATTTGACGTCATCGTAATCGTATCAGCGTGCCCGTCCGCTTCACCGTGTCGGGCATGCCGTTCATCCGGCGTTATAAGTCGGACAACACCTGACGCAGGTTGACTTCGCCGGCGGCTTCATCGTCAAGATCCAGCACCCCTTCCAAATCATCCAGATGCTCCTGCATAATCGCCGCCGCATGGGTGTTATCACCGGCCTCCAGTGCATCAATAATGGCCTGATGCTCATCACACTGGCAGGAAGGCACTTCGTTACGCTGATAAAGCGCCACAATCAGTGAGCTGCGCACCATCAGGTTAGCCAGAATTTCACTCAGTACGTCGTTCCCGCAGATCTCGCCGAGAATAAGATGAAACTCGCTTAATTCACGCACGATAGCGCGGCGATCTTCTGACTGCGCGGCGTCACGTTCGCCACGCAAATGAGTACTGATTCGATGCCGGTGACGGCGGATCACATCAGCCCCGATGCTTTCGACAATCGCACGCTCAATGGCGCGGCGGGCAATAAACACTTCACGCGCTTCTTTGGCCGTCGGCTGCGCCACCATCGCACCCCGGTTCGGCTCGATGGTGACGATGCGCTGCATCGCCAGACGTTGTAACGCCACCTGAACATGGTTACGGTTGGCACTGAGCGCGTCAACCAGCTGAGATTCCACCAGGCGGGTTCCCGGACGCAGGCGTTGCCGGGCGATAGCTTTAGACAGAACGTCGACAATGCGCTGAACTTCCAGCTGCTTGGCGGTTGTAGTTTGAGTACTCATGGATTGCTAAATGGCCTCTCTCTGGCGGTTTCCGTGCAACCTAACACCAACGGTTCCCGTTCGTCATTAGTAAATGACGTGCTGTTTCAAATCATTCAAAAAAATGCAACGAAATAGCACATAGTATTCATCAAAATTATCATTCCAGCACGCATTCCCAATACCCTGTTTACGACCTTACGTATCCTTGCAGCACCTCAGGCTACACAGCGTCATGTTATGAAGCTGTCAGGCGTGCAGGCCAACGTATTGAAAACAGGACCATAATGAAACAGACACTCTTGAAACACTTACTTAATTTTGTGTTATTAGCACTGGGCGCAGTAAGTACCGCACTGGTCATCTGGCTGGATGTGGCGATCTTTAAAGACGGAGTGCAGGAAATCTCCGCCACTGAAATTCTTCAGGAACTGACCTTGCTGGCCATCAGCGCACTCTTTTTCCTGCAAGCCAGAAAACATCCCGCCTTACGCGGTGGCATGATCCTGATCGGGGGGTTTTTCGGTTGTATGCTGATCCGCGAACTCGATGCCGTCTTTGACCTGATCCATTATGGCTCATGGGTCTATTTCGCCAGTCTGCTCGCCGTCTATTGCGTCGGCTGGGCTTGTATCACACCGAAAACCAGTGTGCGCGGGCTGTCCGCTTTTCTGGCGCACCCGGCCTGCCATTATATGGTGTGCGGACTGGTTCTGATTCTGGTGTTTTCCCGCGTCTTTGGCATGAACATGATCTGGAAAGTCGTGATGCAGGGTGAATATGTGCGTACGGTAAAAAATATCGTCGAAGAAGGCACCGAACTGATGGGGTATCTGTTGTGTCTGGGGTCTGCCGTGGCCTTCTGGCAACGCAGCGAACCGCTGAAAACCCTGTAATAATAATCTGTAAGCCCGCCCGCACAGGGCAGGCTTTTTTACCCTGCAATCTTACCAAACCAACCCTGAACCGGTAACTCCGCCACCTGCTGAATCAGTGTCAGCAAGGGTTCGCACGGATGCGCCGGGTCCAGACCCCGCAACTGGCGCAAAAATGTCAACGCGGCTTCCGGCGAGGGGAATCTTTCCGGTTGCGTGAAATACAAATACAGCGCCAGTACCGCGACCGAACGACTGCGTCCACCCCGGCAATGCACCAGCACATTAGCAGCACGGTGCGGCGGATAGCTTACTTTACCGGGGCTGGCCTGCCCGAGTAATCCATCCAGCGCCAGCACACCGGCCAGCAGATGATTTGCCGTATTTCCCGCCCCATCAATCAGCCCGATCTGGGTACGCCGCAGCCAGGTGCCATCCGGCAAGGCCAGATCGCCGAGTTGCAGATTCACTGCCATATTCAGTGCCGACGTAATGTTGTGCTGATGCAACAGATACGCATCTTGCGCCGCCGGACCGTTACCCAGATACAGCCAGCGGTGGACTTGTCCGGTGACCGGCACCAGTTTAATCAATAAAGGTCTGCCGTCTTCTTCCTGTTCGGCCTGTCTTCGTGTCATTTGTAGGGAATCAGTCATTATCATCTTCCTGACATCAGTGATTTCCTGCACGGTAACACATTAGAAAACCTCAAACCTTCGCATGATGAACATTTTAACCACTTCATAAGGCCGGACACGCCATGGTGCGTTGCCGTGTGTGATTTTTTGCGAGACGTCGCGGAGGAAAACATCATCCGTCTGATTATGCCCGGTAAACCGTTCAATATGCGGATTCGTGGGAACATGAAACGGCGGAGGCGGCGGAAAATTGTGAAGCAGCTTCCTGATTAAAAAGAATCATAAATGATTACTTTTCATTTGAACAAAGAGTAATCATACTTCACCGCAAGGAAAGCGATTGTGTACGACGTGACGATATTGCCCGCTGCTAAGAAAGCACTCCTTAAATTACCTATGACACTTTATGCCGCAGTCGTTGATGCTCTGGAAGAACTTGAGGTCTGCGGAGCAGATCTCAAAGAGCCTTTGGTCAGATATGTGGGAAATGGATTACGCGAGATCCGGGTGACCAGTCTGGATGGTCTGGGCAGAGCGTTTTACTTTTTTATGAAGGGGCGTCGTATTTATGTCGTCCATATACTGCATAAAAAAACGGATAAGACCCCTCAGCAGGATTTAGACCTGGCTGTAAAACGCATGAAAACAATCAAAAGGAATGAAGTATGAAAGACGATGATGACGACTATGAACTGATCCCCTTTAGCGTGGTGAAAGCCGAAGCGATGAAAGATCCCGAATTTGTCGCCGCCTATGCTGCCCACAAAATGCATAAAAAAATGGTTGCAGAGCTTAAAGCCATGCGGATTGCAGAATCCCTGACGCAGGAAGATATTGCAAAACGCACCGGCATGAAAAAGCAAAACATCAGTCGCTTTGAAAATGGTGCCGCCTGCCCTACGCTCAATACTGTCAGCCGTTATGCCGTCGCCCTCGGCGGCACCTTTGAATTTAAAAAGATCCACTGATCCTGCTGTGCGCACCATACGCGGCGATAAACTCCCCGGCAATCGCTACGGCTATTTCTGCCGGGAGTTTGCCGCGTACATCGGGCAACCCCACCGGACATCGCATGCTTGCCAGTTGCTCCCCGGTAATTCCTTTCCCCGATAACCGGTAATCGAAGCGTTTCCGTTTGGTCTCTGAACCGATCAGCCCGAAATAACGGAAATCCCCCCGCTTGAGAATGCGCTCGCTGAGGGCAAAATCCAGCTGATGATCATGGGTCAGCACCATGAAATAGCTGTCTGCGGGCATCTGCGCCACGGTGCCTTCCGGTTCCTCATCAATGATGCAGGTGATATGCGGATCGACCTGCGCGGGAAACTCGCTGGCGCGGGCATCCACCCAGGTGATACGGCACGGTAAGGTGCTGAGAATGTTCACCAGCGCCCGCCCGACATGCCCTGCGCCATATACCACAACATGCGGCTGCGGTTGCCCGAGCGGTTCGAGCAACACTGACGCCATGCCTCCGCAGCATTGTCCCAGCCGCGCCCCTAATGAAAAACGTTCGAAGCGGCTGGATGTCGCCCCCTGCTGCAACATCTCGCGGGCAATGGCCGTGACCTGAAACTCAAGATTGCCGCCGCCCAGCGTATAAAATTGCTCGCTGGCGGTGATCAGCATTTTGCTGCCTGCATCGCGCGGCGTGGAACCTTGCTGATCAACCAGCGTCGCCATCACACAGGGTTCGCCGCGCCGTTGTAATTCATGTAAACGGGTCACCCAGTCATCAGTGCGCATCAGAACCTCCGTTAGCCCGTGACATTGCTGTTTAGCACAGTATCAAAAGTGACAATGTCACCCGTGAAACGTAACTGATTCACCCCATTCAGCACCCTTTCCGGCGTGGCAGGCGCATCGATATGCGGATGAACGCGGTAATTTGCCAGACTGGCGACCGCATCTTTGATCGCGCACCAGACCGAAATCCCCAGCATAAAAGGCGGTTCGCCCACGGCCTTGGAATGGAAAACGGTGTCTTCCGGGTTTTTGCGGTTCTCCACCAGCCTGACACGTAAATCCTGCGGGATATCGCCAATCGCCGGGATCTTATACGCCGCCGGACCGCTGGTCATCAGACGTCCTTTGTCGTTCCATACCAGTTCTTCGGTGGTCAGCCAGCCCATGCCCTGCACGAAACCGCCTTCAACCTGACCAATATCAATCGCCGGATTCAGCGAGTCGCCGACGTCATGCAGAATATCCGCACGCAGCAACTTGTATTCGCCGGTCAGCGTGTCGACCAGCACTTCCGCGCAGGCCGCGCCGTAGGAGAAATAGTAGAACGGATGCCCGGCTGCTTTGCTGCGGTCATAGAAAATCTTCGGCGTTTTGTAATAACCGGTGCTGGAAAGCGGTACCTGATTCAGCCAGCACTGGGTGGCGACCTGTCCGAAACTGAAATATTGATCTTTAACCCGCACCTGACCGTTGCTGAACACAATGTCCTTTTCCTGCGCATCATGCTGTCGCATCAGCATCTCAACCATGCGCCCTTTAATGATTTCGGCCGCGTTTTGTGCGGCTTTCCCGTTAAGATCCGCGCCGGAGGAGGCTGCGGTCGGCGAGGTGTTAGGCACTTTGCCGGTATCGGTCGCCGTGATCTGAATAGCGCTGATATCAACCTGAAACACTTCCGCCACCACCTGCGCCACTTTGGTATTCAGCCCCTGTCCCATCTCGGTGCCGCCGTGATTAAGCTGAATACTGCCGTCGGTATACACCAGCACCAGAGCGCCCGCCTGATTGAGAAAACTGGCGGTGAAGGAGATGCCGAATTTTACCGGCGTCAGCGCCAGACCCTTTTTCAGATAACGGTTGCGGTGGTTAAACTCTGTGACAGCGTCACGTCTTGCGGTGTATTCCGCGCTGTCTTCCAGATGCTGAGTCATTTCCTGCAACAGATTTTGCCCGACCGGCTGGTGATAATGTGTAACGTTGCGGCTTTCCTGACCGTAGTAATTGTTTTTACGCACTGTCAGCGGATCCAGCCCCAGTTCGCGGGCGATGTGATCGACAATGTGCTCAATCGCCACTATCCCCTGCGGGCCGCCAAATCCGCGGTACGCCGTATTGGAGGCCATATTGGTTTTACAGCGATAACCGGTAATCAGCGCATCACCGAGGTAATAGGAATTATCAGAATGGAACATGGCACGATCGACGATAGATCCGGACAGATCCAGCGAATAACCGCAGTTGGCCGCCAGTTTGATATCGATCCCATGAATGATGCCCTCATCGGTAAACCCGACGTCATAACTGACGTGAAAAGGATGGCGCTTGCCGGTGATCAGCATGTCATCCTGACGGGCCAGACGCATTTTCGCGGGGCGTCCGGTGAGGTGCGCCGCCAGGGCCGCCAGACATGCAGTGCCTGCCGCCTGTGTTTCTTTGCCACCAAATCCCCCGCCCATGCGGCGCATATCAACCACCACTTTATGCATCGGCACACCCAGTACCGACGCGACCAGCTTTTGCACTTCTGTCGGATGTTGCGTCGAGCTGTACACCAGCATCGCGCCATCTTCACCCGGCATGACGGAAGCAATCTGCGTTTCGAGATAAAAATGCTCCTGACCGCCAATTTCCAGTTCACCCTGCAAACGGTGCGGCGCACAGGCCAGCGCCATTTCGGCGTCACCCCGTTTATGCTGGTGCGGTTCTTCCACGTAATGTTCCAGCGCCAGCGCCTGTTTGACCGTCAGTACCGCGTCGCGTGGCTGATACTCCACTTTCGCCAGGGCCACCGCTGCGCGTGCGGCTTCCATTGACGTTGCGGCAACCACCAGCACAATCTGGCCAACATACTGCACCGTGCCCTGCGCCATCAGCGGATCACCGTGAGTCAGTGGCGCGATGTCCGGATTGCCCGGCACATCGCCGGCGGTCATTACCCGCACCACGCCCGGTACGCCATAACAAGGTTCGGTATTGATGGACACAATTTCCGCGTGAGCGTGCGGACTGAGCAGCGGCACAAGATGCAACTGATTGGGGAATTCCAGCCGGTCGTCGACATACACCGCCTCGCCGCTGACATGTTTATCCGCGCTTTCGTGTTTCTGGCTTTTGCCGACGCCGCTCTGCAGGCCTGCGCGAAAACGGGCTTCCATCTCAGCCTGAGAAAGTAAGGGTTTGGATTCAGACATAGTGTGTTACCCGCATCAGAGTTTCCGGAGACGTCATTTCGATATGGCAGCGACGCAGCAGATTTTTCGCCACCTGCATGCGATATTCGCGACTGGCGCGGAAATCACTGATCGGCGTGAAATCCAGATCCAGCGCCTGACAGGCTTGCTCAACCGTCGCCGTTTGCCACGGCTGGCCGAGTAACTGTGCCTCGCAATACCCAGCCCGCTTCGCCACTTCCGCCATGCCGCCAAATGCCACGCGGGCATGCACCACCACGCCGTTTTGCACTTCAATATGCAACGCCGCGCACACCGCTGAAATATCGTCTTCCAGCCGTTTCGACACTTTATAGACCCGCAACTGGCGGGCAGCGGAGGTATTGCGCGGGATGCGTATTTGTTCGATGAATTCGCCCGGCTGTAACGCCGTTTTGCGATACCCGAGGAAGAACTGATCGAGCGGTAATTCCCGCTGTGTTTCTCCGCGACGCAGTAACAGTGACGCGCCGAGCGCCAGTAACACCGGGCCGCCGTCGCCGATGGGCGAAGCGTTAGCGATGTTGCCGCCAAAAGTGCCCTGATGACGAATTTGCTGCGAGGCAAAACGTTCAAGCAGTTCGCCAAACGCCGGGAATTCATCGTGCAAAACCGGCATACAGGCGCTGAGCGGTGTCGCCGCGCCAATATGAATTGCCTGACCGGTCAGCGTAATCGCGTTGAGTTCAGGGATATGACTGAGGGAAATCAGTTTCGGGATACGCTGGTAACGCTGCGTGACTTCCAGCGCCAGATCGGTGCCGCCAGCCACCAGCCGGGAATCCGGTTGGGCCAGATAACGTTCTGCCAGTTCATCCACCGTGACCGGTTGATCAGTGGCAGATATCGCGCGGAGTTTTTCCAGCGTCTGCCGGGTATCTGCATCAAACTGATCCGGCTGCGGCGCTTCACAAATGGCTTTCGCCGCGTCCATGATCGGCCGGTAACCGGTGCAGCGGCAAAGGTTGCCGGAAAGGGTTTCCTGCACGCCTTCCACGGAGAAAACGGGTTTACTTTTTTCCATCGCAAACAATGACATCACAAAACCCGGCGTACAAAATCCGCATTGCGAGGCGTGGTTATCGACCATCGCCTGCTGCACATGATGCAGTTCGCCATGATGTTTAAGATCTTCCACCGTGATCAGTTGCTTGCCATGCACGGCAGGCATAAAGGTCAGACAGGCATTGACGGCGCGGTATTGCAGCGTATCGCCCTGCGCTTCAGCCAGCACCACGGTACAGGCACCGCAGTCACCGGAGGCGCAACCTTCTTTGGTACCGCAACGGCCCGCCTCACGGCGCAGATACTGTAATACCGTCGTGTCATCGGGCAGATTTTCTGTGTGGATCCTGCCGTTCATCAGAAATTGGATCATGATCATATCCTTCAAAAATCACTGGTTTGCTCCCTCCCCTGCGAAGGGGAGGGCTGGGGTGGGGTATTAAAGCAAAATCAAAGAGTTGAAGTGTGCTTTAACCGGGTGTCAGCCCTTAATACCCCCTCCCGTCCTCCCCCTTCGCAGGGGGAGGAGCAAAGGCTTTACAGCCATTCAGAATCAGTGTCGTGACCTCATCGATAATGTGCTCACGCGCCTGGTCATCGCCTTCAAAATTGCCGTACATATGTTTCACCTGCACCGCGAAATCGGCGTAATACTGCGTGACTGCCCAGATATGCATGATGAACAGACGGGCATCCAGCGCACGGATTTTGCCCTGCACGATCCACTGATGGATCAGGTTCTCTTTGCCAATGATGTTCTGTGTGGCCTGCGGCCAGTATTTCTGCAAATAGTGACCGCCGCCGAGCACCTCACTGGTGAAAATGCGCGACAGCTCCGGCTGATCAAACGAGAAATTCAGCTTGTTACGGATATAGCGGCTGAGCACCGCCTGCGGTTCGCTGAGTGACGGGTCGAACTGAATGATATCGCCCCAGACTTTCAGCACTTTTTGCAGCAGTTCTTCGTACAGTTCTTCTTTGCCCGCGATGTAATAATGCAGTTGGGCCTTTTTGATCCCCGCCCGTTGAGCGATAGCCTGCGTGGTCGCACCCTGAAAACCCTTTTCGCTGAACTCTGCAATCGCTGCCGCGTGAATATTTTCCAGCGTGCGCTCACGGGCAATGCGGACTTTACCGCCGGTATCATTGTTCATCATGCTGATAGCGCCTCCTGCCGGGCATCCCGGGCATAAACCCGCTCGCCGTCCACGTAGGTGCAATACACATTGCGGTCATCACCCAGCGTCATCAGCACAAACAGCTTTTCGGCCAGCGTTTTGCTGTTGGTCGCGCGTAATTTTTGCAACGCGCTGACACCCGGTTCGAGCACCACGAAATCGGCCTCCTTCCCGGCGTTGAAATTGCCAATTTTGTCGTCAAGATGCAGCGCCCTCGCGCCGCCCAGCGTGGCGTGATAGAAGGCTTCGAATGCGGATAAGCGGTAACGCTGAAGCTGGCCGACTTTGTAGGCTTCCGACAACGTTTCCAGCATGTTGAATGTGGTGCCCGCACCGACGTCCGTCCCCATGCCGACGCGGATTTGCTTCTGCCAGGACTTCTGCAAATTGAACAGCCCGCTGCCCAGAAACAGGTTGGAGGTCGGACAAAAAGCGATGGTGGAATCCGTGTCATGCAGACAATCCCACTCGCAGTCATCCAGATGCAGACAATGCGCAAACACGCAGCGTTCGCCGGTCAGCCCGTACTGATGATAAACGTCGAGATAATGCTGATGTTCAGGATGCATCTCTTTTACCCACGACAATTCAGCGACGTTTTCGCTGAGATGGGTATGCATGTAAACATCCGGAAATTCCTGCCGGAGCATACGCACTTTTTGCAGCAGTTCCGGCGAAGACGTCGGCGCAAAACGTGGCGTCAGCGCATAGCTCAGGCGCTGGCGGTTATGCCAGCGCGTAATCAACTGACGCGTATCGCGTTCACTGTCTTCCGGGGTTTCCAGCAGGGCGTCGGGGGCGTTTTTGTCCATCATTACTTTGCCCGCTACCAGGCGCATATTGATGTCAGAGGCTTCTTTAAATAAGGCATCGACTGACTGCGGATGCACGGTGCCAAACACCAGCGCGGTGGTGGTGCCGTTAAGCAGTAGCTGACTGATGAAGAATTTCGACATGCGCTTCGCGTAATCCGCGCAGTGATATTGTTGTTCGGTCGGGAAGGTGTAGCGCGTCAGCCATTCGAGCAGTTGCTCACCGTACGCGCCGATCATTTCGGTTTGCGGATAGTGGATATGGGTATCGACAAAGCCCGGCACGATCAGCTTGTCGCGATAATCGTCGATTTCCAGCGCGGCGGTTTTGTGTGCCAGCGCCAGCTTGCCCTCGCCTTCCTGCCAGCTTCCCAGCCAGACGATCGTCCCGCCGCTCAGCAGCATCAGGCCGTCTTCGATATAACGCACCTGCGCTTCAAAATCTTCCGGCGTTAACACCGGCTCACGGATATCGAAGAAATTTCCGCGGACGGCGCGGGTGATGATCTGACTCATGGCATGGTCCTTCTCTGCAACATTCTCGTTCATGATTGATAACAGAACATTTGCAAAGCTTATGCCAAATCTGACCGATCGGTCAGACCATCCGGATGTTTTTTATTTCAGCAGGACTTCGTACCGGGGATTGAACTCGTCAAAAATGGGTAGCGCCGCCGCACCCAGCGCAGCAGTGTCGCTGCCGGACATTCCCAGGCGGATACGCGCACTTTGCGCATAGCGGCTGCGCACCGAATTATACAATGGCGTCAGGCGCTTAATCAGCTTCTCCACCAGCGGCTTAGGCATGGTGCCGCCGATAATCACACTCTGCGCATCGAACACACATTCCATAATATTGATGGCCTGTAACGCCGGTTCGGCGGCAGTATCCAGCCATTTCTCGAACAGCGCCTCATCGACTTTCAGCAGATCTTCGGGCATGGCCGACATCGGATCCAGACCGCAGGCTTCGTACGCCGCCTGCAAAGAAACATAACGTTCGAGGCAGCCTTTGTTGCCGCAATAGCATTCGCGGCCGCCCGGTTGCACCACAATGTGGCCGACCTCGCCCGCATTGTGTGCATGACCGGTGTAAATTCGCCCGTCGGTGAAGATGCCCGCGCCCAGTCCGGTGCCGATATACAGATACACAAAAGACGATAATTGCTTGGCGACGCCGTGAAAGCGTTCACCGATCGCCGCCACCGTCGCATCGTTTTCCAGCGTGACCGGCCAGCCGGTCGCCGCGCTCAAACGCGCTTCAATATCAACGTTATCCCAACCGTGCAGCGTGGTCGGGCCTTGCGAGGAGATCCCCTCCACGCCAAACGGCCCCGGCATCACCACGCCCACCCCCAATATTTTTCGCCAGTCTATTTTCACCTGTTGGCGCATTTCTTGCAGAACCTGATCAATCAGAGCCAGCGTGGGCTCTGGCTGCGGTTTCTGCACATGGATCAGTTTGCGAAAGCGGACAGTCCCGGTGAGATCCACCAGCACAATCAGCAGCGACTGATGATCAAGATGGATGCCGATGGAATAGGCGCTGTCAGGATTGAGTGTCAGTGGCGTTGCTGGTTGACCACGTCCGCCCGCCCGGCGCGGCAGATGGGAGGACAGAATGCCCGCCTGCTCAAGTTCAGTGGCAATGTTGGAGACGGTCTGTGGTGTGAGCGACGTCAGCCGCGCGATTTCGGCGCGGGTCAGTTCACCATTAAGGCGAATGGCTTCGATCACCACCCGACGATTGTGCGCACGGGCGTGCTCAAGATTGGTGCCAGAAGTTGTTATCACGTCCCTCTCCACGGTGAAGACCTTGCGGGCAAGTATGCTGTCACGGATTACAGCAATCAAATTGATTTTATAAATGACAGAATATAAATATGACGGTGCCATCACAGCTTTGAATGTTATTGGCATGTTAATAATAATCGCCAATCACTATTCGCTTTCCAATGTTTTTAAGATTCACCTTCAGATCCAGTAGCACAATCCGGCAGGGACGCAGGGACTGGCAGAACTATGCCTTCCCATTTTTTTTAGCCGATTAAAGCAATCAAATTGATTTAATAAACTTAACCCTGTTTCGGAGAATGACGATGAGCCTACGATTTACCCCTGCGGCCACCTTGTGCGCCCTCTCTGCCCTGACGTTGGGATACACCGCCAGCGCGCTGGCCGACACCACACTCAGCGCCCTGTTTATGACTCAGGCGGCCTACAGCGAAGCGGATATCCGCGCGATGACGGCGGATTTCACCAAACAGCATCCCGACATCAAAGTGAATCTGGAATTTGTGCCGTATGAAGCGCTGCACGACAAAATCGTGGCCGCACGCGGTGCCGGTGATAAAGGCTATGACGTGGTGCTATTCGATGCCATCTGGCCTGCGGAATTTAACAAATACGGCCTGTTGCAGGATGTCACGGCGCGTATTCCGGCCGAAGAAAGCAACAAGATTTTTGACGGTGCCATTTCCACCGTGACCTACAAAGACAAACGCTGGGGAATGCCGTGGATCCTCGACACCAAATATTTGTATTACAACAAAGCCATGCTGGCCAAAGCCGGGATCACCACCCCGCCCGCCACCTGGGCTGACGTTGAAAAGCAATCTGCGATCCTGAAAGAAAAAGGCATCGTCAAATACCCGCTGGTCTGGAGCTGGTCGCAGTCGGAAGCGTTGTTGTGCGACTACACCACCCTGGTTTCCGCGTTTAAAGGTGATTTCTATAAAGACGGCAAGCTGAACTTCACCAATCCCGGCGCAATGAAAGCCATCAGCTACATGAAAGAGACGCTGGATAAAGGGCTGACCAACCCGAACTCGCGTGAGTATCTGGAAGAGGATGTGCGTAAATCCTTCTCCAACGGCGATGCCGCTTTCGCGCTGAACTGGACTTACATGTACAACATGGCGAACGACCCGAAACAGAGCAAAGTCGCCGGGGATGTCGGCGTGGTGCCTGCGCCGGGTGAAACCGCAGGCGGCGCGTCCGGCGTTAACGGATCGATGGGTCTGGGCATCGCCAAAGCCAGCGCGCATCCGGATCAGGCATGGGAATACATCAGCTACATGACCTCGCAGCCGGTGCAGAACAAATACGCCAAACTGAGCCTGCCAATCTGGAAATCGTCTTATGAAGATCCGGCGGTGCAGAAAGATCAGGAGCAGCTGATTGCCGCAGCCAAAACCTCGCTGAATGTGATGCTGTCGCGCCCGGTGACGGCGGATTACTCCCGTCTTTCCAACATTTTGCAGCAAAACATTCAGGCGGTATTGCAGGGTAAAACCCCGGCACAGGACGGTATGGAAGCCGCGACCAAAGCCGCTGACCGTTTACGTTAAGTTTTAAAGCCAACACGACAATTAAGCCCGCCCGGTTTCGGCCGGACGGGCTGGGAAAAGATATGCTGACATTACCCCAACGCGAGAAACGACAAGCCTGGCTGCTTCTGGCGCCCATGCTTGTAATGATGTTTTTACTCACCGCCTGGCCTCTCGCCCGGACGTTGTGGCTCAGCTTTACCGATGCCGGTCTGATCGGTGACGGTTCCGCCCCCAACTGGGTGGGCAGCGAGAATTTTATCTATGCACTGACGGATCCGGATTTTCGCGCCGCACTGTGGCGGACGCTGTATTTCACCGTCGTGTCTGTCGTGATTGAAGGCATCATCGGCGTGCTGGTGGCCCTGTTACTTAACCAGCCATTTTGGGGGCGCAGTGCCCTGCGCGTGCTGGTCATTTTACCCTGGGCATTGCCGACCATCGTCAACGCCACGATGTGGCGGCTGAACTTTAATCCGGATTACGGCAGCATCAACGCCCTGCTTTCTCAGCTCGGTCTGATTGATGCCTACCGCAGCTGGCTCGGCGATCCCGCCTCCGCCATCAATGCCGTGATGTTCGCCGATATCTGGAAGAACTACCCGCTGATCACCCTGCTGGTGCTGGCGGCGTTACAAACCATTCCGGAGGACCTGTTCGAAGCGGCGCGGCTTGACGGTGCATCAGCTTTCCGCCGTTTCCGTAAAATCACCTTACCGGCGATTGCGGCACCGCTGGCTGTCGCGCTGATCCTGCGCACCATCGATGCTTTTAAAATCTTCGACATCATTTATGTCATGACCCGTGGCGGCCCGCTCGACAGCACCAAAACGGTCAGCTTCTTTGTTTATCAGGAATCGTTCAGCTATCTGCGCGCCGGTAGCGGCGCCGCTTACGCGATACTGATGACACTGATCTGCGCCCTGCTGATCATGATTTATATGGTGATGTTACTGCGCCAGCGCCGTTCAGGGAGCAGCGAATGAAACAGAAAATCCGCCTCGTTTTACGTTATGTCGCCGCGCTGGTGCTGGCGGTGTCCATTCTTGCGCCATTGCTGTGGATGTTCCTGATGAGCGTCAGCTCGGCGGAAGATCTGACCCGCATTCCGCTGGAATGGCTGCCGCGTCACTGGGATTTCAGCCGTTACGCCAGCCTGCTGACTTTACAGGCCGGCACGCCCGGCGCGCTGTTCCTGCATGCGCTCGGCAACAGTGTGCTGGTGGCCTGCGGTGCCACACTGGTGTCGTTGCTGCTGGCGATACCGGCAGCCTACAGCTTTTCGCGTTATCCCGGTCGTGACGGCTGGCTGTTTGGCAGTCTGGCGATTTACATGGTGCCGCCGGTGGCGTTTGTGCTGCCGCTGTATTTCATTCTGCAACAACTGACGCTGCTGAATACTCACCTCGGGCTGATTCTGGTCTATTGCTCGATGATCCTGCCGTTCCTGACGTGGATGCTGAAAAACCAGTTCGATGCGCTGCCGGTGGATATCGAGCAGGCTTCCCGCCTCGACGGCCTGCGTTACTGGCAGGTATTGCTGCGCATCACCCTGCCGCTGGCCAAACCGGCGCTGGGCGCGTCGGCCATGTTTGGCTGGCTGCTGGCCTGGGATGAATTTTTCTACGCCTTGCTGTTTACCAACAATATCGATGCCCAGACGTTGCCGGTTACCATTGCCGGATTCACCGCCGGGCGCGCCACTGACGACGGCCTGATTGCCGCTGTCGGTATTCTTGCGGCCATTCCGCCGCTCTTCATTGCGCTCTGGCTGCAAAAAACCATGGTCAGCGGGTTAACCGCCGGCGGCAGCAAAGGCTGATTATGACCCTAAGGGAATTCTCATCAATGACAACACAACCTGAAACCCGCGCCACGCTGTATGTGGCGGGCAACATTAACGTGGATTTGATCATGAGCACGCTGCATGAATGGCCGAAAAAAGGCACCGAAGCGATGCTCGAAAGCAGTTCCTTACGCCCCGGCGGTTCAGCAGGAAACTGTGCACTGGCGCTGTCCGCGCTGGGTTCGCCTTTTCGTCTGGTGGCGAATCAGGGCAACGATCAGTTCAGCGGCTGGCTGGCGGGCATGTTCCCGGAAAGCGCATCAGGCTGGCCGACCTGTGACTGCGAAACCTCGCTGACATTTGGCGTGACGCATCCCGATCACGAACGGACGTTTTTCAGCAATCAGGGGCATATCGTCCGCCTCTCCATGCAGGATGTGCTGGGGCAAATCCCGGACACCGCTCAGGCCGGTGACTGGATATTGTTGTGCGGCACCTGGCTGTGTACCGCGCTGTATGCCGACTATCCGCAACTGCTGGCACAGCTCAGAGCGCGCGGTTATCGGGTGGCAGTCGACAGTGGCTGGCCGCCGGAAGACTGGAGCGATGCCCTGCGGGATCAGGCGGCGAACTGGCTGCCGCATTGCGATGCCCTGCTGCTCAATGAAGTCGAAACTCTCGGGCTGGCGGACTCCGCCACGCTCGACGAGGCCGCATATCATCTTCTGGGAAAGATGGCTGCAAAGGCATTTTGCGTGGCGAAATGCGGCCCGGACGGCGCACGTCTGTGGAGCCGCAACCTGACGCTGCATCAGCACGCCGAACCGGTAGAGGTGGTGGATACCATCGGTGCCGGAGACAGTTTTAACGCCGGATTTTTATCCGCGCTGATTTATGGCCTGCCGCCTGCCACGGCGCTGCAATGGGGTGTCCGCGTGGCCGGTTGTGCCATCAGCAGTTCCCCGCGCCGTTATCCTGACTGGCAATCGCTTTCTGGCCTTGTGGAGAAAATCTAAATGGCTCTGGTAGAACTGGTAAAAGTGGCCAAACATTATGGCAAAGTGCAGGTGCTGAAACCGCTGGATCTGACCATCCCGGACGGCAGTTTCACCGTACTGGTCGGCCCGTCGGGCTGCGGAAAATCCACCTTACTGCGCCTGCTGGCCGGGCTGGAATCGCTGTCTGACGGTGACATTCTGCTCGACAAACAGCAGATCAATAATTTCGATCCGGCCGATCGTGATATCGCCATGGTGTTCCAGAGTTACGCGCTGTATCCGCACCTGACCGTGGCCGAAAACATGGCATTTCACATGCAGGTGAAGAAAGTGCCGAAAGCCGAACAGCAGGCCAAAGTGCAACAGGCCGCCAAAGTGCTGGGCATCGACCATTTACTGAAACGCCTGCCGAAGGATCTGTCCGGCGGCCAGCGCCAGCGTGTCGCCATGGGGCGTGCGCTGGTGCGTAATCCGAAAGTGTTTCTGTTTGACGAACCGCTGTCCAACCTTGACGCCCAGTTGCGTATGGAGCTGCGCGCTGAAATCAAATCACTGCATCAGCAGTTCCGCACCACCACGGTGTACGTGACGCACGACCAGATCGAAGCCATGACTCTTGCCGATAATATCGTGGTGATGAAAGACGGTTTTATCGTGCAACAGGGCGATCCGCTGTCGATTTATGACAAACCGGTCAATACCTTTGTGGCGCGGTTTATCGGCTCGCCGCCGATGAATCTGCTCAGCGGCGTGTTCCAGAATATCGACGGTCAGCCGGGCGTGACCTGCGATCAGTTGTGGTTTGCGCTGCCGGAGAAATGGGCGTTACAGGCGCGGCATTCTGAAGGTCAGGCTGTCACCCTGGGTCTGCGTCCGCATGATTTGAGACCGGTGCAGCACAGCGTCCAGCCTGCGGCGACGTTGCGTCTGCTGGAAGTGACCGGCGAAAGCAGCCTGCTGCATATCGACTGGAGCGGATTCCCGTTGCATGTTCAGTTTGCCGGACGCGCCCGCGTCAGCGCCGATCAGCCGCTTTATCTCGACGCCAACAGTGAGGCGATCCACCTGTTTGATGCGGCGACAGGCGAACGTCTGGCGGAAGATCACCGTTAACACGCCACTGCGTCTCCCCCGTTTTCCGGGGGAGACCGCAAAACGCCGTTGACGCGTTTCCCCGATGGGTTATGCTCAGTCTTTGCTTATTTCATTAGCGCGCTTACTGTCTATGGGCTTCTTCTCAAACAAAAAATTCTCACTTCCGCCGGGTTCCGCACTGCCGTTGCTGGTCGCAGGGGCGTTCTTTATGGAAAACCTCGACGCCACGGTGATCGTGACCGCGCTGCCGCAGATGGCGAAAGATTTCGGCGTGCATCCGGTGGACATGAACATCGGCGTTTCGGCCTATATTCTGACGCTCACGGTATTTATTCCCGCCAGCGGCTGGATTGCTAACCGTTTCGGCACCCGTAATGTCTTCTCGCTGGCGCTGATTTTGTTCACCCTCGCCTCAGTGCTGTGTTCCGCCAGTACCAGTCTGCCGACCTTTACCGCCGCGCGCATGTTGCAGGGATTTGCCGGTGCGCTGATGGTGCCGGTCGGGCGTTTAGTGGTACTGAAAAACACCCAAAAGTCGGATCTCATCCGCGCCATCGCCACCATCACCTGGCCGGGGCTGGTCGCGCCCATCCTCGGGCCGCCGCTCGGCGGGTTTATCACGACCTATGCGTCGTGGCACTGGATATTTATTCTCAATGTGCCGCTCGGGATTATCGCCCTGCTATACAGCCGTAAACTGATCCCGCAGGTGCCCGGTGAGAAAGGCGTGCCCTTTGATATCACCGGTTTCGTGCTGACCGGCGCGGCATGTCTCGGGTTAATCTTCGGGCTGGACATGTTTAATCAGGGCAATATCGACTGGAAGCCGGTGTCGATGGTAACCGGCGCGGTGATGATGGGGGCGCTGGCAGTCTGGCATTCGCGCCGGGCTGCGCATCCGTTACTGCCGCTGACGGCATTGAAAATTAAAAGTTACGCTGTCACGATTTACGGCGGTTCGCTGTTCCGTGTTGCCATCGGCGCCCTGCCTTTCCTGCTGCCGCTGATGTTCCAGCTGGGTTATGGCATGAGTGCATTTGATGCCGGTCTGCTGGTGCTGTCGGTGTTTGCCGGAAATCTGGCGATGAAGCCTTTTACATCACCGATTCTGCACCGCTTCCGCTTTAAGTCGATTATGCTGGTTAACGGCCTGATCAATTCCGCGACCATTTTTGCCTGTGCGCTGTTGACGCCCGAGGTGCCGACGGCGCTGACGCTGTTACTGCTGTTTGCCAGCGGGATGAGCCGCTCGATGCAGTTTACCGCGCTTAACACGCTGGCCTTTTCTCAGGTGCCTTCGGAACAAATGGGCGGCGCGAACACACTGTTTAATACCGCGCAGCAGCTTTCCACCGGTCTGGGGATCGCCATCGGTGCGCTTTCCCTGCGCCTTGCGGAACATTTTCTGCCCGCCAGCGACACCTTGCAGACCGGCACGTTTCACATCGCTTTTATCATCATTGGCCTGTTTTCACTGGCCGGCACGCTCGACAGCCTGACGCTGGACAAAACGGCAGGCGATGAAATACGTCGTAAAAAAGAATCTGTACCCCGACCGGCTGTACCGGAAAAATAAGGCGCAGCCAGACTGAAATTACGTATCCGAAAAATGGAGCTAAACCATGGAATACCGTCTGTTAGGCCGTTCCGGCCTGAAAGTTTCAGTTTTAAGCCTGGGCACCATGACGTTTGGTGGTCAGGGGAAATTTGCCAAAACCGGGCAAACTGACGTTGAGGCGGCACAGCGCCAGATCGGCTTGTGCCTTGATGCCGGGATTAATCTGTTTGATACCGCTGATGTCTATTCAGGCGGTGAATCAGAAGTGATCCTCGGCAAAGCACTGGGCAGCAAACGCCACGAGGTGCTGGTCGCCAGTAAAGCCCGCTTCCCGATGGGTGACGGCCCGAACGACCGCGGCTCATCCCGCCATCATATCCTGCGCGCCTGCGAAGCCAGCCTGAAGCGTCTGGGCACGGATTATCTGGATTTGTATCAGCTGCATGAATGGGACGGCCTGACCCCGCTGGAAGAAACCTTGCGCGCGCTCGACGATCTGGTCAGCAGCGGTAAAGTGCGTTATGTCGGTGTCTCCAACTTTTCCGCCTGGCATGTGATGAAAACCCTCGGCGTGGCAGAGGCAAATCACTACATCCGTCCGGTCAGCCAGCAAATCCATTACACCCTGCAGGCGCGCGAAGCGGAATATGAACTGCTGCCCGCCGCGCAGGATCAGGGGCTGGGCGTGCTGGTCTGGAGTCCGCTGGCAGGCGGATTGCTTTCCGGGAAATATCGCCGCAATCAGGCGGCACCGGAAGGCACCCGCCATCTGGCCGACTGGGGCGAACCGCCGGTACGTGACGAAAGCGCGCTGTATGACGTGGTGGATGTGCTGGTGGATATCGCCGAAGCACGCGGCGTTTCAGCCGCCCAAATCGCGCTGGCGTGGCTGATTGCCCGTCCGCAGGTCACTTCCGTGATTGTCGGGGCGCGTAACGACACCCAGTTGCAGGATAACCTGCGTGCCGCAGAATTAAGCCTCAATAACGATGAAATTGAACGACTTAATCAAGTCAGTCAGTTGCCATTGTTGTATCCTTACTGGCATCAGGCGCAGACCGCACCGGATCGTTTATCTCCGGCAGATTTATCGCTGATTGCGCCGTATTTAAAAAAGTAACCGCAACAAAATGATACGCACTGAGACCGGTTGACTATGCCGGTCTCGTTATTTTTGTGTTAATACTTACAGAGTTCTTTGGTGTGCTTCGTGCGCATCTTGCTTAAATACAGAGGAATACCGGGATGATTATTTTTGTTACCGGCGCCACCGCCGGATTTGGTGCTGAAATCGCACGTAAGTTTGTTAAAGAAGGTCACAAAGTGATTGCCACCGGCCGCCGCAAAGAGCGTCTGGACGATCTGAAAGCGGAACTGGGCGATGCCCTGTATGCCGTTGAGCTGGACGTGACGAACCGCGCGTCTATCGATGAAGCTATCGCCAGCCTCCCCGCGGAATGGCGCAATATCGACGTACTGGTCAACAACGCCGGTCTGGCTCTCGGTATGGAAAAAGCCGACAAAGCGTCGCTGGAAGACTGGGACAAAATGATCGACACCAACACCAAAGGTCTGGTGTACATGACCCGTGCCGTGCTGCCGGGAATGGTAGAACGCAATACCGGGCATGTGATCAACATCGGTTCCACCGCAGGCAACTGGCCTTATGCGGGCGGTAACGTGTATGGCGCAACCAAAGCCTTCGTACGCCAGTTCAGCCTGAACCTGCGCACCGATCTGCACGGTACTCACGTCCGCGTCACCAACATCGAACCGGGCCTGTGCGGCGGCACTGAATTCTCCAACGTACGCTTCAAAGGCGACGATGAAAAAGTCAGCAAAACCTATGACAATACCAACCCGCTGACCGCAGCAGACGTCGCGGAATCGGTATTCTGGGCATCCACCCTGCCAGCGCACGTCAACATCAACAGCATCGAGATGATGCCAGTCAGCCAGTCCCTCGCCGGTTTGCAGGTACATCGCGAAGGGTGATGTGGACTCCTGATTTGAAAGAGAAAGCAGCTCCGGCTGCTTTTTTTATTGCCTGATTTTGTCAAGCCCACAAAAAAGGCGCGGCAAACCTGCCCGCGCCCTTCTGACTGATCCCGCGTTTTTTTACGCGCTCAGCCAACCCAGTTTGATCACAAACAGAATCGACAACACCACCAGCGCCGCATTCAGCTCACGCGCGCGGCCGGTCAGCAGTTTTGCCAGCGTCCAGGTGATGAAACCAAACGCGATACCGTTGGCGATCGAATAGGTGAATGGCATGGTCAGCGCCGTCACGGTGACAGGTGCAGCCACGGTGATGTCTTTCCAGTCGATTTCAGCCAGACCAGAGGTCATCAGCACTGCGATAAACAGCAGCGCCGGTGCGGTGGCAAAGGCCGGAACGCTACCCGCCAGCGGAGCAAAGAACAGGCTCAGCAGGAACAAAATCGCCACCACAATCGCCGTCAGACCGGTACGACCACCGGCGCTCACGCCTGCCGCCGATTCGATGTAACTGGTAGTCGTGGACGTCCCGAGCAGTGACCCGAACAGCGCAGCCGCACTGTCAGCGACCAGCGCACGGCCCATTTTCGGGATGTTGCCATCTTCGTCAGCCAGACCGGCACGTTTAGTCACGCCAATCAGGGTACCGGAGTTATCGAACACATCCACAAACAGGAATGCAAACACCACGCTAATCAGGGAAACGTTGAACGCGCCCTTGATATCCAGCTGCATAAAGGTCGGTGCAATGGATGGCGGCATGGACATCACGCCGCCAAACGGTGAGTAGCCCAGCGCAATCGCCAGAATCGTCACGCCCAGCACGCCGATCAGTACCGCGCCTGTCACTTTGCGTGCTTCCAGCACCACAATCACAATGAAGCCCAGCATGGCAAACAGCGGACCCGGTTTGGTCAGATCGCCCAGACCCACCAGCGTGGCCGGGTTAGCCACCACGATACCGGCGTTTTCCAGCGCAATCAGCGCGAGGAATAACCCGATACCGGCGGCAATCGCCGAACGCAGCGGCAACGGAATGCTGCGGATAATCCATTCGCGAATTTTAAAGATCGATAACGCAAAGAAGATACAGGCAGAAAGGAAAACAGCACCCAGTGCGATCTGCCAGGTGTAACCCATATGCAGAACCACGGTGTAGGTGAAGAAGGCGTTTAACCCCATGCCCGGCGCCAGTGCGATCGGGTAGTTGGCAATAAAGCCCATCAGTGCGGAACCGATTGCGGCAGCAAGACACGTTGCCACAAATACCGAGCCTTTATCCATCCCCGTCGCGCCCAAAATAGACGGGTTAACGAACAGAATATAAGCCATTGCTAAAAATGTAGTGAGTCCTGCCACAATCTCAGTCCGCACGTTGGTACGGTGAGCTTTCAATTTAAATAGTTTTTCTAACATGAGAAGGAATCTCTTGGTCGCGTGACAGCTTTTGATCGGGTGACCAAAGTGCACGCTTGTTATTAGTGTTGTTTTTCAAAACACGCACCGCGCACATAAACGTGTTTTGACGAACCCTGTCATTGCCCGTTTTGCACGCAAAACAACCTGAGGTGATTGTTTTACAAAGGGGCATCGCACAATCTAGGAAAAATGAGTGATGCAGTCCATAATAGATATCTCACTTATTCACTGCATAAATTAGTACACCCATGTCGCCATTCTCCCGGTTTTCGCAATATTTCACCGAAGTCGCCCGAACAGGAAGTTTGCGCAAAGCAGCGGAAGTGCTGCACGTCTCGGCCTCGGCCATCAACCGGCAGATCCTGCAGGCCGAACAGACGCTGGAAACCCCGCTGTTTGAGCGCCTGCCCACGGGTCTGAAACTGACCTCCGCCGGGGAAATTCTGTTCGATGATATCCGCCGCTGGCGAAAAGAGTTTTCGCGCACGCGTGAACGTTTCGACGAAATTCAGGGGCTGCGGCGCGGACATGTCACGATTTCGATGATTGCCGCACTCAGCGAAGGCATGGTGGCGGAACTGATTGCCGAGGTGGGCGCAGAGCACCCTTATCTGACGTTTGATATCCGTATAGAAGACAGCCGCAATATCAGCGAACAGGTCAGTTCAGCGGAAGTGGATTTCGGGTTATTGCTGGATCCGGTCGAACACACCGGGCTGGAAGTGCGCGCTTTCGCGGAACTACCCATCGGCATCGCCATGCCGGTCGGCCACACCCTCTCGCAGCAGGCATCACTGTCGTTCAGTGATATCGCCTCTTACCGCCAGATCATTCCCTCGGAACCGCTGATGGTGAATGCCCGTGCCAAACTGCTGTATAACCGCTATCAGCTTCTGGAAACGCCGTCGATTGTCTGTAATGACGTGCGCATGATGCGCGAACTTATCCGCAAAGGTGCCGGTGTCGGCGTGCTGAGTCTGTTAGATGTACTGCCAGATTTACAGGAAAAGCGGCTGGCGTTTGTGCCGTTGCAGGGTCGCAGCGCCAAACCGCTGACGCTGGCGTTATGCGTTGCTCCGCGCCGCCAGTTGTCGCGTGCCGCGCAGATTGTGATCCAGAAAGTGATTGTGATGATGGAAAGATTATCGCAATAACGGATTACGCGCTTTTCCAGCCAGAGATAATGATCAGCATCCCGGCCAGCGCCACACACGCGCCCAGCCAGTCGGTGGTGCTGAGTTTCACGCCATCGACAAACCGCAGCCACAGCATGGCGGTCATCACATAAACGCCACCGTACGCGGCATACACCCTGCCGCTGGCCGCCGGATGCAGGGTCAGCAGCCAGACAAACGCCGCCAGACTGAGCGCAGCAGGCAATAACAGCAAAAAGCTCCCGCCCTTACGCAGCCAGAGATAGGGCAAAAAGCAGCCGATAATTTCCGCCAGCGCGGTGGCAAAGAACAGTAAAGTTGTTTTGAGCATAATGAGGCCAGGTTTACAGTCCGTAGTTCAATCGTGAATCAACCAGTTTGCAGGCTTTGGATGACGTCAGTCTGAGGGATGTTATAATTGAAGTATTCGCCTGAGCGATGTGTAAATTAAAAGGATTAGCTAATGAATACAACGTTTATCACCCGAATGACCCGCAGTGTATTGCCGGTTGCCTTGCTGGTCATGACAGCGGCCTGGCAGGCGCCTGTTCAGGCTGCCACCAACTGTGCGGGCGGGACCTGTGTCTTTGGCGGAAGCGGCAATGAGGCCATGTCCAACGAAGAAGCCCGACAGAGCAAAGAACAATGGAACGAAACCCAGCGTCTGCGCGCGATGAAAAATGAGCGTAACGAGAAAGACTTCTCCAAATATGACCAGTCGGTTGATCTGCGCGACAAGTGTGAAGCCAGCCAGAACATCAATGCGTACTGGGAACCGAATACCGAACGTTGCCTTGATCGCCGTACCGGCCGTCAGTTACTGGCTCCGTAAATCCTGTCTGCTAAACTGGTAAGTACACTGGTTTTCATAAAAGGAATGAATGATGAAAAAGACACTCTTGGCGGGTCTTGCTGTCGTTATGTTCGCACCGCTGCTGGCACAGGCTTCCTGTGAAAGCGTCAAAGCTGACATTACCCAGAAAATCGTGGCAAACGGTTTGCCTGAATCAGGTTTCAAACTGGATATCGTGCCAAATGATCAGGCCGAACAATCCGGCGGTCAGGTTGTCGGCCATTGCGGCAATGACAGCCAGAAAATTGTGTATACCAAAACCGCTGACGCGGGAGAGACTTCAGCGGCAAGTCCTGAGACAGGGACGAGTCAGGATTCTCAGTGATAATGCCTTTCTCCTCCCCCTGCGAAGGGGGAGGTTGGGAGGGGGTTTTAATGGTATACCCCTGTCCGAATCAAACATTAACTAATTGATTAATCTTTAATACCCCACCCCAACCCTCCCCTTCGCAGGGGAGGGAGCAAATT
>NZ_SJOJ01000030.1 GCF_004330295.1 Rahnella victoriana
TAGCGCGGTGGTCCCACCTGACCCCATGCCGAACTCAGAAGTGAAACGCCGTAGCGCCGATGGTAGTGTGGGGTCTCCCCATGCGAGAGTAGGGAACTGCCAGGCATCAATTTTTATAATAAAGAACGTGTTCCTTTTCCCCTGACAAGGAAAATAACAGGAACAAACATGTATCAGACGCTTTCTGATGTATGTGAAAGAACCGGTGGAGCGGTAGTTCAGTTGGTTAGAATACCTGCCTGTCACGCAGGGGGTCGCGGGTTCGAGCCCCGTCCGTTCCGCCACTTATTAAAAATTATGCCTGCTAAATTAGCAGGCATAATAGTAAGCGTAATTTAGGGGCGTAGCTCAGTTGGTAGAGCACCGGTCTCCAAAACCGGGTGTCGCGAGTTCGAGTCTCTCCGCCCCTGCCATATTGAAACCCTTCGCGAAAGCGAGGGGTTTTTTTTCGTCTTAATTTTGTGAAATCTCCTCCCTCTTCTTATCCTCTTGCCTTTAATACAATCCGTCAGCGATTTCTTGCACCCTTTACGCTCAATTTCCCCTCTTTTACGGGTTATTTTTGGTCATGTTTTGGCTGAATACATGCACTAATTGATTGTTCTCCCCGTATGTGACCTCGCTCATGCTCGCTTTTTCCCAATGTACTAAACCTAATCATCGTCTTATGACGACTACCAGTTCCCGGCACTCTTGTTTTTGTCCTTTTTACGGCCTCAGGTCGTAGCGGATGAGGGCATATGTCGGGTGAATGTCCTGGCCGTACCCTACGGGTCATAACAAAAAGTAGCTCAGACTACACGCGAGGAAAGAGACATGTACAAACGCTTATTTGTGGCAGCAGCAGTAGCAACAGTACTTTGTGGCGCAGCTCAGGCGGCTCCGCTGGTTGTTGGTTTTTCGCAGATCGGCTCTGAGTCTGGGTGGCGTTCTGCGGAAACAAAAGTATCTAAATCAGAAGCGGAAAAACGTGGCATTACACTGAAAATTGCCGATGCTCAGCAAAAACAAGAGAACCAAATCAAAGCGATACGTTCATTCATCGCGCAAGGTGTTGATGCCATATTCATCGCGCCTGTTGTGGCAACCGGCTGGGCACCTGTACTGACGGAAGCGAAAGAAGCCAAGATCCCGGTATTTCTGTTAGACCGCACCATTGAGGTCAGTGATCCCTCCCTGTATACCGCAGCAGTAGCCTCGGACAGCGTTTATGAAGGTAAAGTGGCAGGTGACTGGCTGGTCAAAGAGTCTGCGGGAAAACCTTGTAATGTTGTCGAATTGCAGGGAACCGTCGGTGCCAGCGTCGCGTTAAACCGTAAACAAGGTTTTGCCGATGCCCTGAAAGCTGCGCCAAACGTCAAAATTATCCGTTCCCAATCCGGTGACTTCACCCGCAGTAAAGGGAAAGAAGTGATGGAAAGCTTCATCAAGGCAGAGCAAAACGGCAAAAATATTTGTGCCGTTTACGCGCATAACGACGACATGGCGATTGGTGCCATTCAGGCCATCAAAGAAGCCGGCCTGAAGCCGGGCTCGCAAATCAAAATCGTCTCTATCGACGGTGTTCCTGATATCTACAAAGCTATGCTGGCGGGTGAAGCGAATGCTTCTGTCGAGCTGACGCCTAACATGGCTGGACCTGCATTTGATGCGCTGATTGCGATGAAAAAGGACGGTACTCAACCGAAGAAATTCATTCAGACTCAATCCGCGTTGATCCTGCCGGACATGGCTCAGAAAGAATATGACATGAAGAAAAACATGGGTTATTAAGCCGGTTTACCGGCTTGTCTCACGGGCAAGCCGGTAAAAATTATTCCCTTTTCGCCTGTGGCGAATGCAGCAGGAGTAGTGACGTGACGGATAATCCTGGTTCAGAAACGCTGCTTGAAGTTCGCGGCCTGTCAGTAGAATTCCCCGGCGTGAAGGCGCTGGAAAATGTCGACTTTACCCTCGAACGCGGTGAAATTGTTGCCCTTTTAGGTGAGAACGGCGCCGGTAAGTCCACAATGATTAAAGCCCTCACCGGTGTCTATAAACGCTCAGCAGGCCAGGTATTCCTCAACGGCCAGCCCATCGAGCCTGTCAATACCGCTGATGCCCAGTCGCTGGGGATTGGTACGGTCTATCAGGAAGTTAACCTCCTGCCGAATATTTCCGTTGCTGCTAACCTGTTCATCGGGCGCGAACCTACCCGCTTCGGTCTGGTCAATCAGCGCAAGATGGAACAACAGGCTGACGCGCTTCTGGAGGGGTATGGCCTGCATCTGGATGTCAGTCAGCCACTTTCAGCCTACTCCATTGCAATCCAGCAAATCGTGGCGATCGCCCGCGCCGTCGATCTTTCTGCCCAGGTCTTAATCCTTGATGAGCCGACGGCCAGTCTGGATGCCAAAGAAGTCAGCATGTTGCTCGATATTCTGGTTCAGCTGCGTGATAAAGGTGTGGGGATGATTTTCGTCACCCATTTCCTCGATCAGGTTTATCGGATCAGTGACCGGATCACCGTTTTGCGAAACGGTAAGCGCGTCGGGTCAGAACGGACAGTGGATTTACCACGTATCGATCTTGTCCCCATGATGCTGGGTCACAGTTTTGATGAAAGCCTGCTTAAACGCACGGAACACCGAAATGTGACGGGTGAGCCGTTAGTGGATTTCAAAGACTATGGCCGTCGCGGCGTGGTCGAACATTTTGATCTGAAAGTCAGGCGCGGCGAAATTGTCGGTCTGGCCGGCCTGCTCGGATCCGGACGGACAGAAACCGCTCAGCTGATTTTCGGCATTAAAGGCCATGACAGCGGCAATGCGCGGGTGGATGGCAAAGAGGAAACCATCAGTACGCCGAGAAAGGCGGCGAAACTGGGGTTTGGGTATTGCCCGGAAGATCGTAAAACCGATGGCATTATCGGCGCAGCCACGGTGCGGGAAAACATCATTCTTGCCTTACAGGCTCAGCGCGGCTGGTTGCGTCCGTTGCCAATGAAAGAACAGCATCAGATCGCTGAAAAGTTTATCAAACTCCTGGGCATTCGTACGCCCGGCACTGAGCAGGAAATTCAGTATCTTTCCGGCGGTAACCAGCAAAAAGTGTTGCTGTCCCGCTGGCTGGCAACCAATCCGCGCTTTCTCATACTCGATGAGCCTACCCGTGGGATTGACGTCGGTGCCCACGCAGAAATTATTCGTCTGATAGAAAAACTGTGCGATGAGGGGCTGGCGTTACTGGTTATTTCCTCTGAGCTGGAAGAACTCTCCGGTTATGCCGATCGCATTGTCGTCCTTCGCGACCGTCGTCATGTTGCCGAAATCGAGCAGGCTGATATCTCCGTGCCAGCCATTATGAAAGCCATTGCGGCGCAATGAGGAGATAGCGATGAACAACAGGAGTCTGCAAATGACGGGAAAACCGCGCAAAGTAAGATGGGTATTTCCCAAAGGTGCCACGCAAATTGGGGCTTTCGTCGCCATATTAATCATCGACAGTCTGGTCGCACCGGGCTTTTTCTCTATCCACATTCAGGATGGCCGCCTGTTTGGCAGCCTGGTTGATATTTTTAACCGTGGCGCGCCGGTTGCCTTACTGGCTCTCGGGATGACGTTGGTGATCGCCACCGGCGGTATCGACCTTTCCGTTGGCGCAGTCATGGCGATTGCCGGTGCGACGGCTGCGACTATGACCGTGCAGGGCTATCCGCTGATCATGGTGCTGCTCGCCTCGGTCGGCGTTGGTGCTGTCTGTGGTTTGTGGAATGGCTTTCTGGTGGCGGTTCTGCAAATTCAGCCGATTGTCGCCACGTTGATGCTGATGGTCGCCGGACGCGGCATTGCACAGCTGATTACAGAGGGACAAATCGTCACCTTTGAACATAACGGTTTATCGCAGTTCGGCAGCGGCTCTCTGTTCTATCTGCCGATGCCGGTGATTATCGCGATCGTCATGCTGATTGTGGTCTGGGCGCTGACGCGGAAAACGGCGCTCGGTCTTTTTATCGAATCAGTGGGCATCAACATCCGTTCTGCGTATAACGCCGGGGTAAACGCCCGTTTAGTGCTGATATCCACGTATGTGATTTGCGGCATTTGTGCGGCGGTGGCGGGCGTTATCGTGACGGCTGATATCCGGGGCGCAGATGCCAATAACGCCGGGCTATGGCTGGAACTCGACGCCATTCTGGCGGTGGTCATCGGTGGCGGTTCCCTGTTAGGCGGACGCTTTAACCTGCTTCTTTCGGTTGTGGGTGCGCTGATCATTCAGGGTATGAATACCGGCATCCTGCTCTCCGGCTTCAAACCGGAATTCAACCTGGTGCTGAAAGCGCTGGTGGTGCTGGCCGTACTGGTCGTTCAGTCGCCCCGTGTCTCGCTCAGTAATCTGTTCCGGAGGAAGGGATAATGCTTAAAAGAAATCTGCCGCTGCTGATTACTATCGTGGTGTTTCTGGCGGGATATGCCTATTGCTTCACCCAGTTTCCGGGGTTTGCATCCACCCGCGTCTTTTTTGATTTGCTGACTGATAACGCTTTTCTGGGCATTGTCGCTGTCGGTATGACCTTCGTGATCCTCTCCGGCGGTATCGACCTTTCCGTCGGCTCGGTTATCGCCTTTACCGGGGTATTGCTGGCAAAACTGATCGGGGCCTACGGTATAGCGCCGGGATATGCGTTTGTCATTGTGCTGCTGATGGGGGCCACGTTTGGTGCCCTGATGGGGTGGATCATTGATACGCTGAAACTGCCTGCTTTCATTATCACGCTGGCGGGGATGTTCTTCGTGCGGGGGATGAGTTTTATCGTCTCGGAAGAGTCGTTGCCGATTAACCATCCGGTTTACGATTTCCTCGCTAATTATGCCTGGAAAATGCCGGGAGGAGGCCGTTTCACCTTACTGGCTCTGGTGATGCTGCTGGTGGTGTTTGGCGGAATTATTCTGGCGCACCGGACGCGATTCGGTAACAACGTCTATGCCGTCGGCGGAAGCAATGTGTCGGCTGCGCTGATGGGGGTGCCCGTCCGTCGTACCACGATTTATATCTACATGCTGTCGAGTACGCTGGCCGTGCTGTCTGGCATTATTTTCTCGCTCTACACCTCGGCAGGTTATGCGCTAGCAGCGAGCGGCGTGGAACTCGATGCCATCGCGTCTGTCGTTATTGGCGGAACACTGCTGAGTGGCGGCGTAGGCACGGTGTTAGGCAGTTTGTTTGGCGTGCTGATCCAGGGGCTGATTCAGACCTACATCACCTTCGACGGCACACTCAGTTCGTGGTGGACCAAAATCGTGATGGGTATTTTGTTGTTTATCTTCATCGGATTACAAAAAGGCATGGGCACGTTCTGGACCGCCAGAAGAGCGCGCCATCCGCGGCCTGAACCGTCCTGAGGCCGGACGGTTCAGAGATTAGTGATCAGCGGCGTTTTGAGTAACTGACGGATCAGAACCTGCTGATCGCTGGTTTGCAGCCAGACGGCGTACAACGGCCGGATCACCGGTGGCACATCCTCATGTGCCGCAAGTTGCGGATATTCTTTTGCCCAGTGCGCGGGCAGGAAGGCGCAGCCGCCGGTATTTTCCAGCAACTGACGGGTCAGATGCGCGGAGGTCGTGGTCAGTACCGGTTCCTGATCGCTGTTTTGCAGTTTTTCCTGCTGCGGAAAATCGGCACCCCATTCCAGCTTCACATAGGGCGGATGTTCCCCTCTGGCGGTTTTCTGCGATGAGAAAAGTCGTAACGAGAAATTACCCAGCAACTGACTCGACAGTTCATCCATCTTCGGCGGTTCAGTGGTGATCAGTAAATCCAGTTGTCTTTCATGCAATTGTTTCACCAGCGACTGACGAAGGGCGATGCGCGCTTCCAGTCTTAGTGTGCCGCGCTGAGTGTACAAAGACTGCATCCACGGCGTCAGATAGGCTTCCCACAGCGACGCCGTGGCGCCAATGGACAATTCTGTGTGCTGTAACGAGCGTAGAACCTCTTTTTTCGCCATCTGCCACGTCGACATCAGATTCTCTGCATAAGGCAGCAGACGTTCTCCTGCGGGCGTTAAGCGGATGTTATTGCGATGCCGTGTGAATAAATTGGCGCCAAGTTGGGTTTCCAGTTGTCGGATACGAAAGCTGACAGCGGATTGCGTCAGATAAAGGGATTCCGCCGCCCGACCAAAGTGGCGAGTTCTACTGACCTCCAAAAAGGTTTTCAGTAATTCCGTGTCCAAAACTATCTCCAATATTTTTTGTCGTTAAGATTTAAATGTTTTGTTTTACACAATGTCAAGCCTAACTAATACTCCGCGCCATAACAGCACGACCATGAGAGAATTAGGAGCGTGTCAGATGGCGGAAAGCTTCACCACGACAAATCGTTTTTTTGATAATAAACATTACCCTCGCGGGTTCTCCCGGCATGGCGATTTCACCATTAAAGAAGCGCAAATGCTAGAACGTTACGGCTTTGCTTTTAACGAGCTGGATCTGGGAAAACGTGAGCCCGTTACCGACGAAGAAAAGCTGTTCCTGGAGGTTTGCCGCGGTACACGCGAACCTGTAACAGATGCAGAAAAAGTGTGGAACAAATACATTGTCCGCACGCGTCGTCCGAAGAAATTCCACACGCTGTCTGGCGGTAAACCGCAGGCTGACGCTGTAGAAGACTACACGGAAAGCGATGACTAATGAAACGGGGCGTTGCCCCGTTTTTTTACGCCAGATTCTTATGTAACGTTAACAATAGCCTATCCATGCTGCGATAGCTCAGTGCCTCTGCAATATGCCGTCTTTCAATCGATTCTGCGCCCCCTAAATCCGCCAGTGTTCTCGCGACTTTCAGAATGCGGTGCCAGGCTCTGACCGACAATCCCAGTTTTTGCAGTACCTCCTCCAGAAATTGCGCATCCCCCGGCGTCAACACACACCAGCGTTCAACTTCACTGCTGCTCAGATGGGCGTTGATTTTCCCCGCCCGTGCTACCTGCCTTTCTCTGGCGAGCAATACCCGCTCCCGTACCTGCGCACTGTTTTCCCTGATGGCAGGGGAATGATGTTGCTGGCTCAGAATACCCGGCGGCAACAGCGGGACTTCAATGGATAAGTCAAAGCGATCGAGAAACGGGCCGGAAAGCCGGCTCAGATACCGCAAAACCTGTTGCGGCGGCGTACGGTTATGCACGCCCTGATAGTGTCCGGTCGGGCTGGGATTCATCGCTGCGATCAGTTGCGCTCTGGCCGGATAGCGCACTTTCGCGCGGGCGCGGGAAATGGTGATTTCGCCGGATTCCATAGGCTGGCGCAGGGCATCCAGAACCTGCCGCTGAAATTCAGGAAGCTCGTCGAGAAACAACACGCCGTTATGTGCCAGCGAAATCTCCCCCGGCCTTGGCAGCGAGCCACCCCCGACCAGCGCACTCATTGACGTGCTGTGATGCGGCGCGCGGAAAGGGCGGACGCGGGAGAATTCACCGTCCTCCTCCGGGTTATACACCAGACTGGCGATGGCCGCGGTTTCCAGCTTTTCCTCGTTACTCAGCGGTGGCAGCAATCCCGGCAACCGGCTGGCCAGCATGGTTTTGCCTGTGCCCGGCGGACCGATCAGCAATAAATTATGTCCCCCTGCTGCCGCGACCTCCAGTGCGCGTTTTGACTGTTCCTGACCAATGATATCGGCGAGGTCGGGTTGACGCGCGGGTTCAGGCGGATGAGCGGGGAATTCAATGGGCGGCAGATTATCTTCGCCCTGCAAAAAGGCGCAGACCTGCAACAAATGCCCGGCGACCCGCGCAACACCGGGATCCAGCAACGTCATTTCCATCTGATTATTTTGCGGCAGGATCAGCACCCTGCCTTCTTTTTGCGCTTCCAGTGCCGCCGGAATGGCGCCATTGACGCTGCGCAGGGCACCGGAAAGCCCGAGTTCACCCAGAAACTCGTACTCCTCCAGCTTATCGCCCTGAAGCTGCTCTGAGGCCACCAGAATCGCCAGCGCGATAGACAAATCATACCGGCCGCCCTCCTTGGGTAAATCCGCAGGCGCCAGGTTGACGGTGATACGTTTTGCCGGAAAGGTGAACCCGCAGTTGATGATGGCGCTGCGTACCCTGTCCCGGGCTTCCTTGACGGTGGTTTCCGGCAAACCGACCAGCGTCAGCGCCGGTAACCCGTTGCTGATATGCACTTCGACCGAGACGCCGGGCGCCTGAACACCCAGAGAGGCGCGGGTATACACCACGGCTAATGACATGCTTTTTCCTTTGCTGTGAAATCTCCTGACGGCAGCATGCCTGAGGCCGAAGCCCCTGCGGGAAGAAGTTTGTCGGAATGCGTAATGCCGTGGAAAAATAATCTGTAAGTCAGCGGGTTAACCTGAAAAGTTACGAGAAGCCTCGCACAGACCGCAATACTCCCTAACAGTTTGAGGTCTCTGGAAACAAATTAGCGGGCTAATTAAGTTGCCGGTCATAGCGGCAGCGGTGTTTAATCTGGGTGTATTTAACAATAAATAAACAAATACAAAACACCGATTAACATCTCTCTGCCTGACCGGGAATTTTCCGGAATGCCCCGGTCAGTGCACTGCCTACAGCGATTCCGGAATAGGGACTTACCCATGTTTGGTTGGACTTCCCGGCAGCGTAACGTTGCCATCGCCAGCTTTCTGAGCTGGACCCTCGATGCCTTTGATTTTTTCGTTCTGGTCTTTCTGCTCAGTGATATCGCCACTGCTTTTCAGGTGGATATCAAACAGGTCACGCTGGCGATCCTGCTGACGCTGGCCGTGCGGCCAATAGGCGCGCTGTTGTTTGGTCGTGCGGCGGAAAAGTACGGACGCAAGCCGGTGCTGATGGTCAATATCGCGCTGTTTTCTTTCTTCGAGCTCTGTACTGCGGCGGCACCTTCACTGACTGTTTTCCTGATCCTGCGTGTGATTTACGGCATTGCGATGGGCGGCGTCTGGGGCGTGGCGTCTTCTCTGGCGATGGAAACCATTCCTGACCGCTCACGCGGCATGATGTCAGGGATTTTCCAGGCGGGTTATCCGTTTGGTTATCTGCTGGCGGCGGTGGTGTACGGTTTACTGTTTGATGTGGTTGGCTGGCGCGGCATGTTTGTGATTGGCGCTGTGCCGGTTTTCCTGCTGCCGTTTATCTGGTTCAAAGTGCAGGAATCGCCGGTCTGGCTGGCAGCGCGGGAACGCAACGAAAGCACCGCGCTGATGCCGGTGCTGAAGAAAAACTGGAAGCTGTGTATTTATCTGGTGGTGCTGATGGCGGGCTTCAACTTCTTCAGTCACGGCACGCAGGATCTCTATCCGACATTCCTGAAAGTTCAGCACGGTTTCGATGCACATACCGTCAGTTTAATCGCCATAAGCTACAACATCGCATCAATTATCGGCGGGATCTTCTTCGGTTCACTGTCGGAGAAAATTGGCCGTAAGAAGGCGATTATTATTGCCGCGCTGCTTTCGCTGCCGGTCATTCCTTTATGGGCATTTTCCGGCGGTTCGTGGATGCTGGGGCTGGGGGCGTTTCTGATGCAGTTTATGGTGCAGGGCGCCTGGGGCGTGGTGCCGACTTATCTGACCGAACTGGTGCCCGCCAACACCCGCGCGGTTCTGCCGGGGTTTGTGTATCAGCTGGGTAATCTCATCGCATCCGTCAATGCGACGCTTCAGGCTTCCATTGCTGAAAGCCACGGACACAATTACGGACTGGCGATGGCAATCGTCGCCGGTACTGTCGCCATCCTGATTTCTGTTCTGGTGGCGTTTGGCCGGGATACGCGCGGAAAAGCCATTGCCGGAGCAATAAATAATCAAACGGCAGATCACCGCGCTAAGGTTTGATTTTTCAGATGATTTTTCGTGGATTTTGCAATGCGCTGCAAATAATAACGTAATAAAAGTGTTGTCATTAGACGTCCTACTGTGATAACTCTGTAGGCAATCGTTCGCAATATGAATTTTAGAAACCGAAAAATGAAAGCCCTTCTCCTCGTAGTTAGCCTAGTCGTGATTAGCGTGGTGGTGATTATTATCCCACCGTGCGGGGCTGCACTTGGACGAAGAAAGGCTTATTAAACAAGCCTGAACCTGAAAAGAAACCCCGCACCGAAAGGTCCGGGGTTTTTTTTTGGGTCAGGAATTTCAGAGAACAGTGAAGCGGGGTCGGAAAATGAGCAACAGCATAATATTCTGCACTTGTCGCAAAAAGGCAGGAGAATAAAGATGAACGGAGCACAATGGGTAGTACAAGCGTTGCGTGCGCAGGGTGTAAATACAGTATTTGGTTATCCTGGCGGGGCAATCATGCCGGTATACGATGCACTGTATGACGGCGGCGTGGAACACCTGTTGTGCCGGCATGAGCAGGGCGCTGCAATGGCTGCCATCGGCTATGCCCGTTCTACCGGAAAAGTCGGCGTTTGTATCGCCACCTCCGGCCCCGGCGCGACCAACCTGATCACCGGTCTGGCCGACGCGCTGTTAGATTCCGTTCCGCTGATTGCCATCACCGGTCAGGTCGGTTCTGCTTTCATCGGCACCGATGCTTTCCAGGAAATCGACGTTTTAGGGCTGTCTCTGGCCTGCACCAAACACAGCTTCCTGGTCGAATCGCTGGAAACACTGCCGGAAATTATGGCGGAAGCCTTTGCCATCGCCAGCTCCGGCCGTCCTGGCCCGGTTCTGATCGACATCCCGAAAGATATCCAGCTGGCCGTCGGCGAATTACCGCCGCATCTGGTCGCGGTAGAAGAAACGTTCCCGCATCCGGCCGCTGAACTGCAACAAGCCCGCGCGATGATTGCCGCCGCGAAAAAGCCGATGGTTTACGTCGGTGGTGGTGTCGGTATCGCGCAGGCGGTTCCTGCATTACGTGAGTTTATTTCTGCGACAGGTATGCCCGCGGTAGCCACGCTGAAAGGACTGGGCGCGCCGGATGCCAGCGACCCGTGCTATCTGGGTATGCTGGGCATGCATGGCACCAAAGCGGCGAATCTGGCCGTTCAGTCTTGTGATTTACTGATTGCCGTCGGTGCGCGCTTCGATGACCGCGTGACCGGCAAGCTGAATACCTTCGCGCCAGACGCGGCCGTTATCCATATGGATATCGACCCGGCTGAACTGAATAAATTACGTCAGGCACACGTGGCATTACAGGGTGATTTGAATACGCTGTTACCGGCGCTGCACCAGTCACTGAACATCAACGCATGGCGTGATGAAGTGATGACCCTGAAAGCGCAGGGCGAATGGCGTTACGACCATCCGGGCGAAGCGATTTATGCGCCGCTGTTACTGAAACAAATCTCCGACCGTAAATCTGCCAGCACCGTGGTGACCACCGACGTCGGCCAGCATCAGATGTGGACCGCGCAACACATGCAGTTCACCCGTCCGGAAAACTTCATCACTTCCAGCGGACTGGGCACTATGGGCTTTGGCGTTCCGGCTGCTGTCGGCGCACAGGTTGCCCGTCCCGACGACATGGTGATCTGCGTTTCTGGTGATGGTTCATTCATGATGAACGTTCAGGAACTGGGCACCATCAAGCGAAAACAGTTGCCCGTCAAAATCCTGTTGCTGGATAACCAGCGGTTAGGGATGGTACGACAGTGGCAGGAATTGTTCTTCGACGGACGCTTCAGTGAAACCAACCTCTCCGATAACCCCGATTTTGTCACGCTGGCCAGCGCCTTCAATATCCCCGGCCAACGTATCCACCGTAAAGATCAAGTCGATGCCGCTCTGGACGCCTTCTTCAACAGCGAAGGTCCGTATTTGCTTCAGGTTTCCATCGACGAAAATGAGAATGTCTGGCCGCTGGTTCCACCGGGCGCAGGCAACGAAACCATGCTGGAGAAAATGTCATGATGCAACATAACGTCTCAATTCAGGCCCGTTTCCGCCCCGAAATGTTGGAGCGCGTATTACGCGTTGTCCGTCACCGTGGTTTTCAGGTGTGCGCGATGAACATGACGCCGATGGTTAATGCGGAAAACATAAATATCGAATTGACCGTTGCCAGTCAGCGGCCGGTAGATTTACTGTCTTCACAGTTACGCAAACTTATGGATGTCGCTTGTGTCGAGATCCAGCAACACACATCACAACAAATACGCGCGAATGCGTGAGTAAAGGAACGAGAGAATGACGAAGAAAGCTGATTACATTTGGTTCAATGGCGAGATGGTTCCGTGGGCAGAAGCGAAAGTCCACGTCATGTCACACGCATTGCATTACGGCACTTCCGTATTCGAAGGCGTGCGCTGCTACGACTCCCACAAAGGCCCGGTCGTATTCCGTCACCGTGAACACATGCAGCGTCTGCGCGATTCCGCAAAAATCTACCGTATGCCGGTTTCTCAGAGCGTGGATGAGCTGATGGAAGCTTGCCGCGAGACGCTGCGCAAAAACAATCTGGTCAGCGCGTATATTCGTCCGCTGGTGTTTGTCGGCGATGTGGGTATGGGCGTTAACCCGCCGGATGGCTACAAAACTGATGTGATCATCGCCGCCTTCCCGTGGGGCGCGTATCTGGGTGAAGAAGCGCTGGAACAGGGCATCGACGCGATGGTGTCTTCCTGGAACCGCGTTGCCGCCAACACCATTCCAACGGCCGCGAAAGCCGGGGGTAACTACCTTTCCTCATTGCTGGTCGGCAGCGAAGCGCGCCGTCACGGTTATCAGGAAGGTATCGCGCTGGACGTTCACGGTTATGTGTCTGAAGGCGCAGGCGAAAACCTGTTTGAAGTGAAAGAGGGCATTCTGTTTACGCCGCCATTTACCTCTTCAGCCCTGCCAGGTATCACCCGTGACGCTATTATTAAACTGGCGAAAGACATGGGTCTGGAAGTGCGCGAACAAGTTCTGTCCCGCGAATCCCTGTATCTGGCCGACGAAGTCTTCATGTCCGGTACTGCCGCAGAAATCACACCAGTTCGCAGCGTCGACGGCATTCAGGTCGGCATTGGCAAGCGTGGCCCGGTCACCAAACAAATTCAGGATGCTTTCTTCGGCCTGTTCACCGGCAAAACCGAAGATAAATGGGGTTGGCTGGATCCAATCAACCCACAATAATTACCCGTCATCCTTCAGGCTGCTTCTGCGTTGGCTGCCTTTATTCACCCCGGTCACTTACCTGAGTAAGCTCCCGGGGATTCATTCAGTTGCCGCCTTGCTGCAACCCGAATGATTTAGGGTAATGATGAGGATAAATTAGACATTCAGCAGGTAGCGATATCGCTGCCTGCTAAACAGAAATGATTTGGAGTGAACAGAGCATGCCTAAGTACCGTTCCCACACCACGACGCACGGCCGTAACATGGCTGGCGCCCGCGCATTATGGCGCGCCACCGGCATGACCGATAACGATTTCGGTAAGCCTATTATTGCTGTCGTTAACTCATTTACCCAGTTCGTGCCGGGTCACGTGCATCTGCGCGATCTGGGTAAGCTGGTTGCCGAACAAATCGAAGCGTCTGGCGGCGTGGCGAAAGAATTCAACACCATCGCCGTGGATGACGGGATCGCCATGGGTCATGGCGGCATGCTGTATTCACTGCCTTCTCGCGAGCTGATCGCAGACTCCGTGGAATACATGGTGAACGCGCACTGCGCAGACGCCATGGTGTGTATCTCCAACTGCGACAAGATCACCCCGGGAATGCTGATGGCGTCACTGCGCCTGAATATTCCGGTGATCTTCGTGTCCGGCGGCCCGATGGAAGCCGGTAAAACCAAACTGTCTGACAAAATCATCAAACTCGACCTGGTCGATGCGATGATTCAGGGCGCAAACCCGAACGTCAGCGATGCCGACAGCGAACAAATCGAGCGTTCTGCCTGTCCGACCTGCGGTTCCTGTTCCGGTATGTTTACCGCCAACTCCATGAACTGTCTGACCGAAGCGCTGGGTTTGTCTCAGCCGGGCAACGGTTCATTGCTGGCAACCCACGCCGACCGCCGCGACCTGTTCCTCAATGCCGGTCGCCGTATCGTTGAGCTGACCAAACGTTATTACGAAAAAGACGATGAAAGCGCATTGCCGCGCAACATCGCCAGCAAAGCCGCATTCGAAAACGCCATGATCCTGGATATCGCGATGGGCGGCTCGACTAACACCGTTCTGCACCTGCTGGCTGCCGCGCAGGAAGGCGAAATCGACTTCGACATGACCGACATCGACCGTCTGTCCCGCAAAGTGCCACACCTGTGTAAAGTCGCGCCAAGCACCCAGAAATATCACATGGAAGACGTGCACCGTGCCGGTGGCGTTCTGGCCATTTTGGGCGAACTGGATCGCGCGAATCTCCTGAACCGCGACGTGAAAAACATTCTCGGCCTGACCCTGAACCAGACGCTGGATCAGTACGACATCATGCTGACCAAAGACGAAGCGGTGAAAAAAATGTTCCGCGCCGGTCCGGCGGGTATCCGTACCACCCAGGCATTTTCACAGGATTGCCGCTGGGACACGCTCGATGATGACCGCGCCGAAGGCTGTATCCGTTCTCTGGAACATGCGTTCAGCAAAGACGGCGGTCTGGCCGTGCTTTACGGCAACATCGCCGAAGCGGGCAGTATCGTTAAAACCGCCGGCGTGGATGAATCCAACCTGACGTTCCGGGGTCCGGCCAAAGTGTACGAAAGCCAGGACAGCGCCGTTGAAGCGATTCTCGGCGGCAAAGTGGTTTCCGGCGATGTCGTGGTGATCCGCTACGAAGGGCCGAAAGGCGGGCCGGGCATGCAGGAAATGCTCTATCCGACCACGTACCTGAAATCCATGGGTCTGGGCAAAGAGTGTGCGCTGATCACCGACGGCCGTTTCTCCGGCGGTACCTCCGGTCTGTCCATCGGCCACGTTTCTCCGGAAGCGGGCAGCGGCGGCCTGATTGCGCTGGTGCAGGATGGCGACATCATCGACATCGACATTC
Organism: Rahnella victoriana; assembly: GCF_004330295.1. Taxonomy (GTDB): domain Bacteria; phylum Pseudomonadota; class Gammaproteobacteria; order Enterobacterales; family Enterobacteriaceae; genus Rahnella; species Rahnella victoriana. The sequence goes on from NZ_SJOJ01000030.1 coordinate 14,932, forward strand.
CAAACCGCAGCATGGTGCTGGACGTGCCTGCGGCGGAACTGGCAGCGCGTCACGAAGCCGAACTGGCGCGTGGTGATAAAGCCTGGACGCCGAAAAATCGCGAACGTGTGGTCTCCCTTGCGCTGCGTGCTTACGCATTGCTGGCAACCAGCGCGGACAAAGGCGCAGTACGCGACAAGTCTAAGCTGGGAGGCTGACAGACATGGCGGTATCACAACCTCTACCCGACCAGCCGTGCGGCGCAGAATATCTGCGTGCCGTGCTGCGTGCGCCGGTTTATGAAGTCGCTCAGGTGACGCCTTTGCAGGTCATGGAAAAGATCTCTTCCCGGCTGGGTAACACCATTCTGGTGAAAAGGGAGGACCGCCAGGCTGTCCACAGTTTTAAACTGCGCGGGGCGTATTCGATGATCGCCAGCCTGACCGAAGACGAGGCCGCACGCGGCGTCGTCACGGCGTCAGCGGGAAACCACGCGCAGGGCGTCGCATTGTCGGCCACCAAAAAAGGCATCAAATCGCTGATTGTGATGCCGGTGGCGACAGCCGATATCAAAGTCGATGCGGTGCGTAATTTTGGCGGCGAAGTTTTACTGCATGGCGCGAATTTCGATGAGGCGAAAGCCAAAGCGATCACGTTGTCGCAGGAACAGGGCATGACGTTTGTGCCCCCGTTCGACCATCCGGCGGTGATCGCCGGACAGGGCACGCTGGCGATGGAACTGCTGCAACAGGATGCGCATCTCGATCGCGTATTCGTACCCGTCGGTGGCGGTGGTCTGGCAGCCGGTGTGGCGGTGCTGATCAAACAGCTGATGCCGCAGATTCAGGTGATCGGCGTCGAAGCCGAAGATTCTGCCTGCCTGCGCGCGGCAATGGACGCCGGTGAACCGGTGGATCTGGCGCGTGTCGGGTTGTTTGCCGAAGGCGTGGCGGTGAAACGTATCGGCAACGAAACCTTCCGTCTGTGCCGTGAATATCTGGATGATGTGATCACCGTCGACAGCGATTCCATTTGTGCGGCAGTGAAAGATTTGTTCGAGGATGTGCGCGCAATTGCTGAGCCTTCCGGTGCGCTGGCGCTGGCGGGGCTGAAAAAATACGTGCAGCAGCACAACATCCAGGGCGAACGTCTGGCGCATGTGCTTTCCGGCGCGAACGTGAATTTCCACGGCCTGCGTTATGTGTCAGAACGCTGCGAGCTGGGCGAGCAACGCGAAGCACTGCTGGCGGTGACCATTCCTGAGCGTAAAGGCAGCTTCCTGAAATTCTGTCAGCTGCTGGGCGGCCGTTCGGTGACGGAGTTTAACTACCGTTATGCCGATGCGGACAACGCCTGCATATTTGTCGGCGTGCGTCTGACGCGCGGGCATGCCGAGCGTCAGGAAATCATCGCTGAACTGAACCATGACGGTTATCAGGTTGTGGATTTGTCCGACGATGAAATGGCAAAACTTCATGTGCGTTACATGGTGGGCGGGCGTCCGACTAAGCCTCTGCACGAGCGGCTTTACAGCTTTGAATTCCCGGAATCGCCGGGCGCATTGCTGAAATTCCTGCACACGCTGGGCACGCACTGGAATATTTCGCTGTTCCATTACCGCAGCCACGGCACCGATTTTGGTCGTGTGCTGGCGGCGTTTGAGCTGAACGAAGAAGAGCCGGAGTTCGAGCAGAACCTGTCGGCGCTGGGCTATGACTGTCACAACGAAAGTGATAATCCGGCGTTCCGCTTCTTCCTGGCGGGCTGATAAGACAAACGGGACCCTGAAAAGCGTCCCGTTTTTTATTGCCTGAAAACTCAGAGTAACTGCCAGAACGCGTCGATCAGCGGCTCGTTCAGACGTTTTTTCTGCACGCAGACGCCCAGCTCCAGCGGCGCGCCGAGCGTGACGTTATCCAGAACAGAAATACGGTTGCGTACCGGCTCCGGACTGTTATCGACCACCACCGACGGAATAAGCGCGATCCCGCAACCGAGCGCGACCATCGACACAATGGCTTCGTGGCCGGACACCGTGGCGTAAATCAGCGGATTGCTCAGGCGGTTACGTTTGAACCAGATGTCGATACGTTTTCGCGCCGGGCCGTGTTCCGGCAGGATAAACGGAATTTGTGACCAGTCCGGATGTGGCTCGCTGACTTGCGTACGCACCGCGCAAGGCAGCGAAGGGGAAATCAGGATCATCGGGATTTCGCCGATCTGCGTGAAATCGACGCTGCCCGGTAAACTTTCCGGACGACCGGCAATCGCCAGATCCGCTTCAGTGGACTGGACTTTTCCAACCGCATCCGCGGCGTCGCCGGTGGTCAGTTTGATTTCGACCAGCGGATGCTGCGCACGGAAACGGTCAAGGATCGGCGGTAAATGGCTGTAGGCGGCGGTGACTGAGCAGAACAGGTGCAGTTCGCCGCTCAGCGTCGGGCCATGCTGATCCAGCCCGCTGCGCAGTTGCTGGTAATGCAGCAGCGTCTGCTGGGCAAAGTTTTTGAGTTGTTCGCCTGCACTGGTCAGCTGCACCGTGCGGTTATCACGCTGAAACAACGGCTGGCCGAGTTCTTCTTCAAGCCGCTGGATCTGGCGCGACAACGTGGACGGGCTGACATGCATCGCCTTCGACGAACGGCCAAAATGGCGGCTTTCCGCCAGATGTAAAAACAGTTTCAGATCTCGTAAGTCCATAACGGCTATCCAGCTTTTGAGTTTCACAGGAAACAAACGAAGTATATTGCAGAATCTGCAACGTCATCTTCGTAATATATCAATTTAAGCAATGTGTCGCATGACATATAGTGAATTCACGGCGTTCACCGGCTCACCGGTGAAACAAAAAATAACAGCACTTACCTCGATAGAACGGAGCAAGACATGGCTAACTATTTCAACACACTGAACCTGCGTCAGCAGCTGGCACAACTGGGCAAATGCCGCTTCATGGGTCGCGATGAATTCGCGGACGAAGCCAGCTACCTCAAAGGTAAAAAAGTGGTGATTGTAGGCTGTGGCGCACAGGGCCTGAACCAGGGTCTGAACATGCGTGATTCCGGTCTGGATGTGTCCTACACCCTGCGTGCAGAAGCGATTGCTGAGAAGCGTGCTTCATGGCGTAAAGCGACCGAAAACGGCTTTAAAGTCGGCACCTACGAAGAACTGATCCCGCAGGCTGATCTGGTGGTTAACCTGACGCCAGACAAACAGCACAGCGCGGTGGTAAAAGCGGTTCAGCCTCTGATGAAAGACGGCGCAACCCTGGGTTATTCCCACGGCTTCAACATCGTTGAAGTGGGCGAGCAAATCCGTAAAGACATCACCGTAGTCATGGTTGCCCCGAAATGTCCGGGTACCGAAGTGCGTGAAGAATACAAACGCGGTTTCGGTGTACCAACACTGATCGCGGTTCACCCGGAAAACGACCCGAAAGGCGAAGGCATGGCGATTGCCAAAGCCTGGGCAGCAGCCACCGGCGGTCACCGTGCGGGCGTTCTGCAGTCTTCCTTCGTGGCTGAAGTAAAATCTGACCTGATGGGCGAACAGACTATCCTGTGCGGTATGTTGCAGGCCGGTTCTCTGCTGTGCTTCGACAAACTGGTTGCTGACGGCGTTGATGAAGCCTACGCAGAAAAACTGCTGCAATTCGGCTGGGAAACCATCACCGAAGCGCTGAAACAAGGCGGCATCACGCTGATGATGGATCGTCTGTCCAACCCGGCGAAACTGCGTGCTTATGCGCTGTCCGAACAACTGAAAGAGATCATGGCGCCACTGTTCCAGAAACACATGGACGACATTATCTCCGGCGAATTCTCCAGCGGCATGATGGCTGACTGGGCGAACGACGACAAAAACCTGCTGACCTGGCGTGAAGAAACGGGCGCAACCGCGTTCGAAAACGCACCACAGTTCGACGGTAAAATTTCCGAGCAGGAATACTTCGACCACGGCGTTGTGATGATTGCGATGGTGAAAGCGGGCGTTGAGCTGGCCTTCGAAACCATGGTGGCGTCCGGCATCATCGAAGAATCGGCTTACTACGAATCACTGCATGAACTGCCGCTGATCGCCAACACCGTTGCGCGTAAGCGTCTGTACGAAATGAACGTGGTTATCTCTGATACCGCTGAATACGGTAACTACCTGTTCGCTAACGCTGCCGTACCGTTGCTGAAAGAGTTCATGACCACGCTGCAGGCAGGCGATCTGGGCAAATCAGTGGCTGAAACGCAGGTTGATAACGCGCAACTGCGCGACGTTAACGAAGCAATCCGCAATCATCCAATCGAGTCAATCGGCCGCACTCTGCGTGGCTATATGACCGATATGAAGCGTATCGCCGTCGCAAGCTGATCCCCTTCATACTTCAAGTTACAGATGCGTTGGCTGCGTTCGGTCACCCGAATCACTTACTTGAGTAAGCTCATCGGGATTAATGAGCCTCGTCCCTGAGGCTCACCCTGCGGGCCAGCGCGAGCGCTGTTCAAATCGGTTCCCGACCGATTTGTCATTCACTTGCCGCCTTCCTGTAACCCGAATTATTCGGGGCTCCGGGAGATACAAAAAAGGGCACTGCATGAAAATGCGGTGCCCTTTCTTTTGGTTCTGGCAGAAGCAGAACTTAGTTGCGGTACAAAATCTTGATGATGTGGTAACCGAACTGAGTGTGCAGCGGGCCTTGTGGCTCGATCAGTGGTGCAGAGAAAACCACTTTATCGAAAGCCGGCACCATTGCGCCTTGCTTGAATTCACCTAAATGGCCGCCTTTCTTACCTGACGGGCAGGTAGAATGCTTCTTAGCCAGTTTCTCAAAATCGCCACCGTTCTTCAGTTGTTCCAGAAGATCAAGCGCCTGTGCTTCTTCCTTTACCAGGATGTGCATTGCTGCGGCAGTTTTTGCCATGATAAGACCTTTTTTGCGAGAGTGTTTCCAGACGCGTAATGTAACATCTGAAACGGCGCGGGGGGAATCCGGCCTGCGTTCCGGGATAAGAAATTGCGCTGTAAAGCCAGTCAATCTCAGCCGACGTTTCTGCTACAATCGCCGTCCTTGTCCATCAGGTGAGCAAAAATACGCCATGCGATTAAACCCCAGCCAACAAAACGCCGTCGAATTCGTCACCGGACCCTGCCTGGTTCTGGCGGGGGCTGGCTCCGGCAAAACCAGGGTAATTACCAATAAAATCGCACACCTGATCCGTGAATGTGGCTATCAGGCACGCCACATCGCGGCGGTAACTTTTACCAATAAAGCCGCGCGCGAAATGAAAGAGCGTGTCGCGCAAACCCTGGGCCGCAAAGAAGCACGGGGCTTGCTGATCGCCACATTTCATACGCTTGGGCTGGAAATCATCAAACGTGAATTTGCCGCGCTGGGGATGAAATCCAATTTTTCCTTATTCGATGATCAGGACCAGCTGGCGCTGCTGAAAGAGCTGAGTGAAAAATGGCTCGAGAACGATAAGACATTGTTGCAGCAGCTGGTGTCGACGATCTCAAACTGGAAAAACGATCTGGTTGATCCTTCCCAGGCTGCCGGTCTGGCGCGATCAGAGCGCGATCAAATCTTCGCGCACTGCTACAGCCTTTATCACGACCATATGCGCGCCTGTAATATTCTCGATTTCGATGACCTGATCCTGTTGCCGACGCTGTTGCTGCAAAGCAATGAAGAAGTGCGCGAACGCTGGCAGAACAAGCTGCGCTATCTGCTGGTGGATGAATATCAGGACACCAACACCAGCCAGTACATGATGGTGAAACTGCTGGTCGGCAACCGCGCGCGTTTTACCGTGGTGGGGGACGATGACCAGTCCATTTACTCATGGCGCGGGGCGCGGCCGCAAAACCTGGTGCTGCTGAAAGAAGATTTTCCGCAGTTGCAGGTCATCAAGCTTGAACAGAATTACCGTTCCTCGCAGCGTATTCTGAAAGCGGCCAATATTCTGATCGCCAATAACCCGCACGTGTTCGAGAAGCGTCTTTTCTCTGAACTGGGATATGGTGAAACGCTGAAAGTGGTGACGGCCAACAATGATGATCACGAAGCTGAACGTGTGGTCGGTGAACTGATTGCCCATCACTTCATCAATAAAACCGCTTATGGCGATTATGCGATTTTATATCGCGGTAACCACCAGTCCCGCCTGTTTGAAAAAATGCTGATGCAGAACCGCATCCCGTACCGCATTTCCGGCGGCACCTCGTTCTTCTCACGTCCGGAAATCAAAGACCTGCTGGCTTATCTGCGTGTGCTGACTAACCCGGATGATGACAGCGCCTTCCTGCGCATCGTAAATACGCCGCGTCGTGAAATCGGGGCGGCCACGTTACAAAAGCTGGGCGAGTGGGCGAATCAGCGCAACAAAGGGCTGTTCAAAGCCAGTTTTGATATGGGGCTGGGGCAGTATCTGACCGGGCGCGGACTGGAATCCCTGCAACGTTTCACGCACTGGATGGGGTCTGTTTCTGAGCTGGCCGAACGCGAGCCTGTCGCCGCAGTGCGGGATTTGATCCACGGCATCGACTACGAAAGCTGGTTATTCGAAACCTCGCCCAGCCCGAAAGCGGCAGAGATGCGCATGAAAAACGTCAATCAGCTGTTCAGCTGGATGACGGAAATGCTGGAAGGCACCGATCTGGATGAGCCGATGACGCTCACTCAGGTGGTCACGCGCTTTACCTTGCGCGACATGATGGAGCGCGGCGAGAACGACGAAGAGTTGGATCAGGTTCAGCTGATGACCCTGCACGCCTCCAAGGGGCTGGAATTCCCTTATGTGTATCTGGTTGGCATGGAAGAAGGTCTGTTGCCGCATCAGAGCAGCATCGATGAAGACAACGTGGATGAAGAGCGACGTCTGGCGTATGTGGGCATTACCCGTGCACAGAAAGAGCTGACATTTACTCTTTGCCGCGAGCGTCGTCAGTACGGTGAACTGATCCGCCCCGAACCGAGCCGGTTTCTGCTGGAATTGCCTCAGGACGATCTGGCCTGGGAAAGCGAACGGAAAGTGGTCAGCGCCGAAGAACGCATGGTGAAAGGCCAAAGCCATCTGGAGAAAATCCGCGAGCAACTGGCAAAAGCCAGGGGCGGCAATTAGCCAAAAGCCACTGAACATGAGCTATAAAAAAGCAGAGGCTGATCACTCAGGCCTCTGCTTTTTTTTATGGTTTACAGACCAACGCGTTACTGTTCTTCGACAAACAGCGGCCAGTGGACATAACTCTGCCAGTGACTTTCCTGCTCTAATTCTTCTGCGCGCAGCGGATGCTGTTCCAGCCAGCCCTGCGGCACAATCACGCTCAGTTCATCATCATTGGCGCGCAAACGCACCGCAGGCAATGTGTCGTCGCGACGGCGGCTGGCAAAGATAATCGCCAGTCGCAGAATGCGACAAAGACGCTGTGCCTGACGCGGTGGCACGGCGTTTTGCTCATTGAGCAACGGGATGTCCAGAGTGTTGTTCTGGTTTTGCAAAAGCGTCGCCAGCAGTTTTTTCTGTGCCGGTGTGAAACCCGGTAAATCCAGATGACGGATCAGATAAGCTGCGTGATGGGGTGCTTTCTTAAAATCGACACTCAGCCCAATTTCGTGGATCAGGCAGGCGCTGTTAAGCAGTTCGCGTGCCCGTGCATCCAGCTTCCATTCCTGCGCCACCTGCAAAGAAAAGTTCTCGGCGAGCTGTGCCACGCGCTCGGCCTGCTCGTTATCCAGCAGGTAGCGGCGTTGCAGATTACGCAGCGTACGCTGGCGGATATCCTGTTCGATAGGCAAATGCAGCATGCCGTAAACCAGACCTTCGCGCAGCGCGCCGCCCGCCAGTGTCATCATTTCGATGTTCAGCGTTTTGAAAATGGCGATCAGAATAGAGAGTCCGCTCGGGAAAACCAGCGCACGTTCGAGAGTCAGACCTTCAATCTCCAGCTCTTCCAGCTTGCCGCATTGAATGGCGCGCTGTTTGAGTTGCTGAAGTTTAGGTAGCGTGATGCGTTCGTCCATACCTTGCGCGACCATGATTTCCTGCAAGGCCTGCACGGTCCCGGAAGCGCCGACACAAATCTGCCAGCCATTGGCAATCAGCTCTGGTGCCACAGGCAGGATCATATCGATTGCCGCCTGCTCGGCCTGATCGAAGTTTTCTTTTGCCAGATTGCGGTCGGCAAAATAACGTTCCAGCCAGGTGACGCAGCCCATCGACAGACTGAAAAGCGTAGTGGCTTGTGCGCCGACGCCGGTCACCAGCTCGGTGCTGCCGCCGCCAATATCGACGACCAGACGTTTATCCGGGCCGCCCGTTGTGTGGGCAACGCCGTGATAAATCAGACGTGCTTCTTCTTCGCCGGTAATGACCTGAATCGGACAGCCGAGGATTTCCTGCGCTTTGCCCAGAAACTCGTCGGCATTGCTGGCCAGTCGCAACGTTGCGGTGGCCACGACACGGATCTGATCGCGCGGGATATCCTGCAATCTTTCAGAAAACAGCTTCAGGCATTGCCAGCCCCGTTGCATCGCTTCCTGAGAAAGCAGGTTATGTTTATCCAGACCGGCTGCCAGACGCACTTTGCGCTTAATTCTGGCGAGGGTCTGGATACTGCCTGCCACCTCACGCACCACCAGCATGTGAAAGCTGTTAGAACCCAGATCAATCGCTGCATACAGTGAGGTGGAACTTAGCATAGGTTATCAGCCCGGACGTTTACGGTTGCTACGTGGTGCACTGCTGCGACGTGAAGACGAATTGCTGTTGCGACGCGGGCCGTTACCGGTGCGCGTGCGGGCAAGACGTTTTGCAGGAGGCAAATCAGTTAACAGCGCATCGCTGTTGTATTTACTGACCGGAATGCTGTGACCGGTGTAAGTTTCAATCGCCGGCAGATTCAGGGCATATTCTTCACAAGCCAGGCTGATGGAATGGCCACTCAGACCCGCGCGGCCAGTACGGCCAATACGGTGAACGTAATCTTCACAGTCGTCAGGCAAGTCGTAGTTAAAGACGTGCGTCACGGCAGGAATGTGCAAGCCACGGGCAGCAACGTCAGTCGCGACCAGAATGTCCAGCGTGCCTTTGGTGAAGTCTTCCAGAACGCGCAGGCGTTTTTTCTGTGGGACATCGCCGGTCAGCAAGCCAACGCGATGACCATCGGCAGCCAGATGGCCCCAGACGTCTTCACAGCGGTGTTTGGTATTGGCGAAAATAATGCAGCGATCTGGCCATTCTTCTTCAATCAGCGTCTGCAGCAGGCGCATTTTTTCTTCATTTGAAGGGTAGAACAGCTCTTCCTGAATACGGTGACCGGTTTTTTGTTCCGGTTCGATTTCGATCGATTCGGCATTATTCATGTTTTCAAACGCCAGCTCTTTCACACGATAGGAAAGCGTTGCTGAGAACAGCATGTTCAGGCGTTGATTAGCAGGTGGCATCCGGCGGAACAACCAGCGGATATCTTTGATGAAGCCCAGATCGAACATACGGTCTGCTTCATCCAGCACCACCACCTGAATCGCGCCCAGGTCGATGTGGTTCTGTTTGGTGTAATCGATTAAACGGCCAGTGGTTCCGATCAGGATGTCCACGCCGCTTTCCAGCACTTTAAGCTGTTTGTCGTAACCGTCGCCGCCATAGGCCAGACCTAATTTCAGCCCGGTTGACTCAGATAATGCTTCGGCGTCGGAATGGATCTGCACCGCAAGTTCGCGGGTAGGTGCCATGATCAAGGCACGCGGCTGGTTAGTCTTACGACCTTCCGCAGCAGGGTGAGAAAGCAGATAATGGAAAGTAGACGCTAGAAAAGCCAGCGTCTTGCCGGTACCGGTTTGCGCCTGACCTGCAACATCACGCCCAGCGAGCGTGATTGGCAATGCCAATGCCTGAATAGGAGTGCAGTAATGGAAGCCTTTCTTTTCAAGGGCTTCTACTGCCAGCGGGTGCAGGGCGAAGTCGGAAAACTTCTGTTCGGTCAAGTGTGTTTTGCTCATAGTGTGGTAGAATATCAGCTAACTATTGCTTTACGAAAGCGTATCCGGTGAAATAAAGTCAACCTAATGTTGGTTAATGCTACATCAACAAGGTAAAGATAATCCTTTGGAGTAAACATGAGCGATAAAATTATTCACCTGACCGATGACAGTTTCGACAACGACGTATTGAAAGCCGAAGGGCTGGTGCTGGTCGATTTCTGGGCAGAGTGGTGCGGTCCATGTAAAATGATCGCTCCGATTCTGGATGAAATTGCCACTGAGTTCGAAGGCAAGCTGACCATCGCAAAACTGAATATCGATGAAAACCCAGGTACTGCACCTAAATACGGCATCCGTGGTATTCCTACCCTGCTGTTATTTAAAGGCGGCGAAGTCGCAGCAACTAAAGTTGGCGCACTGTCGAAAGGTCAGCTGAAAGAGTTCTTAACAGCTAATCTGTAATTGGTCGGGATGACCAAAGCCAGGTGTTTAGCGGGCTGCCGTGTTTTTCACATTGTCCGCTAGACGCCTGTCAAGAAGCATGCTAAGTTTAGACTTACTGCAAATAGAGCTTACCTGTAGTTTGATTCTTACGTTTTACTCTGTTGTGTCAAAAACATCTGCCTGATAGTTTCTTTGAATAATAATTAAATTGAACTGGCACTGTGCTTGACCATCTAACGGTTTTAACAAAATCGGCTTTAAGACACCTTCAATATCAGCACTGCCCCTCAAGAATCGCCCGCGAGCGACTACCTGCGGCTGGATTTTCGGGCTGTTATTTAAGTGTCATACAATAAACAGGCATGGATGACCCTGCCATACCCATTCACGACAGATGTTCGAGACATACCCCGAGTTTAAGAACCCACCATTATGAATCTTACCGAATTAAAGAATACGCCGGTCTCTGACCTGATTGCACTCGGCGAAAATATGGGACTGGAAAACCAGGCCCGCATGCGCAAGCAAGACATTATCTTTTCAATATTGAAGCAGCATGCGAAAAGCGGAGAAGACATCTTCGGTGATGGCGTACTGGAGATATTGCAGGATGGATTTGGTTTCCTCCGCTCCGGAGACAGTTCCTACCTCGCAGGCCCCGACGACATCTACGTATCTCCAAGCCAAATCCGCCGCTTCAACCTTCGCACTGGCGACACTATTTCCGGTAAAATCCGCCCACCTAAAGAAGGTGAACGTTATTTTGCCCTGTTGAAAGTTAACGAAGTTAACTACGACAAACCAGAAAACGCCCGCAGCAAAATCCTGTTCGAAAACTTAACCCCTCTGCATGCAAATTCACGTCTGCGTATGGAACGTGGTAACGGTTCAACAGAAGATTTGACCGCTCGCGTACTGGATCTGGCCTCCCCAATCGGTCGCGGCCAACGTGGTCTGATTGTGGCTCCGCCGAAAGCCGGTAAAACGATGCTGCTGCAAAATATCGCGACCAGCATTGCGTACAACCATCCTGATTGCGTACTGATGGTTCTGCTGATCGACGAACGTCCGGAAGAAGTGACCGAGATGCAGCGTCTGGTGAAAGGTGAAGTGATCGCTTCCACCTTTGACGAACCGGCATCCCGTCACGTTCAGGTCGCCGAAATGGTGATCGAGAAGGCGAAACGTCTGGTTGAGCACAAGAAAGACGTGATCATTTTGCTGGACTCCATTACCCGTCTGGCGCGTGCCTACAACACCGTGGTGCCTGCGTCCGGTAAAGTCCTGACCGGTGGTGTCGACGCCAACGCCTTGCACCGTCCGAAACGTTTCTTCGGTGCAGCACGTAACGTGGAAGAGGGCGGCAGCCTGACCATCATCGCGACCGCACTGGTCGATACCGGTTCTAAAATGGATGAAGTTATCTATGAAGAATTTAAAGGTACCGGCAACATGGAATTACACCTGGCGCGTAAAATCGCTGAAAAACGTGTTTTCCCTGCGATCGACTACAACCGCTCTGGTACCCGTAAGGAAGAGCTGTTGACCACGTCCGAAGAGCTGCAAAAAATGTGGATCCTGCGCAAAATTATTCACCCGATGGGTGAGATTGATGCGATGGAATTCCTCATCAACAAGCTTGCTATGACCAAGACCAATGACGACTTCTTCGACATGATGAAACGTTCGTAATTTGGTGTAAAAGTCAGACAAACGCCACGCACAGTCGTGGCGTTTTTTGCTTTTGGTAGCTACCATAACGCTACTTTGGCGAGATCATCAGGTTATTCGGATAATAGCTGATGGTTTTTCCATTGCCCTTTCTCTATCGTGTCGGCAAATTGCCCGGCAATAGGGCAACAGATAAGGTATTGCCTGAGACAAAACCATAACTGTCACCATAGGATGTGTTGCAAGGCTATGAAGTTAAAAACTTTTTTGCTCTCAAATCCACGCACCTTATTTTTGCAGAGATCTCTTAACTGTGAATTTACTCAATATGAGTACTGAACTCGTCTTCGTTTTCCTGTTTTCATTCCTGTTTTTATTCGTCGCCAGGAAGATGGCGAATATCATCGGTCTGGTCGATAAGCCCAATTACCGCAAGCGTCACCAGGGGATGATCCCACTGGTCGGCGGCATTTCTGTGTACGCAGGGATCTGCTTTACCTTTTTGATCACGGATTACCGCATTCCTCACTCTTCGCTGTATCTGCTGTGCGCCGGGTTGCTGGTATTTGTCGGTGCGCTGGATGACCGCTACGATATCAGTGTCAAAATTCGTGCTCTGGTGCAGGCCGGTGTGGCTGTTGCGATGATGAGTTGTGCCAATCTTACCTTGCGCAATCTCGGGCATATTATCGGCCCGTGGGAAATGCTGCTGGGGCCGTTTGGTTATCTCTTTACCCTGTTTGCTGTCTGGGCCGCGATAAACGCCTTTAATATGGTGGATGGTATCGATGGCCTGCTTGGCGGCCTGTCTTGCGTCAGTTTTGGCGCGATGGGTATCGTGATGTATGACAGCGGGCACATGGAACTTGCGTTGTGGTGCTTCGCCATGATTGCCGCCACCTTGCCGTATATCTTGCTGAACCTGGGGATTCTGGGGCCGCGTTATAAAGTCTTTATGGGGGATGCGGGCAGCACATTGATAGGTTTCACAGTCATCTGGATCTTGTTGCAAAGCACGCAAGGCGAGTCACATCCGATGAATCCGGTGACCGCACTCTGGCTGATTGCGATCCCCCTGATGGACATGATTGCTATCATGTACCGTCGTCTGCGTAAGGGCATGAGCCCGTTTTCGGCCGATCGTCAGCATATTCATCATCTGATCATGCGCGCCGGTTTTACTCCCCGTCAGGCCTTTGTTTTGATCACCTTATCAGCGGCGATACTGGCTGCTATCGGTGTTATTGGTGAGCATCTTTCCTTTGTGCCTGAGTGGGTCATGCTTATCCTGTTCTTCTTCGCATTCCTGCTTTACGGGGTTTGCATAAAACGCGCCTGGCGTGTTGCGCGGTTTATTAAACGGATAAAAAGACGCTTTCGTCGCTCGACCGTTTGTTAATCTTTCTCTCTTTTATGCAGGGGCAAACTGGCTGTGGATAAACCAGAAATGATAAGAAACCAGAACGAACATACCATCGAGAATGAACTTGATATCCGTGGCCTGTGTTGCACCTTATGGAAAGGGAAATTCTGGATCGCAGGTCTGGCAATACTGTTTGCTTTAGTGGCGCTTGGGTCGACTTACCTGATGAAACAGGAGTGGAGTTCCACGGCGATCACCGATCGTCCTACCGTGAATAACCTGTCGTCCTATTTCTCTCAGGCACAGTTCCTGCGCAATTTAGATATACGTAATGCGCCGCAGTCCGACAACAACCGTCCGCCCATCTCTGAGGAAGCGTACAATGAATTTGTCATGCAACTGGCTGCCTACGATACCCGTCGTGACTTCTGGATGCAGAGCCCGTATTACAAACAGCGTCAGGAAAATGATCCCCGCGCGGATGCAGTGTTGCTGGATGAGCTGATTAACGACATTCAGTTCACCGCCCGTGACGACGCGAAAGTACCCAATGATATTGTCAAACTGACCGCTGAAAACGCCCCGGATGCCAATAAACTGTTGCGCCAGTATGTGAATTTCGCCAGCGCCCGTGCCGCACAGCATTTATATGACGAGCTGGAAGGCGCATGGGCGGCGCGTACGCAGTCCATGAAAGCGCAGGTGAAGCGTCAGGAAGAAGTCGCGCAGACTATTTTCAAACGTACAATGAACAACACTGAGCAGGCGCTGAAGATTGCTCAGCAACAAAATATCACTAAAAGCGTGACGGACACGCCTGCCGAAGAACTGCCTGATTCCGACATGTTCCTGCTGGGAACGCCGATGCTGAAAGCGCGGTTAGAATTATTGCAGGCTTCCGGGCCGGGGTATGATCTGGATTACGATCAGAACCGGGCGATGCTGTCGACACTGAATGTCGGCCCGACACTGACGGCGAAATTCCAGACTTACCGTTATCTCAGAACCCCTGAAGAGCCGGTGAAACGCGACAGTCCGCGCCGGGCCTTGCTGATGATCATGTGGGGCATTGTCGGCGGTTTAACCGGTGCAGGCGTTGCGCTGACCCGCCGTAAAAACAAGAGAAACACATTGTGAAAGTGTTGACGATTTTCGGCACCCGTCCGGAGGCCATTAAAATGGCGCCGCTGGTGCATGCGTTGTCGCAGGATGCGGCCTTTGAATCCCGGGTGTGTGTCACGGCACAACACCGTGAAATGCTCGATCAGGTCTTGAGGCTCTTTGAAATCACCCCGGATTATGATCTCAATATCATGAAACCGGGGCAGGGGCTGACAGAAATCACCAGCCGGATCCTGACCGGCCTGAAGCCTGTTTTAGACGAATTCAGACCCGACGTGGTGCTGGTGCATGGTGATACGACCACCACCTTATCGGCCAGTCTGGCAGCCTTTTATCATCAGATCCCGGTCGGGCACGTTGAAGCGGGTTTGCGTACCGGCGATCTGTCCTCGCCATGGCCGGAAGAGGGCAACCGTGTCTTGACCGGCCATCTGGCAAAGTGGCACTTTGCGCCCACCGAAAATGCCCGGACCAATTTACAGCGGGAAGGCATTTCTGCTGACGGCATTTTTGTCACCGGGAATACGGTGATTGATGCGTTGCTCTGGGTGCGTGACCGCGTCAAAAATGACACTTCACTGGCGCAGCAACTGGCTGAAAACTATCCCTTCCTTGATGCGGCTAAAAAACTGATTTTAGTGACCGGCCATCGTCGCGAAAGCTTTGGCGGTGGATTTGAACGGATTTGCTCGGCGCTGGCAGAAATTGCCCGCCAGCATCCGGACGTACAGATTGTGTATCCGGTGCATCTCAATCCGAACGTCAGCGAACCGGTAAACCGTATTCTGCAAGGCATTGATAATATTATTCTGATCGACCCGCAGGATTACCTGCCGTTTGTGTATCTGATGGATAAAGCCTGTCTGATCCTGACGGATTCCGGCGGGGTGCAGGAAGAAGCGCCCTCGCTGGGCAAACCTGTGCTGGTCATGCGGGAAACCACGGAGCGGCCGGAAGCCGTTGATGCGGGAACTGTCCGGCTGGTGGGAACCGATCCCGCGACAATCGTCGAGGAAGTCAACCGACTGCTGAACAATGAAGATGAATACAACAGCATGAGCCGGGCGCACAATCCTTACGGCGACGGGGATGCCTGTCGCCATATTCTTGACGCACTGAAAAATCATTGGGTAGCACAATGAGTTTTAATACTATTTCTGTCATCGGGCTGGGTTACATCGGTCTGCCGACTGCCGCGGCTTTTGCATCTCGCCAGAAAAAAGTGGTCGGCGTGGACATCAGCCAGCACGCGGTTGACACCATTAACCGTGGCGCGATCCATATCGTTGAACCCGATCTCGACCTGCTGGTGAAGCAGGCCGTGGACGCGGGTTTTTTGCATGCAGTGACCCGTCCTGAACCTGCCGATGCTTTTCTGATCGCCGTCCCGACGCCGTTTATGGGCGATCACCTGCCGGACATGAAATTCGTTGAGTCCGCAGCGCGTTCCGTCGCGCCAGTGCTTAAGAAAGGCGATCTGATCATTCTGGAATCGACATCGCCGGTCGGCGCAACGGAGCAAATGGCCGCATGGCTGGCCGAAGCGCGCCCTGATCTGCGCTTCCCGCAACAGGCTGGCGAACAGGCTGATGTCAATATCGCGTATTGCCCGGAGCGTGTTTTACCGGGGCAGGTGATGGTTGAGCTGATTAAAAATGACCGCGTGATCGGCGGCATGACACCACTGTGTTCGCAACGTGCCAGCGAGTTATACAACATTTTCCTCAAGGGTGAATGTGTCATCACCAACTCCCGTACTGCTGAAATGTGCAAGCTGACCGAAAACAGCTTCCGCGACGTCAACATTGCTTTTGCCAATGAACTGTCACTGATTTGTGATGCGCAGGGAATCAATGTCTGGGAGCTGATCCGTCTGGCAAACCGTCATCCGCGTGTGAACATTTTGCAGCCTGGACCGGGCGTGGGCGGTCACTGCATCGCGGTTGATCCGTGGTTTATTGTGGCGCAAAACCCTGAGCTGGCGCGGATTATCCGCACCGCGCGTGAAGTGAATGACAGTAAACCACACTGGGTGGTGGATCGCGTGAAAGCGGCGCTCGCCGATTGCCTCACGACAACCGGCAAACGTGCCGCCGAGATCAAAATCGCCTGTTTTGGTCTGGCGTTTAAACCGAATATCGATGACCTGCGCGAAAGCCCGGCAGTCGAAGTCACACACCTTATTGCGGACTGGCACGCCGGGGAAACCTGGGCCGTTGAGCCTAATGTTCAGCAACTGCCAGCCTCCCTGAACGGTAAAGTCACCCTGCATACGCTTGATGATGCGCTGAAAGAGGCCGATCTGCTGGTGATGCTGGTCGATCATCAGTCGTTCAAAGCGATCCCTGCCGATCACATTGAGCAATCATGGATTGTGGATACCAAAGGGGTATGGCGTTGAAAAAAATACTGGTCACCGGCGGAGCAGGCTTTATTGGCTCTGCGGTCGTCAGACATATCATTCAGAGCACAGCGGATAAGGTTATCGTTGTCGATAAACTGACTTACGCCGGAAACCTCGATTCATTAGCGGAAGTCTCAGACGATCCCCGTTATGCCTTTGAACAGGTGGATATTAATGATCGGCCGGCGCTGGATGCTGTTTTCTCCCGCCATCAGCCTGATGCCGTGATGCATCTGGCGGCTGAAAGTCATGTCGACCGCTCTATTGACGGTCCGGCGGCCTTTATCGAAACGAATGTGGTAGGCACTTATCAGTTGCTGGAAGCGGCTCGTCAGTACTGGCAGACCCTGCCGGAACCCGCGCGGCAGGCATTCCGTTTCCACCATATTTCTACGGATGAAGTGTTTGGCGATCTGGAAGCAACCGATGCACAGTTCACCGAAACAACGGCTTATGCACCAAGCAGCCCTTACTCTGCGTCTAAAGCGGCCAGCGATCATCTGGTGAGGGCGTGGCTACGCACCTACGGGCTGCCGACATTGGTGACCAATTGCTCCAACAATTACGGCCCGTACCATTTTCCTGAAAAATTGATCCCGCTGGTGATCCTCAATGCATTAGCCGGTAAACCTCTGCCGGTGTATGGCGATGGCGGACAGATCCGCGACTGGCTTTATGTTGAAGATCATGCGCGCGCGTTATATCAGGTTGTGACGGAAGGTGGCGTGGGCGAAACCTACAATATCGGTGGTCATAACGAGCGTAAAAATATTGAGGTCGTCAGGGGCATTTGTGAACTGCTGGAAGAACTGGTGCCGCAGAAGCCCGGTCACCTTGCGCATTACCGCGATTTAATCACATTCGTTAAAGACCGGCCGGGGCACGATCTCCGTTACGCGATTGATGCAGGCAAAATTGAGCGTGAACTGGGATGGAAACCGGCAGAAACCTTCGAAACGGGTTTACGTAAAACGGTGATGTGGTATCTGAATAATCAAACCTGGTGGCAGCGCGTTCAGGACGGCGGCTACCGTGGTGAACGTCTGGGTCTGAAGGACTGATGTTTACTCTGCAAGGTTCAACGGAGGATAAGCGATGAAAGGCATTATTTTGGCCGGTGGCTCTGGCACCCGGTTGCACCCGATCACGCGTGGCATGTCGAAACAGCTGTTGCCGATTTATGACAAGCCGATGATTTATTACCCGTTATCTGTGCTGATGCTGGCAGGTATCCGCGATATTCTGATTATCACTACGCCGGAAGATAAACCTTTCTTCCAGCGTCTGCTGGGCAATGGGGAAGAATTTGGTATCAGGCTGACGTATGCCGAGCAGCCAAGCCCGGATGGCCTGGCACAAGCTTTCCTGATTGGCGAAGAATTTATTGATGGTCAGCCGACTTGTCTGGTGCTGGGCGACAATATCTTCTTTGGTCAGGGTTTCAGCCCGAAACTGCGCTCGGTCGCTGCCCGTGATAAAGGCGCAACCGTCTTTGGTTATCAGGTGATGGATCCTGAGCGTTTTGGCGTTGTGGAGTTCGATGACGATTTCCGGGCTTTATCTATTGAAGAAAAACCAGCGCATCCGAAATCCAAATGGGCCGTCACCGGTTTGTATTTCTATGACAATCAGGTGGTGGATTTCGCCAAACAGGTTAAACCTTCCTCACGCGGCGAACTCGAAATTACCTCCATCAACCAGATGTACCTCGAAAGCGGCGAACTGTCGGTCGAGTTACTGGGCCGTGGCTTCGCCTGGCTGGATACCGGCACCCATGACAGTCTGATCGAAGCCAGCTCGTTCGTGCAGACCGTTGAAAAACGTCAGGGCTTCAAAATTGCCTGTCTGGAAGAGATTGGCTGGCGTAATGGCTGGTTAGACGATGAAGGCGTAAAACGCGCCGCCCGGACGTTGGCAAAAACGGGTTACGGGCAGTATTTACTGGATTTGCTCCATGCGCGTCCACGGCAATATTGAGCCGCTGGGCTGGGAGAGCGATTTCTTTCAGCTTAAAAGCGCCCGCCTGACGCCGGATGCTTCTGCGCCGGAAATCACGCCGCAGAGGCTGGATCAGTATGCGCTGGTGCAGGCGAAAGTGGATGCCGGTGAGACAGACACACTGGACGCACTTTCTGCGCTGGGTTTCCGGCTGGCAGAGGGCGAGACGGACGTTTGTGTGCGGATCGGGCCTTCCGATCTCGGGCTACCGGCGGGACGCCTCGCGGTTCCGGAGGATATGCCCGAGGTGGCCGCGATTGCCCGTCAGGCATTTCGCTTCAGCCGTTTTCGCTCGCCCTGGTATCAGCCCGAAGACAGCGGCCGCTTTTATGCGACGTGGGCGGAGAAAGCCGTATCAGGCACGTTCGACCATCTTTGCCTGTGGGTTGATGATGAGCAGGGCAACAGTCTGGGTTTTGTGACGCTGCGAACGCTGCCCGATGGCGAAGCGCGTATTGGTCTGCTTGCCGTCCGGCCTGAATGTCAGGGACGGGGAGCGGGCAAAAAATTAATGGCGGCTGCGAAAAAATGGTCTGCTGAACAGGGCGTGTCGCGTTTATATGTCGCCACGCAAACCAGCAACCTCGCGGCCTTAAATCTTTATCTCGCCAGCGGTGGCACCGTCACCGGCACGGCATATTGGTTGTACAGGTGAAACGATGATCCCTTTTAACGCGCCACCGGTGGCAGGTACTGAACTTGATTTCATGCGCGAGGCGATGAGCAGCGGCAAATTATGCGGTGACGGCGGATTTACCCTGCGTTGCCAGCAATGGTTCGAAACGCGCTTTAACTGTCCGAAAGTTTTGCTGACGCCTTCCTGTACGGCATCGCTGGAAATGGCCGCGTTATTGCTGGATATCCAGCCCGGCGACGAAGTGATCATGCCAAGTTTCACCTTTGTCTCGACCGCCAACGCGTTTGTGTTACGCCGGGCAAAAATCGTCTTTGTGGATGTCCGCCCGGACACCATGAACATCGATGAAACCCTGATAGAAGCCGCCATCACCGACAAAACCAAAGTGATTGTCCCGGTGCATTACGCGGGCGTGGCCTGTGAGATGGACACCATTATGGCGCTGGCCGACAAGTATCGCCTGTTTGTGGTGGAAGACGCCGCGCAGGGCGTGATGTCGACTTACAAAGGCAAAGCGCTGGGCACGATCGGGCATATTGGCTGCTTCAGTTTTCACGAAACCAAGAATTACACCGCAGGCGGTGAAGGCGGCGCGACGCTGATTAACGACGCGAAGCTGATTGACCGTGCGGAAATTATTCGCGAAAAAGGCACCAACCGCAGCCAGTTCTTCCGTGGTCAGGTGGATAAATACACCTGGCGCGACATTGGTTCCAGCTATCTGATGTCCGATTTGCAGGCCGCGTATCTGTGGGGAAATCTCGACGCCGCTGAGAAAATTAACCAGCGCCGTCTGGCCATCTGGAATGAGTATTATGAGGCGTTGCAGGATCTGGCCGACGCGGGGCGCGTGCAGTTGCCTTCTGTCCCGCAAGATTGCGTGCAAAACGCCCACATGTTCTATGTGCGCCTGAATGATATTGAAGATCGTGATGCGTTCATCCGCCATATGAAAGCGGCGGATATCCTGACCGTATTCCATTACATCCCGCTGCATGCCTGTCCGGCGGGCGAAGAATTTGGTCGTTTTGCGGGCGTCGATCGCTTCACGACAAAAGAGAGCGAGCGTCTGGTGCGCCTGCCTTTGTTCTATAACATGACCGATGACACGCAGCGCGCGGTGATCGCGGCCATGCTGCAATATTTCGCCTGATATGTCGCTGGCAAAAGCGTCAGTCTGGACCGCCGGTTCCACGCTGATTAAAATCGGTGCCGGACTGCTGGTGGTAAAATTGCTGGCGGTGACGTTCGGGCCGGATGGCGTCGGGCAGGCGGGGAATTTCCGTCAGCTGGTGACCGTCCTGGGCGTGCTGTCCGGTGCCGGTATTTTCAACGGTATCACCAAATATGTGGCTGAACATCACCGGGATCCCGCCCGGCTAAACGCCGTGCTGGGCACGTCGTCGTCGCTGATTTTAGGTTTTTCGGCGTTGCTGGCGGCGGTGTTTCTGATAGCGGCCGCCCCGATCAGCGTCGGATTATTCGGGCACGATCGTTATCAGGCCGTTGTCCGTGCCGTGGCGTTTATTCAGATGGGTATTGCCTGCGCCAACTATTTTCAGGCCATCCTAAAAGGTTACCGCGATGCCATGGGCAACGCCCTGGCAGTGATCGGTGGCAGTCTGATCGGTTTACTGGCCTATTTGTTGTGTTTCAAACTGGGTGGCTACGAAGGCGCGCTGGCCGGTCTGGCACTGGTGCCTGCGCTGGTCATGGTGCCTGCCGGGGCAATGCTGTGGCGGCGAAAATCCTTCCCGCTGGCGTATCTGAAACCGGGCTGGGATCGTTTTATTGCCAGCCATCTGGGAAAATTCACGTTGATGGCGCTGATCACCTCCGTCACCTTACCGGTGGCGTATGTGATGATGCGAAATCTGCTGGCGGCGCATTACAGCTGGAAAGACGTGGGGATCTGGCAGGGAGTCAGCAGCATTTCTGATGCCTATCTGCAATTTATCACCGCCTCGTTCAGCGTGTATTTATTGCCGACTTTATCGCGCCTGACCGACAAAAAAGACGTGACGCGCGAAATCGTCAAATCGCTGAAGTTCGTATTGCCCGCCGTGGCAGCCGTCAGTTTTACGGTCTGGCTGTTGCGGGATTTCGCCATCTGGCTGCTGTTTTCTTCTCAGTTTGTGGCGATGCGTGACCTGTTCGCCTGGCAGCTGGTCGGCGACGTTCTGAAAGTCGGCTCGTATGTATTTGGGTATCTGGTGATCGCCAGAGCTTCTCTGCGTTTTTACGTGCTGACTGAAATCAGCCAGTTCGCGTTACTGACCGGATTCTCACACTGGTTGATCCCGATACGGGGTTCTCTGGGCGCAGCGCAGGCCTATATGGCGACCTATGTCGTTTATTTCGCCCTGTGCTGCACCGTATTTGTTATTTATCGTAGACGAGCATGACAACGCTGATTCACGTTTTGGGATCTGACATTCCCCACCATAATGTCACCGTGCTGCGCTTTTTTAATGATGTTCTGGCCGAATGCGCGCCTGAAAAGCTGATTTATCATTTTATGGTGGCGGCAGCGGATGCGTCGGCCTTTGCCGAATTTACGCGTCTGGACATCCGGGTTTATCCGGATAAAAAATCGCTGGCGGACGCGGTGATTGCCCGTGCGCAGGATCGCACCCATCACTTTTTCTTCCACGGGCAATTTAACCCGACCCTGTGGATTGCCCTGCTGACCGGTAAAATCAAATCGCAGCAGGCCAGCTGGCATATCTGGGGTGCCGATCTTTATGAATCTGCCGGAAGCCTGAAATTCCGCCTGTTCTATCTTTTACGGCGGCTGGCGCAGGGGCGGATCGGTCACGTATTCGCCACCCGTGGCGACCTGATTCATTTCCATCAGCGACACCCGCGTGTGCCGTCGTCGTTGCTCTATTTCCCGACGCGGATGGATCCGGCGCTGACGCTTTCAGCCGAACAAGCGGAACCGGAAGGGCCCATGACCGTGCTGGTCGGTAATTCCGGCGATCGCAGTAACCGTCATAGTGAAGCACTGCGTTCGCTGCATCAGCAGTTTGGCGCGGATATCCGGGTGATTATTCCGATGGGGTATCCGGCCAATAATGACGGTTATATCGAACAGGTGCGCACTGAGGCGCTGAAGTGGTTTGCGCCCGAAAACATTGAACTGATCACCGGTTCAATGCCTTTTGCGGATTACCTTGATGTGTTGCGCCGTTGCTCGCTGGGCTATTTTATCTTTGACCGCCAGCAGGGTATCGGCACACAGTGTTTGCTGATCCAGTTCGGCGTGCCGTTTGTGGTCAGCCGTCAGAATCCGTTCTGGCAGGATCTGGCCGAGCAGCATCTTCCGGTGCTGTTTTACGGTGATGCGCTGGATGCCAGAACCGTGGCGGAAGCGCGTCGTCAGTTACTGCATACTGATCGCCACAACATTGCGTTCTTTAATCCGAATTACATCGCGGGCTGGCAACAGGCGTTGCTGCTGGCGGCGGGAGAAACATCATGACACTGGCCCAGCTTGGCGGCCTGTCTGTGGTTTACGGCTTCTCGCTGCTGTTCATCCTGACCCTGACGTATAAAGAATTTCGCCGTGTGCGTTTTAACTTCAACGTCTTGTTTTCACTGCTCTATCTGCTGACGTTTTACTTTGGCTTCCCGCTGACCTGTCTGCTGGTTTTCCAGTTTGATGTCCAGGTCGTGCCGGTGGAAAACCTGTTGCAGGCCATGCTGGCCGCCACCTGTTTCTACGCCATTTATTACGTCAGCTACAAAACGCGGCTCAGGGCAAAGCGTGAGGGGCCGTCACGTCCGCTGTTTACCATGAACCGCGTGGAAACCCATCTGACCTGGATAATGCTGGCGCTGATTGCCATTGTTACCGTTTCCATCTTCTTTATGCATAACGGTTTTCTGCTGTTTAAGCTCAAATCCTACAGCCAGATATTTTCCAGTGATGTGTCCGGCGTGGCGCTCAAACGTTTCTTCTACTTCTTCCTTCCGGCGATGCTGGTGGTGTTCTTTCTCAAACCCGATCCGCGCCGCTGGCTGTTTTTCCTGGTCAGCACCGTCGCGTTTGGTTTGCTGACTTACATTATCGTCGGCGGTACACGGGCGAACATCATCATCGCCTTCGCGCTGTTTTTGTTTATCGGCATTGTCCGTGGCTGGATCAGTTTGTGGATGCTGGCGGCGGCGGGCGTGCTCGGTATCGTCGGCATGTTCTGGCTGGCGCTGAAACGCTACGGCCTGAACGTCAGCGGCCCGGAGGCGTTTTATACCTTCCTGTATCTGACGCGTGACACCTTCTCACCGTGGGAAAATCTGGGGCTGCTGCTGCAAAATTACGACAAAATCAGCTTCCAGGGGCTGGCGCCTATCGTCCGCGATTTCTATGTCTTTATTCCGACCTGGCTATGGCATGACCGGCCGGGCATCGTGCTCAACTCAGCCAACTATTTCACCTGGGACGTGCTGGATAACCATTCCGGGCTGGCGATATCGCCGACGCTGATCGGTTCGCTGGTGGTCATGGGCGGCGTGTGGTTTATTCCGCTGGGCGCGGTGGCGGTCGGGATGATCATTAAATGGTTCGACTGGTTGTACGAAAAAGGCAAGGCGGACACCAACCCCTACAAAGCGGCCATCCTGCAAAGTTTCTGCTTTGGTGCGGTGTTCAATATGATCGTGCTTGCCCGCGAAGGTGTGGATTCCTTCTTCTCGCGGGTGGTCTTTTTCTGTGTTGTTTTCGGTGCCTGTCTGGTCGCCGCAAAATTACTGTACTGGATGTTTGACGCTGCCGGGCTGATCCGTGCCAAAATGCCGGCCGGAAAAAACCTCATGGAGCCTCTGGCCGTAAGGACAATGAATGAATCAGGAGAATAACGTTCCACAATACGATATTCGTGGAATACGCCTTTGGGGCTTTCGCAGTATGGCCCATTTTCTCGATTATCTTTTTGCCGGTCATCAGGTCAAAACCGGCGCACTGGTGGCGATGAATGCCGAAAAACTGCTGACCGTCGAAAGCAACCCGGAAATGAACGCGCTGATCAGTCAGGCGGAATATAAATATGCCGACGGGATCAGCATCGTGCGGGCCATCCGCCGTAAATACCCGCAGGCCAGGATTTCGCGCATTGCCGGTGCCGATCTCTGGGAAGGGCTGATGCAGCGCGCAGGCCGCGAAGGCACGCCGGTCTTTCTGATCGGCGGCAAAGCGGATGTGCTGGCGCAGACGGAAGCGAAACTGCGCGCGCAGTGGAACGTCAATATTGTTGGCAGTCAGAACGGCTATTTCCCGCCGGATCAGCGTGAGGCGTTATTCGAACGGGTGAAAAGCAGCGGCGCTGCCATTGTGACGGTGGCGATGGGCTCGCCAAAGCAGGAAATCCTGATGCGCGATTGCCGCCTTGTGCATCCCGACGCCCTCTATATGGGGATTGGCGGAACTTATGATGTCTTCACCGGCCATGTGAAACGCGCGCCAAAAATCTGGCAAAAAATGGGGCTGGAATGGTTCTACCGCCTGATTTTACAACCGAGCCGTTTGCGCCGTCAGCTTAAGCTGCTCAAATTCGTTCGCTATTACTACACCGGTCGCCTGTAAAACTTGCGCCGCGCGGGATTTTAAGCGCGGCGTTGTACCTCTCATTTCATTTCGCGCGTTACCGCCGTTTGCATCCCGTCTTGTCTGGCAATGCGTATCTTTCTTCATTGTGGTTTGCAACTCATCCTGAAATGCGGAACCATAACGCCGTTTTTCCGCCTTCAGCGGGGGAATATCACAATAAAAATAACATTCCGGTCATTCCGGAAGGCAAATGCAAACACGAGAAATTGAGGATTTATGGCGAATCAAGAAGAAAAGGGTGGGCTACACCGGGGGCTTGAGGCAAGGCACATCGAGCTGATAGCACTGGGCGGCACCATTGGTGTCGGATTGTTTATGGGCGCGGCGAGTACCCTGAAATGGGCGGGGCCGTCGGTCTTGCTGGCCTATATTCTGGCCGGGGTGTTCGTCTTCTTTATCATGCGTTCTATGGGTGAGATGCTGCATCTGGAGCCGGTAGCCGGTTCGTTTGCTGTCTATGCCCATAAATATCTGGGGCCGTATTACGGCTATCTCACCGCATGGAGTTACTGGTTTATGTGGATAGCGGTGGGGATTTCAGAAATCACCGCCATCGGCGTCTATGCACAATACTGGTTCCCCGAGTTGCCACAGTGGATCCCCGCACTGGCCGCCGTCGCCATTGTCGCCGCGGCCAACCTTGCCGCGGTGAAACTGTATGGCGAAATGGAGTTCTGGTTCGCGCTGATCAAAATCACCACCATCATTGTGATGATCGTGGTCGGGCTGGCCGTCATCTTCTTCGGCTTTGGCAACCACGGTGAAGCCGTCGGCTTTGCCAATCTGACCGCGCACGGTGGCTTCTTTGCCGGCGGCTGGAAGGGTTTCCTGTTTGCGCTGTGTATTGTCGTGGCGTCCTATCAGGGCGTGGAACTGGTGGGGATCACCGCCGGTGAAGCGAAGAACCCGCAGGTGACGCTCAAACGTGCAATCAACAACATTCTCTGGCGTATCCTGATTTTCTACGTCGGTGCGATTTTCGTTATCATCACTATCTTCCCGTGGAACGAAATGGGCACTCACGGCAGTCCGTTTGTGCTGACCTTCGCGAAGATTGGTATTGCTTCAGCGGCCGGTATTATTAACTTTGTGGTGCTGACCGCTGCTCTCTCCGGCTGCAACAGCGGCATGTACAGCTGCGGACGCATGTTGTATGCGCTGTCGCAAAACCGTCAGTTGCCCGCGTTGTTAAGCAATGTGTCGAAAAGCGGTGTGCCGGTGTACGGTATTGCGATCACCATTTTGTGTCTGCTGGTCGGTTCGTGCCTGAACTACATCATCCCGAATCCTGAAAAGGTGTTTGTGTATGTCTACAGTGCCAGTGTCCTGCCGGGCATGGTGCCGTGGTTTGTGGTGCTGATCAGCCAGCTGCGTTTCCGCGATGCACATAAAGAGAAACTGAAAAACCATCCGTTCAAATCGATTCTCTTTCCTTATACCAACTATCTGACGCTGATTTTCCTGGCGTGCGTGCTGGTCGGTATGGCGATTAATCCGGATACGCGGGTTTCTTTGCTGGTAGGCGGTATTTTCATCGCGGCGGTGTCGCTGATATACTTCGGCCTCGGCATGCACAAGCGTGCCGCGCAGACGGCAGAAAAAGCAAAATAACGTCGTAAGTCATGGGTGGGGAAGGCAAGACGCTTACTTTTAATGCGTATTGGATAAAGCGTAATCAAACGCAATATTTCTGATAAAAAGCACTAGACAGCCAGACGTTAAAACCGTAGTATCCCCACCCGCAACGGCGCTAAGCGCCCGTAGCTCAGCTGGATAGAGCGCTGCCCTCCGGAGGCAGAGGTCTCAGGTTCGAATCCTGTCGGGCGCACCATTTAGTATGCGCTAGAGTTGCGGTGGAATGTTGAAGTCAGACAGTTCACGTTAGTTAGAGATATGGTGGCTATAGCTCAGTTGGTAGAGCCCTGGATTGTGATTCCAGTTGTCGTGGGTTCGAGTCCCATTAGCCACCCCACTCTAAAAATGGTTTTGTGATTGTGACATGCGATGGTGGCGGAATTGGTAGACGCGCTAGCTTCAGGTGTTAGTGTCCTTCGGATGTGAGGGTTCGAGTCCCTCCCTTCGCACCACACACAAAATACATTTAAATGATGCAGTTAGCGTCAGAAAGTAGTAAGATGCACGACATCGGCGAGTAGCGCAGCTTGGTAGCGCAACTGGTTTGGGACCAGTGGGTCGGAGGTTCGAATCCTCTCTCGCCGACCACATTCTAAGAAACCTGCTTTTTAAAGCAGGTTTTTTTTCGTCTGTAGTAAACCTTTCATTTTCTCTCTCCCTGCTTTTGTTGTTTATCCGCGACATCCCCGTTTTCTTTTGTCTCTGACGGGAGACATTTATCTCTTTGAAAATCATGTGTTAATTGAGCTGACAGTTCTGATGTCGTTTACAGACGACAGATCGCCGGGGGCAGGAGAGGGATAAAAGCGGTCAGCCAAAAGAGTTATCTCTGCAGCGTAAAATAAAACCCTTTATAATCAACGAGATTAAATATTTTTCAGCGGGTATTGCCATAGTGGCACGTCTCCTGCAATATTCCCGCCGTAGATGCTCATTCCACCTATTATGTTTGCTCCGGCTTCATAAACCTGGGAATGATGCAGAGCCAATTTACAGTGCCTATTGTCATCCTGACCGATAACGCTGATGCGCTATCATCCAGAAGGCAAAACGTTGAGTGAGGCACTAAATCTGTTGTCCTGGACCTGATTGTTTTATACACCTGCATAACCGGCAGGTGTTTTTTTTTGCCCATACCCGTCATCCTTTGAGCTGCAGAGGTGCTGGCTGCTCTGAGTCACCCGAATCACTGACTTAAGTCAGCTCATCGGGATTGCTGCGTTAGCCGCCTTTCTGCAACTCAAATGATTTAGGGTATACGTATTGATGACATAAAAAAGGCTCCCGAAGGAGCCTTTCGCAGACAGCAATTTTCTTACGGTTGCTGTGAATTATTCAGCGTCAGCATCAGCCCTTCACGGCGCATCTCCGCCGCTTCAGCCGGTTTGTGCAGTTTATCCAGCGCATCAGCCAGCCAGGCATAATCATAGGCGTCAGGGCGTTGTTTCAGCGCCTCACGGAACGCATCGCTTGCCTGCTGCCATTCACCGTGCTTCATCAGTAACTGACCCAGCGTGCTGCTCAGCAGCGGCGTTGTGCCATTCTGTTTGATCAGCTGACGCAGCGTTTTTTCCAGTTGTTCAGGATTACCCGAACGCAGTTTCGGCATCAGTGCCACCAGACGATCGTCATACTGGCGTTTGAGTCCGTCGAGGATCACTTCCTGCGCCAGATCCTGATCGTTGCATTCAATCAGATGCGTCGCCATCGCCACCTGCAACGCCACTTCATGACGGGTTTTACGGCTCTGATCTTTCCACCAGCGTTTCAGGCCTTCGCTGCCTTCTTCCGCCATCAGCTGATTCATCATGCCGATATAAGCCTGCTCCTGCAGCACACGGATTTCATCGTCGGTATGAATATCGGCTTTCGCCATCGACGGTAAAATCTCCAGCAGCGAGCCGTACGCGCCGGTCAGAAGATATGCCTGCTCCGCCAGACGTAAGACTTCCGGATGGCGTGGCGACTGCCCCAGCAACCGGTCCACGCCATGACGTGCGGCGTGAACTTCGCCACGGGCCAGCTGAATACGGACACGGGTAATGTCGACCGGCATCTGATCGGTATCCGCAATTTCTGCGGCACGTTCCAGATACTGATTGGTACGGATATCATCGCCGCGCTGCTGTGCCGCTTCTGCGGCCAGTAAATAGTTCACCACCGGTTGTTCTGCGTGATCGGCATTGCGCGCCAGCAGTTTTTCCATCTGACGATGGTCGCCTTCTGCCAGTTTGAGCATCGCGGCGTTCGTTTGCTTACGCGCTTTAGAGCTTTTACGCCCGGCAAACCAGCCACGGGTACGAGCACCGGTACGCATGACGCGGCGCAGGATCCATTCAATGAAGAACAGCACCAGAATCAGTACGATCATCATGATGACCAAACCGGTGACGCTGGTCTCGATGTTGTAATTGTCGGTCTGGATCAGGACGTAGCCCTGATGTCCGGCCAGTATCGGGCCGACGATGATGCCGGCAAAGACAATCAGGAATAACACGAAAACTCGTAACATGCGTTATTCCCCCTGCGTGGCGGCGGCGGGCTGCTGAAGCAGGTTACGCACGCGGGTCTGCATCAGTTTTTCCAGCATCGGCTGGCTTTTCAGCTCATCCGGCACATCCATTGAAACAGACTGCTGGCTGAGATTATCCAGATCTTCAAGGAAGGCTTTGGTCGACGGATCGGTCGTATCGAAGTAGGCGCGAACCCAGGTCGAGACACTTTCCAGCGACTGTTTATACACTTCATCCTGATGACGCGGCACGGCCTGCGCGGCGATCAGCAGACGCGAGCGGATATTCTCGCGCAGATACACATCCTGATTCGGTGCCAGCAGCGGTTCGGCACTGGAATCGCGGCGGCGGATGGTGATGAAGTCATCCATAAAGTTGTGCCAGCTTTTGGTCAGGTTCTGACGCCATTCGGCCAGCGAACCGGAGAGGCTGGAGCTGTCATTATCCATCGGAGAATCATCCGTATCATTGTCGGCCAGACGCAGGTTATCCACCTGATTCGACAACTGATTCAGCTTAAGGATGATGCCGTCGAAATCGACCTGTGTGACAGCCGAAAGGCTGCCCACGTCTTCGTTCAGCGCACGACGCACGTCAATCAGGCTCGGATCGTTCATATCTGCCAGGCTGGCATCGGCACTTTTCAGCAGCGCAGCAGCGGTGGTCACATCCTGATCGCTCCATAATTTGCGACCGGCCAGTTTCACCAGATAATCGGCCTGCGCCAGTAACCAGGTTTTGGCATCGCTGCCGGAAATGCTGGCGACTTTATCCTGTAATTCGTTCAGCTGGCGACTGAGTGAAGCCTGCTGCCGGTCTGCTTCCTGCTGACTTTTCGATTGCTGAGCAAGCAGGGCGGCGATTTGCTGTTTGTCCTGTTGCTGGGTTTTTTGCAGTGCATCGAGTTGTTCAGAAAGTGACTGGTCTGCAGCGGCCTGCGCCAGCGATTGCTGGTGGCCGTGATAGTAAAGACCTGCACCCAGTGCGATCACCAGGACAATGGCGATGGCACCTAATACCGGTGCGGTGCGCTGCTTTTTGCGCAACGTTTTCAGCTCCTGATCCCGGTCGGAAGCGTCTGGCTGGGGGCTCTCAACCGCCGGGGAGATCACAACGTTCTCATCCGGTGCGGAAGGATTTTTTTGTTCCGTCATTTTGGCACATCCCTTAGTCAGGTAATTGTAATGCGCGGATCAGCGCATCATTGTCTGCATTCTCAGCAACCCGAATCGCGCTCCAGCCAAGCTGGCTGGCGAGGGTTGCCAAACGTTCGCTGACCACCACCAGGTTACAGCGCAGTAACCATGAATGTCGGTAGTATTCAGGAACTAACTGGTACAGCTGTTGCAGCATTTCTCCGCTGGTGACGACCAGCGTGTCAATTCCGGCGCGTTGCCACTGGGCACTTTGTTCGCTGGCATCGTAGTAAACCGGGCTGCGCTGGTAACATTCGCAGTAGGTCACCTCCACACCGCGTTCAGCCAGTGTCTCTGCCAGCAATTCGCGTCCGCCATTACCGCGTAATATCAGTGCTTTTTTGCCCTGAATGCGCTGCAATGACGGAAGATTCAGTAATGTCTCGCTGGTTTCGCCATCCTGAGGATAGAGAACCGGCAGGCTGCTGGCCCGGTGAAAAAGCAGGCCCGTGGTGCGTCCGATCGCGTAATAATTTAACGTGTCCGGCCAGCGTGTCGCGGACTGACGCAAGGCGCGGTCAGCGTAATTCACCGCGTGTTGCGAGAGCACAAACACCAGATCCTGCTGATTTAATGAGGATAGCAGGTTCGGCAGCGATGCGAGCTGGTTCCCCGGTGCAAATTCAATCAACGGGGAATGGAAGGCGACCCGACCCAGAGTACGCAGCCGGCTGACCAGTGCTTCTCCTGCCGGAGAGGGGCGGGTGACCAGAATGGTCATTTAGGGGCGTTCCCCTGATAGACCTCATGCAGAATTTCACGCGCGCCGTTGGCCAGCAGCTCTTCTGCCAGATCCACACCCATGCTGTGCGCATTGGCGGAAGGACCACGGCGTTCACCGCATACCATCAGGCTGCCGTCCGGTGCGCCGACCAACGCACGCAACCACAGCTCGTCGCCTTCCAGTTCTGCATAACTGCCAATCGGCACCTGACAGCCGCCTTCAAGGCGCATATTCATGGCGCGTTCAGCCTGCACACGTAATGTGGTTTCACGGTGTGCCAGCGGGGCGAGTAACTCGCGGGTGATATGATCGTCGAGACGGCATTCGATGCCTACGGCACCTTGTCCGACAGCGGGCAGACACTCTTCCGGCGTCATCGCGCAGGTAATGCGGTTTTCCAGACCCAGACGTTTCAGGCCAGCGACAGCCAGAATAATGGCATCGTATTCGCCATTATCGAGTTTGGACAGACGGGTGCCAACGTTGCCGCGCAGATCGCGGATCACCAGATCCGGACGTTTCTGACGCAACTGGCACTGACGGCGCAGGCTCGAGGTGCCGACGATACTGCCTTGCGGTAAGTCTGCGAGACTGGCGTACTGACCGGAGACGAATGCATCACGCGGGTCTTCACGCTCACAAATAGTGACCAGTCCCAGACCTTCAGGGAACTCCACCGGCACATCTTTCATCGAGTGCACGGCGATATCGGCACGGCCATCAAGCATCGCCAGTTCCAGCTCTTTGACGAACAAACCTTTACCGCCCACTTTGGCCAGCGGGGTATCTAAAATGATATCGCCCTTGGTGACCATTGGGACCAGTTCCACCTGCAAACCGGGGTGACAGGCCATCAGCTGGCTTTGAACATATTGTGCCTGCCACAAAGCCAGAGGGCTCTGGCGGGTGGCAATTCGAATGATTTTGTCTAACATGTTTGTTACCGTTTAACTGTCTCTGTGACCATCCTACCACTGACAATAGAAAGCTGTCAGCGTAAGAAGCCATTCGTCAAGGAAGGTTAACGGGAGTCTAAGAGATTTGTTCCGTTTCGGAACAGACGGTAAAATCCAGAGAAGCGGAAGAGTAATTGTGGTGCGTTACTTTCTTTACGGTCAAACAGCAAGGTGTTAAATTGATCACGTTTCCAGCAATTATTCGTCAACTATTTGCACAATCACGGTTGTTCAAAGCATAAGCATCACCATAAATGACGGATTTGGAACGGGGTTCTTTCCAGACACTGTATAATCAGGCGAAACGTCTTGTACCTCTACATCGAGACATTGAAGCAAAGATTGGATGCGATCAACCAGTTACGGGTCGATCGTGCGCTGGCTGCCATGGGTCCTGCGTTTCAACAGGTCTATCAGCTGCTTCCTGTCTTTTTACATCAACATCACCCTCTGATGCCGGGATACCTTGAAGGTAAGGTTCCGCATGGTATCTGTGTTTTCACGCCTGATGAATCCCAACAAACCTACCTGACTGACCTTGAAGAGAAATGGGGCAGCGCACTTGAGCCTCTGGTGAAAGGTGAATTACCGATCACCGGCGTCTATTCCATGGGCAGCACATCCTCCATCGGTCAGAGCCAAAGCTCCGACCTGGATATCTGGGTCTGTCATCAGTCCTGGCTCGACAACGAAGAACGCAACCGCTTACAGCAAAAATGCACCCTGCTGGAAAAATGGGCCGCCTCGCTGGGCGTGGAAGTCAGCTTCTTCCTGATCGACGAAAACCGCTTCCGCCATAATGAAAGTGGCAGTCTGGGCGGTGAAGACTGCGGTTCAACGCAGCACATCTTATTGCTCGACGAATTCTACCGTACCGCCGTGCGTCTGGCCGGTAAGCGTATTCTGTGGAATATGGTGCCGGGTGAAGAAGAAGCGCATTACGATGAATATGTGCTGTCGCTGTATGCGCAGGGCGCGCTGACGCCGAACGAATGGCTGGATCTCGGTGGCCTCAGTACCCTGTCCGCCGAAGAGTATTTCGGTGCGAGCCTGTGGCAGTTATATAAAAGCATCGACTCGCCTTATAAAGCGGTGCTGAAAACGCTGCTGCTGGAAACCTATTCCTGGGAATACCCGCAAACCCAATTGCTGGCGATGGATATCAAACAACGTCTGCATCAGGGCGAGATCGTCTGCTTCGGGCTTGATTCCTATTGTATGATGCTCGACCGCGTGACC
The DNA here is from genome assembly GCF_004330295.1 of Rahnella victoriana. Classification (GTDB taxonomy): domain Bacteria; phylum Pseudomonadota; class Gammaproteobacteria; order Enterobacterales; family Enterobacteriaceae; genus Rahnella; species Rahnella victoriana. The sequence continues at coordinate 48,391 of NZ_SJOJ01000030.1, forward strand.
CGCTACCTCACTCAGATTGAAGACACCACCCGCCTTGATTTAGTCCGCCGTTGCTTCTATTTAAAAGTGTGCGAAAAACTGTCCCGTGCACGGGCGTCGGTCGGCTGGCGTCGTGAAATTCTCAGCCAGCTGGTGGCTGAATGGGGATGGGACGAAGAGCGTCTGGCGATCCTGGATAACCGGGCGAACTGGAAAATCGAGCGTGTGCGCGAAGCGCATAACGAACTGCTTGATGCCATGATGCAAAGCTATCGCAACCTGATCCGCTTTGCCCGTCGCAACAATTTAAGCGTCAGTGCCAGCCCGCAGGATATCGGCGTGCTGACCCGTAAGTTGTACGCCGCGTTTGAAGCGCTGCCGGGCAAAGTCACGCTGGTGAACCCGCAGATTTCGCCTGATTTGTCCGAAAGCGATTTAACCTTTATTCATGTACCGATTGGCCGTGCCAACCGCACCGGCTGGTATCTGTATAACCAGTCGCCGTCGATGGATTCTATCGTCAGCCATCAGCCGCTTGAATATAACCGCTACCTGAACAAACTGGTGGCCTGGGCCTATTTCAATGGTCTGCTGACCTCCACCACGCGGCTGCATATTAAAAGTGGCAGCTTGTGTGATATCGCCAAACTGCGCGAACTGGTGGCGGATGTCTCGCATCACTTCCCGTTGCGTCTGGCGGCACCGACGCCAAAAGCGTTGTACAGCCCGTGCGAAATTCGTCACTTAGCGATTATCGTCAATCTGGAACACGATCCGACCGCAGCCTTCCGTAATCAGGTCGTGCATTTTGATTTCCGTAAACTGGATGTGTTCAGCTTCGGGCAGAATCAGGAATGCATGGTCGGCAGCATTGACCTGCTCTATCGCAACTCATGGAATGAAGTGCGTACACTGCATTTCAGCGGTGAACAGGCGGTGCTGGAAGCACTGAAAACCATTCTGGGCAAAATGCATCAGGATGCCGCGCCGCCGGAATCGGTGGAAGTGTTCTGCTACAGCCAGCATTTACGGGGTCTGATCCGTACCCGTATCCAGCAGCTTGTGACCGAATGCATTGAGCTGCGCCTGTCGAGCAAGCGTCTCGAGCCGGGCCGTTTCAAGGCCGTGCGCGTAGCCGGACAAACCTGGGGGCTGTTCTTCGAGCGCCTGAGCGTTTCTGTGCAAAAGCTGGAAAATGCGATCGAATTCTACGGTGCGATTTCCAACAACAAACTGCATGGTCTGTCAGTGAAATTGCAAACCGATCAGGCGCATCTGCCGGCGGTGATTGATGGCTATGCCAGTGAAGGGATCATTCAGTTCTTCTTCGAAGACAGCGCGGACGACATTGGTTTCAACATCTATATTCTGGATGAATCGAACCGCGTCGAGGTCTATCACCATTGTGAAGGCAGCAAAGAGGATCTGGTGCGCGATGTCAGCCGCTTCTACTCGTCTTCTCATGACCGGTTTACCTACGGCTCAAGCTTCATCAACTTCAACCTGCCGCAGTTTTACCAGATTGTTTCCCTCGATGAGCGCATTCAGGTGATCCCTTTCCGCAGCAATGCGTTAACGGCGACCTGCGCCACATTGCCTGAAAGCGACGCGGAACCTTCCCGGCTGAAACAGCAATTCCAGTTGCATTAGAAAAGGCGTCCGTATCGCGGACGCGTGGCAGATTATCCGGCTTTCCTTCCCTTTGAACCCTGAAAATGTGCCCGTGGGATTTATCGATTCCTGTTGCTTTTCATGATCCACCTGCGATTATAGAGAGCTTGGTCGCATGAATTACGGGCATTCATAAAATGAAAAACGCTTTACGCTGGTCTCTGGCCGCGACAATACTCTTTTCTCTTACCGGTTGCGGGCTTAAAGGGCCGCTGTATTTCCCTAAAGCGGATAAAACATCTACCCAGAAAACCAGTCAGGTTCCGGGTACCAGTAACGATGGTTCATCCCAGCAGCAGGGCGTTTCACCAGAAGATCTCGCCTCGAGCCCTGATAATGACTAACTGACGAAAATTGTCAGAGGTGCCGGCTGATGATCGCCGGTCCATATCAAGCAGGGATCATCGCGACTGGATTTGACCAGCGGTAAATGGAGTCAGTTATGCAGTTCTCCAAAATGCACGGCCTGGGCAACGATTTTATGGTTGTTGACGCCGTGACTCAAAATGTCTATTTCTCGCCTGAATTGATTCGCCGTTTGTCCGATCGTCACCGTGGTGTGGGTTTTGACCAGCTGCTGGTGGTGGAACCGCCTTACGATCCCGAACTGGATTTCCATTACCGTATTTTTAATGCGGATGGCAGCGAAGTGGCGCAGTGCGGCAATGGCGCGCGCTGTTTTGCCCGCTTCGTGCGGATTAAAGGTCTGACGAATAAACGCGATATCCGCGTCAGTACGCAGACAGGTCGCATGGTGCTGACCGTCACGGAAGATGAAGACGTGCAGGTCAATATGGGCGAGCCGGTCTTTGAACCGCAGCAGGTGCCTTTCCGTGCAGCGAAACCGGAAAAGACCTATATTCTGCGGGCGGAAGAGCGCACAGTATTCTGCGGCGTGGTGTCGATGGGAAACCCGCACTGCGTGTTACAGGTTGAGGATGTTCTGACGGCAGACGTCGAGGTTCTCGGGCCGATGCTCGAAAGCCACGAACGTTTCCCGGAACGTGTGAACGTAGGATTCATGCAGATTGTCAGCCCGGAAAGCGTGAAGTTACGGGTGTACGAGCGCGGTGCCGGTGAAACCCAGGCGTGCGGAAGTGGCGCCTGTGCGGCGGTTGCGGTCGGCATTCAGCAAGGTTTACTCGCAGAAGAAGTTCAGGTGGAACTGCCGGGAGGCAGCCTCGACATTCGCTGGAAAGGGCCGGGTCATCCGCTCTATATGACCGGACCTGCCACTCATGTTTACGACGGATTTATTCATCTATGAACAATCTTGATGACCAGATTGAACCGGTGATAGCACTCGACGACGACAGCGTGATGCAATATCTGCTGCAAAACCCGGATTTCTTTATTCGCAATGCCCGCAGCGTCGAGCAACTGCACGTACCGCATCCGGTGAAAGGCAGCACCTCGCTGGTTGAATGGCAACTCGGGCGTCAGCGTCATCAGATCGCGCAGCTTGAAGAAGAAATTACCTTATTGATGGAGCAGGCCTCGATCAACGAATCGCTGTTCGGGCGGATGATTGAGCTTCAGGCCATGCTTGCGGCGGCCAGCAGTTTGCAGGATATGCTCAACCGCCTGCAACGCTGGGCGCGCAGTCTGGGGCTGGCGGGCGCCAATGTGCGTCTGTTCAGCGAAGGCTGGCGCATCGGTGCGCCGTCTGACTTCACCCATCTTGCGGTGAGCCGCAGCGCGTTTGAATCGATGCGTATTCAGCGTCTGGGTGAAACCCCGCATTATCTCGGCAGCCTGAACGGCCCGGAATTACTGCTGTTATTACCGCAGGCGAAAGCCGTGGGTTCCGTTGCTCTGTCGCTGATGGGCGAGCAGGGTGAGCTGGGCGTACTGATTTTCAGCAGCCGTGACCCGCAGCATTATCAGCCGGGAATGGGCACCGTCTTACTTGATCAGCTGGCTAAGATGCTGCCCGGCCTGCTGGAACGCTGGATCGAACGGGTATGACTCACACCGAATCGCCTCTGTATCCTGCGGTCGAGGCGTTTCTGCGTTACCTGCACGTCGAACGTCAGCTCAGCCCGCTTACCACCACCAATTACAGCCGCCAGTTAGAAGCCCTGATCGCCCTCTCCGGCGAGATCGGCATTTCCAGCTGGCAGCAACTCGATGCGCCAAAAGTCCGCATGTTACTGGCACGCAGCAAACGCGCCGGTTTAGGGGCGTCCAGTCTGGCGCTGCGCATGTCTTCACTGCGCAGCTTTCTCGACTGGCTGGTACGTCAGGGCGTATTGAGCGCCAACCCCGCCAAAGGTATTTCTACGCCGCGCGCCCCCAAACATCTGCCGAAAAATCTTGATGTCGATGAAGTGAATAAACTGCTGGAAATCGACCTCAACGATCCGCTTTCCGTGCGTGACCGTGCGATGCTGGAAGTGATGTACGGCGGCGGATTGCGTCTTTCGGAACTGGTGGGTATCGACTGCAAACATATCGATATGGCCTCCGGCGAAGTGCGCGTGTTGGGGAAAGGCAGCAAAGAACGTAAAGTGCCGATTGGCCGGACGGCCGTCACCTGGCTTGAACACTGGCTGGCGCGGCGCGCTGATTTTAATCCGCAGGATGATGCGATGTTTTTGTCGAGCAAAGGCAGCCGTATTTCGGCGCGAAACGTCCAGAAACGGTTTGCCGAGTGGGGCGTGAAACAGGGCGTGAACAGCCATATCCATCCGCATAAACTGCGACATTCTTTTGCCACGCACGTGCTGGAATCCAGCGGCGATCTGCGTGCGGTACAGGAACTGCTGGGCCACGCGAATTTGTCCACCACCCAGATTTATACCCACCTCGACTTTCAACATCTGGCGACGGTTTACGACGCCGCGCATCCCCGCGCTAAACGAGGAAAATCCTGATGAAGTTCTATCGTCCGCTGAAACGCATTGAAGCGATCACCTTCGATTTAGACGACACGCTGTATGACAATTACGACGTTATCCGCCGTACCGATGCTGAAACGCTGAAATCGATTCAGGGTTTCCATCCGGCGCTGGCCGACATGGCACCGGACACCATCCGCCTGATGCGCGCAGAACTGCTGGCAGAGGATGCGGAGATTTATCATGACGTCACCGAATGGCGTCGTCAGGCGGTGTTGCTGGCGATGAAGCGCGCAGGTCTGAGCGAAAGTGATGCCACGCTGGGCACAAAAGCCGCGATGGAAACCTTTGCCCTGTGGCGCAGCCGGATTTATGTTCCGGGTGAAAACCATGACGCGCTGGCGGCTCTGGCAGAACGCTGGCCTCTGGTGGGCATCACCAACGGCAATGCCGATCCGACCGCGTTTGGTTTGTCGCAATATTTGCAGTTTACCCTGCGTGCCGGTGAGCATGGCCGCGCCAAGCCTTATGCCGACATGTATAAAAAGGCCTCGCTGAAACTGGATATTCCGCTGGAAAATATCCTCCACGTCGGCGATGACCTGACGACAGACGTCGCCGGTGCCGTGCGTTGCGGGATGCAGTCATGCTGGATTAATTTGCGTGAAGGCAACCTGATGCACATTAAGGATGCCCGTCTGTTGCCGCATATTGAGATTTCGCAGTTGGCATCGCTGACAGCATTGCTATAATCCCTTCTTAAATTACTCTGTATAAATTCACAGTAGAAATGCATTCACGGCGATAATCTTCGCGTGAGTGCTTTTCTCATCCTGACAAACGGTGCCTATGGACGTTTCTGACCTGCTCGACAGCCTGAATGAAAAACAACGTGAAGCCGTGGCCGCGCCGCGCAGCAATCTGTTGGTGCTGGCCGGGGCAGGCAGTGGCAAAACCCGCGTGCTGGTTCACCGCATTGCGTGGCTGCTGGCGGTCGAAAAGTGCTCGCCGTATTCCATCATGGCGGTCACCTTTACTAACAAAGCGGCGGCAGAAATGCGCCACCGTATCGACCAGCTGATTGGCACCAGTCAGGGCGGCATGTGGATCGGTACCTTCCACGGTCTCGCGCACCGTTTGCTGCGTGCGCACCATTTAGACGCCAATCTGCCGCAGGATTTCCAAATTCTCGACAGCGACGACCAGATGCGTCTGATCAAGCGCCTGATCAAAGCGCTGAACATCGACGATAAACAATGGCCGCCGCGTCAGGCGATGTGGTACATCAACGGCAAAAAAGACGAAGGTCTGCGCCCGCAGCATGTCGAAACCTACAACAACCCGATTGAAGCAACCTGGCTGCGGATTTATCAGGCCTATCAGGAAGCCTGTGACCGTGCCGGGCTGGTGGATTTTGCCGAACTGTTGCTGCGCGCCCACGAACTCTGGCTGAACAAGCCGCATATTTTACAGCATTACCGCGAACGCTTTACCAACCTGATGGTGGACGAATTCCAGGACACCAACAGCATTCAGTACGCGTGGATCCGTCTGCTGGCGGGCGATAACAATAACGTGATGATCGTCGGCGACGATGACCAGTCGATCTACGGCTGGCGCGGGGCGCAGGTCGAAAACATCCAGCGTTTCCTGAAAGATTTCCCGAATGCGGAAACCATCCGTCTGGAGCAGAACTACCGCTCGACCAGCACCATCCTGAAAGCCGCCAACTCGCTGATTGAAAACAACAACGGTCGTATGGGGAAAAACCTGTGGACCGAAGACGGCGAAGGCGAGCCGATTTCACTGTATTGCGCCTTCAACGAACTGGATGAATCGCGCTTTGTGGTTAACCGCATCAAAACGTGGCAGGACAACGGCGGCGCGCTGAAAGACTGCGCCATTCTGTACCGCAGCAACGCCCAGTCGCGTGTGCTGGAAGAAGCCTTATTGCAAATGGCGATGCCGTACCGTATTTACGGCGGGCAGCGGTTCTTCGACCGTCAGGAAATCAAAGATGCGCTGGCGTATTTGCGTCTGATGTCCAACCGTAATGACGATGCCGCATTCGAGCGCGTGGTGAACACCCCGACGCGCGGTATCGGCGACCGTACGCTGGATGTGGTGCGCCAGACCGCCCGTGATCGTCAGCTGACCATGTGGCAGGCCACGCGCGCGCTGTTGCAGGAAAAAGTGCTGGCGGGCCGTGCCGCGTCTTCACTGCAACGCTTTACCGAACTGGTTGACGCACTGGCGCATGAAACGGCGGATATGCCGCTGCATGTGCAGACTGACCGGGTGATCAAAGATTCCGGCCTGTTCATCATGTATGAGCAGGAGAAAGGCGAAAAAGGTCAGGCTCGTATTGAAAACTTAGAGGAACTGGTGACGGCGACGCGTCAGTTCAGCTATCAGGATGAAGACGAAGACCTGATGCCGTTGCAGGCGTTTCTGTCTCATGCCGCGCTGGAAGCGGGCGAAGGGCAGGCGGATGCCAATCAGGATGCCACGCAGCTGATGACGCTGCACTCGGCCAAAGGGCTGGAGTTCCCGCAGGTGTTTATCGTCGGGATGGAAGAGGGCATGTTCCCGAGCCAGATGTCGCTGGAAGAAGGCGGACGTCTGGAAGAAGAACGCCGTCTGGCCTATGTCGGTGTGACCCGCGCTATGCAGAAACTGACCCTGACCTACGCGGAAACCCGCCGTTTATACGGTAAAGAAGTCTCGCACCGTCCGTCACGTTTTGTCGGTGAATTGCCGGAAGACTGTGTCGAAGAAGTCAGGATGCGCGCCAACGTGTCACGCCCGATGAGTAACCGCAGCGTCGGCACGCCAACCAGCGTCAGCGACACCGGCTTCAAACTCGGCCAGCGCGTTATGCACCCTAAATTCGGCGAAGGCACCATCGTCAACATGGAAGGCAGCGGCGAACACAGCCGTCTGCAGGTGGCGTTTCCGGGGGAAGGGATTAAGTGGCTGGTCGCCGCCTACGCCCGCCTCGAAGCCGTCTGATTTTTAACTCCCTCCCCTGCGAAGGGGAGGGTTGGGGTGGGGTATTAAGGTCAAAAACCAACGTTTAAGCGCGCTTAATCTCCTGTTTTGTCTGTAAAACCCCCTCCCATCCTCCCCCTTCGCAGGGGGAGGAGCCGAAAGGTCAGAGGCTAAAAGTTTCACCCACTTCGGCTTTCGCATACCATTCCAGCGTTTCTTTTACGCCTGCTTCGCCTTCCGGCGGGGTGCCTGGCAGATAATCTTGTTCCTGTACCGGCTGATACGCGCCGTGTTTCACTTCAAAAATCACACCGCCTTCGTCGAGGGATAACACGCTGTGCCAGGTATTGGCCGGGATTTCCAGCAGACGGGTTTCTGCACCGAGCCACAGGCGTTCGGTGACTTTACCGCTGATATCGTAAATCAGCACCAGAAAGCGGCCGCGCAGCGCGGTCAGCATTTCCCACGTATGCGGATGGCGGTGAATACGCACGTACGTGCCGGGTTCCATGGCGATCGCCAGACGCTGGACTGCGTCTTCCGGTGCCGGGTGGATATTCAGATTCTGACGCAGTCGCGGCGAATTCGCCGCCTGCGTGATCAGGTCACACAAGGTGTCTTGGTTTATCTGCTTAATCATGTTGGGTTCTGAAAGTGTGAGGAAATCCGGGCATTGAGTGTAGCCAAAAAAGCGCCTTCCGATAAGCCGCAAAAGGTGAACCGGTCAGCCTGAATTTTATGCATAAATGTTGCCAGTATAGATTTGTTCGCGGTTGACAGTCTTTTTACTCCCGGCGTAACATGCGCGCACTATTATCAATGAGGAACTTCGCCTTGGACACACCCAGTAGATACTGGCTCAATAACCTGTTCATCAGGTACCACTTCTAAGGCCCTCCTCTTTGCTGATGGCCTTAGTGGTTGTCAGCGACCCCCGTTCTGTCGCTGTGAGTCAGATCTGAACATGGTCTGAATTACGCCGGTGACACGTCTCACCCCGTGATTTTCTGTGCTTCAACGCGTTGTCCACTTTCCGTCATTCTTGGGAGAACGGGCACATGCTGAGTGCTTTTAAATTAGAAAACAGCCGCTTATCCCGTTTAGAGCTGGACGAGTCAGACGATCTCAAAACCTCATTGTGGGTTGATTTGGTTGAGCCGGACGATCAGGAACGTGAGCGTGTTCAATGTGAATTAGGGCAAAGCCTGGCGACACGTCCTGAACTGGACGACATCGAAGCCTCTGCACGTTTTTTTGAAGACGAAGACGGTCTGCACATTCACTCCTTCTTTTATTACGAAGATGCCGACGATCATGCCGGTAACAGCACCGTCGCCTTTACCGTGCGCGAAGGCCGTCTGTATACCCTGCGTGAACGCGAATTACCGGCGTTTCGTCTCTACCGTATGCGTGCCCGCAACCAGAAACTGGTCGATGGTAATGCCTATGAACTGCTGCTGGATCTGTTCGAAACCAAAATCGAACAGCTGGCGGATGAAATCGAAAATATCTACAGCGATCTGGAAAAACTCAGCCGGGTGATCATGGAAGGGCATCAGGGCGACGAATACGACGCCGCGCTTTCCACGCTCGCCGAGCTTGAAGATATCGGCTGGAAAGTCCGTTTGTGTCTGATGGATACCCAGCGCGCCCTCAACTTCCTGGTGCGTAAAGCCCGCTTACCGGCAGGTCAGCTGGAGCAGGCGCGTGAAGTGTTACGCGATATCGAATCCCTGCTGCCGCACAACGAATCCCTGTTCCAGAAAGTGAACTTCCTGATGCAGGCGGCGATGGGCTTTATCAACATCGAGCAGAACCGCATTATCAAGATTTTCTCGGTGGTATCCGTGGTCTTCCTGCCGCCTACGCTGGTGGCATCCAGCTACGGGATGAACTTTGAATTCATGCCGGAACTGAAATGGTCATTTGGTTATCCGGGTGCGATTGCCTTGATGATCCTCGCCGGGCTGGCGCCTTATTTATACTTCAAACGTAAAAACTGGTTATAACCGACCATGTTGATGGAAAGGATGGCGCCGGCGGGGCAGTGGGTGATCCTCGTCGTTTCCTCACTGATTCTGGGCATTATTTTTCAAACCTTCCATGTGCCTGCTGCGCTTCTGCTCGGGCCGATGATTGTCGGCGTCGTCATGGGCCTGCTGGGCGCCAGCGTGCGTATTCACCCGCTGTTTTTCAAAATATCGCAGGGCGTGCTGGGCTGTATGATCGCGCAAAGCCTGTCGCCCTCGATTCTCCCGCCGTTACTCAATGACTGGCCGCTGGTGCTGATGGTGCTGGTGGCGACGCTGCTCGCCAGCGGGCTTTCCGGCTGGCTGCTGGTGCGGTTCAGTCAGTTGCCCGGCCCGACCGGTGCGTGGGGATCGTCACCCGGCGGTGCCAGCGCAATGGTGGCGATGGCCGGTGATTTCGGTGCGGATGTCCGTCTGGTGGCATTTATGCAGTATCTGAGGGTGCTGTTTGTCGCCACCGCTGCCGCCTTTGTCGCCCGCATGGCGATGGGTGACAGCGCCTCGCTGGCGGCCGTCGTGGTCTGGTTCCCGCCGCTCACCTGGCGTTTCTTTGTGACGGTCTTTCTGGCGGTTGCCGGTGTCTGGCTGGGGCCGCGCCTGCGCATTCCTTCCGGCGCGTTGCTGCTTCCGGCGATTGTCGGCGCGGTGTTGCATTCCACCGGTACCGTGACCCTGGAAGTGCCGGAATGGCTGCTGGCGATGGCTTATACGCTGATTGGCTGGAGTGTCGGATTGCGCTTCACGCGACCCATTTTCAAACTGGCTTTGCGTACGCTGCCGCAGATGATTGCCTCGATTATCGGGCTGATGCTGATTTGCGGGGGAATGGCGTGGGTGCTGACCAAACTGCTGCACGTCGATATGCTGACGGCGTATCTGGCGACCAGCCCGGGCGGGCTGGACACCGTGGCGATTATTGCGGCGGGCAGCCATGCGGATTTAGGTTTTGTGATGGCGATGCAAACGTTGCGTCTGATCACCATCCTCGCCACCGGTCCCGCTATGGCGCGCTTTATCTCACGCAGCGCTGTGCCCGCTTCTCCCCCGTCGTAAACGGCCCTGCGTATAGAGCGCATCGCTGATAAAGCACAGCAGACCTGCCCAGATAAAGCCGAAGGTGATGAGCTGGGAGGCGTTAACGGTTTCACCGTAAAACACCACGGCCAGCAGGAACATCAGGGTCGGCCCGAGATACTGGAAAAAGCCCAGTGTGGACAGTTTCAGCCGGGCAGCTGCGGCGGTGAAGAACAGCAACGGGATGGTGGTGATAATCCCGGCGGCCATCAGCAGCAGATCCAGCGACCACGGATTCGCGGACAGATTGCTGGTCGGGCTGTTGGCGATAAAGAACAGGTAAATCCCGGCGACCGGCAGCAGCCACAGGGTTTCAATCAGCATGCCGGTTTGGGAATCCACACCGATTTTTTTACGCAGCAGACCGTAAAACGCAAAGGTCAGCGACAGCCCGATGGCGATGATCGGCACCGAGCCGAAAATCCACACCTGTACCAGCACACCGGCGAACGCCAGCGCCACGGCAAACCATTGCAAACTCCGGAATCTTTCCCGCAAAAACAACATGCCGAGCACCACATTGACCAGCGGATTGATAAAGTAGCCGAGGCTGGCTTCCAGAATGTGATTATGGTTAATCGCCCAGATAAAAATCAGCCAGTTGCTGCCGACCAGCAGGGCGGTGATCAGTAACATGACGACTTTCTTCGGCTGTGCGAACACCCGCCGGACATCGCCCCAGCTGCGGCTGACCGACAGAAGCACTAACATGAAGAAGAAAGACCAGATCACCCGGTGCGTCAGAATTTCATCCGCCGGAACCTGTTTGATGAGTTTGAAATACGCCGGTGCGATCCCCCAGATCAGATAGGCGATAAAGGCAAAAATAATACCTTGCCGGGTACGTTGTGCGTCCATGTGGGTACCTGAAAAAAGAGTAAGGAAAGAAGCGGAGTTTACCTGATATCAGCCGACCATATAGGTTGCTGTAGTGGTCGCAATATGAATACCGGTGTCGCTATGTAGATCTACGCGTGCCACGGACACTTTATTCCCGGCGCGGATCAGGCTGGCCGAGGCAATAAAATATTCGCCACGGCCCGGTCGCAGGTAATCCACGCGCAAGTCAATGGTGCCCATTTTGGCTAAACGCTGGCGCATTTCCGCTTCCAGTAACGGGTGATCCGGCTTGTCGCGGCGGATCAGCGAACTGGTGACACACACCAGACCGGCGGCGACATCCAGCACGGCGGCGATCACACCCCCGTGTAAGATTTTTTGTGCGGCGTTGCCGACCAGTTTGGTCTGATTGGCAAATTTCAGCTCTGCATAATCGCAGTCGAGACGTTTGAGTTCGAGCCCGAGTTCGCGGTTAAACGGCATATCGTAAACGAAAATATTGCCGATCAGTTGCAGGGCGGCCTCGTGGCTGAGGGATGAAGCAGACATGAATAAATTCCTGACGAAAACAAGTGAGCCGTATGTTCGCCGAAAAGGTTAACGGATTGTTGATTTTAGGTGCGGGGCGACGGGATTTCTAGCCAGCAAAGGATAAATGTATTCAATACTCATGCTGGCATGATTTTGCGTGTAAAATGCCCTGCTTTGGGGTTTCCTGACGTGAGTCAGCAAAAAAATCCGGCCGGGCAACTGGCTTATATTAAATAATGAATTGTTCACTTTAGGGCGAGGGTACGGAAGAATGCGTAAAAATTGGGCTGTCGGAGCCACCATGCTGGCGATGCCATTACTGGGCCATGCAGCAGAAGCCACCGTGCAGGAAGTGCATGATAAACCTGCGGTGCGCGGCAGTATTATTGCGAATATGTTGCAGGAACACGACAACCCGTTCACGTTGTATCCTTACGAACCGAACTACCTGATTTACACCGATACCAGCAATATCAATAAGAAAGCGATCCAGTCTTATGACTGGGCAGACAATGCGCGTCATGATGAAGTGGAATTCCAACTCAGCCTGGCCTTCCCGCTGTGGCGTGGCATTGCGGGTGAAAACTCGGTGCTGGGCGCGTCGTATACCCAGAAATCCTTCTGGCAGCTTTCCAACAGCGGACAGTCTTCACCCTTCCGTGAGACCAACTACGAGCCGCAACTGTTCCTCGCCTGGGCAACGGATTACGATTTCCTTGGCTGGACAATGCGTGAAGCCGAATACGGTGTGGCTCATCAGTCCAACGGCCGCTCAGACCCGACATCCCGCAGCTGGAACCGTGTCTACGCGCGCTTTATGGCGCAGAACGGCAACTGGCAGGTTGATCTCAAACCCTGGTATCGCATTCCGGAAAGTGACAAAAACGACGACAACCCGGACATCACCAAGTACATGGGGTATTACCGTCTGAAAGTAGGCTATGCGTGGGGCGAAAGCGTGTTCAGCGTCGAAAGCCGTTACAACTGGAATACCGGTTACGGCGGCGCAACCACCGGCTGGAGCTACCCGATTTCCAAACAGGTACGCTTCTATACGCAGGTCTTCAGCGGTTACGGCGAGTCGTTGATCGACTACAATCACCGTCAGACGCGCATCGGTGTGGGCATTATGCTTAACGACATCATGTAATACCCGTCATACTTCAGGTTGCAGGTGCGTTGGCTGCAACCTGAATGTTTTAGGGTATATTAGGTGTCGAAGCAGTACAGCCCCGGCGGCTTTCGGGTTTAGCCGGGTGGTTTGAACAGTTGGGGAATTGAGTGTCTACGGCGGCAGTGATAAACAAAGAAGAGCTGGCTCATCAGGTATTACGCGATACCTTCGGCTATCAGCAATTCAGACCAGGCCAGCAAACTATCATTAATACCGCCATTTCTGGCCGGGATTGTCTGGTGGTGATGCCCACAGGCGGCGGTAAATCGCTGTGCTACCAAATCCCGGCACTGGTGATGGACGGCCTGACGCTGGTCGTCTCGCCCCTTATCTCACTGATGAAAGATCAGGTTGACCAACTGATGGCGGCGGGTGTTGAAGCCGGTTGCCTGAACTCGACACAAACCCGTGAGCAACAGCTGGACGTGATGGCCGGTTGCCGCGCGGGACGCATTAAAATGCTGTATATCGCGCCGGAACGCCTGATGATGGGCGATTTCCTCGAACAGCTGCAACAGTGGAATCCGGCGATGCTGGCCGTGGATGAAGCCCACTGTATTTCCCAATGGGGCCACGATTTCCGTCCGGAATACCGCGCCCTGGGTCAGCTCAAGCTGCGTTATCCGCAACTGCCGGTGATCGCCCTGACCGCGACCGCCGATGAAGCCACCCGTAACGATATCGTCCGTCTGCTGGAACTGAACGATCCGCTGATTCAGGTCAGCAGTTTTGACCGTCCGAATATCCGTTACACGCTGGTGGAAAAATTTAAGCCGCTCGATCAGCTGATCCGCTTTGTGCAGGATCAGCGCGGCAAAAGCGGCATTATTTACTGTAACAGCCGTGCCAAAGTCGAAGACACCGCTGCCCGTCTGCAGAGCCGCGGGCTGAGTGTCGGCGCGTACCATGCCGGGCTGGATAACGACACCCGCGCCCGCGTGCAGGAAGGTTTTCAGCGTGATGACCTGCAAATTGTGGTCGCCACCGTCGCCTTCGGCATGGGCATCAACAAGCCTAACGTACGTTTTGTGGTGCACTTCGATATTCCCCGCACCATCGAATCTTATTATCAGGAGACGGGCCGGGCAGGGCGTGACGGCCTGCCTGCCGAAGCGGTACTGCTTTACGATCCGGCCGATATGGCGTGGCTGCGCCGCTGTCTGGAAGAAAAACCGGCTGGCGCTCAGCAGGATGTCGAACGCCATAAACTGAATGCGATGAATGCCTTCGCGGAAGCGCAAACCTGTCGCCGTCTGGTGTTGCTGAACTATTTCGGTGAAGGTAAACAGAACGCCTGCGGCAACTGTGACGTCTGCCTTGATCCGCCAAAACGCTACGATGGCTTACTGGATGCGCAAAAGGCGCTGTCAGTGGTCGCGCGCGTCGGCCAGCGTTTTGGCTTAGGTTATGTGGTCGAAGTCCTGCGCGGTTCGAACAATCAGCGTATCCGCGAATACGGTCACGAAAAACTGAGCGTCTACGGCATCGGCAAAGAACACAGCAACGAACACTGGACCAGCGTGGTACGCCAGCTGATCCACCTCGGGCTGATCACACAAAATATCGCCATGCACTCGGCGTTACAGCTGACTGAATCAGCGCGTCCGGTCTTGCGTGGCGAAATCCCGTTACAGCTGGCGGTACCGCGTATTCAGACGCTGAAAATTAAAAGCAGTGCCAGCCAGAAAACCTATGGCGGGAATTACGATCGCAAGCTGTTTGCCAAATTGCGCAAACTGCGTAAATCGCTGGCGGATGACAATAATGTGCCGCCGTACGTGGTATTTAACGACACCACGCTGCTGGAAATGGCCGAACATCTGCCGGTCAGCGCGAGTGATTTGCTGGATATCACCGGCGTCGGCCAGCGTAAGCTGGAGAAATTCGGCCGGCCATTTATGGCGATGATCCGTGACCATATTGATAACGGCGACGACTAAGAATTCTGTTTCCTACACATAACACAGAGAGTTAATCATGCTGATGCTATTCCTGATGGTTGCGATGATGCACATGATCGCGCTGGTGAGTCCCGGTCCGGACTTTTTCTTTGTCTCGCAAACGGCGGCCAGTCGTTCGCGTAAAGAAGCCATGATGGGCGTGATTGGTATTACCCTCGGTGTTGCTGTCTGGGCGGCGGTGGCGCTGATGGGCCTGCATCTGATCCTGCAAAAAATGGCCTGGTTGCACCAGATTATTACCGTCGGCGGCGGCCTGTATCTGTGCTGGATGGGCTGGCAGTTGCTGAAATCCGCGCGTTCTAAAAAGCAGTCCGACGAGACGGAGGCGGCAGAACCCGTCGTCGCGTTACCGGCGAACGGGCGTACTTTCATGCGCGGCCTGCTGACCAACCTTTCCAACCCGAAAGCCGTTATCTACTTCGGCAGCGTGTTCTCGATGTTTGTCGGCGACAGCGTCAGCGGCGGCGAGCGTCTGGGCATATTCATGCTGATCGTCGTTGAAACCCTGGCATGGTTCTCATTAGTGGCACTGGTCTTCGCGCTGCCGAAAATGCGACGCGGCTATCAGCGTTTAGCGAAATGGATTGATGGCGTGGCGGGCGTGGTGTTTGCGGGCTTTGGTGTTGCGCTGATTATTAATCGTTAAGCGGAAATCGTTAAGCGAAGTAGCTGGTTAATAAAAAAGGGTTCGGTTGATGCCGGACCCTTTTTACATTCTGAGAAATCAAACCTTCCGCGCACTTGCCAGCAACACACCCACCAGCATAAACAGCGAGCCAAAGATGCGGTTCAGCAACTGCATTTGTTTCGGTGCCTTCACCCAACCGGCGATGCGGGTAGCCAGCGTGGCGTAACCGATCATCACGATGATATCGACAACCACCGTTGTGACACCCAGTACCACGTATTGTGCAGCCTGAGGTTGGTGAGCAATGATAAACTGCGGGAATAATGCGGCGAGAAACACAATGCTTTTTGGATTGGTCAGGTTCACCAGGATGGCCCGTTTGAACAGACGACGGCGCGGCATGCTGCTGGCCAGCGCGTTCAGGTCAATCGCCCCGGCAGAACGCCACTGACAAATACCGAGCCAGATCAGGTACGCGGCACCAAACCATTTGAGAAACTCGAAGGCCAGCAGCGAGGATGAGATCAGCGCGCCAAGCCCGATACCGACCAGCACGATGTGGATGGTTAAACCGAGCTGTAACCCGGCGATGGATGCCACCGCACCGCGATAGCCGTGGCTGATGCCCGTACTCATCGTATTAATCGCGCCGGAACCGGGGGATAAACTTAAAATAGAAGTGGTGAGCAGGTAGGTTAACCACCAGTCCAGTGTCATTGCGAGACTCCCTGAATACGCCTTTTATGGAACATGAATACGTCGTTTTATGGCACAATACGCTATTGTCTATAGTTGCGCTATAGCTCACAAATAACACCTTCCTGCTCTTGTGTCTGACAACTTTGGATCAATGAATGTCTGTGAATTATGCGAAGTGGTTAACACGTGAGAAGGAGTTTTCCGCCTTTGCGACCGGACCCTTGCTGGATTTCTGGCGAACACGCGAAGAAGATGAGTTCATCGGCGTCGATGACGTGCCGATCCGCTACGTCCGCTTCTGTTCGCCCCGGCACGATAAGGTCATCGTGGTGTCACCGGGGCGTATCGAAAGCTACGTAAAATATCCCGAAGTGGCGTATGACCTGTTCCATTGCGGCTACGATGTGATGATTGTTGATCACCGGGGGCAGGGGCGTTCAGGGCGTATGCTGGATGACCCGCATTGCGGCCACGTTAAGCACTTTGACGATTATGTCGCCGATTTCGAGACCTTTTATCAGCGGGAGATTGCCCCACGTCAGTACGCGAAAAAGTTCGCGCTGGCACACTCCATGGGCGGTGCCATTCTCGCCCTGTTTCTGGCGAAAAATCCGGGGCAGTTCGATGCAGCGGCGTTACTCGCACCGATGACCGGCATTTATTTGCCGATGCCGGGCTGGGTATCCCGCCGGATCCTCAACTGGGCGGAGAATCGCCCGGTTCGTCGCGACGGTTATGCGCTGGGGACCGGACACTGGCGGCCTCTGCCGTTTGTCGTCAACCAGCTGACACACAGCCGTGAACGCTATCGCCGTAATCTGCGGTTTTATGCCGATTACCCTGAGTTGCAGGTCGGCGGTCCAACCTATCACTGGGTGCGTGAAGGGATTGAGGCGGGGATGCATATCCTGAAAGAAGCCGAAAAAATCACCACTCCTGTTCTGTTATTGCAGGCGAGCGAAGACCGTGTGGTGGATAACCGGTCCCATCTTGCTTTTTGTCAGGCCATGGCCGTGGCGGGGCACCCCTGTGAAGGGGAAAAACCGCTGGTCATCGAAGGCGCGCGCCACGAGATCCTGTTTGAACGGGACGACCTGAGGGCACAGGCGCTGGACGCTATCATGCGCTTTTTTGCGCGACAGCTTTAATCCGCGGTTCGCCGCGCACAACTCCATCAGAGGTTAGAACCTAACGCTATGTACCATGTTGTTGCTTCCGATTTAGATGGCACGCTGCTATCACCTGATCATACCCTGAGCCCGTTCGCCAAAGAGACGCTGAAATTGCTGACCCAGCGCGACGTGCATTTCGTGTTCGCCACCGGGCGTCACCATATCGATGTGGCGCAGATGCGCGACAATCTGGAAATCAGTGCGTACATGATCACCTCCAACGGTGCGCGCGTGCATAACACCGACGGCGACCTGATTTTCTCGCACAATCTGGATGAAGACATCGCCAAAGACCTGTTCGGCATCATGCATAACAACCCGGATATCCTGACCAACGTGTATCGTAATGATGACTGGTACATGAACCGTGACCGTGCCGATCAGGATGATTTCTTCCGCGAATCCGTTTTCAAATACAAACTGTATGAACCGGGCCTGCTGGAAACCGACGGCATCTGCAAAGTGTATTTCACCTGTGAAGACCACGAAAAACTGTTGCCACTGGAAGAAGCGATCAACGCGCGCTGGGGCGACCGTGTAAACGTCAGTTTCTCACTGCCGGTCTGTCTGGAAGTGATGGCGGGCGGGGTGTCGAAAGGGCATGCGCTGGAATATGTGTCCAAACTGATGGGCTATTCGCTTAAAGACTGCATCGCCTTTGGGGATGGTCTCAATGACCTTGAAATGCTGACCATGGCCGGTAAAGGTTGTCTGATGAGCGGTTCACTGCCACGTCTGAAAGCTGCCATGCCGGATGCAGAAATCATCGGATCCAACGCCGACGATGCCGTGCCGCATTACCTGCGTAAGATGTATTTGTCCGAAGAAAGCTAATTTGTTGAAAAAACCAAAGCAGGGGGAACTCTGCTTTGGCATCTGCTTTATTCCCGGCTTCGCTAAAGATCCCGCTCCGGGCCATGCCTTTATCGTTCATTTCATAGCGTGATTTACGGGTACTGATGGTGAGGCCAATGTTGCCGCCGCTGAACATGCCGCTCTTTTTCTTCTCAACAACTGGTGCAACGGCTTTACTCAATACAGGAATGGCGAGTGTTATTGTCGCTATTGCAGCACGAGGAATATTATTACCTTGTTGCAGAACAACGGAATTGTTAATAATTGGGCTCAGTTGGTCAATGCTGTATTGCGCCAATTTTTGACAATCTACATCACATTTAAGAGATGATTTTAATTTTTCAAGTTACTGAAAAAATCATCTATATCAATTAAATACTTCCATTCAACTTCATCGTTACACATCGATATCTCATGTTTGTCTCCTGATTTTCCAATATAAATTTCAGGAATACAGCTACCGCGAGCACCAAATCGAAGACAATGTTGTGAACGGTAATCAAACATTGTGTCAACAAGCACATCATCTTCCACATCTATATTCTCGAAAAAACAATGTATTGTTCTCGCTAAAGATTCAGAACTTTCTTTTTTTACGGGAAAATCTGATGACTTGATTGCATTTTCATTATCTTTGAACCAAATAAGAAGTTCAGATAAGTCAATTTTCCCGCGAAAAACGGAAACGACATTTTCATCTGTTTTTACTTTGATATCAATTACCTGAAAGTCATCTGGCAGCGAACCTTCAATTATAGATAGGCATAATTTACTCATGGCTACTTACCTTTGATCATTTTGTTGTACTCGGCTTTACTAATATCACCGCGTGTAAGAAATTCACGTAATACTTTAGGTGGAACCTCTGTGCCTGTATCTGCGGGTCATTTCCGGCGAGTTAGCCGGAATTTTTCTAATTTTTAAGGCTTTCATAAAAATTTTTGATGCTTTTTAGGTCGGTATGCCATTCTGAAATTTTATGGCCATCCTCAGTATAAGTAGCCCTTGGAGTTATGAATTCATTGATTTTTTCTATCGAAAAGGAAGGATGTTCCTCGAGAAAAAGAACTTTGTTTTGCAAAAAAACAACATTATCTTGAAAATATAGAACCCAAATAAAAAGAAAATTCGCTTGCTCAATGTTATACATTGAAACTGTTAAAGCTGCATGGTTTTTACTATTTAATCCCTGATTTAGAGATGCGACCCAACTACATTTGTAATCAATCAGATCCCAATACGATAATGGTAATTGCAATGATTCCCAAAAATCATCAATAACAATTTTGGCTGGTTGAACTAACTCGCCACCGACATCCAAAGGTTCACCTTCGGTTATAATCCCAAACATAAATTAATCCTTGATCCTATTTAGACTGCTGTCGTAAGTCCCCATCCTTTCACCTTTGCGATCAAACATTTTCCAACCATTTGTGACATTATGACTATCAACATCGGGAGTAATATAAGTTTTCCCATCAAAGTAAACTGGTTGACCATGCGAGTTGAATGGCGCTTTCTGAGGTGAGATACGTCGATCAAAACCTAAATTACTTACTGCTGCCTGAGCTTCTTTTCCTTTCAGAGCCAGATAAGCAAGATCGTCCTTGTTCCACTCTGCAATCGGCGTGGTGGTTGTATTTCCGCCAGTATCAATGCCACCATCATTGTTACCCGTATTGTTTGATGATGTATTTCCACTTTCAGTATTGCCCGTGTTTGTCGGGATGCCATTTTGATCGAACTGCTGATCTCCGCCTGTATTGGTTGAACCCTAATCAACAATCTGATCTCCCTCGGTGTCACTTATGGTCGATTTATCATCACCAAACATCCCGGCAATAATCGCCCCAATACCTGCACCAGCCGCTCCACCTGTTGTGCCGCCGCCCATGCCGCCACCGCGCATAAGACCGTCACCCAGACTACTTGGGCAGGTACGCGATGAACAGCCAACTACATTATTCTCAACCGCATTCTTCCCACCCTGCGCACCGGCAATAATACCCGCCGTATAATCACCCGCAAGTCCGCCCGCCAGCGTACTCAGCGCCACGATTTTCTGCTTCTGCGTTTCATCCAGATCTTCGCGCTTCACGCCCGGATAAAGCGCCTGGGCGATTAGCTCACTGGGGTCATCTTCGTCGACTTTGCTCCGCCAGATACGCTGCCGTACTTTCGCTGAAGAGCCATAGTGGCTGCGTGATACCTTGCTGGAGAACAGATAAAATCTCGATCAAAGCAGGTATTTATATTTACCTGGGTTGGTGTAAATTAAATCGAAGCATAAGCCAGTTCCCTATACCGAGAATACAGCCTATCACTCCTCCATTTTTAAAAATGCGAACCCAGTTAAGCTGGAGAGTTGTTTTATCTGTTAATAACCACTCAATGAAAAAACCGGTGCACGAAATCATAAAACACCAGATAAAAATAAGGATAAATAGGAGGTGTAATGGATGTTTCATTGGTTAATTCTTTTGAATAATCTTTCATTTTCAACCGAACCGCTATACTCCAGACCGAAAGCATCTGCTGTCCCTTCAAAAAAAACCGAAAAAGGATTCATTTGCCTACCTTTAGTATTTTAGGACATTACTGCTGGTTGACATACCAACGCAATCTTTGGTTCCCCGACTTCTCATTTGACTTGTGATACCTGAGCCAATACCAAAATCGCCCCGTACCCGCCGTATCACCTTTAATACGGTAGGCTTTTGTAACATCATTATCTACTATATGTCAGTTATAATGCCCTACATAACAGTTCGAAAATAATTATAAAAGGCCATTATGTATAAGACTCTGATGCCCCATAAAATAGTCCCGAATGCCCCTGGTGGATTATTCAAAAGTAACAACCCAAAAAACCTAGAACCTTTCATTCCCTTGCATTTATTTTATGTTGAAAGCATCTATAAGCAAAGCGAAAAGTCCATGCAAAAATAATAAATGGAAAAAATTCGGCACCAGTTCCCTTAACATAATAAATATATAATGGTAAGGCAGGAATGCCTAATAGAAACCCCACTCTGGCAAAAATGACATAAATATCTTTTTTCCTTAAGAAAAAAATAGCACCCCAGAAATGGCTCATACTTTCAGGAGCCATAAGGGATAGTTTTCCTCTTTTGCAATGAAGATAGAAGTACATAAAAATAAGCAACATGATAACAGCGCTTAACATGGTTTCCATGCTTATCATCCAATTAGTAATAGTCATAATGAAAGATTTCTGTACCCGAAGATGCGTTCATATTTAATTCACATTTAGATATACCACTCCCGCCTCACTAAGGTCTTACGCTAACACTCAAACCTATGCCATCTTTACCTTAGCTTAACTGGTCACCCGGGCGATTTAGCCGGGATGACTTCACGATGTTATATTATAAAATAAGTAGGTAAATCCAAAAGATATAGAGAAATCTAGCTAGCCACAAAAGTAAGTTATTAGTACATAGTTTACTTTCGAAAAAAAACTCTTTTAAAAACTCTATCCCATTTCTC
>NZ_SJOJ01000031.1 GCF_004330295.1 Rahnella victoriana
CTGCGATGGGGGAGGACGGGAGGGGGTTTTACAGGCAACTTCAAATTCTGAGCTGCCATTAATACCCCACCCCAACCCTCCCCTTCGCAGGGGAGGGAGTTGACCGTCTTCTTTTACGAGAATCTTATGACTCCTGAATCGGTAATGGCACTGGGTAACGAGGCGATGAAAGTGGCATTAGCCGTTGCTGCGCCTTTATTGCTGGCCGCGCTGGTGACCGGGCTTATCGTCAGCCTGTTGCAGGCGGCGACACAGATCAACGAACAAACGCTGTCCTTCATCCCGAAAATTCTGGCCGTTGTCGCCACTATCGTGATTGCAGGCCCGTGGATGCTGAATCTGCTGCTCGATTACATCCGCACGTTGTTCTCCAACCTGCCCTACATCATCGGGTAATCTATGGTTTCCTTCGACAGCACCCAGTTAGCCGGCTGGCTGAGCATGTATTTCTGGCCCCTGCTGCGAATTCTGGCGCTGATCAGCACCGCCCCTATCACCAGCGAGAAATCGGTGCCTAACCGGGTCAAACTCGGACTTGGCATGATGATTACTTTTCTGATCGCACCGTCCCTGCCGCCGGTGGAAACGCCGATTTTCTCCACGCCCGCGCTGTGGCTGGCGATGCAGCAAATCATGATCGGTACCGCGTTAGGCATCACCATGCAACTGGCGTTTGCCGCCATCCGTATGGCCGGTGAGATCATGGGATTGCAGATGGGGATTTCCTTCGCGACGTTCTATGACCCGAGCAACCGTCTCAACACCCCGCTGCTGGCGCAGTTTTTAAACCTGCTGGCGGTGTTGCTGTTCCTGAGTTTTAACGCCCATTTGTGGCTGATTTCCCTGCTGGCAGACAGTTTCCATACCCTGCCCATCAGTCTGAATCCGGTGAACGCGGAAGGATTTATGGCGGTCGCCAAAGCCGGCAGCATTGTGTTCAGCGGCGGCATGATGCTGGCGTTACCGATTGTGACGTTGCTGCTGACCCTCAATATGGCGCTGGGCTTGTTAAATCGCATGACGCCTCAGCTTTCCGTTTTCGTGATCGGTTTCCCGCTGACGCTCAGCATCGGCATTCTGGCCATCAGCCTGATGATGCCGATGCTCGCGCCATTCAGCGAGCATCTGTTCAGTGAGATTCTGGATAAGATTGTGCTGATCGTGAATCAGCTGGCGGGCTGACGGACAGGCTTAACGCCGGACCAGCAGTGCCATCACTTCGTAATGCGCGGTATGCGGGAACATGTCGAAAAGCTGGACACGCAGGATATGATAATCCGGCAATAACGCCAGATCCTGCGCCATGGTTTTAGCATTACAGCTGGAATAGAGAATGGTGTCGGGCGCCATGTGGCTGAGATAGTCACACAGGGTTTTACCGATACCCCGGCGTGGCGGATTCACCAGCACCAGATCCGGTACCTCGCCTTTGCCGGTGGCAAAACCGGTGGAATCCAGCGCCTGAAACTCTACGTTTTGCAGCCCCAGACGCGCCGCCGATTCCTTCGCGCAGGCAATGGCTTCGGCGCTGATTTCGATACCGGTCAGTTTCATCTGCGGCGTTGTGCAGTGCAGACCAAAACCGCCGACGCCGCAGAACAAATCCCACATACTGTGAATATCACCCCGCGCCCTCACCCAGTCCCGCGCCGTAGCGTAGAGTTTTTCAGCCACCACAGGATTGGTCTGGAAGAAACTCTGCGGGCGGATAAACAGCGGCACATGGTTAAAGTCTTCTTCCAGCCGCTGAACCTCCGTCAGAGGGATTTCGGTGTCGCCTTCGAGGATCGCCATATGCACCGGCTGGATATTGGCAGAAATCACGGTCAACTGCGGCAACTGCTGTTGCAGCCACGGCAGCGCGGCCCGCAGTTGCGCCAGTTTGGTGTCTGAGCGCAGCACAAAGCGCAGCATCATGCCGCCGTCTTTCTGGCTTTCTGTCAGCAGAAGGAATTTCAGTTCGCCGCGTTTACGCGCCACGTGATAAGGCGTCAGACCGGCGCGGGCGATGAAGGTTTTGAGCACGGAAAACACCGCAGGGAAGCTGGCCGGATACAGCGGGCAATCACACAAATCTACCGGCGTACCGTCACGATGCAACATGCCCAGCAACGGACGCTCCACGCTGCCGCTGACCACCATTTTGGCTTTGTTGCGAAACGCACTTTCCGGGCCGGTGACCGGTTCACACCACTCACCCACCGGCAAATCGGACAGCAGGTCACTGAGATCTTGCTGCTTGTCGGCTAACTGTTGTGAATAAGGTTTGTCGAGCCACTGGCAGGAACGGCAGGTTCCTGCGGTGTAAAGTGCGCAATGCATGAAAATGTTCCGGTCATCGAATGCTGGGAAAAACTGGCGCGCAGTTTATCACTGCGCGGCGGGAAAGGCTCATGTACGTCGTGGCTATTTGTTACGGGAAAAGTATCTGCGGCTGCTGGCGGGCAGATATAACAACAGCAACACCACGATATCAGGGATTTTTTGCATCAGCAGCGAAGAGAGAAACTCGCCCTGTGTTTCAACGTTAAAGCGAAAGATACGTGGCCCGAACCAGTCAAATGACGCCAGCATCATGTAACCGACCACAATCACCTGACAGCCGATAAATGCCCGACGTCCCCAGCGGCGGGCGCGCATCATCGCATACGCGGCACGGCATTCGATCAGAACAATCAGCAGGCTCGCCAGCATAATGAAGCAGTTCAGCCAGGATTCTGCACTGACCTCGATAAAACTCATCAGCCCTGAAAAGCCCATCGCATCGAACAACAAAATGAATTCCAGACAGCGTGTGGCGACAATCGCCGACGCGCCGATCATGACGGGAACAGGGATAAATGCCAGTTTCATAAATCCGTTTGGGCTCTCCATTTACCTTCAGGGCGGAAAAATCCGCCCTGACATTATCTTTAAATTTAAGCGCGTTGTGCGCGCTGAATTTCCTTTCTTCTCTGCTTTTCCGCCCGCGCCATAAACCACCAGGCAATCATACCAATGATGCCCACTACCAGCAGGATCAGTGTCGCCAGTGCGTTGATTTCAGGGTTGACGCCCATACGCACGCTGGCAAACACCAGCATCGGTAAGGTCGTCGAGCCGGGTCCGGCGACGAAACTGGCAATAACCAGATCGTCGAGCGACAAGGTAAACGCCAGCAGCCAGCCGGAAATCAGCGCCGGTAAAATCATCGGCAACGTGATAATGAAGAACACTTTCAGCGGCGCGGCACCTAAATCCATCGCGGCTTCTTCAATCGAGCGGTCCAGTTCACGCAGGCGCGCCGACACCACCACGGCAACGTACGCACTACAAAACGTCACGTGCGCCAGCCAGATGGTGAACATGCCGCGTTCCGCAGGCCAGCCGAAGGTGTGCCCCATCGCCACAAACAGCAACAACAACGCCAGACCGGTAATGACATCGGGCATGACCAGCGGCGCGGTCAGCATGAACGCAAACCCGGTGGAACCACGGAAACGTCGGAAACGCACCATCACCACCGCCGCAAGCGTGCCGACAATCACCGCCATGGTCGCCGCTGCCGTCGCAATCGACAGACTCATGCCGACGGCGCTGATCATCGCTGAATCATGGAAAAGCTGAGTATACCAGCGGGTAGACCAGCCCGCCCAGACCGTTACCAGCTTCGAGCTGTTGAATGAGTAAATAACCAGCATCAGCATCGGGGCGTACAAAAACGTAAAGCCGAGCACCAGAATAAGAATTCGCCACGGCGAACGGACAACCGGTAACTGATTCATTCTTTCTCTCCCAGCTCTTTGTTTTGGTATTTCTGGAACCACAGAATGGGCATGATCAGCAGCAACAGCATGACCACCGCCACCGCTGAAGCCACCGGCCAGTCGCGGTTGTTAAAGAATTCCTGCCACAGCACACGGCCAATCATATTGCTGTCCGGCCCGCCGAGCAGCTCCGGGATCACGTATTCCCCGACCGCCGGAATAAAGACCAGCATCGAACCGGCGATAATGCCGCCTTTAGTCAGCGGCATAATCACTTTGAAGAAGGTTTTCATCGGACGTGCACCGAGATCCTGCGCCGCTTCCACCAGCGAGTAATCCATACGGATCAGCGCGGTGTAAATCGGCAACACCATAAACGGCAGATAGGAGTACACAATGCCGATATACACGGCCAGATTGGTGTGCAGGATCACCAGCGGCTGGTCGATCACATGCAGCCAGAGCAGAACGTTATTCAGCACGCCGTTGTCTTTGAGAATGCCAATCCAGGCATAGACGCGGATCAGGAACGATGTCCACGACGGCAGGATCACCAGCAACAGCAGGATATTGCGCGTCGAGGTGCGGCTGTGCGCCACCGCCCATGCCAGCGGATAACCGATCAGCAGACAAAGCAGTGTGGAAATCGCCGCCACTTGCAGCGATTGCAGATAGGCATCGATATACAGCGGATCCTGCGTCAGCCCGATGTAGTTGGCAATGTTGAGCGCGATATCCAGCATACCGTCTGACCAGGTGACCAGATCGGTATACGGCGGGATCGCGCGCGCCATTTCGGCGAAACTGATTTTGAAGACAATCAGGAACGGCAGTAAAAACAGCAGCAGGAACCACACCAGCGGCAGCAGGATCACCAGCTTGCGGCCATGACGCTGTTGCAGACGCCCGGTGAAGGCTTTGAATCCGCCCGGAGGTTTGCTGGCCGGTTGTTCGGAGATCACAGACATTTTCATCCCCCCTTAAACAGTCAGCACGACACAGCTGTCGGCTTCCCAGCACAGGCGCACTTCGTCGCCCCAGGTTGGCATGCCTTTGCGGAAACGGTGACCGTTCTGCAATTGCGCGGTAATCATCTGACCGCTGTGCAGCCGGACGTGATAAATCGACAGGTCGCCGAGATACGCAATGTTGACCACTTCGCCGACCGCGAAGTTACAGCCGTCCTGCGGCACCTCTTCGCACAGCATGATTTTTTCCGGACGCAGCGCAACGAACACCGGCACGCCGTCCACGACCGACACGTCCGGATCGACTTTCAGGGGATGCTTTAGCCCCGGCGAAGTCAGTACCAGTGCATCGTCCAGACGTTCTTTCAGTACGCCTTCAAATACGTTCACTGAGCCGATAAATTCGGCACTGAAACGGCTGGTAGGATGCTCGTAGATTTCTTCCGGCTCGCCGATTTGCACGAATTTGCCACGGTTCATGATGGCAATGCGCCCGGCCATGGTCATCGCTTCTTCCTGATCGTGCGTGACCATCACACAGGTCGCGCCAACACGCTCAAGAATATCCACCACTTCCAGCTGCATACGGTCACGCAGCTTTTTATCCAGCGCGCCCATCGGTTCGTCGAGGAGTAATAACTTTGGCCGTTTCGCCAGACTGCGCGCTAATGCCACGCGCTGACGCTGACCGCCGGAAAGCTGATGCGGCTTACGTTTGGCGTATTCCTGCATATGCACCAGCGTCAGCATTTCGGCCACGCGGCTTTTGATTTCCGCCGACGGCAGTTTGTCCTGCTTGAGACCGAAGGCGATGTTCTGCTCCACGGTCATGTGCGGGAACAGCGCGTAGGACTGGAACATCATATTGATCGGCCGCTGATACGGCGGCACCTGCGACAGGTCAACACCATCCAGGACGATTTGTCCCTGCGTCGGCGGCTCAAAACCGGCCAGCATACGCAACAGCGTGGATTTCCCACAGCCGGACGCGCCGAGCAGTGCGAAAATCTCGCCTTTATAAATGGTCAGGCTCACATCATCGACGGCGGCCTGACCATCAAAAGATTTGGTCAGATTGCGGATCTCCAGTAAAGGCGTGAAACCCTTCTGGGACTTAGGCTGCGGGCGGGGGATAGCGTCGTTCACTCAGAGAAATCTCCGGTATCAGAAAAAAAAGCAGTTCAAATAAGCATAACAGTCAGGGGGAAAAGTGCCTGATCTCTATGCCCAAAATACAGCCGGAAATAAAACGTCAGCGGCCCCGCCATCAATAAGCGGAGCCGCGTTAACGATACTCAAAATCATTCTGGTTGCATCAAGGCGGCAAGTGAGCAAGTCCCCGGGAGCTGACACAAGTCAGTGACCGGGGCGCGTTCACGCAGCCAACGCAGAAGCAGCCTGAAGGATGAAGAGTATTACTTGCCGGTTTTGACCTTGGTCCACGAACGGGTGATAACCCGGTCGATCTTCGGATCCTGCACTTTCAGGGTGAAGAGTTTCGCCTGCACATCCGCCGGTGGATAAATGCCCGGGTTGTTGCGCACCTCTTCGTTCACCAGTGGCGTCGCGGCTTTGTTGCCGCTGGCGTAGTAAACGGTGTTACTGATTTGCGCGATCACTTTCGGTTCCATCAGGTAGTTGAGGAACTGATAGGCTTCATCGAGGTTTTTCGCATCCGCCGGAATAGCAAACACGTCGAAGAAGGCCAGCGCCCCTTCTTTCGGAATGCTGTACGCCACGTTCACGCCATTTTTCGCTTCTTTCGCGCGGTTTGACGCCTGCATGACATCGCCTGCCCAGCCGATCGCCACACAGATATCGCCGTTCGCCAGATCGTTAATGTACTGGGAAGAGTGGAAATAACGGATGTTCGGACGCAATTTCAGCAGCAGATCGTTGGCCGCACCGGTGTAATCGGACGCTTTGGTGCTGTTCGGATCCAGATGCAGGTAATTGAGCACCGTGGCATAGATTTCCGCCGGTGCATCAAGGAATGACACGCCGCAGCTTTTCAGTTTCTCAAGGTTTTCAGGCTTGAGCACCAGATCCCAGCTGTCTACCGGCGCATCTTTACCGAGAATGGCTTTCACTTTATCGACGTTATAGCCGATACCGGTGGTCGCCCACAGATAAGGGATAGCGTATTTGTTGCCCGGATCATGTTGCGCCACCATTTTCAGCAGCTCAGGATCCATATTCTTGTAGTTGGGCAGTTTGCTCTTATCCAGCGGCTGGAATACACCCGCTGCCAGCTGGCGCTCAAGGAAACTGGCTGATGGCACCACCAGGTCGAAACCGGTGCTGCCTGCCATCAGTTTGCCTTCCAGCACTTCGTTGGAGTCAAAGACGTCGTAAACCACTTTAATGCCGGTTTCCTTCTGGAAATCAGGCACGGTATTTGGCGCGATATAATCGGACCAGTTATAGATATGCAGCGTTTTTTCTTCCGCAGACGCTGTGACGGACGCAGCCATGACCAGGCCGGCGACAACACCCGATAACCACTTTTTACGCAGGGTGAACATCCGTTACTACCTCCAAGACAGGGAATATAAAATTGAATTTGTATCACTGAGACTGATACAAAACCTTTCACACAAAGCCAACTGTCCTCCACGACATGTGCATAGACATTCAATGTTGGCGCATACGCTGCCTGCGAATTAACCGTTTGGTTTTACGACGTAATCACGCGTGATGCAGAGTCAGAAGAATAGCGCCTGCAACCCCTGCGTACCAGCCTCCTGAGACAAAACCGGCGTTTATCGATTAATTATGCAGATTTGGTCTATACCGTCTGGCATTTTGCCTTTTAACAAAGTGAAATATCTGGCAACACTGCCGTCAAGGCAGCATAACTTATGGCGAAAGCGAATAAAGGCAGCGGAGCCGCAATAAACACGGCTCGCAGGAAAGGATCTTCAGAGGGGAATAACGAACAGCCGGGTCAGGCTTAATGCAACAGCGGCAGGTTCACGGACGTCACCGGAACCCCTTCTTCTTCATCGCCGAGAAACAGCAGGTCATTGGCATGTGCTTCGAGAATAATCATCGACATCTGCTCTTCTGCCTGTTGCAGGAAGAAGGCAAACTGCTCTTCGGTCACGCCCACGGCGATGGTCAGCGACTGGCAGACAATTAGTTTTGGCAGATTATCATCCTGAATATCCACGAACGCTTTGATGGTCAGCGAGCTGGCGTTAATCGAGCTTAAATCCGCCACCAGCGGGATCAGCGCCGTCGGTTTTACTTCGGCCAGCGCAGAGAACAAAATCACGTTGTCGACGATATCGAGTTTGGCATCAAAAATGCCATCAAAATTCTGCATATGCGGCAAATGGAGAGCCTGACAGGAATCACACTCGAAAAAAGAGATGCCCAGCTGATCCAGCCAGCGCCGCAGCAGCGCCAAATCAGGGACGATGAGCGAATCCATAAAATGCCTCACGAGTTCAACACAACGAAAAAAACAAACCCTTCGCAACGCCGTCAGCATTACGAAGGGGTTATAGCTTACGGAATATTACTGTCCGGCGCTACGATCAATAGCGGATTGATGGTGATTAACGCGGTGAAATAAGATTTAGCCGCCGGATTTCAGACGAAATCCCGGCCGCGCTCTATGCTCAATATAGTCGATCATCATCCCGGCGATATCGAGGCCGGTGGTGGTTTCAATCCCTTCCAGCCCCGGCGACGCATTGACCTCCATCACCAGCGGCCCGCGATGCGCGCGCAGGATATCGACACCTGCGACATCCAGCCCGAGGGTCAGCGCCGCTTTGATGGCAATATCTTTCTCTTCCGGGGTAATTTTGACGTTACTGGCCGTGCCGCCACGATGCAGGTTGGAGCGGAAATCCCCCGGCTTGGCCTGCCGTTCAATGGCCGCCACCACTTTTTTACCCACCACCAGACAACGGATGTCGCGCCCTTCGGCTTCGCGGATATATTCCTGCACCAGAATATGCGCATTCAGCCCGCGAAAGGCATCAATCACGCTTTCCGCCGCCTGACGGGTTTCCGCCAGCACCACGCCGATACCCTGCGTGCCTTCCACCAGTTTCACCACCAGCGGCGCACCACCGACCAGCGCAATCAAATCGGACGTGTCATCAGGGGCATTGGCAAATCCGGTGATCGGTAAATCAATACCTTCGCGCGCCAGAATCTGCATTGAGCGCAATTTATCGCGCGCGCGGGTGATCGCCACCGATTCGTTCAGCGGAAAACTGCCCAGCATCTCAAACTGGCGCAACACGGCGGTGCCATAAAAGGTAATCGCAGAGCCGATTCGCGGGATCACGGCATGGTATTTATCCAGTTGCCGCCCGCGATAATGCACGCTTGGCGCGGCGGGATTGATATTCATATAGCAGGACAAAGGATCGATGATGTCGATCTCATGGCCGCGGGACTCCGCCGCTTCTTTCAGGCGCTTACACGAATACAAAGACCCGTCACGGGAAAGAATTGCAATTTTCATCCGACACTCCGTCGCCGATTAGCGTGTTGCCCAGCCTTGCTTGTGCAGTGCGTCCAGCATAAACGGACGCTGTTCCTTTTTCAGTGTACGCATGATCAGATCACTCCAGGTATCGCGACGGGCATTGCTGTCGCGCTGAAGATAATACTGACTTAATTGTTCGTCATAGTCCGCCAGCACCGCTTTATCGACCGGTTGATAGGCGTTTTCATGCACCAGCAATGACTGCGGCATACGCGGTTTAACCTGATGATCCTGCGCCGGTGTGCCGATGCAAAAACCGAACAGCGGCATGACAAATTTCGGCAATTTCAGCAGATTCACCACATCGTCGACCTGATTACGTATCCCGCCGATAAACACACCGCCCAGACCGAGCGATTCTGCGGCGGTCATGGCATTTTGCGCCATCAGCGCGGTATCCACACAGCCGAGCAGCAGTTGTTCCGCCAGCCCCAGTTCCGCTTCCGGGTTAATCTGCCAGTTACGGTTGAAATCGGCGCAAAAGACCCAAAATTCGGCGGCACTGGCGACATATTTTTGTCCGCCGGTGTACTGCACCAGCGTTTCACGCAGCGCAGGATCGGTGATCCGGATAATAGAAGAACATTGCAGGAAGCTGGACGTGGAAGCGGCCTGAGCGGCGGCGATAATGGCTTCGCGCTGCTCATCGGATACCGGCTGGTCGGTAAAGGCACGAATGGAGCGGTGTGAGCGCAGAAGATCGATAGTCGGCGTCATTTAAAAATTCCTGAACGGTAGCGGTAAATAAAAACAGTCGTCCCAATCATTCATGCTGTGAGCACTGTTTGCAAGGATTGTGGCATCAATAGCTGTAACAATGTGCGGCGGCTAAAAATGACTGCCGGTTCATTTAGATAGGTCAAAGGTATCGGACTGACAGGTAATTCCTGCTTTTTTTTATGGTTTGCAACAGGCATAGTAGCGACATCAAAAAGGTGATGTGGATAACAAAAACGACACTCCCCTTTCATTTATCTCGTTGGCATTAACAAAGGAGTCTCCATGTTTGCAGTAATTTTCGGGCGTCCTGGCTGTCCTTATTGTGTACGCGCTAAAGAGTTGGCTGAAAAACTGACTGAAGAACGTGATGATTTCAACTTCCGTTACATCGACATCCATGCGGAAGGCATCACTAAAGCCGACCTGGAAAAAACCGTGGGCAAACCGGTAGAAACGGTTCCACAGATTTTCCTCGATCAGAAACACATCGGCGGTTGCACTGATTTTGAAGCCTATGCCAAAGAGCATCTGGCGTTGTTCAGCAACTGATCCGCAAAAAAATAAAGACTGACACACAGCAAAAAGGCGCTCACTGAGCGCCTTTTTTATTGCCCCGACCTCATCATCTGTCAGTGTTGCCTGAACTGCCGGTAAGCGATGACCAGAAGTTGCACCAGTATGGCTCCCAGAACACACCAAAATATCGCGCTGGTGGCATAAGCCAGCTCCTGAACCAGCGGACGAACGCGCGGGTAAAACGCCATGCGCAATAAAAAACAAACAGGAATGGACACCAGCCCGCCGACAAAAGACGAGAATATCGCCGAATCACGGGAAATCAGCGACGCAATCACCCCCGGGATCATAAATAATAACAGGCCGTATTCTGGCCCCGGCGCGACATTTCTAACAATAATCCAACCGTTTTTTAATAAAAGAAATATAATTAAGAATATTATGCAACAAATTAACGGGGCTACCACTTTTCGCCAAATTGCCATTTTACTTCCTCCTTAAAGTTGGCGAGATTTACAGGTTATCTGCAGCACAAATGTGTTCTTTCTTACCTGTCGGAGCCTTCTGGCTCACTTCCCTGAGGTGTCACGCACTCCCGCGAAACACAAAAAAAGCTTTCAGAAGATTTATACGGGGTTTTCTCTGGCTGAACCGGCGTTCTGTGACTAAAATGACGCCCGAAACCCGCTTTTCCACTCCACCTGATTCAGTGACAGAAAGTGTCAGCAAGAGTAGGAATATTCCGGTTCTGAATTTATCCTTTACATTCTCCTATATCAAGAATTTGTTGGTAAACAATAAGTTATCCTTGTGAATATAAACGTCGCTAGTTTGTTAAACGGGAATTACATCCTGTTATTATTTGTGGTTTTGGCACTGGGTTTATGCCTGGGGAAAATTCGCCTGGGTTCCGTCCAGCTCGGAAATTCTATTGGCGTATTAGTGGTTTCCCTTCTGCTGGGTCAGCAGCATTTCAGTATTAATACGGAAGCGCTCAACCTCGGCTTTATGCTGTTTATTTTTTGTGTCGGCGTCGAAGCCGGACCCAACTTTTTTTCCATTTTCTTCCGGGACGGCAAAAATTACTTCATGCTGGCACTGGTTATGGTCGGCAGCGCCATGTTGCTGGCGCTCGGATTGGGCAAAGTGTTCGGCTGGGATATCGGTCTTACCGCCGGTATGCTCGCGGGTTCGATGACCTCGACGCCGGTTCTGGTCGGTGCCGGAGACACGCTGCGTAACACCATGGGCGGCAATAAGCTGCTCGGCCCTGAACTGGACAACCTGAGTCTGGGCTACGCCCTGACCTATCTTATCGGTCTGGTCAGCCTGATTTTCGGCGCACGCTATCTGCCGAAGCTGCAACATCAGGATTTACCGACCAGCGCCCAGCAAATCGCCCGCGAACGGGGTCTGGATACCGACAGCAAACGCAAAGTCTATCTGCCGGTGATCCGCGCCTACCGCGTCGGACAGGAACTGGTGGCATGGGCCGACGGCAAAAACCTGCGCGAACTGGGCATTTACCGCCAGACCGGTTGTTACATCGAACGTATCCGCCGTAACGGCATTCTGGCGACGCCGGACGGTGACGCAGTCTTGCAGGTCGGTGACGAAATCTCGCTGGTCGGTTATCCGGACGCGCATTCGCGTCTCGACCCGAGTTTCAGAAACGGTAAGGAAGTTTTTGACCGCGACCTGCTGGACATGCGGATCGTGACCGAAGAAGTGGTGGTCAAGAATAACCATGCGGTCGGCAAACGTCTGAGTCAGCTGAACCTGACCGATCAGGGTTGTTTCCTTAACCGCGTGATCCGCAGCCAGATTGAAATGCCGATCGACGACAGCATCGTCCTCAATAAAGGGGATGTGTTGCAGGTCAGCGGGGACGCCA
Organism: Rahnella victoriana; assembly: GCF_004330295.1. Lineage (GTDB taxonomy): Bacteria > Pseudomonadota > Gammaproteobacteria > Enterobacterales > Enterobacteriaceae > Rahnella > Rahnella victoriana. Next base: position 12,355 of record NZ_SJOJ01000031.1, read on the forward strand.
AACGCGTGAAAAGCGTGGCAGAGCGCATCGGGTTTATTTCGGTTCACAGTCAGCTCACCGATTTGCTGGCCTTCTGCGCCTTCTTTATTGTCGGCCTGATGATTGGGCTTATCACCTTCCAGTTTAAAAACTTCAGCTTTGGCATCGGTAACGCGGCGGGTCTGCTGTTCGCCGGTATCATGCTCGGCTTCCTGCGGGCCAACCACCCTACTTTCGGTTATATCCCGCAGGGCGCGCTGAACATGGTGAAAGAGTTCGGTCTGATGGTGTTTATGGCCGGTGTCGGTCTGAGTGCTGGCGCCGGCATCAATAACGGGCTTGGCGCGGTCGGCGGCCAGATGCTGGTTTCCGGTCTGATTGTCAGCCTGGTGCCGGTGGTAATTTGCTTTATCTTCGGTGCCTACGTGCTGCGCATGAACCGCGCATTATTGTTCGGCGCGATCATGGGCGCACGAACCTGTGCTCCGGCGATGGAAATCATCAGTGACACCGCGCGCAGTAACATTCCGGCACTCGGTTATGCAGGAACCTACGCGATTGCTAACGTATTGCTGACGCTCGCCGGTACGCTGATCGTCATCATCTGGCCCGGCGCATGACGTAACTCATTGAACTGTAATGTGGCAAAAAAAAATCAATAATTTTTTTAATTTTTTGCCACATCGCGCGAACTTTTAAAGTTAGCCAGAGTCTTAATTAGTGCCACTGCTTTTCTTTGAAGTCCCCAAATTTGGAGAGCCCGTCAATCCCGCCTCGTTAGGTTCAAGATTGCCGGGTTTTTTCTTTTCTGCTTTTGAAACTCCCCCCGACTGACCTATTTCTCATTCTCAATCACCCGCACCAGCGTGCCGTCGATATCGATCATTGCGCCCATTCTCAATCCGAAAGGCTGCATTTTTGGCAGATGAATGCACGGATGAGATTTCTTATCCTGCCCTATTCCGGCGGCAATAAACGCATCGAAAAATTCATCGGCATTATCAACACGCAGACAGCAGCTGAACCAGCTGGTGAGCGGATCCAGATCGGTATGCAGGAAGAATTCCAGCGTAATCGTGCCACGGGTCATGATCAGCCAGCCGTCATCGACATAGGTGGTGGAGAAACCAAAACTGCTATAAAAATATTGGGTTTCTTCGAAATTACGGGAAGGAAGATTGGGTGTGGCGTAATCGGTCATGGCGGCTCCGTGCGTCAGATGCGAATGATACGTATACGCCATGATGCCTGAGCGGAGATGAGGGGGAAAGCGACCGATGAGATTCTGTGAGAAAGGTCATCCCCCGCCTTGCGACGGGAGAATCAGACACAGCAGACGCAGATGCCCTGAGGGTTCAGGGCATTGCCGGATTATCAGAACTGATAAACCAGACCGGTAGCAATCACGTTATCAGTGTTAATACCGGAGTTGCGGGTGAAGCGGCTGTCATCCATCAGATTAATTTTGTAATCGACGTAAGTCAGCATGTTCTTGTTGAAGAAATAAGACGCGCCGACATCAACATATTTGGTCAGATTCTGGTTGCCGTAGCCCTGAATGTCTTTACCTTTTGACTGCACATAGGCAACGGAAGGACGCAGGCCGAAATCGAACTGGTACTGTGCAACCAGTTCATAGTTTTGAGCTTTATCCGCGTAGCCGTACGCGGTGCTGCCTGCCTTGCCGAAACGGTTGGCATTGTAGCTTTGCGTATACATGGCAGCCAGATAGACATTGTTCGCGTCGTATTTCAGACCGCCGCTGTAGGCGGTGGCTTTGTCGCCGTCACCCAGAATCGCCGGGTTGTTGCGGCCATTTTGTTCATTCGTACGGTCTGAAGCCATCATCGCGGCACCGGCGCTGAAGCCGTCGCCCAGATCATAGGTCAGCGCCATGCCGTAACCGTCGCCATTCTGCGCCAGCACGTCACGCCCGTTGTTGGATTCGGTCGCGCTGCCGTTTTTGCCCTGATACTGCACGGCAACGTTCAGGCCATCCACCAGACCGAAGAAGTTCTGGTTACGGTAAGTCAGCACACCGTTAGCACGCTGGAACAGGAAGTTGTCCGCGCCATAAGTGTCGCCGCCGAATTCCGGCAGCACGTCGGTCCATGCCGCGACGTCGTACATCACGCCGTAGTTACGGCCATAATCCAGTGAACCCCAGTCGCCGAATTTCAGACCGGCAAAACCGATACGGGTGAAGTTGTTCGCATCATCGCTTTCAGCCTGGTTCAGCGAAGCCTGATATTCCCACTGGCCGTAACCGGTCAGTTCGCTGTTGATTTGGGTTTCACCGCGCAGACCGAAACGCATATAAGACTGATCGCCGTCCGTGCCGTTATCCTTGGAGAAATAATGCAGGCCGTCGATTTTACCGAACAGATCCAGCTTGTTGCCGTCTTTGTTATAAATTTCAGCAGCGCCCGCAGTGCCTGCCATCATGAGTGCCGGAACCACCAGAGAAAGTACGCGTAATTTCATTATCAATATCCTTGATTATTTATAAACTATCGATGCCGTCATGCGACAAAATTATTTTCTCTCCACCGTGAAGTTATATTTCTTCATCAGACCCGGAGCAGATGAGCGTCAAATTAAACGAGGATAAATTCCGTTGCAACCGGAAAACATTTGAAATAATTTTCGTTTAGGAAGCATTTAGAATAATAACGAGGGCCGCCACAAACATTAACATGCTTGGTTAAACAGTTGCTGCGACGGGAGGATGTCAGAGGCTGAAAAAATGAAATATAACGCTATTAATCATGATCATAGAGGGAAATATCATCACGGAAAATCGCCATCACATCTGCACAACAATATGTTATGAACAGAACTTATCTGACAGAATAATTATATCCACAATACTCTTTACCGTCAGGAAAATGCTATTAAATGTAAAGTTAAGTATAATGCCTTCAGATTATTCCAGTATTATCCCTGAAAATAAAAAAAACCACCCGCAGGTGGTCGTTTATATTTTCATCATGTCAGAAAGGTTATTTACATAATTCGCTCAAGGCGCTGATCTTTCCCGCCTAAACGGCCGTCGGTCTGATTCCACTCTTTTTCATAAGACTGATAGGCAAACACGAACGCCTGATGACCGTCTTCAAATAACTGATCGGGACGTTTATGCCAGCCGGAATAAGCATCGTAGCGCAGGATTTCATAGCCGCCGTCCACCGGATGAAAAAGGTAGGTGTAATGTTCACAAAATTCCGGCGCGTAGGGGATATCTTCCCCGGCTTCCAGTGTGATAAACAGACCGCCCAGACGTATTTTAATCATTGATATCCTTTTTCATGATCCACAAATTGGTGGTTTGCGTCACGGTAACACAGGCTGTCCCGGCGGCCTGATGCATCCCCTGACGTTGATAAAAACCGATCGCCGGTCATTCGTTTTGCCACAAACTACCAAAATAATGGCGACAGGTCTCTTTTCCCAGGCGCTGTGACACGCCGGAATCCGCCATGACCGCATCGCGAATCGCCATTCTGCCCCCTTCTGTGACATCACTCGTTACAGTATACAGGCTCCTCAGGGCACCCGGCATCCCTCTTCAGGCCGTCTGCTTAAGGCTTCCTTAAGTTCTGATCTTTAGACTCATTTTCATCGTGAAACTATACCGTTATTCAATGAATCACGGATATTCAGACGATCCCCCCTTTACCTTGCAGATAGCACAAACTAACGTAGAACTTATTTTTCTGCGCGATGTCAGCAGGTTATCGGAAATTTTTGAAGGCTAATTTGGCCTGTACATATGAGGGTATGTTTAATGGAGCAACTGAATCATTTAGTGTTTCTATGGATTAACGCCACACCGGCGTCGCCGAAGGCGCTGATCCAACTGGCCACTTTTCTGGCGAATGATCTGATCATGATTGTTCCGCTGCTGATTATCGGCCTCTGGCTGTGGGGTCATCAGGAACGTATCGGTCAGCAACGCGAAATGATCAGCAAGACCGCCATCGCCCTGCTTTTCGCCATGTCTACCGCAAAAGCCATCTCCGCCCTGTTCCCGCATGCCCGTCCTTTTGTCGAAGGCTTTGGCTATAACTTCCTGCACCATTCGCCGGATGATTCCTTCCCGAGCGATCACGGTACCGTCAGCTTCACCTTTGCACTGGCCTTTATGTTCTGGCACCGCGCCTGGTCGGGCGCATTACTGATGGTGACCGCCCTGTCGATCGCCTGGTCGCGCGTTTACCTTGGCGTTCACTGGCCGCTGGATATGCTGGGAGGATTCCTGGTAGGAATGTTGGGATGCCTGTTCGCGCAGCTGGTATGGAACCTGTTTGGCGAGCCGATTAACGCGCTGATGTGTAAGGTTTACCGCTTCGGATTTGCCTTCCCGATTAAGAAGGGCTGGGTGCGTAACTGATTACGCTCTGAATTTCTCCGAATGAACGCATAAAAAACGAGGCCACCTGAGCCTCGTTTTTGTTTATCAGCCTGCCTTATTTGCCAAAAACACTGGTCCACAAGCTGCTGATTTTCATCATCACGAAGTCCCAGATGCGGCCGATAAAGCCGGTTTCTTTCACTTCCTGCAAGGCCACCAGCGGACGCTGCTCAATCACTTTGCCATCCAGGCTGAAATCCACCGTGCCCACCACCTGATTTTTCGCCAGCGGTGCTTCCAGCTGTGGTGTGGTCAGGTTGAAGCTGGCTTTGAGGTTTTTCAGCTGACCTTTCGGCATGGTCAGCGAGGCATTTTCTGCCACGCCCAGCGGCACCTTTTTCTCATCGCCAAACCACACGCGCTGGCTGGTGAAGGCATCACCGGCTTTAATCGGTGTCAGGGTTTCATAAAAACGGAATCCCCAGGTCAGCAGGCTTTCACTTTCACTGAAACGGATACGGTCGCTCGGCGCGCCCATCACCACGGCGATCAGACGCATACCGTTGGGATCACTGGCCGACGACACCAAATTGTAGCCCGCGCCGGAGGTGTAGCCGGTTTTGATGCCGTCGACATTCAGGTTTGAACTCCATAACAGGCGGTTGCGGTTAATCTGTTTGATGTGGTTGAAGGTAAATTCTTTCTCTTTATGCAGCGCATATTCATCCGGCGTATCGCGGATCAGCGCCTGCGACAGCAACGCCATGTCGGTTGCCGAGGTGTACTGACCGTCCGCATCCAGCCCGTGAACGGTTTTGAAATGGGTATTTTGCAGTTTCAGTTGTTCGGCATAGCGGTTCATCAGGTTAACGAAAGAATCCTGACTGCCTGCCACGTAATCCGCCAGTGCGATACTGGCGTCGTTACCTGACTGGATCACGATACCTTTATTCAGCTCAGACACCGGCACACGGTCGCCCGGCTTGAGGAACATCAGCGAGGAGCCGCGCAGCACCGGATTGCCGGTGGCCCAGGCATCGTTACCGACGGAAACCAGATCGTCGGATTTGATTTTGCCGGATTTGATCGCCTGCCCGACCACATAGCTGACCATGATTTTACTCAGGCTGGCCGGGTCGAGACGCGCGTCAGGGTTCGATTCCGTCAGGATCTTACCGCTGTTGTAATCCATCAATACCCAGGATTTGGCATTAATCTGTGGGGCGACGGGGCCGTTATCCGCCTGAGCGGCAGGAAGCGCCAGCAGCAAAACTCCACCGCCCAGCGCGTAAATGAAAGTCCGTTTGAATTGGGAAGAAATAGTCATAGGTATCAGCGCTTTTGTCCGGGTAACTGAAATTTATCTTATCTTTCAATCAGATTGTGCAACTCTGTCAGGTGTAAAACCTACTGCTTTCCGGCTCGGGAATAAACCTAAATAGTGTAAAGATCTAAAGAATAGTAGAGATTTCCGCTGCTTGCGCACATCTCACTGGCGGGAAAATAAGCAGTCAGCACTTGACCCTTCCATTGATGTGCGGCAGTTTAGTCTGCAAATACATATAAAATATCTATAACAATAAAGGGGTTAATCTCCGCGTGAGGTCTGCGTGGGAGAATCGCTTTCAGGGGCATCCATGACAGGTCTGGTGATAAAAGCGCTGATTGGCGCACTGGTGGTTATTCTGATCGGCATCCTGTCGAAAACCCGCAATTATTACATCGCCGGGCTGGTGCCGTTGTTCCCGACGTTTGCCCTGATTGCCCATTATATTGTCGGCACCGAGCGAAATATTGAGGCTCTGCGCACCACCATCATTTTCGGATTGTGGGCAGTGATCCCTTATATGGTGTACCTGATTTCGCTGTATTTTTTCATCGGTTCGATGAAACTGCCTTATGCCTTGTTTTGTGCCGTGGTCTGCTGGTCGCTGGCCGCCTGGCTGCTGATCACGCTGTGGACCCGCTTTCACGCCTGATGAAGATCGCGTGACAAGATTGTACATAAAACACCCGAACTCAAAAATTGCGCTACGCTGAATGAAGACTTTCAGATGAGGGAATCCGCGCCATGGATCTCGCAATATTTGAACTCGACCACACGCTGATTTGTGACGACAGCCATAACCTGTGGCTGCACTGGCTGATTTCGCAAGGTTACGCCTCCCGCGAAGAACTCAGCCATTATCGTCTTCATGCCGTTCATCAGCACAATGCGCCCGCCAGCGGCGTGTTTTGCCCGCACTATGCCGCCCGTTACAGTCAGTATCTTTCTCAGACTTTATTGCCGATGAGTGGCATGAGCTGCGCGACGGTGGCGAACTGGGTTCAGCGGTTTATCCACCGGGATATCCTGCCGCGAGTCTACCCGCAGGCGCGCGAAAAGCTGGAATGGCATCGCGCACGCGGCGACGAGATCCTGATTATGTCGGATTCCGGCGAACATCTGGTGATACCGGTGGCCAGAAGGCTGGGCGCAGACGCCGGTCTGGGGTTGCAAACCGGCATCCTCAATCAGCGTTTCAGCGGTACGGTGGAAGGCAGACTCACCTTTCATCAGGGGCGCGTCGACCGGCTGAAAGTGTGGCTGGACGCCCGCAGGCCACAAACTTATCAGCAGATTTTCGCCTACAGCCACACCCTTTACGATCAGCCCCTGCTGGAATTTGCCGATGTGGCAACGGTCATCAATGCCAGCGAACCGCTGCAAAAAATCGCTGCCGCACAGGGCTGGAACAGCCAGCACTGGTCGCGCTATCCCCGGCTACAAAAAACCGCCTGCTGACGGTTGCAGCGCAAAATCACGAATAAAAGCGTCGTTTTCGCGGGTCAGTTCATCACGGATAAACTCGATAAACTGACTCAGCGAGGCCGACCGCCGCTTCCCTGCCGGTGACTGCAACTGCAACGTGCGCTGACTCAGCTGTTCGATGTTCACCGGTTTCACCCGCAGGTTATCGCGCCGCGCTTTGTACATAATCGAAAAATGACTGCATGCCGCAATCGCCCCCGGCGTCTGTACCATAAAATCGTACAGTGTCGAAAAACGGTTACAGCTGACCGCCGGTTCAAGAAAGATCCCGCTCATCCGGCAGGACAAATCAAACAACTGGCGGATGGTGCTGCCCTGCTCGTTCATCGCCAGCGGATACGGATGCAAATCCGTCAGCTGAACATCCGCGTCAGCCAGCGGATGATCCGGCCGCATCACCATGCGTACCGGCGCGGGGAAAGACGCCATGATGTCCACGCCGCGCTCCGCCACCAGACTGAACTGCAAGGCCAGATCCACCTCGCCGTTATGGATCATCTCCGACACCTCCGCCGCCGTGCCGACATTGAGATAAAACATCACGCCGGGGTTGATCAGCCGGAACTGCGAAAACATCTGCGGCAGCAGATCAAACGCCAACCCGTCGGTGCACGCCATGCGGATCACCGTGCGGCGCACTGCGTTTAACCCCTGAATTTCTGCGATGGCGTGTTCCATGTCCATCATGCTTTTCCGCACATGGTTTTCCAGAATTTGCCCGGCGTCGTTCAGCACCATGCCGCGTGCGTGACGCTCAAACAGCGGCGCGCCAATGCGTTCTTCCAGCCTCTGGATCTGGCGACTGATGGCAGATACCGCCACAAACAACTGTTTACTGGCGGCACTCAGCGAGCCGGTATTTGCCACCGCCAGAAAATAACGAATCTCGGTACTTTGCATGACCGTATTGCCTCATCATTGTGCAGACAAGCATTACAATAAAAGCAACGCTGACTTGCAATTATTATTATTGTGGCAACGCTGACACGGGACGTAGAGTGAAACTGCTAAAAAAACCAACAATAAATCCTCAAAACATTGAAAAGCAGGTTCCTCATGACAGCGGAAAATATCGTAAAACAGGCATTAGCCTGGTTCGATCAGGGTGAATACCAGCGAATTCTGGCACGCAGGGTGGCAATCGCCACCGAAAGCCAGAGCAATCAGCGCGATGCAGAACTGGCGCGTTATCTTGATGAAGAGATCAAACCGGCACTTTCAGCGATGGGTTTCAGCCTGCTCAGCGTGGAAAATCCACATGCCGCCAACCGTCCTTTTCTGATTGCCACGCGCATTGAAGACAGCGCATTGCCCACCGTGCTGAGTTACGGTCACGGCGACGTCGTGTTCGGTGACGACGAAAACTGGCGCAGCGATTTGTCTCCCTGGGTGCTGAAAGAGGAAGGCGACCGCTGGTACGGACGCGGCAGCGCCGACAACAAGGGCCAGCACAGCATCAATATCGCGGCGCTGGAACAGATCTTCAACGCGCGCGGCGGGCGTCTGGGCTTCAACTGCAAACTGCTGTTCGAGATGGGCGAAGAGATCAGTTCTCCGGGGCTGGCTGAACTGTGCCGCGATTACCGCGACCAGCTCAGCGCCGATATTTTCCTCGCCTCCGACGGCCCGCGCCTGAGCGCCGTGCGCCCGACGCTGTTCCTCGGTTCACGCGGCGCGGTGAATTTCCGTCTGACAATTAACGCGCGCGACAACGCCTACCACTCCGGTAACTGGGGCGGTCTGCTGACCAATCCGGGCACCCAGCTTGCCAATGCGCTGGCCTGTCTGGTGGATCAGCACGGTCAGTTGCAGGTGGCGGCGCTGAAACCGCCTGCGGTCAGCGACGCCATCCGCGAGATCCTCAGTGATGTCGAGGTTGGCGGGGGCGAAAGCGATCCGCAAATTGATCCGCACTGGGGCGAAGCCGGTCTGACGCCCACTGAACGGCTGTACGCATGGAATACGCTGGAGGTGCTCTCCTTCCTGACCGGCAACCCTCAGCGCCCGATGAATGCCATTCCCGGCAGTGCCACGGCGGTATGTCAGCTGCGTTTTGTGGTGGGCACTGACTGGCAGCATCTGGCAGAACATGTCCGCGCGCACCTCGATGCGCAGGGTTTCCCGCAGGTAGAGGTGGAATTTATGCGCGGCTCACCGGCCACCCGTTTTGATCCGACCGACCCGCTGGTCGGCTGGGCGCTGGACATCATGCAGCACACCACCGGCAAGAAACCGGCCTTGTTACCGAACCTCGGCGGGTCGCTGCCTAATGACGTCTTTGCCGACATTCTCGGCCTGCCGACGCTGTGGGTGCCGCATTCCTATCCGGCCTGCGGCCAGCACGGTGTCAACGAACATATGCTGATTTCCGTCGCCCGCGAAGGGCTGGCGATCATGACCCATCTGCTCTGGGATCTCGGCGAACGGGGTGCCACCCTGCTCGCGCAACATGCCGCACACGCCGGAGGTGACCAATGAGCCAGTTAACGGCATCTTCAGGCAGCGCAGGTGCGGTGACCGAAAAGCCACATCTGCTGAAGACCCTGTTCGCGACCTGTATCGGTAACGCGCTGGAGTGGTTTGATATCGCGATTTATGGCTTTTTCGCCAGCTACATTGCCCATGCGTATTTCCCGACTTCCGACCCGACAGTTTCCCTGTTACTGACATTCGGCAGTTTCGGCGTGTCGTTCCTTATCCGTCCGCTCGGTGCCATTGTGCTGGGTGCGTATGCGGATAAACATGGCCGCAAAGCCTCATTGCTGCTCTCCATCAGCCTGATGATGGTGGGCGGACTGATCATCGTGATCACGCCAGCCTACGGCACCATCGGGATGGCTGCGCCGCTGCTGATCCTCGCCGCACGTCTGATCCAGGGCTTTTCGGCGGGCGGTGAATTCGGCAGCTCGACGGCCTTTCTGGTGGAACACTTCCCGGAGCGCAAGGCATTTATCGCCAGCTGGCAGTTCGCGACGCAGGGCGCAAGCACATTGCTGGCCTCGGCATTCGGTCTGGGGTTGTCGGCGATTCTGAGTGAAACACAGTTGCAGGACTGGGGATGGCGTATTCCGTTTATCTTCGGGTTGCTGATTGGTCCTGTCGGTTTGTATATCCGCCGCCATATCAAAGAATCGGAAAGTTTCAGCAAGGCCGAGAAAACCGCGTCACCGCTGAAGGAAATCGTGCGGGCGCAAAAAGGTCTGTTCTTTACGGCGATCGGCCTGATGGTGGTCTCTACCGCAATTAACTACATGCTGAACTACGTGCCGACGTATGCCACCAAAACGCTGCATCTGCCTGCGTCCGCAGGGTTCAGCGCCACGCTGGCAGCCGGGATTATCCTGACCGTGGTGACGCCAATTATGGGGCTGTGGGCAGAGAAAATTGGTCGCCTGCCGCTGATGTGGGGGTCACTGATCCTGCTGTTGCTGACGGTGTATCCGGCCTTCTGGCTGATGCTGCAACACACGTCGGCGATGTCGTTGCTGTTGTTGATCAGCTGGCTGGCCCTGCTGAAATCGGTGTATTTCTCCACCGTGCCGTCGATGATGGCGGATCTGTTCCCGATCACCACCCGCGCCAGCGGTATGGCGATCAGCTATAACGTCGCCGTGACGGTATTTGGTGGTTTTGCCCCGTTCATTTGTACATTGCTGATTTCCGCCACCGGCAGCAGTCTGGCACCGGGCTACTACCTGATGATGGTCGGATTGCTCAGTGTCTGGGCGCTGTTCAAGGCACAACGAACCCAGCGCTGAGGTGCTCTCTGAGGCGGGCGATGGCAGCCCGCCTTTTTCAGGGTTAATCCTTGGGTGCCACTTTCAGCAGTTTGCCGTCACTTTCATCCGTCAGCACATATACAAAGCCGTCAGCGCCCACCTGCACCTCGCGGATACGCTCGTTCCGTTCACTGAGCAGCCGTTCCTCATGAGTGACTTTTTCGCCGTCCAGTGTCAGACGGATCAGTGATTTTCCCGCCAGTGCCCCGACAAACAGCGAGTTTTTCCATTGCGGGAAAGTCTGCGCGTGATAGAACGCCATGCCGCTCAGCGCGGGCGATACTTTCCAGTAATAAATCGGATCTTCCGCCCCGGCCAGCGTCGTGCCTTTGGCTTCCGGGATCGGCTGGCCGGAATAGTTGATACCAAAAGTCGCCAGCGGCCAGCCGTAGTTTTTACCGGCTTTTGGCAGGTTCACTTCATCGCCCCCGCGCGGGCCGTGCTCCGTTTCCCACAGCGCGCCGCTCCACGGATTGATCGCCAGCCCCTGCGCGTTACGGTTGCCGTAGGTCCAGATCTCCGGTTTCGCCCTTTGATCATTCACGAACGGATTGTCTTGCGGCACGCCACCTTCAGGGGTCAGGCGCAGGATTTTGCCCTGCAACTGATTGAGATGCTGCGCCCTGATGCGCTGGTTGTTATCGCCGGTGGACAGGAAAATGTTGCCCTTCTGATCAAAGGCGATGCGTCCGCCCAGATTGATGCCGCTCTGCAACGCCGGTTGCTGCACGAAAATGGCTTTAAAACCGGTCAGGGATTTATTGTCGGCAGACAATGTGCCATAGCCCAGCGCCGCGTGGGGTTCACCCACTTCTCCCGGTTGCGCGTAGGTCAGATATACCCGCCGGTTACGGGCGAAATCTGGCGACAAACGCACATCCCATAAACCCGCCTGCCCGGCGACCCACACCCGTGGCACCCCTTTCAGCGGTGCGGATAATCCGTTGTCCTGCGTCCACAACCGTAACTGCCCGCTGCGCTCGGTGATCAGCGCGCCCTGATTATCAGGCAGAAAAGCCAGTGACCATGGATGCGCCAGCCCTTTCGCCAGTTCGGTAACGTCGGTGGCGGCAGAAGGCGGCGACTCAGGGGCTTGCGGAGCGGCGGCCGTGGCATGACCGCTAAACAATGCCAGCGCAAACACCGGCAACAAGGGGACGCGGAAAGGAAATGGCATAGGGCTTCTCCCGGAGGTGTATTGAGAAAAGAAGGATCACGGTGAAGTTAAAGTTTAGGCCATGCCCCTGATTTTGCTCGTCCCTTGCGCGTTCACTATAACTAACAGGAATAACAGCGCGGCGAAATATAATAACAACAAGCCATTCCCTCTTTCTTAACATACCGGTAAACTGCCCCAACAGAATAGACGTCTGGACAGACAGACTTCTGTACATCCTCAATCGGGTAAGGTGTATTGCTTTCCCCGATTTACAAAAAAACACCAGAAAAAACATCGCGTCCGACGGAGCAGTTTCATAATGAAAAAAATATCCGCATCCCTGCTGGCTTTAAGCCTGTTTTCTGCCGTACCGGCATTCGCTGCCGGTGAAACGCCAGCGCCTGTTCCGGCGGCCATTGCCCAGCACAGCGGCCCGGTGCGTATCGCCGTGGTGCGTAATCTGGGTTCTGACGACAACACCACCCAGTTTCTGGCCGGTGCTATCAAACAAGGCCGCGCACTGGGTTTTAAAGTCGATACCTTCCTGAGTAATGGCGACGACGCCAAATTTCAGGATTTCGTCAATCAGGCCATCAGCCAGAAATATGACGGCATTATCCTTTCTCAGGGCCGTGGGCCGTATTCCGAAGCGCTGGTAAAACGTATCGCCGCTGCCGGTATCGCCGTTTCCGCGTTCGATACCGAAGTGCCGGAAAACATTCCGGGCGTCACCGTGACCCGTCAGGACGACGCCTCGCTGGCGAAAGCCTCTGTCGGTCAGTTAGTGAAAGATTTCAACGGCAAAGCCAATATCGTCAAACTGTGGGTGGCCGGTTTCCCGCCCATGGAACGCCGTCAGAAAACCTACGAAGCGATCCTGAAAGAGAACCCGGGCATTCATCAGCTGGAATCCATCGGCGCAGTCTCGTCTGATGTGCAGGGTGATACCGCCAACAAAGTGGGCGCGATCCTGGCGAAATACCCGAAAGGTCAGATTGATGCCATCTGGGGCGCGTGGGATGCGTTCAGTCAGGGCGCGTACAAGGCGCTGAAAGAGAATGGCCGTACCGAGATCAAACTCTACAGCATCGACGTGTCGAATCAGGATCTGCAACTGATGCGCGAAAAAGGCAGCCCGTGGCAGATGACCGCCGCCGTGGATACCCAGCTGATCGGTGCCGTTAACCTGCGTATTGTGGCGCTGAAAATTGCCGGTGAGAAAACGCCTGCCACTTATGAATTCCCGGCACAAACCATCCCGCAATCCCTGCTGCTGAGCCAGCCGGATGGCATTAACGTGACCGGTCTGAGCAAAATTATCCCGGGCTGGGGTAAATCCGAAGATTTCACCGCGCCGTGGTTTGCGACGCTGGAAGCCAAATACAAAAAGTAATCGTCTGCGACCTCCCGGAAACGGGAGGTTTTTTCAGCACTTCCCCCGCGCTTCTCCGCTCAACTTTCCCCCGTTTGCCCCCTGTGATCACAGAAATAAAGAAACATAATTTCAGAAGTAAAAATCTCAATAGCCGCCGTCCCCGCCAACCGTTAAAACCTGTACTCTCCCTTTTCATATGGACATTGAAGCAATGAGTACAGAAATCCTTTCGGTGAAGGAAAAGATTGGTTATGGATTAGGCGATGCCGCCAGCCATATCATTTTCGACAACGTCATGCTCTACATGATGTTTTTCTATACCGATATTTTCGGCATCCCCGCAGGTTATGTCGGTACGATGTTCCTGCTGGCCCGCGCACTGGACGCGATCTCTGACCCATGCATGGGATTACTGGCTGACCGTACCCGCACCCGCTGGGGTAAATTCCGCCCTTACGTGCTGTTTGGCGCCATTCCTTTCGGGATCGTCTGCGTCTTCACTTACACCACGCCAGAGCTGAGCATGACCGGCAAAATGATTTATGCCGCCATCACTTATACGCTGCTGACGCTGATGTACACCGTGGTGAACATCCCGTACTGCGCCCTCGGTGGCGTGATCACCTCGAACCCGACGCAACGTATTTCCCTGCAATCCTACCGCTTCGTGCTGGCCACGGCGGGCGGCATGTTAAGTACCGTGCTGATGATGCCGCTGGTGAACTTCATCGGAGGTGAAGATAAAGCCCTCGGCTATCAGGGCGGGATTGCGGTACTGGCGATTGTCGCCGCCGTGATGCTGGCGATTTGCTTTGCCACCACCAAAGAACGTATCGATCCGGGCAAACCGACCGGCACCATGCGCGAAGATTTGCGTGACATCTGGCACAACGACCAGTGGCGCATCGTCGGCCTGCTGACCATCCTCAACATCATGGCGGTCGCCGTGCGCGGCGGTGCCATGATGTATTACGTCACCTATATTCTCGGCAATCCGGTGCTGTTCGCCTGGTTCCTGGGGGTTTATTCCGTCGGCAACCTGTTCGGCAGTGCGCTGGCAAAACCGCTGACCGACTGGAAATGCAAAGTCAGCGTGTTCTGGTGGACCAACGCCATTCTCGCCGTACTCAGCATCGGCATGTTCTTCCTGCCGGTGAACGGCAGTGTACTGATGTTTATCTTCATCTTCGTTATCGGCGTTCTGCATCAGTTAGTGACGCCAATCCAGTGGGTCATGATGTCCGACACCGTGGATTACGGCGAATGGAATGACGGTAAACGTCTGACCGGTATCAGCTTCGCGGGCACCCTGTTCGTCCTGAAACTCGGTCTGGCCCTGGCAGGCGCCATGATTGGCTGGATGCTGGCCGGTGCAGGTTATCAGTCCGGTGCAGCGACACAGAATGCCGCCACCATGACCAGCATCATCGCGCTGTTCACCGTGGTTCCTGCGGTCTGCTACCTGCTGAGCGCCATCATCTGCAAACGTTATTACATTCTGCGCACCCCGCTGCTGCGCCGCATTCTGGATGAAGTCTCACAAGGCATCCGCCGCAATCAGCAAGAATTTATGAAATGAATGGGATCACATTTAAAAGGAGGGTTTTATTTTGAAAATTAGTGACGGTAACTGGTTGATCCAGGACGGTCTCACACTCACACACCCGCTACAGGTGTTTGAAGTACAGCGCTCAGGCAACGACATGGTGGTTTACGCCGCACCGAAAGATGCGTCGGAACGCGCCAGCCAGCTGGATTCTCCGCTGTTCACCCTGCGTTTCTTCTCGCCGCAGACCGGCGTGATTGGTGTGCGCATTACCCATTTTGATGGCGAAACGGATAAAGGCCCGCATTACCCGTTAATGCAAAACGATACCCCCGAACTGCGCTTTGAGGACAATGACGAATTCGCCGCCTTGCACAGCGGCGACCTGAGTGTTCGCGTCACCAAAGGCAATAACTGGACGCTGGATTTCCTGCGCAATGGCCGCCGGATCACCGGCAGCGTCGCGAAATCGAACGGTTATGTTCAGGACGCCAAAACGCAGAAAACCTTCATGATGGAACGCCTGGATCTGGGCGTCGGCGAAACCGTTTACGGACTGGGCGAACGCTTCACCGCGCTGGTCAAAAACGGCCAGACCGTGGAAACCTGGAACCGCGATGGCGGCACCAGCACCGAACAGTCTTACAAAAACATTCCGTTCTACCTGACCAACCGCGGCTACGGCGTGCTGGTGAATCATCCTGAATGTGTGTCTTTTGAAGTCGGCTCCGAAAAAGTCTCTAAAGTGCAGTTCAGCGTGGAAGGCGAATATCTTGAGTATTTCGTCATTGATGGTCCGACGCCGAAAAAAGTGCTCGACCGCTATACGCGTCTGACCGGCCGCCCTGCGCTGCCGCCTGCCTGGTCGTTTGGCCTGTGGCTGACCACCTCGTTCACCACCAATTATGATGAAGCGACGGTTAACAGCTTTATTGACGGCATGGCTGAACGCGAGCTGCCCTTACACGTCTTCCACTTCGACTGCTTCTGGATGAAAGCTTTCCAGTGGTGCGATTTTGAATGGGATCCACAGACCTTCCCGGATCCTCAGGGCATGTTGCAACGTCTGAAAGCGCGCGGCCTGAAAATCTGCGTATGGATAAACCCGTACATCGGCCAGAAATCGCCGCTGTTCCACGAAGGCAAAGAGAAAGGCTATCTGCTGAAACGCCCTGACGGCCGTGTCTGGCAGTGGGACAAATGGCAGGCAGGCATGGGGATTGTCGATTTCACCAATCCAGAGGCGTGCGACTGGTATGCCGGTCACCTGAAACGCCTGGTTGATATGGGCGTGGATTGCTTTAAAACCGACTTTGGCGAACGCATCCCGACCGACGTGGTCTGGCACGATGGCAGCGATCCGCAGAAAATGCACAACCATTACGCGTTCGTGTACAACAAACTGGTGTACGAAACCTTGCAGGATAAACTCGGCGCAGACGAAGCGGTGCTGTTCGCCCGTTCCGCTTCGGTGGGCGCCCAGCAATTCCCGGTTCACTGGGGCGGAGACTGTTACGCGACCTATGAATCCATGGCTGAAAGCCTGCGCGGCGGATTATCCATCGGTCTGTCCGGCTTCGGATTCTGGAGCCACGACATCGGCGGTTTCGAAAATACCGCACCGGCGCATATCTACAAACGCTGGTGCGCATTCGGTCTGCTCTCAAGCCACAGCCGCCTGCACGGCAGCAAATCCTATCGTGTGCCGTGGGTGTATGACGATGAAGCCTGCGATGTGGTACGCGAATTCACACAGCTGAAATGCCGTCTGATGCCGTATCTCTATCCGGCCTCGGCGCAGGCCGCCAGCCACGGTACGCCGGTGATGCGCGCCATGATGCTGGAGTTCCCGGACGATCCGGCATGCGACTATCTCGACCGTCAGTATATGCTCGGCGATAACCTGCTGGTGGCACCGGTCTTCAGTGAAGAAGGGGATGTCGATTTCTATCTGCCGCAAGGCCGCTGGACGCACCTTCTTAACAACGACGTTGCGGAAGGTTCACGCTGGCATCGTCAGCAGCATGGCTTCAACAGCCTGCCGCTGTATGTCCGTCCGAACACCTTGCTGGCGCTGGGCAGCAATAATCAGAAGCCGGATTACGATTACAGCCAGAAGCCTGAATTCCATCTGTTTGAACTGGAAGACGGCGCGGTCGCGGAAAGCCAGATTACCGACCTGAGCGGAAAAACCGTCTTCACTCTCCGTGCGGTACGCAACGGCAACACCATTACCCTGGCCCGTAAAGGTAAAGCGCCAGGCTGGACGCTCTGTCTGCGCAATATTCAGCGCATTGCGGGGATCTCGCAGGGGACCTCCGCGACGCATCCGCAGGGACTGCTCCTGACGCCAGGGGCTGACGCTGAGGAGTTCGTGATTACGTTATAAAATTTATCACTGTCCCGCCCCGCTTCCGTCATCGGTAGCGGGGCTTTTTATTTCCGTCAATTCCCCGCGCCACTCTTATCTGCTCATTATTATAAAACACATCATGCTTTTATTATTTAAGCAGATTTTACGTGCAGGATTTTCCGACAATAAAAATAATAAGCTCACCCCTTTCACCCGACCGGAAATCACTGCCGATTCATTGACGACGTTAATTTCAGATACACTTCCGCGCCCTTAAAGGATGCCAATATGAAATTTGTTTTCTGTTTTTCTTTACTGCTGGCCTGTAGCGCAGGAATATCCATAACCTCCGCGCAGGCTGCCGACGGGCAGGCTAACGTCGTGTGTAATTTCAGCCATATGAAACCGGACGACGCGATAATGATGCCGGATATGCCAGGCATGGCGATGTCACATGATTTTATGGGTAACCGTTCTACCGATGCTTTTTCCACCGCCGAAACGCTTTTGCAACGCTCAGGCACCACCTGCAATAACGGGGCTGACAGCACCGGTTATTGGATACCTACCATGAAGTTACCGGATGGCGAAATTGTTCATCCCACTTACATCAAAACGTATTATCAGGCATATAACGTCGGACAATATCCGGTGACCGGATACCCTCACGGGCTGCAACTTCTGGCAGGCGACCACCGGGGAAACAGCCCGAACCCCCATATTTCTTTCCTGTGTGCCAACGGCAACGGTTACACCAATAAGGCCAATCAAATCTGCGGATTACGATCAAAAGGAGATGCTGTTCAGTTTAATATCGGCATCATGTTCCCTGATTGCTGGGATGGTAAAAACCTGAAAGCCAGAGGCACGAAGAATGCCGTCTACAGTGACAATGAGGGTCAGTGCCCTGCGGATCATCCGGTGAAACTGCCGAAAGTGAACATGAACGTCGCCTACGTTTTACCGCAGATTACCTCCCTGGATGTCAGCAAAGTTGAGCTGTCTCTCGATCCGCAACTGGTAGACGGTGAACTGACCCCGCTTTGGGGCAGTATTTATACGGCGCACGGTGATTTTATGAATGGCTGGACGGAAGATGCCACCCGATTCATGGCCGATCATTGTATGAATTTTGCTATGGAATGTAGCACCAATATTCCTTACAGCTTTACGGAAGCGGTTGCCGATACTTATGTCAGTAATCAGACTGAGGCGGACACGAATTTCGGTCATGCCACCACATTACTCGTGCAGGATGACTGGCGAAACTCAGGCCGGAATATCAACAAACAAATACTGACGTTAATTAAATTTAAAATCCCGCCACAACCCACAAATATTGAAGATTACACCGGCGTGAGTTTTAAATACAAAATACGCCTTTATGAAGGAAATATTACTGACGCCAAAGCATTTACTATATTTTTCTACCCTACGACACCGGACGGCTGGGATGAAAACACAGTCACCTGGAATAATAAACCGTCATTTAAATACAGCTCTGATGCCAGCTTATATATGAATAATACGCAGCAGTTCCGTTATGTCGATGTGGACAGTGCCGTACGTGCCGCACTGGCCGCCGGTAAAACGGAAGTGGCTTATTATATTGGCGGAGAACGTAATGGCAGAACCATTAGCGTGAACTCGAGAGAAAGTGGGAAGACGCCGACCATGATGCTGGTGGGATATCAAAAGGTCGTAGAACCTTAAGAAGTGCCTGCCCGCCTTGCCCCGCAACCCTCATTGCGGGGCTTTTTTGCGTTTACTAAACGTCCTGATACACGCTGTCACCGTGAATACTGCGGTATTCTTTTGGCGTCATTTCATAGCCTTTTTTGAATACCGAATAGAAATATTGCAGCGACGGATAGCCACACATCTGCGAGATTTCGTTGATGGAAATCGACGTCGCAGCCAGCAGATTGCGTGCGCGGTCGAGTTTTTCTTCGTGGATCACGCCATGAATCGTCTGTCCGGTTTCATCCTTAAAACGCTTCTCAAGATTAGAACGCGACATGCCGATGGCATCCAGTACCTGTTCAACCTTGATGCCTTTGCAGGCGTGATAACGGATGTAATGCATGGCCTGAATGACGGCCGGATCACGCAGTGAACGGAAATCCGTTGAGCGCCTTTCCACCACTTTTACCGGCGGCACCAGAATACGTTGCAGCGGCAAATCGCGCTGATCCAGCAACTGATGCAGAAGTTTCGCGGCACGATACCCCATCTGGCGCGTACCCTGCACCACCGATGACAAGGCGACCCGCGACAAATAGCGCGTCAGTTCCTCGTTATCAATACCAATCACGCTGAGTTTTTCCGGCACAGGGATATTCAGATGCTCGCATACCTGTAGCAGATGGCGCGCGCGGGCATCGGTGACGGCAATAATGCCGGTTTGTTGCGGCAAGGTCTGGATCCAGTCCGCCAGCCGGTTCTGCGCGTGCTGCCAGTTTTCCGGTGCGGTTTCCATCCCCTGATACACCACGCCCTGATACTGTTCGGCAGACACCAGTTTTCTGAACGCGTGCTCACGTTCCTGCGCCCAGCGTTTTCCGCCCGCATCAGGCAAGCCGTAAAACGCGAAACGGTTTATACCCTTTTCTTTCAGGTGCATAAATGCCGCTTCAACCAGTGCGTAGTTGTCCGTGGCGATATAGTGAACCGGCGGATAATCTTCTTCGCGATGGTAAGAGCCGCCAACGCCGACAATCGGCACATTCAGACCTTCGAGCAGGGTTTCAATTTCGCGATCGTCAAAATCGGCGATCACGCCATCCCCCAGCCAGTCCTTGATATTGTCTATGCGACAGCGGAAATCTTCCTCAATGAAGATATCCCAGTCACTCTGCGAAGCCTGCAGATATTCGCCCACGCCTTCTACCACCTGACGGTCGTAGACTTTATTCGCGTTAAATAACAGCGTGATCCGATAACGTTTTTCAAACATGCCTGTTTCTCACCGGTGATCAAATAGACTAAAGCCTCATCCTTAAGTACAAACGAATGAGGCTGATTGCGTGGTCAATAGCACAACGCAATGGCTCGCGTAGATTTAGCATAGCGAAACTGTGAGGTACCTCAGATTTTCCTGAGAAACTGTCTGTAAACGCCGCCCCTTCTGCTGACTTTATGCACGTCTCTTCGTCGCAGAATCC
Source organism: Rahnella victoriana (assembly GCF_004330295.1). GTDB lineage: Bacteria > Pseudomonadota > Gammaproteobacteria > Enterobacterales > Enterobacteriaceae > Rahnella > Rahnella victoriana. Next base: position 32,876 of record NZ_SJOJ01000031.1, read on the forward strand.
ATCCATACGGCCAGCAGTAAAATCGCCCCTTTGACGATGTACTGCCAGAACGTCGGCACATCCAGCATACTCATGCCGTTATCCAGCGAGGCCATAATAAACGCGCCCATCACCGCACCGGCCACGCTACCGACGCCGCCCGCCAGACTGGTTCCGCCGATAACACAGGCGGCAATGGCATCCAGTTCTGCAATGTTCCCCGCCGAGGGCGACCCCGCCCCCAGCCGCGAGCTGAGGATTAAACCGGCAATCGCCACCATCAGGCCGTTAATCGCAAACACCGCCAGCTTGCTGCGCTCGACGTTGACACCCGATAACCGCGCCGCCTCGATATTGCCGCCAATCGCATAAATACGGCGACCGAAAGCCGTTCTTGAGGCCATAAACATGCCGCCCAGCATCAGCGCCACCAAAATCAGTACCGGCGTGGGGACGCCACGGTAATCATTGAGCAGATAAATAGCGCCCAATGCGATAATGGCCGTCAGCGCCTGACGAGTGACGTCGCCTTTGGCAGCGGTCAGGGGCAGCCCCAGCGCCGCGCGTTGTTTGCGTCTGCGCCACTGCCAGCCGATGAACAGCGCCAGGGCAATCGCACCAATACCAAAGCCTAAAGAATCAGGCAGATAGCTCTGACCGATTAACGACATCGCAGGCGTCGTCGGTGAAACCGTGGTGCCGCTGGTGATACCGATCAGAATCCCGCGAAACGCCAGCATCCCGGCCAGTGTCACGATAAATGACGGAACCTTGCGGTATGCCACCCACCAGCCATTCCATGCCCCCAGCAACAACCCCAGCGCCAGCGTGACCACAATGGTGAGCGGCAACGGCCAGCCGAGCCAGACGTCGAATATCGCCGCCGCACCGCCGAGTAATCCCATCATGGAACCGACGGACAAGTCGATTTCCGCCGAGATAATCACAAAGACCATCCCGACAGCCAGAATGCCGGTAATGGCGGTCTGGCGCAGCAGGTTAGAGACGTTACGCGCGCTGATATAAGCGCCGTCCGTGGTGACACTGAAAAAGACAATAATCACCGCAATCGCCGCCAGCATCACGAAAACCTGCAGATTAATGTTCTTCAGTTTCTGCATTGAAAACAGCGTCTCCGCTTCGCCACTGCCGGCAGACGCGGGCGTCGCCCCTGGTTGGGAAAATTTAGACATAAGCTTCACTCCTCAATGCTGCTTCCATGACCTGTTCCTGACTTAAATTATTGTTATCCAGACAGGCTTTAACCTGCCCGAGATGCATCACTACCACGCGGTCACTCAGCCCCAGCACTTCGGGTAACTCTGATGAGATGACGATGATTGCCATTCCCTGCGCCGCCAGCTGGCCGATCAGTTTGTAGATTTCATGTTTTGCCCCGACGTCGATCCCGCGCGTCGGCTCATCAAGAATTAAGATTTTGGGATTCAGTAGCAGGCACCGGGCCAGAATGGCCTTTTGCTGATTACCGCCACTTAGCCGCCCGATCGCCAGCTCCGGCGATGAGGTTTTAATTTTGAGTTGCTTCACCGATTCGCTGATGGTGTGCTGTTCCTGCGCTTCCCGCAGTACGCCGCCGCCACTGAACTGGCTTAACGCCGCCAATGTGATGTTGCTGCCCACCGCCATGACCGGCACGATGCCATCACGTTTACGGTCTTCCGGCACCATCGCCAACCCCCGGCGCATGGCATCGCGGCAGCCGGTGATCTGCACTTTTTCGCCCTGCAGCCAGATATCACCCGACCAGCGCCCGGGATAGACACCGAACAGACATTCCATCATTTCGGTTCTTCCTGCGCCCACCAGCCCGGCAACCCCCAACACTTCGCCCTGCCGCAGGTCAAAACCGGCGTTATCCACCCGTTTGATATGGCGGTTCACCGGATGCCAGGCGTTAAGATTTTCTACCCGCAAAATCTGCTCACCGATCTGCCGTTCGCGTGACGGGAACAGTTCCGTCAGTTCACGCCCCACCATCATGGCGATGATCTCTTTCTCGGATGTCCCTGCGGCATTGCAGGTGGCGATATGGCGGCCATCGCGGATCACGCACAGTTTGTCGGATATCGCTTTGACTTCGTTGAGTTTGTGGGAGATGTAAATACAGGCGATATCGTGATGGCGCAGATCACGAATGATATCGAGCAAAATCGCGGTTTCACTTTCGGTCAGCGACGCGGTGGGTTCATCCAGCACCAGTAGCCGGACCTGTTTGTTCAGGGCCTTGGCAATTTCCACCAGTTGTCGCTGCCCGAGTCCCAGTTCACCGACCAGCGTATGCGGATCGATATTGAGTTTTACCTGCGCCAGCATCCGCTGACAGCGCAGATACATTTTGTCGGTATCGAGCATGCCATAGCGGCCCCACTCGTTACCCAGAAACATGTTTTCCAGCACGCTCAGTTGTTTTACCAGCGCGAGTTCCTGATGAATAATGGCGATGCCTTTTTGTTCGGTATCCCGGATACCTTTTGCAGTAAGACGTTCTCCTGAAAAATAAATTTCGCCTTCAAATGACCCGTCCGGATAAATACCGCACAGCACTTTCATTAAGGTGGATTTCCCCGATCCGTTCTCACCACACAGCGACAACACCTCTCCGGCAGACAATGTCAGGCTGATATTATCCACCGCTTTGACTGCGCCGAATTTCTTGGTGATATTGCGCATATCCAGCAAAGGTAATTTTTCATATTGTTCTGGCATTTACACCTCCAGCAGAAACAACACTTCGACAGGAAGTGTTGTTTCTACAGAAAATATTGAAAAATTAAAGGTCTGATTTTTTATGGAATCCGTCAGCCACCACGGTGCTTTCGATATTATTTTTATCCACCGGGATCGGGGTTAATAAATAAGAAGGCACTTCTTTTTTACCGTTATTTAATGTGGCATTGGATTTAGGGGTTTCACCTTTGCCTAACTGCACGGCAATTTCTGCGGCATCGTTGGCCAGTTTGGTGATCGGCTTATACACGGTCATGGTTTGTGTACCGGCTTCGATACGCTTAATCGCCGCCAGATCGGCATCCTGCCCCGAAATAGCCACTTTGCCTGCCAGCCCTTGCGCAGACAGCGCCTGCACTGCGCCACCGGCCGTGGCATCATTAGAGGCCACAACAGCATCAATTTTGTTGTTATTGGCGGTCAGGGCGTTTTCCATAATCTTCAGCGCATTCTCCGGCAGCCAGCCGTCAGCCCATTGGTCGCCCACGACTTTAATCTTGCCGTCTTTAATCAGCGGGTTGAGAACTTTCATTTGTCCGGCGCGGAACAACTTGGCATTGTTATCCACCGGCGAGCCACCCATCAGGAAGTAATTGCCTTGCGGCACGCGCTCCACCAGGCTTTTCGCCTGCAGTTCGCCAACCTTTTCATTGTCAAAAGAGATATAGAAATCAATGTCCGCGTTGTTGATCATGCGGTCATAGGCCAGCACCTTAATGCCTTCCTGTTTCGCTTCAGCAATCACGTTACTGAGCACTTCGCCGTTATACGGGATGATGACCAGCACATCGACGCCACGGTTGATCATATTTTCGATCTGCGCCATTTGTGTTTCTTCATTGCCGTTCGCTGACTGAACGAAAACATCGGCACCCAGCGTTTTGGCTTTAGCCACAAAAATATCGCGGTCTTTTTGCCAGCGTTCTAAACGTAAGTCATCAATAGCCATACCAATTTTAATTTCTTTCGCAAACCCTGTCTGGCTAAAAAGAACCAACGCGGCACAGGCAGAAAGAATGAGTTTATTCATTTTCATCATGTCAGACCTTTTATAAGAATAAGTAGAGGCAGATACAGAGAAACCCGAATAGCAATGACACAGGGATTGTTGTCGCTGGGTAATTAATCGGCAATTGCAGATTTTAATCACTGCATTACGATTTTTTGTTTATTTCCGGAATTATGATGGGGATCATGGTTTGATTGTAATACACCCATAACGACACCTTTTATTACCGAGGCTTCATGGAAAATGAATAAAAAAGAGGCGTAAAAAGGCCTATTTATGCGATCTACCGCACACTTAATAATTCTATTAAATTGAGTGTGAAATAACGTAATTGTGAGATTAAACCTCAACTCCGAAGATAGAGCCTCAGCCTCCCAGTCCCGCTGGGCCCGTTTTCAAGGAGTTTTTCAATGCACGCATATTTCGACAAGCTCGACGCAGTTCGCTACGAAGGTGCTAACAGCACTAACCCGCTGGCATTCCGTCACTACAACCCTGAAGAAGTGATCCTCGGCAAAACGATGGCTGAGCATCTGCGTTTCGCGGCTTGTTACTGGCATACATTCTGCTGGAACGGTAATGACATGTTCGGCATCGGCGCGTTTGACCGTCCGTGGCAGCAACCGGGCGACGCACTGGCGTTGGCCAAAAGTAAAGCGGATGTCGCTTTCGAATTCTTCCAGAAACTGAATGTGCCTTATTACTGCTTCCATGATGTGGATGTCTCGCCGGAAGGCGCATCGCTGAAAGAATATGTGAACAACTTTGCCGTCATGACTGACGTGCTGGCACAAAAACAAGAAGCAAGCGGCGTGAAACTGCTGTGGGGCACGGCAAACTGCTTCACCAATCCACGTTACGGCGCAGGTGCAGCGACCAACCCGAACCCTGAAATCTATACCTGGGCGGCAACTCAGGTGGTTCACGCCATGAATGCCACCAAACAACTGGGGGGCGAAAACTATGTGCTGTGGGGTGGCCGTGAAGGCTACGAAACCCTGCTGAATACCGACCTGCGTCAGGAACGTGAACAACTGGGTCGTTTCATGCAGATGGTGGTTGAGCACAAACACAAAATTGGCTTCCAGGGTACCCTGCTGATCGAACCCAAACCGCAGGAACCGACCAAACACCAGTACGATTACGATGTGGCCTCTGTATACGGTTTCCTGAAACAATTTGGTCTGGAAAAAGAGATCAAAGTGAACATCGAGGCCAACCACGCAACGCTGGCCGGTCACTCCTTCCATCACGAAATTGCCAACGCCATCGCCCTGGGGATCTTCGGCTCTGTGGATGCTAACCGCGGCGACCCGCAATGTGGCTGGGATACTGACCAGTTCCCGAACAGTGTGGAAGAAAACGCGCTGGTGATGTATGAAATCATCAAAGCGGGCGGGTTCACCACCGGCGGCCTGAACTTTGACTCTAAAGTGCGCCGTCAGAGCACCGACAAATACGATCTGTTCTACGGCCATATCGGCGGAATGGACACCATGGCGCTGGCGCTGAAAGTGGCAGCACGGATGATTGAAAGCCGCGAGCTGGATAAACACGTGGCCCAACGTTACGCAGGCTGGAATACCGAGCTGGGTCAGCAAATCCTGCAAGGTAAAATGTCACTGGAATCCCTGAGCAACTATGCGCAGCAAAATGCGCTGGCACCTCAGCACCAGAGCGGTCAACAGGAACGTCTGGAAAATCTGGTTAACCGCTATCTGTTTGGTTAATTGGCTAAAATACGTTTACGCCCTGCCCGCTTGTGCGGCGTCAGGGCGTAACTCGTTCTGGATACGGATTAAAAGATAAGGGAAAAACCACCATGTATCTCGGTATCGATCTCGGCACCTCCGGCGTCAAAGCCATTTTACTCAGCGAAGAAGGTCGCGTTGTTGCCAGTCACAACGAGGCGTTAACCCTGTCCCGTCCGCATCCGCTGTGGTCTGAACAACTTCCCGCTGACTGGTGGAAAGCCACGGACAAGGCGGTCACGGCGCTTTCGCATCAGCGTTCACTCAAAGACGTCAAAGCCATCGGTCTGACCGGTCAGATGCATGGCGCGACGGTATTGGATGCACAACAGAACGTGTTACGTCCGGCCATTTTATGGAACGATGGCCGCAGCTTCAGTCAGTGTCAGCAACTGGAAGCGGAAGTCCCCGATTCGCGCCAGATCACCGGTAATCTGATGATGCCCGGTTTTACTGCGCCCAAATTACTCTGGTTACGTGAAAACGAGCCGGACCTGTTTGCCAAAATCGACAAAGTCCTGCTGCCTAAAGATTATCTTCGCTGGCTGATGACCGGCGTGTTCGCCAGCGATATGTCCGATGCCGCAGGCACGATGTGGCTGGATGTGGCTAAACGCGACTGGAATGATGAATTACTGAATGCGACCGGCCTGACGCGCAGCCAGATGCCTGCCCTTTTTGAAGGCAATCAGATCACCGGCCACCTGCTTCCTGAGATCGCATCGCGCTGGAATATGGATTCCGTTCCGGTTATCGCCGGTGGCGGTGATAACGCAGCTGGCGCGGTGGGCGTCGGATTATACAAAACCGGACAGGCGATGCTGTCACTTGGCACCTCAGGCGTGTATTTCGCCGTCAGTGACGGTTTCCTCAGCAATCCGCAGCAGGCGGTACACAGTTTCTGTCACGCACTGCCGGATACCTGGCACCTGATGTCTGTGATGCTCAGCGCCGCGTCCTGTCTGGACTGGGCCGCCAAACTGACCGGCACCGCGTCGGTAGGTGAGTTGATCGCGCTGGCCGAAAAAACGCAACCGGCCGGTTCACCGGTGTGGTTCCTGCCGTATCTTTCCGGCGAACGCACACCCCATAACAATCCGAATGCCAAAGGCACATTATTTGGTCTGACCCATCAGCATGGCCCCGCCGATATCGCCCGCGCCGTACTTGAAGGTGTCGGTTTCGCACTGGCGGATGGCATGGATGTGCTGCATGCCACGGGTTTGAAACCTCATAGCATCACCCTGATCGGCGGCGGCGCCCGCAGCCCTTACTGGCGTCAGATGCTGGCGGATATCAGCGGTGAAACACTGGAATACCGCACCGGCGGAGACGTCGGCCCCGCGCTGGGCGCAGCGCGTCTGGCGCAGATCGCGATGAATCCCGGTCAGCCGCTGGAGCATTTCCTGCCGGAGCTGGCACTTGAGCAGGTGCATCAGCCCGATGCGGATAAGCACACTGCGTATGCGGAGCGGCGCAAAGTGTTCAGGGAGTTATATGTGAGACTTGAGGGATTGATGTAACACAGATCGGCTCCCTCCCCTGCGAAGGGGAGGGCTGGGGTGGGGTATTAAAGAAAAATCAAAAAGTTAGCTTTGACGATTTGTTCGCCCTTAAAACCCCCTCCCAACCTCCCCCTTCGCAGGGGGAGGAGCCAAAAAACCATACTGCCCTGCTCCTTTCTAAAGGTGGAGCAAACCGGTTTTACTCTTACGGATATATCCCCTTAAACACTGTCTTCTTCCTCGGCTCCGACATGATCCCCTCCAGCGCTTCGACGCATTTCAGGTAATGCGGCGTTTTCTTGTGCGCCAGTACGGCATCGTTATCCTGATAGGCTTCGTAGATAAAGAATCGCGTCGGTATCGCTTCATCCTGCAACACATCAAACCGGAGATTTCCCGGCTCCTTTACCGCCCCTGAATGGTTGGCGTGAAACACTTCCAGAAACTCATCCACTTTTTCGGGCTGAACATTAATCTCGACCAGTGTCACTTCCATGATTCACCCCTTTTCACTCAGGAACAGTTCATACGCATGCGCCACGCTGGCGTTTTCGTGGACGACGGCTTTTACCGCTTTCAGCATGGCAACCGGTGATTCGGACTGGAAGATGTTACGTCCCATATCCACACCGGAAGCGCCCTGATCAATCGCCTGATAACACATTTCCAGCGCCTCGCGTTCCGGCAGCTTTTTACCGCCTGCAATCACGATCGGCACCGGACAGCCCGCCGCGACGCGTTCGAAACCTTCATCGACATAATAGGTTTTGATGATGTTCGCGCCCATTTCAGCCGCAATACGGGTTGCCAGCGAGAAGTAACGCTGATCCCGCGCCATGTCTTTGCCGACGCCGGTCACCGCCATGGTCGGCATGCCGTAGCGCATGCCCTGATCGACCAGCTGGATAATGTTTTTAATCGACTGATGTTCGTATTCGCTGCCGATATACACCTGCGCAGCCATCGCGGCGACGTTCAGACGCAGCGCATCTTCCATTGCAACGGCGACGGTTTCGTTAGAGAGTTCAGTCAGGATCGAGTTAGCGCCGGAAGCCCGCATCACCACCGGTTTATTGACCGCCGCAGGCACCACGCTGCGCAGCACGCCACGGGTACACATCAGCACATCGGTGTGGGCAAACAGCGGCGCAATGTTGATGTCGATGCGTTCGAGACCCGTCGTCGGCCCCTGAAAATAACCGTGGTCAAACGCCAGCATCACCGTCCGGCCGGATGCCGGATTGAAAATCCGCGCCAGCCGCGACTGCATTCCCCAGTCAAGCTGACCGCTGCCTTTCAGGAAGAACGCGTGATTATCCTGCGGCGTGCCGATGCCGAAGTTCTTACCGTCTCTGATATCGTCCAGATCTGCCATGTTACTTTCTCCTTACCTGTCAGAAGTCGTATTTACCGATGTTGTCTTTGGTGAAGACCACGCGTTCCGGCAGTAACACAATGCCGTTGCCCTTGGCCTCATACTGGTAGCCCTGCACGCTGTTCGGCACCACTTCCACCGGGCCGACGTCCGGCACGTCCAGCTTGTCACCCACATTAAGTTCGCCTTTTTTCAGTAACTGATCGGCGACGTAAACCGAGATTTTGCCCTGACTGACCACGTCCCACAGGCCGAACTGTTTCACCGTGCCGCGTTCGACATACGGGCGCATCACGTTTGGCGTGCTGAAGCCGACGATGGTCACGTTGGTGCGTTTGAGGTTCTCCGCCGCCTGCGCAGCAGCCGGTAAGGCGTTGGCATCCGGCGCTATAATGGCGTCCAGATCGCCATAGGATTTCAGGATCCCTTCGGCGGTTTGCAGTGATTTGGTGGCGTCGTTATAGCCGTACTGCGTGGTCACGATTTCCCAGCCCGGATGCTCTTTGGCGATTTTGGCTTTCGCCTCTTTCACCCACTGGTTCTGGTCCGTCACCGTCGGGCTGGAATAGAAGAACGCCACTTTGGCTTTTTCTTTCGTCACCTGGCTGGAGGTCATGTCCACCAGCATCGAGCCAAGCTGTTGCGGGGTGCCCTGATTGATGTAAATCGAGCGGCATTCCGGTTTGGTATCAGAATCCCAGGTCAGCACTTTGACGCCACGCTGCATGGCGCGCTTGAGCGCCGGACACAGGCCGTCAGGCGATACCGCCGCGACCACAATCGCGTTGTATCCCTGATTGACGAAGTTATTGATCATCTGTACCTGACCGGACACGCTCGGCTCCGTCGGCCCGTCATAGGTCACGTCCGCGCCCAGCGCTTTACCCGCCGCCATGGCACCATTGCCGCCGCTGGTGAAATAGCCGACGCCCACCAGTTTTGGGATAAACGCGATGCGTTCAGCCGCCTGCGCACTCAGGCAGGCGAGGCTCACGGCACTGGCAATTAATAAGGTTTTCATCGTTTTGGCTTTCATCATTTACCCCGGCTTATTGTGAAGACGTCAAGGAAGGAGAAGACGCAGACCCGCGCTGGCGATAACGCTGGAAAACACTGCGGATAAGACCACGGTTGAGGCTGGCGGAACGGCCAATCACCACCAGGATCAGCAGCGCACCCGAAAGCGCACTCGAGACCTGACTGGAGACTCCCACCATTTGCAACCCCTGCTGGAGATACCCGATCAGCAGCGTCGCCAGCGCCGTGCCGAGAATAGAACCTGAACCGCCGTAGATATTGGCGCCGCCCAGCACCACCGCTGTGATGGCAGGCATCAGCAGCGCGTTACCGAGATCAGAACGCGCCGAGCCGAAATAAGAGGTCATCAGAATGGCGGCCACCGCCGAGGCCAGGCCGGTCATGCCGTAGAGCGCAAATACCGTGCGGCTGACCGGCAAGGCACCGTAGCGCGCCACGCGGGCATTCTGACCGATGAGAAACACGTTGCGTCCGGTGCGACTGCGGTGCATCAGCAGCCAGAAAAACAGGGTGGCGGCGAGGAAAATCAGCAGCGGCACCGGCAGCCCCAACACCACCAGATTGGCGAAACTGGTGAAGGCATCCGGGAAATTCCCGATCCCCTCAAAGCCGGTGGCGCCCGCCAGCCCGGAAAGCAGCAAGGCGCTGCCACCGAACAGATAAAGCGTGCCGAGCGTGATAACCAGCGGATTGACGCCGGTATACAGGATCAGCGCCGCATTGAGTAAACCGCAGGCTGCCCCGAGCGCCAGCGTCAGGATAAGCGCCAGTGCCAGCGGCACGCCCGCCTGACACAACACGCCGAGCGCGATAGCACACAGGCCGATGGTCGAACCAAAAGAAATATCGATGCCGCCGCTGACAATCACCAGCGTCAGCGGTAACGCCACAATGCCGATAGTGATGAAATCACTGGTACTGAACAGCAGCGTATTGGCATCCAGCATGCGCGGGTTGGCGACGCCGAACAGTAAGATTTCCAGGATCAGCAGCGCCAGCAGTGCCGCTTCCCAGCCATATTGTTGGAGTTTATTCATCACATCACCCCGCCCTTTTTGCCGGTACTCAACCGGCGTGTGAGATTTTTTTGCTGCCGTGAATGGCGTTCAGCCGGTTTCTTTTGTACCGGCGGGCTGGCCGTCAGGAAGCGTGAATACTTCTGGCGGCGCAGGTTTTTCTGCAATGCCTGACGCAATCTGCCGTCGAACACCAGCACCGCCAGCAGCACCAGTCCGGCGATAAAATCGTTCCACCAGGCAGGAAGACGTAACAACACCAGCACGCTGTCGATTTGGGTCAGGAAATACGCGCCAAGCACCGCGCCGAGGATTGACCCTGTACCGCCGAGCAGGCTGATGCCGCCCAGCACGCAGGCGGCAATGGCTTTCATTTCCAGCCCGCTGCCGGTCTGATTGGGTACGAAACCGATTTGTGAGGCGAACACGATCCCGGCGATCGCCGCCATCATGCCGTTGATGCCAAACGCCAGGATGCGCACGCGGTTGACGGCTACGCCGAGTTGCCGTGCGCCCTGTAAGTTGTCACCCACGGCGTAGAAGCCGCGGCCAAACACCGTGCGGCTCAGCATCCAGAACATCGCGCCAAGCAGGACAATCACCAGCCAGCCCAGTGATGAAACGTTGAGAAACACCGGTTCCGACAGGGATTTCAGCCCGGCCGGTAAGCCTTCAATCCATTTGCCGCCGGTCATCAGCAGCATCAGGCCACGGTATAAACCGAGCGTACCGAGCGTGGCGACGATCGCCGGAATGCGCAGCCAGGCGACCAGCACACCGTTAAACAAACCGGCCAGCAAACCGGTGCCGAGAGTCAGCAGACAGGCCAGCAGCAGGTTCATGCCGCCGTTAAGCAGCACGCCCAGCGTCACCGCGCACAGGCCGGTGATGGACCCCACCGACACGTCGATGTTGCGGGTCAGCATCACTACCGTGGTGCCCATCGCCAGCAGCATCAGGATCTGCGCGCTGCCAAAAATCATGCTCAGCGTCTGGAAGCTGAATGACTGTCTGTCCATCGCGCCGAGCAGGGCAAACAGCGCAATGATCGCCATCAGCGCGGTGAGTTCCCGGTTATTTTGTATCCGCTTCAGCATGAGGTTCCTCCGGTGGCAGGGGTTTGGGCATGATTACCAAACGCGATGTGCATGATGTTGCTGACGTTAATGTCGCTGCCCTGCAACTCGCCGCTCATTTCCCCCTGATGCATGACGAATACCCGATCCGCCAGCCCTTCGATTTCATCCAGATCGGAAGAAATCAGGATCACCGCCACGTTCTGTTCCACCACATTGCGCAGCAACTGGTAGATATCAGCCCGCGCGGACACGTCCACGCCGCGTGTCGGTTCATCGACAATCAGCACCGCAGGCTGTGCTTCCAGACATTTGGCGATCAGCAGCTTTTGCTGGTTTCCGCCGGAAAGCGTGCGAGCGGTTTGCGATCCGTCGCGGTATTTAATTCCCAGCGCACGGTGATAACGTTCGAGCACCGCCGCTTCGCGTTTGATGTTCAGCCACCAGCTTTGACGGTTAAAGGTCAGCGAAGTGGTGTTCCAGCTCAGCGGCGCATCGAGATACAAACCGGAGGCCTGCCGGTCTTCCGGCAGATACACCAGCCCTTTTTTCAGGCGCTGTAAGGTGGTCAGCCCGCTGATGTCTTGCTGCATCAGAAGAACCTGACCGCTTTGAGCATCGCGCAGGCCATACAGGGTTTCCGCCAGTTCGGTTCGCCCTGCCCCCACGACGCCCGCCAGCCCGACGATTTCCCCGGCGCGGGCGCTGAATGAAATATTGATAAAGCCTTCACCGGTCAGGTTTTGCACCTGCAATACCGGCTCGCTGCCTGCGCTGTTGCGGCGCGTGCCGGGGAGATCCAGCCACAGTTTTTGTTCTGCGGGCAGCGCGGTGTCCTGAGTCTGCGGCGTGATGGCGCGGATCAACGCATCGTTATCCAGTCCGGCAAGTGTGCCGCTGAGGGCGATTTTGCCGTCGCGCATCACGCTGACGCGGTCAGCAATGGCACGGATTTCCGGCAGTTTGTGCGAGATAAACACCACGCCGACGCCCTGTCCGGTGAGATGGCGCACCTGGGTAAATAAGCGGGCAGATTCCGCCGGGGTCAGCGAGGCGGTCGGTTCATCGAGGATCAGCAGCCGCGCATCGCGCATCAGACCGCGCAGGATTTCCACCAGTTGCTGATCGGCGACTTCAAGGGTGCCGGCCAGCGCGCCGAGCGGCAAATTGCACCCCAGTTCCGTCAGCGTCTGCTGCAATTTCTTCTCACTGGCCTGACGGGCAGGCAGACGAAACAGAATGTTTTCACGCACCGTCAGACTCGGAAACAGCATCGGTTCCTGCGGCACCAGATAAATACCCGCCTGATGCGCTTTCGCCGGTGACAGTGCCAGCAGAGGCTCGCCGCCGAGCAGCAGCGTGCCGCGATCGGCTATTTCGACACCGGCAATGATTTTCATCAGCGTCGATTTACCGGCGCCGTTGCCGCCAAGCAAGGCGTGCACTTCGCCGCGTTGCAGGCTGAAATCGATATCTTTCAGCACCGCCACACCGGAAAAGCTTTTACTGACGCCGCTGACCTGCAACAACAGGTCGGGCTTCGGGAGGTCTGCTGCTGACTGTTCGCTGAACTGCATGTGCTGGCCCCTGAATGAATACATTTACTGAACAAATGTATTTATGATTTAACATTGTTCATAAAGCTAGTCCGAGGTAGCGGGGAAAACTTTTGCACTGATCACAGTTTGTTCAACTCATATACTCTGCGTTATGATTCAGGCGGTAATCATTTGAATTTTGCAAAACACATCACAGTTAACAACATTTTGTTAACGAACAATTGATCTACATTTTGATAAGTGTTCACTATGAATGACAAGACAACGCTTTCCGATTTGACTAACCATCCGGAATTCAGCATGGGTGAAGAGGAACTGCTGGCACGCACCGCGTGGTTCTACTACCACGACGGCCTGACCCAGAATGAGATTGGTGAACGGCTTGGGCTGACGCGGCTTAAAGTGTCGCGCCTGCTGGAAAAAGGCCGGCAGTCCGGGGTGATCCGCGTACAAATCAACTCGCGTTTTGAGGGCTGTTTGTCGCTGGAAAACACCCTGCTTGAACGTTTTGGTTTGCAGCAGATCCGCGTATTGCCAGAGCTTGCTGATGGCTCGCTGAGCGCCCGGCTGGGTGTCGGTGCCGCGCATATGCTGATGACATTACTCAAACCGGAGCAACTGCTGGCGGTGGGATTTGGCGAAACGGCAATGAGTACGCTGCAACATCTGAGCGGATTCATTTCGTCGCAGCAAATCCGCATGGTCACGCTTTCCGGCGGTGTCGGGCCGTATATGACCGGCATCGGACAGCTCGACGCCGCCTGCGGGGTCAGCATTATTCCCGCACCGCTGCGGGCGTCATCGGCCAGCGTGGCGGCCATTTTCCGCCAGGAACGTAACGTTCACGATGTGATGCTGGCGGCCTGCGCGGCCGATATCGCGGTCGTCGGCATTGGTTCGCTGAACCAGAAACAGGAAGCGACCATTTTGCGCTCCGGCTATATCAGCGAAGGCGAACAGCTGCTGTTTGGCCGCAAAGGCGCGGTCGGCGACATTCTGGGCTTCTTTATGCAACGTAACGGTCAGCTGGCGGAAAACATGGCGATCCACGACGAACTGATTGCCGTCGCGCCGGACGAACTGGCCAGCATTCCGACGGTGTTAGGTGTGGCGGGTGGCGTTGAGAAAGCCGAAGCCATTGTGGCGGCACTGAAAGGTAAACGAATTAACGCACTGGTAACCGAAGAGAGCACAGCAAGAGCCATGCTGGCGCTGCTCGACTGACCCGCAGGGAGTGAGGGGCGTGGCGGTCAGGTAAACGGTGCCCGATAAACTGGCACGAGAGAACATCGCGATGACCTCTACCCTGAACTCTGAGCACGAACGTAGCTATCTGATGGCGCTGGATGCCGGAACCGGCAGTATCCGGGCGGTGATTTTCAATCTCGAAGGTGAGCAGATAGCCGCCGGGCAGGCCGAATGGATCCATCTGGCGGTACCGGATGTCCCCGGTTCGATGGAGTTTGATCTGCACAAAAACTGGCAACTGGCGTGTCAGTGCATCCGTCAGGCGCTGCAGGAAGCGCACCTCCCCGCTTCCGCGATCCGCGCCGTCGCTGCCTGTTCCATGCGCGAAGGCATCGTGCTGTACGATAAATCCGGCGCGCCCATCTGGGCCTGCGCCAACGTCGATGCCCGCGCCAGCCGGGAAGTGAGCGAATTAAAAGAAATCCACGATTTCGAGTTTGAACGCGAAGTCTATGAATGTTCCGGCCAGACGCTGGCACTCAGCGCCATGCCGCGTTTGCTGTGGCTGGCCCATCATCGCCCGGACATTTACCGTCAGGCGGCGACCATCACCATGATCAGCGACTGGCTGGCGTATATGCTCAGCGGCGAACTGGCGGTGGATCCGTCAAACGCCGGGACCACCGGCATGCTGGATTTAACCACCCGTAACTGGCGGCCTGAACTGCTGGATATGGCCGGTCTGCGCGCCGATATGCTGTCACCGGTAGCGGAAACCGGCACCCGGCTGGGTTATGTCACCGCCAGCGCCGCCGACGCCTGCGGGCTGAAAGCCGGTACGCCGGTCGGCATGGGCGGCGGCGATGCCCAGCTCGGCACGCTGGGGCTGGGACTGGTACGTCCCGGTCAGACAGCGGTACTCGGCGGCACCTTCTGGCAGCAGATCGTCAACTTACCGCAACCGGTCACCGATCCGGAGATGAACATCCGCGTCAATCCGCATGTTATCCCCGGTATGGCGCAGGCCGAATCCATCAGTTTTTTCACCGGCCTGACCATGCGCTGGTTCCGCGACGCGTTTTGCACTGAAGAAAAAACCATGGCGCAGCGTCTGGGTGTCGATGCTTACAGTCTTCTGGAGGATATGGCCGCCCGTGTACCCGCCGGCGCCTGGGGCGTCACCCCGGTGTTCTCCGACGCCATGCATTTCAAGAACTGGTATCACGCCGCGCCGTCGTTCATCAATTTGTCCATCGATCCTGAAAAGTGCAACAAACCGGTGCTGTTCCGCGCGCTGGAAGAAAACGCCGCCATCGTCTCGGCCTGCAATCTGGATATGATCGCCCGCTTCTCCGGTGTCCGCGCCAAATCGCTGGTGTTCTCCGGCGGCGGCTCAAAAGGAAAATTGTGGTGTCAGATTTTAAGTGATGTCACCGGGGTGCCGGTGAATGTGCCGGTGGTAAAAGAAGCCACCGCACTGGGCTGTGCGATTGCGGCCGGTGTCGCGGCGGGTGTGTACGCGTCACTTGCCGACACCGGCGAAGCGCTGGTGCGCTGGGAGCGGGAATACCAGCCGGTGGCCGCGCATCATGCAAATTATCTGGTACAGAAAGCCAACTGGCAGGAAGTGTACGCCGACCAGCTCGGGCTGGTGGACCGGCAGCTGACCACGTCGATGTGGAAAGCACCGGGGTTATGATCTAACCGGCAACGCCTGCGTGCGATGAAGAAATGGGTGGCTCTCCCCCCTGCAAAAAGAAAGGCTGTTGTGGGGCATTAATGACAATTCTGGATCTGGTGTTGCCTGCTAAACCCCCTCCCCGCCTCCCCCTTCGCAGGGGGAGGAGCCAAAACCGCGTTGCTCCCTCACACTTCGCCGCGGGTGGAGCCGAAAACTGGTTTGCTCCCTCCCCTGCGAAGGGGAGGGCTGGGGTGGGGTATTAATGACAACTCGGAATCTGGTGTTGCCTGCTAAACCCCCTCCCCCCTCCCCTTCGCAGGGGGAGGAGCCAAAACTGCGTTGCCGCCTCACACTTCGCCATGAGTGGAGCACGTCACGGACCCGTTGCTACTTTCTCAATACCCGCTGAAACGTCCCTCCGGCGCGGTGAAGGAGAAAACAAAACCTGCCAGTCACACGCCATTTTGGAATACACTTCATTCCTAAATTTCATACTGAGTTATGTGGCACAGATCACATCTTAATTGTATGATGAATGCATCATTCAACTGGGTGAAACACCATGAGCAATGCAACCTCTCTGGCATTTCAATATATTCGGGCGTTTATTCTGATCTATCTCTGTTTATTCGCCGGGAATGCGATTTCATCTCTTTTGCCGCTCACGATACCTGGCAGCATTATCGGGATGCTGATCCTGTTCGGGCTGCTTTCCACGCAAATTCTGCCGTTTAAATGGGTCAAACCGGGCTGTAACATTCTGATCCGTTATATGGCGCTGTTGTTCGTGCCTATCGGCGTCGGGGTGATGAATTATTACGAGCAACTGCGCACGCAGTTTGGTCCGCTGGTGGTGTCCTGTCTGGTGAGTACCCTTATCGTGCTGCTGGTTGTCGCCTATTGTTCACACTACATTCATGGCGAACGCGGTGCGGTGGGCGAAAAGGCGGAGAACAAAAATGATTGATATTCTGTGGTCATTGCCGCTGACGCTTATCGTGTTTTTTGCCACCCGCAAGCTCGCCATCAAACTGAAAATGCCGCTGCTCAATCCGCTGCTGATGTCGATGGTGGTGATTATTCCGCTGCTGCTGGTGACAAATATTCCTTACGCCCGCTATTTCGCTGGCAGCAAAATCCTCAATGATTTGCTGCAACCGGCGGTGGTCGCGCTGGCCTTCCCGCTGTATGAGCAATTGCATCAGATCCGCGCCCGCTGGAAATCCATCATCAGTATCTGTTTTATCGGCAGTGTCGTCGCCATGGTCACCGGCACGGCGATCGCGCTGTGGATGGGCGCAACGCCGCAGATTGCGGCATCAGTCTTACCGAAATCCGTCACCACGCCGATCGCCATGGCGACGGCGCAATCCATCAACGGCATTCCGGCTATCAGCGCCGTGTGTGTGATTTTCGTCGGTATTCTTGGTGCCGTCTTTGGTCACACGATTTTGAATATTCTCAAAATCACCACCAAAGCCTCACGCGGACTGGCGATGGGCACCGCCTCGCACGCACTGGGCACCGCACGTTGCGCAGAAATGGATTATCAGGAAGGCGCGTTCAGCTCACTGGCGCTGGTGATTTGCGGGATCATCACCTCCCTCCTCGCCCCGTTCCTGTTCCCCGTATTACTTGCCATGTTTGGTCATTAAGAATGATTAATCCTCTGGTAGGTTCCCCTGAATAACGAGTACAGATTCCTCTAACTGGTTCGGATTGTATCAAGGCGGCAACTGAGTGAATCCCCGGGAGCATACAATAAGTATGTGACCGGGGTTCGCGAAGGAAGCCAACGCTGAGCCAGTCTGAAATATGAAGAGGGAAAAAGAGTATGTCGCCAAACCTTAGAAAGACGACATACAAAGCTGAGAGTACCCGGTTTAAGTACAGTCAGAAAAGTGCCTGCATAACCGCAGATTTACGGTTATGCAGTCGATAACGAGAAGGTGTCTGGCGCGCAGGATCACGCGCCGGAGAGGATTACGAATTCATCTGGAACAGTGACATACCTTGCATGGCGCTGTAGGTCTTGTAGGACGCCTGAAGCGCGACCTGTTGCAGGGTGTAGGTCGAGATCGCCGAGGTCCATTCCGTATCCACCAGATTACTGAGTTTGGTGGAGTTGGTGACTTCACGGTTATCGCCGAGCGTATCCAGATTGTCCAGTTCACTCATCTGCGTACCCAGCTCAGAACGCACTGACAGCACGTTGTTGAGTGAGTTGCTCAGTCCACGGTTGGCTTTATCGATGGCATCAGTATATTCCGTGTCAGTGGTATAGTCGGCGGATGGCGTGGTCAGGGCTTTCAGCGCGCCGTCGATGGTTTTGAATATATCCGATTCACCGACAGAACCGCCCGGTTCGGTCTTCGCATCACCCGTCAGGGTATCAAAAATCTGATTACCGGTATGGTTGATGGTCATCGTGCGGCTGGCATCAACCTGCTGGGTGATCGCCGTCGTACCGCCGGAATAAGTCACTTCGCCGGTGGTGGCATCCTGGGTATAAGGCGCGGTATCACTTTTATAACCGGCGAAAATATAGCGTCCATTGCCGTCAGTGCTGTTTGCCAGATTCAGAAGCTGAGATTTCAGGCTTTCCAGTTTGGTCGCCAGTGAAGAGCGGTCGTCATCGCTCAGCGTACCGTTACCGGCCTGAACGATCAGCGTCTGCGCATCCTGGATGGTGGATGTCACGCTGCCTAAAATCGATTCTTCCTGACTCATGCTCTGGTTGGCAAAGGTACGGGCTACAGAATACTGACTGTTTTCTGTTTGTGCCTGACGCACCAGCACCGCCTGCGATGCCGCCAGCGGATCATCCGAAGGCTTGCTCACTTTGCTGCCGGTAGACAGCTGTAAGCCGGTCGCCTGGAAACGGTTCTGACCATCCAGCACCGCATCCATGTTCTGTTGGTAAATCATATTGGTACTAAGGCGCATGGCATCAGTTCCTTATCAGTTCCGGGATCAGCGGAGATTTATAATGGCGTCGAATATCGTCGATGCTGTCTGCACAACCTGGGCGTTAGCCAGATAATATTGCTGGAAACGTTGCAGGTCGCCGTACTCCTCATCGAGGTTAACCCCGGAGATAGACTGCTGCTGCGTGGTCAGCTGCGTCACAATATTGGCCTGCGCCGTGCTGGTGGTGGTCAGCGTGGCAACCTGGTTACCGACGTTACTCACCATACTGGCATACGCGCCGGTCAGGGTGGATTTGCCTTCCACCAGTTTGGCGGTTTGCAGATTCAGCATGTTTTGTGCGTTGGTGTTATCACTGACACCGCTGTCTGCGGCGCTGGCGGCGGCAATCAGGGAAGAATCACTGATGGCGACATTCAGGCTGCCTGCGACATTGCTCACCGTTTTGATGGTGAAGTTGTCCTTGGTATCCGGTGTGCCGCTGACAGACACCGACAGACCATCAAATTCCATGGTCGGATCGCCGTTGCTGTCAGTCCCTGCCGTCGGGGTGATTTTTGCCCCATCGGAAACGCGGGTCACATCCCAGCTTGTGCCGTTGTACGACATGGTGTAATCGCTGGCTTTTACCGCTGAGGTGTCGGTATACGCCACATCCACGGCTGCCGAGCCCGTGTTTTTAGTGTTGCCCACGGTGGTCGCGCCGGTGAAGGAGAAGAAATCCGTCCCTGCGTCACCGTTGAGGTCAAAACCGGCTTTGTTGGTGGTATTGAAACTGTCGCCCAGCGCCAGCGCAAGCTGACCTAACTGGTTGATGGCCGGTTCCAGGTTGTCTTTACGGAAAGCCAGTGTGCCGCCAAGTGAACCGGTGGTCAGACGGCTTTCCTGAATTTCGGTCACGGAACCGTCCGCCTGCGTCATGCCCACGGTCAGTTTGGAAGGATCCGCACTCGACGCCATCGCCACGACGGTTTTCGCCGACCCACCGCTGACCAGCGGGGTGCCGTTGGCAAAGGAGACGTTGTAAGTATCGCCATCCTGCTGGGTCACCGTCACGCCGGTAATGTCATTCAGCTGGCTGACCAGCAGGTCGCGCTGGTCAAGCAGGGCATTCGGCTCCTGCCCGGTGCTGCCACGGGTCGCGGTGATCTGATCGTTGAGTTTGGCAATCTGCGTCGCATAGGTGTTGATCTGGTCAACATTCTGCGTGATCTGCTGGTTAACCGCCGTGTTCATGTCGCTCAGGTATTTCGCCGAGCTGTTGAACTGCGCCGTTAAGCCCTGCGCTTCGCCCAGTACCGCCTGACGCGCCGAGCTGTCGCTGGCATTGCTGGTCAGGGTTTGCAGGCCGGTGAAGAACGTCGCCATGGTGGCGTCGATACCGGTTGAGCTGTCGCCCAGTAAGTCATCGATGGAGCTGGCCTGATCGAGCTGTGTCGACAACGCACTGCTGGTTGCGCTGGCACCCAGAAGCTGTTTGACCACAAAAGAGTTGTACTCACGGTTAACGCCCGTAACCGTGACACCGTTACCGATGTACCCGGCAGAGGTTGAGGTGCCGTTGCTTTCAGCAATAATGGCCGTCTGGCGGTTATAACCGGCCACACTGACGTTAGCGATGTTGTTCCCGGTGGTACTGAGCGCGGCCTGCGCTGCGTTCAGTCCGCTCATTGCGGTATTTATTAAGCTACTGGACATGAGTGACCTTTTGGCTGCCGGTGACTTTTTTACCACCGTGTAATTAAGGGAGCTGAACCGGGGCTTTCCCCTTTTCCCATTCTGATCGTGTTATCGGCCTGCACCGCTAAAACTTGAGAAAAAAAACGAGGATTTGCAGGTCTAAAAGATATCTTTTAAATCATGGCTATACGCCTTCACTGCCTGCTCGCCCGCGCCTTTAATTTTCTGGATCACACTGACCAGTTTATCGGCGTAATTCGGGTCGGTGGCGTAACCGGCACGTTGCAGGGCGTGAGCCGCCTGTTCCGGGGTATTGGCGGAGGCAACCTGTGCGTAACGCGGGTTATTGGTGAGCAATTTGATGTAGTCGCTGATGGCTTCGACATAAGAGCCATAGACGCGGAAACTGGCCTGCACTTTTTTCGCCACGCCGTTGGTGTATTCGGTGGTGGTGATCCGGGTGGTCGGGCCGTCCCAGCTGCTGCCCGCTTTGATACCAAACAGGTTGAAGCTGCGCTTGCCATCGGAGGTCGGGATTTCGCGCTGCCCCCAGCCGGATTCCAGCGCGGCCTGCGCCATGATCAGCTGATGCGGGATCCCGCTGTCTTTACTGGCGACCTGCGCCGGAATGGTCAGGCTGGAGACGAACTGTCCGCTGTCGGTTGGCAACGGTGCGCCGCCGGTGGTGCGGTCCGGCGCGGTCGGGATGACTTTACGCAGGTACTGTTCCATGGCCTGAACCGGCAGGGTTTTGAGCACTTCGTTATCCAGCGCCATCGGCACCGTGCCCGCCAGTTCGGACGGTTGTTTACTGCCGCCGGTGAGCTGTTCCACCATCATGTCAGCCATGCCCAACCCTTTGTTGGACATGTCCTGCGCAATTTGCTGATCGTACATCGATGTATAAAGCTTGGTGGATTCGTTATCCAGAATGCCACCCTGCGGCAGTGCCTGACGCATGCTTTTCAGCATCATCTGCACGAACACCCCTTCAAACTGTTTAGCCACTTCTTTGATGTGCGCCTGCGGATCCTGCGCCACATCCCGCTTCAGTTTGTTCAGGGAGTTCGTATCGTACGCCGCAGATTGCGGGTCAAACGTCCCTGACATCGACATCAGATCGCTCATCAGATAATTTCCAAATCAGCACGCAGGCATCCGGCTGTTTTCATTGCCTGCAGGATAGACATCAGATCGATAGGCGTCGCGCCTAACGCATTCAGGGTACGCACCACGTTGTTCAGGCTGGCACTCGAACGTACCTGCTGAATCGACCCGCCCGACTGACGAACGGAAATATTGGTGTTTGGCGTCACCACCGTCTGACCGCCACCAAATGGCGTGTTCGGCTGGCTGACATCGTTCTGACGATCGACCACCACAGAGAGGTTGCCCTGCGCCACCGCACAGCTGTCCAGCGTGACATCGCGGTTCATGACCACCGAACCGGTACGGGAGTTGATGATCACTTTCGCGTCCATCGGCCCGACGTTGACTTCGATATTCTGGATCTGCGCCAGAATGCGCACCTGCGAGGTGTTGCCACGCGGCACCACCACCTGAATATTGCGGGAATCCAGTGCCGACGCCACGCCCATCCCCTGACGGTTGATCGCATCGCTGATCTGCTGCGCCAGATTGAAATCTTCGTCATTGAGTTGCAGGTTGATCACGCCTTCGGTCCCGAAGGTGCTTGGCAGTTCACGTTCAATGGTTGCCCCGCCGGTGATACGACCGCCGGACACCTGGTTCACCGTGACGCTGCTGCCACCGGCAGACGCACCGGCACCGCCCACCAGCACGTTACCCTGTGCCAGCGCGTACACCTGATTATCTACGCCTTTCATTGGCGTCATCAGCAAGGTGCCGCCACGGATACTTTTGGCGTTACCCATGGAAGACACCACGACGTCGATGGCCTGACCGGCTCGCGAAAACGGCGGCATCTTGGCCGTGACCATGACCGCCGCCACGTTTTTCAGCTGCATATTGGTGCCTGCCGGTACGGTGATACCGAGCTGGGATAACATGTTGGTCAGCGTCTGGGTGGTGAACGGCGTCTGGGTGGTCTGGTCACCGGTACCGTCGAGGCCGACAACCAGACCGTAGCCGATCAGGGCGTTATCACGCACACCCTGAACGGTGGTCAGATCGCGAATACGATCGGCGGATGCGGGCAGTACCACCAGGGCAGACATCGCCAGACAGAGAATACCGGAGAGAAGTTTTCGCATGATTGCCTCGTTATAACGGCGATAAGTTTAAGAAGAACCGCTGCAACCAGCCCATGTTCTGCGCTTCATTGATGTAGCCATTACCCACGTACTCGATGCGTGCATCTGCCACCTGCGTGGAGATCACGGCGTTCGCGCCGCTGATGGTGCGTGGGTTGACCACACCGGAGAACCGGATAAATTCGGTTCCCTGATTAATTTCGATTTGTTTTTCACCGACCACTTTCAGGTTGCCGTTCGCCAGCACTTCGGCGACGGTCACGGTCAGTGTGCCGCTGAAGGTGTTATTGGCAGCAGCACCGCCCTTGCCGGCGAAGGTATTCGCACCGGAGGTATCCACGGCGGCACGGCCATTGCCGAACAAGCCTTCCAGATAACGCGGGGTGGTATCAAAGCCAAACGTCGTGGAGCCGTTACGGCTGGCGTTCGCTGAGGAGCTTTTGCTCGCACTGACGTTTTCCTGCAAGACGATGGTCAGCGTATCGCCGATATTACGTGGACGGCGGTCTTCAAACAGCGGCTGATAACCGTAGTTCATCGGCTGTACTGACTGGAAAATCGAGCCGTTTGGAACCGGCGGTGCGGCAGGCGCAGGTGCCGCTGTGGTTGTTCCGGGGACCAGCGGGGTGTGCGGCATATACGCGCAGCCATTCGCCAGTAATGTGATTAACAGCGGCAGCACCAGCTTGCCTGGTCGGTCTGTAGAAAAAGTCATTACCGACGTGTTTTTTTTGGTCACCACAGTTATCGCCTTTAAAAAAATCGACCTGGTAGGGATCTGAACCGGTTCAGGACAGGAGCGGAGCGGATCCGCCCCTGTCCTCTTTTTGTCTTACTGACACAAAAAACTTACAGCTGAGAAAGTTTCTGCAGCATTTCGTCCGACGTGGACACGGCTTTACTGTTGATTTCGTAAGCGCGCTGCGTCTGGATCATGTTGACCAGTTCTTCCGCCACGTTGACGTTAGAGGTTTCCACATAACCCTGATACAGCAGACCCGCGCCGTTCAGGCCCGGTGTGCTTTCAGTCGGTGCGCCGGAGCTTTGGGTTTCCTGATACAGGTTCTCACCCAGTGACTCCAGGCCGCTGTTGTTGATGAAGGTGCTCAGCGTCAGCTGACCGACCTGCTGTGCCGCCGTCTGACCTTGCGTGGTCACACTGACGATACCGTCACGGCCCACGGTCATGCTCAGGGCATTGGCCGGAATGGTGATAGCCGGGATCACCTGATAACCGCTGGAGGTCACCAGCTGACCGTTCTGGTCAACCTGGAAAGAACCGTCACGGGTATAGGCGGTGGTGCCGTCCGGCAACTGCACCTGGAAGAACCCTTCCCCTTTTACGGCGATGTCTTTGCTGTTGCTGGTCTGCGACAGGTTACCCTGCGAGAACAGACGTTCCGTGGACACAGGACGCACACCGGTACCGATCTGTAAACCGGATGGCAGGTTCGTCTGTTCAGAAGACTGCGCACCAGGCTGACGGACTGTCTGGTAAAGCAGGTCTTCAAATACCGCACGCTGGCGTTTAAAGCCGTTAGTGCTGACGTTCGCCAGGTTGTTGGCGATGACATCCATGTTGGTCTGCTGGGCATCCAGACCGGTTTTCGCAATATACAGCGATGGGATCATGTTTTTACTCCTCTGCCATCATCAGCTCATTGACAGCAGATTGTTGGCACTCTGTTCATTTTCATCGACGCTGTGGATGACTTTCATCTGCATCTCAAAGCGACGGGCGTTGGCGATCATGTCAACCATGGTAGACACCGGGTCCGCGTTACTGCCTTCAAGCGTGCCGGGCATGACGTGAATGGTCGGGTCAGCCTGTAACGCGGCACCCCGCGCCTGCACGGTGGCCGGGGTTGGCCGGAACATGCCGTCGTCGCCACGGGTGACTTCGTTGTTTGCAGCCTTTACCAGCTTGAGTTTGCCGAGCTGCCCCATGGTGTTGGGATCAGCACCGGCTTCAAGTACGGCAATGGTGCCGTCCGCTGAAATCGTGAGCTGAGAGTCCGGCGGAACTTCGATCGGCCCGTTATCCCCCATCACCGGATGACCCTGAACGGTCAGCTGGTTAGTGGGGGAAACCTGCATGTCACCGTTACGGGTATAGGCTTCAGAGCCATCAGGCATCTGCACCGCAAGGAAACCGTCCTGCTGTAACGCCACGTCAAGCGGGCGTCCGGTGTAGTTCAGTTTCCCCTGGGTCATGTCTGCGCCCGGCGTAGACGCGGTGACCAGCGTACGGGTTTGCAGGCTTTCACCGTCCACCGGCACTGCGCGCATCGCTAAAAGCTGCGAGCGGAAGCCCGGTGTATTGGCGTTGGCCAGGTTACTCGACGTCACCGACTGCTGAACCAGCGTCTGACTGGCGGCGCCGCCTGCGGTGTAGATAGCGTGATCCATAATGCTGCCCTGTTCTCAGGTGATAAAACGGCTATTAACGCAGGTTAACCAGCGTGTTCAGGATGGAGTCCTGAGTTTTGATGGTTTGCGCATTCGACTGATAGTTACGCTGAGCAACAATCATGTTGACCAGTTCAGCACTCAGATCGACGTTGGAAGATTCCAACGCGCCGCTGGTCATGGAGGCTAAACCGCCTTCACCTGCAATGCCATTCACAGCCTGACCGGAAGACGCGGTGGCGGACCACACGTTATCGCCCTCAGATTTCAAACCTTCAGGGTTGGAGAAGTTACTCAGCACAATTTGTCCCAGTAACTGGGTTTTGTTGTTGGAGTAAGTCCCTGAAATGGTGCCGTCATCATTGATGGTGTAACCGGTCATCTGACCTGCGGCATAACCATCCTGAGTCAGGGAACCGATGCTGTCGCTGCCGGTACTCTGCTGGATACTGCCGGTGAAGTTCAGCGCCACGGATTGCGGATCCACCGCACCGTTTGTCGCCGTGCTCATTGGCAGGGTCAGAGTCAGCGGAGTGGTCGTCGGGTTGCCCGCTGCGTCATCGGTGCTGGTCAGTGCGCCACTGGTGCTGAAATTCAGGGTACCGATTTTGGCTGCGGTCGCCGTCGCGTCGCTGCCATCAAGGGAATACACATCCCAGGTGTTGGCGGCAGTTTTGGCGAAATACACGCTGTTATCGTGGGAGTTACCCAGTGAGTCATAGGTGGTGATGGTGCTGACGTAGTTGTAGCTGGTGTCATCGTTCGGGTTGAACGTGGTCGCTGCCGGGATCGCGGTATCAGTAGAGTTCAGGTTAGCCACCATCGTCCCCACGGTGGTCGCGTTGGCGCTCATCATGGTGGTCGGAATGCTCAGGGCAACAGGCTGTGCGCCCGCCGCGATGGTCGGTGGTGTACCGGTTGCCGGATAACCTGTCACGCTCAGGCCCTGGGTATTGACCAGATTACGGTTTTCATCCAGAGAGAACTGACCATTACGGGAGTAATACACACCGCCGCTGGCATCGGTCAGACGGAAGAAACCGTTGCCGCTCAGTGCCACGTCCAGTCCGCGCGAGGTAGACGTCGTGGTACCGTCGTTGAAGTTCTGGGTGACAGCGGCAACTTTAACGCCCATACCGGTCTGGGAACCGGCAAACATATCGGCAAAAGAGGCGGTCGCGGTTTTAAACCCAACGGTCGCGGAGTTGGCAATGTTGTTACCAATCACGTCGAGGTTGGTTGATGCCGCGCTGAGACCGCTGACTGCTTGTGAAAAGCTCATGTTAGCTCCGTTTACTGTGTGAAGTGTTTTCAGCTCCTCCCCCTTCGCAGAGGAGGGAGCGGTCTGAGTTATTCGCTTACAAAATCTGGCGTACGGAATCCACGGTAGCGGTTCCACGTACACCCAGATCCAACGCGGTATTACCGGATGAATCTGTGGTCACACCGTTGACCAGTGCATAGTTCAGCGGTGTTGCCACCATTTGCTGACCATTGTTCAGGGCATTGATGCTGAAGGTATAGCTGCCGTCCGGTGCTTTGGTGCCATCATCCTGTGTGCCATCCCAGGTGTAGCTGTGAACCCCGGCAGTCTGGGATCCCAGAGTGATGGTTTTCACGACTTTACCGGTGGAGTCACTGACAGTGGCGGTGGTGGTATCGGACGCGGTTTCCAGTTCGAAACCAAAAGGTGTGGTGCTGACGGTGCCGTCGGTATCACTGCCGACCAGGATCGCACTGCCGGATACCATGACACCGTGGCCGATCAGCGAACTGGCCTGCACGGAAGTCCCGCTGGAGATTTGTCCGGAGATGCTGCCCAGTGTGGTATTGAGTTTTTCAATCCCGCTCACGGTGCTGATTTGCGCCAGCTGACTGGTCAGCTCGCTGTTATCCATCGGATTGGTCGGATCCTGGTTTTTCAGCTGCGCCACCAGCAGGGTCAGGAAACTGCTGGATAAGTCTTCTGCCGAACTGGTGCCGGTGGTCGATGTGCTGGAACTGGTACTGGATATCGTCGTGTTATCAGTGGTGTCATTAATCGACGTCGTAATTGCCATGGTTCGCTCCGCTATTGCCCCAGAGTGAGAGTTTTCATCATCAACGACTTGGTGGTGTTAAGCACTTCGACGTTGGCCTGATAACTGCGGGAAGCGGAGATGGTATTCACCATTTCGCTGACCACATCTACGTTTGGCATCTGTACATAACCTTTCGCATCCGCCATCGGATTGCCCGGCTCGTACACCATGCGCATCGGCGCCGGGTCATCAACCACTTGCGCCACTTTCACGCCGCCCGTTTCCTGTCCGGGTGCCGCATCCACCTGGAAGACAACCTGCTTCGCTTTGTAGGGTTTACCGTCAGGGCCGGTCACGCTGTCGGCGTTGGCCATGTTACTGGCGCTGACGTTCAGACGCTGAGACTGCGCGGCAAGCGCAGAACCGGCGATATCAAAAATACCGAGCATCGACATATGAATTATCCTTGCAGCACCGACATCATCCCTTTAATTTGCCCGCCGAGAACGGTCAAATCGGTCTGATAGCGCACGCTGTTATCCGCAAAGTTGGTACGTTCACGGTCCATGTCTACCGTGTTGCCGTCTGCTGACGGCTGGTCAGGGATCCGGTACATCAGATCCATATCAGCGGGCTGAACGTTCGAGGCCGCGATATGACGATCGGAGGTCAGCGATAACGACATGCCGCTGCCGCTGGCACGCCCCTGCTCCATCACTTTCTGTAACTGACTGGCGAAATCGATATCGCGGGCCTGATACCCCGGGGTATCCGCGTTCGCAATATTGGCTGAAAGTATTTCTTGCCGCTGGGCGCGCAGGTTGAGCGCTTCCTGTTGGAACTGTAGTGCGGCGTTCAATTTGTCGAGCATGCGCCCTCCGCAAAGTGAGATTTTGGAGTCGACAGCATAAATGCGAGTGTCAACTACCTATCGTCTGAATAAGCATAAAATCGGGCGCTATTTGTCCCTTTAGGAATTGCGAAGTGAGCGTAGACTTGTCGCCAGTAGTAGGTTGGCACAAAGGTAAATTGCGTATGAACAGGCAGACAATCCGTCGTTTAGGCATCACGCTGGGCTGCATCATGATCGGTGCGACGTCCGGCGGCATGAGCTATGCGCAGACAACGCAGGTCAAAAGCGTGCCTGCTTCATCCAATAGCGATACACTGCTGTCCTCGCAAATTCAGCAGTTCTTCCGCCAGCAATATGCGGAAAGTGGTATGCAGGTCACGGTGGTGGTCAACACCCCGAGCGCCCGTCAGCCACAATGTTTATCGCCGCAATTTATGCTCTCTCCGAACAGTCGCACCTGGGGCAATGTCTCGGTGGCGGTGAACTGTAACGGGCGTAAAAGCTATGTGCAGACCAAAGTACAGGTGAGCGGCACCTATTGGGTGGCCGCGAAAAATGTGCCTGCCGGATCGCATCTGGCGCAAACAGACATGCAACAAAAAACCGGGCGTCTGGATTTGTTACCGCCTAAAGCGGTGCTGGACAGTAAGCTGGCCGTTAACGGCATCACGCTGCGCAATATCAGCATCGGGCAGCCTTTGACGCTTTCCATGCTGCGCCGTCCGTGGATGGTTCACGCGGGGCAGGATGTTCAGGTTCAGGCAACAGGCAGTGGTTTCAATGTATCGAGTGCCGGTAAGGCGATGAACAATGCTGCCGCGAATGAATCCGTGAGGATCAGAATGCCGTCAGGCGTGATTGTCAACGGAACGGTAGGCTCGGATGGGTCTGTGACGGTGGAAATTTAATCCGGTATTGCAGCGGGGTTTTGTAGAAAAAGCTGCAATAAAGGCTAAAGTTATTTCGCCACATGTCGATAACAAACGTATCAGAGTCGTCCCACGACGGCATTTTTAGGGTTTTCGTGACATTTTTCAAAACCCTGAGTCCCCATACTGGAGAAGAAATTTATGGCTATCGATCGTACTCAAGGTGTTTCACCTTTAACTCCGATCCAGCAACGCGACACGTCTGAAGCTTCAGTACAGAACGCGCGTAAAGAAGACACTGTTTCTGGCACCACCACCAGCGGTACGGCGGTGACCCTGAGTTCAGCACAAACGTCGCTGACCCAGTCAAGTGCGCAGGATATCAACACGGCACGTGTCGACGAACTGAAACAAGCTATCCGTGACGGCAAACTGACCATGGATACCGGCAAAATTGCCGACGCTTTGTTGCAGGACACGCAGGATTATCTCAAAGGTTTTTAAACTGAAGATCTCAGTGTAAAGACAAAAAGTTGGAAGGTAATAAGGCCCGATGAAGAACTTTATCAAGACCATGACTACCTTGGTTGAAACGTTGCAGGCGCTGGATCAAGTGATTAATCACGAACAAACGATACTGTGCTCAGGCCGCGTTAATGGTGCAGCCTTGCAACATATCACCGAGCAGAAAAGCTCATTGTTAGCCACGGTAGACTATCTTGATAAACAGCGTCGTCAGCATGACGAACGCCTCAGACAATCCGCACCCTATTCCCGCCAGCCGGAAATCGCCGCGATGTGGAAGGATGTGGTGCAACTGACCACCAGACTGAGTCAGATTAACCGTCATAACGGCATGTTATTGGGTAAACAAATCGCCTATAACACTGAGGCGCTGGCGATCCTCAACGCCAGTCAGACGCAGAAATTCTACGGACCGAACGGGCAGGAAACCGTATCGGGGCAAACCGTCAGGAAGATCTCCGTTTAACGCCGAACGAGGGGAAAGTTTTCCCCTCAGCACTTCTCCCGTTCGCCAATTCATATCCACGATATCTATACCAGCCCCGCCAGTTGCTCTAATGTCGCCGGATCCTTTTCGACCAGTTTTATCAGCAAAATGGCCTGCCGGTTAGGTTTCGCTCTGCCCTGTTCCCAGTTCTGATAGGTTGTCAGAGCGGTTTGCAGGTAATAGGCGAAAACTGCCTGAGAGATATTCAGGTTCTCCCGAATCTCTTTTAACTCAACCGCGCTCAATCTCACTTCACGACCGACAGTTCTTTCCACCGTTTTAAGCGTACGCTTACCCTGACCAGCCTCACCCCATGCATTCAGGCCATCAGCAATCTCAGCAAACAGATCCCTTTTCATTGTCATTCTTGTTTCGCCTTATGCTGTTTCAACAGCAGTCCTAACATCTTCTTTTGCGCGAAGGTCAGGTCATCCATTTCGCCTTTTCCGTACACCGTAATGAGAAGAAAATGCGCCTTTGCGACCCACCAGTAATAAATAATCCTTGTACCACCACGCTTACCCTTATTTCTCTGACGATCAGGAAAACGGAGTTTGCGTAACCCCCCGGTATGCATAATCACATCTCCACAGGTAGGGAAAAGCAATAACGCATTCTGGAGGATCCCGTACTCATCGTCCGTCAGATACGCAGACCAATGTGCTTCAAAAACGGGTAATTCTACAAATACAGCTTTCATCCATGCCCCTGAGATTCCCTATACTCTGATAAAACTATCCCCATGTAAAGGATAGTTAGACGATTCAAATTACTACACGCGCAACATTAACGGAATGATGACAGACTGCTAAGAGGGAATAACCTGGCATGGGAGACGGCTTCCAGAAGGTTTTTAGGGATTGCAGGGATTGCATTAAAAAACCGCACATGGCGGTTTTTTATTATCTGAGGTTTTATCTCTGTATTTCAAATGTCACCTGATCTACACCACTCGCCATATTGAGGAATCGCCCGCTGTAACTCACTGTTACGCGATTTTTATCATCAATATGAATATCATTTATAGAACCCATTCCCGATATTAATGGCTCAAGCTCACTGAGTTGCTTTGCTATTTGCGGGTCACTGCCCTTTATTTGCGGCCCAATGTAATAACGATGTGTGATCGGCACTGTTGCACCGCCTGTATTGCGCTCCGTCATGTAAAGCCAGTGATCACTGTTTAACTGAGATACGGTTATTAATGTATCCGGCGTGTCATCTTGTTGATTCAAAAGATAATAGCCACCCACCATAACTAACAGATAAGCCGTTAAAAAGTAGTGCCCCAGCTTAATAGCCGTTTTGAATTGCATACGCTATGCCCTCCCTGATATTTCGCTGGTCAGTCGGGTCATCACCATAGGGCGGTTTTTCATGCCATTTCCCCCATTCAGGTCGTGAGGTTCTGGCTCGGGATTGTGCCCACCCAGCCCCCATTAAAAGTATCTCCGACGGAATACCAGCAGCTGTCCCTACTGCGCCATAGTGGAAGTTGCCAAACGCCTCCCATTCACTTTTTTTCTGTTTATAATCCCATGGGCCGCCATTTCTGACCTTTTGATAAAACCAATAATACGTCCAGGCTGTCGCCATATTGCGAGACATTCCATGTTGTCGGGCTTCCCTCATATGATCACTGACGATGTTTGAACCCGGGTTTGATAGTGGTACAGACGCCATAAAGTCATTCTCCCTGTTAAGCATTTCTCTCTTCCTGCAAACGGTGAAAGATTTTACACGTTTACCGGCTCCCTTTTGTTAAGTCCGTAACGCTGCCGGAAGATATCCGCAATATATGAAGATGCTGATGTGTCTTTAAAATGTCCAATGGGTAACAGATCATGGCCGTCGAAGTCGCGACAGCGCGGAGTAGAAAAGTGTGGAGGGATGCACAGGAGGCTGGGTGATCATTGCTATTGAGAAACCGAAACGTTCACCGTCCCGGCGACTTACTTATAATTCACGATCACTTCATTACTGATCACCCGCAGCGGGGTATTCATTGCGCCGCCGCCGGGGACGAAATAGACCAGCCGCAGCGGTGAGATGGCTGTCTGGCCGTAGAAGGACTGGGTGACGCCGCTGTCTGCATCCAGATTCACGCAATGATTTACTGTGTTGCACAGCTTCACCTGCAATCCGGCGGGTCTTGCGCCCAGCAGTTGGTACTTCCAGCTGATTGTGGTGATCGTGGGCGCGTTTTGACTTCTGACCGGCGCGGAGGCCGGTGGCGCTAAGGCCCCCGACGACATCATTACGCCCCGGTTTTGCAATGTGACACCGCGCTGCGTATCCGACCACGAGCCGGAGGCCGCCATGGCTGGCAGGCTCAGCGCGGTCAATAACAGCAGCGCGGGACGGCACATCTTATTCACCACCGATGGTGGCCGTCATGCGGATCTGGCGGCTGTCGGTCATTTCAAGGTTCGACATCACCACGATATTCGGCAGTGAGCGACGCAGGAAGCGTGACAGCAGCGGACGCAGCGCGTGATTCACCAGCAGAACCGGCGGCGCACTGAGCATATCCTGACGTTGCAGTGCGGCTTCGGATTGCGTCAGCAGGCGGTCGGCAAGGCCCGGTTCCAGCCCGCCGCCGCTTTGCAGCGCCTGTAACAACAGACGCTCCAGCGAGGTATCCAGCCCGATAACCTGTACTTCGCCGTTGCCAGGGAACCATTGCTGAGTAATGGCGCGACCAAGCGCGACACGCACGACAGACGTCAGTTCGTTCGGATCCTGCTGGTTCGGCGCATATTCCGCCAGCGTTTCAATAATGGTGCGCATATCCCGGATCGAGACACGCTCGGCTAACAGGTTTTGCAGAACTTTATGCATGTTGGTGAGGGAAATGACGCCCGGAATGAAATCTTCCGTCAGTTTCGGCATTTCTTTGTTCACCCGCTCCATCAGCTCCTGCGTTTCCTGACGGCCAAACAGTTCTTTGGCGTGCAGGCTGATCAGGTGATTCAGATGCGTGGCGACCACGGTACTGGCTTCCACTACGGTGAAGCCCTGAATCTGTGCCTGCTCGCGCATGGCCGGTTCGATCCACACCGCCGCCAGCCCGAATGCCGGATCCACCGTCGGCTCGCCCGGCAATTCACCAATGGCGCTGCCCGGGTTGATCGCCATCCAGCGGCCAGGGTGCGCCGTGCCGGTGCCGATTTCCACGCCTTTCATCAGAATACGGTAGCCCGCAGGCGGCAGTTCGAGGTTATCGCGGATATGAATGACCGGCGGAAGATAGCCCATCTCCTGCGCGAATTTTTTACGGATACTGCGGATACGCCCCAGCAGTTCGCCGTTCTGTGCAAAATCCACCATCGGGATCAGACGGTAGCCGACTTCCATGCCCAGCGGATCTTCCAGCTGAACGTCCTGCCAGCTGGCTTCCACCATCTGCTTGCCGCTGTCAGAGGCCGCCGGTGCCGCTTCTTTGGTCGCCGGTTTTTTCAGCTCCTGACCGCGCGTCCACCACGCCAGACCTAACAGGCCCGCAGTGAACAGCAGGAAAACCAGATTGGGCATGCCCGGCACCATACCGAGTAAGCCCAGCACACCGGCGCTCAGCATCATGACGCGCGGGTTGCGGAACAGCTGGGTGACCATCTGTTCGCCGACGTCTTCGTTGGTGCCGACGCGGGTCACGATAACACCCGCTGCGGTGGAGATAACCAGCGCAGGGATCTGCGCCACCAGACCGTCACCGATGGTCAGCAGGGTATAGCTTTCAGCCGCGTGACCGAGATCCATGCCGTGTTGCAGCACACCGACCAGCAGGCCGCCGACCACGTTGATGATCATGATCATCAGACCCGCGACGGCGTCACCTCGAACGAATTTACTGGCACCGTCCATGGAACCGTAGAAGTCTGCTTCCTGCGTCACGTCGCTGCGGCGTTTTTTCGCTTCGTCTTCGCCAATCAGACCGGCGTTCAGATCGGCATCAATCGCCATCTGTTTACCCGGCATACCGTCGAGCACGAAACGCGCGCCGACTTCGGCGATACGTCCGGCACCTTTGGTGATAACCATGAAGTTGATCAGCACCAGGATGATAAACACCACGATACCGATGGCGAAGTTACCGCCGACCAGGAAGTGGCCGAAGGCTTCGATGACCCGCCCTGCCGCCGCGCCGCCGGTGTGACCTTCCATCAGGATCACACGCGTCGAGGCCACGTTCAGCGACAGACGTAATAAGGTGGAGAACAGCAGAATGGTCGGGAACGCCGCGAAATCCAGCGTTCGCTGGGTAAACATCGCCACCAGCAACACCATAATGGATAAGGCAATGTTAAAGGTGAACAGCAAGTCGAGGAGGAACGGCGGCAACGGCAGCACCATCATCGACAGGATGATCAGGATCAGGATAGGGCCTGCCAGCACCTGCCATTGTCCGGACTTAAAGTTGGCGGGTAAACGCAGTATCGCGGCCAGATTAGCCATGGGTATCACTCTCTCCTGCTGCAAAATCCAGACCATCAGGCACTGGTAAATGTTGAGGTTTTTTCGGGATCAGTCCGCCTTCACGCTTCCAGCGTTTCAGCTGATATACCCAGGCCAGCACTTCAGCGACGGCGGCATACAACGTGGCCGGAATTTGCTGACCAATATCACTGTGCCGGTACAGCGCACGCGCCAGAGGCGGCGCTTCCAGCATCGGAATTTTGTGTTCGGCACCGAGTTCTTTAATGCGCAGTGCCACGTTCCCTGCGCCCTTCGCCAACACTTTCGGTGCACTCATTTTATTTTCACTGTATTGCAGCGCGACGGCGTAATGCGTCGGGTTGGTGACGATCACATCCGCTTTCGGCACATCGGCCATCATGCGGCGTCGGGCCATCGCACGTTGTTGCTGGCGGATACGCCCTTTGACGTGCGGATCACCTTCCTGACTTTTATGTTCGTCGCGGATGTCCTGCTTGCTCATGCGCAACTTTTTCAGGTTGCTCCAGATTTGCCAGAACACGTCGAACGCCACCATCGGCGTTAATCCGAGGACGACCATCAGCCCGCAAAACACCACCATGTTCAGCGCTTCGCCGAGCGCGGGAATGGTCGGTTGCGCCATCAGACGCATCATGTCCGGCCATTTGTGCCACAAATACAACCCGGCGACGGTGCCCACCAGTAACGCTTTCAGGATGGCTTTCAGCAGTTCGGCCAGCACCTGACCGGAAAATAAACGCTTGAAACCGGCAATCGGATCCATACGGCTGAACTTGGGCGCAAAAGACTTGCCGCTGAACATCAGCCCGCCGAGCAGTAACGGCGCGGCAAGGGCGATCAAAATCAGGCCGCCAATCACCGGCAGTAACGCCCAGACCGCGCGTCCGAGCAGGGTCGCCATTTGCTGCAACACCTGCCGGTCATCGCTGACCATGCCGTGATCGAATTTCAGACCCTGCGAAATCATCACACCCAGCTGGCGCGCCATGGATTCGCCGGACATCCAAAGCAGCGTTAACCCGCCGCCGAGCATCAGAACGGACGTCAGTTCGCGCGAGCGCGGGATTTGCCCTTCTTCACGCGCCTTTTCAAGCCTGTGTGCGGTGGGGGCCTCACTTTTTTCGAGATCGCTTTCTTCAGCCACCGGGGGTTCCTGTCAGCGTTAACCCGACGTGTAAAACACCACGGGCACAATTTCAGGCTTAGCATGACAAACATCTGCAGGTTCGATGGGGAGAACAAAGGGAGGTTTTGAGGTCTTTTCCCTAAATCAAACGGGACGGCGTGCCCGGCTCAGGAAAGTGAAAATAACGTACTGTGCTGAGTTGTCACCGGTAAAATTTACATTTGGCTATTTTGTGACAATCACGCAAATATCCCCGCGCCGGAGGCTTTTGATTTACACGCCAGTCATACACGGCACAGGTAATAGGAATAATCCTGGGATCCTCTCAGATTGATAATTAAAACAATTAATTATGCAGCCTGTTTAAATAATATTTAAATGATACAGCGCGTGCAGAAAACTAATTTCACGCATGATGATTTCATTATCACATTATATTTTTTGGGTCTAAACACCGAAATTTAATTACCTAATACGTCGAATAATACCCGCTCTGAATAATTCATTTGCTGAATGTATAATCTAATGCTTAAATAGCTCACCATCGCGTATGAAGCACAATAACCTGTAAAATAAAAGAATTGCTCAAAGGATTAGGACAATGGCAGGGAGAAAATATCTCACTCATTTGGAAATTGAGAAACTGGTCGCCGCAACCGCGGGCGGAAAAAACGCAGTCAGAGATAAATGCATGTTATTAATGTGTTTCATTCATGGTCTTCGTGTCAGTGAACTCACAAAGTTACGGGTAAACGACATTGAACTGGCAACGAATATAGTTCACATATCCCGGCTGAAAAATGGTTTTTCGGTTCATCACCCGTTACAGATCCGCGAGGTTAAGGCAATTAAAGACTGGCTGAAAGTACGTTCACAATATCTTGATCCAGACACTGAGTGGTTATTTCTCTCACGACACGGTGGTCAGATCTCACGCCAGCAGATCTACCGTTTAATACGCAACTATGGAAAACAAGCCGGTATCAACGTCAATGTTCACCCCCATATGCTCCGGCATGCTTGCGGGTTTGCGCTGGCAGATAAAGGCTGTGACACCCGGCTGATTCAGGATTATCTCGGCCACAGAAACATTCAAAATACCGTTATTTATACGGCAAGTAATGCAGAGCGATTCAGGGCCATCAATATATAGTCATCGTGTTCTGCACCCCGAAACGGAAATGCCCGCTTTATTTATGAAGGGGCATTTCCCCCGCCCCCCACCCCCCCCCCATGCCCGCCGGGTGAAAAACATTTTTTTAACAAAGTTTTTGAAAATAAGGGACAATTGGGGATACGGTTTAAAACCCCGTTTTCGCAAAGCAATGG
>NZ_SJOJ01000032.1 GCF_004330295.1 Rahnella victoriana
CACATGCGCATCAAACACTTCTTTCACAAAACGATTCATTTTCTTTCCTGTTAATAGTTCTGTTGATGCCGTTCCTGCACAATGTCACGCCCCGGCAGCCGCAGACACAACACGACCGGCACCATAACGCTGACGGAGGCAAAAATAAACGCCAGCCGGAAGGCAGATTGCGGCAGGTAAATCTGCAAAATATTGAGCATCACGCTGACCAGCGTCACGCCCAAACAAAAACTCAGCTGGCGGTTGATGTTCCACAATGCGCTGGCATCAGCCAGTTGCTGCGTCGGAATATGTAAGAACGCGCCACTTTGCGCCGTGCTGCTGCACAAACTGCTGCCCGCCCCCATCAGCGTGAACGCCGCGATCGCCAGCCAGGATTGTGCGGGAAACCCGCTGAGCAGCGCCAGCAAGCCAATGCCCGCGCCCTGAATCAGGCAGCCGGGAATGAACAGCGCCCGCGGCCCGATCCGGTTAAACATTTTGCCGGTAAAACTGATGGCAGCAAACGACGCCAGCGACCACGGCAACATCAGCGCGCCGGACTGCGCCGCCGTGAAATGCTGCTCATTTTGCAGATACAGCATGGCGATCAGGCTGACGCCGGTAAACACACCGGGAATGCACTGATAAATCACCATACCGGTGCGCAGTAACGGATCTTTCATCAGCGTCAGATCCAGCAACGGCGCAGGGTGTTTTCGCGATATCCGCACAAACATCGTCATCAGACAGGCACCCGCCAGCAATAAAACGCTGCCGCTCAGCCATTCACTGTTGTCACCCAGCGACGTCAGCCCCCATAACACCAGCGCCAGTCCGCCATTCAGCAGCGCAAATCCTTTGAGATCGAACCGCCCTGCCGGTTCACGCGGCGTTTCTGGCAACCAGCAAAGCGCCAGGATCCACGCCAGAAATGCCAGCGGCAGACTGGCGAGAAATACCCAGCGCCAGTTAAAGCTGTCCACGATAATGCCGCCGACGGCCGGGGAAAGCGCCGGAGCCAGCAGCCCGACCAGCATGATCACCGCCGAAAGTCGGGCGCGTTCATGGCTGCGGTACAGCGCATAGGTCAGCGTCTGGCCGACCGGGATCAGCAGCCCGCCACCGATCCCCTGCACAATACGCCAGCTGATCAGCGAAACCAGACTCTGCGCACTTCCCGCGCCCGCTGACGCAAGCATAAAAATCATCAGCGAACAGGTGAATATCCGCCTTGCGCCAAAACGCACAGCCAGCCAGCGGCTGAGCGGAATAACCAGCGTCAGGCCCAGAATATAGCCGGTACTGACCCAGGCCAGCGCACTGACCGGCGCAGCAAACTGCCGCGCGATACCGGGATACGCCACGTTAGCGATAAACATGTTGATCAGATCAACGAAAAAACCCAGCAAATACACCGCGGCAACCCGCGCCCTGTGACTCATCTGCACTCATCCACGGTTGGTTAAGGCGGGCAATCTACCGGAGATAATGTCCGGGATAAACGGGCGCGGCGCAGTTACACTGTCAAAATAATTTTGACAGTAAGGAAGCGTGACATGCTGAATTTGCAACGGCTGGAGATTTTTGTCGCGGTGGTTAACGCAGGCAGTTTTACCGGCGCGGCGGCCTCACTCGGGCTGACCAAAGCGGTAGTGAGTTTTAATGTGAAGCAGCTGGAAAGTGAAACCGGCGTCGCCCTGCTGACCCGTAGCACACGGCGGCTGGCGCTGACGGGATCGGGCGAACGTTTTTATCAGCGTTGTCAGGATTTATTGCAGGAAGCCGAAGCGGTGCTGGACGACGTGCGGCGCGATCACGGCGGACTGAGCGGCCAGTTGCGGATCACCAGTACGCCGGAATACGGCGCGCGGGTGGTGGTTCCGGCGCTGGCGGCCTTTGCTGCCCTGCATCCGCAACTGCGCATTCAGCATGTCGCGTCTTCACAACACGATGATTTGATCGCCGGACGCTTTGATCTGGCGATCCGTCTCGGCCAGCTCGCCGATTCAAGTCACCATGCCGCCACACTCGGCAGTTTTGAAATACGCCCCGTGGCCTCTGCACCGTATTTACAGCAGGCAGGCAAAATTGAAACGCTGGCGCAACTGGCGCAGGCCAGATGGATCGCCCACAGCCGCCTGCCGCTGCCGATGAACTGGCCGGTAACCGACAGGGCGGGAAAACCAAACCCGTTTCGCGTGACCACTCCGCCCGCCATTGTAGCGGACAGCGCCTCGGCGTTACTGGCGTTTGCACTGGCAGGCGCAGGCGTCGCCCTGCTGCCGGACTGGCTGGTGCAGCCGGAAATCGACGCGCAACGTTTATGCCCTTTGCTGCCCGATCATCGTTTTCCGCCACAGGGCATTTTTGCGCTCTATCCCAACACCCGCCACGTGCCGGAAAAGGTGCGGCGGTTTATTGATTTTCTGCAAAGCAGGCTGGCACTCTTCCCCGCTCAGGCTAAGATTTAATTCAGCTAACGTAAGGGAAATGTTCATTATGATCATCGAAACATCGCGGTTGCGGCTCAGGCCGGTGGAGGCTGAAGATATCGGTTCACTTTTTGCCATTTACGGTGATCCGCAAACCCATCTGTTTAATCCGCGTGGCCCGCTTGCGGATAGGGCAGCGGCACAAGAAAAACTGAATGGCTGGTTACAGGAATGGCGGGATCACGGTTTCGGACACTGGGCGATTGCGCGGAGTCATAATCCGGAGGAAATTATCGGTTTTGGCGGTCTTGGCGTGCGTGAAGGCTACGAAAATCACCGGGTGTTCCTCGGTTATCGTTTTGCGACATCCGCGTGGGGAAAAGGGCTGGCGACGGAATTTGCCAGTGCGTCACTCAATACCGGTTTTGAGAAACTCGGCATCACGCGGATCTCCGCCACGGTGCGTGAAAATCATCTGGCATCACAGCGCGTCTTGCAAAAAATCGGTATGGAGAAAGTCGGTTTCGAAGGCGACCCGCTGCACGGCATCGGCAGCTATCTTTACCGGCAGACCGACAGACGCCTGCTGCGCTGAATCTCAGGACGCCCTCCGGCCTGAGTTCAGATAAATCCGAGTCTCAGGCATCACTGGCTTTTTTTTCCTGAAAATACCTGTACAACTTCGCCCATCTTGTATAACTTTATAATCACACTGGTAATCATTACTCACACATCTATTAACATAAGGGTTAATTATGCGTCAGAACAGACACAACGGTATGTCTGCGGACATGTCACCTTCCTTATACAATCAGGTATTTTCTGAAGAGGAAACCATGGGGCGCGTTGTCGTTGAAATTCTGCAGGCAGGAAAAAACCTTAATCGCAAAGCGTTATGTTCAAAACTTTTAAATCGTGTTGAAGCCGCTGGCAGTGAAGAAGAGGAAAAGCATTATATGAAGCTTATCCGTATGGTTCTTGAGCGGGATTCATGATCCTCTTTAATTAATTTCGTAGTGCAACGATTGGCTTCATAGCATTTCAGTTCGACATATTATGCGGGCATGATTTATTCACGGCCTACCCCTATTTTATGCCTGAAGGCGTAGAATATTTACTCTGAACCTGAAGCTAATCTGCCCAAGACCTTTGGCCGGCGTATATTCAGAGGCTGCTAATATGTATAGAAGTAATGAAGAAAGACTGACTGATAAGCTGATAGGTGAGGCTGTTATTTCCTTGCTTAAATCAAAGAGTCCAATATCCACCGACCGACTCATTGCGCAATTACAGTTTATGGCTGTAAGCGCAGACAACATAAATCGAAAAAGTGCCTGCGAACGGATTATTAATGAGATCCGCCATGATCTGGCTGATAAGCGTGCGCGAATCAGTTACGAGGTGCGGGACGTCGACAATGTACGACACTTTTTCAATGCTGAAGGGCCGTCCGATGACAAGAAAAAACATTGATACATCAAACGCATATGCCACAAGCCATAGCGATTCGATGTCATTAAACCCCTCACAGTCAGTGACAGACTCTGTGCGTAATTCAGACGTGTATCAATATTTTAGCAAAGCAGGCGAACTCTTTTTAAGCGAAACAGAAGTATTAGGTGCCGCTATTCGTCAGATTCTGGCCGAGAAAGGCACAGTGACTAATAAGGCCATTATTTTACATCTGATAACCCGGCTTGAATGCACGACGGATGTCGTGCAATTAGATATTCTGCGCAGTGCACTGGAAATGGTGGTGGGCATGACGCCCGATGATTTCACTGTCTGATAAACGCGGGTTCATTTAATCATCTTCACGCTCAGTGTTAAATCTGGCGTGCATTCTCATCAACAGCAAGTGCGGAGGGTATTAAAATGCAAGATGTGTCTTATACTCATGTGAAATTGGCGGATTATATTCTGACGGAAGATCCGGAACTTCTGCTCGGCAATGAAACCGTCATCCGTATTTATAATCATTTAAAAAAGCATAAACAACAGGTCACCCATAAAGACATTATTCTTTGTTTGATACAAAGAATTGAGCAGGAAAGTGACGACAGCAAGCAGAATATTTACTTAGAAGCCCTTGAATACGTGGTTTACCGCACGCCGGACGATGATACGATTTAAGCTATCAGCGGCGTAGCGACAGGAATTTGTGAATCAGTCCGCAAACAGAGCCTGTTTTGCGGACTGATTAATTTAATGCCACTAAGAATACCTTAATCCGAATAAGGATATTACAGGTTAAGGATGCCGGACGGATATTCTGATTTAACTTCCGGCCAGGTCACCACCGGCGCGCCATTTAGCCTTGGCGCAGCAAACAACGCGCCCTGAAAATTACACACCCCTGCCGCATCGAGCCACATCCATTCTTCCGGTTTTTCTACCCCCGTCGCAATCACTGAAATTTCCAATGCAGAGCAAAATCTGATGATGGCCTGAACCACGGCCTGTTTGGAACCGCTGGTGTGGATGTCACAAATCATCTCGCGATCAATCATAATTTTGTCAGGCTGGCACTGGGTCAGCAGCAGCAACCCCGCCGATCCTGCGCCGAAGTCATCAATCGCCAGACGCATTCCTGAGGCTTTGAGCTGCTTCAGCGCACGGGTGAAACTCTCTTCGCGGGTGACGACGCCATTCTCTGTGATGGCCACCACGATTTGCTCCGGCACCAGACCATGCGCCGTGATTTCCTCAACCAAAAAATCCACCGCATCCGGCAATCGGGATAACGTCATCGGCAAAAGTTTGATGGACAGCGTGTTATCGCTGAGCCCCATCTTTTGTGCCAGCGCAAAAGCCAGTTTTTTAGATTTCAGATCGGCTTCATAAATGGTGGTGCGGGAAAGCGTGGAAAAATATTCCATCGGTGAACGCCCGCCCGGACCGCACAGATTGGCCTCCCAGGAGATAATCTCGCGACTTAGCGGATCGACAATCGGTTGAAATGTGAAGCTGTAATCCTGCATCTCCGGGAAGAGTAACCCTGCTTCTGGTTTCAGTGGCTCATCGGCGATGAAAGACCATGTACTGGCGGGCAGGATTTCGAGATAATTTTCTTTTTCCCGCGCCTGCACAAAGGTACATAAAAATTGAAGCGCACGGTCTTCATAAGTCAGCCGATATTTGGACGTTCCTTTATCCAGAACCGCCTGCAGGACGACATCTTCGTGATGGTGTCTGAGGTCAAAAATTTCCATTCCCACATTGCCGAAGCGGCGTGAGGGCGCGTAATCGCGCATAAGAGTGACCACATTATTATGTCGCTGATCCCGGCAAATCGTCTGATATATGGCATCGACGGCCTCTTCAGGCCCTTCGAGCAACTGGAAAAAATGCGTACCATCAAAAAGCAGAATACCGGTGATGCCGGATATTTCATTTTTAACGTTAGCGCGCGACACCATATCGTCCAGCGAGGCAGGCTGCACAGACTCACTGATGTGGCTGCGATAAACGAGGGTTAAAAGCATTGAGGTTTTCCAGGACAGGCTGAGTGTTAACCTTCACGATAACAGAAATTTAACTTACGAAAAAAGCACAATGGATAAATTCCCCTTTCCAATACGGTTATGAATAACCCCCCTGCTGATCCTTAAGAGTCATGGCGCTGACGCCAGTTTGGAGGATAATCGCGGTATTCGATTCACTTTTTAGGAAACCACGGAATGACTCAGCCACTTGCGCCAGAAGACTATTACACCGAAAAATACGGCCTGACCCGTACCCACTCTGAAATCCTCCACGCCGCACAGTATGTTCAGCCCGGCAAGGCGTTGGATCTGGGCTGTGGCAGCGGGCGTAACTCGCTGTATCTCAACCTGAAAGGCTTTGATGTCACGGGCTGGGATAACAACCCGTTAAGCGTCGCAAAAGTGAATGAGATTATTGCGGCCGAATCCCTGCAACATATCCATATCAGCGAACAGGATCTGAACACTCATCGCTTTGAGGGCGAATACGATTTTATCTTTTCCACCGTGGTGATGATGTTCCTGCAACGTGACAGCATCCCGCACATCATTGCCGATATGCATGCCGCCACCAAAACCGGCGGCTACAACCTTATTGTCGCAGCGATGGACAGCCCGGATTATCCGTGTCCGCTGCCCTTCCCGTTTACCTTCCGGCCGGAAGAATTACGTGATTATTACCGTGGCTGGGAAATCGTGAAGTACAACGAAGACGTCGGCGAATTGCATAAACGAGACGAAAACGGCGATCGCTACAAGCTGCGCTTTGCGACGCTGCTGGCAAGAAAAGTCTGATATCTGCCGGCATCCGGCTGGCAGGCCATGCAGATCCTGACTTTTCGGCTAGACTTAAATTCCACCCAAAAAGGAGCGCGATATGTCATCACAAGACTTTGATAAAGATCCTAACCGTGTGGAAGATAAAGTAGAAAACACGGTTAACCAGTTCGCCGGTGAGGCACAAAAGCAATTTGGAGATTTTGTCGATTCTCCTAAACACCAGCTGAAAGGTGCTGCCCGCAAATATTCCGCGCAGGCGGGTGAAGTGGTTTCTGATGTGGCGGATAAGATCAAAGAGAATCCGCTGTCGGGACTGATTGCCGCCGGTGCGATTGGCGTGGTGCTGGGCCTGCTTTTAGGTCGCAAGTAACCTCAGCAAAGAAAGCCCTGTCCGGGCTTTCTTTGTTTTCCCCTGCCGTTTTTCACAGTCCCTTACTCACCAGCAGCGCCGCCTGCACAAAAATTTCATCCTCCAGCCCGTCCCCTTTTTTGCGTCCGAGTCGTCGTAATTCCTCAACAATGCTTTCCCGGCAGATCATCGTTCTGCTGGTAATCAGTCCCATCACGGCGGCACCGATGGCCAGTCCGATTAATCCTGTTTTTTCGTTTTCGTCCTTCATTTTTACCCCGGTAAATTATTTTAGTTTTTAAGGCAATGCACAGTATCTATAGCTGATCTTGCGCGAGTTGTCAGAGTTCACACCCCCGTCAACTTGGCCGGGATCGCATTTTTCTATTAGGGTTAAAAGACACCCCCAGCAGAAAAACCGGAGGAAAACGATGACGCAACCCTCTTCACCGCAGTCCGCAGAAGCGGAACTCAGACAAGTTGACCGCTACTGGCGGGCGGCAAATTACCTCTCTGTCGGACAAATCTACCTGATGGATAACCCGCTGCTGCGGGAGCCGCTGAAACCTGAGCACATCAAACCACGGCTGCTGGGTCACTGGGGCACCACGCCGGGACTGAACTTTATCTATGCCCATCTCAACCGGGCTATCTGTCAGCGGGATCTGGATGTCATTTATATCTGCGGCCCCGGACATGGCGGACCGGGGATGGTGGCCAATACCTGGCTGGAAGGCAGCTACAGCGAGATTTACCCCGATATCAGTGAGGATGCCAGCGGCATGCAAAAACTGTTCAGGCAGTTTTCGTTTCCCGGTGGCATTCCCAGTCATGCCGCACCTGAAACCCCCGGTTCGATTAACGAAGGCGGCGAGTTAGGCTATTCGCTGTCGCATGCGTTCGGGGCGGTGTTTGATAACCCGGATCTGGTTGCCGCCTGCGTCATTGGCGA
The DNA here is from genome assembly GCF_004330295.1 of Rahnella victoriana. Taxonomy (GTDB): domain Bacteria; phylum Pseudomonadota; class Gammaproteobacteria; order Enterobacterales; family Enterobacteriaceae; genus Rahnella; species Rahnella victoriana. Next base: position 7,981 of record NZ_SJOJ01000032.1, read on the forward strand.
CGGGGAAGCCGAAACCGGCCCGCTGGCCTCAAGCTGGCATGGGATTAAATTCCTCAATGCCGTACGCGACGGCGCGGTGCTGCCGGTACTGCATCTTAACGGCTATAAAATCGCTAACCCGACCATTCTCGGGCGGATGAGTGATGAAGACTTGCGCCAGTTGTTTTCCGGTTACGGCTACGAGCCGTTGTTCGTCAGCGGCCACGAACCGGAACAGATGCATATTCAGATGGCGCGGACGCTGAACATTGCGCTGGATATCATTAAAGATCATCAGCAGCGCGCCCGTGCCGGTACGCCGACCCAGGGCGTGCCGCGCTGGCCGATGATCGTTCTGCGCAGTCCGAAAGGCTGGACCGGGCCAAAAACTGTTGATGGCAAAAAAGTCGAAGGTTTCTGGCGTGCGCATCAGGTGCCGGTTTCCTCCTGCCGTGAAAACGACGAGCACCGTAAGATTCTTGAAGACTGGATGCGCAGCTACCAGCCTGAGGATTTATTCGATGAGCAGGGGCGGCTGCAACCGGTTTTGCGCGCGCTGGCACCACAGGGCGATAAACGCATGGGCGCATCACCTTTCGCCAACGGTGGCAGGCTGCGGCGCGAACTGGTGCCTGCGGAACTGGCGAAATTCGCGGTAACACTCACCTCGCGCGGTGAACCGCAGGTGCAATCGACGGAAATGCTCGGCCGCTATCTGGCGGATATCTTTACCCTCAATCACGATAATTTCCGCCTGTTCGGCCCGGATGAGACCGCCTCTAACCGGCTCAGCGATGTGTTTGATGTCACTGACCGCACCTGGCTGGAAGACATCGAACCTTACGATGAGCAGCTGTCACCGGATGGCCGGGTGATGGAAATTCTCAGTGAACATCAGTGTCAGGGCTGGCTGGAAGGGTATCTGCTCACCGGACGGCACGGGCTGTTCAACTGCTATGAAGCCTTTATTCATATCGTCGACTCGATGTTTAACCAGCACGCCAAATGGCTGAAAGTGACGCGCAAACTGCCGTGGCGACAGCCGATTTCGTCGCTCAACTATCTGCTTTCCTCCCACGTCTGGCGGCAGGATCACAACGGCTACAGCCATCAGGATCCGGGCTTTATGGATCACGTTGCTAACAAGAAAGCCGACATCGTGCGGATTTATCTGCCGCCGGATGCCAATACGCTGCTGTGGGTGGCGGATCACTGCCTGCAAACCTGGGACCGCATCAACGTGATTGTGTCCGGTAAACAACCTGCGCCGCAGTGGCTGTCGGCGGAAGAAGCCGCCGCGCATTGTGCGACCGGTATGGGCATCTGGCCGTGGGCGGGCAATGAGCAGGACGGCACCGAACCCGATGTGGTGATGGCCTGCGCGGGGGATGTGCCAACCATGGAGACGCTGGCCGCCGTCGATCTGTTGCGGGAATATCTGCCGGATCTCAGCGTGCGGGTGGTGAACGTGGTGGATATCATGGCATTGCAGACAGAGGAACAGCACCCTCACGGACTGAGCGAGGCGGCGTTCGACGATATCTTCACGCAGAACAAACCGGTGATTTTCGCCTTCCACGGCTATCCGAGCCTGATCCACCGGTTAACCTATCAGCGTAATAATCACCGCAATTTCCACGTCAGCGGTTTTATGGAAGAAGGCACCACCACCACGCCGTTTGATATGACGGTCCTCAACGAGCTGGATCGCTTCCATCTGGCGCAGGCAGCCATTGTGCATACGGAGAAACTGCAAGGCAAAGCGGATGACATTCTGGATGATTTGCAGGAGAAAATCGCCGCTCACCATCGTTACGTACGGGAATATGGCGAGGATTTACCGGAAGTCCGCAACTGGAAATGGCCGTCACAACAGGGAAGCGGCGGCGCGCCAGAGTAACGGAGCTGGCCGTCATACCTTATGCATGGCGGCCTCAGCGGATTGCTTATCTGCTAATAACACAAAAGCCACGCAACGATCGCGTGGCTTTTTCTTTTTCAGAAACATGTTTTCTGTTAAATCATCAGTTTTCCAGCTGATACGTCAGCGTGATTTCCGCTTTCAGTACCTGCGAAACCGGGCATCCGGCTTTGGCTTTTTTGATGATTTCATCAAACTTGTCTTTGTCGATCCCCGGCAGCTTCACTTTGCTGTCGAGCGCGATTTTGGTGATCGCGAAGCCGCCATCCACTTTATCCAGTGAAACATCTGCGACCGTATCGATACTTTCCGGCGTGTGTCCCGCTTCGCCCAGCATCAGGGAGAGCGCCATAGAGAAGCAGGCGGAGTGCGCCGCGCCAATCAGTTCTTCCGGGTTGGTGCCGGGTTTGCCTTCAAATCGGGTGTTGAATCCATACGGCTGATCTTTCAGGGCACCGCTTTCAGAAGAGATGTAACCTTTCCCGTGTTTAATATCGCCTTCCCAGTGCGCCTGTCCTTTCTTATGAATGGTCATGTTTTCCTCCGGTTTGTATTACATTGATATTAAGTATAGCTTCTCATCAGTGAACCGCGAGGATGGCCGGGCTATGCGGCCTGCACGACCCCTTTCCCAAAATTAGAAACCCATTGAAAACAGAGGAAATAAAAGATGTTTAAACCGCAAGATCTCGTTCAGTCAAAAACCGGCGGCCCGAAGATGTTGGTACTGCGTGTTGATGGTGACACCTTGTGGTGCGCCCGCGCAGACGATTTCTCCCAAAAGGAAATCGAAGTCCCTGCGGATTCCGTCGATCTCTATCATGAAGACGGTGATTTCGGCGTGTGCTGATCGCCGCATCGTTTACCTGTCAGGCTGCTACGGCGGCCTTTTTTGTTTCTCCTTGATTGTCACGCCTCTTTTTATGAATTAATATGCGTTATTAATAGATAATAATTCATAATGAGTGATGATAAATGAACGCCGTTATCCCGGTAGAAAAGCAGTTCCAGGCTTATAATCAACACGATCTGGCTGCCTTTGTGGCCTGCTACAGTGACGACTTTGTCGCATACCGAATGCCAAATTTGTCGCCTTCCCTGGAAGGCAAAGCAGCGCTCGAAATGTTTTATAAAAACCACCGGTTCAACAATAAGGCGTTGCGCGCTGAACTGGTTTCGCGCACCGTCCTGGGCAACAAAGTCTTCGATCATGAAATGATTTACGGGATTTATGACCAGCCGGTGAACAGCATCGCTGTATTTGAAGTGGAAAATGGGCTGATTAAAACGGCGTGGTTCTACTTTGAATAAACATGCAGTTTCACGCAGCTAAAATTATTCACCGGTAATGATTGATTATCTGTAATCATAATTTCCAATTATGTAAACTTCTGAATATAGTAGTCGGAATTAACTGAGAATAATCGGATGAAGGAACCGGCCATAATGAATAAGCATTTTGCGTGTCTGTCAGTGTTTCTGGCTGCGGCCTTTTTAACAGGGTGCGCGCAACCAACGGCCAGGACCGCTGAGCAGGACCCGTCAGCGCTTAACAACCGTTGCTACACTGAGTTCAAAGCGCTTCAGACGCTGGATAAACAGGCTTTCAGTGTTTATAAGCAACAATTTAGTCAGCTCAATGAGGCGTACGCCGTTTACAAAACCAATGCCTCGCTGATTAACAAAGATTCCAAAGAGATGTTTGCGCTTGAATTAAAAGATAAGCAGACACTCATTTGTGCCCGTGTGAAAAGCGCCGTATTCAATAACATGAATCAGCGTTCGCAGATGTTGAACGATATCTGATAATACCCCACATTGAATCCTGAGATTATAAAATCTCAGGATTCAATGATAGCCCTTTAATCCTGCCCGACTTACCAGCCCTTCACCGCATCCCCGTGGTAAATTTCATCCGCCGCTTTGACTGTCGCGTCCGTATGATAAGCCTCAACCAGTTCCTTCACTGTCTGGCTGTCTTTGTTGTCTTCACGCGCCACGATGATGTTCACATACGGCGAATCTTTGTCTTCCACAAACAATCCGTTTTTGCCCGGCGTCAGCCCGACCTGGCCTGAATAGGTGGTGTTGATGATCGCCAGCTCGATTTTGTCGTCGTCGATGGCGCGGGTCAGTTGTGGCGCTTCGATTTCAACAATCTTCAGGTGTTTCGGGTTTTCGATGATATCCAGCGAAGTAGGCAGCAGGCCAACGCCGTCTTTCAGTTTGATCAGCCCGACTTTTTGCAGCAACAGCAGCGAACGCCCGAGATTGGTCGGATCATTTGGCACCGCCACCTGCGCGTTATCGCTTAACTGGTCGAGGGATTTAATTTTGCGGGAGTAACCGGCGATCGGATAAACGAAGGTTTTCCCCACTTCCACCAGTTTGTAGCCGCGCTCTTTGACTTGCTTATCCAGGTACGGACGATGCTGGAAAGAATTGACGTCGATATCGCCACTGCTCAGCGCAGAGTTAGGTAACACGAAATCGTTGAAGGTGACCACTTCGACATCGAGGTTGTATTTGTCTTTGGCGGTTTTCTTGATGGTTTCCCACATTTGCTGATCGATACCGGCACTGATACCGACCTTGATGTGATGCTCATTAGATTTTTGATCACAACCACTCAGCGCCAGTGCGCCAACCAGAGATAACGCCAGAACTGAAAGTTTTATTGCTATGCGCATACAGGTTTACTCTTTCCGTGAATAATGAAAACGTTGAAGTCGCTTCAACAAAGACCCCAGTGTTTCAAAGCACTACACGTTGAGCAAATACGAAAAAGAAATAACCTAATGAAAAAATGGCGTTATTTACCGGCACTATGCGAAAGAGAGAGCCTGATATCCAACAAAGCCCGCAATGCGCGGGCTTCAGAAGGACAAATATTGATATGTGGAAAGATTTCCTGATCGTCCGTCAGGTCATTCTTTCGCCCCGTGCAGGGTGACCGGTTGCGGGCGCGACAGGAAAATCGTGATGCCCGCCAGCAGGGTCAGTACTCCTCCCAGCAAAAAGGCGCTGCTGACACCGGCGCTGTCCGCAAGGATCCCGCCAAACAACGCGCCCAGCGCCAGTGACGTCTGAAACACACACACCAGCAGCGCCGAACCGGTTTCAAATAAGGCAGGCGACGCCTGATACGTCCAGATATTCAGACACACCGGCAGTGCGCCAAACGCGAGTCCCCACAAAATCACCAGCGCACTGGCCAGAGGCAACGGCACGTTAAACAGCGACAGCACCAGAACCGAGAGACTGAGCAGCAGCATGTTGAGCATAAAGGCCCGCTTCACACCGAATTCCCGCACGGTAATTTCAGTGGTGAGTGTGCCGATCAGCCCGGCGACGCCGTACCCCATCAGCAGCAGAGAAATATTGCTGGCAGAGAGTTGCAGGTTGAACCGCAGCCACGGCTCGAGGTAGGTGTAGGCCGCGAAATGGCCGCCCGCCATAAAGACGCCGATGATCAGCGCATAGCGGATCCCTGCCACTTTCGTGACGCCCAGCATGGCGCGCAGGCCGATGGATTGCTGCGCCGGTAACGAAGGCAGCGCCAGCCATTGCAGAATGAAGAACACCAGCGCCAGCACGGTGTTAAGCGTAAACGCCATCCGCCAGCCGAACAGATCGCCGATAAAGGCGCCTGCCGGCACCCCCGCGACGGTGCCGACGGCCACGCCTGCGGTGATCAGCGAAATGGCGCGTGCGCCCTGCTCTTCCGCCACCAGCCGCCGTCCTGACGGAATGGCAAACGACCAGAAGCCGCCGACCCCGACGCCGAGAATAATGCGTCCGATCAGCAAAATGTTGAACGACTCCGCCATCACCGCAATCCCGTTTGCCAGGATCACCGTGGCTGAAAGCAGCAACAGCAAGGTGCGGCGATCCATTTTTTTGGCGAACAGCATAATCAGGGGGGCGGAAATCGCCGCAATGATACCGGGCAGCATGACCGCCAGCCCGGCGTGACCTTCGGTTACGCCCAGAGACTGCGCGATCGGCGAAAGCAAGCCGATAGGCAGAAATTCAGTATTAACCAGCACGAACGTGCCGCAAGCGAGTGAAAAGACCGCCAGCCAGCGGCGGAAAGCAGACGTGTCTGGCCGGGTGTCAGCTGATGTGCACTCAGTCATTTATTATCCTTATCCCCTTCATTCTTCAAATTGCAGATGCGTTGGCTGCACTTGCTCACCCGAATCACTTACTTTAGTAAGCTCATCGGGATTCACTCGCTTGCCGCCTTCCTGCAATTCGAATTATTTCGGGTATGTTGTTTTGTTATTAGAACGTAATAAACGTGATCACTATCACAGGGTCAAGGCATTTTCATAATGACTGTTAGGGTATTTCTTATCTGTCGGAAGAATAAGCCAGTCCCCGCCTGCGATGCGGGCTACAGAGGCATCCGGTGCCGCAAACGAAAAAGGCACATACAGATAACGCCGATCAGAAAATCCTTCCACATTTAGGTATGTTGTAACTAAGTTGCTACGCAGTGAAGAAACCGGCCGTCAGGCCGGCAGCGATCATTTTGCGGGGAGTAATATCAGGAAATGTTAATGTGTTACCGATTTGGAACAGAGCTGAATAATGATGATGCCGATGGCGATACACGCCATGCCGATCAGCGCGGGCGTATCCAGCCGTTGTTTGTAGAAAAAGAATGACATGGCAGAGACCAGGAAAATCCCCATCCCCGCCCAGATAGCATAGGCGATACCGATATTCATCACTTTGACGACCTGAGAAAGGCCATAAAACGAGACTGAATACCCCACGACGACAATAATGCTCGGGATCAGGCGGGTAAATCCGTTGGAGGCTTTCATCATCGTGGTCGCCAGCGTTTCGGCGCAGATAGAAACGGCAAGGATGAGATATATTTTGAACATATGACCTTCTGAATATGAGATTTGAAAAATAAAGCTTTACCCCGCAGAGTCTTACATTAAATAGTCCTGACGGCAATCATGGTTGATTTTACTGTCTTCATAAAATAACCGAATACGAATTCCTCGAATCCCCCCAATTATTATGTCAGTGAGCCGTCATGACACAGGTGAACTTATCCCGTCCCTTAATTTCTTCTTTTATTGCGGACGCAATTTCAAGCAAATCTTTCTGAGTAGGCCGGATAAGATGTCGGCACGAAGTTTTTAACGTGGCGAAACTAATGACTATTTCATCGGCGACGAAAGATTTTATACTCTCCTCATTAGAAAAAGTGGGTGTTGACAATAGGAAGCTGGCAGCTATTGCAGAAGGCGCTGAAATCTACGGGCCTGAAGGGCTGCTGGATTCGATCCATCTGGTGGGTTTTATCGCAGAGATGGGCGAATGGCTGGAAGCCAGAAGCAATGCTTCTGAGAGCTTTTTCGATATCCTCGATGGCGATCTTTTCGAAAACTTCCGCAATATTCATCAGATTGAATCCCTGTTATTCCGGAGGTTTAGCGATGTCAGCTTTTCCTCCTGATAGCCAGTTTATTAGCGCAGAAAATATCGACGATATTCCTTATCAGCGTCTGGCTGACAAGGTTCCGACGCCGTTTTATGCCTACAGTGCCTCGCAAATAAAGGCAGACTTTGCAGCTTTAAAAAAATCACTTCCTGATGAGATTCATTATTTTTATTCGCTCAAAGCCAATCCCAATAAAACAATCGTTCAGTTGTTAAGCCGGGAAGGAACGGGTTGTGAAGTGTGTTCCCTGGCGGAACTGGAAACAGTAATACGTCAGGGGATCCCCGCGGGGGATATTATTTTTGTTGGTCCCGGTAAACATATTGCTGAATTAACCCAATGTTGTCGCATTGGTATTAAAGCTGTCGTCATCGAATCCATTGAAGAAATAAAGCTTCTTAATGATATCGCTGCCAGCATGGGCGTCATACAAACCATCGCCCTGCGTATCAATCCTGACTTTACTGGCGAAAAAGCCAAACTGGTGATGAGTGGCAAACCGCGGCAATTTGGCATAGATGAACAACTTTTGCCGCAGGCATTTGCCTGTGTCGGGCAGCAAAGCAATGTACGACTTGCAGGGATCCACATTTATCTCGGTACACGGATCCTCGACTGGCAGGCGCTGGCCAAAAATACGCTGAATATTCTGTCACTGGCTGAATCTTTGCAGGATATCTACAAGATCGATTTTGATTTTGTCGATGTCGGCGGCGGTTTCGGCGTCAGGTATTTCGATAAAGAAAAGCCGCTGGATATTGTTGCGCTGGGTGAGGCACTGGCTCCGGTTATCCGCAATTATCATGACAAATTTCCGCGCTGTAAGATCATCGTCGAACTGGGCAGATACCTGATTGCCCGCGCAGGCATTTTTGTCACCCGCGTTAATTATCTCAAACCCTCACGTGATGAATGGTTCGCGGTATGTGATGGCGGAGCCAACTGTCACGGCAGTGCGGCAGGCATCAACTCGCTGATCCGGCGTAATTTCCCGATGGCCCGTCTGGGTGAAACCCCTGCCGGTACACAACATCGGTATCAGGTGACCGGCCCGCTGTGTACACCCACCGATTTATTAGGTGAAAAAACTGATGGAGAACTGCGCGGTGTATCGTCTCGCACGCCGTCAGGCGGGTTTTGATCCCGCACAAGGCACCGTCACGCTGATGTTGCACACGCAGGCCGGAGAAGAAAGAAAGAGACTGCTGCCACGCCTCAGACCGGCACTCACCGGATATCTGCGGGCGTTTATGGCGCTTTCCGACAATCTCAGTCAATCACCGGCCACCGATGCGGAGCAAAATGAGAAGAAGCAAGCCTACACACTGAAATGGGGAGTGGAGAAATATCTCAACCACTGCGGTTTATTTGGTTCGGCACAAGAATGCGCGGATCAGCTTGCCCGGCTCAGGCAGGAAGGCATCGATGAAGTTGCGTGCCTGATGGATTTTGGAATGCCTCAATCAAGTGTGGAACAAACGCTTCGTACACTTGCTACATTATTATGAAATCAAGGAATTATGATGGAAAAGACCCTCCTGGCGCTTACCCTGTTCGTCTGTGTCACCAGCAATTCTGCCTTCGCCGCAGACAAAACATTTCCCCTGGAAGCTTTTAGCGCAGTAGAAGCCAGACAGGGCATTAATCTCACCATTAAGTGTGCCGCGACACCGTCTATGGTGGTTTCCGGTTCGCAAGACTCGTTGAATAAATTGAAAGTCACCAATAACAGTCACGCGTTATTGTTGGTCAATGACGCCGCCGAAAATGATCGTTTTATCTCGCATACGCTGGATATCACCCTGTACACCAGCGGCCCGCTGAACAGCCTGGCCGGAAAAGCCGGTGTTAAAATAGCGGTGCCGGCCTGTGCGGTGGATCCTAAAACACTGGCCGTTTCCGGCAGCATGGGCACGGACATCCGGGCTGAAGGCAAAACGGCTGAGCTGAATCTGGATCTGGCCATGGGCGGGAGTTTTAACAAGAAGCCGCAGGATTTTACGGCGGAATCGGCTAACGTGCGCATGAGCATGGGCGCGGAATCTTCGCTGTGTCATATTCCCAAAATTCAGGGCACGCTGGCGGCAGGCGCACGCGTTTCCGTCAGCGCCTCTGCGCAGGTGGATACCGGCGCTGCCAGCTCGTTTGCCAGCGAGATTTCAAATTCCGGCTGCGCGTAATGACGGCTTAACGTCTGCCAGATAAACAAAGACCTGCCATCTGACCGGCAGGTCTTTTTGCGCAGAACAGGCACCATACGCCAGGCAATATACGCCGTCGTTTTCAATCAGCTGGTGATGTAACAGGCCGGTTTGTGCCTGATGCGCACCGGACACCTGCGCAATGCCGCAGTGTTGAGGGATGGCACAAAAACCGGCCAGCGACTGCGTAAGTCCGGTTCCCCGCGCTTTGAGCCAGGCTTCCTTCACACTCCACAACCGGGTAAACCGCAGCAGGTAATCGGCCTCATCTTCTGCCAGCCAGCGCTGTTCATCTGGGTGGAAAAACCGGCGGGCGATGGCTTTTTTCACCTCCACTTTGCCGCTGACTTTTTCCAGATCGACCCCGACCTCGGCCCCGCGACACAGCACTATCGCCGCCGATGTTCCGCTGTGGGATAAGTTAAAGTGCCACTGAGGAAAATCAGGCAGCCAGGGTTTACCCTCAGGGGTTCTTGCGATAATTAACTGCGTATCGGTCACCGGTAAGCAGCTCGTCAGTATCTGACGCAGCCAGCAATGCGCCTGCTGTCGCAGCAGTTTTCCCGACAGCGAAGGCGCAAAGTGACGGATCAGGCAAAATCCTTCGCCTGTCTTCAGTTCAGGGAGGGGATCACCGTGGTAAATTGAGGGTAACACGGCAACCGGTGCGATCATGGCGATTCTCCAGAGACAGATACCCGCCATGACTTTCAGCGATTTGCCGGCACAAAATCAGTCCGATGCCACTGCCGTTGGGTTTGGTGGTATAGAAAGGAACAAACAGGTTTTTGGGGTTGGTCAGCCCGACCCCCTGGTCAAGAATAGTCACAAACAGCCGCCCTTTTTCCTCTGACCATTCAATGCAAACCGGCGCCGTGGTATCGCTCATTGCCTCATCGGCATTTTTAATCAGGTTGATGAGCAACTGGTGGATTTGCACCCGGTCGACATCCACTATCAGCGGCGCGGGGCCTTTCAGGGTAATTTTACGGTGCGCGAACAACAGCGGCAGTTCTGCAATCAGGGCGGCGACATCAAGCGGTGCTTTAACGGGCGGCGCGAGCTTGCTTAGCTGGCGGTAACTGCTGACAAACGCGATAAGCTCTTTAGCCCGGCGGTTGATAAGATCGATACCTTCCGCAAAGCCCTCCGGCAGGTTTTCTGTATGCCGGCGATAGTGCTGCTGGAGCATCTGGCTGATAGAGGCAATCGGGCTCAGTGAATTGTTTATTTCATGGCTGATCACGCGCAGCAGATTTTGCCAGGCTTTTTGTTCTTCCTGACGCAGCATGTCATCAACGTCACTGACAAACAGCAACACGTTCTGGATCCCGTCAACCATGTAGGTATCACTGGACACTTTATAACGCCCCGGACGCCCTTCATGATGAGACTCCACCGGATGTTCCCGGTTGGCATTTTGCAACAGCGTATCAAGTTGCCAGTGGCTGGATTTCTCGCCGATCAGCTTTTCCAGCGAGGTACCCAGCATCCGCGAGGCCGCATTGTTACACCAGACCAGCCGGTTATTGCCGTCAATCGCGAAAATGGCCACAGTGATATTGGAAATCACTTTTTGCAGCAGAAAATCCATTTCTCTTTGCTGCTGGCGGTGGCGTGATAACTGACCAGAAATCGCATTGATCTGTTCAATGACGCCTTCAAACACCCCTTCCCCGCTGGTCACACCGCGAAGGCTAAAATCTTCCTGCTCAACGGCTTCTAACAGGTTAGAAATCACATTGATTTTATAGAGAAGCTGCTGGAAAAAGTGATAGGAAAAATACACTAACGTGACGCACAGGATAAAGAGCGTGAGACATTTCAGGTAGAAAGACTGCTGCGGGAAACACCACAGCAGCAGATAGGCAACAACGCCCCCGAGCGGGGACAAACTGCACAGGATTAAATGACGCGTCTCAAAGGATCGAAAAAGTTTACTCATGACAGATTTTTAATTTATCCAGTCGTCGGTAAAAAGCGCTGCGACTCAGCCCTAACGATTCTGCCGCTTTCACTGCATTTCCGTCATAGTGACGCAGGCGTTGTAAAAGCACCGTTTCTTCCACTTCTGCCAGCGTGCCCGTCTCGAGTTGCGTCACCGGCTTATGCTGTAACGCATGACCCGTATTTTGCTCCTTCACCGGCAGTGGCAGGCAAAGATCCGCCAGGTCGATCGTATTATTACGGCAAAGCAATACACCTCGCTCAAGCAGATGACTCAGTTCGCGGATATTGCCCGGCCATGAATATTCATGCAGTCCTTGCCGCGCCATCGCCGATAATATCGGTTTAGGTTTATTGTACTTGCGGGCAAAGCGTTGCATGAAACGTTCGGCCAGCGGCTCAATATCTTCCTGCCGTTCACGTAGCGGCGGTAACGGAATTTGTATGACATTCAGCCGGTAAAGCAAATCCTGCCGGAATCTCCCTTCCACCACGGCTTTTTCAAGATCCGTATTGGTGGCCGCAATGATCCGGCATTGGGTGCTTTGTGTGCGCGATGAACCCACGCGTTCGAACTGCCGTTCTTCCAGGACGCGCAGTAATTTTACCTGCTGGGACAACGGCAAATTGCCAATTTCATCGAGGAATAATGTGCCTTTATCGGCCAGTTCAAAGCGGCCAATGCGGTTTTCCCGCGCATCGGTAAACGCGCCTTTCACATGTCCGAACATTTCACTTTCAAACAACTGCTCATTGATGCACCCCATGTTGACTTCAACAATGCTGTGATCACGGCGGGAGGATAACTGATGTATATAGCGGGCGAGCAGGCTTTTGCCGGTGCCATTTTCACCCAGGATCAGGATGCTGGTATCCGTAGCCGCCACCGTTTCAACCACGTTGATCAACTGTTTCATGGCCTGAGAACGGACAACCCATTCATTGCCCATGTCATCTTCAAGCGCCATTTTCAGCAGCTTATTTTCTTCTCTGAGGCAATTCCCGGAACGTCTTGCCTGACTCAATGCGATCTGTTGCTGAACAATGCTTAACAGGCGTTCGTTATCCCAGGGTTTCTGGATAAAATCCGCCGCGCCGGCCCGCATGGCGCTGACGATGATGTCAACGCTTCCCCAACCGGTCATTGCCACGGCAGGCAGGCAGTCATCAAATTTCTTTAACTCATCCAGCAGTTGCAAACCTTCCAGACCCGAGGTGGTGTCTTTCTGAAAGTTCATGTCCATCAACACCAGATCAAAGGGCTTTGCGGACAAATGTGACAATAAACGGTCAGCCTGCGTTTCCAGCGTCACGTCATACCCTTCCAGACGGAGCAGCATGTCAAGGCTGGTCAGAATGCCTGCATCATCATCAATAACAAGAATACGTTTTTTTTCGTTCATTAAAGCATCCGGCTTGTGCCGCCGCACCCGTCAGGCGCGGCGTCAAATTATTCGTAGCGAATGGCATCCGCAGGCGACATACGAATGGCGCGTCGGGAAGGCAACCACACCGCTAACGCCACAATCAAAGAGATCATAATGGCTACGCCCCAGAAGAGCAGTGCAAAGGATGTATGCCCGTTGCCCAATATACGCGTCAGCTTGGGTGCGACAAAGAAGGCCAGAGGCAGCCCGATAATCAGGCCAATGCCTAATTGCTTACTGCCCTGCAGCATCAGCATCCGCAACAGAACCCCTTCCGTGGCCCCCATGGCCATACGCACACCGATCTCCTGAATACGTTGATTTATCACATTGCGCATCACCGCATAAATACCGGTAGCGGCCAGTATTACCGCGACCACGCCAAACAGCATAAAGAGGTTAGCGATGAAATGCAGCCCGGCGGTATTTCTGGCCAGACGCTGATTTAGCGTTTGCACCTGATTGACCGACAGCGTGCTGTCAATCTGACGTACCGCATTGATCAGCGCAGGGCCTAACGTATCAGGATTCTGAGCGCCGAGCACCAGCGTTAATGAAGCCGCCGGTATTTGCGTCAGCGAGCGATAAACCGTGACCCGCTGACGAAACGCGCTGAAAGGCCGGCCATGAATAACGTTAGGCACCACACCGATAACCGTGAACCAGCGCTGATCATCCGAATCACGAAAACGCAGACGCTTACCGATCACATCCCGCTCACCGGGCCAGAACTGCTCCGCAAACGACTGGCTGACCACCACAACGGGTTGCGAGTCCTGCGTGTCACTGCTGGCAAACTCCCTTCCGGCTACCGGCGTGATGCCCATTCCCACCAGGCTTCCCGGCATCACTTGTACATCATTGACGAGAGGATAAGACCAGCGGTCTTTGCTGTTGTTACCCGACGAATCGATATCCACCTGACGGGGAACGGTAAATTGTCCGACGGCACTGGTAGTGATGGCCGTTTTTTCAACGCCAGGTATCCCGCTGAGGGACGACTGCAGTCGCTGGTAGAACAGGATCCGGCTCGCATCATCAGGATACTGGTTGGCATTGAGATTAATCTGACCGGTTAGATAGCCCTGCGTCACCACCCCGTAATCGGCCCGGGTTGCCTGGTAGACCAGCAGCGCCAGCAACGCACTGATACACAAAATGGAACAGGATAATCCGACTTCAAACGTCACCAGAATACGGGAAACCTTGCCCGCTCCGCGGCTTTGTGCGCCACGCGTTCCGTCCCGCAGCACATCGTTGAAATTGCCGTGGGTGATTTTCCAGGCAGGCAACGCACTGGTGACGACAGCGGTCATGATGACCAGCACTAAGGCATTGAGGATCATGACGTTATCCAGTGACAAGTGCCACCAGAACGGAATTTTGTTCGGCACGAAAGTCGGGAGTAATGTATTGGTGATCTCCAGTCCCCACGCCGCAAGCAGAACGGCGATGACGCCCGAGAAGGTGCAGATAAATAAGCTTTCCCACATCATTTGCATGACCAGACGACCGGAAGGTGACCCCAGGGCGACACGGATAGCGATTTCTTTTGAACGCTCTGTGGTTCTGGCCAGTAACAAGTTGCCGACATTGCAACACGCCAGCACAAGAACAAAAGCGACGGCAAAAAGCATGACGATGAATATCGGCATGGTCTCTTCACCCATGAAATTTTCCTGGAATGTCAGTACCTGAGCCGATAGCCCTTTATTGCTTTCAGGATACTCAGAGGCCAGCGACTGCATCACCTGAGCGAGATCGCGGTCAGCGTCAGCGAGCGGAACACCGGGTTTCAGGCGGGCATAAACCGACACTTCCGGCGCGCCTTTGCGCACCAGATACTGTGAGGGATCCAGCTTAGAAGGCAGCCAGAGATCATGAAAGAAGGGAAAGGCAAAATTGGCGGGCATGATCCCCACAATGCGTGTATGTATGCCATTAACCAGTACATCCCGGCCAATAAGCTGTTCATCGGCAGCAAAGTAGTTTTGCCACATACCATAGCTGATGACAGCAACAGGCGTCGCGCCAGGCTGGACATCTTCACTGTTCAGCACCCTGCCACGATAGGGCTGGACGCCAGCATAAGAAAACATCTCCGGCGTATTACGGATAGCCATATAGGAAACCGCTTTCGTACCGTCACTGATATCGGCACGTTCCGCATAAAAATAACCAACATCATTGAGCGTGGTGTTGCGCGCCTTGATGTCCTTGTAGTCCAGGAAGTTGACCCCGGAATCACTCAGACTGACGCCATTAACTGTCGGGTTAACTAACACCATGTTTTTCCCGTCCGGGTAAGGAAGTGGCGTAAACATGATGGTATTAATCACTGAAAACATATAAAGCGTCAGTGCCAGACCACAGGACATGATCAGCACCGTGATGAAGGTAAATGACGGACTTTTGAGTAGCAGGCGTAAGGCATATCGGATATCAAAAAGCATTTTATGCTTCCTTTATCAGGGTCAGTTCCCGTGCCACATGTCCGTCTCCGACGACCTGTCCGTCAGAGAGCACAATGCTGCGTTGCGCCCGTTCGGCTGAACGCGGGTCATGGGTTACGATGCAGATAGTGGCCCCTTCCTGATGCAGCTTATCGAGTATATTCAGCACCGCCTCGGCATTGTGGGAGTCCAGGTTACCCGTCGGTTCATCCGCCAGAATAATGGAAGGATTGCCCACGATAGCCCGCGCGACGGCCACACGCTGCTGCTGTCCGCCGGAAAGCTGTGAAGGATAATGCCGTCCACGGTGGGACATATTGACCTTGTCTAAAGCCTCCGCCACCCTCTGCTGTCGTTCAGTCTTAGAGATATCCTTGCGGTAAGTGAGTGGCAGGGAGACATTTTCCTCAATGGTTAAATCGCTGATGAGATTAAATGACTGGAAGATGAAGCCGATATCGCGATTTCTTACCAGAGCACGCTGCTTTTTAGAAATATTCTCTACATTATGCCCGGCCAGCTGATAAGTACCGGTAGAGGCCACATCCAGCAGCCCCAGAATCGACAACAGCGTTGATTTTCCACAGCCTGACGGCCCGGAAATCGCCACATATTCCCCTTTGGAAATGCTCAGCGTGATCTTGCTCAGGGCGTGTGTCTCAATTTCATCCGTCAAAAATATCTTATTCACATCAGTGAGTTCTACCAGTGATTCCATTATTTTTTATCTCCATCGCTTTATACAGTTTGCAGGCGTCTTTTGCAGGTGAGCCGGCATCATTTAGTAATCTCAATCTGATCTGCCCCTTGCCAGGCGCTGCCGTCACTGAGAATAATTTTATCTCCCGCACGCAACCCGCTGGTCACCTGAATATAATCCGCAGATCCTTGCCCAAAGTTGACCTTCATTTTAGTGGCTGAACGTTCCTTGTCATCGAGCCGGTAAAGCATCGAAGGTAAATTATTCTGTGCGAACGGTGGGCGCTCAACGTACAGGGAATCATTAATTTTTGTCACTGCGATTAAACCATCCACGCTCAGATCAGGACGGGCTTCTTGCGGCAGCGGCTGAGTAAATGTCACATCCACTTTAACGGTGCCATTGGTCACCGCAGGGTCAACACGTGATAACACGCCGGCAAACTGGCTGCGCCCGGTGTTAATGGTCACCTGTTGCCCGACGGCAAGATCGCGGGACTGTAATTCTGGCACTTTGAGTTCAGCATAAAGTTCCTTCTCTTTCGCCAGACGGGCAATACTGGTTCCGGTGGTGACCCGCTGCCCGACCTGGACTTTCACATCCTGCAAAATTCCCTCGATGGGTGAGGTCACATTCAGCGAATCGACTTCCTGCTGGCTCAGCAGCACCAGCGATTCCAGTTTGTTAAGACGCATCGCACTGGCTTTGATATCAGCATCAATACTCAGCTTGAGCGTTTTTAATCGTTTTTCCTCAAGCACAACCTGCTGACGATATTGTTCAGTATTAATACGGGTTGTTTCGTATTCCAGCATCGGCACTGCCGCTATATATTTCTTTTGCGCAGCAAGCCGCATTGTAGAGCTGAGTAGCCGGCTTTTTGCATCCAGAACCAGCGCTTCCTGACTCAGAATTTTATTTTGTAATTCTGCATTCGTCGCATCAGTTTCAGCGCGGCGGGCATCCAGCTCGAGCCGGTTTTCCTGTAATTTCTGTTCCAGCGTAGGGTTACTCATTCTCACCAATAACTGCCCCTTACTCACCTTCATCCCGGGTTTGTAGATAACCTCTTCCACACGGGCATCAACATTGGCGGCAACCCAATTGATATCACGCGGTAACAGTACTCCGTTGCCCCTCACTTCTACCGAGAAATTTCCATATTGCACCTGTCCGACGGCGATACTCCCGCGGGAAATCTGATAAGGCGAAAACCGGTAATTATAGATTGCCGCCAGCGTGGCTAAAAAAAGTGCTCCCGCAACCAAAAATTTGCGGTATCGCTTCAGTATGAATTTATTCCCGGGTTGCGGGATTGAAATGTCCATAATAATACCTTTTCTGATAACTCCTTACTGATGAGCACAAATCGTGCCAATCTTTTAAATCTCATTAACATGCTGATTTTTATTGTTTTTTCAGGAAACCACAAAAAAGACCTTTTCCCATCATTATTTTCTATCTCATTAATGGAACGAAAAATGGGACGGCGTGGCCTGATTGTCTGTTTTTCCCTGTGTCGTCCCACTCATATCAGGTATTCCCAATAGTGGGATATTAGATCAGTTCAATTTATTAACGCGTGTCGAAAATGGGATTTTACGGTTCCCATAACAGGGATGAATAATAATATCCATTTTAAACAACAAGTTGAAACAAATAAAAACATGGCATAGTAATTGCTTTAATCCTTACGGGTACGGTATTCCACTTTTCAAAAAAATGTTCATCACTCATTAATTACGCAGAAGGGGTGTGTATGTGGGAACGCAAACTATCGAACGCTGAAAAAACGCTTTTTACACAAAAAATAACCGAGGATCTGGATAATCGTCATTTGACTGTCTATGGGAAACACGCTCATACAGAAAAAGCCTTATGCATTGTTAAGATTATTAATTATATGCTGGAGAATATTTCTGACGAGATCACACTGGAAGATCTGGAAAAAATATGTGGTAAAACCCGTTTTGATATTTGCCGTATATTCAAACATTTCTATGATGTCACTCCCATAAAGTGGATGTGGAAAGTCAGGCTGGCGCTGGCCAGAGAATTTATCCATTTAGCCCCTGAGTGGTCATTAACGGATATCAGTTATGCGTGCGGATTTTCGTCATTGCCGCATTTTTCCCGAAGTTTCAGTAAGACTTATAGCGAGTCTCCGCTCAAATTTAAGCAGAATGTCATCAGGACAATGCGTCCGGAAATTAAAAAAGAGTCGTCAGATTATGATTTCATTTTCGGGGTTCAAAGAAACAACTTTTCAAGAAGCATGTTAATCAGTAACCTGCATTGCTTATAATTATCAAAAAGATTTCTTATGCCACTTTTTATTATTCACTGCACGCAATATCAGTTTAGGCTCACGGAAAGATGAAAAGTCTTCATGCAAGGTATTTCTCAGGAAATCTGAAATATAATTAAATACAGCTGGGTCACGTAATGCGCCGTTGTGGCCCTTTCCTTCTGTAACGATTAATTCACTTTTTTTCAAAGAATGGCTCAGTATTACCGCTTCATCCAATTCAATACTGAGATCGTTTTTATCATGTAATATCATGACCGGTTGTGTTATTGACCCGATAAGCTCCGGTCCAATAACATCAGGATGAACACCATAGCGGTGCTGGTAAAGTTTTTTCATTGATCCGGCAATACGCTTTGGCAATTTATTATTGCTGACATATCTGTCCATCATTTTTCCGTAGCTGCACGGACTGCCGATTAAAATCATCCGTTTAAAAAGCAGCCCTTGCAGGGCGGCCATGCAGCCAATTAAGCCGCCGGTCGAATGACCAATAATCACCGAAAAATGGCCATAGTGGTTTTCCATTTCCATGACGGCCCGAGACAAATCATAGAAAGACACTTTTTTTCCGGGAGAAATACCATGTGCGGGAAGGTCAGGCGCAAAAACAGCATAGCCTTTTTCCTGCAACCGCTGCGCCATCTGCCGTAACATAATACTCCGGCCATCCCACCCGTGAAGGAGCAAGACTTTTTCGGCCTGCGGATCCGCCTGAGGATAAATGAAGACCTTAACAAAAGATTTACGCCAAAAAATCTCCTGCTGCACGCAGCGGCTGAGCAGCATGATTTCCCCCTGCTTATAGGGTAAAGGCCGGGTCTTTTCGAAAAGACGTAATGCGTATAATGCTGAAAGATAGGAAGACATGACATGCAGGGAATATAAATCGACTAAACTGATGAGTTTGCATGCCCTCGTATAATGTGTTGCGGGTCTTATTTTCGCTTTCATCAGTAACGTCGGACGCAATCGCATAATGACCAAAATCCGCAGGTAATTTTGGTGCACCAGCGATAGAAATAAAAGGACGGGATAAAAGAAGCTATAAAACATTTTCACTCCCTATTTTATTGGCCAGTCGCCAGTACTCCCTGCCGAACGCAATAAAGTACACCACATTAAAGACAATAATCAGATTCATGATAGTGTGCAGTTGCGAAAATTTATCCCAGCCCACCAGTAAAGTGATAACAGTCAGTAATTCAATGATTACGGTTAATACCAGTACCCGTCGGGCCTGTTCTAATTGTTCCAGTAATGCCTGAAGCGAGGCGACGAAAGAAGTCAGGAAAAACGTCGGTAACAGAATCAGTATAATCTGGCTGCTGACGTCCTGAATCACTTTGTCACCGGACAGAATTTTTATCAGGCTGGCCTCGGTGAAATAAACACCCGATGTCAGCAGAAGATAAATAATACAAATAAAGGCCAACCCCCGGTGCAGCAACCGTTTTAATTCTTCACCGCTACTGATCGCCAGCCGCTGGTTAATTAATATCGCCAGCGCGGATCCACAAGCCACAGCGGGGATGACGATAAACATTCGGATCTTGGTCACAATCAAAAAACCGGCAACATATTGCTCACCCAGCGTGCCAATTAACGGGAATATCAGCAGGGAACTGAAAAACAGCACCACCAGCGAGGCAAAAATGGGCACGCCAACCTGAAACAGAAGTCCGCTGAGACGCGGAATAAATGCCCCTGGCCGGTCATCTTGCGCATTGCAGCCTGTACGCCATACCAGCCAAAGCGCGACAGGGATAAGCAGAGACGAAGCCAGCGCGTTTGAGACAATAATCGAATTAAAACCTAATCCGTAAACCTGATAGCCGATGTAGCAGATCAGCGCATTCAGCACGATATACGCGATGACTAACAGCATGCTTAACGCGCTCTTCCCCTGCCCGCGGAGCGCGCTGTTACACATCTCAAGCTGAATAAAGGGCAGCATGGACAGGAAATAGAGCGGTAATGCTGAGGAATAAAATGCATTCCCGGCGACAGGCAGCAGGGTCTGCAACAGAGGCGCACAAAGCGCCGTCACGCCACTTAGCAGTGCCACAATCAGGATACCCAGCGTCGCCAGCAGTGAAGTCGCCGCCAGGACCTTTTGACGCGACCACAGATTCAGTGAACGGGCACTGAAAACCTGATTAGTGATAGCCAGACATTCCAGAATCGCAAGAAATAGAAAGCTGAAAGGCTGGAGCATTGACAGCACATAAATTGAACTGGTTTCTTTACCGTGCCCCAGAATCGCGGTCTGAATGTTTTGCGAAAATGAGACGGCAATGGCCACGATGATCATCGGCCAGGCTAACTTCAGCAGGTCGGCGATATCTTTGCTCAGGCTATGACGTTGTGGCAACGTCATTTCAGGTGAAGTATTCATACTCTGAGCTCCCGACGTTCCGGCAAAGCAGCCATGGCAACGGCTGCGGTTTTCCCATACAGGCTGTAAATCATCATCGAAAGGTAAGAAAGGCTGTGCGTCGAGCCGGATAAATAGCCATGTCCGCCCATCAACTTTTCTGCCCGGTTGGTCAGCATCGTGAGCTGCCAGTGATCCGTCTCCGGATCAGCAAAGTCCTGCATCGCAATACGCATCTGCCACTGGAGCAATAACACCTCTGTTTGACTGCTCAGATCGGCGAAATCCGCCTTCACCAACTGATGTCGGGTCGTTTTTACGCCAAAGCTTTTCCTCCCGGATAAATGCTTCCAGCTCACGGCCAGGATCTGGCTCAGTAGCCCCAGGCGTGCCGCAAAAGATGCCATAAGCGGGATCGGATCGTCGGTGATGTTTTCTGTGCCTGTGTGCTGCAAAGACATGCCCAGTGACGCCAGAATACGATCAGATTCAGCATGCTGTTCCGCGCAGGTTTCACCTTCCGCAGCCAGCAACTGATACCCGCCGCAAAACACGCCGCTTGCCGTGTCGGCCCATTTCCGGCGCATCTGCCGGAAAGCTTCTGACGGCTCATAGTCCCTGAACAGAAAGTAAAGTCGGGTAAACTCTTCTTCAGACATCAGAGCTCTCCAACTGCAGGTGCTGCTCAATCCATTGAATAAGTTTTCCGACCGTGGTGAATGCATCCTGATTGATTTGATCAGGTTCAAACATGAGGCCGGGGATTTTTTCTTCCAGGGTTAATAAGAACTGAACAAATAATACTGAATCGAGGTCCAGATCTTCATTGAAATCAGTTTCCGACGTTATGTTGATTTTTGCAGACATGACATCGTTTAAAGCATCATTAACGGCTAACAGAAGTTGTGACATGATTTACCTCATTATTTTCGTTTTTTTCAATCAGGATACAGGACATCGTTATCCCCATAGCAACACAGAGTATTCTTTTTCCTTCGAAACGCTTTAATAACGACGACACGTTAAATAAAATATCAGAACAATAAGCATGCCCATAACCTGATATATGCTCAGTAAAAAGCTCACCCTTAAAGTTCAATTTACCGGCAATACGCCTGAGCATTGGCATATCTATATTACCCGGAACAATGGCATCTATATGGTCAATGGTAAGGTTAAACTTTTTCAGGACGTAAAGATAAAAGTCATAATAATCTTGTTCCAGTGATGAGAAAAGCTCCCGCCGTCGGGCAGCCGGAAACTCTCTGTGATTATTATAAAATGAAGGCAGATGCCGCACGGCAGTGTTGTTGATTTGCCACTGTGAATGTCCCGCATTGAGCAGCATGGCAGCAGGAATTTCCGCCATAACACTATTATCAAGCTTATTAATATCACTGTGGAAAGCCTTTTCACCGGTAATGAGGATCATTGGCAGCTGACTTTTTATTACCCTGCTCTTCAACAAATGAATCGCCGACAAAGCGGAGGCACAATGATTCAGACTCACGGTTAATTGTTCCCAGTGTCCTATTCCGCAACCGGTCGCTATCTCATCAAGCCAGCGGGCATCAAAGAAAGTATTATGGGTTTGTGTTTTTGCATAGACCAAATACCCCTGGCCTTTAGCGATATTTAGATTGCCCGCCATCAGCGTTGATAGGGTTTCCTGTAACATCTGTGTATGGTTACCCGAAAACATTCCTACTGTGCTCAGAGAGTAATAACGTTCAAGTACCTTTCGTGCGCCTGTTTTTAAATTATGAGATGATTCAAGCGTACTTAATGGCCTTAAAGAAATACGACCAGGCAACCAGCATAATTCATTAAGTGGCAACATATTTTCTCACAGGGAATTATTTTAGAGTTATTATAAACGCAGTCCATAATCCCAGAAAAAAAACGTTTTTTTTGCCTGCAATTGCTTAAAGGGCATGAATTCCCATTTTTGAATCCCAAAAATGGAATGTAAAAGCGATTTCAGTATAAAGTACCGCAAGAACACCCAATAAATGCCCCCGCTAAACCTGCACGAAATGCCCGTCACTGACTTCACGGTAATGGCGGGCTGGCGGCTGATAATTCGCTGCGCGCAGCGGGCTGGCGAGTTCTTCCGGCACCACGGTGCGTTTACGGTGAACATCCGGATCGGGCACCGGCACGGCAGCCAGCAGTTTGCGGGTGTAGGCGTGCTGCGGGTTTTCGAAAATATCCGCCCGCGAACCGATTTCGACGATTTCTCCCAGATACATCACCGCCACACGGTGGCTGATGCGTTCCACCACCGCCATGTCATGCGAGATAAACAGATACGCCAGCCCGAGTTGCTGTTGCAGATCGAGCATCAGATTGATCACCTGCGCTTTCACGGACACATCCAGCGCCGACACGGCTTCATCGGCGATGATCATTTTCGGTTCCAGCGCCAGTGCGCGGGCAATGCAGATGCGCTGCCGCTGGCCGCCGGAAAACTGATGCGGGAACCGTGTCGCCATATTGCTTTGCAATCCCACCTGTTCCAGCAGTTGCGCCACACGGCGTTTCGCGCTTTCCGCGTTGTGCAATCCGAGGCTGACCATCGGTTCGGCAATCGCCTGTCCGATACGCATTCTCGGGTTCAGGCTTTCGTAAGGATCCTGAAAAATCATCTGCGCCTGCGTGCGGATTTCCGCCAGCCGCGCGCTGTCTGCGCGGCGAATATCTTGCCCGCGGATCAGCACCTCGCCGGCGGTCGCTTCGGTCAGGCGCAAAATGGTGCGTCCGGTGGTGGATTTACCGCAGCCGGATTCGCCCACCAGCGACAGGGTTTCGCCCGGTTGCAGGCTGAATGACAGATCTTCCACCGCATGCACGCGGGCGGACACCCGCCGCAGCAGGCCGGATTTCACATCGAAACGGGTGATCAGGTTTTTCACCTCCAGCACCGGCTGACCGGGGCGCAGGGTGTCGACCGATTCTGCGACCGGTTGCGGTTGTCCGGTTTGCATGTCAGTCAGCGGGAAACGCTTCGGCAACGCCACGCCGTTCATGGCGCCGAGCCGTGGCACGGCTGACAACAGCGCCCGCGTGTAAGGCTGTTTTGGCAGATGGAAGATTTCCCGCGTGGTCGCCTGTTCAATCGCTTCGCCCCGGTGCATCACCAGCGTGCGGTCCGCCACTTCCGCCACCACGCCCATATCGTGCGTGATAAACAGAACGGACATCCCCTCTTCTTCCTGCAACGATTTAATCAGCGCCAGGATCTGCGCCTGAATGGTGACATCCAGCGCGGTCGTTGGCTCATCGGCAATCAGCAGGCGCGGATTACAGGCCAGCGCGATGGCGATCACCACGCGCTGACGCATACCGCCGGAAAAGCTCAGCGGATATTCATTGAGTCGCGAGGCAGCCGCCGGAATGCGGACCTTTTCCAGCAAACGCACCGCTTCGGCGCGGGCGGTGGCGTCATCCATGCCGCGATGGCGTTTCAGCACTTCGGTGATTTGTACGCCGATTTTCAGCACCGGATTCAGGCTGGTCATCGGCTCCTGAAAAATCATGCCGATGCGGTTGCCGCGAATGCTTTGCATCTGCGAACGGTTGAGGCTGAGTAGATCCTGACCGTCAAACTGAATGCGGCCGGAATAGCGGGTGTGCTTTTCATCCAGCAAACGCATGACAGACATCGCCGTGACACTTTTGCCGGAACCGGATTCACCCACCAGCGCCAGCGTCTCTTTCGGGCCAATCGAGAAGGAAAGATCCCGCACCACGTTCAGCCATTCGCCTTCCACGGAAAACGCGGTATTGAGTTTATCGACCTGTAACACCGGATTTTGCATCATCAATCCTTATTGCGCGGGTTGAGGATGTCGCGCAGGGCGTCACCGACTAAGTTAATTGCCACAATCAGCACCAGCAGCGTGATGCCGGGGAAGACGCTGATCCAGTAGTCGCCGGACATCAGGTAATCAAAGCCGTTGGCGATCAGCAGGCCGAGCGAAGGTTCGGTGACCGGCAAACCGATGCCGAGAAACGACAGCGTGGCTTCCAGCATGATGGCGTAGGCAATGCGCATGGTCGCCACCACAATCAGCGGCGGCAGGCAGTTGGGCAGAATATGACGGAACAGAATGCGCGGGTTCGACAGCGCCATGCTGCGCGCGGCGTCCACGTAGCTGCGGCGGCGTTCGAGCAGCGCCGAGCCGCGAATGGTGCGCGCGTAATACGCCCATTGCGTCACCACCAGCGCCAGAATGATTTTGTCGACGCCCTGCCCGAGCACCGCCAGCAAAATCAGCGCAATCAGGATCGGCGGGAAACTCAGCTGGATATCAACAATGCGCATGATCAGCGCATCGGTTTTGCCGCCCGCGTAGGCGCTGATAAGCCCGGCTGCCGCACCAATCGTCAGCGCGATCAGCGCGCTGGAGACGCCAACCAGCAGGCTGGTGCGGGTGCCGTACAAAATGGCGCTCAGCAAGTCGCGCCCCTGATCGTCGGTTCCGAGCCAATAGGTCATGCCGCTCATACTGGCGGTGCCCGGTGTCAGGCGGCCATCCATGATATCGAGCTGTGATAAATCGTAAGGGTTTTGCGGCGAAATCCACGGCGCGAGCACTGCCAGCACAATGGCGATGCCTAAAATGATCAGGCCGCACAGTGAGAATTTGTTACGCAGCAACGCCCGCACGGTCTGGTAAAACGCGGAGTGCGGTTTACCCTGCACGGCGGTACGCGAGTGAACGGAATCAGACGCCATCAGTGTTCGCCCCCCAGCCGCACACGCGGATCGACCAGCACATACAGCACATCCACCAGCAGGTTAATCAGGCTGAACATCACCACGGTGATCATCAGATACGCCAGGATCACCGGGCGGTCGAGCACGGCGATGGAATCAATGATCAGTTTGCCCATCCCCGGCCAGGCGTAAATGGTTTCGGTCACCACGGCGAAGGCGATCAGCGAGCCAAGTTCCAGGCCGATAACGGTAATCAGCGGGATCAGGGTATTTTTCAATACGTGAACCAGCACGATGCGGCTTTCGGATAAGCCTTTGGCGCGGGCAAAACGAATGAAATCCTGTTGCAGACATTCGAGCACACCGGCGCGGGTCAGGCGGATGATCAGCGAGATTTTAAACAGCGCCAGATTGAAAGCGGGGAGAATGAGATGCGCGAGGCCGTCGGCGGTAAACAGGCTGAGCGGGACGCCGAAAACCTCCACCGTCGCGCCGCGTCCGGACGCCGGAAGCACACCGAGTTTCACACTGAACAGCATGATCATCATCAGACCAATCCAGAACGTCGGCAGGCTGAAGCCTAAAATCGAGACGGTCATGATCGACTTCGATAACACGCCGTCAGGGCGCAGACCGGCATAGACGCCAAGCGGAATGCCAATCACCAGCGCCAGGACAAAGGCCACCAGCGCCAGTTCGAGCGTCGCGGGCATTCGCTGAAAAATCAGGTGCAGCGCGGGCTGATTGTAGATAAAGGAGCTGCCCATATCGCCGTGCAGCGCGTTGACCACAAACAGGCCGTATTGCTCCCACACCGGTTTATCGAGGCCAAAAGACTGGATCACGCTCAGGCGCTCAGCGGGCGTCGCGGAGGTACTGAGCAGCAAATCCACCGGATTGCCGACCAGATACACGCCGCCAAACACCAGCAGCGACATCACGAACAACGTCAGCAGTGTCTGTCCGCAACGTCCCAGCAGGTAACGGCTCATGCCTGCGCATCGCCATAACGGGACAGCACGCGGCGCAGCAGGCTGAAGAAGCCGTATTCATCGACGGTCTGCATGACCATCGCATTGGGCGGCGTCGCCAGTTTGTGCCAGAAATCAGCGTAGGTGTATCCGGCGGTGTTGCCGGATACCGCCACCCCGACGCGGGCGGGCTGACCGGAGAACAATCCCGGCTGCAACAGCCACGCAATGGTCGCCGCATCATGAACCGGCCCGCCTTCACGGCCAAAACGGTTGAGATCACTGCGGTCAAACGCGTTCAGTAAGGCGGCTATGGCCTTGCCCGGCAGGCCGCCGTCCTGTTTCAGTGCCTCGATATCATCCGCGCCAATCAGCGCCTGAAAGGTCAGATCCAGCGGCATGATCACCAGCGGCACGCCGCTGTTAAACACTTTTTCCGCCGCGTGCGGATCGGCATAGACGTTGAATTCTGCCCAGGGGACGCGGTGTCCGAGGGCAGTAAACGCGCAGCTCATGGTCACGATGTGTTTAATGCCGCGGGCCACGTCAGGATGCATACCCAGCGCCAGCGCGATATTGGTCATCGGGCCAATCACGCAGACCGTGACCGGATCGTTGTCTTCTGCGGCCTGTCGTAAGGTGCGCACCAGAAAATCCACCGCGTGTTCCGCCTGGGGTTGCAGATGGCTGTCCGGCACCAGTTCATCGTTAAACGCGCCGATGTGGGCGTATTTGCCGTAAACCTGTTCACGCACCAGCGGTCCCGGCGCACCGGCAAACACCGGCGTGCCGGTCTTGCCGGATAACGCGACAATTTTGCAGGCGTTTCGCACGGTATCTTTCAGCGCCACATTGCCGGCCACCACGGTGACGCCAAGGACGTCCAGTTCCGGCGAGGCCAGCGCCAGCCACAGGGCGATGGCGTCATCAACGCCGGGATCGGTATCAATAATGATGCGCTGGCTCATAAGATCATTTCCCGGCATAACGTGAAAGCAGTTCGTAAAACAGCGTGAAGACTTTAGTGGCATCCACGCGCGTGACGATATCGACATTGGGCGTCTGCCCAGACTTGCCGTACCAGTCGGCGACGGTTTGTCCCATACACAACTCGCTGTCATGTTCGACAAACACCCGCGCTTTTTCGCTGCCAAACAGTTCCGGTGCCAGCACGTAAGCCATCACCAGCGGATCGTGCAGTGGCCCGCCGCGTGAACCGTAACGGCGGACGTCGTTGCGATCCCAGAACGCCATTAGCTCGCCTAACTGCGCGGAAATCCGTCCTGAGACTTTGATGAATTTCGCCACATGTTCCGGCGTCAGGATCACCTGATGCGTGGCATCGAGCGGCAACACGGTAATGTTCAGATCTGAAGAAAACACCACATGCGCAGCGTGCGGATCGGCCAGCATGTTGAATTCGGAGGTCATGGTGCGGTTGCCCGCTTCACGGTATGCGCCGCCCATCAGCACCACGCGACCGATACCGGCGGCAATGCCCGGTTTCATGCGCAGCGCCGTCGCCAGATTGGTCAGCGGTCCGAGCACGCACAACGTCAGGGGCTGATTATTCTCTGCGGCCTGTTCGCAACTTCGGATCAGAAAGTTAACGGCGTGAAGGGATTCGGCCTGTTTTTGCGGCGCGGGAAAGGCCGTATTGCCCAGACCGTTCTCGCCGTGGAACTGGCCGTGGATCGGCGCGCGCAACAGCGGCTGGTGGCAACCGGCAAACACCGGGATATCCAGCCGGTAACCCAGCTCGGTGATTTGCAGCGCATTGCGGGTGGTATTCGCCAGCGGCTGATTACCGCATACGGTGCAGATGCCGAGGATATTCAGTTGCGGTGCGACGAACGCGCTGAGCAGCGCGATGGCATCGTCAATGCCCGGATCGCAGTCAATGATCACCGGTATGGTTTTCACAGCGCCCCCACAGATCGTAAAACGTCAGCGATTTCCTGACGCGCGGCGTCGTTGAGCGGCACCTGCGGCGGCAGCGGATCGCCAACCTCAAAGCCCTGTAATTGCAGCGCCGCCTTGATGCACCCGGCGATAGAGTATTTGGCGAAGATTTCGTTGATGCGCCACAGCGGACGCTGCAACTCCATCGCTTTCTTCCAGTCGCCTTGTTTTGCAGCTTCATACAGCGCCAGACTTTGCTTCGGCACAATACAGGCCGGACCGGCCATCCAGCCCACGCCGCCAATCAGCATCACGCAGGCCGGGATATGCGCCGATGCGGCAAACACCTGCATCCGTCCCTGCGTGCGTTCAATGATCGACAGCAACCGGCCGGTATTGGTCGAGGCATCTTTAATATAGTTAATATTTTCCACGTGGCTCAGCCGCTCGATGACCGGCAGGCTGAGATCCGAACGCTGGAACTGCGGATTGGTGTACAGCACGACCGGCAGTTTGCCTGCGGCGGTCGCGATGGCACGGAAATAATCCTCGACGCCCTGTTCGGGCACCGGGAAGTAGGCCTCAAGTATCGCCAGAATACCGTCGACACCCAGAGCGACGTAGCGAGCGGTTTGCGCCACAGCGTCCTGAATGGTGGTGGCCGCCACTCCGGCAATAACCGGAACGCGCCCCCGTGCGGCTTCGACGACAGTTCTGACCACCTCTGTGCGCTGTTCTGCACTGAGGTATGCAAATTCACCTGTACTGCCGAGTGGCGTCAGACCCTGCACGCCGCTGTTAATCAGATGTTCAACCAGTGCGGTTAGCACCGGTTTGTCTATCTGGCCGCCGGGGGTGACCGGCGAAACCAGATAGGGATACACACCGCTAAAAGAAGTCATAGCTTCTCTCTCTTTTCTTAGAACAACCCTGGTGTTGGTGCTCTATTCCCGCCTTGGTTCGGTATGCACTCTGCGCGACTTATTGTTTCTCATGCACAAAGTACGGCAACGTGTAGCCGTCGGAGCGGCCAACGTAGGTATAAGGTGTCTTCATCGCCCAGGTGTAGGAAAGGAACAGCAACGGGATCGTGCCTTCGTCTTTCATCGCAATCTCTGTGGCGTGTTGCAGCAACTTCTCACGCTGGCCGTCGTCGAGGGTTTCCCGCGCCTGTGCCAGCGTTTTATCAAATTCAGGGTTCGAGTAACGCCCGCGATTGCCCTGTCCGCCGTTCGGCCCGAAGGTTTCGAGCAACGGTCCCAGCACGCCGGAGGCTTCCCCGGTTTCAATCGCCGCGCCGCCCATGATCAGGCTGAAATCGCGTTTAGACGCCCGTGAGAAATACACGCTGCCCGGCATGGTCACGACATCCGTTTTGATGCCGACACGGCTGAACATCTGGCCGAGCGCCTGCGCAATTTTAGAATCGTTCGGATAACGGTCGTTCGACGCATGGAACGTCAGCGTAAAACCGTCCGGATAACCGGCCTGCGCCAGCAACTGTCTGGCTTTCGCCGGATCGTACACCGGTGCGGCAATCGACGGCGTGTAACCAAAGTAGCCTTTCGGCACCAGCTGCGACGCCGGTACGCCCTGCCCGTCCATAATGCGATCCACAATCGCCTGACGGTTTATCGCCAGCGACATCGCCTCACGCACTTCACGTTTTTTCAGCGGATTGCTGCCGTCCGGCCCTTTGGCGAACGGCGACGCATCGCGGTCCTGATCCGGGTGTAAATACAAAATGCGGTTACCGGCCACGGATTCCAGATGCAGGCTGGTTTGTTTGCCCAGATCCCGTCCGTCTGCCGTCGGCACGCTTTCAATCAAATCCACGTCGCCGGAACGCATGGCGGCCACGCGGGCACTCGGGTTTTTGAACACACGCAGCGTGACCTTATCCCATTGCGCTTTCCCGCCCCAGTACTGGTCGTTGCGCGCCAGCACCACATTATCGTCGGGCGTCCAGCTGACAAATTTGAACGGGCCGGTGCCGATGACATCTTTCCCTTCATTAAGGGTTGGCGATCCTACCGTTTCCAGACGCGCCGGTAATATCGCGACGCGGCTTAAGTTGTTCAGCAATAAAGGTGTGGGCGCTTTGGTGACAATTCTCACCGTCAGCGGATTCACTTCGGTGACGTCAGCAATATCGTTAACGTACGGCGTATAAGCACTCGGGCTGTTTTTCGAGGCCAGCGCCACGCGCTTCACGCTGGCAATCACGTCTTTGGCGGTGAAATCGCTGCCGTCGTGGAATTTCACACCGGGGCGCAGGGCGAATTCCCAGGTGGTGTCATTAATGACTTTCCATGACACGGCGAGGGCAGGCGTAATATGTTGTTTTTCATCCTGATTCACCAGTCCGTCGAAGATGTTACGCGCCATCGCGCTGTTGGCACCGCCGACGTAAAACTGCGGATCCATTGACGTCGTTGAGGCAGCCAGGCCGATATTCAGATCAGCGGCCTGCACAGAGGGGGAAGATAAAACGAAAAAAGTGGCCAGTGCCGGTGAAAGCACTCCTGCCAGAACGGACTTTCTCATGCATTTAACCCTTAATTTTTTTAGATTTTCAGGCAATGTGTGTCAGATCGTGAATTCGAGTCTAGGGGGTGGACTTCTGAATTGAAAATTGTATTTTGTGTTACATCCATAAACAAATGTTATGGATTTTGAGGATATATTATGAAAATTAATCCAAGACAGGTCGAAGCCTTTCATAAGGTGATCCTCACCGGCAGTATCACCGCAGCGGCAAATATGATGAACATCACGCAGCCCGCGGTCAGCCGGCTGATCCGTGACTTCGAATATGCCGTCGATCTGAAGCTGTTTGACCGTGACGGACGCGGGCTGATCCCGCGTGATGATGCCATCAAGTTGTACCGTGAAGTCGAGCGTTTGTACCTCGGACTTGAACATATTTCACGTATCGCCGATGAAATCCGCCATTCCAAAGGCAGCGTATTGCGTATTGGCACCGTGGCGGCGCTCTCCGCGTTGTGCGTCGAACACATTCTGCCGCCGCTGATCGAGAGTATTGGCGATATTTCGCTGTTTCTGGATATCGAAAGCACCACGCACATCACCGATGTGGTGACCGGCAATCAGTACGACGTGGGTTTTATTTTCGGCAAGCCGGATGTGAAAGGGCTGGAAGCGGAGATGCTGGCGCGGGCGAATGCCGTGGCCGTGATGTCGCCGCGTCATCCGCTGGCGAAACAGGACGTGGTCACGGCGATGGATCTGACACGTTACCGGCCGATTATTCCCGGACGCAAAACGCCGCTGCGTGAACAACTCGACCAGGTGATGAGCCGTCTCGACCTTTATATGAATAACCCGATCGAAACCTCGCTGCATAACTGCTGTGTGATGGCGGGCAATAATCTGGGGATCGGCGTGGTCGATTTCATCACCGCACGCAGCCACAAAAGCGACATCGTGCTCAAACCTTTTACGCCAGACATAAGTATTGCTTATCTCGCCGTCTTCCCGCCGCAGATCCCCAAAAGCCGTCTGGTGGAACATATCACCCGTGAAATGAAGACATTAATCGAAGGCTATCTGTAAAACGCCCCGTCAGGTTCGCGCAAATCGTACCAGTGAGTCCAAAATGTGACATTCCTGCTTTTATGCAAAAAAGGGCGTGGATGTTAAGTGCGACTTATTAGATAAAAAACGTATATATAATCTAAAAATCATTAATATATTGAATAACACACTTTATTTTATTCTTTAAAATCAACGCATAAAAATTCCCTGCATAAAGATTAATCTAATCTATAATAATTTACCTAATTTCAAACTCTTCGTTACACATTCACAACCTCGATGAGAAGTATTACTATTTGCGCGAAATTGTTCTATTTGGTTCATTTAATAACGGGTGGTCATTAAGTGTTACCAGCTTTTCATCAACAGTTCTCTACAACTATGCAGTGAGATAAATCATGCCAACAACAAATAGCAAGTGGACCTGGCTCCTCTGGCTGCTGAGTGCGCTGATGGTCGTCATCGGTCTGACACTCGGTATCGGTGGCGCGTATCTGGCGACATTGGGAGGAAGTGTTTACTTCCTGCTGATGGGTCTGGCGCTCATCGTTTCCGCCGTTTTAATTTTCAAAGGTAAGCCTTCAGGTGCCTGGCTGTATGCCGTGGCCTTTGTGCTTTCTGTTATCTGGGCTGTCTGGGACGCGGGCTTCACGTTCTGGCCGCTGTTCTCCCGCCTGTTCACCTTCGGCGTGCTGGCGTTTCTGGTCGCTTTGGCTTATCCGCTGCTGAAAGCACGTGCAGGTCTGGTGGCGCGTAAAGGGCCAAGCTTCTCGCTGGCGGCTGTCCTGGCTGTCGCGCTGATTGCTGCTTTCGGTAACACCTTCGTGCCAACGCCAATCATCAGCGCCGACAACGATCAGGTGCCGGTGAAACCGGTAGACAAAGGTGCTGAGCAGAAGAACTGGGAAAACTGGGGTAACACCACCGCAGGCGACCGTTTTGCTGCACTGGATCAGATCAACAAATCCAACGTGGATAAACTTCAGGTTGCGTGGACTGCCCATACCGGCGATATCCCGCAGAGCAACGGCTCCGGCGCTGAAGATCAGAACACCCCGCTGCAAATCGGTGACAAGCTGTTTGTGTGTACCGCATACAGCAAAGTGATCGCCCTGAACGTTGATGACGGCAAAAAGCTGTGGTCTTACGATTCCAACTCCACCGCGCCTAACTGGCAGCGTTGCCGTGGTCTGGGCTATTACGAGAACAGCGCCGCGCCACAGGCACCCGCGGCACAACCTGCCGCCGTACCTGCTGCTGAGCCGGCAAGCCCGAACGCAGCCTCAGAAGCTGCCGCGCCAGCCACTAATGCTCCGCAAACGCCTGCTGCGACCGGCGGTACCGTCAGCGGCACCTGCGAACGTCGTCTGTTCCTGCCAACCATCGATGCGCGTCTGATCGCCATCAACGCTGACACCGGCAAGCCTTGTGCTGATTTCGGTGACAACGGCGTGGTTGATCTGAAAGTCGGCATGGGCGAAGTGAAACCTGGCTACTACCAGCAAACCTCTACCCCGCTGGTCGCGGGTAACGTGGTTGTCGTTGGCGGTCGCGTAGCGGATAACTTCTCCACCGGCGAACCTCCGGGTGTGGTACGTGCATTTGACGTGCACACCGGCGAACTGATGTGGGCCTGGGATCCGGGTAACCCGAACATCACCAAACTGCCACCGGAAGGTCAGACCTACACCCGTGGTACGCCAAACGTCTGGTCGGCAATGTCATACGATCCAAAACTGGGTCTGATTTACATGCCAACCGGTAACGCGACGCCGGACTTCTTCGGCGGCACACGTACCGAGCTGGATGACAAATACAGTTCTTCTGTTGTTGCGGTAGACGTGGCCACTGGTAAAGTCCGCTGGACCTTCCAGACCACGCATCACGACCTGTGGGACTTCGACCTGCCGTCTCAGCCGCTGCTGTATGACCTGCCGGACGGTAAAGGTGGCAGCACGCCGGTTCTGGTGCAGACCTCCAAACAAGGCATGATCTTCATGCTGAACCGCGAAACCGGCCAGCCGGTCGCGAAAGTCGAAAACCGTGAAGTACCGCAGGGTAACGTCCCTGGTGAACGCTACTCCAAAACGCAGCCTTTCTCTGTCGGTATGCCAAACATCGGCAACCAGACGCTGAAAGAGTCTGATATGTGGGGCGCGACACCAATGGATCAGCTGCTGTGCCGCATCGAGTTTAAAGGTATGCGTCACCAAGGCGTTTACACGCCTCCGGGTCTGGATCGTTCCCTGCAATTCCCGGGTTCTCTGGGCGGCATGAACTGGGGCAGCGTCTCGGTTGACCCGAACAACGCCATCATGTTCGTGAATGATATGCGTCTGGGTCTGGCGAACTACATGGTGCCGCGTGCACAGGTTCCGACCGGCGCAAGCGGTATCGAGATGGGGATGGTGCCGATGGACGGTACGCCGTACGGCGCAGTCCGCGAGCGTTTCCTGTCTCCGCTGGGCATTCCGTGCCAGAAACCCCCGTTCGGTACCATGTCTGCGGTTAACCTGAAAACCGGTAAAATCGTCTGGCAGGTGCCGGTCGGAACGGTGAAAGACACCGGTCCGCTGGGCATCAAAATGCGCATGCCAATGGAAGTCGGTATGCCAACACTGGGCGCGAGCCTGTCAACGCAATCCGGCCTGCTGTTCTTCGCCGGTACGCAGGATTTCTATCTGCGTGCGTTCGATACCGCAACCGGTAAAGAAATCTGGAAATCCCGTCTGCCGGTCGGCAGCCAGTCTGGCCCGATGACCTACGTTTCACCGAAAACCGGTAAACAGTACATCATCATCAGCGCCGGTGGCGCACGTCAGTCCGCAGAACGCGGCGACTACGTGATTGCCTACGCACTGCCTGACGAGAAGTAAGATTTAGCAGTAAATGAAAAGCCCGCCGGTGCAGACCGGCGGGCTTTTTTGTTAAACGTAATCTGCTGATACCTCTGGTGATGTTCCTGTCTCCACGACAATAATGTTAAAACATACTAAACAAAAAATTTTGGTTAAGGATGATGGCGAGTATCATGTCGCCATTACCCCTGTTAACCAAAAGGAATTGGCATGGAAATCATCGGAGACAACAGCGTTATCACCAGTATTGCACCCAAAGGTAAAGTTGTTTACTGCCGCGGCGAAACCCCCAGATTCTGGCTGGAACTGCAATTCGTCGATGAGAATAATCTCCCCGTTACCGGACTGAAGGTCACACTGGAATACCATCCGCTGGCATCCGCGCAAGACGTCGCGATGTGGAAAAAATATAGTAATCACCACTACGATCCCACACCACCACCTAATCCCCCTGCCGGAGTGACAGACAGCCAGGGACTGGTCAGGTTCGACGATTTGTCCTGGATAACGGTCGACGTAAAAGCAGATGCGCAGCAGCTGGCCGACGAAATGGAGCAGCGCCCGCTGGGACTTCGGCGCAATCCTAACAGCCAGCCGGTGAGCAAAAATGCCTTTCGTCGGGAAACGCGAGATAAAAGCTGGCGATCTGACGTACAGAAAAAAGCCGAGGCCGCAGGACATATCCACCATTACGTGACCATCGGTGAACTTTGCGATCAGTTGCCTCACATTGAAGGCTGGGAGGAGAAGGAGCCACCGGAGTTTCATTTTCAGCAAGGGCGTTCGCTGAAAGGCACAGAGATAGCGTGTCAGGCGCTAAAGCAGCGGCACGTCATTGAAATCTGTCCGTTCCGGGCGTGGGTACTGGCACTGCATGACACCACCGCGTTTGACCTTGCCAACAGCCTCAACCTCGGCATTATGGCTGACCTCGCCTATTCGGCAGAAAAAGAGAATAAAGCCGTGGCATACTTTTTCGGGCAAAAATGCCTGGATCTGTCTGCAATCCCGCAGTTTGCCGAATTTCCGTCTTATTACCATACACTGGCCGTAGATGTACCTTTCCGGGAACGTTATCTCAAAGCCGTTTATTTAAATACGACTGAAGGGGAACAGCCAAAAGGCGATACCCGGTTATTCACGGTTGAATGCGGCAAGCACATAATCGTTGCATGGTGCGGTACTGACAGCCTGCTTAACGCTCTGACAGATATCTCCTTTGCGCCCAAAAAATGTCTGCCAGAACTTGGTGGTGTAGGTAATATTCACGGCGGTTTTTTGGAAGCTTATGAATTAGCAAAACAGAAATTTGGCATTCAATTGGATGCAGTTAAGGGAGTATTAGCAGAGACGGAGAAAACACTATTTATTTGCGGCCATAGTCTCGGTGGTGCGCTGGCATTAACCTATGCTGCCGAGATGAAGAACAGCCACCCTATTCTGTATACCTACGGCATGCCACGCACCTTCACCCGTGCGGCAGTGCTCAGGCTGGACGCAGTAACTCACTACCGCCACGTCAATGATAATGATTCAGTCGCCCAAATTCCTCCCGATGCCGATTTAGACAATATTTTCTATGAGAAATGGGGACCGCTGGGCGACAAACTCGGCTTCGACTGGTCGTTGACAACGGTAGCCGGGTTGGGGGTGGCTGTTCGCGACCTGGCTTTTCAGTCCACAGGAATTGCCGGTAAAAAAGATCCCTACTGGCATCAAGGTAATACGGTGATATTTTTCCAGGCTCAGCAGTGCGTAATGCAATCACGTCATCAGAATGTGCCGTGGATAGGCGGCGGAGGCAGTGATAATCCGGCACCCAGCGTGGTGAGCACCTGCCATAAGCAGTCGGTGAAACTCTTTCTGGTGCCCTCACTGAATGAAGAATGCCTTAAAGCCACCGGCGAACATCAGGCGAAGTTTATCGGGTGTCTGGATACCGTTAACCTAAGAAAAACCTTCCCCAGAAACACTAATCCCGAACTGGACGGACTTTTGAGTAACCCTTCCAGCCATTCTATGGCACACCGCTACCTGCCCTATATCCATAATCAGGTACTTGAGCTGGCAAATCCGGATCTTGAGATGGACCGGAAGGAGAAGCGGGCTGAGTTCAGGCAGGAGATTGAAGCAACTGCCAAAGGAAGTGCTAATCAGGATGAAGTACAGCGCAACCAGGAATTTATAGCACTTCAGGATATGTTGCCTGTGGCACTAACCCGCACCCGCTCAGAAGAGGTGGGCAAAAATGCCCTGCTACGTTTTGCTGCAGTTACGGAGGAAGAAGTTGAATTTTCTAAATAAAACAGCCCTGTTGCTGCCGACAGTATTTTTGCTTTCCGCCTGTTATGGCAAAACAGATCAGACGCTGTCACCGCCGGAAAATGCCCGGCGAGTAACCATAGCCGTCAGGGTTCCTGAGGGCATTACACTGTTGCCATTGCAAATGCTTTACCGTTCTGAACGGTGCAAGACTAAAAGCTACAACTCGAGTAATGAAGCCTACGAAATTCGCGGATATAACGGTTTTATGCAGGCATTCCCCCCGCAGGAAAACAGTGATATCAGACAGCAGCGGATTGCCATTGATGGCGGCGGGCCATGTCAGTGGCAGCTTAATTCCATTAAAGTCAGTTTTAAGATTGCTGATGGCAATCCTCTCGTTAAAGGAAAAGAGGTTTTCGCTACTAATTATATCTTCGATTTTGATGATTATGGATTCAGTGATGGTTATGGAACAGGAAGAGCAAAAGAGGTTAGTGGCGACCTTGATTTAAAAACTAACTTTTTTCCGATGATATTTATAAATAACTTATTCAAAAGTACGTCATTACAGTTTTTCGGTGGTGATACAGATTACGAGCAATGGACACGCCGTTACAAATCATCTAACACCAATAGGATTTATATTGAGCCAATAATACATATGGATAAACCTGTAATTCTCGAAACTCCAAATCCACCACCAGGAAACACGGTCGCAACTTATCCTGATGGCAGTACTGGAAAAGCTATACATACAAAACCAGATTACGAAAAACTGTTATTTATAAAATAAAAAATTTATTATGAAGTTACCTTCAGGGAGGAAGAAGTTGAATTTTCTAAATAAGAATTATGCGGTTATATCCTTTATCGTGCTGCTTTATGGCTGTGATAACACTCCCGACCGCACTCTGTCGCCACCTCAGAATGCAAAGTGGGTCGACGTGGTCTTCACGCTTCCGGCAGATACCGTTCTTTTACCAATGGAAGTTCTTTACCGTTCAGATAAATGCAAAACAGTGCGTTATAACTCGAGTAATGAGCCTCATGATATTCCCGGTTATAACGATTTTGAAAAACAATACGATCAGCAAGAAAGCAGCAATATCTGGCGGACACATATCGCCATTGATGGCGGCGGCTCATGCCAGTGGCAACTTAATTCCATACGAGTAAGTTTTATGCTGAGTTCTGCAAGCCCTTTAGTGAAAGGAAAACAGGTTATTGAAAATAATTATATTTTTGATTTTGATGATTACGGTCTCAGTGATGGCTATGGCACAGGAAGAGCAAAAGAAATGAATGGCAATCTTGATTTGGAGACCGTGTTTTTCCCCATGATTACTCATCATATTGATAATGAAGTGGATTTAACACTCTTTGGCGGGAATACAGAATATGAACATTTAAAACGGCGATATAGACTAAATAAAACCCAAAACATCAACATTGAACCAATAATTAGATTCAATAAAGTAGTTGTATTGAATCCTCCAGTTATACGACCTGGGAATTTAACAGCAACATATCCTGATGGTAGTAGCGAACAGGTCCCTCATATTTTTCCTGATTACGAAAAACTGCTATCCATGAAATAACGAAGTCATTATGAAGTTACCTTCAGGGAGGAAGAAGTTGAATTTTCTAAATAAAACAGCCCTGTTGATGCCGACAGTATTTTTGCTTTCCGCCTGTTATGGCAAAACAGACCAGACGCTGTCACCGCCGGAAAATGCCCGGCGCGTGACCATAGCCGTCAGGGTTCCTGAAGGCATTACACTATTGCCATTGCAAATGCTTTACCGTTCTGAACGGTGCAAGACTAAAAGCTATAACTCGAGTAATGAAGCCTATGAAATTCGCGGATATAACGGTTTCATGCAGGCATTCATCCCGCGGGCAAACAGTGATATCAGACAGCAACGGATTGCCATTGATGGCGGCGGGCCATGCCAGTGGCAGCTTAATTCTATCAAGGTCAGTTTTAGGATTGCTGGTACTAACCCTTTGGTGCACGGAAAAAATGTTTTTGCGACTAGTTATATTTTCGATTTCGATGATTATGGATTTAGCGATGGTTATGGTACCGGTAAAGCGAAGGAAGCCAGGGGTGATCTTCATTTAAAAACGGATTTTTTTCCGGTGGTGACTCATCTGGATGAGAATGATATTAGCCTGGAGTTTTTTGGCGGTGAAACAGGATATGAAAAATGGAGAAGGCGATATAAGCTCCATGATACGCAGAAAATATTTATTGAACCGAATATTCATTTAACAAAAGTTGTTACGCTCATTCCGCCTGAACAAACAGAGGATAGAGATTTTTCAGCGATTTATCCTGATGGGAGTACCGAAAAAATTCCGTATATTTATCCTAATTACGAAAAACTGCTATCCATGAAATAACGAAGTCATTATGAAGTTACCTTCAGGGAGGAAGAAGTTGAATTTTCTAAATAAGATCGCCCGCGCTGGTGCCAACCAACGGGCTCTTTGGTGGCGGCAGAAGATTGTCAAAAAAGTTGTATACCTCTGCGCCACGGAATTTATCTGCATGCAGAGGTAATGATAATGAAATGGCGCGGGCTCCGGGGCGATCGAGCCAGCTTTGATGATAAATAAATGACATTTCACCACTGCCGCCTTTTTCCAGGATTCCGACAGCAATGCCATTTAATGCGAGCGTTAACTTATCCATATATTACCACTCCTGATCTCAGGTAAACTTTTCCTGCGGATTGCTATCCCTTGGCGTGATCTGTAGCTCTAAATCCAGCGCCGCCAATAATTTAAACAGTGTTTCAAGACGGGTGCCGTCCGGATAATTTTCAAACTCAGAAACCGTAGACTGCTTCATGCCAATGGTCTCAGCCGTTTTACTCTGGCTAAGTTTGCGCTTTTTTCGCTCATTGCGCAGCGCATTGGCAAGCATTTTTGCAGAAGTAATGTTCATATTATCCTCCCTGGCGGATAATATCAGCATATCCCTATCAGGGGATAACACAGAAGCGAATGTTCCATACGATGATGCTCTGTAAAATCAAAATACACCCTAAAAGCTGTAAAATCAAAATACAGCCTGAAAGCTGTAAAATATAAATACAGTTTATACGCTGTAATTTGCCCACTACCGCCTCCTCATGCTCAAATGCCTGTTCCACGCACGGATGAAACCTCATGAAAAAAAGCGAATTTATCGCTCAGGATTTACTGAGCAAGATTTATCAGAACAGCGGTTCGGTGCCGGAGAAGTTACCTCCGGAGCGCCAGCTGGCGGAAGAATACGGGGTTTCGCGCTTTACCGTGCGTAAGGCACTGGAAAAGCTGGTCAGTATCGGAGCTGTGCATATCGTGCAGGGTTCGGGCATTTACATCAATGCGGGCGTCAGCAGCAATCCGCTGATTTACAACTCTGTGACCGAGAAAAAATTCGCTGAAATCAGTTTCAAAATGCTCGAATTGCACAAGCGCCGGCCAGATAAAGAGGAACAACAGGTATTCGGTTTAAGCACCGACGACTTTATCTGGGCGTTCACCCGCTTGCGGCGGATTAATCTGCGCAATGTGCAGATTGAATATTCCCGTATGCCGGCACGGGAGTTTGGCGATCTGAGCCAGAAAACCATTGAGCATTCGATCCAGCAATATGTACTGAGCAAAGGCTATGTGATTTCGCACTCCCTCACCCGTTATCAGGCGGTAACGGTCAGCAAGGAACAGGCGCAAATTCTGAGGTGTAAAAAAGGCATTGCCGCCATGCACATTACCAACAGAGGCATTTTGCAGGGCGGCAAGGTTTATGCGTTCAGCGACATCATCGATATCGATTATTCCTGCACCTACGTCATCCCGTTTAATCAGGACAATCTGGCCTTTCGCCAGACTTAAGGCGTGTGGATCACGCCGTCGGGCAGGCGGCTTTGCGTCCATTCGTGCGGCCTGTACACCACCGGAAATTCTGCGGCGGCCTGGCTGTTAAAGCCCACACCGATCCCCGCTTCTTCTCCCGGATAAAAATAGCCGTTCTCCGGTGCCTGTGCGCCCGGAAAGACCTGCTGCGTATTGGCGGGATATGCCACGAACTCCTGGATCGCCGCATTGTGCAGATGAATATTCAGGTGCGTGTTCACTGCCGCACCAATCGGCGTCATGTCCGGCGGGCAGTGCCACGCGAGACGTACACCGAAACTCTGGCAGAAATGCGCCAGTTTCAGCGCCGGGGTGATGCCACCGATTTGCGAAACGTGGCAGCGGATAAAGTCGATCCGACGGTTGATAATCAGATCTTTCCATTCCGCCGGATTATTGAAGAGTTCGCCGGTCGCCAGCGGCACGGCGGTCTGACTGCGGATCTGCGCCAGCCATTCGTTCTGATCCGGCGGCAGAATGTCTTCAATAAAATAGGGCCGGTATTGTTCGACGGCTTTGGCAAACTGTACCGCCTGCTGCGGGAACAACCGTTCGTGAACGTCGTGCAAAATATGGAACTGATTGCCGTATTTTTCACGCAGCGCTTTGAACATCGCCAGCGTGTTGTCGATGTACTGGTCCTGATCGTAATACGCCCCCGCCGTCGGTTCGCGGGTACTGTGAAAATCACGCGCATTGCCGCCATAAAAACCCAGCTGGCAGCGGATATGGCGG
Organism: Rahnella victoriana; assembly: GCF_004330295.1. GTDB lineage: Bacteria > Pseudomonadota > Gammaproteobacteria > Enterobacterales > Enterobacteriaceae > Rahnella > Rahnella victoriana. The sequence goes on from NZ_SJOJ01000032.1 coordinate 49,682, forward strand.
TAACCTTCGGCCAGCAAACGATCCACTTCGCCATAAAGATCTTCCAGCGTTTCGCCCGCCGCATGGCTGTAGGCAGTAACCGCATCCTTCGATTTACCGCCAAACAAATGATACAGCGGCATATTCGCCAGCTTGCCTTTAATATCCCACAACGCCATATCGATGCCCGCAATCGCGTTATTGATCACCGGCCCGTTACGCCAGTAGGCGTTTACCATCATCAGTTGCCAGAGATCTTCAATGTGATTCGCATCGCGCCCCGTTAACAGCGGTTTGAGATATTCATCGACCATCAGTTTGACCGCCAGCGGGCGCTGCTGGAACGTTGCGCAGCCCAGACCAAAAACACCACGATCGGTTTCAATTCTGACCACCACTAAATTATGGCGATCGGGGCGGGTTATCTGGCATTCGATATTGGTAATCAGCGCAGGCTGCATATTCATCCTTAATAAAAACCGTGATGCCTTTTCAAAAAAAAGACGGCGGGAATATTCGTATTGCGGTTATTTCACCGTATTTTTATCCTGCTTGTAAACCTTAATTTCATGACTTTATTTTGGTTTAAAAGCAGGTCGTATTCTTCACCAAAAACAGACCAATTTAACCTCCACGCCTTTAAACACGGCCTGTCAGTGAAGATTTGTGACGCAGATCCTATTTTATTGGTTTGTTTTTAAAAATGGGCGTCATTACACTCCCCTTCCATCTGACAATGAATAATTAACGGGTCGTAGCGGGGTTCAGGGTGAATACAGAAATAATGCAATCAGTGATAAAACTGGTGGGTGGTGCGGAGAATATTAATAAAGTCTGGCATTGCATGACCCGTCTGCGTTTCGATTTGCGCGATGAAAATAAAGTGGCCTGGGATGAGATTAAAAATCTGCCCGGCGTTCTCGGTGCGCAAAGCCAGAGTGATCAGGTGCAGATCATCATCGGCCCGAAAGTGAATGTCTGGTACGAGGCGATCGTGTCGCAGCTTGATCCGGTGTCCGGTGTTTCAGAAACAGCAACAGGAAATGTTTCCACAAAAGGACGAAAAAGCCTGGTATCGATGTTCATGGATACCGTCTCCGGCGTGTTCGGCCCGATCGTTCCGGCCATTGCCGGCGCGGGGATGATCAAAGGCTTGCTGGCCGGATTAATTGCCTTAAAGGTGATTTCGTCGAAAAGCGAAACGGTAATGATCATCGATTTGATCGCCAGCGGCGTGTTTTACTTCCTGCCGTTTTTCCTCGCGGTATCCGCAGCGAGGATCTTCAAAACCAATGAGTATCTGGCCGCTGCTGTCGCCGCCTGCCTGATGTACCCGACGCTGATGGACGCCGCGAAAGCACTCGCCAGTCATACCGCCGGAGCGCCCACCGCGCTGTATTTTATGGATGTACTGCCGGTGTCTGTCTTCAACTATTCGGCCAGCGTGATCCCGGTGATTTTCTCCGTGCTGGCGCTGAGTTACATCCACCGCTGGGTGGATAAAATCATGCCGGAAGTGCTGAAAACGGTATTTACCCCCACGCTGACCTTGTTTATTGCGGCGCTGGTGTCGCTGACGCTGATTGGTCCGGCAGGAATTTATCTCGGTAAGTTGCTGGCGTTCGGCATTCAGGGATTGTTCGACGTGTCATCGGTCTTTGCCGGATTTATTGTCGGCGCGATCCGCCCGGTGGCGATCCTCACCGGTATGCATCATGCGATGACGCCGATTGCGTTGCAGAACTTCACCGATCAGGGCTGGGATATGCTGATGCCGATGATGTTTATGGCCAACATGGCGATTGCCGGTTCGACCTTTGCGATTTACTTCCACGTTAAAACCCGCGAACAGAAATCTGTGGTGTTGTCTGCGGCAATTTCCGGCTTGCTGGGGATCACCGAACCGGCGCTGTTCGGCGTACTGACGCGCTACAAAAAAGCGTTTATTGCCACCACCCTCAGCAGCTCCGTGGCCTCGGCATTTATCGCCTTCTTTGGAGTGCGCTTGTATGGCTATATTCTGTCGAGCATTTTCAGCCTGCCCGCCTACATCGGTCCGTATTTCATCTACATTGTGATGGGCGTGATACTGTCGCTCGGGCTGTCATTCACCCTGACCTATCTGATGGTCGTTAAAAATAAAGGCACCGGAGAAACGGTGCCTTTGGTGGATGCGGTTCGTTAAGGGATCAGGCCGCTGTTCTGGAATGTGTTATCTCAGACAGCGGTGCGTTCTGAATAAGGTTGGTCAGCCGCCCGATATTTTCGATTTCCACTTCAATCTTGTCATTCTCATGCAGGAACAATGGCGGTACGCGGGTTTTACCGACGCCGCCCGGTGAGCCGGTCATGATCACGTCGCCCGGCGAAAGCTGGGTAAAGGTGCTGATGTAAGCGATCATCTGCGGAATAGTGTGGATCATGCTGGCGGTCGTATCGTCCTGCACCAGACGGTCGTTCAGCCAGGTTTTGATGCTCAGATTTTGCGGGTCACCCACTTCATCCGGCGTCACCATCCACGGGCCAAACGCGCCGGTGGAAGGCCAGTTCTTACCGGCGGTATACCATTTATGCTGCCAGTCGCGCACCGAGCCATCCATATAGCAGCTGTAACCGGCGACATAATCCAGCGCATCGTCGGCTGAAATATTGCGGCCTGTACGACCAATCACAATCGCCAGTTCCCCTTCATAATCAAACTGCTCAGAAGAGGCCGGTTTGATAATGGTGCCATTGTGGCCCACCTGGGAATCCGCGAAGCGAACAAACAATGTCGGCGCATCGCTGGTTTCATTAAATTCTTTACGTTTTTCCGCGTAGTTCATGCCCACACCGAAAATTTTCCCCGGACGGTCAATCACCGGCAGGAAAGTGATGTCGTTCAGTTGAAGATCCGCCGGAAGCCCGACATAGCGGTGCAGTTCCTCAAGCGAATGGCGTGCCATGAATTCGTTAATGTCACGGCATCCCGCATGGTATCCGACATCAATGATGCCCTCTGCCTGAAAGATGCCGAAGCTTTTGGTCTGGTCTTTATTGATGGTGAAATTAACAATTTTCATAGATGCACTTAGTTTCTTATTTTACTTAAAACAGGTGAATTCGCTGGCGTTGTCTTCGCGATGACGCCCGGGCCGCCGTGAAGATCGCGAGATTATTGACCCTGCCTTTCATGCCTTCTACTATATTTTATTACCTAATCGATGAATTTCAGGAATCAATGTTAAATAACAGAGACTTAGACTATTTCGTCACCGCTGCGCAGATGATGAATTTGAGACTTGCGTCACAAAATTTAAATATAACTCAGCCTGCACTTTCGAAATCTATCACCCGTCTTGAGAAAGAACTGAACATCAAACTGTTCAAACGGGCAGGTCGCGGGCTTGAGCTGACCGAAGCGGGACGCGTGCTTTATCAGCGCGGTCTGTCGCTGCAAAGTGCCTATCTCGAAATCGGCGAGATCATGAATGAACTGAGCAGCGGCGCGGGCGGGATCGTTCGCGTGGGCGTCTCAGGTTCTGCGACGCAGTTCTTACTGCCTGAAATCTGCAAAATGCTGCAATCGCAGGTGCCGAACATGAAACTGGAAATCCAGATCGGCATGAATGACGTGCTGTTCGCCCTGCTGGAACGCCATGCCATCGATGTGATCATCGGGCCGCTGGTGAATTACGACAGCCCGGTGGTGCAGTTACCGGTGACCGCCGACCGGGTGATTGTTGCCGCGTCGAGCGATCATCCGCTGGCGGGCAAACCGGCCAGCCTGCGCGAACTCAGCCGTTACGGCTGGATTTTACCGGCAAAAACAGTGTCGATGCGCCAGTGGCTGGACAAGATGTTCTATGAGAATCACTGTCCGGCGCCCGACGTCAAAGTCGAAATCAGCTCGCTGGCGTCTGTGCCGGGGCTGATCGCCAAAAGCGGATTACTGAGCTTTTTATCCGAGAACATTCTGGTCGAAGAGGAGTTTATCTCGCGGCTGGTCCGTATCGATAACGATCAGTTAGTGATGGAACGGCGCGTCGGGATCACCTGGCTGGAAGGCGCGTTTTTATCTCCGGCCACGCAGAAAGTGATCGACGTGACCAAAAGCATCGGGCAGAAAATGCAGATGGAGGCCCGCCGGATCCTGGAAGACTGAATCCGGCGGTGAGGGGGTTAAACCAGATGACAGGCCACGCGGTGCCCGGGTTCAATATCACGCAGTAACGGGATTTCCGCCCGACAGCGCGCCGTGGCCTGAGGACAACGGGTGTGGAACCGGCATCCGGCAGGCGGTTTTGACGGATCCGGGATTTCCCCGCTGACCATCGCCACCGGTTCACTGTCAGGATCCAGCGTGGGTACCGCCGCCAGCAGCGCCTGCGTATACGGATGCAGGGGCCGTTGGAATAACGCATCGCGGCTGGCCGTTTCCACTAACTGGCCGAGATACATCACCGCCACGTCATCACAAAGATGCTCCACCACGCCGAGATCGTGCGAGATAAACAGAAATGTCACGCCATGATCGTCACGTAAATCCGAGAACAAATTGATGATTTGCGCCTGGATCGACACGTCCAGCGCGGAAATCGGTTCGTCCGCAATAATAAAATCTGGTTGCAGGATCAGCGCACGGGCAATGCCGATACGCTGGCGCTGTCCGCCGGAAAACTCATGGGGAAAGCGGTTGTAATGCAGCGGCGACAGGCCGCAGATCTTCATCACTTCCGTCACTTTGCCGTGGAGCTGCGCCCGCGTACACAGCTTATGTTCCAGCATCGCTTCGCCGATGGCATCGCCAATGCGGATACGCGGGTTCAGCGAACTGTACGGATCCTGAAACACCAGCTGGATTTTCGGACGCAATGCTTTCAGTTGTTTCGGCTTCAGGCCATGCAGGTCTTCACCGCGAAACATCACCCTGCCCGCCGTTTTGTCATACAGCCCCAGCAGCGTGCGCCCGACGGTGGTTTTCCCGCTGCCGGATTCGCCCACCAGCCCGAATATGGTGCCTTTGCGGATGTTAAAACTGACGCCATCCACGGCACGCAGTTGTCCGGTTTCCTGTCCGAACACGCCGTCGCGGATCGGGAAATACTTTTTCAGGCCGTCCACTTCAATCAGATAGTCAGCGTTCATGGCTGTAACTCCCTGTCATTGATCTCACCCGCCGGACTCAGTCCGCTGTAAAAACACGCCGCCTGTCGGTATTGCCCTTCCAGCGGCGGGATCCCCTGACGGCACCGGTCGGTGGCGCGGGCACAACGTTCGGTAAACGCACAGTACGGCGGCAGCGCGGCCAGATCCGGTACCTGACCGGGGATGGAATATAAGCGGCGACGGCGTTCTCCGGGGGTCGGTCTGGAGGCGATAAGCCCCTGAGTATAAGGATGCAGCGGGTTGCGCAGCACTTCCGCTGTCGCACCCTGCTCGACAATCTTACCGGCGTACATCACCACCACGTGGTCCGCCATCTGTGCGATCACCCCCAAATCGTGGGTGATCAGCATCAGCGCCATATGATGTTGCTGCGCCTGGTCGCGCAGTAAACGCAAGATTTGCGCCTGCACGGTGACATCCAGTGCGGTGGTCGGCTCGTCCGCAATCAGTAACTGCGGCTTACAGCTCAGCGCCATCGCGATCATGATGCGCTGCAACATCCCGCCGGAAAGCTGGTGCGGATAACTGGTCATCAGGCTTTCTGCCCGCGCCAGCCCGACTTCCGTGATCATCTGCGTCGCATGCGACCACGCGGCTTTCGCGGATTCACCGCGGTGGCGGATCAGCGGCTCGACCAGCTGTTCGCCAATGGTCAGCACCGGATTGAGCGCCGTCATCGGCTCCTGAAAAATCATCGCCAGCTGGTTACCGCGCAAATCCGCCATCCGGGATGGGCGCAGTTTAAGCAGGTCACGTCCCTGAAACAGGATTTCACCGCCATCGATACGGGCGGCCTGCGGGGGTAATAATCCCATCAGCGACATTGCCGTGACACTTTTGCCACAGCCGGATTCGCCGACAACCCCGACGGTTTGCCCGGCCTGAACGTCAAAAGTGACATCCTGCACGGCGCGGACACGGCCCTGATCGCTGGCGAAGGAAAGGGAAAGCTGATTAAAACGGATCAACGGTTGCGTCATTTTTTGCTCCGTTTCATTTTGGGATCGAGCGCGTCACGCAGGCCATCGCCCAGCACGTTAATGGCAATCACCGTAATAAAAATCGCCACGCCCGGCGGCATCCATAACCACGGACGGCGCTGGAAATCGATCAGGCTGTTGGCGGCATCCATCATGTTTCCCCATGACGGGGTCGGTGGCACCACGCCCAGCCCGAGATAACTGAGGGCGGATTCGCTGAGGATGGCATTCGCCACCGCCATCGTGGCCATGACCACCAGAATCGGCACGGTATTTGGCAGCAGATGTCCGAACAGGCGTCGCCGCGAGGACAGCCCGAGAACCCGGGTCGCCAGCATAAAATCACGTTCGCGCAGGGAGAGGATCTGCCCGCGCACCAGGCGCGCCAGTTTCGGCCACTCCAGCAGACTGAGCATCACGATCACCATGTACACCCGGGAGTCCGGTGAGAAATCCAGTTCAGACAACATTGCCCCCATCACGATCAGCAGCGGCAGGCTCGGAATGGTCATCACCAGATCGGCAAATCGCATAATGATTTTATCGGTGATGCCCCCGAGATAGCCGGACACCGCGCCCATCAGATAGCCAAGCGTCACGGACAACAACATGGTCAGCATGCCGATAATCAGTGAGATGCGTCCCGCCAGCAGCAGCCGCGTATAGACATCACGGCCGAGGAAGTCGGTCCCCAGCCAGTGCTCCGCATTCGGCGCTTTGTTGATCATCAGCGCATCGGTGGCATCATCGCGCCACGGCGAATAAAACGGCCCGGCAATGCACCACACCGCCATCACCAGCAGCAAAATGAGGCAAAACATCGCCAGCCGGTTCTGGCGTAACGACCGCCATGCCTGCCGTAAAGGTGACGGCGTCACATGTGCCATCGCCGGTATTTGCGCTTCGCGCAGCCGGCGGTTGGTTGAAAATAAAGAACCAAACATCACGACCTCACCCGAATGCGCGGGTCCGCCCACGCATACAACACATCAGCAATCAGGTTGCCAAGAATGGTTAATACCGCCAGAAACAGGGTGAACCCCATCAGAACCGGGTAATCACGCGCCGCCAGCGAATCAATATGAATGTGCCCCGCACCCGGCCAGTTAAAGACTTTCTCGGTGATCAGCGCCCCGGAAAACAGCCCCGGCAACTCAAACCCCAGCAACGTGATAATCGGCAACAAGGCATTTCGCAGCGCGTGTTTGAGGATGACAGTACGTTCCCGCAGGCCCTTCGCCCGTGCGGTACGGATGAAATCCATTCGCACCACATCCAGCATGCTGGCGCGAAAATATCGTGTCAGGCTGCCCGCCTGTAACATCACCAGCGCAACCACCGGCAACACCAGATGCGCGGCCACCTGCATCACCCAGGCCCAGCCGGTCGCGTCACTGCCGGTATTGGTCATCCCGCCCACCGGCAACCAGTGCAGATCCACGGCAAACCATTTGATCAGCAGCAGACACAGGAAAAACGTCGGAAAGGACATGGCGGCGAAGATCACCACGCTCACCACATGATCGAACAGGGAATAGGGTTTCATCGCCGAGACAATGCCCACCGCCAGCGCGATCCCCCAGTACAACACCATCGCAATGGTCGCCAGCAGGAAGGAATTCCAAATGTACTGATTCAGCAACTGACTGACCGGGATCTGATATTGCAGCGAAAAACCCAGATCACCCTGCAACAGGTTGCCCAGCCAGCGCAGATAACGGCTGAGCAGCGGCTGATCAAGACCGTATAAAGCTTTCAGTTCGGCGGCACGCTGTGCAGTGAGCGTAATATTGCCGTCGATAAAATCGCCCGGCGTTTTGGCAAACAGCATGAAGATAAGCAATGAAGCGAGGAACAACATCGGGATGGTTTGCAGTAAACGACGCAGAATAAAATTTCTCATGACTTTCTCATTGAAGCTGCCGGTGAAGACCGGCAGCAACGTGATTTCTGATTATTTTACGATTTTGACGTCCGGCAGACTGCCGGTCAGGCCGTTATAGATATCCGGTTTAAAACCGGTCACGCGGGCGCTGCTGGCCGAAAGAATTTTGCGGTTACCCAGCAGGATCACCGGAGGATCGTTCGCCAGCACTTTGTACAACTCATGATAAATCGGCTTACGTTTTTCGATATCCAGCGTGGCGTTGCCTTCGTTGATCAGCTTATCCACTTCAGGATTGTTGTAGCCGGATTCCGCAGACTCTGTGCTGTAGTAATCCCATACGCCATCATGCGGATCGTTAAGCGTACTGGTGCTGAATGACGCCAGATCGTAGTTCCCCGCTTTGCGTTGCGACATCAGGGCATTGAAGTCCACAACCTGCGGTTTCAGCAGCACGCCGATTTTCTGGTAGTCTTCTTTGGCGATCGGGATCAGCGCGTCGTTGAGCACTTTTTTGCTGACCAGCAGCGTCAGTTCCAGACGTTTACCGTCTTTCACACGGATCCCGTCTCCGCCCGTTTTCCAGCCCGCTTCATCGAGTAATTTATTGGCCTTCGCCGGATCAAACTTGTACGGGTTCACGCCGTCGGTGTTATAAGCCCAGGAGATCGGCGCGATCGGCTCAATCGCCACAGTGCCGTAACCCTGATACACCACGTCGATCAGCTTCTGGCGATCCAGACCGTAGATCAGCGCCTGACGCACTTTCACATCCTGCAAAGCCGGACGCCGGACGTTAAATTCAATCTTGCTGTAATCGCTGGATCCGTACAGGTTGATGTTGGCAAAACCGAGCATTTTCAGCTGTTCGATATCGTCCGGACGCGAGGTAAAGGCGTCATAATCGGTATCACCGGTCTGGAATAACTGGAAGTTGGTCGAAGGATTGGTCACGCGATAGATAAAACGCGGAGTCGGTGGCACGCCACGGTAATAGTTTGGATTGGCGTGGAAGCGGATCTCCTGCCCCGGAATGTACTTGTCGTAGACATACGGGCCGTTACCCAGCGGTTTGCCATGCAACGTACGCAAATAATCCAGATTGCCGCGCTGATAGCCTTTGCCGTAATAGGCTTTCGACAGCACCGGACCGCCGATTTTCTGCAACGTGGTGGCGCCCGGTTGTGTGGTGGTAACCTGCAACGTCAGCGGGTCGATGACTTTCAGGCCGCTTATGCTGTCAGCTTTGCCCTGTTTGTATTCGTCACCACCGGCAATGTGTGCCAGCGTGATATCGGTGTCGCCATCGTATTTCGGGTCATACAACACCGTCAGGGTAAAAGCGACGTCTTCAGCAGTCAGCGGTGAGCCGTCACTGAATTTCAGGCCAGAACGTAATTTGATGGTATAGGTTTTACCGTCCGGGCTGACGGTCCAGCTATCTGCCAGTCCTGGCACCAGTTTTCCCTGGCTGTCCCAGTCGATCAGACGGGCAAAAATCACGTTAGTGACGTTTTCATCCCAGCCATTCACAAAGAAGTAAGGGTTAAAAATACCCTGTGGTTCGGAGATCCCGGCGATCACGGTATCCGTTCGTGATTTTGCTGCCGCAGGCACCTGACTGGCATCCGTCGCAGGTGTGATGCCTTCTTTCAGCACGTCATCCGCAAAAGTATGTGCAGAAAACATCACGGCGCTGGCCAGTAATGCTGTCTTAAAAGAGACCGCGCGACGGGCGCGATGCGTAAGCCGCCCGGAGGCAGAAGTGAGTAACGTAGCCAAGTGACATCCCTCATCAGTAAGTGTGCAATGAATTTACAAAACATGACGAAGAGTAAGGTTGCGATCCGGCCTTGTCTAACAACGAAAAAATATGGCTTATAGTTATTAGTTATTTCTTAAAGCTGTAATTTATAAAATTAAATACATAAAACTCATAAGCTTATGCTATTTATGTGTAACTGGCCTTAAAACTCACTTTTGAAGGTGGCGATAGAATGGCGATGTATTTTGCCTCCCCTCACCTTTTACCCTGACCGCGCAATCACAGCCGGTGATCATTGATGAAGTGCTGGGACTTTGCAACAGGATAAAAAAACCCGCCATCGTCGGCGGGTTTCTTGTTTAATGCATTTGAAGAGATTGTTGCTGATGTTTATCCGGATGCAACTGAACAGCATGAACGGTGCCAGGTTCAACAATGATGTCCGCAATGGACTCATGGGTTTTAAACGTGCAACTGCAATTAATATTCTGACACTGGTGATAACGTTCTTTGGTGTTCAGGCTCAGGTAACGACTTGAACGGGCGTGTGCTGAGTGTTGGCATTTCGGGCAGTGCATCATAGTAATCACCATGTAATCATATTAATCAGATGTAATCATTGTATGTTATCCGCAAAAACATACATCCGACATTACAGTGATTTACACTTACTCTTTGAAAACATTCGCGCCACACTCAGTCAATGCCTGCTAGGTTGTTTGTAATCAGCTGGAGAGGATGAAATGAAACTGCTACAGAATGAATTCGAATACAGAGCCTGGATGACAGACGATTATTTACAACATGATGGCAGTCCAACAGCCGTAATGACTCAGTACGAATTGGAACGAGAACTGCTGCGTATGCTGCCTGCCAGTTTTCCTTCTCTGGTTTATTTGGCTTACAGCGGTAATCCCGATGCGCCTGAAAAGCTTGTATTCATTTCTCGTCATCAGGTGGCTGAATGGGCTGCTGCAATGGGGTTATCTTAACCCCATTCTTTCAGTGCGCTGACCCTTTCCTCACTATGCATCATTATTTTCAGTCGCCTCGTAACTCACATCCGACAGCAACACCTCCAGATTCAACGTCGTCACAAAGCCGCTACCGCCCAGGCTGTGTGTCACCTTGCTGATTATCCAGGGTTGCGCGTCGATCACGGATTTGAATCCGGACACCGCCACCGGCGTTTCCGGGAATAAGTCAGCCCGCCCGCGAGCCAGGGAGATCGTGAACTCTGCGACACCACGCTGGAGTTTGTCCCACTTAGCCTGGGCTGCCCGCATGGCGGCCTTTTGCGTGGCGTAGATGGTGGTGAGGGTAAACACGTTTTCATCGCTGCCCGCCAGATAATCCCCTTCTTTAGCCTCCGGCGTTTTCTGCACCTTCGCGCTAACCTTCTTTGCCTTCGGATGTTGCAGGGCGCGCAGGTACTGCACTTTCTTTTTCCGCTGCACCTTCACCTTTTTCGGCTTCGGGTCTTTGGTATGCAACCAGCTTGCCGACACGCCGGTATAGGCTCCCCGGTCAGCAATATTGAACGTGTGCCCGTCGCCGTCGCTGCGGATTATTGTCATCTGCGGGATAGGTTTGCCGCTCGCCGTTTTTGCCGCGCCTGGCTTGATAAAAATCAGATTGCCCGCCTTGATGGCGACAACCGCGCCGTTCAGCTCCGCCAGACGGGTGATAAATTTTGCGTCCGTCTCCTGGGTCTGGTCGATGTGCGTGACCGGCACGTCTTTGAACTGCTCAGCAACGGCGGGCTTGAGGTTATTGCGCGCCGCCACGGCGGACACCACCGCCTCCAGCGTGGTGTCGTGATAAGAGATATCGCGGCGGGAATTGAGGCTGCCGCGATAGTCCGCGCTGCGGGCGCGAATGGTCAGCGTGTCCGGCGTGCCGCGATGCTCCACCTCATCCACGGTAAAGTCGCCTTTGTTCGTCAGTGCCTGGCCTTTCCAGCCGAGCGCGATATTGATCACCGCGCCGCGTGGCGGCATCTCCAGCAGGCCGTCGGTGTCGCTCAGCGTGATGTCGAGCTGGTCAGCCTCAAAGCCACGGTTATCCGTGAGCGTCAGCGAGATCAGCCGGTTGCTGACGTCCTGCGTGATGTCCTTCCCGCCGACGGTCACCGTGAAGTCCGGCGCAAACAGCGCACCGGATCCGATGGTCATATCCGTAATCACAGCAAGCCTCCCAGCTTACCGGTTAAACCACCGGCCTGATCGAGCAGCCCGTCGGCCTGCGCTTTCATGTCGCCGAACATGGCCGCCTGGGATTCATCCACGCGGGTCAGCGTCAGCGTGAATTCAATCCGGCGGGCGGCACCGTTGGAAAAATGTTCCGTGTGGGTTTCGCTGACGCTGTTCACCACGAACATCCCGTAAATGGTGCCGCTACCCTCCAGCAGAGGCCATGCCTTGCCCTCATCGGCCATCAGGTTCAGTGCCATCAGCGACAGCCTTCCGCCGGTGATTTCCGGCATCAGCACACCGGACAGGGTAATTTTCTCCTCATTCACGCCGAGGAACTGCGGCAGCGGACGCAGGCCGACGCGGTTATTCGCAGGCCAGCGGTAATCGACATCGCGCTGCAAACTTTGGTAGGGGACGGTCTGCAACTGAAACACAAACAGCCCGAGCGTTAACATCATGCGGACATCTCCTTAATCGTTATCCATGCGGGAACGTTGTTGTGCGGCGCGGGCGCGGTCACGGGCTTCCAGTTCGGCGCGGATCTGTTTGCTGGCATCCGCACCACCCAGGGCATTCCCCGCTGAAATCTGGTAGGTGTGCGTGCTGCGGTCAACATAACTGCTGCCGCCACCGGCGGACACCGGCACATATGCCCCGCCGAGGGCATTACCTGGCGGCAGCGTCAGCGGATCCTGTCCCGCAGCGGCGGCGTTACGCGCTTTGCTGGCGTTCTTATCCAGATCTGCCGATTCATCCTTGATGATGCCGAGCTTCTCCAGCAGCCAGTCCACACCCGAACGCAGTTTGTTGAACGCCTGCAGCGGCGCAGTCAGCGCGTTGGCAATCGCCCGCCCGAACATCACGCCGGTGTCCTTGCAGTTATTCAGCGTTTCCTGCGTAGATTTCACTGGCTCAATCAGGTCTTTGAACCACTGCCAGAGCATTTTCAGTTTGTCGCCGAGCCAGTCAAACACCGGCTTAAGCGGAGAAAACAACTCTTTGACCGGCGCGAACGCAATCCCCAGCCCTTCAATCACACCGGCAAAGAAGGCGCTGATCGGCTCCCAGTATTTGTGGATAATCAGCGCACCGGCGACGATGGCCGCTGCGACGGCAACCACCGGCCAGGTGAGGCCACCGATCACCGTGATAATGGCACTGCCGACCGTGCCGAGGATTGTCCAGAGCATGCTGGCGGCGGCAACGATCAGATTGATACCGCTGATAACCGGACCCGCCACCAGACCAAACACGCCGAGCGCGCCGATAATCAGCAGCGCACCGCCCGCAATCTTGCCGAGCGTGGT
>NZ_SJOJ01000033.1 GCF_004330295.1 Rahnella victoriana
TTATTCAGCACGCCGTTGTCTTTGAGAATGCCAATCCAGGCATAGACGCGGATCAGGAACGATGTCCACGACGGCAGTGAGATGGTCGCCGGTGGCACCATCATCATCCCCAGTGCCATCAGGACGCTGGCGACCACCAGGTCGATAATCATGAACGGGATGAATACGGTGAAGCCAATCTGGAACGCGGTTTTCAGCTCGCTGGTGACGTAAGCGGGCAGCAAAATACGCATCGGTACGGCTTCCGGCCCGGCCAGTGGCGGGATGTTGGCCAGCCGCGCATACAGTGCAAGGTCGCTTTCACGGGTCTGACGCAGCATAAACTGGCGTAACGGCTGCGCGCCTTTGTCCATCGCTTCCTGCATGGTGATTTTGTTTTCAGAAAACGGCTGGTAGGCATCGCTGTAAATCTTGTCGAAAACCGGTGCCATCACGAAGAAGGTCAGAAACAGCCCCAGGCCGAGCAGCACCTGGTTTGGCGGCGCGGAAGGCGTTCCCAGCGCGTTTCGCAGCAAACCCAGTACGATAATGATGCGGGTAAAACTGGTACACATCAGCAGCATCGCCGGTAACAGCGTCAGCGTGGTGATAAACACCAGCGTCTGGATCGGCAGTGACCAGTTTTGTGCCCCGTTAGACATCTGCTGGCTGATGATCCCCGGCAGTTGTGCTAACGCCGAAGGGCTGATGAACAGCAGCAGCGGCAGGCAAACGGTAAGGGCGGAGTTGATTACTTTCTTCACGACGGACTGAGTCATGCCTGCTTTCCCGGACGTTTCAACATTTTCTGCATCAGCTGACGGAAATCAGCGGGCGCGTGATTCGGATGGCCTGATTCAGGCGGTTGTTCAGCCGGAGGTGCGCTCAGGGTGTGCAGCGGGGTGATGTTGTGTGCCGTCACGCCCAGCACCAGCCAGGTATTTTCGACTTCCACGATCACCACTTTTTCGCTGCGACCGACCTGAACACTGGCGGACACTTTCAGCAGTTTGTTATGTTTCGATTGCGGTGCGAAACCGGCGCGCTTCACGATCCAGCCGATAAACAGGATCAGCAGCAGAATGCCGCCCAGCACGGTACTGACCTGCGTCAGCACGGAACCGGCAGGCATGGCCTGAGGCGCAGCCTGCGTGGTGGCATGGTTTGCCGGGCCGGAAATGTACGGAGAATCCGTCGCGGCATTCTGGCTCATCAGCGGCTCAGACGACGCATACGTTCGGACGGCGTGATGATGTCAGTGATGCGCACGCCGTATTTATCGGCGACCACCACCACTTCACCCTGAGCAATCAGGTAACCGTTGATCAGGATATCCAGCGGCTCACCGGCCAGACCGTCCAGCGCCACCACGGAACCCTGCGAAAGACGCAGCAGTTCTTTGATGGTCATTTTCGTGCGGCCTAATTCCACGGTCAGTTTCACCGGAATATCGAGGATCATGTCGATATCCTGCAAACTGCCGGTTCCGTCCTGGGCACCCAGCGCGGCGAACACACCGTCGGTGGACGTCTTGGCGCCGCCCGCAGATTGTTGTTCGTTAAACGCATCAGCCCATAAATCGTCAACGTTATCCGATCCGGCGTCAGACGGTTTATTAGTGTCACTCATGGGGCTGTTCCTCATCTAGAGAATTTAAAATTGGGTTGATCAAATGTTCAACGCGCAGGGCGTATTGTTCGTTTAGGGTGCCGTACTGACTGGTCAGTACCGGAACGCCATCGACGTGGGCAATCAGACGATCCGGCTTTTCAATCGGCAGGACATCGCCCGGTTGCAGTTTCAGGATCTGAGACAAACGCAGCGGGATTTCGACGAAATTCGCCACCAGTTCCAGCTCTGACTGCTGAACCTGACTGACCAGGTTTTCGCGCCACTGACTTTCTTCATGACGGGAGTTCTCGACCGGCGGATTGGTCAGTAACTCGCGTAACGGTTCAATCATGCTGAACGGAATACAGATGTTGAAGTCACCGCTCAGCGCACCGATTTCCACGTGGAACGGCGTGGTGACCACGATATCGTTCGGCGAAGAGGTGATGTTGGTGAACTTGATCTGTAATTCCGCACGCACATATTCCACGCTCAGCTTGTAAACGCCGCTCCAGGCATCTTCGTAGGCATCGAGTGCCAGCGTGAGCATGCGTTTAATCACCCGCTGTTCGGTATGGGTAAATTCGCGTCCTTCGACTTTGGTCGGGAAACGGCCATCGCCGCCGAACAGGTTATCCACGGCGATGAAGACCAGGCTCGGTGCGAACACAAACAGCGCCGTACCGCGCAAAGGCTTCAGGTGGATTAGGTTCAGGTTGGTTGGCACCGGCAGGTTACGGGCAAACTCATGGTAAGGCTGGATTTTAATCGGCCCTACGGTGATGTCGGGGCTGCGGCGCAACAGGTTGAACAGCCCCATGCGGAAATGACGGGCAAAACGCTCGTTAATGATTTCAAGCGCCTGCAACCGCTCACGAACAACGCGACGTTGCGTCGTGGGGTCAAAAGGTTTTACACCGTCATCAGACGCGGCGGTCTTTGCAGCAGCGTCAGTGTCGCTTGCACTGTCACTGTCGCCATTGAGCAGCGCGTCGATCTCGGCCTGTGAAAGTATGCTGTCGCCCATAATTTGTTTATCGCAGTATGAAAGCAGTGAAAAGCACGTCGTTGATCACCTGTGGGGGCTGACCTTTGACCAGTGGCGCGTCCAGAACCTGTTTGATGTCCTGCACCAGTTGTTGTTTACCGGCTTCGCTGGCGAGATCCGTCGTTTTCTGACGGGACAGCAGCAACAGCAGACGGCTGCGAACTTCTGGCAGGTATTCTGTCAGCGTAGCCCGGTTTGTTTCATCCGGCAGGCGCAGGGTCAGGCCGATGTACAGCACGCGGTCCGGATCGTTATCCGGCGTTTGCAGGTTAACGGTGAAGGTATCCAGCGCCAGGAAAATCGGCGCGGCAGGCGGTTCATTCTTTTTCACTTCTGCTGTTTGTGTTCCATTTCCGGATTGTTGCTTGTGCAACATCCACCAGGCGTAACCGGCCGCACCACAGGCTCCGATGGCAATGAGTAACAGCAGAATCATCATTAACGGCCGCTTTTTCTTACGCGACGCCGAGAGAGCAGAGTCAGACATGGATGAGGCGATTTCCTGTAAGTATGCGCAGAGTGGCGTGAGGAGCACCCTTCTGCTGAGTCAATTCTGAGAATGATTATCCCGCTTATCCCGTTGTTCAATAGTCAGAATAGGCGGGGTAAATAAGGTCAGCTCTGCCGTTTGAATTAAGGGAGAACTGACCGTCTGCAATTATCTGAAACAATTTAGCCAGCGTTGATGCACATTTGTTCACCCGTGGTCAGGCGAAAATATCCACGCTGTTGTTGCCGCTGACCCGAGAAGCGAGAGAGGCCGGTACCGGCAGGGCGTCACTGGCGGAGACGTTGTTACCGGAATTAAAGGCTGCCCAGCTTGCTGCGCTGCCTTGCTGCGAACCGGACTGTCCGCTTTGCTGCTGCGCCTGTTGCCACTGCGAACTGTCGCTGCCGACGCTGCTCTGACCCAGACTGATGCCGTTATCGGCCAGTGCGGTTTTAAGCTCCGGCATGGCGGCTTCAATCGCGGAACGCACGCCGCTGTGACCGGACACAAAGTGCAGCTGCGCCTGGTTGTTTTCGATTTTCATGCTGATCTGGATGGAACCCAGATCTTCAGGGTGCAGACGCAGCTGAGCGGTCTGTTGTCCCTGACGGTTGAACATTAATACCTGCTGACCGAGCTGTTGCTGCCATTCCGGCGTGCCCAGCTGCGCATTCAGTAACGGCGTTGATGGCGCAGTCACGGCGCTGGTGGTGGTCGGTGTGGTGGACACCGGCGCAGAAGACACGGCGACCGCTGCGGTATTCAGCTGACTGAGTGCCTGTGTGCTGTTATCCAGCGTGCGGCTGTCGGTTTGCTGCAACGCGGCGGCATTCCCCGTCGCGGCACTCATTGATGCCAGCGCACTGCTGAAATCAGGGGTGTCGGTGGCGGCGGCTTTACTGGCGGCGTGCTGCGCGGAATTCGCGGCGGCATTGCCGGAGGCCGCAGCGGCGGCTTTCGGATCGGTATCCGTCACCGCTGCCGTTTTATCATCACCGGTCAGCAACGAGGAGGCCGTCAGTCCGGCCAGCAGTGTGCTTTTCTTATCACTGCCGGTCGCGCCGTCAGAGGTCGTTTGTGTCGCCACGGCAGAGGCAGTCTGGATCTGCTGTGCCGGTTGCTGCTGAGCGGCCAGTTGCGCGAACAACGCCTGGATCGGCAGGGCACTGGTATCGTCAGTTTTGCTGTCTTTGTCTTTATCACTCAGCGCGGTATTTTTTACCGCCGCCGCGTCAGCGCCTTTCAGGCTGCCGTTGGGCAGGATCTGAATGGCGGCGATCATTTTGCTCAGGTCTGAGTCATCGAGCATCAGACTGCCGTCTTTTTCACCGACTTCCACCGCCTGCGTCAGCGTGGCTTTATCCACGGTTTCGCCTTTGGCGGTGATCTGCTGGCCGAGTTTGGCTAATGTGCTGGTCAGTTTCGGATCCAGTTTTGCGCCGAGCTGGGCTTCTAACTGGCTGGCGAAATCTGAGGTCGCGGGAGTGGTGGCCGATGCCGTCGTTGATTCACCGATTGTCGACAGGTCGGTGGCTGACGTGGCAGAAGACGTCGTGCCCGTCGCCGCGCTGGCGGTGGTTTTTGCCGTGGTCACGGCAGCAGGCAAAATGTTCAGATTCATGGTTGTTTCTTCCTGTGTGCGCTGCGCTGGGCGAACTCATCGTTCTGTTTTTGATCAAGCTTGTTTTCCAGAGAACGTTGCTGCTCGCTGGCACGGGTTTGCAGCGTCTGATACGCATTCAGCCGCTGCTGCTTGTCCTGCCACTGGTTGACGGCCGCATTCAGCCGCTGATCCCACTGTTGTAACTGTTTACGGTGCTGGTCAATGGCCACTTCCAGCGTGCCGATAAACTGCTGATAGTTCTGCCAGGTATTGGCTGCAATTCCGTCAGTCATGGTGGAATTGAGTTTTTCCCGGTACTCGCGCTGATAATTGAGCAGCATGGTCAGCTGTTCCTGCGCCTGATGGTGCGACTGCCTGATCTGGCCCAGATGACTGGTGGCCTGATCCAGCGCTTTTTGCGCCAGAGAACAAAGGGTGATCAATGGTGACGAGCTTTCCATTCGACTTTCCTTCAGTTATTAGCCCGGGAGCAACATGTTCAGTTCCAGACAGGCGTCTTCGTAAGTGCTGCGTTCCATGATGTCCTGCTGCAGGAAGTTCTCCATCTGCGGATACAGCTTAATGGCGCGATCCAGCATCGGGTC
This sequence comes from Rahnella victoriana, assembly GCF_004330295.1. Taxonomy (GTDB): domain Bacteria; phylum Pseudomonadota; class Gammaproteobacteria; order Enterobacterales; family Enterobacteriaceae; genus Rahnella; species Rahnella victoriana. The sequence continues at coordinate 5,337 of NZ_SJOJ01000033.1, forward strand.
ACTGCCTGCGGCGTAAGCGCCGACGCTCACCAGATCACGGTTGCGCTGGTAGCTGGACAACAGTTGTTTAAATTGACGTACGCGCCCGTACTGCGCGTCGTCGATAAGCGAGGTCATGGCACGGCTGATCGACGCTTCAATATCGATGGCCGGATAATGCCCTGATTCGGCTAACCGGCGGGACAACACCACGTGACCGTCAAGGATGGCGCGGGCGGAGTCAGCAATCGGATCCTGCTGGTCATCGCCTTCGGTCAGCACGGTATAAAACGCGGTGATCGAGCCGCCGCCGCTGATGCCGTTACCCGCGCGTTCAACCAGCGCAGGCAGTTTGGCAAAGACGGAAGGCGGATAGCCTTTGGTGGCCGGTGGCTCACCGATCGCCAGGGCGATTTCACGCTGTGCCATGGCGTAACGGGTCAGGGAATCCATGATCAGCAACACGTGCTGACCGCGATCGCGGAAATCTTCGGCGATACGCGTGGCGTAAGCCGCACCCTGCATACGCAAAAGGGGCGACACGTCAGCCGGTGCCGCGATGACCACGGAACGGGCGCGACCTTCGTCACCTAAAATGTTCTCGATAAAATCTTTCACTTCACGGCCACGTTCGCCAATCAGCCCGACCACGATCACGTCGGCTTTGGTGTAACGCGCCATCATGCCGAGCAGGACGGATTTACCCACGCCGGAACCGGCGAACAGGCCCATACGCTGGCCGCGACCGACGGTGAGCAGGGCGTTAATGGCGCGCACGCCGACATCCAGCACATCGGTGATCGGGGTCCGTTGCAGCGGGTTAAACGGCGGCGTAATAAGCGCGGCGCGGTAACCGGTGTCCGGGGGCGGTAAACCATCGAGCGGTTTGGCGCTGCCGTCGAGCACACGGCCGAGCAACTGCGGGCCGAGCGGCAATTGTTTACCGGCGGTCTGGCCATCGGCGGCGATACGGGCATACACCCGCGCGCCCGGCAAAATCCCTTCCACTTCTTCCAGTGGCATCAGGAACAGGCTCTGGCCGTTGAAACCGACCACTTCACTTTCGACTTCCTGCACTACCGGCCCGTCATGGCGCTCGATGAGACAGGTCGCGCCCAGCGGAAGCTGCAAACCGGTGGCTTCCAGCACCAGACCTGTCGCACGGGTCAGACGGCCGTAACGGCGCACGGACGGCGTGCGCAACATCCGCTTTTCCGCATCATCCAGCGTTTTCAGCAGGCGGCTCAGGCGGGCGGTCATCAGAGATCTCCCGGTGCCGCGAGACGGCACAGCTCATGCCAGCGGGTGGCCAGCGACGCATCCATGTCGCCGTCTTCGGCGCTGACTTTACAACCGCCGCTGTGGATCTGGCTGTCAGCCAGCAGACGCCAGCCGTTCATGCTCAGGCTGGCACCGAGTTGTTGTTCTACACGCTCGAAATCCGCCGGGTTAACGCGCAGTTGCGGTTTGCCTTTGAACATCGGCTCCTGCTGGATCAGCTGTTGGATCTGGTTGAGCAGGGCTGAACCGTCACAAATCGGCGCCTGACCAATAATCTGTTTGGCCGCCGTCAGCGCCATCTGCATCAGACGTGAGGCGATCACGCTGTCCAGCGCGTCCAGCGTTTGCTGGAAATCGGTCACCATGTTCTGCCAGTGTTCTGTCAGTACAGCCTGCTGATGCTGGCCTTCCTGCAAACCCTGTTGCTGACCGGCTTCCAGCCCCTGCTGAAAACCGGCGGCATAACCTTGTTTCTGACCGGCTTCCTGACCCTGCTGGAAACCCTGCTGTTCCGCACGGCGTTGCAGGTTCAGTAATTCATTCTGATCGACCTGAAGTTTGGGCTGCCCGTCGTCCTGCTCTTCCTCACCTTCGGCCAGCAAAGGTTCGTCGGGGGTGGCGAAGACCGGCACCGTCAGATCGCCCGGTCTCCAGGGTTGCCACGGCAGGGCGTTAATACGCTCCGCATGGCGTTCTTCAGCGGTTTTCTTTTCCGGTGCCGGGTGTTCAGAATCAGACATAAGAATCCTCGCCGCCGCCAACCATCATTTCGCCAGACTCTGCCAGACGGCGAACCGTCTGCAGGATTGCTTTTTGTTCGTTCTCGACCAGAGACATACGCATCGGCCCGCGGTTTGCCAGGTCGTCGCGCAGGATATCGGCTGCACGCTGGGACATGTTGCGCAGGAACTTGTCGCGCAGCGGTTGTTCCGCCCCTTTCAATGCCACCAGTAACGATTCGCCTTCGATTTCCTGCAACAGGCGCTGGATACTGCGGTCGTCCACATCCACCAGGTTTTCGAACAGGAACATCTCGTCGATAATTTTTTGGGCCAGTTCGCCGTCGTAACCACGCACCGCTTCGATAACCGCTTCTTCCTGCTGGGTTTTCATCAGGTTGATGATTTCCGCCGCAGTACGAACACCGCCCATCTTCGCGCGCTTGAGGTTCTGACCGTCGAGCAGGTTGTTCAGCACTTCGGTCAGTTCCGCCAGCGCCGCTGGCTGAACACCGCCGAAGGTGGCGATACGCAGCATGACATCGTTGCGCAGACGCTCGTCGAACAGCGCCAGAATATCTGCCGCCTGACCGCGTTTGAGGTGCACCAGGATGGTGGCGATAATCTGCGGATGCTCGTCGCGGATAAGATCGGCCGCCATCTGCGGTTCCATAAAGTTGAGCGTTTCCATCCCGCTGGTGGTTTCGCGAGATTCCAGAATGTCTTCCAGCAGGCTTGACGCACGCTCCTCGCCGAGGGCTTTGGTCAGAACCGCACGCAGATATTCGCTGGTGTTGACGCTCAGTGCGGCGTACTGCTCCGATTCGTCTTCGAACTCGTTCAGCACGTCGGCCAGTTGCTTGTTGGAAATCTGATGGATATTCGCCATCGCGCCACTGATTTGCTGTACCTCGCGCGGGGAGAGGTGCTTGAACACCTCTACTGCGCGGTCTTCACCCAGCGTGATCATCAAAATGGCGCTTTTCTCGGTTCCGGTCATAGTCATGATTGTTCGTTACTCATCCATTGGCGGATAACCAGGGCGACGATACGCGGATCCTTATCGGCCAGCTCCTGAACACGTTGGGTCTGAACTTCAACACTGACGCGCTGTTGTGAACGTTTACGTTTTTCCAGCTCGTCATTGCTGAGTTTGACCGGCTTGCTGCCTTCAGGCTGTGGCATGGACGCAGCGAGGGCGGCAGCGGCGGCGGCATCTTTCTCCGCCTGCTGTTTGCGCAGCATCGGACGAACCATCTTGCGCCACAGCAGCCAGGCCACAATCAGCACCAGTAACCAGCGACCTGCATTGAGTAACTGATCGAAGAACGCCTGTTGTTTCCAGAATGGCAGTTCACCGGAATCTTCAGCCGCGTCGTTGAACGGTGTATTCACCACGTTCAGCGTATCGCCACGTTCCTGTGAGAAGCCCATCGCTTCGCGTACCAGATCATCAATTTTCTTCAACTGCTCATCGGTCAGCGGCTTGGCTTTACCGTCAGTCCCGACCTGATAGTTAACCACCACCGCCGCAGACAGACGCTGTACCGCGCCCGCACTGTGCTGGGTATGGGTGATCGTACGGTCAACTTCATAGTTGGTGGTTTCATCACGGCGGCGGTTGGACGGCACGTTTGAATTCGCGCTGGTGGCGCTGTTCTGTGCGGTGTTACCGGCCTGGTTCTGCGCACCGTTGGCGTTATTCGCATTATTGGCGGCTGGCGGATTGGTCACCGGTGCCGTCGCGGCCGGCGCCGGCTGGTTGCTCAGCGCACCCGGAACACCGCCGACGGCTGAACCGCCAATCTGATCGCTGGTGCTCAGCTGACGGGAACGCACCGCGGCTTTATCCGGCGAACCGTTTGGCTGGTAGTTCTCATCGGTCTGTTCGCGGCTGGCGTAATCAATCTGCGCGGTGATTTGGGCGTGAACGTTCCCGTTACCCACTACCGGTTGCAGAATGGATTCGATACGGCGTTGCAGACGGCCTTCCACTTCGTTGGCGTATTTCAGCTGAGACGCGTTAAGGTCACGGCCATTGTTATCAGACTGGGTCAGCAGATGTCCGCTCTGATCGACCACGGTCACGTTAGCGGGCGGTAAGCCGGATACGCTGCTCGACACCATATAAACGATGGCGTTGATCTGACCGTCATCCAGCGCGCGACCCGGTTGCAGATTCAGGGTCACAGACGCGGAAGGATTTTTCTGTTCGCGGACAAATAAAGAAGGTTTTGGAATGGCTAAATGCACACGGGCGCTGGACACCGGTCCCAGCGTTTCGATGGTGCGGGAAAGTTCGCCTTCCAGCGCGCGCTGATAGTTAATCTGCTCGCTGAACTGGCTGATGCCGAATTTTTCCTGATCCATCAGCTCAAAGCCCACCGCGCCACCTTTCGGCAAACCGGCCGCCGCCAGCTTCAGACGGGTTTCATAGACTTTATCCGCCGGGATCAGTAAAGCACCGCCGTTATCAGAAAACTGATAAGGGATGTTCATCTGGGTAAGCTGCGTGACGATGGCGCCGCCATCCTGGTCACCGAGGTTGCTAAACAACACCTTATAGGTAGGCTGCTTTGCCCACAGCATCATGACAACAACAATAGCCACGGCGGCCGCAGCGGCGATGGCGATAGGAATTTTTGGGTTGGCGCGCAGGCGATTAAGCAACGCAGTAAAACCGCTTCGAGGGCTTTCTGCGCCGGCTATTGCGGAACTCATACAAGATCCCTATTTAGCTGTTGAATGGTGGTGTTCATGTTGTCTCTTAACAAAACAGACTCCCAGGTGGCGCAATCGTTGAAGCGTGACATTTTTCAGTCCTCCATACAGGCAGGCCTATTTTCTAGGTGAGCCATTATTTGCCGCGTAACGCAAAGTTAATGGCCCGATAAGCCATGGTTTTTAGGTTCAATTACCGCGTTTAGGAAAAAACTGATGTGATAGGGTGTCATTCCATGAAAGAAGCCCTTTGTTAACCGACACCCCGAAACACGGAGAAAGCATGTCAATTCAAGGCATTGAGAGCGTTTTACAGCAGATGCAGGCCACAGCCATCCAGGCTGGCGCTGCACCCAAGACCGATACCGCCTCTGAAGCCGGTTTTGCCAGCGAATTAAAAGCGGCATTAGGTAAGATCAGTGAGACGCAAAACAACGCAAAACTGGAATCTGAAAAACTGGAGATGGGCGTTCCCGGCGTCAGCCTGAACGATGTGATGGTCGATCTGCAAAAATCCTCAATTTCACTGCAACTCGGTGTGCAGGTCCGCAACAAGCTGGTGACGGCGTATCAGGATGTGATGAACATGTCCGTGTAACGAAGAACGACGGATTTCAAAATAAATGTTACCGGTGTCACAAAATTGTCCTTTGCATGTGCAGGTTTATTTGCCAGAATCGCAAAAAAAATCGCTTCACCTGCATAAAGCACCTGCACAAAATGATAATCCGTCCTCCACGTCACTGGTTCTTGCGTTTGTTCGCCTGGCATGGCTCTGTGCTGCCCAGCATTCTGTTCCGTCTCAGCCTCAATTTACTGATGTCACTTGCCGCCATTCTCAGCCTTCCCTGGTATGAGACGCTGGGCGTTAAGCTGACGCTCGCGCCTTTCAGCCTGCTCGGTGTGTCTATCGCGATCTTCCTTGGCTTTCGTAACAGTGTGGCCTATTCGCGCTACACCGAAGCGCGGCAGTTGTGGGGCGGGTTGCTGATTGCCTGCCGTACCTTGCAAAGTCAGGTGATGGCCGTGTGTCCGGGCGAAGCGCAGCGGGTGACGACCTTACTGCTGGCGTTTTGTTACAGCCTTAAACATCAGTTGCGGCACAGCGATCCGCGTCCGGATCTGGAGCGTCTGCTGGGCGAAGATGCGGAAGATATTCTTTCGCGCCGCGCACCGACCAACATGGTGCAGTTGCGGCTGTCACAATGGCTGGCGGAAAAACGCCGGACGGGGGAGTTGTCGGATATCGTTTATACCCATATGGACACGACGTTATTGCAGCTTTCGCAGGTGGTGGGCGGTTGCGAGCGAATTGTCAGTATGCCGATCCCGTTTGCCTACGGGCTGTTGCTGCACCGCACGGTATACCTGTTTTGCAGCCTGCTGCCGTTTGCGCTGGTGGTGGATTTGCATTACATGACATTGCTGGTGTCCGGCTTTATTTCCTATAGTTTTCTGTCACTTGATACGCTGGCGGAAGAACTGGAAATGCCGTTCGGTTATGCCAATAACCATTTGCCCATGGATGCCATGTGCACCAATATCGAAATCAATCTGCGCGAGATGAACAACCAGACACACCTGCCGGATACGCCGATGCCGGATCCGTATTTCCGTCTGACGTAAGTGTGATCCTCTGCACGGTTTGAGGAATTTTTGCGCGCACTGATGGCAATATTCCTAAGCTTCACGAGACTGTCATAATATCGAAACAAAAGTGAAATAACCTGTTCGGGCAAAGACAACTTCCGTCCGTTATCACGAGGTATGTATGTCAGTCATTCAGGCCAAATCCTTGCACGAAGCCGAAGACCTGCTGAATTCCGGTATGGTAAAAAAAGTAGAACTGGCTTTTAGTATTAACAGTGATGAGTTTTTTAAGCTTGCGCTGGAGTGTGGTGACCGGGGTGCGAAAATCACCAAGGGGAAAGAGTTCTTTATGATCACACTGAAAAAATGGGTTATTCCGTCGAATGACCTCTCTGCTACAAAAAGTAACGTACTGATGTAACGGCTTTTTGCATCTCCATAACCCTGTCACAGGGCAGCGTTATGGAGATATCCGCCTCACGCCTCCGGGCGCTTTTCTCCGGTTATTTCACCGATTTCATCATATAGACACTCAGGGGATCCGGCGACTGCTGGTAATCACCGAACGCCTGCGTGCGGGAATAGCCCAGCTTTTCGTACAGCGTGATGGCTTTTTCCTGAAAAACGCCGGTTTCCAGAAACAGCTCGTTGTGTCCTAAGGCTTTCAGTTTCTTTTCCATTGCCTCGATCAGCAGGGATGCGATACCTTGCCCGCGAAACACCGGGTTCACGTAAACCCGTTTCATTTCAGCTATTCCCTGCCGGGTAATATACAGACAGGCGCAACCGGCCCAGTCGTCATCCACCCTTGCCATAAAACAGGTGATCTCCCCTTCATCCAGTTCAGTGATATTAATCCCCTGAAACGATTCCGGCGGATAAAGAGGGTATTGATAAGCATCCAGCTCTGCAATAAGTCGGGTTAAATGCGGGTGGGTGGCATCGGTTTCAAAAATCTGGGCACTCACAGCGTGGGCTCTCAATGCAACAAAATGGACATGTATTCTTAACCGAAATTGGGCCGAAAACAAGGCATTGCGGCGTGACGGAAGCCCCGGAAAGCCTTGCAGAGGTAAGAAGAGTGTAAAAATTAATTATGTTCGCCGAACGTCTGTCAGAGTTGTCTGAATTTTACCTTGTTGCAGCAATTTATACGTTATCCCTCTTTCTTTTCTTTAACATTCATTCAAAGTGGTGAAGGATACAATGAAGTCACTTACCGTGATTAATGAAAAAGTTAGGATCGTGAATGAGGTAAAGGAAGTTAATTATAAGATCATGATTGAAAGGATAAAATTATGGCAGTCTATCCTGTTGGCGTTTTTGTCACGCTTACTTTTACACCAGGTTTGTTCGAAGTTATCGCTGTACTGGATGAGGTTAAACCAGTGCAATATCAGGTCATTAATGTGGAAACGGGAAATGTGATCAGGGTGAACGAGCATTTTATCCGTGGCATTGTGAAACCCTGATGCTCTGCGTATCAATGTAAATGGCTTGCGCATCGGGCCGGGTAAACACGGGGTGTTTGCCCGGCCTTCTTGTTTAGTCCGGCATCAGGCTGTTGAAGTCTTCTTCATACAAATCGCGACACGCTTGCATAAATTCCGGGTACCCCAGCTCTGAGGTCTGGACTTCACGGCCCAGCCGCTTTTCTAAATCCTCGTGAAACCACTCAAATTCACCATGCAGAATGCCGGTAAATCCGGTCAGGATGATGCACTGTTGTGGCGTTAATTTTTTCACGGCGGGTCCTCGTTAATCTGTTTTTGAAAAATAATGCGCAAAGAGAGAAGTGCTTCACGCCGGTATGCGGCAGGACGCGACAACTTATTCTATCCTCTAATGAATCTCACTGGAAAACAAGGAGTCACATATGGATCAGGATCTGTTCGAACAGGCACCTCTGCCGTTGCTCACCCGCTTTCAGGTCGGCGACCGTGTCAAATTGCTGACGTTTCCGGTGGGTGTGCATCCGGCCAGTTACCAGCTTGATGTGGCCATCACCCGGATCCAGGACGGCGAGTTTGAAGGGGAAATCGTGCGCATCGCGCCGCTGGGAAGACTGGGCCATCACGAGGCGCATTTCACGATAGGGGGAACGGTGGCGTTCTTCGCCCGCAATATTCAGGGCATGGCCGCCTGAACCATTTGCCGGTGACAGAAAGCAAAAACCCCGCAACAAGGGCGGGGTTAAATGGCTTTGAAACACCATCTGGTTACATCAGGGGTTTAACATGTTTCGTCAGCGCCTGGGTGGTCAGTTCGTCGGCTTTTATTTTGGAACAATTTCCACAATAGCCCACGAGATACCAGTTACCGTCTGCGCCTTTTTCCGGATTCACTTTGTAACGTTCGTTACGCTTACCATAAAACTCGCGTTCTGCGTTCTGTGCTGCCTCTTCCCAAAAGCACAACGAAAACTGATGTTGCTGATCAACATGCCGTTGTCCGTTGCGACTTCCACCTACCAGTAAATAATGATACTCAGACATGCATCCTCCTTTTCCCAATACGGGCAATGTTCCTGACAACAAGTGTAAAACTCGTTTCACCTGGAAAGCACATTCGAAAGACTGCAAAAGAAAGACAACAAAGGCCGGGCTGAATGATGCCCATGGCAAAATTCTTATTTCTCTAAAATTATAGAGTACGATCGGTTCTGGGTATGTATATTCGGAAAATTTGTGATAACTGTCACTCTTTATTTTTTGGCGACTGTGATGTGCGTCTTATAACAGATTGAGCTGTTGTGCGTCATCCGGTTCTGTACCGGTTTTTTTCTTAGGTTTTCGCACTTTAGCCGCCGGTGCCGGGCGTTGCATTTCCTGATGCAGCCAGTGCAAAATCACTTCTGCCACGTAGTCCTGCTGCACCTGTGTCATGGCGGTGTGCGCCGCAATCTTGTGCCATTTTTCCAGACAGCCACGGCAACAGGTGGCGGTCGCGTGCTGGGCGATAAACACCGGATGGCCGCGCATCGGCGTCTGTTTGCCGTCATTTGCTGGTTCAGCCGGGGCGAGGCGGGCGGCAATAAAATCAGCGGCATGCTGAGTCACCGCATCCGGCCCTTTATCCTGACAATAGGCATATTCTTTTGCGCCGAGATGAAAACGCTGGCGAAAGGGTGACGCGGCCAGACGCTGAAAAACGGTATCGATAGAATTTGGGGCAGGGCTGGAAGGCATAGTGGTCGTGTCCGTTCACATTCTAGACGCAGAAATAGCGGCTTTACTCTCGTCAATTGTCGGCTTTAACGCCCGTCAGCCCGTGCTAGTCTGGCTTTACTGACGCTCTTACCCCAACAGGGATCCGCAATGGCAGAAAAACATGTTATAGATTTGGTTATGTCGGTCAACAAGCACGCCGAAGAAACTGCCATGCAACAGATGATGCTGCGCAATTTTATCATCGTGATGTGCCGCAGTATGACGGAAGAACAGAAGAATCAGGTGAGATGGCAGATGCGGCAGATCCACCAGCTGACGGACGCCGAATACCGCAGCGGCGATATTGAAATACTGGAAAAAGCCCGGCGTGACGTTGAGGTGATGCTGGAACTGATCAATTAAGGTTCATCTGATGTCCGCCGTCGTTGCGCCGTACTATCATTAACACAATGATAACCAAAGGGAGAATGACGATGGGATTCTGGAGAGTATTGATTACCATTCTGGTACCACCATTAGGCGTACTGATCGGCAACGGTTTCGGTGGCGCATTTTTACTGAATATTATTCTGACACTTTGTGGGTATCTGCCTGGCCTGATCCACGGCTTCTGGGTGCAGACGCGCAAATAAGCACAGCCCGAACGCAAAACCCGGTGATAGCCGGGTTTTTTTATGCCCGGAAAGGGCGGTGTTGTTCAGAAAAGCGAGAAGAGCAGAACCACGGGCAGGCTCATCGGCCAGGTAAATCCGATAATGCCGGAGGTTAACAGTCTTATTTTAATCGTATCGCGGCTCACTAACAGGGTAACCAGCGCCGCGATGCCCAGCCCACCCCAATAAATCGTCTTAATTACTTCCCACCAAACGTGCACAACCAACCCCTGACCATCAGATTATTCTTTGGCGCGTATGATATTCCGTTAACATCTGGTAATCAATTATTGTGTGATGTTACTCAAAGTTTTGTATTGTGGCATTTCGGCGGGAATTGTTATATCTCATCGCTTGTGCTGGGTGCCGGCGCAGAAAGCGGGCGCAAATGCCCGCGGATGGCGGTCGGGGCGAATCCAAAACGTTTCCGGAAACGCTCGGCAAAACGTGAGCCACTTTCATAACCCACCTGATGCGCGATATGTGAAATCGCCAGATCGGTGCATTGCAACAACCGCAGGGCATGGGTCATCCGCACGTCAATCATCAGGTTTCGCAGTACACAATCTTCGGACGCCAGCCGTCTGCGCAGCATCACTTCATTCATCATCAGCTGTTCGGCGACTTCTGCGGCGGTAAAAGATTTATGCAAATTATTGATTAATAATTCACGCACGCGCTGGGTGACGCTCTCGCTGTGCTGCAGGGAATAGCGCACGCCAAGCTGGGATAACCAGAGTAATTGTTCAAGCATGCGATGGCGGGTAATGGGCGCGGGCAGGCCGTGATGCCAGAGGATGGCGCTGTGGGTATCGGTAAAACTTTGCTTAAATGCGCCGGGAATATGCGGGATGACCTGAAAGTTATCAACGGTGATCAGCGGCGGGCTAAAGCCGGTGGCATGCAGCCCGGCGTCGCTCAGCAACTGGTGATCCCAGGCCATGATGGCGCAACTGAAAGGGCCGTTTTCAGACAAATGGTGCGTCAGGCTCAGCGTTTGTCCGCTATTAAGCACGAGCATTTCGCCAGCCTGCAGGGTGACCTGCTGTTCCTGGAAAGTAATTGAAAGGCTTCCATTCTGGACGAGAACCAATTGTGGCTTATCGATATAAACATCATGAATAAAAAGTTCACTATGCTGAATAAGCAGTGAAATGGTTCCTATCCCTGGCGTCACTTTTATTTTACGAACCATGTTGATGATGCCCGAAAAAGACGACTGCAACGTGTTGTTTGCTGCCTGATATAAAATTTCCCGCTTATGCTATTACAAACAGGTTGCCTGATAATACGCGTAAGTCACGGAAGAAGACAGAGAGAACCAGCCCTGGTAGCCAGATGCTCTCTGCCCCTGAAACCTTATATATGCACAAGAAATATTGAAAAAAAGTCTAACAAACAGAGTTTTAATAATTATTGGCGATCACCAAAGGCAATCGAACGGAGGTCAATTTTTCCGTAAGTCGTATTCACTTGTTGTTGTCGGGACGACTGACCAATCAGCTCGGTGAGTTTATTCATCCGCGTCTGTAATAACGTTTTAATGGTGTTCTCATTCTCCAGAATAATACGCAAATAGCGGCGGACATCATTCTGAATCATTATCGATGTCTGTTCTGACATCGGTAAACGGGTGGTAGCTTCTACTGCTTTCACGTAACTGACTTCGAGCTCAACCAGCTCATCCCATTTTTCTTCTTTCGCCAGCCGCAACATCTGCTCGCTTAAAGACAGGATCAGTTGATATTCATTAACCAGAAACTGATGTTGATCCATTATTTTGGTCCTGCGACGGGTGGTAGTTTGGGCCGATTTGCCGCCAGGCATCGGCGATGTTTTCAAGCAAGGCCAGCACCTCAGTGATGGCCTCTTGATCGTTGTGTAAATTGGCATGCAATAAACGACGGACCATATAGGCGTAGAGCGCCTCGAGGTTATCCACTAATTCAGGATCGCCTTTCTCACGGCTCAGGCCCGCTTTTAATCCGCTGTCGATAATGTTGATCGCCATAGACAGGGATTTGCCTTTCTCAGCAATACTGCCCTGTTGGATAAAAATACGTGCGCGGATCAGGGCGCTGCGCGCCCCGTCAAATAACATGGTCACCAGCTGATACGGAGAGGCGCTCATCACGCCACTCTCCAGGCCTACCTGTGCGTAGGCGTCGGTTCCTTTAGGGTTATACATGGGCTTGCTATCCTTACGAACTAGAACTTGAAGTTGTCATTGCATCGAACTGCTGCGTCAGATAATCCGCGGTGCTGTTGAGCTTTTGTATAGCCACATCAAGTGCTGTGAACTGCGTTTTATAACGGGCAATAGTGGTGTTAATACTGTCGTTGACCTTGTTGTATTGCTCGGTCAGGCTTTTCAGTGTGGTATTAACGGCTGTTTTTGCTGTCGCAATGGTGCCGCTATCGGTATCGAGGAAAGTGACGTTGAGATTATTAATTCCTGTGATAACCCCGGTTGTTTTACCATCACCCAACAGCATGGTTTTAACATCGCTGGTGCTATTACTCAGCGCTGTATCGAGTTTATCGCTGTCGACTTCAAGATTACCCGTATCAGGATCCGTTGTGATCCCAATGCTTGCGAGTGAGCTAATTCCATTGGAATTAAATGCTGAGGTTACAGCAGTCTTAAGCTTTGACTGAATCGTGCGTAAGGCACTGTCACCTAACAGAGCGCCATTACTGGTGTCTTGTGTGTCGGTGTTACTGTCTACCGCGGTATATTTGGTAAGATTTGTGAAGGTGGTTTGCAATGCATTATACGCGGTCACAAATGCCTGGATCTTGGTGCTGGCATCGCTGGTGTCTTTCTTCACAGTCAGCGTCGCGGCGCTGTCAGTGGTTGCCAGCAGATTTAGCGTCACCCCTTCTGGAGCATCGGTCACTTCATTGCTCTGACGTTCAAGAGCAATGCCATTTACGCTGAGTTCAGCATTTTTCGCCTCAGCGTTCTGCGTCATGCCGCCTGTGTTGGTTGCAGAATCATAACCAATGAACGCGTTCAGCGTGTCATCGCCGGTGACGCTCAGGGTCATTTGCGAATCTGTTCCGGTATCGTCAGCAGACACGATCAGCTGATAGCTGCCGTCGGACACTTTTAAAATGCTGGCGGTTACACCGGCGTCTGCGCCATTAATAGCATCGCGCATCCCGGCTAATGACGTCTGGGCATCGGTCAGAGAAATCGTGACCGGCTTGCCATCGCCCTGAGTGATGGAAAGGGTGCGAGTCCCTGACGTCGATGTTTCGCCCAGCGCGCTACTGCTATCAGTCGCTGTTCCGGAAACCAAAACTTGCGCCTGCGCCAGTTGCGTAACGTTTACCGTATATTTGCCTGATGCCGCGCCAGCCGCCGTCGTTGCAGTAAATGCGGACGTGTTGCTGGAGGTTGCTGTTGTTGATGCGTAAACATCTGCGCTATTTAGGGCGGAAGTGGCGTCAGCAAATGTCTGCAGTGAACTTTGCAAAGTTCCATAAGCAGTCAGCTTCGCGCTGTAGCTGGTTTGCGCTGTAGTGATCGGGGTTAAACGCGCTTTTTCTGCGGTGGTCAGGTTATCCAGCAAGGTGGATAAATCTAAGCCTGAGCCGATACCTAATGAAGAGACAGTGGCCATATGTATCCTTTACAAGTTGTATAAGAGTCTTTAAGCCCTATCGGCACGACGGAGAAAAAGTTTAATAGATCGCAACAAAAAGTAATGGGCTGAATAGGCGGTATAAGGAAGGGTAATTCTCAAAGTAAGAAATCGATCTTTTTTGAGAAATAATTCTAAAGGTTGCGGGTGTAGCGCCGATACAAGTTTGGACGGTGATGAACGCCGTGGGCAATAAGCCCGAACCCTTAACCAGATTTGAAGGAATACACTCATGGCTCAAGTTATCAATACCAACACGCTGTCTCTGATGACTCAGAACAACCTGAACAAATCCCAGTCCGCACTGAGCACCGCTATCGAGCGTCTGTCCTCCGGTCTGCGTATCAACAGCGCAAAAGATGACGCTGCTGGTCAGGCGATTGCTAACCGCTTCACTTCAAACATCAATGGTCTGACTCAGGCTTCACGTAACGCCAACGACGGTATCTCCGTTGCGCAGACCACTGAAGGTTCACTGAGCGAAATCAACAACAACTTACAGCGTGTTCGTGAGCTGTCTGTTCAGGCTGCTAACGGCACCAACTCTGATTCCGACCTGAAATCAATCCAGGACGAAATCACCTCCCGTCTGTCTGAAATCGACCGTGTATCGGGTCAGACTCAGTTCAACGGCGTGAAAGTACTGGCTTCCAACCAGACTATGTCTATCCAGGTTGGCGCAAACGACGGCCAGACTATCGATATCGACCTGCAGAAAATTGACTCATCAACTTTAGGCCTGAGCGGCTTCAGCGTCCAAAGTCCAACCACTTTGACTACCGGTACAGCTATTACTACATTGGGTACCGCTGGCTCTACAGTGGCAATTAATGATGCTGCAATTGCCACGAGTGTTGCTGCTTTTGCAACCACTGGCACCAATTCTTACACCTTGTCTAAAGACGACGCTGGGAATGTTTTTGCCACAGTAACGGGTACTACCTCAGATGATGGTGTTTATTCAGTAGCCCTAGCCGCAAACGCCACGGCAGGTACAGCTCGTGTTGCAACACTTGGAACAATTGGTGCGACTCCAGGTGCAGGTAATACAACGATTACCGCTGCTACTGCAGCAGTTGAAGACAGCACAGCTCCTGCTACTGGTGCTACCGTTTCTATCGGTACAGACACTAACACCGCTTCTATTACCGGGGCGGCACTTTACAAACTTCAGGACGCAGACGGTAAAGATACCGGCGTTTATGCTCTGAAAGGTACCGATGGTAAGTTGTATGCAGCAAATGTAGACGCAACTACTGGTGACGTATCTGTTAAAACCGCAACTTATAAAGATTCTACTGGCACTTCTCAGACTGCTAAAGTTGAATTAGGTGGTTTAGACGGTAAAACTGAAGTTGTTACTGTTGGTACTGGTTCGGATGCAAAAGTGTATAAAAGCGCAGATTTGTCAGGTGCTGATTTGTCTAAAGACACTCTGACAGCTGTTCCAACGGCAAAGACTACTGATCCGCTGGAAGCTATCGACGCAGCAATCAGCAAGGTTGATGATTTCCGTTCTTCACTGGGTGCGATTCAGAACCGTTTCGATTCTGCTATCACTAACCTGGCGAACACCACCACCAACCTGCAGTCTGCACAGAGCCGTATTCAGGATGCTGACTACGCAACTGAAGTTTCTGCCATGTCTAAAGCACAGATCCTGCAGCAGGCGGGTACTTCTGTACTCTCCAAAGCAAACCAGGTTCCTCAGTCTGTTCTGTCCCTGCTGCAATAATTGTCTTTGCCGACAATATAAGCAATCAGGTTACATACAGCTCAAACCCCGCTCCGGCGGGGTTTTTTTTAACCAAAATTTACCTTTCTCTGCAATTAATGAAACGCATTCGCTGGTATAATTTAGGATAATCTTTATGTTGTGATGGTTTTTTGTGCAATCGTTTTCGCGTTGTCCGCAGGTGTCCCGGAACAGAATGTGCGAGACATAATCAAAATAACCGCGCTTTTCTGGCCTTATTCAGCCGATTGAACAGGGCTTAACGCTGGCAAAATGATACTGACCCTCAATTTGCCAGGTTACGACAGTGAGCGATCTGTATACCGCCGACGGCGTGATAGACAAAAATTCTTTGTGGCAGCGCTATGTTCCGCTCGTGCGCCATGAAGCCCTGCGTTTGCAGGTGCGGCTTCCCGCCAGCGTAGAGCTTGATGATCTACTGCAAGCGGGCGGGATCGGCCTGTTAAATGCGGTTGAGCGTTTTGATGCGATGCAGGGGACGGCGTTTACGACCTATGCCGTTCAGCGCATTCGTGGCGCAATGCTCGATGAGTTGCGTAGCCGCGACTGGGTGCCGCGCAGCGTCAGACGCAATGCGCGTGAAGTGTCCCAGGCGATGCATAACGCAGAACAGAAATTAGGGCGACCGCCGAGTGAAGGAGAGGTGGCGCAGGCGCTGGATATTCCCATCGAGGAATACCGGCAGATATTAATGGATACGAACAGCAGCCAGTTGTTTTCTTATGACGAATGGCGCGAAGAGCACGGCGATACTGCCGAGGCATTGATGGAAGGGCACGAAGAGGCCAACCCGTTACATCATCTGTTGGAGGGCAATCTGCGCCACCGGGTGATGGAAGCTATCGATGCGTTACCAGAACGGGAAAAGATGGTACTTACGCTTTACTACCAGGAAGAGTTGAATTTAAAAGAGATCGGGGCGGTGCTGGATGTCGGGGAATCCCGGGTAAGCCAGCTCCACAGTCAGGCGATTAAGCGTTTGCGAACACGCCTGGCAAACGACCACTGATCCGCTTTTTCCTGGCCGGTTATACATTTTATATCCCTTATCAGGAATAAATTTATGCCAGCGGGAATCAAAACAAGGCCTTTAAGCCGTTATCTTAAAGATTTTAAACACAGTCAGACTCATTGCTCACAGTGTGCGAAAGAACTCGACAGGATGGCACTGGTGTTTCGCGGGCAAATCATCAATAAAGAGGCCATCGCCAAGATGGATCAGCCTATTGATGATGACGTGTGGCACAACCTGTCGCAGGAACTGACCGCACTGTGTCGTTTTTGCAGTGAGATAAGCTGTAACAGCCATTCGTCATATTTTGACATCATGGCGTTTAAGCAATACCTGTTTGAGCAGACGGAAATGAATCACAGCACGGTGCGCGAGTACGTTGTCCGCCTCCGCCGTCTGGATGAAATTCTCTCTGCCAATAACTATCCTCTGGATAAGCTTTCCGGGGACAGTATCCACCAGCGGATCATCAGTGATTTGCCGGTGGCGGGCCACGACAACTACCGTATTGCCTTGCGCAAATACGATCAGTATCTGGCCTGGCAGAAATCCGCGTAAGCGGCGCTCTTACAGACTGACACACAAAACGCAAACAGGCTCCTCCGGGGGCCTGTTTTTTGTCTTGAATCTCTCCGCAGTTTCTATAAATTCTTTATATACTTACTTAATAACCCGTCTCTGAAATTATACCTACTTTAACGATAACGACTTCGTACGGCCCTGTGCTGTGCGTCAGGGGAACATTGTGCCTGCTAAAATTTCTTTGCTTAAAACCCGGCTGGAAGCCTTTGATCGTCTCGATTTATTAGGCAGCGCCACGCCATTAGAAAAACTGCACCGTCTTTCGGAAACCGTCGGACGGGATATCTACATCAAACGCGATGACATCACGCCGCTGGCGATGGGCGGCAATAAGCTGCGCAAACTGGAATATCTCGCCGCTGCCGCGCTGGCAGAAGGGGCCGATACGCTGGTGACGGCGGGCGCTATCCAGTCAAACCATGTTCGCCAGACCGCTGCCGTGGCGGCCAAACTGGGCCTGAAATGTGTGGCGCTGCTGGAAAACCCGATCGGCACCACCGAGGCTAATTACCTGACCAACGGTAACCGCCTGCTGCTGGATTTATTTAATGTGGAAGTGGTGATGTGCGATGCCCTTCATGATCCGATGGCGCAGCTGGCAGAGCAGGCCGAACGTCTGGAAGCACAGGGTTTCCGTCCGTACGTGGTGCCGGTGGGCGGCTCCAATGCCCTGGGCGCACTGGGTTACGTGCAGTGCGCGCTGGAAATTGCCGAGCAATCTTCCGCCAGTTTTGTCGATTTCAGCGCCGTGGTGGTGGCATCGGGCAGTGCCGGTACTCACGCCGGTCTTGCGGTCGCCTTACGTCACTTAATGCCGGACACGCAACTGATCGGCGTGACAGTGTCACGCAGCGCAGGCGATCAGCGTCCGAAAGTGGAGGCCATTGCGAAAGAAGTGGCCAGCGCACTCCAGCTCGATGAGAAAGTGCCGCCGGTGATTTTATGGGATGACTATTTTGCGCCGCGCTACGGTGAACCGAATGACGCGGGCATGGCGGCGGTGAAACTGCTGGCGGAACAGGAAGCGATGTTGCTGGATCCGGTGTACACCGGCAAGGCGATGGCGGGGTTGCTGGATGGCATCGAACGCGGATTATTCCCGGATGAAGGCCCGATCCTGTTCATTCATACCGGCGGTGCCCCGGCACTGTTTGCGTATCATCCGCACGTTTAATGGCTCACACTATGCTTATGCTTTTTTGAGCTAAGATTATAGAATTATATTCCTGATAACTGGCGCGGCGGGTGCTACTGTGCGCAAATTCGTAGGGGATATAACGTTCTATAACTAACAATAACTGAGGTGAATATGGGTTTTTCTACACTGCGTCGTCGTTTACTTCTGGGTGCTGTTGCGGTCACGCTGACGGCAGGCATGGTCAGCAATACGTTTGCTGATGAAGGGTTACTGAAAAAAGTTAAAGATCGCGGCACGCTGATCGTCGGGCTGGAAGGGACGTATCCTCCGTTCAGTTTCCAGGGTGAAGACGGCAAGCTGACCGGTTTCGAAGTGGAATTCGCTGATGCGCTGGCGCAGCACATGGGCGTGAAAGCGAAACTGCAACCGACCAAATGGGACGGCATGCTGGCGTCGCTGGAATCCAAACGCATTGATGTGGTGATCAATCAGGTGACCATCTCCCCTGAGCGTGCGAAAAAATACGATTTCTCCACCCCGTACACCGTTTCCGGTATTCAGGCGCTGACCAAAAAAGGTCAGGAAGGCACCATCACCAAACCTGAAGATCTGAAAGGCAAAAAAGTCGGTGTGGGTCTGGGCAGTAACTACGAGCAATGGCTGCGTGAAAACGTGCAGGGCGTCGACATCCGTACTTATGATGATGACCCGACTAAATATCAGGATCTGCGCGTAGGCCGTATCAACGCGATTCTGGTTGACCGTCTGGCGGCGCTGGATCTGGTGAAGAAAACCGGTGATACCTTAGCCGTGGCGGGTGCACCGTTCTCCCGTCTGGAATCTGGCGTGGCAATTCGTAAAGACAACCCGGAACTGCTGGCCGCGATCAACAAAGCGATTGCTGAAATGCAGAAAGATGGCTCGCTCGCCAAAATCTCTGAAAAGTGGTTTGGTGCTGACGTCACAAAATAATGCTCGTCATAACTGAACTTGCCCCGGCGTTAGCTGCGCTTGCTCGCCCGAATCACTTACCTGTGTAAGCTCATCGGGACTCGCGCACTTGCTGCCTTGATGCAAGTTCATTTATTTAGAGCATATGTGAATATCTTAAAGATCCAGAAAATCTAAAGGTCTTAGATGCAAGAAAGTATTCAACTGGTGCTGGATTCAGCACCATTTTTATTGAAAGGGACACTGTTTACGCTCCAGCTCAGTCTGGGCGGGATGGTGTTCGGTCTGATCCTGGGCTTTGTGCTGGCGCTGATGCGCCTTTCGCATTTCTGGCCGCTGTCATGGATATCGCGTTTTTACGTCTCCGTTTTCCGTGGCACGCCGCTGATTGCTCAGCTGTTTATGATCTACTACGGTTTGCCACAGTTTGGCATCGAGCTGGATCCTATCCCCGCAGCGATGATTGGTCTTTCGCTGAACACCGCGGCCTACACCTCTGAAACCCTGCGTGCGGCGATTTCGTCCATCGAAAAAGGGCAGTGGGAAGCCGCCGCCAGTATCGGCATGAACCCGTGGCAGACCCTGCGTCGCGTGATTTTACCGCAGGCAGCCCGCACCGCGCTGCCTCCGCTGGGTAACAGTTTCATCGGGCTGGTGAAAGATACCTCGCTGGCGGCCACCATTCAGGTGCCGGAACTGTTCCGTCAGGCACAGCTTGTGACATCGCGTACGCTGGAAGTGTTCACCATGTATCTCGCGGCCTCTATTATCTACTGGGTGCTGGCGACCGTTTTATCCTTCCTGCAAAACCGTCTGGAAGACCGCGTTAACCGTCAGGATCAGGAGCCTTCATGAGTACCATTGACGTTAAGCAACTGACAAAAAAATTCCACGGACAGACGGTGCTGCACGGTATAGATTTGCAGGTCAATTCCGGCGAAGTGGTGGCGATCATTGGGCCGAGCGGCTCGGGTAAAACCACCTTACTGCGCAGCATCAACCTGCTGGAAGAGCCGGACGGCGGCACCATCAAAGTCGGCAACATCGAAATTGACGCCAGCAAACCGATCAGCAAGCAGAAGAACAACGTCCGCGAACTGCGCAAGCAGGTGGGTTTCGTTTTCCAGAACTTCAACCTGTTCCCGCACCGTTCCGTGCTGGAAAATATCATTGAAGGACCGGTGATTGTGAAGGGCGAACCGAAAGAAAAGGCCATCGCCACGGCGCGTCAGTTACTGGAAAAGGTCGGATTAAATGGCAAGGAAAATGCCTATCCGCGCCGTCTTTCCGGCGGTCAGCAACAGCGTGTCGCCATCGCCCGCGCACTGGCAATGAACCCTGAAGTGATTTTGTTTGATGAACCTACGTCCGCGCTGGATCCCGAACTGGTCGGCGAAGTGCTCAACACTATCCGCGCACTGGCACTTGAGCACCGCACGATGGTGATTGTGACCCACGAAATGAGTTTCGCCCGTGACGTGGCAGATCGCGCGATCTTTATGGATCAGGGCAAAATTGTCGAGCAGGGACCGGCGAAAGAGCTGTTTTCAAATCCGCAACATGCGAGGACGAAACAGTTTCTGGAGAAGTTTTTAGCGCATTGATTTCTGTCCCTTTCTGCGAAGGGAAACAAAAAAATCTGCAAGCGATCCGGTCTGCTCCCTCCCCTGCGAAGGGGAGGGTTGGGGTGGGGTATTAATGCAAAATCAATAAGTTGAAGTATGCTTTGACCGGGTGTTAGCC
The DNA here is from genome assembly GCF_004330295.1 of Rahnella victoriana. Taxonomy (GTDB): domain Bacteria; phylum Pseudomonadota; class Gammaproteobacteria; order Enterobacterales; family Enterobacteriaceae; genus Rahnella; species Rahnella victoriana. The sequence goes on from NZ_SJOJ01000033.1 coordinate 26,282, forward strand.
CTTAAAACCCCCTCCCAACCTCCCCCTTCGCAGGGGGAGGAGCAAAAAGCAAAACCTAAGAATGCCACGGACAGTTCCCTTTCGCAGGGGTGGAGCAAAGCACCTTTACCCGATCGTCATCAGACTCGCATTCCCACCTGCGGCAGCCGTGTTCACACTCAGTGAACGTTCGTGCAGCAGGCGTTCCAGCAGGATATTATCCTCGCCGCGCGCAAAGCCCTGTACGGAAATAATGGCGCCCGGTCGCTGTGCAATGGTCTGACAAAGCTCGCGCAACTGATCGGCATCACCGTGATAAATCACTGCATCGAATACCTGCGCATCGTTCTGCCAGTCTTTGGCGAAATCAACCCGCGCCTGCACCGCTTTGGGTAACAGGTTGAACAGGTCACGCTGCAACGGCGCTTCCGGCCACAGAATACGGCAACCGGTGGCGGTGACGGCGGCGAGCTGAGTCAGGGCATCTTCCTGATTATCGGCCAGTGCCAGCACACGTTCGCGCGGTAACAGCGCGTAAGTGTTGCGTTCACCGGTTGGCCCCGGCAGGGTGCGTAACGTGCCGCCCTGGCTGGTCTGCGCAAAGCGTTCGCAAACTGCGACTAACTCCTCACGATGTTTTTGTTCGGCGGCCCATTGCTGCAATGCGCGGTGCGGTGCCAGTAAGGCTTCGCGGACAGACACGTCCAGCGGCAGCTCTCTGTCCTGACGCAACAGGGTTTGCTGCACGGCGTCCTGCGGACGGCTGCTCAGCAGGCGATACAGATACAGCGGGCCGCCGGCTTTCGGACCGGTGCCTGATAAGCCTTCGCCGCCGAACGGTTGCACACCCACCACCGCGCCGACCATATTGCGGTTCACGTACATATTGCCGACGTGTGCCTGCTGGGTGACGCGGTGGATGGTTTCGTCGATGCGGGTATGAATACCCAGCGTCAGACCATACCCGGCGGCATTAATCTGACCGATCAGCGTATCCAGATCCTGACGGGCATAGCGCACCACGTGCAGCACCGGGCCGAAGATTTCTTTCTTCATCTCATCAAAGCTTTCCAGCTCGATCAGTGTCGGTTTCACGAAGGTGCCACGGCTCCATTCCTGCTGGTCGGCAGTGAATTCCTGCGTGGCCTGATACACGGTGCGGCCTTTGGTGCGCATCGCATCGATGTGTTTCTCGATACCGGCTTTGGCATCGGCGTCGATCACCGGCCCGATATCGGTACACAAACGCTCCGGATTACCCATGCGGCATTCCGCCATCGCACCGCGCAGCATTTGCAGGGTGTGGTCGGCGACGTCGTCCTGAATACACAACACGCGCAGGGCAGAGCAACGCTGACCGGCGCTGTCAAAGGCCGAGGCCACCACATCCATCACCACCTGTTCGGTCAGCGCGGAGGAATCCACAATCATGGCGTTCAGGCCGCCGGTTTCGGCGATCAACGGCGTCGGACGCCCCTGCGGATCCAGACGACCGGCGATGTTGCGTTGCAGAATGCCTGCAACATCGGTTGAACCGGTAAACAGCACGCCGCGCACACGTTCGTCATTCACCAGCTGCGAGCCGACGGTTTCACCCTGACCCGGCAACAACTGCAATACGCCTGCCGGTACGCCTGCTTCATGCAGAATGCCGACGGCTAATGCGGCGATCAGCGGCGTCTGTTCTGCCGGTTTGGCCAGCACGCTGTTACCGGCGGCCAGTGCGGCAGCAATCTGACCGGTAAAGATCGCCAGCGGGAAGTTCCACGGGCTGATACACACCACCGGCCCCAGCGGACGGTGCGTGTCGTTGGCGAAATCTTCGCGGATCTGACCGGCGTAGTAATGCAGGAAATCCACCGCTTCACGCACTTCGGCGATGGCGTTATTAAAGGTTTTTCCGGCCTCACGCACCAGCACGCCGAGCAGGTTTTGCAACTGCGCTTCCATCAGTTCTGCAGCGCGTTGCAGGATGGCGGCGCGTTCTTCGGGAGGTGTCGCAAACCAGATCGCGCCTGCGGCAGTGGAGGCATCCAGCGCACGGCTGATTTCGGCTTCGGTCGCTTCACGCACATAACCGACGATATCGGTATTTTCCGACGGATTGATCACCGGCAGGAATTCGCCGTCATCGGTTTGCGCATCAATCATCGGCTGCGCTTTTACCGGATGGCTGGCGCTTTGCAGCAGGGCGCTGGACAGGGAAGCCAGACGGTGTTCGCTGGACATATCCAGACCCGCAGAGTTCACCCGTTTGTCGCCATACAAATTACGCGGCAGGGCGATACGCGGATGCGGTAATCCGACCTGTCCTTCGCTGGCAGCCAGCGCCTCGACGGCCAGCACCGGATCGGCAACCAGTTCGTCAATCGGCAAGGTGGCATCGGCGATACGGTTGACGAAGGACGTGTTCGCGCCGTTTTCCAGCAGGCGGCGCACCAGATACGCCAGCAGCGTTTCGTGCGTGCCGACCGGGGCATAAATACGGCAGGGACGGTTCAGTTTGCCGTCGGAAATTTTCCCCACGACCTGTTCGTACAGCGGTTCACCCATGCCGTGCAGGCACTGGAACTCATACTGTCCCGGATAATAGTTGTTACCCGCCAGCTGATAAATCGCCGCCACGGTGTGGGCATTATGGGTGGCGAACTGCGGATAAATCAGGTTCGGCACCGCCAGCAGTTTACGGGCGCACGCCAGATAGGACACGTCGGTGTACACCTTGCGGGTGTAGACCGGATAATCTTCCAGTCCGTCCATTTGCGCGCGCTTGATTTCGCTGTCCCAGTACGCCCCTTTCACCAGACGGATCATCAGGCGGCGGCGGCTGCGTTGCGCCAGATTCGTCAGGTAATCAATCACCATCGGGCAGCGTTTCTGATACGCCTGAATCACGAAACCGATGCCGTTCCAGCCCGCCAGTTCCGGCTCGAAACACAGTTTTTCCAGCAAATCGAGGGAGATTTCCAGACGGTCTGCTTCTTCGGCGTCAATGTTAATGCCGATATCGTAGCTGCGCGCCAGCAAGGTCAGCGACAGCAGGCGCGGATACAACTCTTCCATCACACGTTCGTATTGCGCACGGCTGTAGCGCGGATGCAGGGCAGAAAGTTTGATGGAAATTCCGGGGCCTTCATAAATGCCGCGACCGTTGGAAGCTTTACCGATGGCATTGATCGCCTGCTGGTAAGACTGCAAATAGGCCTGCGCATCTTTTTCGGTCAGCGCCGCTTCGCCCAGCATATCGTAGGAATAGCGGAAGCCTTTTTCTTCATGTTTGCGCGCATTCGCCAGCGCTTCGGCGATGGTTTCACCGGTCACGAACTGTTCGCCCATCAGGCGCATCGCCATGTCCACGCCTTTGCGGATCAGCGGCTCACCGCTTTTCCCGATAATGCGGTTCAGGGATTTCGACAGGCTGGCTTCGTTATGGGTGGCCACCAGTTTACCGGTGAACAGCAGGCCCCAGGTGGCAGCGTTGACAAACAGAGACGGACTGCGCCCGAGGTGCGAGTGCCAGTTACCGTTGCTGATTTTGTCGCGGATTAAGGCATCGCGCGTAGGTTTGTCGGGAATACGCAGCAACGCTTCGGCCAGACACATCAGCGCCACGCCTTCCTGAGAAGACAGCGAGAACTCCTGCAACAGACTTTGCACCATGCCGGCGCGTCCGTTTGCACTCTTTTGGTTCCTCAGCTTCGTGGCGATATCTGCCGCCAGTTTCAGCGCAGCCTCATTGAGCGGTGCTGGTAAACGGGCCTGTTCAAGCAGCATGGACACCGCTTCAGGCTCAGGGCGACGATAGGCGGCTGTGATGGCGGAACGGCTGACGGACTGCGGCTGGATCTGCTCGGCGAAATCAAGGAACGGCTGATGGACGTCCTGAACCGCATGGGCGGTCAACTCATCGGCACCCTCAGACGCCGCGCCGTTCAGCGCCGGGATCTCAGGTAACGCGTCGCCATTTTCCAGACGTTCCAGATAGGAAAAAATCGCCTGCTTGATGAGCCAGTGCGGCGTGCGGTCAATCTTATGTGCCGCTTCTTTAAGCCTGTCGCGTGTGCCTTCGTCCAGCTTCACGCCCATCGTTGTCATACCCATGCGCAACCACTCCATATGAAAAGGTTCAGGTGAATTCATTATCTTTATGCTGAGCAATATCTTCTATGTTGCAACCTTGTGCAACCCCCGTTAATGCAGGAAGTATGCCTGTTGTGATTTGTCTGGCATTTTTAACAATAAAATAACGGCATGGATCTTGCCTGCATGAACGGTAAGTGAAATTTCAAAGGCGGTATCGGGTGCAACCTTTGTCACTGCAAAGTACAACCGGCATTCAGAATAACTGTGATGGAGGGTGAATTTTGTGTATTTGAAATGTTAAAAATCTTGAAAAGTGGAGGAGGCTAAACCAGTATCCGGCCCGACAGTAATTTTGAATAAAAACCACACAAAGACTGTAACGACGTAAAAAATATGGAGAGTCTTGCTGCAACCTTAGCGGGTTTCAGCCATCATCTCGCCCCGGCATGATTTTGCACGCTTTTCTCAGGAACAAGGCGTCAGGACAGACAGGTGCCGGACAACATCGCAAATAAGAAGAAAGTGGAGACAGGAATGACAATGAACACACCGATGCTGGTGACGTTTTGTGTTTATATTTTCGGGATGATTTTGATTGGTCTCATCGCGTATTTACGAACCAAAAACTTTGATGATTATATTCTGGGTGGACGCAGTTTAGGCAGTGTGGTGACGGCACTTTCGGCCGGTGCCTCTGACATGAGCGGCTGGTTGCTGATGGGTTTACCGGGGGCGATTTTCCTTTCCGGGATTTCTGAAAGCTGGATCGCCATCGGCCTGACCATCGGCGCATACCTGAACTGGAAACTGGTGGCGGGGCGGTTACGTGTGCACACCGAAGCCAACAACAACGCGCTGACCTTGCCGGATTACTTTACCCACCGCTTTGAAGATTCCAGCAAAATGCTGCGCATTATCTCGGCGATCGTAATTTTGGTATTTTTCACTATTTACTGTGCTTCCGGCATTGTGGCCGGTGCCCGTCTGTTTGAAAGCACCTTCGGCATGACTTACCAGACAGCGCTGTGGGCAGGCGCGGCGGCGACCATCATCTATACCTTCATCGGCGGTTTTCTGGCGGTCAGCTGGACCGACACCGTGCAGGCAACCCTGATGATTTTCGCGCTGATCCTGACGCCGGTGATCGTTATTCTCGCGGTCGGCGGTATTGATACCTCGATGATGGTGATCCACGCGAAAAACCCTGAATACACGGACATGTTCAAAGGCATGAATCTGGTGGCGATTCTGTCACTGCTGGGCTGGGGACTGGGCTACTTCGGCCAGCCACATATTCTGGCGCGTTTCATGGCGGCCGACTCCCATCACACCATCCGCAGCGCACGCCGTATCAGCATGACCTGGATGATTTTGTGTCTGGCGGGCACCATTGCGGTCGGTTTCTTCGGTATTGCTTACTTCAGCAATAATCCGGGCGAAGCGGGCAACGTGACGCAAAACGGTGAGCGTGTGTTCATCGAGCTGGCAAAAATTCTGTTCAACCCGTGGATTGCCGGTATCTTGCTGTCGGCGATTCTGGCGGCGGTGATGAGCACCCTGAGCTGTCAGCTGCTGGTATGTTCAAGCGCGATTACCGAAGATTTGTATAAAGCTTTCCTGCGCAAAGGTGCCAGCCAGCGCGAGCTGGTGTGGATTGGTCGTCTGATGGTACTGGTGGTCGCTCTGGTGGCCATTGCGCTGGCGGCGAACCCGGAAAACCGCGTACTCGGTCTGGTCAGCTATGCCTGGGCCGGTTTCGGTGCGGCATTCGGGCCGGTGATCCTGATTTCCGTCATGTGGAAACGCATGACGCGTAACGGCGCGCTGGCAGGCATGCTGGTGGGCGCAGTGACGGTGATTGTCTGGAAGAATTTCGCCTGGTTTGATCTCTACGAAATCATCCCCGGCTTTATCTTCGCCTCACTGGCGATCTGGATTGTCAGCCTGATGGGCCGTCAGCCTTCCGCCGCAGTGGAAGAACGCTTCACGGCAGCCGAAGCGGAATATAATACTATTTAACCACTCCTCAGTTTTGAGGTGACGAAGATCGGGGTCGTCCTGACCCCGGTTTTCAGCATTTTGTTTCAGAGAACACTTCTATCCTGATTTTTCCTGCGCATTTGCCATCAGCCCTTCAAAAATCGATCTGTTCCCTCTTGTATTTCTTTTTCTAAGAATGATAATCACTATCGTTTCTTTTTACTTTTCTTTACAGAGAGCTTACAGATTCTGTGATTCGCCAGAATTAGGGGCCGGGAGTTCCAACATGTTCGTTCCGTTTCTCATTATGTTTCGCGAAGGGCTGGAAGCTGCACTGATCGTCAGCCTGATTGCCAGCTATCTCAAACGGACGCAACGCGGGCAGTGGCTCGGTGTGGTCTGGATTGGCGTTTTCATCGCCGCCGCACTTTGTCTGGCGCTCGGTCTTTTTATCAACGCCACCACCGGCGAGTTTCCGCAAAAACAGCAGGAGCTGTTCGAAGGCATCGTGGCCGTGGTCGCCGTGTGCATTCTGACGTATATGGTGTTCTGGATGCGCAAAGTGTCGCGCTCCATCAAAGTGCATCTGGAAGGCGCGATTGATAATGCGCTGAATTCCGGCCGCGGGCAGGGCTGGGCGCTGGTCGCCATGGTGTTTTTTGCCGTCGCGCGTGAAGGGCTGGAATCGGTGTTTTTCCTGCTCGCCGCATTCCAGCAGGATGTGGGTATCGAAGCACCGATCGGCGCGCTGCTGGGACTGGCTGCCGCCATTGTGCTCGGCTTCCTGATTTATTACGGCGGCGTGAAACTGCATCTGGCGAAATTTTTCAAATGGACCAGCCTGTTTATTTTGTTTGTCGCCGCCGGTCTGGCCGCTGGCGCGATCCGGGCTTTCCACGAAGCCGGTTTGTGGAATCAGATGCAGGACATCGCCTTTGATCTCAGCGGCACGTTATCCACGCACTCATTATTTGGCACCTTGCTGGAAGGCATGTTTGGCTATCAGGAAGCGCCGACCGTCAGTGAAGTCGCCGTGTATTTCCTGTATCTGATCCCTGCGCTGTTTCTGTTCTTTATGCCACAGGGCAAAAATCCTGTCGCCGCTCCGGCCTCTGCCGGGCAAAAAACACCACGTTGATTTCATAAACTTTTCATCACTTTGCGTTAGCCACGGAGTTGTACATGCCACATTTTCGCCGTAAAGCTTTACAGATCGCACTGTTGTCCCTGCCGGCCTTTGCGCTGAGCACCCACGTGCTGGCTGCCGATGTTCGTCAGGTTAAAATTGCCGTTAACGACAAACAATGTGAACCGATGGCGCTGACCGTACCCGCCGGTAAAACTCAGTTTGTTATCCATAACAACAGTCAGAAAAACCTGGAATGGGAAATTCTGAAAGGCGTGATGGTGGTGGAAGAACGTGAAAACGTGGCGCCGGGCTTCACGCAGAAAATGACGGCTAACCTTGAGCCGGGCGAATACGACATGACCTGCGGCCTGCTGAGCAATCCAAAAGGTAAACTGACCGTGACGGCAGAAGGCGCGCAAGCCTCCGGTAAGCCTGACGCCATGGCGCTGGTCGGCCCGATTGCGGAATACAAAGTGTATGTCACGCAGCAGGTGGCTGAACTGGTTGCCCACACCAAAGCCTTTACCGACGCGGTGAAGCAGGGCGATCTGGCGAAAGCTCAGGCGCTGTATGCCTCAACCCGTGTTTACTACGAGCGCATCGAACCGATTGCCGAACTGTTCTCTGATCTGGACGGCAGCATCGATGCCCGTGAAGATGATTTCGAGAAAAAAGCCGAAGATCCTAACTTCACCGGTTTCCACCGTCTGGAGAAAATCCTCTTTGCGGATAAAACCACCAAGGGCGCGGAGCCTTTTGCTGACAAGCTGTACACCGACACGGTTGATCTGCAAAAACGCATCACTGACCTGACTTTCCCGCCGAGCAAAGTGGTTGGCGGCGCAGCAGGGCTTATCGAAGAAGTGGCGGCCAGCAAAATCAGCGGTGAAGAAGACCGTTACAGCCGCACTGACCTGTGGGATTTCCGTGCCAACCTCGACGGCGCACAGAAAATCGTTAACCTGCTGCGTCCGTTGCTGGAAAAAGCTGACAAACCGCTGCTGGATAAAATCGACGCCAACTTTAAAACCGTCGATGCGCTGCTGGATAAATACAAAACCAAAGACGGTTATGAGAATTACGAAAAACTGTCCGATGCAGACCGTAACGCAATGAAAGGGCCAATCACCACGCTGGCAGAAGATCTGGCTAAACTGCGCGGTGTTTTAGGTCTGGATTAATATCTTAAGCTCCCTCCCCTGCGAAGGGGAGGGTTGGGGTGGGGTATTAAAGTAAAATTCAGTGGCCAAAGTGTGCATAACCCCCTGTTTTGCCATTAATACCCCCTCCCCGCCTCCCCCTTCGCAGGGGGAGGAGCGTTACACCGAGGCATAGCAATGAGTCACAAAAACAATAATCAGGATGACGTTTCCTCTTCCCGCCGCAGTTTGTTGAAAGGCGTGGGATTGTTAGGCGGGGCATTTGCCCTGGGCGGCGCCACCACGGTGCAAGCTGAGAAAACACCCGGAGCAAAAAAAGAGTACACGCCGGGCACGGTGTCCCCGGATGAACGCTGGGGCAAACAGCCTTATTACGGCGAACATCAGGCAGGCATTTTAACGCCGCAGCAGGCGTCCATGATGCTGGTTTCTTTCGACGTGCTGGCGACCAGCAAAGCCGAGCTGGAACGCCTGTTCCGCCTGCTCGACAGCCGGTTTGTTTTTCTCACGAAAGGCGGCACCGCGCCGTCAATGGATCCGAAATTCCCGCCGATGGATTCCGGCGTAATGGGCGCTGAAATCTACCCGGATAACCTGACCATGACGCTGTCTGTCGGGGATTCGCTGTTCGATGAACGTTTCGGCTTAGCGCCACATAAGCCGCTGAAATTACAGCGCATGACGCGGTTTCCGAATGACTCCCTCGACGCCAAACTGTGTCACGGCGATCTGTCCCTGCAAATCTGCGCCAACAACAGCGATACTGTGGTGCATGCGCTGCGTGACATCATCAAGTACACGCCGGATTTACTCAGCGTGCGCTGGCGTCGTGACGGCTTTATTTCCTCCCATGCCGCCCGCAGTCAGGGTAAAGAAACCCCGATCAATCTGCTGGGCTTCAAAGACGGCACCGCCAATCCGGATGCCAAAGATAAGCCGCTGATGGATAAAGCCATCTGGGTGACAGACGGTCAGGGCGAACCGGCCTGGACGCTCGGCGGCAGTTATCAGGTCACCCGTCTGATCCCGTTCAGGGTGGAATCCTGGGATCGTACGCCGTTGCAGGAGCAGCAATCGATCTTCGGGCGCGACAAGGCTACCGGCGCGCCGCTGGGGATGGAAAAAGAGCACGACGTGCCGGATTACAGTAAAGATCCGGAAGGTAAAGTCATCCACCTCGACTCGCATATCCGGCTGGCGAACCCGCGCACTAAAGAAACCGAAGACAGCCTGATGATGCGCCGTGGCTACAGCTATTCGCTGGGTGTGACCAATGCCGGGCAACTGGAAATGGGACTGATTTTTGTCTGCTATCAGCATGATCTGGAGAAAGGCTTCCTGACCGTGCAGAAACGCCTGAACGGCGAAGCACTGGAAGAATACATCCGTCCCAACGGCGGCGGTTTCTTCTTCACGCTGCCGGGAAATAAAGACGAAAATCATTATCTCGGACAATCTTTGATCGAAGCCTGATACTGCGCCTCCCCCTGCGAAGGGGGAACCTGACACCAGACATCCTTTTTACGCCTGGTTACGCAATTCACTTTCTGTTAATACTCCGCTTCATTCCAAAAAACCTCAGCAATGTCATGATGATAAATCGTCGTCCTGATTTATCATCTTGCCTGCCTGAGACTGTTATGAGCATCAATCAATCCCGCAGAAAATTACTGATTTTCGGCATCGGACTTTCCCTGACGGCACCGCGCCTGTATGCGGCGCAAAAAGCCGTGCGCATCACCATGACGTCGGACGCCAGCCAGATCCGTCTCGCGCTACCGGCGGGCGATAAACGTTGCCGGGTGTTTATGCTCAGTGCGCCGGAACGGGCGGTGATTGATATGCCGATGGTGTCATTTCCACCGGAACTGGAACATGCGCTGACCGTGGTCCGGCAGAAATTTTCATGGGTAAAGGAGGGGAGGATTGCTCACTTCAGCCCGGACGTGGCGCGCATTGTATTGCAGGTGGACGGTAAACCTGAGATTACGCGCAGTACGGAAAACGGCGTACTGAACGTGGCGATACGCGAAGCGAATGCCGCGCAGGTGCTGCCCGTCACGACCACCACACCGCGGGCGGAGAAACCGCTGCTGGTGATGATCGATCCCGGCCACGGCGGTAAGGATCCGGGGGCGATCGGCAATGAAGGCACTTATGAAAAACATGTGGTGCTGCATATCGCCAAAAGGCTGCAAACCTTGCTTGACGAGCAACACGGCATTCACGCGGTACTGACGCGGCAGGATGACGTATTTATCCCGTTGTATCATCGTGTCAGTCTGGCGCATCAGCATGAAGCGGATCTGTTTATCTCGATACATGCGGACGGGTTTACCAATGATCAGGTCTCCGGCGCGTCAGTGTTTGCGCTGTCAGAACACGGCGCGGGCAGTGCGATGGCACGCTATTTATCGCAAAGTGAAAACAGTGTCGATGTGCTGTACGACAACGATTTTAAGACTGATGATCAATACCTTAAAGAAACGCTGTTTGATCTCGACCAGCACGAAACCATTCACCGCAGTCTGGATTTTGGCCGCCATCTGGCCGCCAATATTATCAGGGTGCATCACATGCACAGCCCCCATCCGGAGCAGGCCGGTTTCGCGGTGCTGAAATCGCCACGCATCCCGTCGGTGCTGGTGGAGACGTCGTTTATTACCAATAAGCAGGAAGAAAAATTGCTGGGCGAGCCTGTTTTTCAGGAGAAAATGGCACGCGCGCTGGCGGAAGGGATTAACAGTTACTTCATCAATGAAAAGAAAAACAATCTGCTGAGCTGAGAGAAATTCAGCGCGATTTAAGAGGATCTGAAAAAGATCTTCACGATCCGGTTGACGACGGCTACAAACTTTTTTACATTTTGGTAACGCAAATGTTTCAGCTGTCATTATACTGACATTTATAAGCGGTAGTTTTCACGAGGTGTACGGCAGGTGCCGTTAATAACACTGCGGGGAGCGCGAATGGTAAAGTCCTTGTTTGGGCTGTTGACAGAAAATAACATGCTTCACGCATTTACTCGTTGTCGTCGCTTAAATGCAAACGAGGATAAGGCCTCCGACTCTCTGTTATATCCACTTTTACTTTCAGCATTTCCCTGCCGCTTTTTACAACATTTCTCATCCACGCAACCTCTACCCTGTTCTTTAACTGACCCCTTAAATGTTTATGAAAATGATGTGAATATCATTGGCTTTTATTCTGGAAATTTCATTATATGGGTCAGCGGTTTGTCATTATTGACGATATTGGCAATGCCTCCTCGTGAACAGAAAACAGCCAAAAAATTACCGGTTAATCTTTTTGGTTTCTTTTCCTCTTCACGTTATTCATTGGCTTCACTTGGTCTAAAAGGAGACCAAAACCTCATTTGTGAGTGAAACATAACCGTGCGGGCATTATGCCTTAGCGTTAAGTGAATCAAACTGTAAGGTGCCACTATGGGAAGACAGAAAGCAGTGATCAAAGCTCGTCGTGAAGCAAAACGTGTTATTCGTAATGATTCACGCAGTCACCGCCAGCGCGAGGAAGAATCTGTGACGTCATTAGTACAGATGGGCGGTTTGGAATCGATCGGCATGGCTCGCGACAGTCGCGATACGTCCGTCATCGAAGCGCGTACTGAAGCTCAAGGTCATTACTTATCAGCCATAGAGAATAAGCAGTTAATTTTTGCTACCGGCGAAGCAGGCTGCGGCAAAACATTTATCAGCGCTGCGAAAGCGGCAGAGGCATTAATTCACAAAGAAATCGACAGAATTATTGTGACACGCCCGGTGTTGCAAGCCGATGAAGATCTCGGTTTCCTGCCCGGTGATATTTCTGAGAAGTTCGCGCCTTATTTCCGACCGGTCTACGACATTTTATTACGTCGTCTGGGTTCATCATTCCTGCAATATTGCTTACGACCGGAAATAGGGAAAGTTGAAATTGCGCCATTCGCCTATATGCGCGGACGCACTTTCGAAAATGCGGTGGTGATTCTGGACGAAGCCCAGAACGTCACGGCCAGCCAGATGAAAATGTTCCTGACCCGTCTCGGTGAAAATGTGACGGTCATTGTTAACGGTGATATTACCCAGTGCGATTTACCACGCGGCGTAGTATCGGGGCTCAGCGATGCACTTTCCCGCTTCGAAGAAGACGAGATGGTCGGCATCATTAAGTTTGATAAGCAGGATTGCGTCCGTTCCGAGCTGTGCCAGAGAACGTTGAACGCGTATTCATAAACCGTCATCACAATGCAAAAGGCCGCTCAAATGAGCGGCCTTTATTGTTTGTTCCTCCCACGGGGAAGGCGAGGGTGTTACAACATAATTAACATCATATACGCGCAGAACAACGCCAGATGCGCAGTCCCGTTCAGTACATTGGTACGGCCGGTCGAGAACGAAATCTGACACAAAATCAGTACCGCGAGCATCACCACAATGTTTGCCGGATCCAGGCTGAAAATCAGGTTCTGACCGGTCAGGGTGGCAATCACGGTCACGGCCGGAACGGTCAGTGAAATAGTCGCCAGCACGGAGCCGAAGAATAAATTCATCGCACGCTGTACCTGATTCTTCAGTACTGCTTTCAGGGCGCCCAGACCTTCCGGTGAAAGAATAAGTAACGCGACCAGGAAGCCGGTGAATTGTGCAGGCGCGTTCAGTTCCGTCAGCAGGCTTTCCAGCGGATTGGCGTTGAACTTGGTCACCGCGATCACCAGCACCAGGTGGACGATCAGCCACAAGGTATGTGTCAGATTGCTTTTTGACGAGGGCTTACCGTGGCCGTCTTCTTCGCCTTCATCTTCATGCTCGTAGATAAACAGGCTCTGATGGGTTTTAGTCTGGATCAGCAGGAATACGCCGTACATGGCGGCTGAGATCATTGCGACAAACAGCGCCTGCGTCGTCGAGAAATTGCCGGCAGGCAATGCGGCAGGCAGTACCAGCACGATCACCGCCAGCGGGAAAATCGCCATCAGATACTGTTTGATGCCGCCGAGATTGACATACTGCGTCGCAAATTTGCGCCCGCCAAGCAGCAGGGCGACGCCCACCAGACCGGCCGTCACAATCATAATGATCGAAAATAACGTGTCACGCATCAGCGCTGGTGCGGCATCACCCGTCGCCATCAGGGCGGAAATCAGGCTGACTTCGAGGATTACCACGGAAAGGCTGAGAATAAGTGACCCGTAGGGTTCGCCCAAACGGTGTGCCAGTACGTCTGCATGACGGACTACGCTGAACGCGCTGGCGAGGATACCGACCAGCGCGATTAAATTGATGCCGACAACAGCGCCAAAATTACTGCTGTTGCCCCAAAGGACGAGAACGATAAGTGCTGCGATGGGAAAAATCAGGGAATATTCCTGATGGCGGGTTTTGATTTTTGGATGTTCCTGTGAAGACACCATGATGATTATTCTCCTTATAAACGCTCACGTAATAACAACCGCCTGTCTGTCAGTTGTCAGCAAAATGCATAGCAGCATAAAAGTCTAACCCGTTAAGTATAGTAGATAAATTAATCTATTAACAGAATAAAATCAGGGTTAGGAACAAAATCGTCACATAGTCATCATTTAACGATACATAATTTGCTTTAAACCATGATAAGTGGCGTACTAATTTTTCATGTTAAGAAAATAAGTCATTTAAAAACAATGCACTGATAATTCATGATGAGTTTATGGCGGCTATGCGTCAATTTATGTAAATACCCCCTATACCCGCACAATCTCAGGGCGAAAAAGGGCGTTCAGGTACCTGATAACAAGAATAATCTGGCAGGATCCTCTGAGGGTAGCAGCTAGACTTAATGTTGTGCTCAGACTCAGCACATAAAGAATGTAACGATCATGAACGTCATGAAAAAGGAGATCACTATGCCTTATCAGAATCGCTCAGCGTTGCCTGATTCCGTCCGCAATGTGCTGCCCGCTCATGCGCAGGACATCTATAAGGAAGCGTTCAACAGTGCGTGGGATGAATACGCCAAATCCAAAGACCGTCAGGGTGACAGTTCCCGTGAAGAAACCGCCCACAAAGTGGCCTGGGCGGCGGTGAAGCATGGGTACAAAAAAGGGGATGATGACAAGTGGCATCCTAAAAAATCCTGATGTTGACGGCAGGTGAGGGAAAATCCCGGCCTGCCGATATTTCTCACGCCGCACGCTTTGGTTTCCTGTTTTTTGTCTTATCCCCCTTCAAAATCTCAACATTCATACAATGTTCATAAAATAATCACTTTATTTTCGTTTTGTGATCCCTCTCAACCTTGATTGCAACGAAAGAAACGAATAAGGTTTCAGCAAGCAGGGTGATACTAAATTTCTTAATAAACCTGCGCGCCCCCTCAAGCAGAGGCGAAAATTGTCCGATATATCTCAAAACCACGACCCACGATAACGGAGAACACAGCGTTAACAGCATGGCATGTTCAAAAGTACGTCGTACCGAAGGGGGAATGAATGTTAACTCGAGATTTCCTGCGTAACGCAGATTGCAAAACAGCATTCGGCAGCATTGATGAATCGATGCTACTGACCCCTGAACAACGCGCGGCTTCATTAGGTTGTACGCTGGCGCGTCGCCCGGATAACAGTCCGGTGTGGATTTTTGGTTACGGTTCACTGATGTGGAACCCGGTTTTTGATTCTGAAGAGGCGCGTCCCGCCACGCTTCATGGTTATCACCGTGCTTTCTGTTTACGTCTGACGTCCGGGCGCGGTACCCACGCGCAACCGGGGCGTATGCTGGCGCTGCGCGATGGCGGACAGACCACCGGGCTGGCATTCCGCCTGCCGGAAGACAAACTCCTCGAAGAACTCGAACTGCTGTGGAAGCGCGAAATGCTGACCGGCTGTTACCGGCCGACCTGGTGCGAACTGGATCTTGATGATGGCCGCAAAGTCACGGCGCTGGTATTTATCATGGATGCGTCCCATCCGCAGTATGAGGCGGATACCGATTATCAGGTCATTGCGCCTCTGATTGCGCAGGCCAGCGGCCCGCTTGGCACCAACGCGCAGTACCTGTTTGCGCTGGAAAAAGAGCTGAACAGCTACGGCATGCGTGACGACTGCATGAGTGAGCTGGTGAAGCAGGTAAGAATGCTGCTTTCTGTTTCTCCGGGCTTTGATGTGCCGGGTCTGAGTTAAAAAAACTGAACCGCTATTTCAGGCTGAGCGTCACTGGCGCGCAGCCTGCTGATTCATCCTCCCGCGTGATATTTCTCTGAATTCAATTAATTAGAATCCCTTCCAATAATAAAATTCCTAATCCTTATAAAATATCCGCATTAACATCCTGTTTACCCTGACGTTATCCCTGAAAAGTTGATTGCATTTGCTCTGTCAATCAGCATAATTCGAATCGTTATGATAATTATTACCATTCACGATTGAACTTTTTCAGGGAATTACCATGCGCACCAAAAGTGAAATCCTTCACACTCCAGCCTTTGCCCGTAAAGTCTTGCCGGTGGTGATTTCTGCCGCGCTGAGCGGGTTAGCGTTACCGGCCATCGCGGCAACCCCCACACCACAAACCACCGCGTCCACTGCTAAAACCGGCGACACCATCACCATTGAAGCCGCGCCACAGACTTTTAAATCTGGCGGCAACGACACGGTACCGGCGTATCTGGACGGACAAATCGCCAACGGCGGACGTCTGGGGATCCTCGGTGAACAGGACGCGATGAATGTGCCGTTCAGCGTCGTGAGTTTCACCGACAAACTGATGCAGGATCAGCAAACACGTACGCTGGGCGACGTGCTGAATAATGACGCCTCGGTGCAGACCGGTTACGGCTACGGCAACTATTCAGAAACGTTTGTGGTGCGCGGCTTTGAGCTGTCCGGCGACGATATCTCTTACGGCGGATTGTACGGTGTGCTGCCGCGTCAGCTGTTACCGACCGAATTCGCTGATCGTGTTGAATTACTGAAAGGTTCAAGCGCCTTCCTCAACGGTGTACCGCCAGGCGGCACCGGCGTGGGCGGCAACGTCAATATCGAGCCAAAACGTGCCACCGATACCCCGATTAACCGCGTGAGCGTGGATTACACCTCTTCTTCACAGGTCGGCGGCGCGGTGGATGTGGGGCGTCGTTTTGGTGACAACAACCAGTGGGGCGTGCGCGTCAATGCTGTTCACCGCGAAGGTGAAACGGCGATTGATGATGAAAAACGCCGTCTGACGCTGGGATCCATCGGCCTTGACTACCGTGGCGATCGCTTCCGTTCATCTCTGGATTTCGGGATGAGCAAAACGACGGTGCACGGTGGCCGTCCGGTGGTGTATCTGGGTAACGCGACCAAAATTCCTGATGTGCCTTCTGCGACCGGCAACTACGGTCAGAAATACGCATCGACCGATATGGAAAACGAGTTCGGCATGCTGAAAGGCGAATACGATGTGGCCGACAACTGGACGGTATATGCCGCCGCCGGTGCTAACCATACGCATGAATTTGGTAAATACAGCTCGCCGACCCTGCAGGACAACGACGGTAACGCCACAATGAGCCGCATGACCGTGCCTTATTTTGCGGACAGCTTCTCCTCTCAGGCGGGTGTACGCGGCAAATTTGATACCGGTTTTGTTAACCACAGTGTCAACCTCGGCATGTCGACGCTTTACCGTAAATACAAAACCGCGTACACCATGACCGCGGCTTCCATTAATACCAATATTTACGATCCTTCCCATGTGGATGAACCGCTGACCAATCTCTACAGCGGCGGCGATATGAGCGATCCTGCGGTGCGCAACCGTACCCGTAGCTATGGCGTTTCACTTTCCGACACCATGTCCGTGCTCGACGACCGTCTGCAATTTATCGCTGGTCTGCGTCGTCAGAATGTTGTGGTCAAAAACTACAACTACGACGGCTCTGAAAACACCTCGTTCGACGAAATGAAAGTCACTCCGGCGTTTGGTCTGGTCGTGAAACCGTGGGAACACTACTCCTTCTACGCCAACCACATTGAAGCGTTGCAGGCAGGTGAAACGGCCGGTACGACTTACAACGGTCTGGTGGTCAGTAACGGCGGACAGGTCACCGGTATCGAAACCTCCAAACAAAACGAAGTGGGCGTGAAAGCGGATTTCGGTCGCGTTGCCGGTTCACTGGCGCTGTATGAGATCAAAAAGCCGATCGGCATGTACCGCGCCACGGGCGACGGTTATACCTACGGTAACTATGGCGAAGTGCGTAACCGCGGGATTGAGCTGAATGTCTTCGGCGAACCGGTCACCGGCGTGCGCCTTAACAGCAGCATCACCTGGATGAACCCGGAAATGACCAAAACGCAGGGCGGAGCCTATGACGGCAACGACGCCGTTGGCGTACCGGATTACCAGTGGGTAGTGGGCGGCGAATGGGATATTCCCGGCGGCAGCGGTGTCACCGCCACCGGTAAAGTGATCCGCTCCGGCTCGCAGTATGCGGACGCAGCGAACAAGCTGAAAGTGGACGGCTGGACACGTCTGGATCTCGGCCTGCGCTACGCGATGCCGGTAGGGCAGAACACCCTGACCTGGCGTGCAAATCTGGAAAACGTCACCAACGAGAAATACTGGGCATCGGCCACCGGGGGTTATCTGACCCAGGGCGATCCGCGTGAATTTAAACTTTCCGCCACCTACGATTTCTGATGATTTACGCCTCCTCCTCACCGGGGAGGCGCTCACATTTGTACAGTAACAATTCCCCGCCAGCCCGCATTCCGACGCTTTAATAACCAATCAGATAACGTTATGCAAAATTTGCATAACGATAGTATTTATCAGACTTTCTGGTAGGTTGAAGAAACTTTACACTCACTCACCCGACATACTTCGAGCCGCAGATGCGTTGGCTGCGCTCAGTCACCCGAATCACTTACTCATGTAAGCTCATCGGGATCCCTTCGTTTGCCGCGTTACTGCAACTCGAATTATGTGGGCTAACTTGAATAGCAATTTCGCTACCCTGGAGAGTCTGTCTTGATGAAAGCTTTATTACCGTCCGTCCTGTTCACGGCTATTGCGGCTACTTTCTCTGTGCAGGCTGCCACGCCGCCGGATACCCTGGTTATCGCGCAATCCATCGATGACACCTCCAGTTTTGACCCGGCGCAGGGCTTCGAACTGACCACGGTTCAGGCTTTCAATAACATTTATCAGCGTCTGGTGCAGTCTGACCCGAATAATCCGATCGATTTAAAACCGACACTGGCCGCCTCCTGGGAAGCGGGTAAAGATAACCGCAGTCTGACGTTTGCGCTGTCGCCGAAAGCCACTTTTGCCAGCGGCAATCCGCTGACCGCCGATGACGTGATTTTCTCACTGTCGCGCGTGGTGAAGCTGAATCTTGAGCCTTCCTTCATTCTGACGCAGCTGGGCTGGACCGATAAAAACGTCGATACATTCCTGACCAAAGTCGATGACCAGCATGTGAAAATCAGCTGGACCGCCGATGTCAGCCCGTCATTCGTGCTGAGCCTGCTGTCTGCGCCGGTATCCTCGATTGTCGACAGCAAACTGGTGAAAGCTAATGCCACCGCTGACGATTTGGGGCATCAGTGGCTGAGCAACCATTCTGCCGGTTCCGGTCCGTACCAGATCCGTAACTACATTCCGCATGAAGTGGTGATCCTGTCTGCCAATCCGACCTCACCGGAAGGCGCACCGAAACTGAAAACCATTCTGATCAAAAACGTACCGGATCCTGCGGCACGCCGTTTGCTGATCGAGCAGGGCGATGCCGATATGGCGCGTAACCTCGGTTCCGACCAGATGGCGGCGCTCGAAGGCAAGAAAGGTGTGAAACCGCTGGCGGTGCCGTATGCGTCCCTGTACTTCATGCAGTTCAACGCCAAAGCCTCTCCGGCGCTGGGAAATCCGGCCTTCTGGGAAGCCGCGCGTTACCTGTTTGATTACAATCACATCGCGCACGACCTGATGAAAAATCAGTTCCAGGTGCATCAGGCTTTCCTGCCTGAAGGTTACCTCGGCGCACTGAATGACACGCCTTACACCTACGATCCGGCCAAGGCTAAAGCGATTCTGGCGAAAGCCGGACTGACCAACGTCAGCTTCACGCTGTCCACGGCTAACCAGCCGCCGTATCTGGACATCGCTCAGGCATTGCAGGCCAGCTTCGCGCAGGGCGGCGTGACCGTGAAACTGGATCCGGGTTTAAGCTCGCAGATTTCCACCAAAGTGAAGGCGCATGAATACGATGCTTACATGTCTTCATGGGGCCCGGATTACTTTGATCCGAACACCAACGCCTCGGCGTTTGCCTTCAACCCGGAAGACGGCAGCAAAACGCTGGCATGGCGTGCTAACTGGTCCATTCCGGCGCTCAACAAACTGACACTGGCCGCGATTGCGGAGCCGGATCAGGCTAAACGCGTGGCGGATTACCGTCAGCTGCAACTGGAAGTGCAGAAAAACTCGCCGTTCGTGATCGGCCTGCAAGCGAAAAGCCTGATTGCCGTTCGCGACAACATCAAAGGTTACGTGCAGGGCATCAACCCTGACATGGTCTTCTACAGCAAGGTCACCAAGTAATGACAGACAGTTCAACGCCCGCCGGATTCGTCCGGCAGGGTTGGCGCTGGTCAGGCCGTTTGCTGACCGGCGTGATTTCGCTGGCGCTGACATTGCTCGGTCTGCTGGCGTTCACCTTTACACTTTCCCATCTCGCACCGATTGACCCGACACTTCAGGTGGCGGGCGATCACGCCAGTGAAGCCACCTATGCGCAGGTGCGTCGCGATTTAGGGCTGGATCAGTCGGTGCCGGTGCAGTTCGCCCGTTATCTGGATCATCTGGCGCACGGCGATATGGGGATCTCGCGTATCACCGCGCAGCCGGTCGCCAGTGACTTAATGCGCACCTTCCCGGCGACGGTCGAACTGGCAACCTGTGCGATCCTGCTTGGCGGGTCGCTCGGCATCCTGCTGGCATTGCTGGCGGTGTGGAAACCGGGAAGCTGGCTGGATAACATCGCGCGGCTGGTGTCGCTGCTCGGCTACTCCGTGCCGATTTTCTGGCTGAGTCTGCTCGGCCTGTTGCTGTTTTACGCCGTGCTGCACTGGGCGGGCGGCCCGGGGCGGCTTGACGACCTGTATATGTACACCATGACGCCGCGCACCGGTTTTGTGCTGATTGATACCTGGCTGTCCGGTGACCGCGAAATGTTCTACAACGCCATCAGCCATTTATGGCTGCCGGTGACGGTGCTGGCGATGCTGTCGATGGCGGGCATCACGCGCCTGCTGCGGGCATCCATGCTCGGCGAAATGAACAAAGAATATGTGATTCTGGCGCGCTCCAAAGGCGCGGGCAGGGTGCGGGTATTGCTGTGCCACGTGTTCCCGAATGTGCTCGGCACATTGATCACCGTGCTGACGCTTTCCTACGCCAGCCTGCTGGAAGGCGCGGTACTGACGGAAACCGTCTTTGCCTGGCCGGGCGTCGGACGTTACCTGACCACTGCGCTGTTCGCCGCGGATACCCCGGCAATTCTTGGCGCTACGCTGCTGATCGGCACCTGTTTTGTGCTGCTTAATGCGCTGGCTGACGCCCTTACTTACCTGCTCGATCCGCGAACCCGGTAGTTTTTATGACACAAATGATCCCTGAACAACCGACGCAGGTGGAAGCGGAAGCCGAAACCTCCGTCTGGAAACCGACCCGGCGCATCACCGCGTTTTCTGTCGGGCTGGTGCTGGTCGCCATTCTGGTGTTGACCGCGCTGCTCGCGCCGTGGCTGGCGCCTTTCGATCCGAACATCCAGCATATCGAACTGCGTCTGTTGCCGCCGTCCGACACCCACTGGCTGGGCACTGACGGTTTTGGCCGTGATTTGCTTTCGCGCGTGGTGTACGGTGCGCGCCCGACGCTGCTGCTGGTCTCGCTGATCCTGGTGCTGACCATTCCGGTTGGCCTGCTGATTGGCATCAGCGCCGGTTACATTGGTGGCTGGTACGAGCGCATTGTGATGCGTCTGACCGATATTGTGATGTCGTTGCCGAGTCTGGTGATGGCGCTGGCGCTGGTGGCTATTCTCGGCCCCGGCCTGATGAACGGCGCACTGGCGCTGGCTTTCACCAGCTGGCCGCCGTTTGCGCGACAGGCGAGGGCGGAAACGCTGGCGCTGCGCCGCAGTGATTATCTGGCTGCGGCACGGATGCAGGGCATTGGCGGATTGCGTCTGATGTTCGGCCATATTCTGCCGTTGTGTCTGCCGAGCGCCGTGGTGCGTGCGGCACTCAGCCTCGGTGGCATCATTCTGGCTTCTGCCGGTCTCGGCTTCCTCGGCATGGGGATCCAGCCACCGACCGCTGAATGGGGCTCGATGGTTGCCGAAGGCAGCAAAGTTATTTTCGATCAGTGGTGGGTCGCCGCTGCACCGGGCGGGGCGATCCTTTTCGCCAGCCTGGCTTTCAACCTGCTGGGCGATGGCCTGCGTGACAAAATGGATCCACGACATGGCAACTGACTTTTCACATCACGACAAACTGGTCGCAGACGATCTGACCATTTATCTGCCGGGCGAGCGTCCGCTGGAGCTGGTGAAATCCCTCTCCTTCAGCGTCGGGCAGGAACGCGTGGCGCTGGTCGGTGAATCCGGTTCCGGAAAATCCCTGACCGCCCGTGCGCTGATGGGCTTGCTACCGCATCCGTGCAAATTGCGTGCTTCGCAGCTCACACTCGGCGATCACGATCTGACCCGGCTTAAAGAGCGCGAATGGAGCCAGCTGCGCGGTAACCGCGTATCAATGGTGATGCAGGATCCGAAACACGCGCTCAATCCGACGCAAAAAATCGGCAAACAGGTGGAAGAGCCGCTGCGTCTGCACACCCGTCTTGGCCGCAAAGAGCGTCAGGAAAAGGTGACCGACATGCTGAATGCGGTCGGCCTGCCGAATCCGGCTTTCCTGCAACAGCAATATCCGCACCAGCTTTCCGGCGGGATGGGGCAGCGCGTGATGCTGGCGATTGCGCTGATTAACGATCCGCAATGGCTGATTGCCGATGAACCGACTTCCGCACTGGATTTCGACATGCGCGAGCAGGTGCTGGGACTGATTGAGCGTTTGGTTGAGCAGCGCAATATGGGGCTGATCCTGATCAGCCATGACCTGCAACAGGTCGCACATTATTGCGAGCGGGTGCTGGTGATGTACAAAGGCGAACTGCTGGATGAACTGCCGGCCGATCAGCTGGCGAACGCCACACATCCGTACACCCATACGCTGTGGTCGTGCCGTCCGAGTAAATTTACCCACGGTGAACGCCTGCCGGTGCTGGATCGCGCGCTGCTGGCCTCTTTAACACAGGAGCCGCGCCATGAGTGACATTGTCGCAGATCTGCACCAACTGAGCGTGTCGCACCGTCAGGGCTATGAAACCCGCACGGTGGTGCACAACGTCAATCTGACCATCAACAAAGGCGAATGCTTCGGTCTGGTCGGGCCGTCCGGTTGCGGAAAATCGTCCCTGCTGTGGGTGCTGGCGGGTCTGAACGGTCACTGGGACGGCAGCCTGACACTGCTCGACCATCAGGTGAAACCCGGCAAGCCTTTTACCGGCAGCCTGCGCCGCGATGTGCAGATGGTTTTTCAGGATCCGTATGCCTCGCTGCATCCGAAACACAAGCTGGTGCGCACGCTGGCAGAGCCGCTGAAAATCCTCAAAGAGCAGGACATCGAACAGAAGATTGCAGAGGGGTTCCGTCAGGTCGGGCTGGATCCGGCGCTGATGAACCGCTATCCACATCAGCTTTCCGGCGGACAGCGTCAGCGCGTGGCGATTGTCCGCGCGTTATTGCTCAAACCGAAACTGCTGTTGCTCGATGAGCCGACGTCGGCCCTCGACATGTCCGTACAGGCGGAAATTCTCAATCTTCTCAACGACCTGAAAGCCAGCAGCGACCTGACCATGATACTGGTCAGTCACGATGCCGATGTGATCGATCATATGTGTGATCGTGCCGTGCATATGGCGAAGGGTTACGTGCTGACTTAGCTCCTTCGCAGGGGAGGGAGCCGGAAAATCCTTAATCTAATTTATTAAATAACAAAGCTTTATTTCATTGTTCTGGCCTTGCCGCTGCACCTCTACACTCGGAAAAACTGTCTTTTCACCTGTGGAGATCGACCTCAATGAAAGTACGTGTTCCTTCCCTGTTATTCCTGCTTATGATGGCGGCAACCCGTGTGGATGCGGCGACACCGGCCGATACGCTGGTCGTTGCCGGTTCGCTTGAAGGCATTATCAGCCTGGATCCGGCTGAAAGCTTTGAAACCGTCAGTTCCGGTAATCTGGTTAACCTGTATCAGCAGCTTGTTGTTTCTGACCGCCAGCATCCTGATCAACTCGATCCGGACGCTGCCGCCAGCTGGCAGCCGGGGCCGGACGCGCACAGCCTGATCTTCACCCTCAAGCCGGGGCAGAAATTTGCCAGCGGCAATCCGCTGACTGCCGACGATGTCATCTACTCCTTTACCCGTGTGGTCAAACTCAATAAAAGCCCGTCGTTTATTTTGGGTGAACTGGGCTGGACGCCGGAAAACGTCGACGGCAATCTGAAAAAACTGGCGGATGATAAAGTCCAGCTGAGCTGGCCTGCGGACATCGGCAGCGGTCTGGTGCTGAGCATTTTATCCGCGCCGGTGGCGGGCATTGTCGACAGCAAGTTGCTGAAAGAACACGTCGATCAGAACGATTTCGGCAACAGTTGGCTGCGTTCGCGCTCGGCGGGCAGCGGCGCATTTGAAGTCCGTAACTATGTGCCTCACGAAGCGTTGATTTTCAAACGAAATCCGAATGCGAAGCCGCTGGCGAAACTCGAAAATGTGCTGTTTAAAAATGTCGGCGATCCGTCCACCCGCCGTCTGCTGGTACTCAACGGTGATGCGGATGTGGCCTACGATTTAGGGGCAGACCAGTTCAGTTCGCTGGAAAAAGAGAAGGGGGTGCACGTCGCCCAATTCCCGGCCGCGAAAGTCTTCTATCTGGCGTTTAACGTCGGCGATACCACCCAACCGGCGCTGGCCAATCCGGCTCTCTGGGAAGCCGCCCGCTGGCTGGTGGATTATCAGGGCATTTCTACCGATCTGCTAAAAGGCCAGTACGGCATTCATCAGACTTTCCTGCCCGACGGATTAGCCGGAGCCATCGATGATCAGCCGTTCAAATATGACGTCGCGAAAGCCAAAGCCATTCTCAGCAAAGGCGGCATCGCACCGGGCACCAAAATCGATTTGATTGTGATTAACCAGCCGCCTTATTCAGATATCGCGCAGGCATTGCAGGCCAGTTTCGCTAAAGCCGATATCAATTTAGTGGTGCATCCGCTGGTCGAAAGCGACGTGCTGACCCGTATGCGTGCACATAAATTCCAGTCGATTTTCACGTACTGGGGCGCGGATTATCTGGATCCAAACACGAACGCCAGCACCTTTGCCTATAACGTGCCGAACGGCCCGAAAACACTGGCGCAGCGTATTCAGTGGGTGATCCCGGAAATCAGTAAGCAAACCCGTGCGGCGGCGGCAGAATCGGATCCAACCAAACGCAAGGCGCTGTATGCTGATTTACAGCGCGAACTGCAGAAAAACTCGCCGTTCGTGGTGGCGCTGCAAAGTAAGTTGCTGGTGGCAATCCGCGATAACGTGAAAGGCGCAAGTCAGAATGTGGCAGGCAGCCAGTTGTATCTGGATACGGTGAGTAAGGAATAAGGGAAGCCTTATCATCCGTTGTTCTCAGGTAATGACCCCGGGGCACAGGTCCCGGGGTTACACCGTTCAGCCAGATGTTGAGCGCGCCATTGACGAGGCGACCCCTGTTGTTTCATGACTTTTTCAGAAAATCTTTCAGATGGACGACTTTGCTGATGTCATCCGTCAGGCGCGGGTTATTGCGTACTTCCCAGATATCGACATTGGTTGTTACGAGGTGCTGTCCAGAGAATCTGCTTATGTGGCAGTGAAAGGTAAGAAAAATGCGGGAAGGCGCGCAGTAATGGCGCTGACCGCAGCCGGCGCGGAGAGTGAAAATTTTTGGATTTTACATTCAATCCTTAATAGGATGAGTTTTGGGCAGGTGATAACCGATATAACATTGATTTTAAGAAAGGATTTGATGATGGAACTCAATACGCCGCGCTTAACCCTGACGCCGGTGACGTCAGATGACTGGCCGTTTTTTCTCCAGCTTCGTCAGGATGAGACACTGATGAAATTCATGTCAGCGATGATGACGGAAGAAGAAAACCGGGCGGTATTTGCGCGACGTCTTCAGGGCTTTGTTCCCGGCGTCCGCCATCAGGCTGAGTTCATTATCAGAGACCGCGAAACCGGCAAGCCACAGGGAAATATCGGTTTTCGTGCCGAAGATGACGATATGGCGAAAGTGGAAATTGGCTACACGCTGGCACCCTACGCGCAAGGAAAAGGCTACGCGGGTGAAGCGCTGCAAGCCTTATGTGATTTCGCATTAAGCAGCGGCGTTATTCACCGGCTTAAAGCCGCTGTGCTGGCGGGGAATGTCAGTTCTGCCCGGTTGCTGGAAAAGAACGGTTTCATCCTGCACGAAACGCTGAAAGGCGGCTACCTGCTGAACGGAGAACATCACGACGACTGCATTTATTATTTAGAAAAATGATACTGTTGCCTTTGCGAATCCGTTTCCATTACTGAGATCTTATGACGCTGAAAGCCCTCAATACTGAATCCCTGCAAAAGAGCGATCTGATTAACCTGCTGATTGCCATTCCTGCGGGGATTGTCGCCGCGCTGGTGACGATTGCTTTTCGCGGCGCGATTTCGGGTGTCAACGGCCTGATGTTCGCGGACGGCAGTGACATCACCAACGCTTTCAATGAATATCCCAAAATCGTCTGGCCGCTGATCACCACGACAGGCGGGGTGATTGCCGGTTTCATTCTGCTGTGGGCGCTGCGCCACGAAAGCAAATACGGCAAGATGCCGGATTACCTCGATGTTATCGATCAGCGTTTGCCGGGCATTCCGGTGGTGAGCACCGTGTTGCGCGGATTGTCCTCGCTGGCCAGTATTGCCAGCGGCGGTTCAATTGGTCGGGAAGGGGCGATGGTGCAGCTTTCGGCGCTGAGCGGCAGTCTGCTCGGGCGGTTTTCGCGGTTTAAGGGCGTTCATCAGTCCGATATTATCGCGATGGCGGCGGCGGGCGGGCTGGCGGCGGTGTATCACGCCCCGTTTGCCGGTGCGCTGTTTGTGGCGGAAATCGCCTTCGGCGTGACCGCCGTTCAGCGACTGATCCCGCTGTTTATCTCAGCATCGGTGGCGGTGCTGACCGTCCGGTCGCTGACCGATTACGCGCCGCTTTACCTTTATTCCTCCGTGTCTTTCAGTCCGTCTCCCGGCGCTATATTAACCGTGCTGATTATCGGTGTGGCGACGGGGATCCTCGGGCCGTTATTCATCTCGTCTATCGATAAGGTGCGTCAGTGGATGAAACCCATTTCGCACCCGGCGCTGCGTCTTGGTCTCGGCGGGCTGGGTGTCGGGCTGGTGGCGATGATTTCGCCGCTGGTGCTGGGTAACGGTTTTGAAGTGATCGATTTAATCCTCAACAACGGCAATTTACAGACGTCACTGCTGGTGCTGCTGATCCTGAAAATTGTCGCCACGGCGATCACCATCGGTTCCGGTGCCGTCGGCGGGCTGTTTACGCCTTCATTACTGATTGGTGCGGCGGGCGGGGCGCTGGTGTGTACTTTCCTGCAATGGCTGGGGTTCGATCCCGGTCCGGTCGGTTTATACGCGGCGATCGGCATGAGTGCGCTGCTGGCGGCGACCAGCCATGCGCCGCTGATGTCGATCATGATGGCGTTCGAAATGACCCTCAACAGTTCGCTGTTGTTCCCGCTGATGCTGGCGACGGCAATTTCTTACGTCGTGGCATCACGGCTGAAAGTCGGCGGCACCTATCCGGTACTGACGCGGCATAACGCGCGGTTTGCGGCGAAAAATGCCTTTGAATACAGCACGGTGGCGTCGCTGATTTCGCCCTGTTCGAAAATGTATGTCGATGCTTCGCTGTCGGAAGTGGTCAGCGAAGGGCTGAAACAACGCACGCGTTATGTCTATGTGGTCGACCGGGAAGAACGTTTTCTCGGCGTGGTGCCGACCAACGTGGTGGCTGCCGGTCTTATTGATGGCAGCGTGAAATCAGACAGCCCGATCGACCCGTTTATCGAGCAGGAATTCACCACCATTTTCCAGCAGGCCAGTTATGAGCAGGCGTGGGCAATGTTCAGTCATTCGCCGCTCGAACGTTTGCCGGTGCTGGAAAACGCTGAATCACGCCGGTTACTGGGTGTGATCACCAAAGCGGCGCTGCTGAACAAAGCCAAAGACTTCCTCTGATTACCCGCCGGTTTGCTCAATGGAAACCGGCTGCTTTCTGAAATACCCCTCATTTTCCATATCCTCCCGTCCTGCATAAAAGGGCTTGCCTGTTTTTAAATTACATCCTGTAAATCAATAAGATGACGACTCCCTTGCGGATACCTCTTTGGGGGTATCTTGCGTTATGTAAATAAATACACGACGAGGCGGCCTTGATCGCAATCAAGTAGGGCGGTCCCGCGCGTGCATACCCTGAGGCCAATTTCCCCTTTGTACTTGAAATAGCAGCAGCGTTAGCAGCACTCAGTCACCCGAATCACTGACTTGTGTCAGCTCATCGGGATTCCTTCGTTTGCTGCCTTGCTGCAATTCCAATTACTTCGGGCACGAGCAATGAAGTTGTATTCCCCGCCATTCACATAATGACAAAGCGCAAATAAGCCTTTGCACAGGAGAGTCCCGGATGAGCAAGTTTCTTGACCGGTTTCGCTATTTCAAACAGCTAGCTGAACCCTTCGCTGACGGCCATGGCCAGACGCTGAATACCAATCGTGATTGGGAAGACGGCTATCGCAGCCGCTGGCAGCACGACAAAGTGGTCCGTTCCACGCACGGTGTGAACTGCACCGGTTCATGCAGCTGGAAGATTTACGTTAAAAACGGTCTGGTCACCTGGGAAACCCAGCAGACTGATTATCCGCGCACCCGTCCGGATTTGCCGAACCACGAGCCGCGCGGCTGCCCGCGGGGTGCCAGCTATTCCTGGTATCTCTACAGTGCAAACCGCCTGAAATATCCGCTGATGCGCAAAAAGCTGATCCAGTTATGGCGCGAGGCCAAACTGAAACACAGCGATCCGGTCGATGCCTGGGGCTCGATTGTCAGCCAGCCGGAAAAAGCCAAAGAATACAAAGCGGCACGCGGTCGCGGTGGTTTTGTGCGCTCAAGCTGGCAGGAAGTGAATGAACTGATTGCGGCATCCAACGTCTATACCGCCAAAACCTTCGGCCCGGATCGCATTATCGGCTTCTCGCCGATCCCGGCCATGTCGATGGTGTCTTATGCCTCCGGCGCACGTTATCTGTCGCTGATCGGCGGCGTGTGTCTGAGCTTCTACGACTGGTATTGCGATTTGCCACCGGCTTCTCCGCAAACCTGGGGCGAGCAGACCGACGTGCCGGAATCGGCTGACTGGTACAACTCTTCTTATATTATCGCCTGGGGTTCCAACGTTCCGCAGACCCGTACGCCGGACGCCCACTTCTTCACTGAAGTGCGTTACAAAGGCACCAAAACCGTCGCCATTACGCCGGATTACGCCGAAATCGCCAAGATTTGCGACCAGTGGCTGGCGCCGAAACAAGGCACCGACAGCGCGCTGGCGCTGGCCATGGGCCATGTGATCCTCAAATCCTTCCATATCGATAATCCGAGCCAGTACTTTACCGATTACGTGCGTCGCTATACCGACATGCCGATGCTGGTGATGCTCGAACCACGCGAAGACGGTTCGTATGCCGCAGGCCGTATGCTGCGTGCGTCTGATCTGGTGGACAATCTCGGTCAGGAAAATAACCCGCAGTGGAAAACCATCGCCTTTGACGAAAATACCGGTGAACTGGTGTCGCCGTTAGGCTCGATTGGTTACCGCTGGGGTGAAAAAGGCCAGTGGAATCTGGAATCCCGCGAGGGCAAAGACCACAAAGACGTCAGCCTGCAACTGAGCCTGCTGGATAATCACGATGAAGTGGTGAACGTCGGTTATCCGTACTTTGGCGGCGCGGTCAGCGAGCATTTCAACAGCGTGGCGCTGGATGAAATCCTGATGCACAAACTGCCGGTCAAACGCCTGCAACTGGCGGATGGCAGCACCGGTCTGGTCGCCAGCGTGTACGACCTGACGCTGGCAAACTACGGCATTGAGCGCGGTCTGAATGATGAAAACTGCGCGCAACGCTATGACGAAATCAAAGCGTATACGCCAGCCTGGGCCGAAAAAATCACCGGCGTGTCTCAGCAGAACATCGTGCGTATCGCTCATGAATTTGCCGATAACGCCAACAAAACCCATGGCCGTTCGATGATCATCGTCGGTGCCGGGATGAACCACTGGTATCACCTCGACATGAACTACCGGGGTCTGATCAACATGCTGATCTTCTGCGGTTGCGTGGGTCAGAGCGGTGGCGGCTGGGCACACTACGTCGGGCAGGAAAAACTGCGTCCGCAAACCGGCTGGCAGCCGCTGGCCTTTGGTCTTGACTGGCAGCGTCCGCCGCGCCAGATGAACAGCACCTCGTTCTTCTACAACCATTCCAGCCAGTGGCGTTACGAAACCGTCGCACCGCAGGAACTGTTGTCGCCGCTGGCGGATAAATCCAAATTCACCGGCAGCATGATTGACTACAACGTGCGCGCCGAGCGTATGGGCTGGCTGCCGTCTGCGCCGCAGCTCAACGTGAACCCGCTGCATATCGCGCAACAGGCGAAAGCCGCCGGTGTTTCTCCGGCAGATTTCACCGTGGCAGCGCTGAAAGAAGGCAGTGTGCGGTTCGCCGCTGAACAGCCGGATAATCCGCAGAACTTCCCGCGTAACCTGTTTGTCTGGCGCTCTAACCTGCTGGGTTCTTCCGGTAAAGGCCACGAGTACATGCTGAAATATCTGCTGGGTACCGAACACGGTATTCAGGGAGAGGATTTAGGCATTCAGGGCGGCGTGATGCCGGAAGAAGTCGAATGGCAGGCGCAGGGCGGTGAAGGCAAACTGGATCTGGTGGTGACGCTGGATTTCCGTATGTCCAGCACCTGTCTGTATTCCGACATCGTTCTGCCGACCGCGACCTGGTACGAAAAAGACGACATGAATACCTCGGACATGCATCCGTTTATTCATCCGCTGTCAGCGGCCGTTGATCCGGCCTGGGATTCGAAAAGCGACTGGGAAATCTACAAAGGCATCGCCAAAGAATTCTCCCGTGTTTGCGTCGGCCATCTGGGTGTGGAAACCGACATGGTGACCTTGCCGATCCAGCACGATTCCGCCGCTGAACTGGCGCAGCCGTTTGGCGTGGAAGACTGGAAAAAAGGCGAATGCGAGCTGATCCCGGGGCGTACCGCACCGCATCTGATGGCGGTTGAACGCGATTATCCGAATACTTACGAACGTTTCACCTCAGTCGGTCCGTTGCTGGAAAAACTCGGTAACGGCGGCAAAGGCATCAGCTGGAATACCGACAGCGAAGTCGGTTTGCTGAAAAAACTCAACTACACCAAACCGGACGGTACGGCGAAAGGCCAGCCGATGATCAACACCGCCATTGATGCGGCAGAAGTCATCCTGACACTGGCTCCGGAAACCAACGGTCAGGTGGCGGTGAAAGCCTGGGCGGCGCTGAGCCAGAATACCGGCCGCGACCACACGCATCTGGCGCTGAATAAAGAAGACGAGAAAATCCGCTTCCGCGATATTCAGGCCCAGCCGCGCAAAATCATCTCCAGCCCGACGTGGTCTGGCCTGGAAGATGAACACGTTTCTTACAACGCCTGTTACACCAACGTGCATGAGCTGATCCCGTGGCGCACGCTGTCCGGCCGTCAGCAGATTTATCAGGATCACGCGTGGATGCGTGCGTTCGGTGAAAGCCTGCTGGTGTACCGTCCGCCAATCGACACCCGCGCGGCGCAACCGTTGCTGAATGCGAAACCGAACGGTAATCCGGAAATGGCGCTGAACTTCCTGACGCCGCACCAGAAATGGGGCATTCACTCCACCTACAGCGACAACCTGCTGATGCTGACCTTAGGTCGCGGCGGCCCGATTGTCTGGCTGAGTGAAGACGATGCGACAAAACTGGGTATCGAGGATAACGACTGGATCGAAGCGTTCAACGCCAACGGCTCGCTGAGCGCCCGTGCGGTGGTCAGCCAGCGCGTACCGGCGGGGATGACCATGATGTATCACGCGCAGGAACGCATCGTGAATATTCCGGGTTCGGAAATCAGCCAGCAGCGCGGCGGGATCCACAACTCCGTTACCCGCGTTTGCCCGAAACCGACTCACATGATCGGCGGCTATGCGCAGCTGGCATACGGTTTCAACTACTACGGCACGGTCGGTTCTAACCGCGATGAATTCGTGATTGTGCGCAAAATGAACCGCATCGACTGGTTAGACGATGAAGGCAATGACTACGTGCAGGACGCCGTGCAACAGGAGAAAGCCAAATGAAAATTCGTTCACAAGTCGGCATGGTGCTGAATCTCGACAAATGCATTGGCTGCCACACCTGTTCCGTGACCTGTAAAAACGTCTGGACCAGCCGCGAAGGGATGGAATACGCGTGGTTCAATAACGTGGAAACCAAACCGGGTCTGGGTTATCCGCACGACTGGGAAAACCAGCAAAAATGGAAGGGCGGCTGGATCCGCAAAATCAACGGCAAACTGCAGCCGCGTATGGGCAACAAAGCCAACCTGCTGCATAAAATCTTCGCCAACCCGCATATGCCGGAAATCGATGATTACTACGAACCGTTTGATTTTGATTATCAGCATCTGCACACCGCGAAAGACGGTAAACATCAGCCGGTGGCGCGTCCGCGTTCACTGCTGACCGGCAAACGCATGAAGAAAATTACCGGCGGCCCGAACTGGGAAGACGATCTGGGCACTGAGTTCAGCAAACGTTCTGCCGATCAGAACTTCGCCAACATGCAGAAAGAGATGTACGGCGAATTCGAAAATACCTTTATGGCCTACCTGCCGCGTCTGTGCGAACACTGTCTGAATCCGGCGTGTGTGGCGACCTGTCCGAGCGGGGCGATCTACAAACGTGGCGAAGACGGTATCGTGCTGATCGACCAGGACAAATGCCGTGGCTGGCGCATGTGCCTGACCGGCTGCCCGTACAAAAAAATCTACTTCAACTGGAAAAGCGGCAAATCAGAAAAATGTATTTTCTGTTATCCGCGCATCGAAGCCGGCCAGCCAACGGTCTGCTCCGAAACCTGCGTCGGCCGTATCCGTTACCTTGGCGTGGTGTTGTATGACGCCGACCGTATCGCCGAAGCCGCGTCAGTGGAGAACGAGAAAGATCTGTACGAAAGCCAGATGAGCATCTTCCTCGATCCGAACGATCCTGAAGTGATCGCGCAGGCCGAAAAAGACGGCATTCCGCTGTCGGTGATGGACGCCGCGCGTCAGTCGCCGGTCTACAAAATGGCGATTGAATGGAAGCTGGCGCTGCCGCTGCATCCTGAATACCGCACGCTGCCGATGGTCTGGTACGTGCCGCCGCTGTCTCCGATTCAGTCTGCCGCCGATGCCGGTGCGTTGCCGCACAGCGGCGTGCTGCCGGACGTCGAAAGTCTGCGTATTCCTGTGCAATATCTGGCGAACCTGCTGACGGCGGGCGACACCGCGCCGGTGCTGCGTGCGCTGAAACGCATGCTGGCGATGCGTCATTTCAAACGTGCTGAAACGGTCGAAGGTGTCACGGACACCAGCGCGCTGGAACAGGTCGGATTGTCTGCGGCGCAGGCGGAAGAAATGTACCGTTATCTGGCGATTGCCAACTACGAAGACCGTTTCGTGGTGCCATCAAGCCATCGTGAACAGGCGCGTGAAGCCTTCCCGGAAGCCAAAGGTTGTGGTTTCAGCTTCGGTGACGGTTGTCACGGCAGCGACAGCAAATTCAACCTGTTCAACAGCAAACGCATTGATGCCATCGACATCGGCGCGAAAACAGAAAGGAAGGGCTAATGAACAGTTTACGCATCATCGGCCTGCTGCTGGATTATCCGTCTGAAGACTTGTGGGAACACAAGATGGAGCTTCTCGAAGCGGTGACTCAGTCTGCTGAACTGGACTCTGAGCAGCGTCTGGATCTGGCGCTGTACATCACGGATTTCTGTAAAAGGGATCTGCTGGATGCGCAGTCGGCGTACACCGGTTTGTTCGACCGTGGCCGTGCGACGTCATTGCTGTTGTTCGAACACGTTCACGGTGAATCCCGTGACCGTGGTCAGGCGATGGTGGATCTGATGGGGCAATACCGCGACGCAGGGCTGGAAATCGACAGCCGCGAGCTGCCGGATTACCTGCCGCTGTATCTGGAATACCTGACCACGCGTGATGAAAATCAGGCGCGGGAAGGGCTGCGTGATATCGCGCCGATCCTGGCGTTACTCAGCGCCCGTTTACAGGAGCGTGACAGCCATTACGCCGAACTGTTTGATCTGCTGCTGGCGCTGTCCGGCAGTGATATCGCCACCGCAACGGTGCGCGAAGGGATCAAACAGGAAGCCCGTGATGACACGCCCGCCGCGCTGGATGCGGTCTGGGAAGAGGAACAAATCACGTTCCTCGGCGAGCAAAGCTGTGCGTCAGGCGAGGAAGCCGCGCACCAGAAACGCTTCGCCGGTGCGGTCGCACCACAGTATCTGAACCTTGATGAAACGCCTGCGGGGGAACCACGCAAATGACCGACTTCCTCAACAACTTCTTCTTTAATATCTATCCGTACCTGTGCGGCACGGTATTTCTGGTCGGCAGCTGGCTGCGTTATGACTACGGTCAGTACAGCTGGCGTGCTGGCTCCAGTCAGTTACTGGAGAAAAAAACGCTGCGCATCGCCTCGCCGCTGTTCCACGTCGGCATACTCGGCATTATTGCCGGTCACGCCTTCGGGATGCTGACGCCGCACTGGATGTACGAATCTTTCCTGCCGGTGCCGGTGAAACAGCAAATGGCAATGTGGGCGGGCGGTGCCTGCGGCGTGATGACCCTGATCGGCGGCGGTATGCTGGTGTGGCGTCGTCTGAGCAACGAACGTGTGCGGGCAACCTCCAGTTTTGGTGACATCATGATCATCATTCTGCTGGTGGTACAGTGTGCGCTGGGGCTGAGCACCATTCCGTTCTCCGCGCAGCATATGGACGGCAGCGAAATGATGAAACTGGTCGGCTGGGCGCAGTCGGTGGTGACCTTCCGTGGCGGCGCAGCGGCGCATCTTGATGGCGTGGCGTTTATTTTCCGCGTGCATCTGGTGCTGGGGATGACCTTATTCCTGCTGTTCCCGTTCTGCCGTCTGGTGCATATCTGGAGCGCGCCGGTGGAATATCTGACCCGTCGTTATCAGCTGGTACGTAATCGTCGCTGATTGACCTTCACGATTGTGAACTGACGATTTTGACATAAAAAAGAAGGGCGCTATTATGCGCCCTTATCTTTATTTTATTGCTCAAGGACGCTTCTGATGGCCACCCCAAGACAACCCATGACCGTAGCCCGCCGTTTATTACGCAACAGCCTGATTTTACTGGTTATCGGCATTGTTGCCACGATCCACGGTTTAGTGGTCGGCAGCCCGGAAACCCCGCCGGGAGAAATGGCTCCGCAACTGATGCTGGGTATCTGGTTTATCTTCATCGGCTGCGTGATGGCGCTGATCAGCTGGTTAGTGATCCGCAACAAAAAGAAAAAAGGCGAACTCTGATCTTTGGTCTTCCCCTGAAACAGCGCTCAACCGGGCGCTTTTTTTACGCCCTGAATCGCGGAAACCTGCGTTGCATCAACATCCGGCGCTCAGTTTTCACGCAATTTATTTTCTGGTATTGAATACAGCTAATAAAAATCCTAATCAACGTCGGCCAGGAAAAATAACATGACCAGAACGGTATACCTCAACGGGGAGTTTGTTGCCGAGCATGACGCGAAGGTGTCGGTATTTGATCGCGGTTTTTTGTTTGCTGATGCGGTGTATGAAGTCAGCGCCGTGCTGAACGGTCGTCTGCTCGATAACGCGGCGCATCTGGCCCGCCTTGCGCGTTCCTGTCAGGCACTGAGACTGCGTCTGCCTTGTGCGCTGAGTGACATTGAGATCCTGCAAAACCGGCTGATCGCAGAAAACAATCTGGTGGAAGGGGCGGTTTATCTGCAAATCAGCCGTGGCAACAGCGGCGATCGTGACTTTGATTTCCCCGGTGAAAGCGTCACGCCGACTTTTCTGATGTTTACGCAGGCGCGTGCACTGATCGACCATCCGAAAGCGAAAAGCGGCATCCGCATGGTTTCTGTTGAGGATATCCGCTGGCAGCGTCGCGACATCAAAACCGTCGGCCTGCTGGCACCTTGTCTGGCGAAAGAGTACGCCCATCAGCATGACGCCGACGACGCCTTACTGACTGAAAACGGCCTGATCACCGAGGCCAGTTCCAGCAACGCCTGGATTGTCGACGCCGACGGCACGCTGATCACCCGTCCGCTGAGCACCCACATTCTGCACGGCATCACCCGTCAGGCGCTGCTGGAACTGGCGAAGCAGCACGGTATCCGTTTCGAGGAACGTCCGTTCACGCTGGAAGAAGCGCAGAACGCTAGCGAGATATTTATCAGCTCCGCCACGACCTTTATCTGGCCAGTGATTTCGCTGGACGGCAAGCCGGTCGGAGAGGGAAAACCGGGGGGAGTAGCCGCGAAACTGCGGGAGATTTATGTGCAGATGGCGGTTGAGGCGGCGAGCCGGTAATTAGCTTTCAAATTCAAATTCAAATTCAAGGTCATGGTGCTCCTCCCCCTGCGAAGGGGGAGGGAGGGAGG
>NZ_SJOJ01000034.1 GCF_004330295.1 Rahnella victoriana
TTCACGGCCTGTTCAATACCTTTTTTTAACACATGTTTTTCAACATCAGGAACAGTTCGGAATCGGTTTTCACACCCAGTTTGCGCATCGCATTGCATTTGTGCGCACTGATTGTTTTTATGCTCAGTTGCTTAGCTTGCGCAATTTCACGCAGGTCCATGCCGTTAAACAGATGTCGCAGCACCTCCGTTTCGCTTCGCGTGATCCGTGCAGAAGCCTGAATGTTTTGCTCAGTCAGACGCACCAGGTCGCAACAGATCCGCGGGCTTAAGACGCGCTTTCGGGCAAATGCCTGTCTGAAATAATCCTCGGTGTCGCGCAGCGATTCACCGCGTGCAATCAGACTGATATTGCGCTGGTTGACCAGCTTTCGCAGTTCGTTGCCATTATGGCAAAGCGTATAAACCACCATATTCAGACGGGGAAATTGCTCACTGAGATTTAGCAGAATATCCAGCCCCTGGTGCAGGTTTTCCTGGGCGCTTTGCAGGTCTGTCACCAGAATATCCACGGACTGATACATCAGGGCTTCTGAGATTTTCTCCAGACATGTTTCTTTCACGCGGATATCGCAGCCGCTGTCAATGGACGTAATCAGTGATGACAGTCCGGAGAGCGTCAGCGGCTGGCTGTCCATCAGCGCCACAGCGCGGGTCGATGTATGAGTATGATGCATAACTCTCTTGCTCCTTGCTGCCGGGCTTCATTTCCCGGCACCGTTCCATTTGAGGATGTCCTATTGCCACCGGAATTAATGGCTGGCAGCCGGACCAATCTTCGCCATCCATGAGCCCTGGGCAAAAAGTTCACTGTCATTGTGAAAACCCAGTTTCATCATCGCATTGCGCTTATGCGTGCTCACTGTGCGGATATCGCGATGCAGCGTCTGTGCGACGCTGGAAACGCTCATGCCCGAGAAAAGACAGGTCAGCACCTCGAGTTCACGGGCGGTGAGTGCCGGGTTTTTCATCGCGGGGGTCGTCACCAGCCTCTTGGCTTTCGGGCTCAGCCACTGGCGCCCGCCGGCCATCACGTCAAAAACACATTGCACCAGCGCCAGCTCCGGCTCGTGTTTAAGTAACACACCGTTGGCCGGAGAAGACGCCAGCAGTTCCAGCACGCGGTGGTCGCTGAAATCAGTGCAGATGATAATTTTCATCTGCGGATGTGAATCTTGCAGATGGGCCAGCAAGCGCAGGCCATCAAGCACCGATTCCTTTTCGCCGCAAATGTCCATGATAAGCAGTGCCGGTAGCGAGCGGGCGATGGCCGCCTGAATACCTGCAAGGCGCTGTACATAATTGACGGATTTTGTGATGCCGCAGGAAGCGGTCAGTACACGCTTCATGCCCAGAGCAGTAACGGGACAAGCGTCCATAATCAGTACGCCTTCCGCCGGTAAATTTGGGCGGAAAGCGTCACGGGCAACATGACCCGGCGTGAGGTTGTCGACACTGTTCATCATAGCTTCCTTGTTTTCTCAGTCACATTCCCGACAGGGACATAATCCTGTACAAAATCCTTACGTTCTTTATTGATGGTGCTTACTGATTTCCCTCAGTTGCTGAGCGTGCAAATGGGCTTACTGGTAGGTAAACGTGACTTGTACGCTGCCGACAATCGTCCCCGGCGTCACCTTCCCCTGCGCGCTGTACGCCCGGGCGCGCAGATCAAACGTGGTACTGCGGGTGGCGGTATCAATGTTCTGAACTTTATACCCCGCGTTTCCCAGTGCGGTACCGTCGCTGCTTTGCAGCTGAATTTGCACCTGCGTGGCGCTGCCGGTGTTGGCATACATGTCGCTTTCAGCCTCATCCGGTGTCCCGTTCACGGTCATGGTGGCTTCGGAGGTCGATGCCGGACACGCCGTCAGCGCAATCGAAAAAGGTTTCCAGTCTGATGATGACCCGGCCTCAGCCATCGACGAGGCCAGAATCTTCTGCCCCAGATCCACATTCATTCCGCCGGAAGGCAGACTGACCGTGCACGGCGACGCTTTAATATTGCCGGTGATATTCAGTACGGTGTCCGCGCTGACCGGTTGCCACAGCGTGCTGGCCGTCAGCCCCAGTCCAAGCGCCAGAAACAGCGCCGGTGCTTTTCCTTTAGTTATTACAAATGCCGCTAAGCTTTTCATCTTGGTGATATTCCCTTACCGGTCACGTTCCGGAATTACTGTATTTCTGCGCGGATAGTCGCGGTGGCGGTGAAATCACCGGTGCCCGGCTCTTTACCACTGGTGTTAATCGGAAATAAGTTAATTTGCGACGTGCCCGCCTGAGTGGCGTAATCCATCGTCAGCGGTAAGCGGCCGCTGAGCGGTGCCACGGTTGCACCCGCGCTGTCCTGGATCCTGACGCCCACATCGGCGTTAGTGGTCGAGAGTGCGGTCGGATCATTGGCATCCGGCGTTCCCTGGAAAGAGAGACTGACATTGACGCCTTCGGAAATATTGGTGCAGGCCACGTTGAAATTGACGTTTTTCGGCGTGAAGTTTTTCGCCATCTGACCTTTGGTGGCGATATCGCCCGACATGATGTCGCCAAAGGGTACCGTGATCACACCCCCGCCATTGATAACGCACGACTGCGGCACCGTCACTGTGCCGCTCATCCAGACGGTCGAGACAGGAACGGTCGACTGCGTGGTCGGATCAGACGCGATATACACATCCACGACTTTGGTCAGCGGAATGGTTTGTACACCGACAAAAGGCCGGCGGAAGTAGAGTGAAATGGTGCCGCGGGCGCCCGTGGCATAAGGATATCGGGCGCAGCTGGTGGCGGTATTCTGGTTACTGACACTGGTAAACGGCGTCGATTTATAATCGCCAAATCCCCCGGCAATATAGACCTGACTGGCCACTGCCAGAAACTCGTTGATACTGTAATAATTCAGGTTACCGTCGTTGTACGCCAGCCCGGTATCCGGCACTTTTGCGGTCACGTAACCCCCGACATAGTCGCCGGTGCAGGAACAGGTCACATTGTAGTTACCGCTGAGGTTCCATTCATAGGCGTTGTTGACGATCTTTCCGGCCGTGTTTTGAGTCGGGTCGGTCAACAAATAAGTCATGTTGAACGTATAGGATTTTGTCCCATCCGTCGGGGCACAGTCACTTGCCTGCACGTTGGCGCTCAGCATGCCACCGGCCAGCAACAGCCCGAACAATGCGCCCTTTTTACCCCCGGACACGCCGCGGAGAATGGGCTGGCGTGGAGAAGTCACGTGTGTGGTTAATTGATTCATACGATCGGTCATTTCCATGTTCCGCCTTACCGGCAGTCTCCGTTAATAAGTTGAATACCCGACGTGGCCGGTTGTTCAGGCAGGCGATAGTTCACCTGACAGGACTGCGCCGCTGAATTACCCCATTTCACTGTCAGCGTGCCGCTGTCGGACATACCTGACAGATAAACCTGGCCGCCGTCGCCGACAATGCTGCTGTTTTCCTTGTCCCCGTTGTTCACCCCTGCGGTAGCACCAAAGGGCACCGGCTCGCCATTGGCGCGGGTCAGTGTCATCAGCACACGCTGGCCGATGTTCGGATCAAAGTCCGCACGCACCACCGCGCCACGTGTCGGGATCACCGTGGTGCTGGTCAGCGTCATATCGACATTGTCCGGCAAGGTTGAGGTATCCAGGGAAATCTGGTTACGCCGGTACGCCGTGGCGTAAGGCACCACCGCATAGCCACGCCAGTCGGTTTTAACCCCGGTATTGCTGGTGATGCTGACATCGTCCGCGCCCGGCGCTTTCACCAGCACCACCGTTTCACTCAGCGGTTGCGAGAAGGTCACGCCATTTTCATGCAGCAAAATGCCGCCCTGCAGACCGTAATCCATACGGCGCTGGCTGCGGTCATAGCCGTAACCAGCATTCACTTCGCCGTAGCCACCTTTATAGTCGGCGCTGGCATAGCCGTTCGCACCCTGCCCCTGCGTGGTGTAACCCTGACTGATGTTGTAATTCAAATTGTCATCACGCAGTGCCGTGCCGCTCAGCCCGACGTTATGCGAGGTATTGCCATTTTTACTGCTGTTGAGGTTATAGGTGGCGTAACTGCCCGGCAGCCATTTGCTCAACGGCACGCTGACGTTAAAAGCCACAATCTGATCGGTGTAATAGGTCCGGTTGCCGTTGCTGTCCGTGCCATTGCGGTTATAGGTGTAGTTAACCCCCCAGGAAATGCCGTCCCAGGTGTTGTTGTAGCCCACGCTGCCTGATTGGGTTGACCGGTTGTTATTCCAGTATTCTTCTTTCACCAGACTCAGGGAAAGCGCACCGCCCTTTTCCCACAAGTTCTGGCTCAGGGTCAGTTCAGCGCGGCTTTTTTTATGATCGCTGTAATACCCGCTGCCGCCGGAGTAGCTTTCCAGCGCTTCCTGCAAGGTGTAAAACCCGGCCGTGGAATAGCGGTAGCTGGCCAGGCTGAAGTTGGTGCCTGATTCGACAAAGCTTTTGCCATAACGCAGCCGGTAAGACTGACCGCTGTCTTTTGGCGCATCTTCCTGTTTAGTCCAGGCCTGCGTCACGTCAGCGGACAGCGCACCGATGCTGCCGAGGTTTTGACCCAGCCCCATCGCCACTGACTGGTATTTGCTGGCCGCCTGCAAGCCGCCGTACACCGTCGCACCATGCGATAAACCATAAATTGCGGTGCCCTGTGTGAACGGCGTCTTTTCGACGTTATCGTTATACGAGCGGTACTGACCGCTGGTGAAGCTGTATTTCAGATGTCCTTCGCGCTGAAGCACCGGCACCGACGCGAAAGGCACCACCATATTTCGCTCACTGCCATCGGCTTCTTTGATCGTCACATTCAGGTCGCCACTGCCTGCTGTCGGATAGAGGTCAGAAATAGCGAACGGCCCGGCAGGCACGTAACTCTGGTAGATGACATAGCCGTTCTGGCGGATGGTCACCTGCGCATTACTGTTGGCAATGCCACGCACCACCGGCGAATAGCCTTTCATGCTGTCCGGCAACATGTCGTCGTCGGAGGCCAGCTGTAAACCGCGAAACGGGACGGTATCGAACACTTCGGTCGGCGAGTTACTGTCGCCCAACGTCAGCTGGCTCCGCAGCATCTGAATGTCACGTTGCAAATAGGTGTTGATGGAATCCCAGTGGTCAGTGCCTTTGCTGTCGCGGTTCCAGGTGGAATAGTTACGCAAACGCCAGACACCCAGATTCGCCCCTGAACGCAGGTTCAGGTAATAGGTATTGCTGTTTCGCGTGTCGTTTTCCCGAGCTTCGGTGTTCGCGCCGCTGAAGCTGTAGTTCATCAGCAAAGCCGGAATGCCCGGATCCCATTTGTCCGGAGACACGTAACCGCGCGCCTGCGAATTCAGCGCCGCCTGGGGAATGCTCAGATCCAGCCGTTGCTGATCGAAGCGGAAAGCCGCAGAAGACTGCGCTATCGCACCGGTGAAATTGGCACACTCGTCTGTCGCCTGGATGCCGGGGAACATGCCAATCTTCACGCCCATATCCCGCAGCAGTTCGCCGCTCAGGCAGGGTTGCAGGCTTTGCTTACCCGCCGCATCCGTCGTAAGGGTAAATTTTACGTCGCGGGTATCGACCTCTGATCCATTCAGATAAATATCAACACGATAAGTGCCTGGCGGCTGTAAATCCCCGTCTTCGAAAATCGACAGATCGGCATTACCCTGTGCAGGATTATCGATTTCCAGTAAGGCCGGGTTGAAATATTCCGCTGCGCTGGCCAGATGTGTTCCGCCCGTTAACATGGCTATCTGGCACGACACCAGCCAGGCAAGCCGGGAACGCGTAAAGCCGGTCGAATTATGACTTTTCGTTTTGTTCTTCATTGTGTTAATTCCATGTTGCAACGCAGCCAGAATTTCTGGCGCTTCTCCCTCGCCTTCCTTGTTTACCGCCGTGACAGACTTCTGCTGGTTATGAATTCAGGTCAGAGACTGGCAATAAAAGGTGTGCTGGTGCCGCCGTAATCATTGATGAATTGCCAGCTCAATGAGCCGCCGGTGACGCCGGACGGTAAGTCAAAACTGGCGTCAGACTGCGGTGCGACCATGGTGACGTTCTTCATCGCGCTGCCATTGATTTTCACGTTGAAGAATGTGATGTAATGCGCTGACGGATTGGTCACCTGAATGTGGTTACCGGTGCGTTTCCATGTCAGCGTTTTAGCGGACTCGTCCAGGGTACTTTTCACGCCAGACGGGCGAAAAATCAGCTTAATGCGCGTCTTCACGGCAATCTGCAGGGTGTTTTCCCGCTTCTCAGCGGAAGGAATCGATTTGATGTTCAGCCAGTACAGCGACTCTTTGGTCTCAGGCAAATCACCGCCCGCACGCACAACGCGCAGAATGTTTTGCTGATTACCGTCAAGGCGGAATAAAGGTGGCGTCACGATAAACGGCGCTTTGTCTGCCGGTGCTGTTTTGCCGTTTTCATCGCCATCCACCCAGGACTGGATCAGATACGGCGTTTTATCGGGGTTACTGATATTGATGGAGGATTCTTTCTTGCCGCCGTCATAGATGAGACGCGTGCCGCCGACCACGACACCCGCTTGTGCGGCCATGCCAAAGGTCATTAATAATGCTGCCACCGCTGTAGCGCGCCATGTTTTCATGGTGTTCCTGCCTGTCTTAACCATTCAAATAGACCAGGGGGATACACTCCCCTGGTCTGACTTAATTCAACTGAAGCGAATCAAAAGGCTTATTGATAAACCACGGTGAACTGAGTCACGCCGTTTGCATCACCCACGGTGACAGCGTCAGTCAGGGAGATGTAACGGGCGCTGAAGTCCAGGTTGTTAGGACCAGTGCTGACCAGCGGATAAACAGAGGAGTCTTCGTACAACGGAACCACTTTGTTCTGGTTGTCAGAAATCTGAATACCCACGCCTGAGGCAGTGCTGTCACCGGCAGTCAGTGCCAGCACGGTGTTGTCACCAGAAACCTGAGTACCGTCGAAACGCACGGTCGCACCGGTCACGGTGTCAGGGCAGTCGGTCAGAACTAAAGTGAATTTTTTGGCAGCGGCCAGTGAACCCGCCACAGGGAACGCGGTACGGGCGATATTACCCAGGAAGACATCCTGGTTTTGAGAAGCAGTATCGATCGTACAAGCCGCATCTGTGATAGTGCCGGTAAAGTTAACGGCGCCATCTGCTGCAAAAGCAGAAGAAGCGAATACAGAAGACGCGATCAGGGCAACAGCAAGAAGATTCTTTTTCACGAAATTTTTCCTATTAACATAATGCACATCGAAACACCTTTCCCGGTGTCCGAATTAGTTTTGACAAAACCATCTGTCATTCCTTTATTTAGTTCATGAGGTTCCACCCCACTTAATAAGCCGCCGGACGGGTTTAACCCCGAAACCCAAACGATTCATTTTGAACTAAAGTGACTCCTTTGGTTTATTATGCTAAATAGATGACATTGTGCGGAGTTTACTGCTTTTATATGAGAACTTTGTGAGATTTAACTAACGTATTGGCAGGCGGAGTGAGAATGACACGGGAAATCAAGGGAAGTGGATATAAGAAAAAACCGAGAGGCTTCTGGTGTGCTGAAATAACAAATAAATGTGTAAGCAACTGAATTTGATATGATTTTAATAAACTTCTGCGGAGGGGTGCATTCAGTATTGACAGAAATTTACCGGCTGATTAGAGTATGCTCCAATTTAGTTCAAAATGACTCCATTGAAACAATTAATTACAGGTTAACTACCAG
The DNA here is from genome assembly GCF_004330295.1 of Rahnella victoriana. GTDB lineage: Bacteria > Pseudomonadota > Gammaproteobacteria > Enterobacterales > Enterobacteriaceae > Rahnella > Rahnella victoriana. The sequence goes on from NZ_SJOJ01000034.1 coordinate 7,737, forward strand.
ACTTCTTTAAATCTTTTGGCGTTACTCGCCGTATATAAAACCGTATTCTGAATATTACGATGACCTAAATAGTCCTGAATTAAGCGGGTATCAATCCCTCTGTCTGCCAGCGCAAAACCACAGCCGTGTCTTAACATATGCGGATGGGCATTAATAGTCAGATTAGCGGCCTGACTATAATTTCTAATTAACCAGTAAATGCGCTGCCGTGATAATTTAGAACCACGGTTAGAAAGAAACAACCAGTCTGAATCTGCACCACGGTATTGCTTTCTTTTATTCATCCAGAGCATTAACGATTTCCTTTCCCGCATATAGAGAGGATGAACGGTAGAGAAGCCATTTTTTAACCGGTGGATATAGATATTATTGCCTTCCATGTCGATATCCGAGAGCCGCCAGCTACTGATTTCGCTGACCCGGCAACCGTGGATAAAACACATCCAGATCAGGCAATAATCCCGTTCTGCGTGCCTTCCGCGCAACGTCGCCTCGAGCAGTTTCTCAACCTCAGACGGAGTCAGGTATTTACGATTTTTCATAGTGCCTCTTCATGTTCATGTCGTCCCGGATAAGTATTGATTTCAGTGGCACTCATCATTCAACACTTTCCGAAAATGGAATTAGTGATCGCCTGCTGCACAGCGGTTCATTAATTCGTCGTTTAATAACAGGGGTTTTAATAACCCTGTGTGTTTAAAGCCCTCCTTAAAGTGATGCCTGTAAAGTTAATTCACTCATTTTCAATATACGTCCTAAACCCAACGTCATCAAATAAAATAAAAACCAACGCATTATGCTTATCAGCACTGACAATTAAGTTTATATCATATTCGCCACAACGGAGGCGTAATTTAAAATAATTCACCCTTTTAAACTGTTGTGAATTATATTTAACCTGTCGCGACCGTGACAATCAGCAGGGCATTTTTTCGCGTTTACCCTTTAATACTCTCTCATTTTCGGTACTTCGGAGGCGTTTTATCCTGCCTGTGGCCGGAATTTTTTACAAGGAAATTTCTGAGGCTTTTTAAGCATTTTTATCGCGGGCGGGGAGTTTATTTCAGGGGAAAAGCAGAACATCCGAACGTTGTGCCAAATATACGGTGATCTGGTCGCCAAAAGTCGTTTTTATACCGGCTATGTTCGGGGACAGGCAAAGCAGGAAGAACCTGAGACAGTGCGAAAATAAAAAAACAGGACGCAATGCGTCCTGTTTGGGTCAGGCAGACGATAAGGGGGGGATCAGGCGGAAAGACCACCGTCCAGAATGAGAGATTGTCCGGTCATGTACCTGCTGTCTTCACCGACCAGCCACGCCACCGCGCCTGCCACTTCGTCCACCTTTCCGAAACGTTTCATCGGAATGGTTTTACGCAGTGCAACCAGCTTGTCTTTAGGCATATCCGCGAGGATTTCGGTGTCGATATAGCCAGGCAGCAGGCAGTTAACCCGGACGTTAAAGCGCCCCAGTTCAACCGATAACGTCCGCGCCAGGCCGATCATCGCAGCCTTGCTCGCCGCATAAGCGCTCTGGCCACTGTTACCCTTTATGCCGGTCACCGACGACATCATTACCACCGAACCCCCGCCCTGCATCATCATCGGTTCGAGTAACTGGCTGTTCCATGAGAAAATGGCGTTTAAATTGGTGTCCATGACGTTGCGCCAGTTATCCGCATTCTGGTGAATATGCAGCGCATCAAGCGTGATACCCGCATTGTGTACCATGGCGTGCGGCGCGCCGTAGCTTGCCAGCAGGTCAGTGGCCAGACGCGTAACCGCCTGCTCATCACGCCCGTCGCACTGATGGCTTTCGACCCGGCCGGGCAACCCCACGCAGGCCAGTTCCACCTCGCGGGCGGCGCTTTCGCCCTGACACCAGGTAAACACCACATTCCATTCTTTCGCCAGACGCTGCACGGCGGCGCGTCCGATCCCCCGGCTGCCACCGGTGACCAGAATCCATTGATTTCCCATGACGTCATTCATGGCTTAGTGGCTTTTTCGCTGAGATACTGGCACAGCTCACGCAGCGTAATGTTGACGTTATCGACGAACAAATCAGCCTCGATGGTGACGCCAAACTCTTTCTTCGCCAGCACCATCAGTTCAACGTAATCCAGGCTGTCGAGTTTGAGCTGATACAACGGCATGTCCGGGATGAGATCTTCCTGCTCCAGATCCTTCGCGTCACACAGCATCTCGCAAACCTTGCTGTAAACCTCATCATAATTCGCCATGTTTTATTCCTTTAAGTGAGTCAGTTGTCTTTGTTTATTATGAAAAAATCAGTGTGCTATTCCGTCAGCGGTCCGGTTTTCAGCGTGACCGCGACGGACATCAGCGGTTCACCGGCCTGCCATGCCTGAATGCCTGCCAGCAGCACCAGCCCGCGCTGTTTTTCGCCCATAACCAGCGTCGGCCGGATGGCGTAATCTATCGCGCCGAAACGCTGTCCCTGCCCTGTCTGCGTCAGTAATCGCGGGGAAAAATGCGTTTCATGATGCGTCTGCACCACCTGTACCAGAGTAAAAACGTCACTCAGGCGGGTCGCCTGAAGCGACGGTAAAAGACTGTGCACGGTTTCCAGCGTCTGCGGGGCATTCACCATCTGGCGAAACAGCACCGCGTCGAGAAAGCTCCACGCCGGCACCACCGGGCTGCCGACAGCCAGAAACTGAGTATGCAGCGTTGCCAGTTCCTGCGCGGCCAGCGTATTCCCCGGCGTGTGCGGCGACAGCACCAGTGCCTTCGTCGGTGTCAGTTTGCTGCTGATGCTGGCCTGCTGTGTCTGTGCATGACGCAAGCTTGCGCTCAGCTGCACCCCGTCATCACGCAGCGTTTCGCGCACCGGCAGCTGATACGGCGTGTCGCACAACACCGGTTCGCGCAGACGGCTGGTGAACATCAGTCCGTCTGCCGTTAACCCATGCTTTTCCTGCGAAGTAGTCAGTACCAGTTTCATATCCAGCATTGCGCGCATTCCGTGAACGCATAATCCGGTCAGACCAAGACGCCGCGCCTCAGCCGCGTCAAAATGGATCGGATTGTAATCACCGGAAAATGCCGCCCAGCGTTCGGCATCCGACAGGCTGTAACGCAGAGTGTCACCCGCCAGCATTATTTCCCCCTTCCGATCACCAGCGCGGCGTTCGCCCCGCCGAAACCGAAACTCAGATTCAGCGTGGTGTTCAGTACCGCCGGGCGATGCACGTTGGCGACGTAATCCAGATCGCACGCCGGATCGGGCGCATCGAGATGGCAGGTCGCGGGCATGATCTGATGCGCAAGCGCCTGCAGGCAGACGATGGATTCAAAACTGCCTGCCGCCGCGATCAGATGTCCGGTATAGGATTTGGTGCTGGAGCACGGCGTGGCGTAAGCCGCCGTTTCGCCCAGCGCAATCTTGATCGCTTCAGTTTCGTTGAGATCGTTGAGCGGCGTAGAGGTGCCGTGTGCATTGATATAATCCAGATCGCTGGCGGCAATACCGGCCTGCGCCAGCGCATGGCGGATAGTTTGCACCCGCGCAATTTTGTCTTCAGCCGGTGCGGTAAAATCAAAGGCATCCGAGAAATTGCCGTAACCCAGGATCTCACCGAGAATGTTTGCGCCGCGCGCCAGGGCCGATTCCCGTTCTTCCAGACACAGCACCGCCGCACCTTCGCTGAGCACAAAACCGTTGCGATGCAGGCTGAACGGGCAACAGGCGCGGGTGATCTCCTCCTGTTCACTGGCCAGCGCGCCCAGCACGTCAATATTCCATACCGCCGAATCAGAACGCAGTGATTCTCCCGCGCCCGCCAGCATCATGCCGGCCCGGCCATTGCGGATCAGTTCGAAAGCGTCGCCGACCGCCATGGTTCCGGTCGCACAGGCCGCCACCGGCGTGTTCTGATAGCCACGCAATCCCCACAGCAAACTGACTGCCGCCGTGGCGGAATTCGGCATGGAGAAAAAGCAGCCAAAAGGAGATCCCATACCGGTACGCAGATAGTCTTCGTAATGCAGCTGAGTTTCATCCTGCCCCGCCCAGCCGGTGCCCATAATGACGCCGCAGTCGCGCAAATCGTAATGTTGCTCCGGTTTGTCATCGCCAAACGCCATCTGCATGGCTTCCCGCGCAGACGCCAGCGTCAGCCGTGCATAACGCGGCAGGCGGCGACGGATTGCCGCAGGCACGCCTTTGAGCGAAGGTTCATGATCAATCAGGCCGTAAAAACGGGATTTAATCCCCGCAGCTGATTTGTCGCAGTAGCGGTAGCCGGGGGTGTAATCCATGATCGCGGCCCAGCTTTCGGCGGAGTTCACCCCCAGCGGGGTCACCGCCCCATAACCGGTCACGACCACCCGACGCGGCGTATCAGCCGTCTGTAAAACATCCTTTTGCATGCTTTATCCTTGTTGACTCAATGTGTTGTCTTCCCCGCCACCCAGCGCCAGCCAGAGTTTCATCGTGGAATACAGATAGTTATATTGCGTGGTGACCAGCGTGTTCTGGCTGTCCAGCAAGGTGTTCTGCGCGTCGAGCAGCGTCTGATACACCACCGAACCGTGGCGATACTGGCTTTCCACCAGTGCCAGCCGCTGCTGACTTAATGCCAGATCTTGCAGCTGTCGCTGTTTTTCCTGCTGATAGGTCAGGCGCTGCGACATGGCATTGTCGATATCCTGCAACGCGCTGTAGGACGCGCTGCGGAACTGAATCGCCGCGGTTTGCACATCCAGACCGGATTGTTCAACGGTCAGCCGCACTTTGTTCCATTCGATAAACGGCAGGTCGAGCGCAGAACCGAGCGTTCTGGCCGGATTGCTGAACCATTGCTGAAACACCGAAGCCCCGGCATTCAGCGACGCATTGAGCGTCAGCGACGGATAAAAGCTCAGCCGGGCGACGTCCGAACCGGCCAGCGCCGCACGCAGATTCAGTTCAGCCGACTGTACATCTGGCCTTCTGGCGATCACGTCAAGCGGTAAACGCTGCGCCACCGGCACGCTCTGATGAATATCCAGCGACTGACGCTCCGCAGGGTATTGCCCCGGCGGGCGGCTGAGTAAAATCGCCAGTGCATTACGGTTTTCATCGCGCTGTTGATACAAATCGCGCAGGTTGTTTTCGCGGCTCAAAACCGTTTGCTGTGCCTGCAAATAATCCAGCTGACCGAGATCACCGGCCTTCCAGCGCGAGGTCACCATCACCTGCGTTTCCCGGGCAATCGCCAGGCTTTGCTGCAAATTACTGATCTGCTGATTGAGGCTGGCAATCTGCCAGTAAAGCTGTGAAGTCGTGCCAATGAGCGTCAGCGCCGTGGCCTGCAAATCCTGTTCCGAGGCTTTTGCCAGCCAGTCGGACTGCTCACGGGTGCGCGCCAGTTTTCCCCACAGATCCAGCTCATAAGAGGCCGACAGTGAGTTTGCGTAACTTTCGACCGGCGTGGTGTCGCGGCGCATATTTTTGGTGTTGCTGGCCGATGCACTGGCGGAGAAATCAGGGGTCTGATTCAGATCTGAGAGTCCCGCCGTCAGCAGCGCCTGCCGCAGTTTAATGCCCGCCAGCGCCAGATCGTTATTGCTTTGCAATGCGGAAACAATCAGCCGTGACAACTGCGGGTCATCAAAGTTATCCCACCAGTGCGGAGAAAATTTCGCCACGCCTTCGCCGGTATCCTGCACGCGCCAGGTTGGCGGAACTGACAGCATCGGCCGCTGGTATTCGCTTTTCAGCGCCTGACCACAGCCGGTCAGCAGTAACGTCATCACCGCCATTGAGAGTAAATTCAGTTTGTTCATTCGCGTGCCAGCGCCTCTGTCGGATGCAAACGCGCGGCGTTGCGTGCCGGGAAAAAGCCGAAGCCGAGCCCGATAAGCGCCGAGAAACCGCAGGCTAAAAGGATCGGCGGCCAGGTGAAAATCATGGTGAATTCCTGCGTAACCTGAGAAAAAATCAGCCCCGCCACGCCGGATCCGACAATGCCGGTCAGACCGCCGAGGGTACAAATCACCACCGCCTCAATCAGGAACTGACGCATGATGTCCGCCGGACGTGCGCCAACCGACAGACGAATGCCAATCTCGTGCGTTCTTTCCGTCACCGACACCAGCATGATGTTCATCACGCCCACACCGCCCACCAGCAGCGAAATTCCGGCAATTGCGGTGATCAGTAACGTCATGGATTCCGACGTTTTACGGATGGTTTTCGTCAGCTGATCATTGGTCATGGTGAAGAAATCGCGTTTGCCATGCGACGCATCCAGCAGTTGTTCGACGTTGCGCTGGGCGACATCCGTCGGGTAACCGTCGGCAATGCGCAGGGTGATGGATTGCAGCGGCGTATCCCCCGACATGCGCTCGAGCAGCGAGGTGTAAGGGATCCACGCGCCGAGCTGCTCGCCGATGTACTTCGGCCCTTTTTTATCCGCCACGCCGATCACCCGGTAAGGCACGCCGGAAAGCTGGATAATTTCGCCCAGCGGATCCTGTCCGGGAAACAGCGTGCTGCGCACATTCGGGTCGATGATCACCACCGGTTCGCGGTCGTCGAGATCGCGGGGCGTAAAACGGTTTCCGGCTATAAAATTCAGCCCCTGCACACGGAAGAATCCGTTACTGACGCCCGACAACGACACCAGCACCTGCTTACCGCCACGGATCGCCATGACGGTTTTGCTCACCACCGGCGACAGGCTGTCGATGTATGGCTGCCTGCCAAGCAAATCCACGTCTTCCAGCGTCAGGGAACGTTCAAAATCAGGACGCGGTTTATCCCAGCCCAGACCGGGCTGAATTTCGATGGTGCTGGTACCAAGCTGGCTTATCTGGCTGAGAATGCTCTGCCGCGCGCCCTCGCCCACCGCCATTGAGGACACCACCGAAGAGATGCCGATAATGATGCCGAGCATGGAAAGAAAAGCGCGGATCCGGTGCCCGAGCAGGGAACGCCACGCCATGCGCACCGCTTCTTTCAGGCTCTGCCACAGCGGCGTGCGTCCGGTGGCGGCAATGGCCGGTAACCCCTGAGATTTGCCCTGCTGCATCACCGGATTGATGCGATCCGCGACAATCTCGCCGTCGTGGATTTCGACAATACGCTGGCACTGTTCGGCAATGCTGCGGTCGTGGGTGACGATAATCAGCGTATGCCCCGCCTGATGCAGGCCATGCAAAATCGCCATCAGCTCCTGACCGCTGGTGCTGTCGAGCGCGCCGGTCGGTTCATCGGCGAGGATCACCGGCGCACCGTTCATCAGTGCCCGCGCAATGCTGACGCGTTGCTGTTGCCCGCCGGAAAGCTGCGCAGGCCGGTAATTCATGCGGTTGCCAAGGCCTAACCGGTTAAGCAAATGTTCCGCCCGCGCCTGACGCGCCGCCGCGGGCATGTTGGTATACAGCGCCGGAATGGTGACGTTTTCGAGGGCCGTGAGATACGGCATCAGGTGATAGCGCTGAAAAATAAAGCCCAGATACTGGCTGCGCAATTGCGCCAGTTGTTCGCTGGTCGCCACATGCGCAGGCACATCCATAATGCGCATTTCGCCTTCCGACGGCTTATCCAGACAACCGAGAATGTTCATCAGCGTCGATTTACCCGAACCGGACGCGCCGATAATCGCCAGCATTTCCCCGGCATTGACGCGCAGGGAAATGTCTTTGAGCACCGTGACGGCAGCGTTGCCCTCACCAAAACGGCGGGAGATATGCGAAAGTTCGATGACCGGAGAATTAGCCATTTGCCGTCACAGCCTCATTTTGCATCACCACCACCTGCTCACCTTCGCGCAACCCGTCTTTCACTTCGACAAACTGACGGTCATTGATGCCCGCACGGATCACCCGTGGTTCGGTCTTATCGCCGTTCACCACCTGCACCTGATACCGGTCATCGCCCAGTGGCTGACCCAGCGCCATCACCGGCAGACGCAGCACATTTTTAGCCTGTTCGGTGATGATAAAGACCTGCGCGGTCATTGAGGTGCGCAGCAAATGACCGGGGTTCGGCACGCTGAACACGCCGTTGTAATAGACGGCAGAAGGTTGTTGAGTCTGGCTGCTGGTGCTTTCATCCTGTAAGGCGTCGTTTGGCGCGTCCTGCAAGGTGCCCATGACGCTCTGATAACGATGTTTGGGATCGGCGACCACGTAAAACCACAGCGGCTGGCCGGGATGCACTTTCAGGATGTCGGTTTCTGAGATACGGGTTTGCACGGTCATGGTATCGACGTTGGCGAGCACCAGAATGGTCGGCGCGGTCTGCGAGGAGACCACGGTTTGCCCTTCTTTGGTGACGATGCCCAGCACCTGTCCGTCCACCGGTGCGAGGATCCGCGTATAACCCAGATTGGCTTTCGCTGTTTCCAGCGCCATCTGCGCCTGCACAATCTGCGCTTCGTTGACTTTGATTTGCGCTTTCTGGGTATCGACTTTAGCCTGCGCCTGCTCGAGATTACTTTTGGTGCCTGAGCCGTCGCGATCCATCTGTAACTGACGTTTCAGCTCCAGCTGATATTGCCTGAGCGTGTACAGCGACGCCTGTTTTTGCGCCACGGCACTGTCGAGTTCCGCCTCGGATTTGCGCAGTTCGCTCTGTTGCAGAGTCGGGTCGATTTCCGCCAGTAACTGGCCTTTGGTAACGCGATCGCCCGCACGGACATACAGTTTTTTCAACTGACCGTTGACCTGCGCACCGACGTTGACCTGCGCGGAAGGCTTGAGGATACCGGTCGCCAGTACGGTTTTTTCGATATCCCCGCGGCCGATAGCCTGCGAAACCTGCGGCGCGGCGGTGCCGGACATCATGCGGTGTATGCCGTACGCAGCCCCGGCCAGCAGGATCAACAACACAATGATCAGCGTATAAATGACCTTGCGGCGTCCGGCGGCGATGTGTCTGACTGAGTTACTCACGCCGGTTCTCCCTGCGGAGTGATAACGGAAATCACAGCCCCCGTTGTCGCCGCTACGCGGCCATTTCTCATCACACAGACCCGGTCAAACAGGGACAGCGCGGTTTCACTGTGCGTCACGGTGATCAGGGTTTTCCCGTATTCACGGCAATGGCTGATCAGGGTTTGCATCACCTGCTGCGCCGTTTCTTCATCGAGATTGGCCGTCGGCTCATCCAGCACCATCACCGGACAATCGCTGTACATCGCACGCGCCAGCATCAGACGCTGGCGTTGCCCCAGCGACAGCGCGGGATGGCTTTCACGGATCAGCGCGTTTTGTTTGCCTGGCAGACGGTCGATCACCTCCGTCAGGTTCAGCCCGCGCAGCGACTTATCGATACGCAGCTGTTTTTGCGCGTCGTGTTCACGATCAAACAGCGTGATGTTTTGCAGAACGCTGGTATTGAACAGGATGTCCTCCTGACTTTGCAGGAAGAACAGCTTCTGTGCCTGACGGCTGCTGACCGGGTGTCCGTCGGCCAGGATTTCTCCGCCCTGAGGCTCGATAAGCCCTGTAATGACTTTCAGCAGCGTACTTTTCCCCGCGCCCGACTCACCGACAATCGCCAGCGTTTCGCCCTGACGCACCGTCAGCGACACGTGATCCAGCACCGGTTTACCGGGATCGTAAGCAAACTGAAGTGCCCGGTAGCTGAGCTGCTGGCTGAAGCGGACAGGCGGCAGCACGTCACCGGCGGCCTCTTCCCTGACCGGCGGGAACAGATCGGCGGCGCGGGTATCAATCACGTGCAGCTGGTTCTTTTGCAGCACAGAGAAGAAAATCTGCGTGATGTAAGCGGTAAAAATCTGGCGCACAAAGCTGTAGGCGAAGAATTCACCCAGTGAAATCCGGTTATCTTTCAGCAACGGCAGCGCCAGCAGCATAAAGAACACCATCTCGAGGCTGCCAATCAGCTGATACAGACTGCTTTTCACCTGCTCGTACACTTTCTGTTTCTGGCGGCAGTCAAACAGCGACAGCGCATATCCGGCGAATGCCGCCTGACGCTGGCTGTTCAGCCCGGCGGATTTGAGCGTGGCGAAACCCTGAATCGTTTCCAGCAGGAAGTCGCTTTGTTCTGCACTCTTTACCTGAATCTGCTGGGTGTAATGGCGGTCGCGGAAAATCGCCCAGACGCTGACCAGCCCCATCAGCGTGACGCCGATGGCGGAAATGCCGGCCAGCAACGGGCTGATATAGCACATCACTGCCAGCGCAATCACACCGACCACCCAGTCCACACGCAGGCCGTTATCCAGCTCGATTTTTTGCGCCGCCGCCATCTGCCAGCTGGAGAAACGGCTGTAGATTTCGCCGGGGCTGCGCTTCTCAAAGAACGAAAGCGTGTTGTTCAGCAACCGGGCAAAACCGCTGACGCTTTGCATCACGACAAAACGTTTGATAAACCGCTCGGTCACGCTGCGCACAATAAACGCCAGCAGCGTAGAGACCACGAAGGCCAGCAGATAATAGAAATACGGGAATTCGGTTTTGCCGCCGGAAGAGAAAACGTTGTTGATTGCCGAGCTGACCATTACCGGCATGATGAACAAGGTCAGTGACACCAGAAATGCCAGCAACATCAGCTTGTAAATACCGGGGATCGCCGCCGTTTGTTTCAGGCTCATGCATTCGAGCGCACGGAAACGACGCGTGCGCGGTTGTTTTTCTGCTGTCTGCGCAGTGCGCGGCGCCTCCTGATCGAGCACCACCGCGTAACCGCTGATTTCAGATTTGAGCGCGGCAACCGGCAGAAGCTGTTCGCCAATCGCCGGATTCATCACGCAGACATAGCTGCCCTGACGATAGGCCAGCAGGACATAGTGACTGGCACCGTAGTGCAAAATGGCCGGTAATGGCAGTTCTGCCAGCTCATCGAAATCAAACGCCACCGGATACGCCGGGATCGCCAGCTCAGATAAGATGTCGCACAGGGTCGACAGCGCGGTGCCGTGGGACGATGTCGGGAAACGTTCGCGTAACGCTTCAAGCGGTGCGCTGATGCCCTGAGTTTCCGCCAGCATAGAAACACAGGCCAGCGCGCATTCGTTCTTTTCTGCCTGATAAACCAGCTTAGGAATAATATTATCCATAATCGATACCTTAAAACGCCCTGTTCTTTTCAGTAATATCGCTGCGCTGTTGCGGATGGGTTTTCATTCATTAATAAAAAATAACGAATGCGAATGCCACAGCATCCAGTCGGTTGAGTGTTCACGAATACTTTGTTCAATAATGTGCGGCATTTTTTCTTTTAATTCTTTAGCACCGACCGGGTCATGAATAACGATATTCAAACCTTTGTCATAATAAAGATGATAAAAAATCACCTTCGCAGACATCATTCGTGCCAGCCGGATAATACCGCTGTGTAAACTGGCGGGACGACCAAATATCCGGCAGGATAATTTTTCAGCTTTGTCTTTACTGGCGAACTGCGTGAAATCAGGCGTGATATCCGGGAATAAAATAATATTCCGCTGGTTATCGGCGGCCTCCATGACCGACGTCATCAGATTCCCGGCAATATTTTTATTATCTTCATGTATTGAACAATAGGTCAGATCGACGCCACCCAGTTGCCGTTCCGCTGCGGAATGTGCATCCGCGCTGCGCGAGGTAATGACCGTTGCTTTACCCGGAAACGCCGCGGCACCGACCATGGTACTGAGTACGTCCGACACCATGTGTAGTGGCGCGAGGATCACCGGCTGACCGGCGCGTTGCAGCGGCTCGACCACCGCATTGAGCCGGGCCGAGCAGTCGGCCAGCTCACGTAATGCACGGCGATTCTGTCCGTAGGTCACCGCCTGAATCAGCAGCTGTCGCCGCTGGGTCAGCCAGATATAATCAAATTTCTTATTGTCATTCATCAGACACTGACGGTTAGACTGCGCAACCGCCGCCCGTAATTTCACATCGCGGCCTGTCAGCCCTAAATAGCGGCTGACGTGGGACAAAGCAAAAATAACGCGATAATGCATGTGCCGGAATAATAAACAATGCGCCCTGTAGCCAGTAAGCCGGAGTTTATACAAAAACCACTGACATCTGACGGTGAGGTTTTTCCAAAACAGCGCGCACCACAGGGCAACGAATTTCATTATTTCTCCGGCGCCTGATCATTCTTCAAAATAGAAAGTAATTTGTCAGAGAATGACGGAAAATCACGATCCTGAATCGCTACCCATTTTTTGGCCACAATAAAGGTCGGGGTCGCATTAATGTCGTAATACTGTGAAACGCGGGTCATATAATCGAGCAGGTCTTTGACTTCTGCCGACTGACTGACTTTATGGTATTCATCGACATCAATCTTATTCTCTGCCAGCCACGCATCTCGTTTTGCCGGATCACCTAAATCAATGTGATTTTTCATGACCGCGTCATAGGCGCTTTCACGGTGGGCTTCTTCAATGCCCATCACCTGCAATGTGGCAAATACCGGTGCAAAGCGCGCCAGTCCGCCCTGATTATCCAGGCTGAAGTGCAGACGAACCAGTTTCTTGCCCGCTGGCATACGTTTTTCCAGCGCCTCAACATTCTTTTCGTTTAATGCACAGTAATGACAACCGTATGAGAAGATTTCAATAATATCTTGCCCATCCGTAATCGGACTTTTGGCTAATTTATCCGCCGACAGCGACGTCAGAACCTGTTGTCCGTCATCGCTGGTTTGGTTGCGTACAAGGTAATGGATCCAGGCTGTCGTAATCAGCGCTGAAATAACTGCGACAAAAACGGTATACGCCAGAATGGGCAGAATTCTTTTTTTCATGGGAGGCTTTTCATCCTGAAATAATAATACGCGACGCTCACCGGGGAAATATCAGGCGGGCGTTGTAAAGGTAATACAACGCCCTGTCAGATAAACAGTAAAACTATTTAGTCTGATTTAATAAGAAACAAATGTTTCTCAGCCTACGTTACCGCAGTTGATGATGGCTGCAGCGGTGAAGGTTTTAGTCACAACACCATTTTTGTCAGTACAAGTTTTCACTGCATTACAAACGGTTGCATCACCCACCAGGTTTAATTCAAAGCTGTTTACGCAAGTCGTGGTACCGCCAACAATTGCGCTTGCTTCATTCATGTTGATCTTTTTCATCTGTGATATCCTTATTTAGTCAGAGTTAATATAAAAATAGTTTGGGGATATTATTCACTGACCTGTTTCCAGTGAATCCCCGCACAGAAAAACATGATAAAACACGTCCTCCTGTGCTCCGAAATAATTACCCAGAACAGAAACATTCAGGCTTTCATTGTCGGATGCGGCGCATTGTAGCGGCGGTTTTTTAATTGGGCAATACACCTGAAATGACATAAAACGAGCAAAATCAACCGTTCCATTACCTATGTCACAGGAGTTTTCTGATATAAAATTAAGATAAAGCGCATCGGATAAATTCAGCCGTGCCCGATGCCAGATCTGCCTTATTTATGATGCAGGATATTTCCCGGATAATATTAAGAATACCGGATCCCCGAAGGGCAAAATATTTTAAAAAATATTGGAGTTAAGCGTGACGTAACGCTTTTGCGGGGACTTAGGAAGGAAAATACAGCAAAGGGAGCCAACATCCCATCCGCCTCCTTTCGCAGGAAACGGATGGGCACAACACGTTCTTCATCAGAAACCTAATGAATCCAGCAGATCATCAACCTGTTCTTGCGAAGCCACCACACCGACGCCGTTGGCGTCGAGTTGCGGGCCGTTCAGCAGACTGTCATTTTCGCGCTTGGCTTTAACCTGTTGTTCAGGAATGTTTTCCATCAGCACCATTAACAGCTGATTTTCAATTTCCTGTACCACGGTCATCATGCGTTTGATGACCTGACCGGTCAGATCCTGGAAGTCCTGCGCCATCATGATTTCCATCAACTGAGCATTGGTGAAGCTGGTGTGCTCAGGGATTTCTTTCAGGTAGCTGCGGGTGTCCGTGACCAGTTCGCGGGCATCCGATAATTCAATCGGATTTTCAAACCACTCGTCCCAGCGCTTGTCGAGTTTTTTGGCACCCGACTCCAGTTTGTTCTGGCGTGGCTGTGCGGCCTCGACGCAGTTCAGGGCGCGTTCAGCCGCCTGAGCCGTCATGGTCACCACGTAGTCCAGACGATCCCGGGCATCCGGGATCGCTTCTGCCGCCTGAGCAATGGCCTGATCCAGGCCAAGTTCACGCATACTGTCACGCAACATACGGGTCAGTTGCCCAATGCGGGCGATAATATCGCCCGCGGTGGCTGCATCATTTGCAGGCATTGGTATCTCTGCCATATATGTACTCCTACATGCCCAGTTTTTCGAAGATTTTGCCCAGCTTTTCTTCCAGCGTGGCGGCGGTGAAAGGTTTCACAACATAGCCACTGGCCCCGGCCTGTGCGGCGGCAACGATGTTTTCTTTCTTCGCCTCTGCCGTCACCATCAGCACCGGCAGTTTGGACAGTGCGCCGTCAGCACGGATGGTTTTCAGCAGATCCAGACCGTCCATGTTAGGCATGTTCCAGTCGGATACCACGAAGTCAAAACCTCCGGCACGCAGTTTGTTCAGTGCATCGACACCGTCTTCCGCTTCTTCAACGTTGTTGAAGCCCAGCTCTTTCAGCAGGTTGCGAACGATACGACGCATGGTAGAGAAATCGTCTACTACCAAAAATCTCAGATTTGGATCGGCCATGTTTTATCTACTCCTAAGGTTTGCTACCCAGCGCAAGGCTGAAAAATTAAATACGTAATGCCTGACCGGCTGATATTTGTGCCAGCATCCGCTGGCTGATTTGGCTGAGATCCACCACTTCGTTTACGCCACCCGTGGCGATAGCCTCACGAGGCATACCGAACACCACACAGCTGGCTTCGTTTTGTGCAAGGGTGTAAGCCCCTGCGCGGTGCATCTCAAGCATGCCGGCGGCTCCGTCATTGCCCATTCCCGTCAGGATCACCCCGACGGCATTGCGTCCGGCGAATTGCGCCACCGAACGGAATAATACGTCGACCGACGGACGATGGCGGTTCACCGCCGGACCGTCGTTCAACTTAACCTGATAGTTGGCACCACTGCGCGCCAGCTCCATATGCCGGTCGCCCGGCGCGATATACGCATGGCCCGGCAGTACACGTTCGCCGTCTTCCGCCTCTTTCACCGTGATCTGACATAACTTGTTCAGACGGTCCGCAAAAGAGCGGGTAAAGCCCGGTGGCATATGCTGGGTGATCATCAGCGCCGGACAGGTCGGCGGCAGCGGTTGCAGCACATGGCGGATGGCTTCGGTTCCGCCGGTAGACGACCCGATGGCAATCAGCTTTTCACTGCTCAGCAGCGGCGTATGGCTGAGAATGCGCGGCTGATCAATGTTGACGCTTTTATTCAGACGCGCTTTCGAGGCCGTGCGGATCTTGTCGGCAATCATCTCGCTGTAGGCCAGCATGCCTTCGCGGATCCCCAGTTGCGGTTTGGTGACGAAATCAATCGCCCCCAGTTCCAGCGCACGCAGGGTGATCTCCGAGCCTTTACCGGTCAGCGAGGAGACCATCACCACCGGCATCGGGCGCAGGCGCATCAGTTTTTCCAGAAAATCCAGTCCGTCCATGCGCGGCATTTCGACATCCAGCGTCAGCACATCCGGGTTGAATTTTTTGATGAGATCGCGCGCCACCAGCGGGTCCGGCGCGGTCGCCACCATTTCCATATCCGGGTGGCTGTTGATGATTTCAGTCATCAGCTGACGCATTAACGCCGAGTCATCGACGCTCAACACTCTGATTTTATTCATTACCTCTCCTTGGCGAGGCCGTAGACGGTCTGACCGCGCAAATAAAATTCCCGGCTGATTTGGCTGAAGTTCTCGGAGTGTCCGGCAAACATCAGGCCACCCGGTTTAAGTAACGGAACAAATCGGCGTAAAATTTTCTCCTGTGTTTCTTTATCGAAATAAATCATCACATTACGGCAGAAAATTGCATCAAACGGACCGTTCAGCTGCCACTGGTTTGCCAGCAAATTCAGCTGCTGGAAAGCCACCATTTGCGCCAGTTCGGGACGCACACGCACCAGACCACTGTGCGGGCCGGTGCCTTTCAGGAAAAATTTCTGCAACTGCTGCGGGCTGAGCGTGCGCAACTCTTCCAGCCGGTACACGCCCGCCGTGGCTTTCTCAAGCACCTGCGTGTCGATGTCACTGGCCTGAATGCGGCAGTTTGCCATGCGCGGCCCGAGTGCTTCGCTCAGCGTCATGGCGATGGAATACGGCTCTTCGCCGGTCGACGCCGCCGTACTCCAGACGCTGTAATTATTCGGACGCGAACGGGCATGCTCCGCCAGGATCGGGAAGTGATGCGCTTCGCGGAAAAATGCCGTCAGGTTAGTGGTCAGCGCATTGATAAACGCCTGCCATTCCGGACTGTTACTGTCGTTTTCCAGCAGCGCCATATAGCTGCCGAAATCATTAAGCCCGAGGATCCGCAACCGCCGGACCAGGCGGTTGTAGACCATTTCGCGTTTGTGATCCGCCAGCACAATACCCGCGCGCTGATAGATCAGCTCGCTGATTCGGCGGAAATGGGTATCGGACAGCGGTAAACGCTGGATCATCTGTGCCATGATCGAGGTGTTATCAGCACTCATTGGCGAGCCTGGTTGATTCATGGTGCAGCTCCATTAATGGACAGGTGGTGTTACGGGTACCCAATTACTCTTCATCCGCTGACTTTTCATCAGATGACCCTGTCAGAAGGTTTCCCAGTTATCTGCCGAACCCGCACGCGCGGTGGCCGGAAGTAACGCGGGTTGCGCCACCTGGCGAGGTGTTACGCCCTGAGCCTGCAGGCCACGGCGTGAAACCGCTCCGTCCGCAGAGGCCAGGCGGAACACCGATACTGCCCGGGTCAGATTTTCAGACTCGACTTCCAGCGCATGCGTGGAAGAAGCAGCCTGCTGAACCAGCGTGGCGTTTTGCTGCGTAACCTGATCCATTTGCGTCACGGCAATCGAAACCTGCTCGATCCCACGGCTTTGTTCGTCAGACGCCGACGCGATTTCACCCATAATGTCGGTGACACGGGTTACTGCACGCACGATGTCATCCATGGTATTCCCGGCGGATTCCACCAGCGTTGAACCCTGGCTGACACGGCTGACAGATTCATCAATCAGGGCTTTAATTTCTTTCGCGGCCTGAGCACTGCGTTGTGCCAGACTGCGCACTTCACCGGCGACCACCGCAAATCCACGCCCCTGCTCACCGGCGCGGGCAGCTTCTACCGCCGCGTTGAGTGCCAGAATATTGGTCTGGAATGCAATGCCATCAATGACGCTGGTGATCGCGCTGATTTTCTTCGAGCTGCCCGCAATATCATTCATGGTTTTCACCACATTGCCGGTCAGTTCGCCGCCTTTTTCGGCTGTATTCGACGCATCACGCGCCAGTTGTGTCGCCTGACGGGCGTTCTCGGCATTCTGCTTCACGGTAGCGGTCAGCTGTTCCATGCTGGCTGCGGTTTCTTCCAGTGCCGACGCCTGTTGCTCGGTACGGGAAGATAAATCAGTGTTGCCGGCGGCAATGCCTTTCAGACCGGAGAACATGGTGTCAGCCCCGTGACGGACGGTACGGACGGTGTCTGCCAGCGACTTCTGCATCTGTTGCAGGCTTTCCAGCATGACTTTGATTTCGTAGCGCCCTTCTACCGTGATCGGCGCGGAGATATCACCGGCACCAATACGGTCAAAGTGCCCGCGCATCACGGTCAGCGGCGTAAACAGAATGCGGCGGGTGACAACCAGCGCCAGCGCGGTCAGCGCAATCAGCAATACCAGCACCACCGAGGTGTTGATCATAACGTTCTGGTATGACGCCGCCGTTTGCGCTTTGGCTTGCTGGAAACGTCCGCCCACGTAGGCGACATAATCGCCGACATCTTTCTGGAACTGATCCTGATATTTTTGTGCCGGACCGTTCAGGAAGCCATTCATGTCACCGGTGGACAGCAGGTTAATCAGCGTCTGCAACATGTCATGCAGCGCCTGATAACTGGCTTTGTTCACGGTGGTCAGTTCTGCGGCTTTTTCGGTTCTGCGTGGCAGCGCCAGAAACGCGGCATAAGAATCTTCGGCATTTTTCAGGCTGCTTTTGGCATCCGCTATCAGCTGAGTGATGTTGTCCTGCGGTTGCTGGAGCGCCAGACGTGTTGCTGCACGGTTCAGGGTATTACGGGTTTGCAGCAGATAAGACCAGGTCTGGCTCAGCGCATCGCGTTGTTCCGTGGTGTTGGATATCTGTTCAAAATTCATTTTATCCGTGTGGGCAGCCTGCAGCGATAATCCGCTGTTAACCAGTTGCATTACAAAGAACACTATCAATAACAAAAACATGCAGGTGGACACACGGATGTGCTTAAACATGGATAACCTCGTTAGGTGTCAGCCCTGACCGGCACCTTATTTCTTAATACCCTTCATATTCAGGTCTGCAGTTGCATTGGCTGCTCTCAGTCATCCGGATCTCTTACTGAAGTAAGCGCACCGGGATTTCCTCGTTTGCCGCCTTCCTGCAAACCTGGCTATGTTGGGTAGCGATGTTGATGTACGTGCTTAGAAGGTTTCCCAATTTTCGGTTAAATCTGTACCCTGCGCTCCACCTGTACCGGCTTTTGAACCTGAAAGGTTCGGAGTCAACAGAGGCAGTCTGGCCGAAGAGGCCGGGTTCTGGCGCACGTTGTTATTTGTGGTCTGACTCAGCGTAAAGACCGCCACGGATTGCGTCAGCAGGCTGGCCTGCTCTTCCAGCGCCGCCGAAGCGGACGCGGATTCTTCCACCAGTGAGGCGTTTTGCTGTGTCACCCGATCCATTTCAGTAATGGCTTGTGCGACCTGCTCGATCCCACGGCTTTGTTCATCCGATGCCGAGGTGATTTCGCCCATAATGTCAGTCACACGCGTGACGGCATTGACCATGTCGTGCATGGTTTCACCGGCACTTTCCGCCAGCACTGAACCGGTATTAATACGGCTGACAGAATCATCAATCAGCCCTTTAATTTCTTTTGCTGCCTGTGCGCTGCGCTGCGCCAGAGTACGAACTTCACCGGCCACGACCGCAAATCCACGGCCCTGCTCACCTGCGCGCGCGGCTTCAACGGCGGCGTTCAGCGCCAGAATGTTGGTCTGGAAGGCAATCCCGTCAATCACACCGGTAATGTCGGTGATTTTCTTCGAGCTGCTGGCGATGTCATTCATGGTGTCGACCACGTTTGCCACCACTTTCCCACCCTTCTGTGCCGTTTCCGATGCGCTCAGCGCCAGCTGGCTGGCCTGACGGGCGTTTTCGGCGTTCTGTTTCACGGTGGCGGTCAGTTGTTCCATGCTGGCTGCGGTTTCTTCCAGCGCGGACGCCTGCTGCTCGGTACGTGAAGACAAATCGCTGTTGCCTGCAGAGATTTCGCTCGCGCCGCTGTAAATCGCATCAGCGCCGTGGCGTACACCGGAGACCGTGCGGATCAGTTCGTCCTGCATATACTTGAGACTATCGGCAAGCTGGCCGATTTCATTACGGCTTTTCACGACTATTTCGTGCGTCAGATCACCAGTTGCAATTTTGCGGATGGTATCGACGATATTTTTCAGCGGATGGATCAGAACGCGTTGTACGCCGACCCAGGCCAGAACAATGAAAATAGCCAATACAATCAGCACTGTGCCCAGCATCCACATGGCGTGGTGGAAAGAGTTGTCGCTGATTTTTACCGCGTTGTCGTAGAGGTGATCGTTCTGATCGATATAGGTGACGAACGCTTTTTCGAAGTTATCCTGATATTGCTGAGTCGGTTGTTCGAAGAAGTCATTGATACGCCCCAGACCAATCAACTCAATCAGTTCAGAAAGTGCGTCGTGCAGCACCTGATATTGCTTTTTAGCCTCTTCCGCGTATTGCGGGTTCTGGCTGGCATCCACCGGGATTTTTTGATAGTTGGCAAAGTGCTGATCGGCGATTTGCAGATCTTTCGTCGCCGTATCGATCAGTTCCTTGACCGTTGCCCCGCTCCCCATCTGGTTAGCGTCAAGCATGAACCGGATACCCGCGCGGTTCAGGGTGTTACGGGTTTGCAGCAGATAAATCCAGCTGGCATTAAATTCTGCCTGCTGTAAACGGATCTGCTGTGATGTGGTGAAATTGTCTTTGTCTGTCTTCAGGGATTTAAAGAACAGGCCACCGGATACCAACTGTAAAGCACCGAAGACCACCAGTAAGATCACGATGCCCGTGACCACTTTCATACGGTTAAACATGTTGTTCCTTTTCAAATGAGAATTATCTGGAACAGTTATCGGCAGACAGAAGAGGAACTTTATGTGATAGGGATCAGATTTTTTTCGGGGGGAATGAGATCAGGCCACGGTGGCGACAAAACTCTTTAAAAGTGCGATGCGATGGCTATCCGGACTGACCAGAAGATCGTGGTGAATCATCAGCACCACGCCTTTCAGCAGCTCGGTGGTGTTGTCGATTTGGGAAAGGTTTTTGAGCTTTTCGATATCATTGCCAATCTCACGCCCTTTCAGCGAGAGACGCTTATTGGCCAGACCGGTCGCCAGTTCAGAGGTCAACATGGTGACCATACGCATAGCCGCTTCCGGATTTGAGGCCAGCTGATGAATGTAATACTTCAGCAGTAACGGCACGAAATCAGGGGTAGCCCCCAATTCCGCGCTGGCCAGATTCAGCAGATCAATCATGTGCGCAGGCACACGGGTTTCCACGGCTTTACGTTGTACCTGCAGCTGTTTACGGATGGCAGGCACAGACTGATAAGGGATCACCGCGACATTGCCGCAGGTTTTGCACACGCCCGCGATGATATTTTTCACCACACCACTGCCGTCATCAAACGGCACATCGCGCAGCTGATAGCTCACCGTGCGAAAAGCCTCACACACGCCGCACATCGCCTTTTTCTCATCCCCGACTTTATAAATAATCATATTCTTCCTTAATGATGAACACTGATAAAAACACTGCCCACAATGTACGCCACCCGTCGTACATTCTCAAGTTTTCATTGCGGTTCGGGCTTTGTTTTGCCGTCTGACGTTAAACAGCACATAACTCATCAGCGACAGCATCCACACCCCGACCATGCCGTAGACCAGAATGACGGCAAAACCCTCCGTCAGCGCCTGCGCAATCTGCGCACCGGGCAAGTCCTCAGTCACTGCGCCACCGGCAATACGTTCTGCCAGAGAAGACAGTTCCCCTGCGGCTGGCATGACCTTTTTCAGGCTCGCGGCAATTCCCGCCACCAGCAGGCTGCCCATCAGCGCAATGTTGATCGCCAGCGTGATCAGTCGTGCGCTGATATCAATGCCTGAGGCCATTCCCGCGCGGTTTGCTGCGACCGAACCGGTGGTAGTGTTAGTGACCGGGGTATTGGTCAGCCCGAGCGCCATGCCTGCCAGCAACGCACCGGGTAACAGGCTCAGATGATGAACCACCGCGATGTGCATCAGCATAAAGCCCGCACCGATTGCGAATAACCCGCCCGGGATCAGCCGGGACGCACCAAAACGCGCCGTCAGCTTTTCGCCCAGCGGCGGCATCAGCAAAGTCGGTAAGGTGTAGGCCAGCAGCGCCAGACCAGTGGATACGCTGTCGTAGCCCAGCCCGCCCTGGTAATAGACCGGCAGATAAATCATCAGCGGCCAGAAGCTGAAGTTCATGCCAATGGATCCCATCAGCGCCCCGGAAAATGCGCGGATGCGAAAAACAGAGAAATCGAACATCGGATGCGGATGGCGTTTTTCAATCCAGATGAACATCGCAGCACTGACGGCAGTCGCCAGCAGAACGGCGCCTGCGGTGAGGCTGTTCCAGCCCAGACTGCTGCCCTGCGTAATCAGGAACGTCGCGCCCATCACCGTGACCGACAGCGTAATCAGTCCGCCGAGGTCCAGTTTTTGGGACTGTCCGTCACGGGATTCCACCACGTTTTTCAGCGCCAGAATCAGGGTCAGTACGGCGATAAATACGTGAACCAGAAACACCCATCGCCAGCTCAGCCAGGCAACCAGTATGCCGCCGATGACCGGGCCAAATCCCAGCCCGAAACCAAAGGTTATTCCCCATGCAGCGAAAGCCCGGCTGCGTGGTTTTCCTTGCGGAAATTGCGACGAGAGAATAGCGATCAGGCAAGTCAGCATCGCACCGCCACTCAGCCCCTGCGCGAAACGTCCTGCGATAAGCCATTGCGCACTGCCTGCTAAACCACATAATAGTGACGTCAGTCCGAACGCAGCAATACTGAGGATAAAAACACGTTTTCGACCGTAGCGATCGGCCAGCGTGCCGGTCGCCATCAGTACCGTGGTACAGGCCAGCGTATAGGCGTTCATGATCCACTGAAGTTCACGGAAGCTGGCATGCAGTTGCTGTTCAAGTACCGGTGATAATACGGGCACGCTGGAGATTTCCAGTCCTGACATCAGAGCCGCCAGACATACCGCCATCAGGGCGAAGGTGTTTTTCATGCTGAAATCCTGCAAGGGTAAGAGACGCACAGCATGGAAGATTGACGGCGGCGTAGAAATCCGCGCGGATGCCATGTATCGTCAAGATCATGCCAATCTGATGGTTTTCCTTTTATGCAAAACGCTGGTCTGTCATTGATGTCTTCCCCGCGCAATCCTGCTCCGCGAAACCGGCGGCTGGTGCTGCTGGCCTATGAGTGTCTGTGTACCTTCGAGTTCGGGACAGCCGTCGAAGCGTTTGGTCGCGCCGATGAACTCACCGGCGAACCGCTGTATGAGTTATCCGTCGCCTCCGTCGAGGAAGGAACGTTTGGCGCCCAAGGCGGCGTGCGGCTGGTGGTCGATGGCGGGCTGGAACTGCTGGAAGATGCGGGAACCATTGTCATCCCCGGCTGGCGAAGCATCCACGAACCGGCCTCTGACCGGCTGATCGCGGCCCTGCAAACAGCACATCGTAACGGCTCGAGGATTGTGTCGATCTGCGCGGGAAGTTTCGTGCTCGGCGCTGCCGGTTTACTGGACGGCAAACGCGCCACCGCGCACTGGAACAGCACCGATGTGCTGGCGCAGCGATTTCCGCGGGTACAGGTTGAACATGGCATGATTTATGTCGATGAAGGCAGCATTATCACCTCAGCCGGTGGCGCGGCGGGCGTCGATTTGTGTCTGCACCTGATCCGCCGCGATTACGGCATTGAAGTCGCTAACCGCACCGCGCGCAGGATGGTGACGCCGCCGCTGCGTGAAGGCAATCAGGCACAGCTGATACAACAACCGGTACCGCGGCATCCGGCAAAAACCCTCGCTCCGCTGCTCGATGATTTACGCAGCCATCTCAATACGCCGCTGGTGATTGATCAACTCGCCGCACAAGCTGGCATGAGCCGCCGTACCTTCCTGCGTCGTTTTCATGATGCTACCGGCACCACGCCGGGCGAATGGATGCTGAGCGTAAGGCTGGAAAAAGCCTGCGCCCTGCTGGAAAACGGCACACTGAGTATCGACCGCGTCGCCGAACAGGCCGGTTTCGGATCGCCGGAAACTTTACGCCATCACTTCCGCCAGCGGCTCGGGACGACGCCGTCACAGTGGCGCAAGGCGTTTGTTGAACGGGATTTGGTGGGGTGAGTGCTGGGGCTGGCTGGACGGCAGTAAACAGTCAGCCCAATCGTGATCCGCATAAATACGCAGCGTTTATTATTAGTATAATGGCTGAATATTATTGATTATCATTCATATTAAAATGCAACCGGCTAATAACCTTTACCCTCCGTTAATACAACACAGAAAAGCCTCAATCCTCACATAGTTCAACACAGAGTAAACCAAGTACTTTAATAACGAATAATAGTGAGTGGTCGGATTTGTGAAAGTATCAACAGGCCAGAATATATGATTTCACCTCTTTATTATCAATATGAGTTATCATGAAAAAATTAATTATTTCGGTCCTTGCTGTCACTGCATTGTCAGGCTGCGCTCAACAGACATTCAAATTAAATGAGGGTATTGCAGAGCAACCCGCTCATGTTACCAGACAAGCTTTCTTCGTTAATGGTATTGGGCAAGAACATACAATAGACGCAGCAAAAATTTGTGGTAGCGCAAATAAAGTTGTTCGTACTGAAGTTCAGGAATCAGGCATGGATGTATTCCTGCGCATCGTCACTTTAGGAATATATACACCTCGTGAAGCAAGAGTTTATTGCACGAAATAATAACTCCTGATGATTTTTTATAAATGCCTGCTGTCATTGCTAAAGATGATTAGCAGGCATCTTTTAAATCAGATCTTAGTATTAATTAATTTTACAACGCTTGTGGTCTCAATAATCAGATCGCGCCCTCCTGCATTGACCTGCGATCCTGAGCTGCCTGTGCGGCAGTGAACTCAAAGCAGCACGGTTTGCTTTTGCTCCTTCCCCTCTCACGAGGGGAAGGCTGGGATGGGGTGTGGGTTTGATGGCAACGCAAACAGTTAAGCCGTCTTTAATACCCCACCCCAACCCTCCCCTTCGCAGGGGAGGGAGCCGTTCTCAGTTGTATTTGATTTCGGTGTAGCGACTCGGCCAGATGGTTTCGGCTTTTACGCCGATGGCTTCGGCAATTAGCCTTTCACCTTTCGGCCATTTGCGGGTTAATGCGTTCGACAGCGTGGAGGAACACAGCCCCGCGCGGCGTGACACCGCCGCCAGTGTGGTGCCCTTCTTTCTGATCGCCGCAATGATGTCGGCCTGATGCCAGTCTTTTTTCATGCGGCAATCTCCTCAGATGAGGAATACAGCGAACAGCGCAGCATTTCAAAACGCTCCCACAAGATATACGCGATGATCTCTTTTATCTTTCTGTCGTGCAGCGTCATCAGTGTGAAGTTCAGCGCCATGCACTGGTCGCAAAGTTCGTCGGGTTCGAGATCGGCGTAATCATATAAGCCGTCGTCCAGCGGTATGCCTAAATCTTTCCGGTGCTCCGGAACGGGCAGCGATAACGTCGCTTCAAGGCATTCAAGCTGGTTTTGCAGCATCACGCAAAGTCTGTCCTGTGCGCCTTTATTTTGCGGATTCACCAGTGCGTGCGCCAGCAAACGGCAGCGATCGGTGAGTGTCCATGAATCGGGGGATGTGTCGTTGGTATCTATTGTCTTCATTGACTGAAACCTATGGCAGATTGCATATCTGCTACCACCTAAGCTCCTACGCAAAAGTGGTAACCCAAGCGGGGGTAGGAGATCGGTCTACCGTCCGACCAGCCCGAAGGCTGCCCCGCCTGAGTCACCAAAACAATATACGTTAAAAAACGTTTTATAAAGATGATTCAAAGCGATAGCACACATATACGGTGCTACGGCAGAAAACCAGGCTCCTACACCCGACTGCGGATTTTGCCGCAGCGAGCAGACAATAACTGGATATCCACACATTAAAAATGGGCAAATCGCGGAGATGAGATACTGCTTCCAAGGAGTTTTTATGGTTTGCAGTAAGTTGCAGAGATGCCATTAATACCCCATCCCGGCCTTCCCCTTCGCAGGGGAAGGAGCAAGACAACCCCCTTCCGTCTTTGATTTTGGAGAAAAGCAGAACGAGGGTTTTATTCAATCGAATCTGGCGTGATCAAAAATCTTGCTGAACGGAGCGGCCTGAAGACCTGAGGCTTCAGGACCGAGAGAAGGTATCGCGGAGCGACAAGATTTTGCGCCACACGCGGCGGTGACAGAACATGTCCGTCGTGCCTGCGACAGCGCGCAGTGAAAAGAGCGTGGAGTCCAGAGGCCCGCGCGACTGCGGGTCTCTGGGTCAGTGTGGGCGGCGAGCCCACGACCTTGACCTTAAAAAACGAAAATCAAATTTTCGTCACCGAATCCACTAAGGCCATTTCTTCACTGCTCAGCAGCTTCTCAATATCCACCAGGATCAACATACGGTCACCGAGCGACCCTAACCCTGTCAGGTATTCCGTCGACATGGTCACGGCGAATTCCGGGGCCGGGCGGATCTGATCCTGGCTCAGGGACAGCACGTCTGACACGCCGTCAACCACGATCCCGACGACGCGGTTTTCGAAGTTCAGGACGATCACGACGGTGTTTTCGTTGTAAATCACATCTTCCTGCGCGAATTTCACGCGCAGGTCGAGGATGGGCACGATGACACCACGCAGGTTGGTGACACCTTTAATAAATGCCGGGGTGTTCGCAATGCGGGTTACCTGATCGTATCCGCGGATTTCCTGCACTTTCAGGATATCGATGCCGTATTCTTCATCGCCCAACGTAAAGATCAGAAATTCCTGACCTACTGTTTCGCCCGCAATTTTTGACACGGTTGCAAGTCCTGCCATGTTGTTCACCTTTGCTTTTATCTTTAAATCGGCCTGAGTTTTTCACACCCGGCGACGTTTAAGGCCGCCGGAAGCTTTGCTTGTTATGCGGCAGTGGCACCGGTTGCTAATTTGTCGCGGTTCAGTGACTGCAAGGCAGACACGTCCACGATCAGCGCCACGCTGCCGTCGCCCAAAATGGTGGCGGCGGAAATGCCCGGTACTTTGCGATAGTTGCTTTCCAGGTTTTTCACCACAACCTGATGCTGACCAATCAGCTGGTCAACCAGCAAGGCGTAGCGACGTCCGGCGCTTTGCAAAATAACCACAATGCCCTGCGTGGCTTCGGTTTTCGCGTCTTCAACATCAAAGACGTTGTAAAGCTCAACCAGCGGCAGGTATTCGCCGCGCACCTGCAGAACCCGCTCACCACCGGCCAGCGGATGCAAATCTTCCGCCAGCGGTTGCAGGGATTCCATCACCGCATTGAGTGGCAGAATGAAGACTTCTTCGCCCACTTTCACGGACATGCCGTCGAGGATAGCCAGTGTCAGCGGCAGCAGGATGCGGATAGTGGTGCCTTTGCCCTGCTGGGAATGGATTTCAACGTGACCGCCCATTTCCTGAATGTTACGTTTCACCACGTCCATGCCCACACCGCGACCGGATACGTCGGTGACTTTTTCTGCCGTCGAGAAACCTGCGGCGAAAATCAGCATGCCGACTTCTTCGTCGCTCATGTTGTCGTTGACGTTCATACCCTGCGATGCGGCCTTCGCCAGAATACGTTCGCGGTTCAGACCGGCACCGTCATCGATCACTTCGATGCAGATGTTTCCGCCCTGATGTTCGGCTGACAGTGTCAGGTTACCGGTCGCTTCTTTGCCGTTAGCCACGCGCACTTCCGGCGTTTCCACACCGTGATCCAGACTGTTACGCACCAGGTGCGTTAACGGGTCGATGATGCGTTCGATCAGGCTCTTATCCAGTTCGGTGGAACTGCCGAGCAGGGTCAGTTCGATTTGCTTGTTCAGTTTGCTGGCCAGATCGCGAACCAGACGCGGGAAGCGGCTGAACACGAACTCCATCGGCATCATACGGATCGACATCACCGATTCCTGCAAATCACGGGCGTTGCGTTCAAGCTGACCCATGCTGTTGAGCAGGTCGCTGTGAACCACCGGATCCAGCAGGTCTGAACGCTGCGCCAGCATTGACTGGGTGATCACCAGTTCGCCGACCAGGTTGATCAGCTGATCGACTTTTTCGACGGCCACGCGGATGCTGGTTGATTCCGGTGCTTTCGGTGCGCGGGCTTTCGCCGGTTCACCGTTCGGTACCGCAGTGAGTACCGGTGCCGGACGGGCGACGACTGCCGGAGCCGGGGCCACTTCCGCCACCACCGGCGCACTGACAGCCACCACGTCAGCCGCAGCAGATCCCACAGGCTGAGTGAAACTGATTTGTTCCGGTTCCAGCACGAAACACAGGACGGCAATGATGTCGTCTTCGGTTACCGTGGTGATAAGCGTCGCTTCCACGCTGTCATCGGTCTGCACCGGGTCTTTGATCTCGCCGAGATTACCCAATTCTTCCAGCATCACAGGCACTTCCTGTGTTTTCAGGCCGGAAAGGCGCACACGTAAACCGCCCTTGCCTGCCGCCGGAGCAACGGGTGCAGGCGCAGCAGCCTGAGCCACCGGCGCTTCTTCAACCACGTGAAGATCGGGCGCAGGTTCACGCGCCTGTTGCGCTTCGAGGGCCAGTTGTCTCAGGGCCGCGCAGATATATTCAAAGCTTTCTGCGTCAGGATCCCGGGATGATTTATAGGCGTCGAGTTGCTCCTGCATAATGTCTTTTGTTTCCAGAAACAGGTTGATGATGTCGGTGCTCAGGCTCATTTCAGCACGACGAGCACCGTCGAGCAGGTTTTCCAGTAAGTGAGTCGTTTCCTGTAAAACCGTAAATCCAAACGTGGCTGCGCCGCCTTTGATTGAGTGCGCCGCGCGGAAAATCGCGTTGAGCTGCTCAATGTCGGGCGCCTGCGGATCAAGCAACAACAGATGTTGTTCCATGTCCGCCAGCAACTCGTCTGCTTCATCAAAAAATGTCTGATAAAAATCAGTAATATCCATGCTCACGTGATCACCTCTGCTGTGAATCGCGGCTTGTTAATGTGTCGCAGGTGCCGTGCCTGCCGCGACAGCCGGAGCTGCCGTCGCAGGTTGAGCGCCTGCCGATGGTGTCACTGGCGTCTGCGTCTCAATCCCGGGTATTGATGGTGCGTTTTCTGGTGCTGCCGGTGCCGGACTTGCCTGTGGCGCTAACGCCGGGGCGGCCGGAGCCGGACTCATTTGTGGTGCTAATGCCGGCACTGTACGTGTGCCTTGTACTTGTCTTTGCAGCTCGCCCGCGTCACTGATCGTGATCGCCTCGCCCTCACTGTTTTCCCGTTCAATCGCTTCTTCGGCGTGTTTGTTCAGGACTAAAATACTGATACGACGGTTAATGGCGTCGCCTGCCGGATGGTTTTTCAGTTGCATCGAGGATCCCATGCCCATCACGCGCAGGATTTTCCCTTCGCTCAGGCCGCCGATCATCATCTCGCGACGTGACGCGTTGGCGCGGTCTGTGGACAACTCCCAGTTGCTGTAGCCGCGTTCACCGGTGGCATACGGCATGTCGTCGGTATGACCTGCCAGACTGACTTTATTCGGGAAATCATCGAGAACCGGCGCAATCGCCCGGAGGATATCGCGCATGTACGGTTCAACAATCGCACTGCCAAGCTGGAACATCGGGCGGTTTTTGCTATCAATAATCTGAATACGCAAACCCTGCTCAGTCAGGTTAATCATCAGATGCGGGCGTAAATCTTTCAGCCGCGGATCGGATGCCAGCATGTCTTCCAGTTTCTGTTGTAATCTTTGCAAGTCACCGGCTTCGCGACGGCTTTCGCCTTGTGACTGATCCATTTTGTGCACTTCGCCGTCCTGCACCGTCGGGTCTTCGCCGCCGCCCGGGATCGGGCTGGTGGCATCGCTGCTGCGCGGCCCGCCGGTGATCGCCACCGCAAGGGGCGTACGGAAGTATTCGGCAATTTGCACCAGTTCTTTAGGGCTGGAGATGGAAATCAGCCACATCACCAGGAAGAAAGCCATCATCGCTGTCATAAAGTCAGCGTAAGCAATCTTCCACGACCCGCCGTGATGCCCTCCGCCGTGTTTACCTTTTTTCTTACGAACAACAACGATTGGATGGCTTTGATGCTTCATACTTTTTCTTCTTCAGTTTGTTTCTGACCCGGCGACTTGACCTGGCGAACATGCTCCTCCAGTTCAATAAAGGAAGGTCGCTCAGAGGTGTACAAGGTTTTACGGCCAAACTCGACGGCGATTTGTGGCGCATAACCGTTGATGCTCGACAGTAATGTCACCTTGATGCACTGCATCATTTTGGCGTTTTCAGCACTCTTCTGGCGCAGTACGCTGGCCAGCGGAGAGATAAAGCCGTAAGCCAGAAGGATACCGAGGAAGGTCCCGACCATTGCGTGAGCAATCAATGCCCCCAGTTCTGCTGCCGGGCGGTCTGCGGCGGCCAGGGTGTGTACGATCCCCATCACCGCGGCCACGATACCGAAGGCCGGAAGTGAGTCACCGACCAGCGCCAGGCTGTTGGCAGGCACTTCACTTTCGTGCTCGTAGGTTTCGATTTCCTCGTCCATCAGTGCTTCGATTTCGAACGCATTCATGTTGCCGCTGACCATCAGACGCAGATAGTCCGTCAGATATTCGACTAAATGTTTATCGGCAAGGATGCGCGGATAATTAGCGAAAATGTCGCTTTCAGCCGGATTGTCGATGTCATTTTCCAGCGACAGCATCCCCTGCTGGCGTGATTTGGCGAGTAAGCGGTACAGCAGCGCCATCAGATCCATGTACAACGCTTTGTTATATTTCGACGCGCGGAACAGCTGCGGCAACGCGCGCATAGTGGATTTGATCGCTTTGCCGTTGTTACCGACAAAGAAGGCACCGATACCGGCACCGCCGATGATGAGTAATTCTGCGGGTTGGTATAACGCGCCCAGTTCACCGCCGACGAGCATGAAACCGCCGAAGACTGAGCCCATTACCACGATGTAACCTATTATCACTAGCACGATGAATCCTTAATTCGATGTGGTTTTAGGGCGAGGTAAAACGCGCGCCATGTGTCTGACAGACCTTGCAGCAGGATCGTGCATAAAAGGTGCCAGAGAATGACTGAGATGTTCGGGGGAGAAATGATGAGCGGTGGTAGCCACCGCTCAGAACGACTTACTGCAACCCAACTATCTCAAACTGCGCGCTTGACCTGTTCGTCCAGCTCTTGAGATGTTATATCGGCAACCTGCGGGGAAAGTTTACGTTTTTTTACTGCTCGGGATGGGGGCTGGCAAAGACTGCAAACAAACCCATGACGGGGCTGGTGTGCATGGGTGATAAATGAACCGTCACAGCAGTTACAGGCGGAAAGTTGCAACATGCCGCTGTCGACAAACCGTACCAATGTCCAGGCACGAGTCAGCGCGAGGATCGGCGCTTCACCCGGTTGTTCAGGACATTGTTCCAGATATAAACGGTAGGCCTTAATCACCGCTTCCACGCCGTTACAATGGCCGCTCTTCAACAGGAAAGAGTACGCATTGTAAAACATCGAGGAATGAATGTTTTGTTCCCATGTCATGAACCAGTCAGTGGAAAAGGGCAACATTCCTTTCGGCGGAGGGCTTCCGCGCAATTCTTTGTACAGTTTGATCAGCCGGCCACGACTCAGTTGCGTTTCGCTTTCCAGCATCTGCAATCTGGCACCCAGCGTAATCAGTTCCATCGCCAGCTGAATGTCCCGTGCTTCCTGAACAATACTTTTTTCTGCCGGTTTGGTTGACGCATCTCTACCAGACATAGCTACGCCCTTTTCTTCATCACGCCGCTGTCTTTCGCAGCGAGGCCTTTCAGCAGGTGACTGGACAACAGGATGCCGGTATGGATTTGTTGTAAGTCATCCACACGCGATTCCTGCGTCAAGCGTTCAATTGTCTTGCTGTCATCAAAGCGGAACTGACACAAAAGCTGGTTCGTTTCAGCTAACTTCACCATCTGCGGCAGCGTGAGCTGGCCGAGGGTGTCTGCCATTACGTCATCAATCCCCAGACGAAACATCGCTGAGGCTTTCTCGTCGTTAATCAAACGCTGTGCCAACAGTAAATATGACAGGTTGATATCATATATGTGCTTAAGCAATTCGGACATTCTGTTCTACCCCATTACCGATGCCGCTTTTTTAAAGGCGGCTGATTGATAGACATATTCCATGCAGCAAGAGTTTTACCCGGCGTGACAGGAGTATTTTTTACTATCAAAACAATTGGATCATTGGCTGATTAATAAATCTCACGATGAAAAAAGATTTATCCCGCGGTATTTACTTCACCGCCAATACAAAGTTGTTCCTGATGTAAACTAAATTAATTGTGACAATTGCACTGCTAAGTAATCGAAAAACACTTCAGTTTTTATGTACTGGCAGGGTCCGTTGCTGTGATGACGTCTCATTCAGTGAAACGCTTTTACATACATTATTAGGAATAATCTTACTACGACGCAACTCTAACCCCGTTTCCTTTATACATACAATCTTACCGTTGCCGAATTTTGAATAAAGTGTGACACGCATCACACTTTATAAATTTATTTTGTCTCTAAAAGTGCAATTTATCGTAAAAATTTGCGCACTTTTAAGCCAAAAGTAAAAAACCGTCTAAAAAACTCCTCACAAACTGCGTTTTTTAGCCATTTTTAGATCATTTTGTACAAAGTCCATCTAAAGCCAAATGATTAGCACACGCAGCAATTAATGATAGTTCAGGCAGGGTTTTGTGCTGGAAATTTAGAATAGCATGATCATTGTGCTAATTATGCGCAACCCAGTCATGCTGCGGGCTGTCGGGGAGTAGTCTGAGATAATTTTGGTTAAAATAAGCGCAGATTGTTTTGAATCCGTGAGCAACCACGCGGTTTCAAAAGCAAAAAGACAATGATTGTAACAATTTGTGATCAAACACGGGACGTCATCCAGTCTGTCGACTAGATTGATAAGAAGAAATGATGGAACGGCGGACTGTTGCCGTACAAACCTATCGGCAACTCTTCAGGAAAACTTTAATGATTGTGCTTAAAAAAGTGGTTTATACCGCTCAATGGCAAATAAAAAGCGCAGGATTAGGAATTTTATTACTGATGCAGCATCCACCGCCACTTTCATCCCCAAAAAAGCGAATAAAACGCATCTTTAACTCTGCTTATTAAGCGTATAAGAGAATGACCGGAAGAAACGGAACGTCATTAAGCAGGCTAATTAATGGCATGAGAATAAATAAGGGGCATTTGGCCGCGCAAAACCTTGCTCTCAAAATGAAGCGGTTAGTTACTGAACATTAATCCGTCACATTTTGAACACCTGCCGGAATTTCCGGCAGGTCATAACATATTATTATTTAAACCGCGTTTAGCGACTAA
Organism: Rahnella victoriana; assembly: GCF_004330295.1. GTDB lineage: Bacteria > Pseudomonadota > Gammaproteobacteria > Enterobacterales > Enterobacteriaceae > Rahnella > Rahnella victoriana. The sequence continues at coordinate 40,582 of NZ_SJOJ01000034.1, forward strand.
AAAGGCATAGCTTGCGGATCAGGGTACTGGTATTCGAAGCCGAGTTCTTTGCAGATCCGCTCGCCATCCACGACTTTTCCTTTACCTGCTGAAGTCTGTTCAGCAAAGGTTGGGGGTTGCAGCCCCATCTGCCTGGCCAGCGCAGGATAAAAGTCGGCTTTGGCCGGGTGAGCAGGCGCGCAAAGGTTATAGGTGTGCCCGCCTTTGGGCAGGCTCAGCAATAAGGTTATTGCTGCCACCACGTCGTCCTGATGCACCAGGTTGACGCCATGCGCCCCATCCTTCACATCTGTCTTACCGGCCATAAAGCGACCCGGATGGCGATCGCCGCCAACCAGTCCCGCCAGCCGCAACACATCCACGGATGTGTTCGGCAAATCATGGAACCAGTTTTCCAGCTCTTTCAGCACTTTTCCGCTGGCCGTGACCGGTTCAAGAACCGCGTCTTCACGGACCACCCCTTCCGCCTCGCCATAAACAGAGGTCGAACTGGTGAAGATGATGCGTTTGACGTTATGCGCCAGCGCGCTGTCGGTTAACATCTGGACCGCCTGAAAGTAAAGTTCGCTGCCTTCGACCGTTCTCCGCGCCGGTAAGGTGATGATCAGCGCATCAACGTTGAGCAGACGATCGAGATCTTCCGCTTCGCATTCCATTTCAGGCGTGAATACCAGCGGAAAACATTCGATGCCCACCATTCGCGCCGCATCCACACCATCCAGGGTCGTTTTACTGCCCACGACGTCATATCCTCTCGACGCCAGCGCCATTGCCAGTGGCATTCCCAGCCAGCCCAGACCGATAATCGAAACCTTCTTCATACGTCACTCCGTTTGTTCAGTGGCATTTGGCATCACTGCGCCAGTTGCTGCTCTCTCTTCCTTTATACTAGCAAACGCGGCGTTTTCCCCGCCCCGTCTGCGTAAGGTTTTCTTTGCGTCTGTTAACAGATCATTCATGATTACGATGAAACTACCGCTGCGGATAAGAAAAACTCATCATCGGAAAAAAAGGTTGCGCTGCGGCCGCCCGATAGTTTAGTTTTATTGGCAATGAATTTGATGCGTGTGGCGAATGATTCAATACTGAATCTCGCGGCACCTGAATAAACGCACAGAGACACTGACATGACAAACGTTCTGATTAACCACCATCATCACCATCACCCTGACTAGTCTTTCAGGCGATTGGTGCTGGGAGACTGTTTAGATCTTCCAGTGGCGCAGAACGCAGAGATAGCCCCCGGAAGATTACTTCCGGGGGCTTTTTTTTGGCCTGACGGATTGAAGATAAGAAATTAGAAATTCACGATTTTACGATTTTACGATAAATAATTAAGAAACTGAGGTCATCATGCTGGATAAAACACGTTTACGGATAGCAATGCAGAAGTCTGGTCGCCTGAGCGATGAATCACGCGAACTGCTCGCCCGCTGCGGGATTAAAATCAACCTGCAGGAACAGCGCCTGATCGCCTTCGCAGAGAACATGCCGATCGACATTTTGCGCGTGCGTGATGACGATATCCCGGGGCTGGTCATGGATGGCGTGGTCGATCTGGGCATCATTGGTGAAAACGTGCTGGAAGAAGAGTTGCTGAGCCGCCGCGCTCAGGGCGAAGATCCGCGTTACTTCACCCTGCGTCGTCTGGATTTCGGCGGCTGTCGTCTGTCGCTGGCCACACCGCTGGACACCGATTACACCGGTCCGCAGAGCCTGCAAAATGCCCGTATCGCCACCTCCTACCCTCACCTGCTCAAGCAATACCTCGATAAGAAAGGCGTCGATTTTAAATCCTGCCTGCTGAACGGTTCGGTCGAAGTCGCGCCGCGCGCCGGTTTGTCAGACGCCATTTGTGACCTGGTGTCCACCGGTGCCACGCTGGAAGCCAATGGCCTGCGCGAAGTCGAAGTGATTTACCGCTCCAAAGCCTGTCTGATCCAGCGCGACGGTGAAATGCCGCAAGAGAAACAACTGCTGATCGACAAAATGATGACCCGTATTCAGGGCGTGATTCAGGCCCGCGAATCCAAATACATTATGTTGCACGCGCCAAGTGAGCGTCTGGACGAAATCATTGCCCTGCTGCCGGGCGCGGAACGTCCGACCATTCTGCCGCTGGCAGGCGATCAGCAACGCGTGGCGATGCACATGGTCAGCAGCGAAACCCTGTTCTGGGAAACAATGGAGAAACTGAAAGCGCTGGGCGCCAGCTCCATTCTGGTTCTGCCAATCGAAAAAATGATGGAGTAATGCCATGAAGCCTGACGCGTTCACGACCCCGATTGACTGGCAACAATGCGATGAACAACAACGTCGCGACCTGCTGACCCGCCCGGCGATGTCAGCCTCTGATCGTATTACCGAATCTGTCAGTGAAATTCTGCGCCGCGTGCGCAGTGAAGGTGACAGTGCGCTGCGCGAATTCTGCGCCCGCTTTGATAAGACTGACGTTCAGGATCTGCGTGTCACCGCACAGCAAATCGGGGCCGCGTCAGCGCGTTTAGGTGAAGAGGTGAAACAGGCGATGGCGCACGCAGTGCGTAACATCGACACGTTCCATCAGGCACAAAAACTGGCGGTGGTGGATATTGAAACCCAGCCGGGCGTCCGCTGTCAGCAGCTCACCCGCCCTATTCAGTCCGTCGGGTTGTATATTCCGGGCGGTTCGGCACCGCTGGTGTCAACCGTATTAATGCTGGCCACCCCGGCACGCATCGCCGGATGTCAGAAAGTGGTGCTGTGTTCACCGCCACCGATTGCCGATGAAATTCTGTATGCCGCGCAACTTTGCGGTGTGGAAGAGGTGTATCAGCTCGGCGGCGCGCAGGCGATTGCCGCTCTGGCCTTCGGCACTGAAACCGTACCGCGCGTGGCGAAAATCTTCGGACCGGGTAATGCGTACGTGACGGAAGCGAAACGTCAGGTCAGCCAGAGTCTTGATGGCGCGGCGATCGACATGCCTGCCGGTCCGTCGGAAGTGCTGGTGATCGCCGACAGCGGCGCGACGCCTGACTTTGTGGCATCTGATTTACTTTCGCAGGCAGAACACGGCCCGGATTCGCAGGTTATTTTACTGACGCCGGATCTGAAAATGGCTCAGGCGGTCGGCGAAGCCGTCGAGCGCCAGTTGCAGACATTATCCCGCAGTGAGATTGCCCGTCAGGCGCTGGCAAGCAGCCGACTGATTGTGGCGAAGGACATCGCGCAATGTATCGAAATCAGCAATGCGTATGGCCCGGAACACCTGATTCTGCAAACCCGCGAGCCGGAGCAGTTAGTAGACAGCATCACCAGCGCCGGTTCGGTCTTTCTCGGTGACTGGTCACCGGAATCGGCGGGGGATTACGCCTCCGGCACCAACCACGTTCTGCCGACATACGGTTATACCGCGACCTGTTCCAGTCTCGGGCTGGCTGATTTCCAGAAACGTATGACCGTTCAGCAGTTAACACCGGAAGGTTTGCTGGGTCTAGCCACCACCATTGAAACGCTGGCACAGGCAGAGCAACTGACCGCACACAAAAATGCCGTAACTTTGCGCGTGAATGCTTTAAAGGAGCAACGTTGATGAGCGATGCAAAAAACCTCAGCGTTCAGGCGCTGGCACGTAAGAATGTACAGGAACTGACACCTTATCAGTCCGCACGCCGTCTCGGCGGCAACGGTGATGTCTGGCTGAATGCCAACGAATATGCCCTGGCACCTCAGTTCGAACTGACACAACAGACCTTTAACCGCTATCCGGAATGTCAGCCTGCGCTGGTCATCAACCGTTACGCGGCCTACGCCGGTGTCGATCCGGAACAGGTTCTGGTCAGCCGTGGCGCAGATGAAGGCATTGAACTGCTGATCCGCGCGTTCTGCGAGCCGGGCAAAGACGCCATCCTTTATTGCCCGCCGACGTACGGCATGTACAGCGTCAGCGCCGAAACCATCGGCGTGGAAGGCCGCACCGTTGCGGCGAAAGCGGACTGGTCTCTGGATCTTCCGGCGATTGAAGCCGCACTGGATGGCGTGAAACTGGTTTACGTGTGCAGTCCGAATAACCCGACCGGCAATATCATCGATCCGGATGAAATACGTGCCGTGCTGGAGATGACCCGCGGTCGCGCCATTGTCGCCGTCGACGAGGCCTATATTGAATTCTGCCCGCAGGCGACGGTGTCCGGCTGGTTGCAGGAATATCCACATCTGGCCGTTCTGCGCACGCTGTCTAAAGCCTTCGCGCTGGCCGGTTTGCGTTGCGGGTTCACGCTGGCGAACAGCGAGCTGATTGGTTTATTAATGAAGGTGATCGCGCCTTATCCTTTATCCACTCCGGTCGCGGATATTGCCGCACAGGCACTCAGCCCGGAAGGACTGGCCGTGATGCGTCAGCGCGTGGCGGAAGTCACGAACAACCGCGAATGGCTGATTGCAGAGTTGGAAACATGCGCCTGTGTCGAAGAAGCCTTCGCCAGCGACACCAACTATGTGCTCGCCCGCTTCAGCGCATCCAGCGCCGTCTTTAAAAACCTCTGGGATCAGGGCATTATCCTGCGTGACCAGAACAAGCAACCGGGGCTTTCCGGCTGCCTGCGTATTACTATCGGTACACGGGAAGAGCTGCAACGTGTAATCACTGCGCTGCAACCGTTACCGGGCGCTATCGCCACGACCCTTAATGATAATCAAAATAGCCCCCGCAAGGAGCACATGTGAGCCAGAGTCCGTTATTGCAAAAAACACTGTTTATCGACCGCGACGGTACCCTGATTTCTGAGCCGCCGGAAGATTTCCAGGTCGATCGTCTGGACAAACTGGCCCTCGAGCCGGGCGTCATTCCGGCCCTGTTAGCCTTGCAGAATGCAGGCTTTAAACTGGTGATGATCACCAATCAGGACGGGCTGGGCACCGCCAGTTTCCCGCAGGACACTTTCGACCCGCCGCACAACCTGATGATGCAGATCCTGACGTCTCAGGGCATCGTTTTTGATGACGTGCTGATTTGTCCGCACCTGCCTGCCGATCACTGTGATTGCCGTAAACCTAAAACCAAACTGGTGGCGGGCTATCTGGAAAGCGGCGTGCTGGACACGGCAAACAGCTACGTGATTGGTGACCGGGATACCGATATCCAGCTTGCCGCCAATATGGGTATCGCCGGGCTGCGCTATCAGCGCGATACGCTGAACTGGGCCAGCATTGCGGAACAGCTGACCAAACGTGACCGTCACGCAAAAGTGAACCGCGTTACCCGCGAAACGGCAATTGATGTCGATGTCTGGCTGGATCGCGAAGGCGAAAGCAAAATCCGCACCGGTGTCGGCTTCTTTGACCACATGCTCGATCAGATCGCCACACACGGCGGTTTTCGCATGAACATCGAAGTGAAAGGCGATCTTTATATCGACGATCACCACACGGTAGAAGATACCGCGCTGGCGCTGGGCGAAGCCCTGAATAAGGCGCTGGGCGATAAACGCGGCATCGGCCGTTTCGGCTTCGTGCTGCCAATGGATGAATGTCTGGCCCGTTGCGCGCTGGATATCTCCGGGCGTCCGCACCTCGAGTACAAAGCGGAATTTAACTATCAGCGCGTCGGTGACCTGAGCACAGAAATGGTTGAGCACTTCTTCCGTTCCCTGTCTTACGCGATGGCCTGTACCCTGCACTTGCGAACCAAGGGCAAAAACGATCACCACCGTGTTGAAAGCCTGTTCAAAGCTTTCGGACGCACGCTGCGTCAGGCGATCCGCGTCGATGGCAACACCCTGCCGAGCTCGAAAGGAGTGCTGTGATGAATGTCGTTATCCTTGATACCGGCTGCGCCAACCTCTCTTCCGTTAAATATGCGGTTCAGCGTCTGGGCTATGAGCCGACGGTAAGTCGTGAGCCGGAGATTGTGTTGCAGGCGGATAAGTTATTTTTGCCGGGCGTGGGCACGGCTCAGGCCGCGATGGAACAACTTGAGCAACGCGAGCTGATTGATCTGATCAAAGCCTGCACCCAGCCGGTGCTGGGGATTTGTCTGGGTATGCAGTTGCTGGCGTCGTCGAGTGAAGAAAATGGCGGCATCGATACGCTGGGCATTATCGATACGCCGGTCCAGCGTATGCAGGATCTGGGTTTACCTCTGCCGCATATGGGCTGGAATCAGGTCATCGCCAACGCCGACAGCCATTTATTCCGCGGCATTGATGAAAATGCTTACTTCTATTTCGTCCACGGATTTGCCATGCCGGTATGCGAAAATACGGTCGCACAGACACTTTACGGCGAGCCCTTCAGCGCCGCCGTTCAAAAAGACAACTTCTTCGGCGTGCAGTTTCATCCCGAGCGTTCCGGTGCCGCTGGCGCACAGTTGCTGAAAAACTTTCTGGAGATGTAAACAGCATGATTATTCCCGCTTTGGATTTGATCGAAGGCAGCGTGGTGCGTTTGCATCAGGGCGATTACGGTCAGCAACGCGACTACGGCAATGATCCGCTGCCGCGTTTACAGGATTATCAGCAGCAAGGCGCGCAGGTTCTGCACCTTGTCGATTTAACCGGTGCAAAGGATCCGGCCGCCCGCCAGATCCCGTTACTGACCACGTTACTGGCCGGTGTTTCTGTGCCGGTTCAGGTAGGTGGCGGTATCCGCAGTGAGCAGGATGTAGAAGCCCTGCTGAATGCCGGTGCGACCCGCGTCGTCGTCGGTTCCACTGCCGTGAAAGACCCGGCGACCGTGCAGGGCTGGTTCAGCCGTTTTGGCGCAGACGCACTGGTGCTGGCGCTGGATGTGCGTATCGATGCTGAAGGCACGAAAAATGTCGCCATCAGCGGCTGGCAGGAAAACTCCAATGCCACGCTGGAACAGGTGGTCGAACAGTATCTGCCGTTCGGTCTCAAACATGTGCTGTGCACGGACATTTCCCGCGACGGTACGCTGGCCGGTTCCAACGTCGAACTGTATCGCGAAGTGACCGCCCGCTATCCGCAGGTAGCGTTTCAGGCTTCCGGCGGTATCGGCTCGCTGGAAGATATCGCGCAATTGCGTGACAGCGGCGTGGAAGGCGTGATTGTCGGGCGTGCATTGCTCGACGGTAAATTTAATGTGACGGAGGCAATTTCATGCTGGCAAAACGGATAATCCCCTGCCTCGACGTTAAAGACGGCCAGGTGGTCAAAGGCGTACAGTTCCGCAATCACGAGATCATCGGTGACATCGTGCCGTTGGCGCAACGTTATGCGCAGGAAGGCGCTGACGAACTGGTGTTCTATGACATTACCGCGTCAAGCGATGGCCGGGTTGTAGACAAAAGCTGGGTCTCGCGTGTGGCTGAAGTCATTGATATCCCCTTCTGTGTGGCGGGCGGGATTAAAAGCCTTGAAGACGCCAGCCAGATTTTGCAGTTTGGCGCAGACAAGATTTCCATTAACTCCCCTGCACTGGCGGATCCGACACTGATCACCCGTCTCGCCGACCGCTATGGTGTACAGTGTATCGTGGTGGGCATTGATACCTGGCATGATGCCGAAAGCGGCACTTATCAGGTTCATCAGTTTACCGGCGACGAGGCCCGCACTAAAATCACCACCTGGCAGACCATCGACTGGGTGAAAGAAGTGCAGGAACGTGGCGCCGGTGAAATAGTGCTGAACATGATGAATCAGGACGGCGTGCGTAACGGTTACGATCTTGAGCAACTGAAGATGATCCGCGAAGTCTGTCATGTTCCGCTGATCGCCTCGGGGGGCGCAGGCACCATGCCGCATTTCCTCGATGCATTCCGCGAAGCGCGGGTCGACGGCGCACTGGCCGCCTCCGTGTTCCACAAACAAATTATCAATATTGGCGAGCTGAAAAGCTATTTAGCCGAAAATGGCGTGGAGATCCGCTTGTGAGTAATCAGGAAGGAAAAACCGGTCTGCTGACCGGTGAACAAATCGACCAGCTCGACTGGGAAAAAGTGGACAACCTGATGCCGGCCATCATCCAGCACGCGGTATCCGGTGAAGTGCTGATGCTTGGTTACATGAACCAGGAAGCGCTGAGCGTCACCCAATCTTCCGGTAAAGTGACATTCTATTCACGCACCAAAGCGCGTCTGTGGACCAAAGGGGAAACGTCGGAAAACTACCTGAACGTCGTCAGCATCACGCCTGATTGTGATAACGATACCTTGCTGGTGCTGGTCAATCCGGTCGGACCGACCTGCCACAAAGGCAACAACAGCTGCTTCCACCCTGCCGAAACCGACTGGGCGTTCTTATATCAGCTGGAAGAACTGCTGGCCTCGCGTAAAACCGCCGACCCGGAAAGCTCGTATACCGCCAAACTGTATGCCAGTGGCACCAAACGCATCGCGCAAAAAGTCGGTGAAGAAGGCGTGGAAACCGCGCTGGCTGCTACCGTCAATGACCGTTTTGAACTGAAAAACGAAGCTTCAGATCTGGTCTATCACCTGCTGGTATTACTGCAGGATCAGGATCTGAACCTCAGTGCAGTGATCGATAATCTGCGTCAGCGTCATAAGAAATAACGTCAGATTACGGACGTAAAAAAGCCGCCTTTGCTGATGCATTGGCGGCTTTTTTGTATCGGACTTAAAAACCGGCACGCTAAGTGCGCGCCGGTCAGGGCATTAATCCAACCATTCTGTGTGGAATACGCCGTCTTTGTCAGTGCGTTTGTAAGTATGCGCACCGAAATAGTCACGCTGTGCCTGGATCAGGTTGGCTGGCAGAACCGCAGAACGATAGCTGTCATAGTAGTTGATCGCAGCAGAGAAGGTTGGTGTCGGGATACCGTTCTGAACGGCATAAGACACCACATCACGCAGCGCTTGCTGATATTCGTCAGCGATATTTTTGAAGTACGGGGCCAGCAGCAGGTTAGCGATAGACGCATTCTCAGCGTAGGCATCGGTAATTTTCTGCAGGAACTGAGCGCGGATGATACAACCAGCACGGAAGATCTTCGCGATTTCACCGTAGTTCAGGTCCCAGTTATTCTCGTCTGACGCTGCTTTAAGCTGTGAGAAGCCTTGTGCGTAAGAGACCAGTTTACCCAGATACAGTGCACGACGAACTTTCTCAATGAACTCAGCTTTGTCACCCGCGAAAGGTTTAACAGCCGGGCCAGACAATACTTTCGAAGCAGCGACGCGCTGATCTTTCAGAGATGACAGGTAACGGGCAAAAACAGACTCGGTGATCAGGGTCAGTGGCTCACCCAGATCCAGTGAGCTCTGGCTGGTCCATTTACCGGTGCCTTTGTTCGCCGCTTCATCCAGGATCACATCAACCAGATATTTACCTTCTTCATCTTTCTTGGTGAAGATATCTTTGGTGATGTCGATCAGGTAGCTGCTCAGCTCGCCTTTGTTCCAGTCAGCGAAGGTGGTAGCCAGCTCTTCGTTGCTCAGGTTCAGAGACTGTTTCAACAGGGAATAGGCTTCTGCGATCAGCTGCATGTCGCCGTATTCGATGCCGTTGTGAACCATCTTGACGTAGTGACCTGCGCCATCCGCCCCGATGTAAGCCACGCAAGCGTCGCCATCTTCTGCACGAGCTGCGATTTTCTCAAGGATCGGTGCAACCAGTGCATAAGCTTCTTTCTGACCGCCAGGCATGATGGATGGGCCTTTCAGTGCGCCCTCTTCACCACCAGAAACACCGGTACCGATGAAGTTGAAACCTTGTTCAGACAGTTCGCGGTTACGACGAATGGTGTCTTTATAATAGGTGTTGCCGCCATCGATCAGGATGTCGCCTTTATCCAGGTGCGGAGTCAGGGATGCGATGGTTTTATCAGTTGCTTCACCGGCTTTCACCATCAGCAAGATACGACGAGGTTTTTCCAGCGAGTCAACAAACTCTTCAACGGTGTAGTGCGGAACCAGATTTTTACCCGGATTTTCAGCGATGACTTCATCAGTCTTGTCGCCGGAACGGTTAAAAATGGATACGGAATAACCACGGCTTTCGATGTTAAGCGCGAGGTTACGGCCCATTACCGCCATACCGACTACGCCGATCTGTTGTTTGGACATTAGCAACTCCTGTCTGAATTAGTTGATCGCCCAGATTTTAGTCTAAACCCCTGTAAACAGTGAGTTTAACTGCACTGAGCCATACAAATGAACACAAGCATTGTACATGAGAATGGCAAAGGGTGAACCTATTGCAGCCATAACAATATTCTGATCCCGGGGGCAGTGGCTGGCTGCTTTCCATTCTCACTAACGGATTTCACTTTACCGGTAACATCGCAGAAATGCAGGTTAAAAAGAGCTTTGTTAAAACAAAAAACCGGGCCCCATGGGGTCCCGGTTTTATTCTTCAACTACATCTTGCCTGACATTATTTATGCTTTGCAGTCGTAGTTAGATTGCAGCCATTCAGAGAAAGCCTCACCCTGAGTTGGATGGCGCAGACCGTACTCTACAAAGGCTTTCATGTAACCCAGTTTATCGCCACAGTCATGTGAACGCCCGGTCATTGAGAAAGCTTCAACGGTTTGCTTTTTCATCAGCATAGCAATGGCATCTGTCAGCTGAATTTCGTTACCTGCACCGTAAGGTGTGATAGCCAGCAGAGGCCAGATAGCTTCAGACAGAACGTAACGGCCAACTACGGCGAGGTTGGAAGGCGCATCTTTCAGCTCAGGCTTCTCAACAATTGCTGTCATGGGTGCACTTTCGCCAGGTTCAACCTCAGCACCATTCACATCAACTACACCGTATTTAGACACATCTTTCTCAGGCACTTCTTCAACCATAACCTGGCTGTTGCCTGTTTCTTTGAAGCGGCGAAGCATGGCGGCAAGATTGTCTTTGCGCAGGTCACTGGATGCTTCATCCATCAGAACGTCAGGCAGGATGACAGCGAACGGCGAATTACCGATTAAAGGTTTCGCACACAGGACAGCATGACCCAGGCCTTTTGACTGCCCCTGACGAACGTTCATGATCGTCACGCCTTTAGGACAGATAGATTGCACTTCTTCCAGCAACTGGCGTTTAACGCGTGTTTCTAGCATGCTTTCCAGTTCGAAGGAGGTATCGAAGTGGTTTTCAATTGCGTTCTTGGAAGAGTGTGTAACAAGAATGATTTCTTTGATTCCCGCTGCAGCACATTCGTTAACGATGTACTGAATCAATGGCTTATCAACGATAGGCAACATTTCTTTTGGAATCGCTTTAGTGGCTGGCAGCATACGCGTACCAAGGCCGGCAACAGGGATAACAGCTTTCAACATTGTAAAAGATACTCCTTGAAACCAATAGATTTTAAAAATCAGTTAGTTATGAAATCAGAATCTTGTGCATCCTACTTGTGTTTGCAGAAACACACAAACCGGTTTTCGCTTAATCACATCATTTTATACATTATAGACGCAAGCCTCGAATCGACACTGCCGGCTTCATTGGCTGTCGGGTACTGAGGTTGAATCTTCTGTTACTGTAAAATAACAGGTTCAAGGGTTACTCAGCGACCTCTACATTGAACTTTAAGAAAATGATTAACCTACAGTACGCTTTAAAAGCAATTCTTGTGTTTTTTATCACCATAAGAGCGCTAAGTTATACGCTTAATAAGCCCCGTCGCGCTTAAGGACTACTTTTACCGTCTTGAAAAGAATAGCGATGTCATTCCAGATGGACCAGTTTTTAACGTACCACGCGTCAAAATAAACGCGCTCGCTGTAATCCACATCATTGCGTCCACTTACTTGCCACAACCCCGTCATACCCGGTTTTGCCATGAGATAATAATCGACTTCGCCCTCATAACGCTCCAGTTCTGATTCTATGATTGGTCTTGGTCCAACAAGGCTCATTTCACCCTTAAGAACGTTCCAAAGTTGTGGTAATTCATCAAGACTGGTTTTGCGGATGAAGTGTCCAATCTTTGTGATACGGGGATCATTTTTAAGTTTAAAATCCTTGTTCCACTCAGCACGGGCTTCCGGATCATTTGCCAGCAAGTTTTCAAGGATCTCTTTAGAATTCAGAACCATAGAACGGAATTTAAGACATCCGAATTTCTTACCATTTCGCCCAACCCGTTGATGCGAATAAATAGGTTTGCCACCATCACGGGAGACAAGATATATCAACGTCAACAAAACCGGGGAAAGCAGCAACATAATGCTAAGTGAGCCGACAATATCAAAGAGGCGTTTCATTACTCGGGACGAGCGTTTTACTAGATTGTAATTAACACGCAGTATCATCACATCGTGACTGAATATAAACGACATATCCGTGCTGTATAAAGGAACCCCTCTTAGGGTCGGAATGACAGAAACGGAGCGACAATGATGTTTCGCAAGGTTTTTTAGCCAATAATCACGTACAGCATGCTGATCAAATTCTACAGCCACGATAAATTGCGTTTCATCCTTATCAATAAGGGACCACAATTCCGCTTCATCTTTCAAAATCGGTATATTGATGAGATGCGTTTCGGAGTTGTCGTTAACAGCATAAAACGCGACGACATCAAATCCCAATACCTCTTCACTTTGCAAAGCTGTGAACGCATCGCATGCATTGGGTCCGTTACCAATAATAATTGTTTGCTTCTGCCACAATCCCATTCTGTTGAGTATTTTTTTTACTACATGACGAGCAACCGGCACAAGGATCATGGCCAGAAGCCAGGTTACAGCCCAGACATAACGCGACATACCCCATTTGGAAAAGCCTACTACGGCAAGGTTAATCACTGCAAATATCAGCAAAGTCCGCATTGTCTCCTTTAACTCAAACCAGAATGGTTTACGGTAAGAGTAATGTCTCAGACGCCCCCAAAACCAGCCGATGCAGATAAGCGAGAGGAGAAAATGCGACAGATAAAAGCCAGACATTTCCTTTTGCGGAATGAAGCGATATATATTTCCCGTAACTGCCTCAATTAACATCACTGAGAAATAGAGGGACAGATTGAAAAAAACGAAGTCCGAGAGTGCCAGTGAGATCTGCACATAAGAACTTCGCAGGCGGGCATTTATATTAGACATGACATGACTCATTCAGAAATATACTGCGTCAATTATTGGCGCAACATGATGGATTCGCTATAGGCGAAATCCTTATTAGTTTTTCAGTATGGCAAGGATTTCCGCAGTTTTCTCTTTCATCAAATCAACATTTCCGCGGGATTCAACATTCAGTCTGACAACAGGCTCTGTGTTTGAACTTCTGAGATTAAAACGCCAGTCCGCAAAGGATAAACTTAACCCGTCTGTCTTATCCAGATTCAAGGCACCAGAACAGAAATGATCATGTACCTTTTTAATGGATTTGGCTGGTTCGTCAAGAGTAATATTAATTTCACCAGAAGCAGGAAACGCATTTAAACGGTCATTAACCAGTTGACCAAGAGATTGCTTTTTCACAGATACGAGTTCAGCGACAAGAAGCCATGGGATCATTCCGCTATCGCAATATGAGAAATCACGAAAATAATGATGTGCACTCATTTCTCCGCCGTAAATGGCATCCTCTGATCGCATTCTTTCTTTGATAAAAGCATGTCCGGTTTTGCAGAGAATAGGCTGTCCACCCGCGCGATTAACAATATCCTGTGTGTTCCAGGTTAAGCGGGGATCATGAATAATCCGCGCTCCCTTGTCTTTTTCAAGAAAGGCTGCAGCCAGAAGCCCGACGATATAATATCCCTCTATGAAATTTCCATTTTCATCAAAAAAGAAACATCTATCGAAATCACCATCGAACGCAATGCCAAAGTCTGCATTGTACTTTTTCACGGCATCGGCTGTGTCAGAACGGCATTCAGGGAGTAATGGATTGGGGATCCCATGCGGGAAACTCCCATCAGGCTCGTTGTGAATTTTAATGAATTCTATTGGCGCATTAACGGACTTGAAACGAGATTCTATAGCATCAACAACTGGACCCGCTGCGCCATTACCCGAATTAATCACTAATTTCAAAGGAGTCAGATTTTTGAAATCAATATAACTCAGAATATGATCAAGGTACTCTTTGAGTAATGAGCGCTTTTCATAACTACCACGACGTTTATTAACCGATGACGTGAAGTTATTTTTTTCAGCAATCCGTCGAATATCATTAAGGCCAGTATCACCACTCAGCGGTTTAGCATCCCGCGAAACAAGTTTCATCCCATTGTAATCCATAGGATTATGGCTAGCTGTCACCTCAATACCCCCATCGATACCCAGATAGGCTGTCGCGAAATAGATTTCTTCTGTCCCGCTTAATCCGATATCAATAATATTGACACCTTCGTCGCGCAAGCCATCAGACAGTGCTGCTTTGAGCTCCTCACTTGTCAAACGCACATCCGCGCCTACCACCACGGTTTCAGGATGTAAATGCTCACCGAAAGCACGACCTATTCTGTAAGCTATCTCAGTGTTTAGATCGATACCTAATTTCCCACGAATATCATAAGCTTTAAAACAGGTTAGCTGAGCAGGCATAGTATTATTCCCTTAATATAAGGCAAAACGTAAAGTAATCTTTGTTAATAATGATATTAATATCAGATGCGGCCATAACGGTCTTCTAGTCGGACAACATCATCTTCTTCAAGATAACTGCCAGATCTGATTTCTATCAGATCAAGAGGTATTTTCCCTGGATTATCCAGACTATGTACTTCCCCAACCGGAATATATATCGATTCATTCTCAGTAAGCAGAATGACTTCATTGCCCTTTTTAACTCGCGCCGTACCTGCAACTACAACCCAATGTTCAGCCCGATGATGGTGCATCTGTAAGGACAATCCCTCACCGGGTTTCACTGTGATACGCTTCACCTGATAGCGTTCGCCCTGATCGATCGAATCATATTTACCCCATGGTCTGTAAACTTCACGATGGATGTAATGCTCTTGTCGTCCTGAGGCTTTAATTTCATCAACAATGGCTTTAACTTGCTGCACACTGTTACGCTCTGCAACCAAAATTGCATCTCTGGTTTGTACAATGACTAAATCTTTGATACCGACAGTAGTCACCAGCGCAGACTCTGCAAATACATAATTGTCGGTGCTGTTGTGCGCAATCACATCACCATGATGGACATTGCCCTCTTGATTTTTTTCACTAATTTCCCAGAGAGATGACCAGGACCCCACATCGCTCCAGCCAGCATCCATGGGTACGACGACAGCGCGTTGAGTTTTTTCCATGACGGCATAATCAATCGAGTCTTCAGGACATTGAGAAAATAATGCCTGATTGACACGAATGAAATCCAAATCAGGATTAATATTACCTACCGCATCCTGACAAGCACTGAGTATGTCCGGACGATATTTCTGTAATTCTTCTAAATAGCGGCTTGCTTTAAACAAAAACATGCCGCTATTCCAGTAATATTCTCCGCTGGCAACATATTCATTAGCCGTAGCAAGATCGGGTTTTTCAACAAACTGGTCTACTTTAAAGGCATGTGAAGCGCCTCTCTCTACCCCTACAGAGCTCTCACCTCGGCGGATATAACCGTAGCCCGTTTCGGGACCCGTTGGCACTATCCCGAACGTTACCATATCGCCAGCTTCGGCATAGGGAACAGCTTTCAAAATGGAAGAGTGAAACGCAGGGACATCTTTAATTACATGATCTGCAGCCAGTACCAGGAGTAGGGATTCGTTATCTGAATCCTTTACCTGACATGATGAAACAAGTGCCGCTAATGCTATTGCCGGAGCAGTATTACGGCCGACTGGTTCAAGGATAATATTATTGGCTAACTGGCCAATTTCACGGAGTTGTTCTGCAACCAGAAAGCGGTGCAATTCGTTACAGACGACAATTGGTTTCTCACAATCCAATCCGCTTAAGCGGGTTATCGTTGCCTGCATCATGGTTTCTTTATCATGGACATTGAGAAACTGTTTTGGATGCAGTGAGCGAGAAAGTGGCCACAATCGGGTGCCGTTACCACCAGCCATCACCACCGGAATAATGCTCATAATAATTGTCCTATAAATTATACGTCGTATTCTGCTTTTTTCTTATCCATTGCAGAATCAACAATTGCCATAATCTTATCTCTGAATACCTGTTCTGAAAATGACTCTGCATGTTCACGACATATTTGAGGATCGAATGTTGGCAGGTTCTCAAAACGATTGACGGCTTCAATAAGTGATGAGGTGGTTTGTTGTTCGAAGAAAACACCAGTTATCCCATCTTTAACCGTTTCCAGTGCTCCACCTTTACCAAAAGCAATCACCGGAGTACCACATGCCTGAGCTTCTACAGGTGTTATCCCAAAATCTTCTTCGGCAGCGAAAACAAAGGCTCTCGCACCTTGCATTAATTCCTTTAGTTTCTCAAATGATTGGTAGCCTAAAATTTTGACATTAGATTTTGCCAGTGACTTCACTTTATCAAAATCTGGACCAGTACCAATAACAATCAACTCTTTATCTGGCATTTTGGAGAAAGCTTCAACAATGAGATCCATTTTCTTATAAGGAACCATACGTGATGCGGTCAGGTAATATTCTTTCTTATCCGTAGAAAGCGTGAAGTCTTGAACAGCAACAGGAGGATAAACAACCTGAGTACTACGACCATATACTTTTTTAATTCTGCGTCCGATAAAGGATGAGTTTGAAAGGAAATGGTCAACACCATTAGCAGTACGACAATCCCAAATACGCATTTTATGTAACAGCCATTTGGCGACAAAGCCTTTCAAACCCCGATTTAGCCCGGATTCCCGAAGATATTGGTGCTGTAAATCCCAAGCATAACGGATAGGGGAATGGACGTAGGAAATATGAACCTGATCAGGTCCTGTCAGGACACCTTTTGCCACCGCATGCGAGCTGGAGATGATTAAATCGTATTGAGACACATCAAGTTGTTCAATAGCAAGAGGCATTAAAGGCAAATAGTTTCTGTACTTCTTTTTAGCAAATGGCAACTTTTGTATGAACGAAGTGGTGACTGGTTTATTGGCTAAGAAACTCCGATCTTTATCTTCAATAAAGTCACAAACCGCAAACAAATCTGCATCAGGAAAACATTTAATTAATTGCTCTAATACTTTCTCAGAACCCGCATAGACAGTCAGCCACTCATTAACGATAGCTATTTTCATTATCATTCCTTTATTTCGTTAATTAAGTTAAACATTTTTTCCGTACGCGTTTGATAAGTGTATTCTTTCGCAACATTTAGACGTTGCTCAAGGGTGGCGACATTACCCGCAAGCACTTCTTCTATTGCTGTAATAAATGCCTCAGGTGTCTCGCCAATTTTCACAACATGATGGAAATCACGAATAGCTTTTAAATCAACACTGACTACCGGTTTACCAGCAGAGAGATACTCAAAAAACTTCATAGGGAACATTGAATCAGTATATTCGTTTATTTGGTTTGGTAAGAGAGCAACATCAAACCCTTTAAGATACCCAGGTAGCTCCTGATACTTCTTAGGACCCATGAAGTAAATATTCTCAATATTCTTCAATTCATCGATATTTGTCCAGGGATCTCCCTCCCCCACCTCGCCAATTAACGCAATAGTCCATTCCGGATGAGATAATGCTACCCGTTTAATTAATGTCAAATCCAGTTTATAACCACTTATAGCACCAATGAACCCAAGCACAGGGCCTGACAATTTTTTCAGGTCTTTAGGGACAGTCAAATCAGGTAACATAGCCTTTGAGAAGTGATTATAATCAGATACATTTGAAAAATAGTATACATTATCATTCCAGGCCTTACGGGTCTCGGTCAGGCGCGGTGACGTAGCGAAAACATAGTCAACTGATTGTACAAGTGTCTTTTCGGCGCGTTCGATGATATCGATTGGCATGCCTGGTTGTGCTTTAATTTCATCGACGCAGTGATAGATTGATAAAGGATAGGATTTAACGTCAAGGAGTTCAGTAGTAAGTGGATTATAGGTCCAAAGGAGTTCATCTTTAATCCCTAACGTTTTACACCATAATTTTAAGACACAACTAAGCATAACCCGATTAAACAACCTCACCAGAGAATAGTTATTCCATGGCAATGTGATGGGTGACCAGACCCAAATATTTTCCTGAACTTTACGAGGTGGTTTAATGGCTTTAAGCAAACGTCTTATTATACGTTTGATATCTCTTTTACTTACACTCGGCTTTCTCAGCCCCAAGGAATCAATATAGAGCACTTTATGACCACGGCGCGCAAGTTCAACAGCCACATGTTGTTTATTAGTCCAGAAAGGGTTATCCCAGTCAGCGGTTGATAACAAGACTATATCGTTATTACTGCTAATCATTGTAAGTTCAATCCTTAGCTTAAAAATCCAAATGAAATTATTTGGCAAATATCATTTCAGTTTTACAAAGACTTTTTCTTTTATAAAACTGCGAACGTCTTTCAGGACGAGAAGATATAAAGACCAGAATAACACCATAAAAACACCGCTCAGCAGCAAATGCACAAACACATTCCCCACAAAAAATTTAAAATAGATTGTTGTAATGAAATAACAGGCTGACCCCACGATCATATAAATTGCAAAATTAATGATTGAAGCCAGCATGTTAAGAGCCCAAAGGGTGCATACCAACATAATTATGCCGTAAACAGAAATGCCCAACCCAAGAGTTAATGCTCCAAGATAATGATAAAGTAAAACATTGACTGCTGCATTGCCGGCAAGTGAGAGCAGCATAATTCCCAGCACTGATTTATTTTTGAATTGAGCATTTAGCGCTTTGATAAATACATAACCAATAACTTGCCCCCAAAGACCAAAAGACATGCCTATTAGAATATTGCTGGTCTCAATAACGGAATCAGCCTTAAAATCCCCCCTGGAGAAGAGCAACTGGACAATAGATGTCGCATAGATGCCCAAATACATTGATGCCGGTATTGAAAGAAAAGCCAGTACCTTAAAAATTTTTATCAATGCGGGTTTCATCTCATCTGATGTTTTACCGCTCCAACTGGTAAGGCCAGCAAATGCTACAGGGACAGACAATAAAAATATTATTGTTTCTGTAATAAACTTTGCATAATCAATTGCGGAGACTGCCGATAAGCTTATTAAAGAAGCAATGGAACGCTCAAGAACAATATTCCCCTGTAGGATAATTGGCAGCAGAATAAGAGGCCTAAGTGTTTTCCAAAATTCATTTATTATCGACTTGGTTAATGCCCATTGGAATTTACTCGGGAAAGCCATTAATCCACGAATAAAAGCTCGCTGATAAGCCCATAAGCTAAAAATAATGTACCCACCGGTAAAACCCCACGCAAGATAGATTGGATTCGACAGGTAAAAAGAGAACAGTGCGCCAATCAGCATTCCTAAATTTTGTGCAGAGGCACGTATCGACATTGGCGCGTAATCATCATTCGCCATGCTAATATAATTAAGTAATGCAGAAAGTAGATAAAAAGGTATACACAGCGCCATCACAATAAGCATTTGAACAGTCAATGCCCTGGCCCCGGGGTTCAGTCCCGGAGCCAATATACCTGCCCAGTTATCGGCATATGTTAAAGAGAAACACACAAGCAAAATTGAAAACAAACTAAATAGACCCATTAAGCCCCAGACTAAAGATTGAGCTCGATCATGTGAGTCTAGTTTATATTTCTTATAAAGTGGAACAAAAGCCGAACTTAAACTATCACCAGTAAGGAAATTAATAGGAACCAGAGTTCCCGTTTGTGCAACGCGATAGGCTGCATTAACATTTCCTGTGCCGAACAATGCTGCTACCAACATCTCACGGACGAGTCCAAGAATTTTGGACAAGAAATTGCCACTTATAATTGTTAAAATCGCTTTACGCAC
>NZ_SJOJ01000035.1 GCF_004330295.1 Rahnella victoriana
TGGGAGGGGGTTTTAAATACAAAGCAATGAGTTAAAGCACACTTTGAATTTGGTTTTTGACCTTAATACCCCACCCCAGCCCTCCCCTTCGCAGGGGAGGGAGTTAATCGTGTTCCGCACTCAGCTGCAATAAAACCTGAACTGATTTTCGTCATGCTCCTCCCCCTGCGAAGGGGAGGAGCCGACTTGACCAGATCTTAAAGCTTAGCGAAACAGCGACGTGCGGCGTCGATGGTGCGCTGGATGTCTTCCTGAGTATGAGCGAGAGACATAAAGCCTGCCTCAAACGCGGAAGGGGCCAGATACACGCCTTCTTCCAGCATCAGATGGAAGAACTTTTTGAAACGCTCAACGTCGCATTTCATCACATCCTGATAGCAGGTCACGGTTTCTGCGTCGGTGAAGAACAGGCCGAACATGCCGCCGACGTGGTTCACCACGAACGGAATGTTTTCTTCCTGCGCCGCCTCCAGCAAGCCTTCTGCCAGTTGGGTGGTGCGCTCCGTCAGGGTCTGATGAACGCCCGGCTGCGCGACCTGCGTCAGGCAGGCGATACCCGCCGCCATCGCAATCGGGTTACCGGAAAGCGTACCCGCCTGATAGACCGGACCGGTCGGTGCCAGCGCGTCCATCACGTCGCGACGGCCGCCAAAGGCGCCCACCGGCATCCCGCCGCCGATGATTTTGCCCAGACAGGTCAGATCCGGCGTAACGTCGTAGTACTCCTGAGCACCGCCCAGCGCCACACGGAAACCGGTCATCACTTCGTCGATGATCAGCAGCGCGCCGAATTCATCACAAATCTTGCGCAGACCCGGCAGGAATTCCGGCAGTGGCGGCACGCAGTTCATGTTGCCCGCGACCGGCTCAACGATGATACAGGCGATGTCGTCAGGGAATTGTTCGAACGCAGCGCGGACGGAATCCAGATCGTTATACGTACAGGTCAGCGTGTGTTTGGCGAAATCTGCCGGAACGCCCGGGGAGTTCGGCTGGCCGAGGGTCAGCGCGCCGGAACCGGCTTTCACCAGCAGGCAGTCAGCGTGGCCGTGATAGCAGCCTTCGAATTTGACGATTTTATCGCGATGCGTGAAGCCGCGCGCCAGACGGATGGCACTCATCGTCGCTTCGGTGCCGGAGTTCACCATGCGCACCATGTCCATGCTGGGTACCAGACCGGTCACCAGTTCGGCCATTTTCACTTCCATCTCGGTCGGCGCGCCAAAGCTCAGGCCGCGTTCAGCCGCTTCAATCACCGCATTGCGGATGTCGGCATTGTTATGACCAAGCACCATCGGCCCCCATGAACCGACATAATCGATATAGGCTTTGCCATCGGCATCAAACAGGAAAGCGCCGTCAGCGCGCGCGATGAATAAGGGGACGCCGCCGACGCCGGAGAAGGCACGTACCGGCGAGTTAACACCGCCCGGGATTAGCGCTTGCGCCTGCGTGAACAGACTTTCTGACTTACTCATTATTCGGCTCCTGAATTGCTGGGTTCAATATGTCTCGGAAAAATTTATGCGCCCATTCTAGTGAACTGAGCGGCGTTATCAAACCGTAAACCGTACGGCATTTTGTTGCAGATCCTGTCAGGACGGCAATTTGTATGATTAAATTCATTCATCTTCCATAACCTTTTCTGTATATCCCTTTCCGTGATGAATGAATCAGACACTGAAATTTTAGCGGATGCACCGGTGCGTGGCCCCCGCAAACGCAGCGAAATCCTGCGTCTTGTACTGCGCCGTGATAAAACGCCGGTCACCATTTTGCTTGTCGCTGCCGTGGTCGGTACGGTCGCCGGTTTACTCGGCGTGGCGTTCGAGAAGGCGGTGAACTGGGTGATGGCGATCCGGCTTTCCGGGCTGGGCGTCCTCAGCAATTACTGGATCCTGCTGTGGCCGCTGACGTTTGTGTTCTCCGCCGCGCTGGCGATGGTCGGCTACTATCTGGTGCGGCGTTATGCCCCTGAAGCGGGTGGCTCGGGCATTCCCGAAATTGAAGGTGCGCTGGAGGAGTTGCGGCCGGTGCGCTGGTGGCGGGTGATCCCGGTGAAATTCTTTGGCGGCATGGGCACGCTCGGCGCGGGTATGGTGCTGGGCAGGGAAGGGCCGACCGTACAGATGGGCGCAAACGTCGGGAAAATGATGGTGGATATTTTCCGGCTGCGCAGCGCGGAAGCGCGGCACTCTCTGTTGGCGACGGGCGCAGCAGCGGGGCTTTCTGCGGCCTTCAATGCGCCGCTGGCCGGGATCTTGTTTATCCTCGAAGAGATGCGTTTGCAGTTCCGTTACAGCCTGATCTCGATAAAAGCGGTGTTTATCGGGGTGATCATGTCGAGCATCGTTTTCCGTATTTTTAACGGCGACGGCGCAGTGATTGAAGTCGGCAGGCTGGCGAATGCGCCGCTCAATACGCTGTGGTTGTATCTGGTGTTGGGCATGGTGTTTGGTGTGGTCGGCGTCTGTTTTAACGCCCTGATTTTCCGCACGCAGGACATGTTTGCCCGCGTACATGGCGGAAATCTGCGCAAGATCCTGATTATCGGCGGCATGCTGGGCGGCTTCTGCGGCCTGCTCGGGCTGGTACATCAGGAAGTGACCGGCGGCGGTTTCGCGCTGATCCCGCTGGCGGCCGCAGGAAAATACAGCCTGATGATGCTGCTGGTGATTTTTGTTGTCCGCGTGGTGACCACGCTGCTGTGCTTTGCTTCCGGCGCGCCGGGCGGGATTTTTGCCCCGATGCTGGCGCTCGGAACATTACTCGGTACGGCTTTCGGCACGGCGGCACTGGCGTGGTTCCCGCAATACGGTATTCAGCCCGCCACCTTTGCCATCGCCGGGATGGGCGCGTTATTTGCCGCCAGTGTGCGCGCACCGCTGACCGGGATCGTGCTGGTGCTGGAGATGACCGATAATTATCAGCTGATTTTACCGATGATCATTACCTGTCTCGGCGCGACCTTGCTGGCGCAGTTTTTGGGCGGTAAGCCCTTGTATTCCGCCATATTGACCCGCACCTTACAGAAGCAGGAACGCGAGAATGCTGAAAAAGCGCAGGCAGATGTCGTCGCCGAAGGCATCAATAAGCAGGACAGCGCAGCCAAAAATGCCCATACTTGAAGCATTAACTCAGGTATAAGATAATGAGTATATTATTCAGACAGTCAATCCGGCGGCCTGAACAAATGCGGATTGGGAGTGAGAAATTATGAGTGAAGCATTGTTGAATGAAACAACCGCGTTGCCGTTACAGTTTACTGAGGCCGCTGCGCGTAAAGTGAAAAACCTGATTTCCGACGAAGAAAACCCGAACCTGAAACTGCGCGTGTACATCACCGGCGGCGGTTGCAGCGGATTCCAGTACGGTTTCACCTTTGACGACAAAATTAATGACGGCGACATGACCATCGAAAAAGCCGGTGTGGCGCTGGTGGTTGACCCGATGAGCCTGCAATATCTGGTCGGCGGTTCGGTGGATTACACCGAAGGGCTGGAAGGTTCACGTTTCGTGGTGACTAACCCGAATGCAAAAACCACCTGTGGGTGCGGCTCTTCCTTCAGCATCTGATTACCCTTCAAGCCCGAATGATTTAGGGTAAAGATTTTGTAGAAATTAAAAGCCCGTTTGCTGATAGCAGACGGGCTTTTTTTATGGTCAAACTTTGTGAGGGAAGGGCGCTCAGGTAAGTGAGCATTCACAAGGGGGTTACCATTCGACGGTCACCAGCTTCGAATCCATGCTGATGCCGGGAACGGCGGTGAGCATCATTTCGCTGATGTGGGGCTGCATCATCGTCCGGCTGGCGCAGGTGACGGACGTGCCGCTGTGTGCCGCATCAATCTTGCAACTGGGCAGGATCGTCAGACTGACACCAATCTGGCCGCCCACCATGCCCGCGACCGCAAACAACGGGCTCAGGGCGAGCAGCGCGCTGAGTAAAAGAGCTTTCATTATTGTTATTCCTGCTGGTGTAGAACGATAAAATCAGCCTGGCTGAAAAGGTTATCGGTCTAAATTTTACGGCCTTTAATCCGGATTTCTTATGATCGGGAAATAAGTCACGTTTTTATCGTGTATCGCGCCGTTATTCTTATTATTTCGTTTGTAATACAAAGAGATAATTTTAAAGCGAGGGCTGGCAACGTACGTAGGATTTTACGCCGGATATGCTACCAGATGACAGGGCAGAATTATTGATTTCGGTTAATAAAGCAACAATTCGGAAAAATGCCATGCCGGTTATTTGCGGGGGCAGGGCTAAATAGTTAGTAAGCATTCACCCCTGAGGCAAGGCTGCCAGCTGAGGGCAAAGCTGACGGGCGGCCAGAAGGATCCGCGGCCCCGCACGGCTGAACCAGTCGGCATCCAGCGCAATCACCGGCACGCTGAACAACGAACGCCAGTAATCCTCAATCACCTGTTTTTGTGATTTTCCGCCCGATATAACAATCACCTGCGGATGACGGCTTAAAACCTGTTCCCGGCTGACCTGAGGCCACGGCACACGGCTGTCGGCGAAAATGTTTTTTGCACCACAGACGTCCAGCACTTCGCTTTGCATCGTGGCCGACGAGGCGGTAAACAACGGCTGGGTGCCGAACTGAATAAAGGCCGGAACCGGCTTTTCACGGTGATATTTCAGCTTAAGAGCCTGCCATTGCTGGCGGAAATCGGCGGCGGCGTGTTTTGCCATTTCCGGTGAAGGGCTGTAAATCGCCAGTTGTTCCAGCGCCTGCGCCACCTGCCCGGCATTTTGCGGATCAAGATAAACCACGCGGATGCCCAGCGAAGTGAGCTGATCAAGCGGACGCTGCGGATTGCCGCCCCGCCAGGCGAGCACCAGATCCGGTTTCAATGTCACGATGCGTTCGACATTGATCCCCTGCCAGTTCGCCACCTGTTCCAGCTTGCTGGCCTGGGGCGGATAATCGGAGTAAGCACTAACTCCGACTAACCGGTCGCCCAGACCGGCAGCGTACGCCAGTTCGGTCAGATTAGGTGCCAGACTGATCACCCGTTGCGCCGGTGCCGCGATAACCGCAGCAGGCATCAGCAGGCAAAGCAACATGAGACAGAACCGGCGCAGTATCACGTGACGGTTACTCTTCTGACGCGGCCAGCGCAGTCAGCATTGCATCAACCATCAGGGTAGATTGTTGTGCAGCCACCACCAGAAACTCTTCGAAGCTCAGGTGAGATTCACCGTCCGCCACGTCAGAAATCGCGCGAACCACCACGAAAGGTGTGCCAAACAGATGGCAGACGTGGCCGATGGCCGCCGCTTCCATTTCGACAGCAGCCACCTGCGGGAAGGTGGCGCGGATGCGTGCCAGCGGCGCAGCGCCGTTGATGAAAGCATCGCCGCTGCACACCAGACCGCGTACGGCGTTCAGGTTCAGTTCACGGATGCAGTTTTCAGCCAGCGTAATCAGTTCAGGATCGGCGGTGAAGGCGGGCGGGCAACCGGCCATCTGACCCGGCTCATAACCAAATGCGGTGACGTCGGCATCGTGATAACGCACTTCGTCCGATACCACGATATCGCCCACTTTCAGCGTTTTCGCCAGACCGCCTGCGGAACCGGTATTGATCACCACGTCAGGGCGGCAATGTTCCAGTAACAGCGTGGTGCCCATGGCGGCAGACACTTTACCGATGCCGGATTTCAGCAGCGCCACGTCCACGCCGTTTAACTGGCCGGTGTAGATTTCGCAGCCTGCACGTTCGATGGTCTGACGGTTAATGATTTTGTCGCGCAGCAGGGTCACTTCCTGCTCCATTGCGCCGATGATGCCTACTTTCATATAAATACTCGCAGATGTGGGTGGAATGAGCCGCAGCGGGTGCGGAATTGAAGGTTTAATCACGAAAACAATGCGCGATAGTCTATCATGGCTAGTGACAAGAGATAATGCGTTTGGGATGCGGGTTTGTAACGCAACCGCGTGTCACTTAGACGCGTGAGTGGCTGAAAAGGTGGGAAATCATGTCCGGGATCGATTTTAAAGCGAAATTCAATTTTCAACGCCCTTTCAGTGCCACGATCGAGGCGCGCGATGCCTATGACGTCGTCCGTCAGTTTGAAAGCGATCGCGGACGGATTATTAACTCCGCCGCCATCCGCCGCCTGCAACAAAAGACGCAGGTGTTCCCGCTGGAGAAAAACGCCGCCGTCCGCAGCCGCCTGACCCATTCCCTGGAAGTTCAGCAGGTGGGGCGTCACATCGCCAAAGAAATTTTGCACCGTCTGCGCCGTCAGGGAAAGCTTGAGGCTTACGGGCTGGACGACGTGACCGATCCCTTTGAAAGCGTGGTGGAAATGGCGTGCCTGATGCATGACATCGGCAACCCGCCGTTCGGCCATTTCGGTGAATCTGCCATTAACAACTGGTTTGCCAGACGCATGGATACCGCCGGATGTGGCGAAACGCCGCCGGAAACCGATGCCTGTCTGGTCGCCTGTCTGCGCCTGACGTCCGGCGACGTTGAACTCAACCGCCTGCGCAGCAAAATCCGCTATGACCTGTGCAATTTTGAAGGCAACGCGCAGGCTATCCGGCTGGTGTTTACGCTGCTGAAACTCAATCTGACCTACAGCCAGACCGCCTGCATCCTGAAATACACCCGCCCGGCGTATTCGCTGAGCAAACTGCCGTCGCATGATTATCTGATGAAAAAGCCAGGGTTTTATCTGGCGGAAGAACCTTTCATCAAAAAACTGCGCAGCGAGCTGGATCTGGGGGAATTTAACCGTTTTCCACTGACTTACATTATGGAAGCGGCCGATGACATTTCTTACTGTATTGCGGATCTGGAAGATGCGGTGGAGAAAAGTATTTTCAGCGTGGATCAGCTATATAAGTATCTGTGCCGCGAATGGGGCGAGATCGGCAAAAACGACTTCTTCGATAAAGTGGTACGTACCGCTTACGAAAAAATGGATAACGCCAAAACGTTCCGTAATCCGGTGGATTACTTCTTTATGGAACTGCGCGTGCAGACCGTCAAGCAACTGGTGCCGCATGCGGCCCGCCGGTTCATTGATAATATAGAAGATATTTATCAGGGCACCTTTAATCACGCGTTACTTGAAGATGACAGTCAGGCCAACCGGTTGTTAGAAATTTATAAAAGCGTGGCCTTCAAACAGGTATTCAACCATCCCGAAGTGGAAGAGCTGGAATTACAAGGCTACCGGGTGATCAGCGGATTGCTGGATATTTACAGCCCGCTGCTGGATATGCCGCTGACCGATTTTACTCAGCTGGTTCAGGAAGATACGCACCGGAAATATCCGATAGAAACCCGTCTGTTGCATAAGATTTCTGCCAAACACCGTCTGGCCTACAACAATGCGGTGGCGGCGCTGGAAGGATTACCGGTGGCGGAACATGCCGCGCAGGAATTTTATTACCGGGCGCGAATGATTCAGGATTATATCAGCGGAATGACCGACCTTTATGCGTATGATGAATACAGAAGACTCATGGCTGCGGAATAGTTCTCATTAAAAGGAAAGTTTAAATGTCTTTAATTTTCTTTACGGAACTGTCTGAAAAAACGCCATTTGTAAATGCTGACAATACTTTTTTACCATTGTCAGATCGACCCTGATGAACTTCACGCTATTAATACCATCTCAGTATCACGACTACCAAGCAATGCGACTATTTTGGTTGCCACAATAATTTTAAGAGATCCTGAAAAATGAAAAAATCGAGTTTATTCCTCAGCGCATTAGCGTTAAGTATCAGTATGGCAATGGCCCCGGTTTCTTCTGCGCTGGCGGCCGAAACGGCGTCTTCCAGCACGACGCAGCTGCCAAGTCTGGCACCGATGCTTGAGAAAGTGATGCCGTCCGTGGTGAGCGTTAACGTCGAAGGCAGCGCACCGGTGAAAACACCGCGTATGGGCCAGCAGTTCCAGCAGTTCTTTGGTCAGAATTCACCGCTGTGTCAGGACGGTTCGCCGTTCCAGGGCTCGCCGGTTTGTCAGGGCGGCGGTCAGGGTCCAGATGGTCAGCCCGCACCTGAGCAGAAAGAAGATTTCCGTGCGCTGGGTTCCGGCGTGATCATTGATGCCGATAAAGGTTATGTGGTCACCAACAACCACGTGGTGGATAACGCCACCAAAATCAGCGTACAGCTTAACGATGGCCGTAAGTTCGACGCGAAAGTGATCGGCAAAGATCCGCGTTCTGACATTGCAGTGATCCAGTTACAAAATGCGAAAAACCTGACGGCCATTAAAATGGCGGATTCCGAGCAGCTGCGCGTCGGCGATTACACCGTGGCGATCGGTAACCCGTACGGTCTGGGTGAAACCGTGACCTCCGGTATCGTTTCTGCGCTGGGACGTTCCGGCCTGAACATCGAAAACTACGAGAACTTCATCCAGACGGATGCGGCGATCAACCGCGGTAACTCCGGCGGTGCGCTGGTGAACCTCAACGGTGAACTGATCGGCCTGAACACTGCGATCCTGGCACCGGATGGCGGCAACATCGGTATCGGTTTTGCGATCCCAAGTAACATGGTGAAAAACCTGTCCAAACAGATGATCGAATTCGGTCAGGTGAAACGTGGCGAACTGGGCATCATGGGCACCGAGCTGAACTCTGAACTGGCGAAAGCCATGAAAGTGGACGCCCAACGTGGCGCATTTATCAGCCAGGTGATGCCGAAATCTGCGGCTGAAAAAGCGGGCATCAAAGCCGGTGACGTGATCCTGAGCATGAACGGTAAACCGATCAGCAGCTTCGCTTCGTTCCGTGCGGATATCGGCACCATGCCAATCGGCACCAAAGTCACCCTCGGCCTGCTGCGTGAAGGCAAACCGATGAACGTGGACGTGACCATTGAGCAAAGTACTCAGACACCTAAAGTCGAATCCGGCAACATTTACACCGGTATCGAAGGGGCGGAACTGAGCAACGGCGCAGCGGGCGACCAGAAAGGCGTGAAAGTGGATGACGTGAAAGCCGGTTCTACCGCCGCGCGCATCGGCCTGAAAAAAGGCGACGTGATCCTGGGCGTGAATCAGCAGAAAGTCGCCAATCTGGGCGAACTGCGTAAAATTCTCGACACCAAGCCAAACGTTCTGGCGCTGGATATTCAGCGTGGCGACACCTCGATTTATCTGCTGGCGCAGTAATTTCTGCCCGCAGTGTCCCGACAAGAAGCACGCTTCGGCGTGCTTTTTTTTGTCTGCTGTTCAGCGTTTCCCACCCATGACCGGTTTTTTGCAGGCAAGTCTGGGCATTTGCTTAAAAATGTGACTTTCCCCGCAACTTCAACAGGCGCTTTCGCTCTTTGGGCATTTGCATAATGTATGGCCGTCCCGGCCTGAGTATGCTGTTTTTACAACGATAAAACAGGCAAGGCAGGGGCTCCATGTCGGCGTATCATCTCGATGCAAAGCTGGCGCAACAAATTGTTGCCCGCACAATGCAAATTATTGATAGTAATGTGAATGTCATGGATGGCCGCGGAAGGATTATCGGCAGTGGCGACGACCAGCGCCTTGGTGAATTGCACGAAGGGGCTTTACTGTCTATTTCGCAGGAACGTATTGTCGATATCGACGAAGGCGTGGCAAGGCATTTGCACGGTGTGCGTCCGGGCATCAACCTGCCGCTGCGTATTGATGGCCAGATCGTGGGCGTCATTGGTCTGACGGGCAATCCGTCTCAGTTGCGCCAGTACGGCGAACTGGTGTGTATGACCGCCGAAATGATGCTCGAACAAGCGCGTTTGCTGCATATGCTGGCGCAGGACAGTCGTCTGCGTGAAGAACTGGTGCTGAATTTGATCCGCGTGGACGAGCTTTCTCCGGCGCTGATGGAATGGGCGCAGCGTCTGGGCATCGACCTGAACCGGCCGCGCGTCGCTGCGGTGGTGGAGGTCGACAGCGGCCAGTTGGGTGTCGATTCCGCGATGGCCGAGCTGCAACAGCTGCAAACCCTGCTGACCACGCCGGAGCGCGACAACCTGATCGCCATTGTCTCCCTCACCGAAATGGTGGTGCTGAAACCGGCGCTGAACAGCTACGATCGCTGGGATCCGGACGGCCACCGCCAGCGCATCGATCATCTGCTTTCCCGTATGACCGAAACCGGTCGTCTGCGCGTGCGCATTTCCCTCGGTAACTTCTTTACCGGCCCCGGCAGCATCGCCCGTTCGTACCGCACAGCGCGCACCACCATGACCGTCGGTAAACAGCGGATGCCGGAACAACGCTGCTATTTCTATCAGGATCTGATCCTGCCGGTGCTGCTCGACAGCCTGCGCGGCGGCTGGCAGGCCGACGAACTGGTGCGTCCGCTGGCCCGTCTGAAAGCCACTGACGGCAACGGATTATTGCGCCGCACGCTGACCTCGTGGTTCCACAATAATGTGCAGCCGACCGCCACCTCGAAAGCCCTCTATATTCACCGTAATACGCTGGAATATCGCCTCAACCGCATCTCTGAATTAACCGGCCTGGATCTGGGGAATTTCGACGATCGTTTATTGCTGTATGTCGCGCTGCAATTAGATAACGACCAGTTGTGACAGCCATCACAGCTGTTTCATTTTTTGTGAAACAACTCGCACGGCGCTGGGCATTTGCCTCAGGATAAATGCAAAGGACGGTTCAAGCCTGTTGTATTGCCCAATGAGTAAAAGGAATGTTGTTCATATACTGGCTGCGTTCCTTCCTCTCTGAACCCTACAGTTCTGTGAATGGAATGACTTTTATCTCTGTGTAGAGGCGTTGTCATTAATTCCGGAGAACACCATGGAAACTACCGTTTCAGCAGCCAGTGCCGTCAAAAAAAGAACTAACGCGCGCTACTGGATAGTGGTGATGTTATTTATTGTCACCTCATTTAATTACGGCGATCGTGCCACGTTATCCATTGCCGGTTCGGCGATGGCCAAAGATATCGGACTGGATTCCGTCGGGATGGGCTATATCTTCTCGGCATTTTCCTGGGCGTATGTGATCGGGCAAATACCCGGTGGCTGGCTGCTGGATAAATTCGGCTCGAAAAAAGTGTATTTCTACAGCATTTTCATCTGGTCGTTGTTCACCCTGTTGCAGGGCTTCGTCGATGTCTTCAGCGGCTTCGGCATTGTCGTTTCGCTGTTTGCCTTACGTTTTCTTGTCGGTCTGGCCGAAGCGCCTTCCTTCCCCGGCAACAGCCGTATCGTCGCGGCCTGGTTCCCGGCGCAGGAACGTGGCACCGCTGTTTCAATCTTTAACTCCGCGCAGTACTTCGCCACGGTAATTTTCGCCCCGATCATGGGCTGGCTGACGCATGAAGTGGGCTGGTCACACGTCTTCTTCTTTATGGGCGGTCTGGGGATTGTACTGAGTTTCATCTGGCTGAAAGTGATCCACGATCCGAAAGATCATCCGGGCGTGAATCAGGCGGAACTCGATTACATGGAAGCCGGTGGCGCACTGATCAACATGGATCAGAAGACCACCAAAAAAGCCGTCGTCAAAGGCGAAAAAGCCTTCCAGCTTAAGCAATTACTGAAATCACGCATGATGATTGGCATCTACATCGGCCAGTACTGCATCAATGCGCTGACCTACTTCTTCATCACCTGGTTCCCGGTGTATCTGGTGCAGGCGCGCGGCATGTCGATCCTCAAAGCGGGCATGGTGGCCTCGGTGCCGGCAATTTGCGGCTTCCTCGGCGGCGTACTGGGCGGGGTTATTTCCGACTGGCTGATGCGCAGAACCAACAACCTGACGCTGTCGCGCAAGGCACCGATTGTGATCGGCATGCTGTTGTCGATGTCGATGATCTTCTGCAACTACGTCAGCACCGAATGGATGGTGGTCGGCATTATGGCCTTCGCCTTCTTCGGCAAAGGGCTGGGCGCATTGGGCTGGGCAGTGATGGCCGACACCGCACCGAAAGAAATCAGCGGGCTGAGCGGCGGGCTGTTCAACATGTTCGGTAACGTCTCCGGCATCATCACCCCCATCGCCATCGGCTACATTATCGGCACCACAGGTTCCTTCAACGGCGCGCTGATTTATGTCGGCATCCACGCGCTGCTCGCCGTGGTCAGCTACCTGTTTATTGTCGGAAAAATCGAACGCATCCAGCTTCGCCCGTATGCCGTTACCGGCACAGTAAAAGGAGAAAGATAATGAGTACGCCATCCTCACCGGTCATCACGGATATGCAGGTTATTCCGGTGGCAGGGCATGACAGCATGCTGATGAATATCGGGGGCGCACACGGCGCTTACTTCACCCGCAATATCGTGATCCTCAAAGACAGCGCCGGAAATACCGGCGTCGGCGAAGCGCCGGGCGGAGAGGTGATCTACAACACGCTGGTGGAAGCCATTGCGCAGGTGAAGGGTCAGGAAGTGGCGCGCATGAACCGGCTGGTGCATCAGATCCACGCCGGTAATCAGTCGTCGGATTTTGATTCTTTCGGCAAAGGCGCGTGGACGTTTGAACTGCGGGTGAACGCCGTCGCCGCACTGGAAGCCGCGCTGCTGGATCTGATGGGCAAATTCCTCGGCGTGCCGGTGTGCGAGTTGCTCGGGCCGGGCAAACAGCGTGATGAAGTGACGGTGCTCGGTTATCTCTTTTATATCGGCGACCGGCAGAAAACCGATTTGCCGTATCAGGAAGGCGAGCGCGGCACGCACGACTGGTATCACCTGCGTCATCAGGAAGCGATGAACAGTGAGGCGGTGGTGCGGCTGGCGGAAGCGGCGCAGGATCGTTATGGCTTCAAAGATTTCAAACTCAAAGGCGGCGTGCTGCCGGGCGAGCAGGAGATCGATGCGATCAAGGCGCTGGCAAAACGTTTTCCTGATGCGCGAATTACTGTCGATCCGAACGGCGCGTGGCTGCTGGATGAAGCCATCGACCTGTGCAAAGACCTGCATGGGATCCTCAGTTACGCCGAAGATCCGTGCGGCGCGGAGCAGGGCTTTTCCGGCCGCGAGGTGATGGCCGAATTCCGCCGTGCGACAGGCTTACCGGTGGCGACCAACATGATCGCCACCAACTGGCGTGAGATGCAGCACGCGGTGATGTTGCAGTCGGTGGATATCCCGCTGGCGGATCCGCATTTCTGGACGCTGCACGGTGCGGTGCGCGTCGCGCAACTTTGCGACGAATGGGGCCTGACCTGGGGCTGCCATTCGAATAACCATTTTGAT
Organism: Rahnella victoriana; assembly: GCF_004330295.1. Taxonomy (GTDB): domain Bacteria; phylum Pseudomonadota; class Gammaproteobacteria; order Enterobacterales; family Enterobacteriaceae; genus Rahnella; species Rahnella victoriana. Next base: position 13,194 of record NZ_SJOJ01000035.1, read on the forward strand.
ATTTCGCTGGCGATGTTTACCCATGTTGGCGCGGCCGTACCGGGTAAACCGACTGCGATAGACACGCACTGGATCTGGCAGGAAGGCAACCAGCGCCTGACCAAAGAGCCGCTGCAAATTGTGAACGGGAAAATCAAAGTGCCAGAAAAACCGGGGCTGGGCGTGGAGATCGACATGGATCAAATCCATCGCGCCCACGAGTTACACCGGAAATTGCCGACCGGCGCGCGTAACGATGCCGCCGCGATGCAGTATCTGATCCCCGGCTGGACATTCGATCGCAAGCGCCCGGCCATGGGGCGCGGTTAACGGAATCTGACGTTACTAAGGAGTAAGCATGACCTCTTCATCTACACCTAAAATTGTCTCCATGCAGGTGATCCCGGTTGCCGGACACGACAGCATGTTGCTGAATCTCAGCGGTGCGCATGCGCCGTTTTTCACCCGTAACATCCTGATCCTCAAAGACAGCAGTGGTAACACCGGCGTCGGTGAAGTACCGGGCGGTGAGAAAATCCGTCAGACGCTGGATGATGCCGCGTTGCTGGTGACCGGCAAAACGCTGGGTGAATACAAGAATGTGATGACGGCGGTGCGCGAAAAATTCGCTGACCGCGATGCCTCCGGCCGGGGTTTACAGACCTTCGATTTACGCACCACCATTCATGTCGTGACGGCGATTGAAGCCGCGATGCTGGACTTGCTCGGTAAGCATCTGGGCGTCACCGTGGCGTCATTGCTGGGCGACGGACAGCAGCGCGATGAAGTCGAAATGCTTGGCTATCTGTTCTACGTCGGCGACCGCAACAAAACCTCGCTGGGCTATCAGAGCCAGCCGGATGACCGCTGTGACTGGTATCGTCTGCGCCATGAAGAAGCGCTGACACCGGCGGCAGTGGTGCGTCTGGCGGAAGCGGCGTATGACAAATACGGCTTTAACGATTTCAAACTGAAAGGCGGCGTTCTGGCAGGCAGTGAAGAGGCCGAAGCCGTGACGGCGCTGGCGCAGCGGTTCCCGCAGGCGCGCATTACCCTTGATCCCAACGGGGCCTGGTCGCTGAATGAAGCGATCGCACTGGGTAAACAACTGCTCGGCGTGCTGGCTTACGCCGAAGATCCGTGCGGCGCAGAGCAGGGCTTCTCCGGGCGTGAAGTGATGGCGGAATTCCGTCAGGCAACCGGCCTGCCGACCGCCACCAATATGATCGCCACCGACTGGCGTCAGATGGGGCATACCATCCAGCTTAAATCCGTGGATATTCCGCTGGCGGATCCGCATTTCTGGACCATGCAGGGGTCGGTGCGCGTGGCGCAAATGTGTCACGAATGGGGGCTGACCTGGGGCTCGCACTCCAACAATCACTTTGATATTTCGCTGGCGATGTTCACGCAGGTGGCGGCGGCGGCACCGGGCAAAATCACCGCCATCGACACCCACTGGATCTGGCAGGAAGGCAATCAGCGCCTGACCAGAGAACCGTTGCAGATCAAAGGCGGTAAGGTGCGTGTGCCGGAACAGCCGGGTCTGGGCGTAGAGCTGGATATGGATCAGGTAATGAAGGCGCACGAGCTGTACAAAGGCATGGGGCTGGGCGCGCGTAACGATGCGCAGGGCATGCAGTTCCTGGTGCCGGACTGGACGTTTGATCCGAAAAGGCCGTGTCTGGTGCGCTGATCATCGGCGGGATCCGCACCCTTAAAAAAGCCTCTCGCATGAGAGGCTTTTTACGTTCAGAAGGCCAGATCAGCTGCGGGCGTGTGCCGCCGCCTTTTCAATTTGCTCATCAGACGGGCGTACGCCGGTATACAGCACGAACTGCTCGACGGCCTGCAAGGTGGCGACTTCCGCACCGGTGATCACTTTTTTGCCGTGTTCACGGCCATAGCGGATCAGCGGGGTTTCTGCCGGCAGCGCGACGACGTCAAAGACGATGCTGGCGCGGTCAATCACCGCCGGTTCAAAGGCCAGCGAATCGGCTTCCGGGCCACCGGCCATGCCGATGGGCGTGACGTTCACCACCATATCGACGGCCAGATCACCGATGTCGGCTTTCCATTCGTAACCGTATTCTTCCGCCAGTGCGCGACCATTGGCTTCGTTACGGGCAATGATATAGCCCTTTTTGAAACCGGCATCACGGATGGCCGCGACCACCGCTTTACCCATGCCGCCGCTGCCGCGCAGGGCGAAAACGGCGTCACGCGGCACCTGATGGCTGTCGAGCAGACGGGCGACGGCAATGTAATCGGTATTGTAAGCGCGCAGGAAACCGTCGTCATTGACGATGGTATTCACGGACTGAATGGCGGTGGCGGAAGGATCCAACTCATCAAGGAACGGAATGCAGACTTCCTTGAACGGCATCGAGACTGCGCAGCCGCGAATACCCAGCGCGCGCACGCCTTTCACGGCGGCTTCGATGTCTTTGGTGGAAAAGGCTTTGTAGACGAAGTTCAGGTCTAACGCCTGATAAAGGCTGTTATGAAAACGGGTGCCGAAATTTCCCGGACGACCGGAAAGGGACATACACAGCTGTGTATCTTTATTAATTTCCCGACTCATGATGCTCTCCTGAAAGGGCTTATTGATCTTACTGAACCTTAGCTGAAACGATCCGCCCCGACAATCTGAGTCTGTCTCAAATCGGCTGTTATACTTAACACAGGCATGAACGCGGAGGCTGACATGAATTTGGATCTTTTTGATCACCCTGATTTTCACCCGAACTGGCGGGAAGATCTGTGCCCCGGCGCGGTGGTGTTACGCGGTGCGGCGCTGGCAGAAGATGTGGCGTTACTGGCGGAGATCGACCGTATCGCCGGTCTGGTGCCTTTTCAGTATCGCGCCACGCCGGGCGGTTACGCGATGTCGGTGGCGATGACCAATTGCGGCGATGTCGGCTGGGTGACGGACCGGGCGGGGTATCGCTATCAGGCCGTCTCGCCGGAAAGCCATCAGCAATGGCCGCCGATGCCGGACCTGTTTCGCCAGCTTGCGGTAAACGCCGCAGAGCAGGCGGGATTTCCCGGTTTCGCGCCCGATGCGTGCCTGATCAACCGCTATCAGCCGGGCGCAAAAATGAGCCTGCATCAGGATAAAGACGAGCACGATTTCGGCCAGCCGATTGTCTCGGTCTCGCTGGGCTTACCGGCGGTATTTCAGTTCGGCGGTATGGAACGCAGCGACAAAACGCAGCGTGTGCCGCTGATGCACGGCGATATTGTGGTGTGGGGCGGCCCGTCGCGGCTGCGTTATCACGGCGTATTGCCGCTGAAAGCGGGCGAGCATCCGCTGACCGGTCAGTACCGGTTTAACCTGACTTTCAGAAAAGCAACGTAAAACGGGGTGATCAGGCCGTAAAGCACAGGACTTTGTCCTCATTCTGCTTTACACTGCCGCCCTGCAAAAACTGACATGTTGAATAAATAATTACTTAGGCGGTAAGCGATGAACGGCGTAATCACAACCTGGTTTGAAGATAAAGGTTTCGGTTTTATCAAAGATGAAAACGGCGATAACCGTTATTTCCACGTGATTAAAGTTGCAAACCCTGAGCTGATTAAGAAAGATGCGACAGTGACCTTTGAGCCGACCACCAACAACAAAGGGCTTTCCGCCTTTGCGGTGAAGGTCGAGCCGGAAAGCAAATACATCTTTATTGCCGGTGAGCGCATCAAAATCACCAGCATCAAATCCTTCCTGGCCTTCAATGAAGAAGTGCCTGCGGAAACCAAGATCGACAAAGAAAACGCGGTACTTTCCGTCGGGCTGCTGATGAACCGTATCCGCCCGCAGGAAGAAGAGAAAAAAGCCGAAACCCGCACCATGAAAAAGCTGCTGATCACCACTTTCCAGAACAGCACTTATGTTTTCACTGAAGACGAAATCGACGTGGATGCGACGGTCAAAACGCTGAAAGCCCTGTAATTTCCTGCCTTAAAACCGGTGCGCTTCTGCCGCACCGGGTCTGTTTCTCCCTTCGTTAATACGTCACCGTGACCGTGACCGTGTCGCTGTAGTTCCCGGCGGGCTGATTGCTTTGCGCCAGATTCACCGACGCGGTGTACGGGAACGATTGTGATGTGCCGGTGCCGGTCGCGCTGCTGTTGGTGGCGGCCGTCCAGACCGTGCTGTCGCCCTTAAAGATCTGATATTGCAGATAACTGGTGGTGCTGCCGACGGTGGACGCCATCTGCCGGTACTGGCCTGAACCCGGCACGCTGCTGGTCAGGTTAACGGAATAACTGGCGTTCAGCGTACAGCGCACGCTGATGGTATTCGCCACCACAGTCGTCAGACCGGAAGGCAGGGCCGCGCTGCCAAAACCAACGTTCGGCGCACTGTCGATATAGCAAAAATTAGTGACGTTGAGCGTCAGGTTGACGTTGCCACTGACATTGCCGGTATCGGCGATACACAGCAACGTGCCGACGGCCACCGAGCAGATGTTCCATCTCCAGGCGATAGGGACGGTATCGGTATAGGTGCCCGCCGCCAGATTGGACAGCGTTTGGGGCATGACATACAGGGGTAACGTACCGTTCGGCCCGGAGAACAAACCCAGTAATCCCAGGGCGGTGGTGCTGCTCCAGCTAATCACATCGCCCTGGTTATACACCGTGCCGCAACTGCCGTCTTTACACAGGCTGTAAGGCAGATACTGGTTGGTCGCTGCGCTGTACAGGCGCGGCTGCGAGCCGCTCGGATGCAGTGTGGCGCCAATGGTGGCGGTGATGGTGTTGGTGCCGCCGATACTCAGCAACGGGCCGGTGCAACTTAAGCCGCTGCCGCCTGCGGTCACCAGCGGCGAAGAGCTGACGGCAAAGGAATTTTGAGTGCCCAGCGTGATGGTGGTGGCCGCCGTGGTGCATCCCGCCCGCGCCAGCGATGTCGCACCCAGCAACAGCATCAGCAGTAATCCCTGCGTTATCCACCGCCTGAAAATTCTCATGATTTATCTCCTGCCGTTGCGCCACCCTGACATGCCAGCGGGCCAACCTGCTCAATGCTGTGATGATGGGGATCCAGGGTGAAACTGACCCGGCATACCGAATGATCTTCCTGCTGAATGTTCAGCACGTTGTTTTCCTGTAAGTGAGAGAAATACACCAGCCCGTCGTACCCGGTGACGGTGGTCTGCTGCGTATTTTGCTCTGTCACCAGCGTCCCCAGCTTCAGCGGTTGTCCGGCGGCGTCATGCAGGGTGATATTGGCGGACAGCACTTTCTCGACATTGAATTTCACCACCACGCCGCTGCCTTGCTTCACGGCGATGCGGTCATTGACGTTATTGGCGACCACGTCGGCAGGCAGCGGCAGGGTGTCGATTTCCACTTTGGCCGGATAATACGAACTGACGGTTGGGATCAGCAGGTGGCCGTTTTTATCGGTTTTGCCCATTTTCTGATTCTCGAACAGCACCGGAACCTCGGCGTAATGGTCGGTATCCACCACGATAAAGGCATCATTGATCTTGTCTGACAGGAACCAGTCGTTCGCCATAAACACCACGGATCCGCTCAGATCGGCCCAGTTGGTGTAATCGCCCTGATTACCGTAGAAGCCGCCCTGGATCGTGGCGTAATGGGATTTCCAGGTCGCATCGGCCTGCTGATACGGATTGTTGCCGCCGCTGTAAGCCAGATTCCAGCCCAGACCGCCGTCGGTGGGCGTCGCCTTGCTGGCGCCAATTTGTTCCTGATAATTGCCCGAACTGTCACGTTGTACACCGGCATTCATATTGATGTTGGTGCCAATCGGAATGATGAACTGCAACTGCGCGCTGTAGCCGGTATCGCCCAGCGTTTTATTGAGCGATAAAAACATACTGCTTTGCCCCCACAGCGAGCGGCTGTAGGAGAAATTCACCAGCCGGGTATGCGAATTGTCATAGGCTTCGACGTCGTAATAGCCGATACCCATGGTGCCGTTGGCGGATCCGAAGGGCGATGTGCTGAAGGTGATCTGATCGGCCTGACGGCTTAACCGCGTGTCGCTGGTGTAAGACGTCAGATCCTGATAACCCACCGTGCGTTTTGAACGCAGCGCCGAGAGGCTGAACACCGTCGAATAGTAGGAATAACCCAGCGTGTACTGGCTGCCGTCTTTTTTATCGGTGACATTTTCGCCCAGCGGATTGTCGATCTGTCCGCTGGAGTCCGGAATGCCCGGCGTCTGACCGTTGGGATAACCGTTCGGATTGTTCAGCTGATTATTGCTGTCCACCGGCGGATGGTTCGCCTTACTCTGGCTGCCGGAAATGCTCAGCGTCCCCCAGGTACCCACCGCGACATCTGCCCCCAGACCGCCCAGCGCCAGACCTTGCGTCAGTTCGGTATGGCCGGACAGCGTCAGATAATTGCTCAGCCCGTAACGGTAAATGCCACTGAACGCGCCGTCGGAATAATCCCCGTTGGTCACGCCATAATTGTTGCGCACCGCACCGAGTGAAAAATCGAAATCACTGAGATTTTTACGCAGCAGGGTGTTGGAAACATAAAAGGGAACGCTGGTGGAGACCTGCCGCCCGACCGCATCGGTGGTGACAATCGTCGCCTCACCGGCTCCGTTGATATAAGGCACGTTGGTCAGGGTGAACGGCCCGGAATTCAGATTATTGCTGCTGGCCTTATAGCCGTTGAGGAACAAATCGACAGTGGTCGGCACCGCCGCCGTGCCGCTGTATTGCAGCACCGGATACGTCACCAGGTCCGGGCGCACACCGAAGTTACGGCTGATACGCACACCGCCCATGCGCGCCGAGTTACTCCACGTCAGGGAATCGCTGACGAAATCCCCGACCTGATAGCTGATCAGGTTTTTCTCGTCGGTGAACCGCCAGAACGTGTCGTAGCGCAGATAGCCGTCCTGCGTCGTCTGGTCGCCGTTGCTGTTGGGGACGTTATCGATGTTGTAGCGGTATGTGCCGGTATTGGTGATCAGCCCGAGATTGCTGAATAAACGCTGCTCCATCCAGGTGGCGATGGATTTCGCGCCGCCCGGCGGATCGGTGTAATAGGCATCGTAGTTAAACAACAGTCCGGTGCTGCTTTTCGACGGCGTGTAGTTCATCAGCGGGTCGCCGCTGACATTCTGGTTCGGCAGCCAGGCATCCGGCACGTTTAACACCAGTTGCTGGCTGGCCGAATCGTATTTCGCTTTGACGTCCGGCAGTTCGCCGACGTTGATCAGCCCCTGCTGGCCGTTAATGTGGATATGGTTTTTTGCCAGCACACCCGCTTCAACAAAGTAGGCGTTATTGCGGTACGTCACCGGCACCACCTGATTATCCGTCTGGCCGTTGACCACAATCGACAGATAAAACATGGCGTCCGTGACCACCGGTGCCGCACGCGGGGCATCGGGCAGCGAGGAATATTCCTGTGCCTGCGCGCTGAACGTACTCAGGCATAACAGGCACAGGCTTCCCCGGAACAACAGCGGTCGCTGATGACCTGCACGGGGAAGGCGTCTGATGGGCATCCGTTGCGGCTCCTGCTGTTACTGGCCGCGCGGGATGACAATCGGTGTCGTGTTATCGGCAATCTGCGCATTCAGCTGCGCGCCCGGCGTCACCCCGGCAGGCACCGCCCAGCGCATTTTTTGCCCCGGCAGCACATACCCCATAAAGCCGCCGACCATGGTTTTCACACCCTGTTTCTGATTGCCGTTAGCTGACCAGAACACGTTGCTCAGCCGCGCATGCACGATGCCGGTATTGCGCACCTGCAAATAGGTTTTACCGCCGTCGGACACCGTCTGCCACGTCAGGATCGGGCGCGTTGCGGTGTCAGGATCGCGTTTCATATCCGCGCGATCATTGGTCCACAAACTGCCGCCATCCATAAACAACGGCAGCAGATAACGCATCTGCAATTGCAGCCCGACCACGGCTTTGTCTTTGCCCTCACCGGCGCTGTTCAGCGGCGACGGGATTTCATCAATGATAATGCGGTACGCCTGCTCGGTATTGGCCGGCACCGGCGTGTTGCGGATAAGCCTGATCAGCTGGCGTTGCCCCGGCGGTACGGTCGCGAAAGGCGGGCTGGCGACCACATTGGTCTGATCGGCATACTTTTCATTGTAATTTTCCTGCTTCCAGGCCAGCACCCGCACCTGCAAGGAGACCGGCTCCGCGCCCCGGTTTTCCAGCCACAGGGCGGATCCGTTCTGATCGGATTCAATAATCTGGTACACCGGCCAGACCAGCACCGAACTGGCGGCCTGCGCGGTCACGGAGGAAAGCAGTGCGCAACCCAGTGCGGCGGCAGCGAAAAGGCGGGAAAGGGTCGGGCGTAAAAACAGTCTCTTCATGGTTTCATATCCTGATGATTCAATACGTTAACGTTACGGTGACGGTATCGGTATAAGTCCCGGCGGAAGGCAGGGTGGTCACAGCGTATAAACGGGCATAAACCGGATAGGTTTGCGTGGTACCCGGAAAACTGGGGATGGACATCACCAGCGTGCCGTTGCCCCAGACCAGGCTGCGGGCGGCATCGCGGAAAAGCTGGTAGCCCAGCTGATCGGTATTGGTGGTGTTTTGCATAAAGCGGCGCGTGGCGGTGCCGCCGTGGGTGCCGTAATCCATGGCAATACTGACGGAGGTGCCCGGCGTACAGGTCACCACCACCGAGCCTGCGCCGGTGCTGCTGACGGTATCGACGTTGCTGGTGATGGACGACATGGAGCCGAAATTGAGGGTGCCGAGGTTGGAGGTCGGGCTGGACAGCGAGCTGCCGAAGGCACAGCCGTTGGTGAGGGAGGCCGAAACGGTAAAGGCGGCGACCGCCGTGTCGGCATTCGCCGTGCTGCACGGTATCAGCGGCACAAGCAGCATCAGCCATAGCGGCGAAACGCGCAGACGCCCGGACATAGCCACCTCTACCAGGATACGGTGACATTCACCGTATCCTGATAAACCCCGGCGGCGGGCGTGGTTTGCGCCGGAACGCGGCCATAAACCGTGCTCCACTGATCCGCACCGTTACCTGTGCCGCTGACGCCGGTGGTGTTGTCCCAGACGGTGGTACGCGCCGCCGTGGTGTAGAGATTGTATTGCAGGGTGGAGGCGCTGTTGGTGGTGTTAACCATCCGGCGCGCAGTTACCACGCCGCTGCTGCCGCCATCCATCACGATTTTGTAGGTCAGGCCGGTCACGCATTTGACGCGGATCGATCCCGCCAGCTGGGCGCTGGTGGCGTTGATGGCGCTGGTGAGTGAGGCGTAATTGCCAAAATTCAGCGTACCAAAACTGGTGCTGCCGGACGTCGTGGTTCCCGCTTCACAGGCGGGCAGCAACGTGGCACTGATGCCTATCGTCGCTGCCTGACTAAAGGGAATGCGCATCTGCATCGACACCACCAGTGCGGCTGGCAGTAGCAGCAGTACCTTGATGTCCATGATCTTTCCTTCCTTGAATCGAAAGCCAGTCAGAGGCGAAATCGACTCTGATGGAATACAGCCTTACCAGGAAAGAGTGGCAACAACGGTATCGTTATACGTCCCCGCAGCCGGTGTGGTGCTGGTCTGGTCAGCAGGCAGCACACGACCATAAATCGGGATATTTTGCGCAGTGGTGCCCGTCGTCAGCGTGATCGGCGTATTTATCGCGATCTCTGTCGTCCGTGCGGTGTCGGAATAGAGGCGGTAAGGAATGCTGGTGCCGCTGGAGGTCATGGTACGCAGCCCGCCGGTTGCCGCCAGACCGCCATTCAGTGACAGCGTCGGGGTCAGCCCGGTGCTACAGGTGATGGTCACGGCACCGGTGCCATTGGCACCAAACACCGTCCCGTTGATGACGCTGGTCAGATCCGCGTAGTTACCAAAGTTCAGGGTACCCCACTGGTTGGTCCCCCCCGTTGATGTGCCGTTACCGACAGTACAACCGGTGCTGATGGTCAGCTGAACGCCTACCTGCCCTGTTAAGGTACCGGCTGCCTGTGCGCCTGCGGCTAATGTCAGCGTTGCAGCGGCAAGAACGGCCAGTAATAATGAATTTTTTTCGCCCATGATGACTCCCAATAACAGCTTACACGGTTGTGTATGCATGCAACGTCGTTGCATGTGGAAATCCTCTGGTGGTCAGTAAGTGATGCTAAAAATGATAAAAAAGCGGGTAATAAACAGCGTTCAGGCCGGGACTTATGTTTTTCAGTGTTAACTGAATGAATCCCTGACCTTATGCAACTGAGGAAAAACGCCGTTATGGTTAAATATAAGTTAATAAATTTACCTTAAGGGGATCTTTTCTCCATTTCCTTCAATAAGGATAAAAATTCTATAAATTACAAATTATCCATTTTTTATCCTGTTTATTCCTGTTTTCCATTGATAATGATTGCGTTACATCAACCAAACGATGAGATCATTTAACCATTAATAATGTGTTGTTATCGATAAGCCCTGAGCAATCCTTCAACGGAGCTACTGATGTTTTCTGACGATGTCATTAACGATATGAACCGGCTGGCGCGTTTTCTGGCTTTTGACCAGACTGACGGAAAGGGCATAACCGGCACGCCTTCGCTGCTGATCCTGCTTGGGAATGCGATTTTACCGACGGCAGAAGCGGCGTTTCGGGCGCTGGCGCAGGGGCGCGTTTCACGCTTACTGATTGCCGGTGGCGTGGGGCATTCCACGGATTTACTGTATGACGCCGTTCGCCAGCATCCCGATTATCAGCACATTCCGCTGGCCGGACGCAGCGAGGCTGAGGTGCTTTATGACATCGGCGTGCAGCACTTCGGGGGTTCACCGGCCCAGATTTTGCTGGAAACCGCATCCACCAATTGTGGCGACAATGCCTTACAGGCGCGGCGGGTGCTGGAGGCGGCGGGGGATCAGCATACGGCTGTCACGCTGGTGCAGGATCCGCTGATGCAGTTACGCACCGACGCCAGTTTCCGCCACGTCTGGCGCGACCGGCCTGAGGTGAGGTTCCTCAACTGGCCGGTGTTGGTGCCACAGCTTGAACGCGAAGGGGAAGGGTTGCGCATTGCCGGAACCGGCCATCACCGCTTATGGTCGCTGCCGCGCTTTGTGTCACTGCTGCTCGGCGAAATTCCGCGTCTGCGCAACGCGCCCGGCGGTTATGGCCCGCGTGGTGCGGGCTTTATCGCAGAGGTGACAATCCCGGGGGAGATTGAGGACATCTATGCCCGGCTGAAACCGGTGCTGGAGGCGGATTACGGTGACAGATCCTTCTGACACACGGCGGGCGCGGTATCAGCGTCTTGCTGATGATTGCCGCGCAGCGCCAGTAATACCACCAGCGCGGAAAACAGCGTGATCGCCATCAGGCATAACAGCAACGGATGCAGCGAGGCGGCATAAATCTGCTGAAGCTGCGCCGTGCTGGCCTGCGGGATCAGTTGCTGTGCCACGGCCAGATTGCCGGTCGCCAGCCGTTGTGCGGCCTGACCGATTGCTCCTGAACTGACCGCGTCTGAGGTAAAGTGCGCCGTCAGTGCGCTGTGCGTTAAGGCCGACAGAATGGCACCGACTATCGCCAGCGAAATGCCTTCACCGGCCACGCGGGTGGTGCTGAAAATACCGGTCGCCATGCCCGCCCGTTCTTTCGGGACCACGCTGACCGAAAGACCATCCATCAGCCCCCACGGCAGACCGGTGCCGGTGCCGATAATCAGCATCGGCGCGATCATGCCTGTGACATGTTGCGCCAGCACCGCCTGACTCAGCCAGCCCAGCCCGGCGGCAGCAATCACCAGACCGGAAGTACATAACACGCCAGCCGACATCCAGCGCGTCAGCCACGCCGCCAGCAGCGGCACCACCAGCATCGGCACGGACAGCGCCATCATCATCAGTCCCGCCTGTTCTTCACTCAGACCCGCGACGCCGATAAACAGCATCGGCAGGATCACCAGCAGCACCACAAAACAGAAACCGGTCGCCAGCGGCAGTGCCTGTACGCCGATAAAACGGAGGTAACGGAACAGCGATAAATCCAGCATCGGGTTTTTCACGCGCCGTTCAACGGCGACAAACACCGCCAGCAGCACCGCCGCTCCCGCCAGCAATGAAAGCACCGGCGTGCTGTAAAGGCCTGATTGCGGGATTTCCATCAGCGCCCAGGTCAGCAGCGCCAGCATGGCGGTGAAGGACGCCGTGCCCGGCCAGTCGATGCCCGTCGCCTGCGGATTACGGGTTTCGTGCATTTTGCCTGCACCGGTGATCAGCGCCAGTACGGCAATCACCGTCGCGGAGAAAAATACCGAACGCCAGCCGAAGTGTGCGATCAGCACCCCCGCAAGGAACGGGCCGAAGGCCAGACCGATGCCAAAACTGCTGCCCATCAGGCTGAAGGCGCGGGTACGCGCTGCGCCGTCGAATTCCTGAGCCAGTGCTGCCGCGCCGCCCGCCAGCGCCCCTGCGGCGGCGATGCCCTGTGCGGCGCGCAGTAAATCAATCCACAGCAAACTGTTGCTGAACGCCTGTAACAACGACAGCAGCGCAAACAGCGAGACGCCGCTGACGAACACTTTTTTGCGTCCCAGTTCATCGGCCAGCGCCCCGGCGGCCATCAGAAAACAGCCGAAGGTGAGCATAAACGCATTGGTTACCCAGCTCAGCGCCTGCGCGCTGCCACCGAGTTCGCGGGCGATAGCCGGTGTTGCCACCGCGCCGCTGACAAAATTCAGCGGCAATATGACCGCCGCCAGACACACGGTAAAAAGAACGCGCAGGCTGCCTGCCGGAGTTGTGGTCGTTGATGAGTGCATTGGTTTCCCCAACGGGTTAAGGTTAACGATGATGATAAAATGTCGGCAATCTGGCGGAAACAGGCCACAAGTCCGATGATTCAGGACGAAAACGCTCGAATAAACGAGGGTAAAGAATGGAAAACCTTAACGGCCTGCTGGCCTTTGTCCGGGCGGCGCAAAGTCAGAGTTTTGCCGCGGCCGCAGAACGTATGGGCATTTCCGCCTCGGCGGTGGGCAAAAGCGTGGCGCGGCTGGAAGAAAAACTCAGTGTTCGGTTGTTTAACCGCAGCACGCGGCGCATCAGCCTGACCGATGAAGGCCAGCTGTTTTTTGAACGCTGCCAGAATATCGTTTCGCAACTGGAAGAGGCCGAGCAGGAACTGGTGCGCATTTCCGCCGTGCCGCGCGGCAAATTACGCATCACCGCCCCGGCTATCGGCTACCGCATGCTGTTGCCGCATCTGCCGGAATTTCGCCAGCGTTACCCGGAGGTGGAACTGGATCTGGATTTCAGCGACCGCATGGCCGATGTCATCGATGAAGGGTTTGATATCGCCATCCGCAGCGGAGATCTGAGCAACTCGCAGATGATGTCACGCCGTCTCGGGCCGTTCGGGTTTGCCATTGTGGGAAGTCCGGCCTATTTCGCCAGCCATCCGGCGCCGCTAAGACCTGACGATCTTTATCAGCACGCCTGCCTGCGTTACCGCTTTCCCGGCAACGGCCAATGGCAGGAATGGGCGATGAACGGCGAGACGCCGCCGGAGCTGCCGCTGGCTCTGAGCAGCAATAATCTGGAGTCGATTTTACAGGCGGCCGTGCAGGGGCTGGGGCTGGCGTATGTACCGGAATTTATCGTGCGGCCTTATCTTGAATCCGGTGAGCTGATTGCTGTGCTGTCTGATTATCTGAAAGAGGGCGGGAAATTTTCAGTGGTCTGGCCAAGCAGCCGCCATATGCTGCCAAAAGTGCGGGTATTTATTGATTTTCTGACCGAAAAAAAAGTTCTGTGAGATCTCACACACGCATAAAAAACGGGGCACCAGGCCCCGTGGTACTTTTTATACAGGTCAAAAAAGGTTTATTACAGGTCAGAAGAGATTTATCTCAAGTCTGACGAGGTTCAGATTTGCTTCCACTGTGACCATTCACCGGTAAACTCGGCTTTGCCCGGCTGGTTATTCTGAGTCCAGTAGTTTGCCTGATAGTCTTTGCCGTTCAGACTGACTTTGTCGCCCGTGTTGTACACTTTGCTGGCATCCCAGGTGGCATATTTGCCCGCCGGAGACGGCGTTGGTGTAGGCGTCGGCGTTGGCTCCGGTTCCGGAGTCGGTTCCGGCGTCGGTTCAGGGGTTGGCTCCGGTGTTGGTTCCGGCGTCGGCTCTGGCGTTGGTTCCGGCTCAATGGCTGCATCACCCAGCACCGTCACGACGATGGATTTGGTCAGTGATTTCTCACCATGCTCATCGGTGACGACCAGAGAGAAGCTGAAGTCAGACTTACTGACCAGCTCCGGCGCAGTGAAGTCTGCCGATACAGCGCTATAAGAGGACAGCGCAATCGCGGCTGGCGCGGTCCATTTATAAGTCAGTTTGTCGTTGTCTTTATCGGCAGAACCCGCCCCACTCAGACGCACTTTCGCACCGCTGAACACCTGCAGGGTGATGTCACCGGTGGGTGCAACATTGCTTTCTGCAGGGATTTCATCATCCGGCACCTGACCACTGACATTGACGCCTTCAAAGTAGAAAGGTGACATATCAATAACTTTCTGCTCGATAGCGTAACCGAGGCCTTCACGGGCAGCATTGACCAGCAGACCGTTGTCCTGATCGATGGTCCAGGTAAACAGCGCACCCAGCCCTTTTTCAATGACATAACGGCCTTTTTCACGCACGGTACGCGGGGTATCAATGGACATAAAGAGGCCGGAATCTTTGCTGTAAAGGTAATCCGCATCCGCTACCTGGTCGGTGTACACCTCAAAGCCGTTGCGGCCTGACTGACTTTCCAGATCCAGATAGTTATTCACCAGGTCGTACCATTCGGTGGTGCCACTTTCGAATGAACCGACGGTTGTTTTCCCCTCATTTGGCGAGTAAGTGCCCTCCAGCGGAGAATAGCTTTCCAGCACGGCATTCTGCCCATTACGGGAATAAGCCGCATAACCGACGTTGATACGATCGGCCGGGAAGCCTTTAGCCAACAGGTATTCAACGATAGTATCGACCCCAAATCCGCCTTCAACCAGCGCACGCAGGTTGGTATGGTGAGCCAGTTTTTCTGCCCATGGTGTCCCGAAGAAGTCATACGTCATGACGTTAATACCATACAGACCAGCTTCCAGTAAGGCAGAAACGTTGGATTTTTCCAGAATGGCGACAACGGCGGAGCTGGCGATACTGATTTTCACATCAGAACGCTTGATGGCTTTCATCTCTTTGGTAATTTCAGCCAGCAGTAACGCATAGTTTGCACCATCATTATCGTCATACGGGTTGTTATTGCCGGCATTACCCGGATATTCCCAGTCAATATCCACTTCGCTGAACATCGGGAAACGGGTGAACAGACTGGCCACGCTTTTGGCAAAGATGGTACGTCCATCTGCGCTTTTCGCCATGTTGTGGAAACCGTTACTCAGGGTCCAGCCGCCAATACTCATCGACAGTACCAGATCATGCCCGACGGCTTTGGCGCGTTTTTGCAGATCACGCAACCCGCCAACCAGCCCTTTTACATTGGCTTGCGTCGCGCTGGTCGGAGAAAGCTCAACCCAGCCCGGATTGTCGAGATTGTTGTTGACGCTGGAGGCAAAGTCACCCCACGGATCCAGGAACGTTGCCTGATGAGTGGATTTGCCCAGTTGTTGCGCGGCACTTGCGACGGTATTGGCTTTTTCACCCTGATCGCCGACGATGCCGACGAAACCAAAGATGATTTTGTCATAAGCGGTTGGCGGGATATTTGCCAGATCAAAACCACGACCCCTTTTATCTGCCTCAATCTTTGGGTTTTGTAAACGGCCATCATATTGAGACCAGTCAGTATAATAGCCAAATACTTTAGGCTTATTAGCTTTAGTATATTTGTTATAAACCGGTTTAGTCACACGTGCGGAGGTATAGCTGTATTTCTCTGTTTCTGTGGCTGGATTAAATCCGTCGTCTTTATAGGAGGACTGGGTCAGCTCATCGGTCTTAATAATTTTGCTGGTAGGCATAGTATTTTCCTAAGATTTGAATGAATACATCAACAGCCGTTTGCTGCTGGTGGATATCTTCGACCTGGAAATAAAATCCGGCAAATCACATTGAGATATAAATAAAAGTGACTAAGCTAAAATTTGTGATTGCTTTTTGAGCGGTAAAAGTTGGCTAATTTTATCAGTATCAATAATCACGCTGATAACAAAATGAGTTATCCCAAATTGATCATTAAAAACACTATCTTTCAGTAAGTTGTGCCACACCATGATATTGAGTGAGAATTAAATTGTTTTTGAGTCTGACTCAATAGGCCCCGTTTTTTATTGATTCAGTCACATCTTAACTAAAATACTTAATATTATTCCTATTGCCTGTGGAGAAAATAATAAAAGCAGATACGCTTAATCATCAGCATAGATTTAGCGGGGTTTCTCAGATGACTGAAATAATGGAGGGGAGAAGATGATGGCTGTGTACCTGATAAACAGTGAATATGTGTTTAATGAAAAAACCAAGGAGTTTAAAAAACTTCACAGTGATGTGAATATTAAACTGACCTCAATGAGAGCCCGCTGTCTGAGTTATATTATCGAGCATGCAAAAGATGAAGTCATCGAGAAAGAGGCGATATCACAAGCATTATGGGGAAGCCGAAGTAAATTCACCAGCGATGCCAGCCTGACCCAAACCCTTTATTTAATCCGACGCGATCTTAAATTTGCCGGGCTGGATGAATTTTTCATCACCGTACCGAAATCAGGAATACGGGTCAGTACGTCAGCCACGGTTGAAGTCATGGAGGAAAAAATGCCCCCCGGTAAAAGGTTCAGGCCGTGGTGGTGGCTGTTGGGTGTTGTCGTTTCACTGCTGGTGCTCGGTAGTGCGTTGTTCCTGACGCTTCAACTTTAACCGTTGTCGGAGGAATACCTTATGTTTACCAATCCTGTGATCAATTCCGTGCTGAAAAACGAAGGGGGTTATGTGGACCACCCGGACGATACCGGCGGCCCGACCCACTGGGGGATCACCGAAAAAACCGCCCGCAGTTACGGCTACACCGGAAAAATGACCGATTTCACTAAAGAAGATGCCTACCTGATCCTCGAGAAAAATTACTGGTATCAGCCGGGTTTTGACAAGGTCTATGTCATCGCGCCGGTACTGGCGCTGGAACTGTGCGATACCGGCACTAACATGGGGCCGGTGGTCGGCATCAAATGGCTGCAACGCTGGCTGAATGTGTTTAATCAGGGAGGCTCGCAGTATGCCGATATCGCGGTGGACGGCAGGATCGGCCCCGGCACGCTGAAGGCACTTGAGCAGTTTATCCAGAAGCGCGGTGCCGAAGGGGCGGGTGTGCTGGTCACTTCTCTCAACTGCAGCCAGGGGCAACGTTATCTGGAACTGGCCGAAGGTCGCACGGCCAATGAAAGCTTTGTCTATGGCTGGATGAAGGGACGGATAAATCTTTAATATATGGCGCAATATTTTTTATTCTGAACTCTGTGCATTACCTGTGTCTATAAAGGGTGGATTTTTATGAAAACAAAATGCATAAAGAACTGTGCTATTTATTTCGCAGTAAACTATCCCTTTTATCTGGAGAGTGAATGATGAATCAAAGAAGTGCAATTAATTTTGATTACAATCTGATCAAGATAATGAACGAAGTGATTGTATCCGGGAATATTTCAAAAGCAGCGGAGAATCTGAGCCTTACACCCTCGGCAGTGAGTTTATCGATAAATAAACTCAGGCGTCATCTGGGGGAGGATTTGTTCTACCGCACGGCAACCGGACTGAAACCGACGGCCACGGCGCTGGATGTTCATGATTCTTTTGTTAATGCCATCACCATCATTGAAGACGTTTTACAGTCGAGCCGCACTGAAGGTCCTTCCTGCGCAATTTTACGGGTGATGTGCCCGGATGCCCTGGAAGATTATTATTTTAACCGGATGTATAAGAACGACAGCGGGAAAACAGTAAAAGTTGAATTTTCAAATGTGAATAATATTAAGAGTGATGAGATGGTAAAGAATTTGTTGCAGGCAAACATTGATGTGGTCATTTCGCATCATGCCCTGCAGCATGATAAAATTACTTCAGTGAAAATAGATTCCATGGATAATTTCGTTATTTTATGTGGTGCTAACAGTTTATTGTCCAATCAGAAAGAACTGGCCCTGATGCATTACTACGCATTACCCCATGCGGTTTATAACGACGGTATTTATAATGATTTTACCGGCCTGTTGGGCACCACGCTGACGATTAATACGCCCTATGCTGGCCTGGTTAAAGTGATTTACCGGTCCTCTTCCATCAACGGTATCATCAGCGCCCTTGAACGCAGCGATATGCTCACGGTGCTTCCCAGATTACTGGCGGACTACTTCATCAAGGAACGGCACTGTAAATTAAAATGCTTTGATCTTCCAAAGGAAATTTCTATCAATGACTCCAGCGTCTACATGAACTACCTCAGCAACAGCAGCAAGCGGCGTTACGTTCATCTGGTGATGTCTCAGCTTAACAGTCCCGAGTCAGTGTGAAAAATGGGGCAGGAAATACGGTTGACCGTATTAACAATAGAATATTTTAATTTTTAATGTGTGTTTTATCGATAATCTGCACCAGATGATTAAAATTAATTATTGAGGTGAAATGATTATTACTGCGTGATAATCCGATGATGATTGTGACAGTTATATGAATGGCACTTCATCCCTCTGCAGGGTTTTCATCCGAACAGCTTTCAGGCAAAAGACGTTGGGTTTGTCGGGTTTGAATGATGAGTTTCAGGAACAGTCATGTCGTTCACGGAAAGGGGTTGTGCATGATATTATGCGCTGTAAAACCAAACCGGCGGTGGATGATATTTATAAATGCTTTTCGCAACATGTTGTATTGTTTTTTTACCGGTTTTACTTTACGGATTTTTTATTGAAAGGGATAAGCATTTCAATATGTTTTTTGTTTCCTCCGGGATTGGAGGTGTATCAGGTGGGCCATTATTAATAATAGTGACTGGCCGTGTTAAAAGGTGGGTGACGACCTTTACGTTTACCCAAAAGTAAATGCACTGAGTAACTGGAAGTCTATTATTGAGTCATAAATGATGCGGATTGATTCCTGGTGGATCAGTCCGCATTTTTTTAATCTGCGTGCGCATGAGAGGCTTTATTTGATAAACATCATCCTGTTTTTATGATGTTTATGACTCTGATTTTATTAGGGGGTGATGCGCTGAAGCGATTAGCCTTTTCACTGACAGGGCAGGGACGCGTGACAGTCACTCTGGCCAGTTAACAGTATGCAGAAAATGTTTTTCAGCATTTAACTCCGTCTCTCAATATATAAGGTTATCCTTATGCGCAGAACTAAACATACATCGCTTATTCCTCTTATTACCCTTTCCTGTCTGCTGGCGGGTACGGGGACGGCAATAGCCGCGGATGCGTCAGACCCCTATGTCATCAAAGAAAGTGACCTGATTAAAAAAGAAAACAGCCTCACCCAAAATCCGCTGATGCAGGAAGTGAAGGCTTCTATCCGCACGCTGGATAATGATGCGGTAGACAAAATCGCCCCCGGCCGCAGCGATAACCCGGCCAACGTGAAGCGGGTGGACAGCATTCTGGGCAGCGATAAATGGGAGCACATCTTCCCTCTGCGCGAACCAAGTTACACCTATACCCGCTTCCTGCAGGCGATTGGTAAGTTCCCGGCGGTGTGCGCCACCTACACCGACGGGCGTGATTCCGATGCTATCTGCCGCAAGGTGCTGGCCACCATGTTCGCGCACTTTGCGCAGGAAACCGGCGGCCACGAAAGCTGGCGTCCGGAAGCCGAATGGCGTCAGGGGCTGGTCTATCTGCGGGAGATGGGCTGGCAGGAAGGACAGAAAGGCGGCTACAACGGTGAATGTAATCCGAACGTCTGGCAGGGACAAACCTGGCCGTGCGGCAAAGATGCCGACGGTGATTTCGTCAGCTACTTCGGTCGCGGTGCTAAACAGCTCTCCTATAACTACAACTACGGACCGTTCTCCGATGCGATGTTTGGCACGGTCAGAACCCTGCTGGATAAACCGGAGCTGGTGGCAGATACGTGGCTGAACCTCGCCAGCGCGGTGTTCTTCTTCGTGACGCCGCAGGCGCCGAAACCGAGCATGTTGCATGTGATCGACGGCACCTGGCAGCCGAACGATCGGGATAAAGCCAACGGTCTGGTCCCGGGGTTCGGCGTGACCATTCAGATCATCAACGGCGGTGTCGAATGCGGTGGCGCACAGGAAATCGCGCAGGGCCTGAACCGTATTTCCTATTACAAAAGTGAAGCCGAATACCTGAACGTGCCGGTTCCGGCCAATGAAGTGCTGGGCTGTAAAAACATGAAGCAGTTTGATGAAGGCGGCGCGGGCGCATTGCCACAGTACTGGGAACAGGACTGGGGATGGTCAGCAGAAACGCCGACTGGCCAGACGTATTCCTGTCAGCTGGTCGGCTACCAGACGCCGTTCTCGGCGTTCAAGGAAGGCGATTACAAACGCTGCGTCCAGCACTTCTTTAACGTGAAAGTGGTGGATGACGCCGGTCAGGAAGAAGCGGTGACGCCAGCGCCTGAACCAACGCCGACGCCAGCACCAACACCGGAACCGACACCTGCGCCAGCTGGCAATTCCGCGCCGGTGGCAAAACTGTCCGGTCCGATTGGCGAAGTGGAAAGTCAGGCGAATGTGACGCTCAACGCAGCGGAATCTACCGATGCGGATGGCGACAAACTGACCTACAGCTGGTTGCTGCCGAACGGTAATACGCTGGCGGGCGCTGATCGTGAATCGCTGAGTTTTGTTGCACCGGTAGTCACCCGCAAACAAAGCTTCAACTTCACCCTGACCGTTTCCGACGCGAAGAAAAGCAGTGTGGCAACCTATGTGCTGACCGTCACGCCGAAGGTACTGCCAATTCCGGATGAAGGCACCAGCACCAGCTGCGCCAACAACTGGGATGCCGGCAAAGTGTATAACGGCGGCGAAAGTGTTAACTGGAAAGGTAAAGAGTATCTGGCGAATTACTGGACTCAGAATAATGAGCCAGGTAACCCGTCGTTCACCGGTGAATGGTCACAGTGGAAAGAGATCAAAGCCTGTAAGTAACCTTTATGTAAGCTGTCCGGTTTCCGTTCATCGGGGAAAACTAAAATGGGTGCGATATCCGCGCCCATTTTTTTCATCCGCTGAACGGCAATCTTATGACGGCCGTTGATCCAGCCAGATGCCCATTTCTGTTAATGCCTGCTCAAGGTTCGCCCGGCCAAAGCCGATACGCAGAAAATCTTCCGGCACGGCGGTCAGTTCCGAGGCATAGGCCACGGAAGGGATCACCATCACGCCAGCCTGTTCCACCAGTTGTGTGGCAAAAGCTTGTGCGCCTTCCGCACCGGTATAACGCACAAACGCCAGCACCCCGGCCTTCGGCAGAGACAGCTGAAACAGATGCGGATACCGCGCCAGAAAAGTGGTCAGCAGGGTGAGCTGATGACGTGAACGCTGCATCACCCGTTCGAGGATCGGGGCGCGGGCATTCAGGGCAATCGTGGTGAGCATTTCACCGGGCAGGGCGTTGCAGATCGACAGATACTGCTTCATGCGCTCCAGTTCCCGCATCCACGCCTTATCCTGACACGCCACCCAGCCGATGCGCAGACCCGGCAAGCCGTAGGCTTTCGAGGTGACATTCAGCGAAATGCCGCGCTCATATATATCCGCCAGCTGTGGCAGCCGGTCCGCCGGATCAAACTCAGTCAGGCGATACACTTCGTCAGAGAAGATCCAGATCCCGCGCGCGCGGCACATGTCGACCAGTTCATTGAGTTGCTGATGGCTGATCAGCGCGCCGGTCGGGTTATGCGGAAAGTTAATCACCAGCACTTTGGTTTCAGGGCGCAGGGCGGCGCGCACTTTTTCAGTGTTCAGCGCCCAGTCGTTGTTTTCATCGAGCGCCACGCCGGTGACGTCACAACGCGAGAGTGGCACGCTTTCCAGCGACTGATAATTGGGCGTAATGACCACCGCGTGATCACCGGCGTTCAGCAGCATCTGGAAGCAGGCGTAAATCGCCTCGTCGGCTCCGGCAAAGCTGATGATGTCGTCAGGCGTGATGCGGTCGTAAGTGGTCGCGATGGCGGCCAGCAGTTCCGGCGTTCCGCGCAGCGGCGGGTAATCCAGCACGGCCTGCATAAATGGCGCGCGATGTGCTTCGCCCGCCAGCGCAAACAGCGTGTCGGTGCTCATCGATTCCGGATAGGACGAGGACAGCGGAAAGCGCACGGCGTGCTCAAGACGTGAGAGGTAGCTGATTAAACGAAAATCTTCAGGAAAAGCCATGACGTACCTGCGATAAAAGTCAGAAGTTAGCGGCGATGCCCCTGGGCAAAACGTCGCTCGAGACGGCTTTGCAACAGTTCCAGCACGATCGACATGATCCAGTAAATCGCGGCGGCGGTGGCCAGCATTTCCATATACCGGTAAGTGCTGCGCCCGTAGGATTGCGCCAGAAAATTGAGTTCCCACAATCCCATCAGCGACACCAGCGACGAATCTTTCAGCATCGAAATAAACATCGAACCGGCAGGAGGAATGATGATGCGCAGCGCCTGCGGGGCGGTGACATGTACCGCCACTGTCCAGCGCGACACGCCGAGCGCCAGCGCCGCTTCCTGCTGACCACGCGGCACCGACAACACGCCGCTGCGGATGGTTTCGGCCAGATACGCGCCGTAGTTCATCGACAGCGCAATGATCCCCGAGCTGAGCGCACCGAGCACAATGCCGAACTGCGGCAGCGCCAGATAGATAATCAGCACCTGAACCAGCAGCGGCGTACCGCGAAACAGCGAGGCGTAAAAGGTGGCGCAGCCGAACGCCAGCGCGTTACCGGACATACGGCCGAGCGCGGTGACCAGTCCGATCAGCAGACAGAAAAACATCGAGCAGGCGGTGATCATAATGGTCAGCGCCGCGCCCTGAATAAAACCGTCGGGCGACAGGCGCAGGCCGAGCAGGAACGGCAGTTTCTGGCTGATCAGACTCCAGTCCAGCCCCATTTTGCTGAAGGTGCCGAGCAGCAGACTGAGCAGGATCAGCCACGTCAGCCCGGTTTTAAAGGTAAACGCGTGTGCGTGGTGCCAGCGCGCAGGCGTGTCCACCTTCGGCTGGCTGTCCGGCAGTTGCGGCATCAGGGAACCTCGTGCGTAATATCTTCACCCAGCCAGTGCTGCGAGATTTTTGCCAGCGTGCCGTCGTCGCGCAGCGATTTCAGGGTGTCCGCCACTTTTTTATCCCATTCGGCATCGCCCTTGTCGGTCGCTATCCAGTTCGGTTCGGCATACAGTTCGGTGACGATTTTAAATACCGGCGCACGTTTGATGCGGGCGTTGGCGGTGGCGAGATCGGACACCACGCCGTCGAGGCGGACACCCGGCCCGAGCGCCAGATTCTGGAACGCCACTTCTTCGTCACTCGGAATGACCTGCACGTTATCAAACGGGAAGACGATCGGTTTGCTGCCGGGGATCACCAGCGTTTTTTGCAGGTAAGTTTCGTAAGTCGAACCGATACCGACGCCGATCTTTTTATTGCTGAGATCGGCGGCCGATTTGATGCTGTCGTCTTTCTTATTGACCACCAGCACCGCCGGAGAGTTGTAATACGGCGTCGGGAAATCCAGCACTTTGGCGCGCTCGGTATTCGGCGTCATCGAGCAGATACAGGTGTCCCAGCGCCCCTGCCATTTGCCGCCGACGATGGTTTCCCAGCCCGGCGCGATCAGTTCCAGCTTCACGCCCATGCGCTGCGCCACGGCTTTCGCCACATCCACGTCAAAACCGGCCAGCTGATTATTGTCATCAATAAAACCGAACGGCGGATAGTCGTTGACGATGGCATTACGCAGCACGCCGGTTTTGGTCACGCGATCCAGCGTGGTACCGGCAAACGAGGCGGCGGAAAACAGCGTGGCGGCAAGGAGAGTCACAGCAACAAACGGAGTGCGCATAAACAAAGTTTCCTTAAACGTAACCAGAATGGGGAAATATTGTAAAAACCTACACTAAGTTTTAGACGTATAGAAGTCTAAATTCCGGGTTTTCAGACTTACAGTGAACTCTGCGGAAAATCCCCCTCATGGCAGCGCATTACTTCAAACCCGCCCTCCTGCTAACTGAGTAATCCGGCGCCGACGTTAATCGACAGCCCGAGAATGGCCAGATTAAACACGAAGGAAATCACCGACTGCAGCAGCGCGATCTGCCGCATGTCGGTGGTGCCGGTCGCCACGTCAGCGGTCTGCGACGCCACGGCGATGGTGAACGAGAAATACAGGAAATCCCAGTAACCCGGCGCGTCCGGCTTTTCGGGGAAGATCATCGGCGTCACGTCTTTGCTGCGCCGCAGGTAATGATGATGGGCGTAATGCATGGCGAAAGAGGTCGGCAGCAGCGCCCAGGAGGCAATCAGCGTCGTGGCGGTCAGCAGAATATGTAAGCCTTTGGCGGTGCCGGTCAGCGTCTTGAGCGAACCCAGTTCCAGCAGGATCGCCAGTATGCTCACCAGACAGGTGATGGTCACCAGCGTCAGCACCAGCGTGGCGCTTTCATCCTGCGTTTTGGCGATATGCGGGATATCTTTCGCCTCCGTGCGCAACATGCGAAACCACAGAAAAAACAGGTACAGCCAGGCCAGCACATTCCAGCCAATCATCAGGCGCTGCAACACGCCCAGATGGCCGGGAAGGGCAAAAAAGCACAGCAGTCCGGCAACGAGGGAAATCAGTAACCGGCTCCGGCCATGAAAAGAGTGAAGCAGGGAAAAACGCATGGTGTCAGGCACCTGGCAAAAAGAAACGGATAACCTAACTGTAGACGCTGGCCGTCAGGGGGATGCGCAATTTCTTCCAATACCCGATCCTGCGGGAGTGATGTAGTGAACCCTCTCCATTGCGCTCAAGGGTTTGACACTATGTTTACAACGTCATTTTGGCCAGCCGCGGCGGCATATCAGGTTTCAATGATGGATCTGGATGCCCCGGAAAATTTAAATCCCAAAGCTTTGCAAACTATTCATTACTGCCTGCGCCTGACCGAAGCCATCAACCAGCTGGAAGCGGCCTGCGAAAGCCGTTTGCTGGAAGCACTGCGTGAAGAGATGTCGATTCAGTGTTTCCGTCTGGCACCGATGTTTGACGATCCTGATACCCGGCGTGGACTGTTTTTACGGGCGGAAATTCTGGCGGATGACAGTTGCGGAAAAACAGTTCTGCCGCAAATTGCCGGTCTGAATGAACAGCAACTGGTGCTGGGCATTGGCAATACCTCGACGTGGGTCGGAAAATCGAAACAGAGCTTTTATTCCTCGTGGTTTGGCGAGCCGGCGCCTGTGTTGCAGGAAATCTCCGATGTGATGGACAGCCTGTTCCCGGAAAGCCTGCTGTATCTGCAAAAGGAAATTTCTGCCGATTTACTGGCGATGCCGGGCTGCGCGTACAAAATCATCAACCTGTTCGGCATTGCCGGAGAGGCCAATACCTATCCCAAACATTTTGCCTATTTCTTCCCGGAAGACGAGGGGCTGAAGTATTCACCGGTCAAACGCACGGTGGTGTTCGCCAACACCTATCTGCAGCTGTTTGAACTGTTCTCGCGTAATGAAGCGATAAAAATGGGCTGGGCAGACGACGCCCTGCCGGACTGCCATACCTGCCAGCGTTATCTGATCGCCTGGTTCCGCGGGCACGATCTCGGGCACTCGCTGGTGCGTAACGAAAACGTCTTCCCGAAAATCAGCAAGATAGATCGCTGGGGATCGATGATGGTGCAGGAAGCGCTGGCCGATCAGTTTGGCCTGCTGATGTGCCTGACGCCGCAGGTGGCCGGGGGGTTGCAGCTCGACCCTACCGTGCTGGCGCGGATCTACTTCCTGGAAATGCTGCGCTACCTGCGCCGGGGTCCGGCGAGTTATCCGGATGCCGGTGCCGCGTGGATCCAGTTCAATTATTTGCGCGAGCACGGCTGCATTGAACTGTCGGCGGAGTCGGTGGTTTTCCATCCTGAACTGTTCTGCCGGCAAATGGCCGACCTCACCCGTCTGATGAGTGAGGAACTGCTGGGCGGCGATGCGGATCGCGCGCAGGCGTTCATGCTGCAACATTGCCCGCACAACAACCCGGAAGATGTGGCGATCCTGATGGCCCGCCTTGGCACCACCAACGACATGATTGAATACAACCAGTTAATTAAGAGAGTCCCGTTATGATGCCGTTTTCAAATGGATTTTTGCTCAGCCTGTCGCTGTGTCTGGATATAGGGATTGCCAACATCGCCATGATGACGCTGGCGATGCAACGGGGGTATTTTCACGGTTTCTGGCTGGGGATTGGCACCTGCATCGGCGATCTGATCTATGCGGTGCTGGCGCTGGCCGGGATGACGATTTTGCTGCAATACCAGAGTGTGCGCTGGGTGTTGTGGGTCGGCGGCTCGCTGATGCTGATGTGGTTTACCTACAAAATGATCCGTGCGGCGCTGGCACCGGCGGAAGATCTGCAAACCGGTGACAACGCGCAGCCGCGTTCGGTGATCCGCAATTTCGGTCGCGGCGTCCTGCTGGCCATGTCGTCTCCGACCGCCATTTTGTGGTTTGCGGCGGTCGGCGGCGCGCTGATTTCCCGTATGGGACAGGGCGGGCCGGTGGTGGCGTCGTGGTTCCTCAGCGGCTTCTTTATCGCCGGAGTGTTCTGGACCGTGGTGATCTGTTCGGTGGGCAGCCTCGGCGGCAAAATGCTCGGCACCAAAATGCTAAAATACTCCTACGTGGCTTCGGCGGTGATCTTCTCGTACTTTGCGTTGTACGTGGTGATCACCGGTTACCGCGAGTTCATCGTATAACCGGCTGGCTCAGGGATGACGAGGCGTGGAGCGACAGGGAATAGAGGTGGGGCGTGATCCCCATCATTTTACGGAAAGTATTAATAAAGTGGCTCTGATCGTAAAAGCCGAGACTGATCGCCACATCCAGCGCGTTATTGTTTTTGCGCAGCTGATTACGGGCTTCCAGTAAACGCAGTTGCATATGGTATTGCAGCGGCGGCATACCGATATGCTGGCGGAAAAGGCGGACAAAGTGGAATTTGCTCAGTCCGCTGATTTGCGCCAGCGTGTCGAGATGGATTTTCCGCGTCAGATGGTCGCGCATAAAATCCAGCGCCAGCGTAATTGGCCGCAAAGACTGTTCCTGCTCCCTCGCCGGTTCTTCCAGCAATGCACCCAGCAGCCACAACAGATTCTGCTCCTGATCGTCATCGTTCAGCGTGCGTTTGTAATGACACAGCGCGGAAAACAATGCCGGATTGCTGAGCACGCCTTCGGTGAGCACCGGCGCGCAGTGATCGGAACGCAGATTGTGATCGACCGACACCTGACGCAGTAAAGACTGCGGAATATGCACGCTGAGGAATTCCACTTTGTCGTTACCGAACAGCGAAGACTGAATGGTACCCGGATTATAAATGGTGATGTCACCGCCGCGCACCAGCCCGGTTTTGCCGTGCAGCCAGATTTCTTCCGTGCCGGTCAGATTGGCACTGATGACGTATTCATCGTGAGTGTGACGCGGGAATGAGGAATTGCTCGCGGTCAGATGCGAGCATTCAATGTCATTTGCCATCGTCCATTCAGAAATAGAAAGAGACACATTACACCCCGAAAATCATTGCTGCGCTGAAAAAGGGACTGCATAGGTTT
This sequence comes from Rahnella victoriana, assembly GCF_004330295.1. GTDB lineage: Bacteria > Pseudomonadota > Gammaproteobacteria > Enterobacterales > Enterobacteriaceae > Rahnella > Rahnella victoriana. The sequence continues at coordinate 40,931 of NZ_SJOJ01000035.1, forward strand.
TTCTTATGTAAAATTTATAGCACAAAATGTTAACAACAAAAGCGAGGAAAATTCATCTTCAACTCAACAGGCTGGGATTTTCAGAATTTGCCCATAAGGCAATGCTGACGCAGGTAAAGATCGGGGCACGCTCTGAATGTTAAATAACAGGCGCAGTCGTTATTTTCAGAAACGCATTACCGATATTTTATAACGGGAATGACGGCTCATTCATTTTTGTTTTACAGGATAAAAACAATTAACAAAACGATCACGAAACCTTTTTGGCAATACGTGCTCGTTTTTGCTGACTATTTTATTTATTGCCTGCATTTATTCTTACCTGGCTTGTCAATTCCCTACTTAATAAGGCAAAATATGCGCCCCGCAAAACGGGGAATTACCCGCTATTACTTCATTGACGAAGCCTTTCTTCGTACAAGAAAACATTCAAAAACAGAGGCCGGGCACAGTACCGGATAGATATTTACTTTAAATACCGACAGACATGTCGCGAGGAAACATCAATGGTGCAGCACTCTTTTTATGCGGCGAATTCCGTCATGGGACATCAACATCATGTCGGATAATCTCGTCACAGGGTCCTCTTCCCGCGTGGAATTACGTAAAAGTCTTACGCTGATTCCGGTTGTCATGATAGGTCTGGCCTATATGCAACCCATGACACTGTTCGATACGTTCGGTATTGTCTCCGGCCTGACTGACGGCCATGTGCCGACGGCGTATGCCTTTGCGCTGATCGCCGTGCTGTTTACCGCCCTGAGTTACGGCAAGCTGGTACGCCGCTATCCTTCGGCAGGTTCCGCCTATACCTACGCGCAAAAAGCCATTCATCCGGTGGTGGGTTTTATGGTCGGCTGGTCGTCGCTGCTCGATTATCTGTTCGCGCCGATGATCAACATCCTGCTGGCGAAAATCTATTTTGAAGCGCTGGTGCCGTCGGTGCCGTCGTGGATATTTGTGGTCGTGCTGGTTGGCTTTATGACGCTGTCAAATTTGCGCAGCATCAAAACCGTCGCCAACATTAATACGCTGGTGGTGGTGCTGCAGATTGTGCTGATCACGGTGATCACCGGCATGGTGATTTATGGCGTTGATCACGGCACCGGTTACGGCACGCTGACCAGCACCAAACCATTCTGGGGTGAAAATGCCCATACCGTGCCGATGATTACCGGCGCGACCATTCTGTGTTTCTCATTTACCGGTTTTGACGGTATCAGTAATTTATCGGAAGAAACCAAAGACGCAGAACGGGTGATCCCGCGGGCGATATTCCTGACGGCCTTAATCGGCGGTGTGATATTTATTGCCGCGACCTATTTCCTGCAACTGTATTTCCCGGATATCTCCAGCTTTAAAGATCCGGATGCCTCACAGCCGGAAATCATGTTGCAGGTGGCGGGCAGGGCGTTCCAGTTTGGCGCGCTGATTTTCTCCAGCATCACCGTGCTGGCCTCCGGCATGGCGGCGCACGCGGGCGTTTCCCGCCTGATGTATGTGATGGGGCGCGACGGTGTATTCCCGAAACGTTTCTTCGGCTATATCCATCCGAAATGGCGTACGCCGTCTTTCAACGTGCTGCTGGTCGGTGCGATTGCCCTGATGGCGATTAACTTTGATCTGGTTACCGCCACGGCGCTGATTAACTTCGGTGCGCTGGTGGCCTTTACCTTCGTGAACCTGTCGGTGATTTCGCAGTTCTGGATCCGCGAGAAGCGCAACAAAACGCTGCTCGACCATATCCAGTATCTGCTGCTGCCGCTGTGTGGCGCGCTGACCGTCGGCGCTTTGTGGGTGAATCTGGAAGAAGGATCGATGGTGCTCGGGCTTATCTGGGGCGCAATCGGCTTTATCTATCTGGCCTGCATGACCAAAAGTTTCCGCAATCCGGTACCGCAATACGAAGACGTGGCGTAACGCGTTGTTGCTCTAAAAATGGCTCCTGCGGCATTATCCTGCGGGAGCCATTTTTGTTGATGCCATACATGTCAGGCTGACCCAGGGCGGATCCACATTCAGGAAAATAATGGGTAGCGTGGAGAAGAAACTCAATGCCGCGTAATAACAGTTTTATACGCTTTATCCGCGGCTTACTCCGTATCGCCTCTACGATCCTCACCTTTACTCTTCATCATGCTTTTGAAGCACTTATCGGCCCGCTGATCGTTATTGGCTCAATACTTTGCATCATGCTTTTTGAACCCTGGCCGATGAAGTTTATCTCTATGGGGCTATGGCTGGTGTTTCTCTATTTACTCTCTAAAGCGATTGATAAGCTTACACATAAAGATAAGCATAATAATTAACGCACCCTTTTTTGTTTGCCCTCAACCGCAAGGCGGGTTTGTTAATGCTTTATCAAAACGTAATCAGCTTCTTCGTTATTTTATTCTTCAGCAGCAACATGGAAGACAGCACTGAAAGCAGGAAGGTCAGCAGGATGACGAACAGTTTGGCGGTCAGGGAATTGATCGGGATCCACTGGATCAATAAATTGAACACGGTGTAGTGCAGGATATACACGCCGGTCATGGTTTTACCCAGTGAGCTGACCATCTCGCCGACCGGCAAACGCGTGGCATCCTGTTTGACGCCGTTGGCCGCGATAATGATCAATACCACCAGAATATAAACCTGCGAGCCGGTCAGGATAAAGCTGTTGCGCTCGACGTTGAAGATGGAAAAGAAGAAATACTTTTCGTAATACCAGGTGAAAACATACACAAAGGGAATGGCGATGGCGGCGATTTTTGCCACCCGCGGGCGGCCATACAGCGCGGAAACCACCGGGTCATACAGCAACTGACCGGTTAGGTAAAACAGGATCCATGTCCAGATACGGAACTGTGCGGGCGTCGAAAAACTTTTACTCTCCGTGTAATAGATCGCCAGCAGATCGTAGGCATACGAGAAAATCAGCAGCCCGGCGATCAGCATCGCCAGAACAATGCGCCTTTTTGCCAGCCAGTCGACCACCGGATGAAAGGTGTAAATGATCACCAGTGAAAACATAAACCACGGCTGGATCAGATAGCCTTTCTGATAGGGACTCCATAAGTAATAAATGGAAAACCAGAAAATGAAGATGGTCAGGATGCCGCGTATTTTCTTCAGTTGCCATTCTGATGTGTGCTGCGAACCGGCATCCATATAGCCGGTCACCACGAAAAACAGCGGCGTGGCGATGGTGGAAATAAAGGTCAGAAACGCCAGAATACTGTCGTGATTGTAATTGTAATTATCGTAGGTGTTATAAACGGTAAAAAAGGTCACGGCGGTCAGGCAGCCGAGCGTTTTAATAATGTTCAGTCCCGTTGTGTTCATTGTGCGCGTCGTTGTCCTTCACGATGGAAACAGTTGTAAATCACAGGCAGAACCAGAAGCGTCAGCACTGTGGCAAATCCCAGCCCGAACATAATAACCACGGCCATGCTCTGGAAAAAGACATCCAGCAACAATGGCGCAAGTCCCAGCACCGTGGTGAAGGCGGTCAGCAGGATCGGCCGCAGGCGCGAGGTGGCGGCGTAGATAATGGCTTCGGTCTGGTTTTTCTCTTTTTTCTGCTGGCCGATCTCCTCGACCAGCACGATGCCGTTGCGGATTAACATCCCGCTCAGACTGAGCAGACCAATCAGCGCCATAAATCCAAACGGGATCCCGGTCAGCAGGAAACCAAAGGTGACGCCGATCAGTGCCAGCGGCACGGTCAGCCAGATGGCGATGGCATTTTTCACCGAACTGAACATCAGGACGGTGATGATAAACATCATCAGGAAGCCGATCGGCAGCGTGGTGAACAAGCCCTGCTGCGCCTCGGCGGAATTTTCCGCGTCGCCGCCCCATTCAATGCTGTAGCCGTGCGGCAGGGTCAGCGCCTCAATCTGCGGCCGGATACGCGCCAGCATATCGCCGGACGTCTCGCCGCTGGCCGGATCCGGATCGGTCTGCACGGTGAGCATCCGCATGCGGTCACGGCGCATGATCAGCGGATCTTCCCATTCGACTTTAAAATCACTGACCACGTTACTCAGCGGGATAAATTGCTGGCGCGTCTGGCTCCACACCATGATGTTCGCCATGTGATCGACATCCAGCCGTTCCGCCGCCGGAGGACGCAGAACCACCGGCATCAGCGTCGAGCCGTCACGGAAAATCCCGACGGTGCTGCCGCTGAAATTCATCTGCAAGGCGCTGTCTACATCCCCCCGGTCAACGCCCAGTTCGCGTCCGAGGTAAGGCGAGAACACCGGCCGCACCATTTTGCTGCGATCCTGCCAGTCGTTGCGCACGCCGTCTGCCGACCCGTCATCAAGAATAATTTTATCCACCTGACTGGCGATCCGCCGCAGAGTATCCGGATCCGATCCTTTGATGCGCACTTCAATCGCACTGTCGCCGGACGGGCCAAACATGATGCGTTTAAGCCGCGCATTCACTTCGGGATAATGCTGCGCAATATCCTGTTCGGTGCGTTCAATCAGCCCGGCGATTTTGCGCTGATCGTCCATACGCACCATGATCTGCGCGTAGTTGGAGTACTGGCGCTGGCCGTTATAGGTGAGGATAAAGCGCATTCCGCCCTGACCGACGGTGGTGACGGTGTTTTCCACGCCGTCCTGATGGTTGATCTTTTTCTCGATTTCCCCGGCAATGCGCGCGGTGTAATTGATGTCGGTGCCGTAGGGCATCCATAAATCAACGAAGAAAATCGGCGTATTGGACGACGGGAAAAAGTTCTGCCGTACGAAGCCGAATCCCCAGACGGAGGCCACCAGCAACGCCGCCAGCACGGTCAGTGTCACGGTCTGTCGCACCAGCAACGCGGACAGAACACGCCGGTAGACGCGAAATATCCAGCCGCCGTAAGGGTCGGCCTGTTCGTCGGGTTTTTTCTCCGCCACTTTCATATTGGCGAACGCCCATTTTACCAGCACCGGCGTCAGCGTCAGCGCGGTCACCCAGCTGAGCATCAGCGAAATCAGCAGCACCTGGAACAGCGATTTACAGTATTCGCCGGTGGAATCCTGCGAGAGACCAATCGGCGCAAACGCCAGAATGGCGATCACCGTCGCGCCCAGTAACGGCAGGGCGGAACGTTTAATGATGTGCGAGATGGCGTTCATCAGCGGGTTACCCTGCTGGCGGGAAATCAGCACGCCTTCCACCACCACGATCGCGTTATCCACCAGCATACTGAGCGCAATGATCAGCGCACCGAGGGAGATCCGCTGAAGTTCGATGCCAAACAAAGACATGATCAGCAAGGTGCCGAGCACGTTCAGCGCCAGCGACACGGCAATGATAATGCCGCTGCGCAGCCCCATGAAGATCAGCAATACGCCGACAACAATCGCCAGCGCCATCAGGAAGTTAATGATAAAGCCGTCAACGGATTTCTTCACTTCAGCGGCCTGATCATAGAAGACTTTCAGCTGGATCCCCGCCGGTTTATCGGCTGAAAGTTGCTGCATCCGCGCTTCGATCGCGTGGCCGATATTCATGACATTGACGCCGGGAATATACGAGACGCCGAGGGTCAGCGCGTCGCGGCCATTGGCGTGGTAAATATTGCCCGGATGATCGCTCACGCCCTGCGATACGGTGGCGATATCGCGCAGATAAATGCTGTGGGTGGATCCGGCGGGACTGATCAGCACATTATTCAGCTCATCAATGTTTTGAAATCCGCCGCTCGGATGCAGACGGATCGACTCGCTGCCGACCGTCATGCTGCCCGCGTCGGACACCAGATTCTGCCGGTTCAGAACGTCGGCAAGGCGCGGCAGGGTGACGCCGTAGGCTGCCATTTTGGCGCGGGAAATCTCGATATTCACCTGTTCAGGAATGATGCCGCCGATGGCGACTTTCCCCACGCCGGGCACCAGCACCAGTTCCCTGCGCAACTGTTCGGCGTATTTACGCAGTTCCGGGTTGGTAAAATTGTCGCCGTAGATCGAGAAAAAATAACCGTACACATCCCCGAAATCGTCATTCACAAACGGCGGGCTGACACCGGGCGGAAACTGCAACGTGGCGTCGTTGACGCGGCGGCGCAGTTCATCCCAGATTTGTGGCAGTTCAGACGAGTGATAGCGGGAATCAATATTGACGGTGATTTGCGATAAGCCGACGGCGGAAATAGACGAAATATTATCGACGTAGGGCAGGCGTTGCAGGGCATTTTCCAGCGGTAACGTGACTTCTTCCTCGACCTGCTGGGAAGAGGCACCGGGATATTGCACCGACACCACGGCGGTTTTGATGGTAAATGCCGGATCTTCCAGCCTGCCGATATTGAATAATGCAATCAGCCCGCCCACCCCTAGCAGCAGGATCACCAGCCAGACGCGCGTCGGGTTATTGATAAAACTGTCATTAATGCTCATTACAGTCCCCGTTCCCTGACCCAGATGCGAACCGGCTGCTGAGCGTGCAGTTCGCCCACGCCTGCGGCAACCACTCTGTCGCCTTTTTGCAGTCCGGCGGTGATTTCAATGCCTTGCGAGGTCAGCTCGCCGACGGTGACTTTGCGGTCTTCGACGTGCAGGGTGTCGCCCTCACCGGCGACCAGCCAGACGTGCGCGTCGTTGCGCTGACTGCTGTCCGGGTTAAACACCGCTTCAACCGGGATCACCAGCGTTTCTGCCGGTGTTGCCGTGGCGAGATTGGCCGGATTGACCGTCACCGTGCCGCTTAACCCGGCCACGGCCGGGAAGTTTTCCGGACGCGGCATGGTCAGCGTCACCTGCCAGGTCAGTGAATTGGCTTCACTGCTGGCGGTGTGTTCTTTATAGGTGGCGGTGAATTCGCGGTCGGGTAGGTTATTGATGCGCACCCGTGGCTGATAACCGGCATTACGCATATCAAGGCTGGTAAACAGGTTTTCCGGCACGCTGAATATTACATCCAGCACATCGGCACGGCTGATAGTCGCCACCGGCTGACCGGCGGCCACCACCTGATGATTGCGCACGGAAAGCCGGGCAATCACTCCGCTGAACGGCGCGGTCAGGTTCAGGTCATTGAGTTCTTCCTGCGCGATTTTCAGCGCGGCGGCGGCGGAATCCCGGCTGGCTTTGTGCACTTCCAGTTCCGCCTGCGACACCACGTTGCGCCGTGCCAGCGTCTGATAACGTTCGAACTGGCGCTGCGCCAGCGTGGCGGCGCTCTGGCGATCATTAAGTCGCTGACGGGCATCATTATTGGTCAGGCGGGCGAGGATTTGCCCTTGTTTTACCGCTTCGCCTTCACGCACATCCAGCGTCTGTAACTGGCCTGCGCGCTTGAAAGCGATGTCGGTATTATCCCCCGCCAGAATACGGGCCGGAAAAACGCGGGTGCTGAGCGGACTGGCCGCTTCGGCGGTGGCGATTTTAACCTGACGTGGCGGAACAGGGGCGTCTGCGGTTTTCTGATCGCAGGCACTTAACAGGAACAGAAGGAACGAAAGTAACAGAGCGGGAGAAAAACGGATGTTCAACATACTTCCCTCATGCAAACCACGCGCGAAATAATAAATACCGGCAGAATACTCAGGGGCTTTAGTGTCAGGCACCGCTATATTCTGCTTTGACGTATTTTCAGTGAGACTATTAAGCGACTTCTTGTTTTTGTTTATGTAATTGTTTTTTTAAAGCAGGGAATTAACACTATTTAACACGGTATATTATAGTTTATACAGCTTTAAGCATCTTGCCAGAAAACATCATGACAATTCATTCATTACCCGCTTCATTTATGAACCATTTCAGGGGTCAAGGAGTCAGGCATTATGAATAACCCAGCGCCACATTCTGTGAATACATTAACAACAGAAAAACTGTGGTATCAGCAAAGCGTAGAAGAAAGTCTGGCAGGGTTGCAGTCCGGGCCAGACGGGCTATCTCCCGAAGACGCACAAAACAAATTAAAACATTACGGTCCGAATGTCCTGCCGCAAAAAGAAGGTAAGTCTTTATTTATTAAGTTTATCTCCCACTTTAAAGATATCCTGATTTATATATTGCTTGCCGCCGCGGTGATCACCGCGATTATGGGGCACTGGGTTGATACGCTGGTGATATTAGGCGTGGCGGTAATCAATGCCCTGATTGGCTTCATTCAGGAAAATAATGCTGAGAAATCATTGAAGAGCATCCAGAATATGCTTTCCAGTGAGGCGCTGGTATTACGCGGCGGCCAGCAGGTTACCGTGGCTACCGACGAGATCGTACCGGGGGATATTGTGCTGTTGCGCCCCGGCGATAAAATCCCTGCCGATTTACGGCTGATCGATGTGCATAACCTGCGGGTCGAAGAGGCCATTCTCACCGGTGAATCCACCGTCGTATCGAAAAAGACCGACTCGCTGGAAGGCGAGAAATCCATCGGTGATCGCAAAAATCTGGCGTTTTCAGGCACCACCGTCAGTTCCGGTACCGCCAGCGGCGTGGTGTTTGCGACCGGCGGCCAGACGGAACTCGGTCACATCAATGAAATGCTTTCTTCTATAGAAGACAACAAAACGCCGCTGCTGGTGCAGATCGACAAACTCGGCAAATCCATTTTCATCATTATTCTGTTCATGATGGTGGCGTTGCTGATTTTCGGCTATCTGCTGCGCGATATTCCGTTTGGCGAACTGCTGCTGTCGGTTATCAGTCTGGCGGTGGCGGCGGTGCCGGAAGGGTTACCGGCGATCATTTCTATTATTCTCTCGCTTGGCGTGCAGGCCATGGCGCGCTCGAAAGCCATTATCCGCAAACTGCCGACCGTGGAAACGCTGGGCGCGATGTCAGTGATTTGTTCGGATAAGACCGGCACGCTGACCATGAATGAGATGACCGTGAAAGCGGTCATTCTGGCGGATAATGTCTGGACGGTAGAAGGCAACAGCTACGAACCGATGGGCAGCTTTACCCCCGCCGGTGCGGCGACACCGCAACCTGCGGATTCGTCACCGCTGCTGACTCAGTTTCTGCGTACCGTGGATATCTGTAACGACAGTACGCTGAAGCAGGACGCGCAGGGGCACTGGGGCATTACCGGCGGTCCGACCGAAGGGGCGCTGAAAGTGCTGGCCGCCAAGGCGCATCTGCCGGAACTGGCGTTTGGCCTCAGCAGTAAAATCCCGTTCGATTCGCTTTACAAATATATGGCGGTGGCTGGCGAGAAAAACGGCCAGTCGCAGATCATGCTGACCGGCGCGCCGGACGTGCTGCTCAAACTCTGTCAGTTCCAGCAGACACCGGAAGGCGCGGTGCCACTGGATCATGCCTACTGGGAATCGGCGATCACCCAATATGCCAGCGAAGGGCTGCGCATGGTGGCGGCGGCCTGGAAGCCGGTCGATCAGCCGGTTACCGCGCTGGACCATCCGGAACTCAGTCACGGCATGGTGCTGATCGGTATTGCGGGCATGATGGATCCGCCGCGTCCGGAAGCGATTGTGGCGATTGGCGAATGCCAGCAGGCCGGGATCCGCGTCAAGATGATCACCGGTGACCATCAGGAAACCGCGATGGCCATCGGTAAAATGCTCGGCATCGGCAACAGCGAAAACTCCATCACCGGTTATGAACTGGAGCATATGGATGACGCGCAACTGAGAACCGCAGCCGTGCAGTTCGATATTTTTGCCCGTACCAGTCCGGAACATAAATTACGTCTGGTGAAAGCCCTGCAGGATACCGGCGAAATTGTCGGGATGACCGGCGACGGCGTCAACGATGCCCCGGCGCTGAAACAGGCCAACGTCGGTATCGCCATGGGGATCAAAGGCACGGAAGTGACGAAAGAATCTGCCGATATGATCCTGGTGGATGACAACTTTGCCACCATCGCCAACGCGGTCAGGGAAGGGCGGCGGGTTTACGACAACCTGAAAAAAACCATCCTGTTTATTATGCCGACCAACCTGGCGCAGGGGCTGCTGATCATCATCGCCATTCTGATGGGCAATCTGCTGCCGCTGACCCCCGTGCAGATCTTATGGATGAACATGGCGACTTCCGCGACGCTCTCCTTCGGACTTGCATTTGAGAAAGCCGAAAGCCGCGTGATGCGTCGTCCGCCGCGTAACGTCAGCGCGCACGTCATGGATAAATACGCCATCTGGCGTGTGGCCTTTGTGGGCCTGCTGATTTCCATCAGCGCCTTCCTGCTCGAAGCCTGGCTGCAACCGCGTGGTTACGAACCGGAATTTATCCGTACCGTGCTGTTGCAGACGCTGGTGACCGCGCAGTGGGTATACATGATTAACTGCCGTGATTCGGATAATTTCTCTCTCAGCCGTGGTCTGCTGCAAAACAAAGGCATCTGGATTGTCACCGTGGTGTTGTTCGCGCTGCAGGCCATCATTATCTATGTGCCGCTGATGAACACGCTGTTCGGCACGCGGCCCCTGCCGTTTATCTACTGGATCATCGGCCTGCTGATCGGTGTCGCCCTGTTCGTGATTGTCGAGATAGAAAAAGTGCTGACCCGAAGCTGGCGCAAGACGGCGTAAAAGGAAACGCCCCGGCACGGATGTTTTCTGTGTCGGGGCTTTATTTGAGCGCTTTGTTTATAGTTTAAAAACAGTGACAGTCTGGCGTAATTGGTTTGCCTGGTGGTCGAGTGAGGCTGCAGCAGCTGCAGCCTGTTCTACCAGTGCGGCGTTTTGCTGAGTCACGCCGTCCATCTGTGTGACCGCAAGATTGACCTGTTCAATACCGATACTTTGCTCTGAGGATGCAGATGCGATCTCATCCATAATGTCGTTCACCTGTCGGATTGACTGAACGATTTCGTTCATGCGTTGCCCGACCAGCGTTACCTGGCTGGAGCCGTCGGTGATCCTTGTGACAGATTCCCCAATCAGGTTCTTGATGTCTTTGGCTGCGGTCGCACTGCGCTGAGCAAGGGTGCGGACTTCGCTGGCCACCACCGCAAAACCGCGTCCGGCTTCGCCTGCACGTGCGGCTTCAACGGCAGCATTCAGTGCCAGAATGTTGGTCTGGAACGCAATGCCTTCAATCACACCAACGATCTGCACAATGTCCTGCGATTCAGTTGAAATCCGCTGCATGGTATCGGTCAACTGACCCATTGCTTCGCCGCCATGCTGCGTGGCGGACGAGGCTTTCACCGCCAGCTGGCTGGCCTGACGGGCATTTTCGGCATTCAGTTTCACCGTTGCGGTGAGCTCTTCCATGCTGGCAGCAGTTTCCTGCAGAGAGGCGGCCTGTTCTTCCGTTCGCTGTGAAAGATCGGTGTTGCCCATCGATATTTCGCTGGCGCCGGTGGCGATGGCATCACTGGATAGCTGAATTTCCTGCACCAGCTCACGCAGCTTGTGTTTCATCTCGTTGAGCGTGTACATGAGGCTGGTGCGATCATTGGCCGCCAGTTTCACCCCTATACCTAAATTTCCCGAGGCAATCTGGGCCGCAATATTAGCGGCAATATCGGGTTCTCCACCCAGTGTCCGGCGGATACTGCGGGTCATTACTCCGGCAATCACGCTAACCACCACTAAAATTGCCAGTGAGATAGCTAATAACTCCCAGGCCATCTTCCAAAAACTGGCATTGATATCGTCATAGAAAAATCCGGTACCGAGCATCCAGTTCCATTCGGGGAGTAGCACTACGCCCTGTAATTTTGGCTGGAGGGGTTGATCTTTACTGCGTTTGACCAGTACATCGACCAGTCCGAAGTGATCCTGTATTACCGCCTGTTTATAGGCTTCATTGTCCATCATGCCCGAGGGTGTGTGATTTCCGCCAGACCGTTTACCAATCAGATCTGGATTCGGATGAACAATCGTTAAATCTTTATCATCATTTGCCCAGTAATAACTTTTGGCATCACTGTTCAGTTCGGAAAGCATTTTCTTAGCACTTTCCTGTGCCGCCGCCTGGCTCATTTTACCGGTTGTTTGTTGCTGGACATAATAACGTGAGATATGTTCGGCCTTCGTCAGTAAGTTGACGATTTCCACTTTACGACCTTCAATCAGTGAATTATTCAATGAATACAATGCTGAACCCACGACGCAGGAAACACCAAGCAGCGCAGAACCAACAAGTACAAATAATCTTGTGGATATTTTCATCGTTAACCTTTTATTTTATGAGCCATAGCACAAGATAAGCATCGGCACGATTTCGTTATTACTTTAATGTAAGTATGTAAGCGTTATTTTATTACAGGATAATTTGCTTTAAGGGGCTAAATATCATGCTGGAAAAAATATTGTTGATTAACAATATTTCATCTTTAAGAAAACAATTCGGTCTGGGATGGTGAATATAACCACTTAATTCACAGGGTTTTTCGTGCCGGGTTCCTCGCATAAATCTCCGAACAGAGCAGCATCAGATCGGAAAGTGCATCATCTCAGGGAAAGTGAAAAATATTTAGTGCGCGATCCAGATGAACCTCAGTTCGATTTCCACGAGCGCCTCGCAAGGGAGATTGATGAAATGTGTTCTTTTAAAAACGGTATCCGCAGTTTTCCGGAGCCTGATCTGAAGAGACTGTTGCTGATACGCGCGAAACACGTGGAGGCGATAAGAAGAACCGCGTCTTCCTGAAAATGGTGCCATAAGATGGGTTTTTGTACACATGAATCAAAACTGCGTTTTAAATAAATATCCGCCAGTCATCAAATCCTGTCGTGTGATTTAACACACTCTTTAACCACTTCCACGGTGTGAATCCGGTAGCAGCTCGTGTTATTTAACGACTTCCAGACAATTAATTAGGAAACATCTTGGTATTCATAAGATTGCAAAATCAGATATTTACCATTATTTGTCTGAAATTAAAGCTTTTAATCGGTTTTTAGGCCTTGTTAGGAATGTTCTTGGGCGTCTTATGGTTAAATGAAAATGTTAGTTGTCATACATAAATGTGTATAAAAAACCAATAGTTTAGTTTTCTTGAGCTGTTTTTTAAGAAAATGTCTCATTAATGAGGTTCTGGCGTTTGGTTTTAGTAAAAAGCTAAATCTAAAATCACACTTAAAAAAGTGAAATATCCTGTTTTAATGTAAAGAATCAGATAAATAAGTGTGTTAATTAAATTCTTCAAATGAGAGGCGTTATTGATGAGATAGTTCTTAGATTTTACGAGCCATTAAGGGCAAAAGCGTCGTATAGCTCACACTTTCATGTGAAATTAGGAATTTGTGTAAGAATGCGCCTAGAAA
>NZ_SJOJ01000036.1 GCF_004330295.1 Rahnella victoriana
GCGGGAATAGCTCAGTTGGTAGAGCACGACCTTGCCAAGGTCGGGGTCGCGAGTTCGAGTCTCGTTTCCCGCTCCAATTTTCTTCTTCAGTTCAAAACCCTTTCTTTATGCTTTCAGCATGCATATTTCGTGCGTGAATGCGCTAATCGTTACACGATTTGTAGTAACTTTTTAAACAGACTTATCCACAGCTTTCGTTGTTTTTTTACACTGTCTGTTTTTTGCGCTGCCCATATTGCCAAATTTTAACTTATTGATTTCAATAAAAATGAATTTATAACGAAACGTTATGACGATCACTTGCTCTTTTTTTTGCAATTGATTGCCAAAGCATTTTTATTTTTATGCACAGAAAATATCGCCTGACTGATCACAGTCTTTTAGGAAAGGTTATGCATCCCTTGGCAAACCTTTTTCCACCGCCCGGATCAGCCGTTTCTGCTGAGAAGTTTGCACTTCCACACGATGTTCCTGCCTTCTTTCGACCTGCTGCGCGATTGCCCAACTGATATGTTCATCCAGCAGCGCATTTTCCCCTTCGCGTGACTGTAAGGCATTCAGCACGTCTTCGGCGTAAGGTGCGTTGCCAAGCGCCACCGCGATATTGCGCAACCAGCGCAGATGTCCGATACGTCGGATGGGCGAACCTTCCGTGATGCGTAAAAACTTTTCTTCCGTCCAGCCGAATAAGGCAATCAGTTCCGGCGCATGCAGCGCGGCGCGCGGGCTAAAATCTTCTTCATCCGTCAGTTGCGAATACCGGTTCCAGGGGCAGATCAGCTGACAGTCGTCACAGCCGTAGATGCGGTTGCCCATCAGCGGGCGGAATTCTTCGGGTATTGCGCCTTCCAGTTCGATGGTCAGATAGGAAATGCAGCGCCGGGCATCGACGGTATAAGGCGCGACAATGGCACCGGTCGGGCAGGTGGTGATGCAGGCAACACATTTGCCGCATTTCTCTTCCTGTGGCTGATCGACGGGCAGGGGCAAATCAATCAGCAGCTCGCCGAGAAAGAACCACGAACCGGATTCACGGTTAAGAATGAGTGAGTGTTTACCAACCCAGCCGAGACCGGCTTTTGCCGCCAGCGGGCGTTCCATCACCGGTGCGGAATCCACAAACGGGCGGAACGTCACGGTCTGGTCCGCATGCTCCGTGCAATGCGCCTGGATCATATCGCCGAGTTTTTTCAGGCGCTGGCGCAGCACTTTATGATAGTCGCGTCCGAGGGCATAACGGCTGACATACCCGAGTTGAGGGTTGTTCAGGGTTTTGGCAAACGCGGCTTTGGCGGGCAAATAGTTCATGCGCACACTGATCACCCGTAAGGTGCCGGGCAGAAGTTCATGCGGGCGGGCACGTAACATGCCATGGCGTGCCATCCAGTCCATCTCGCCATGATATTGTTTATCAAGCCAGTCCTGGAGTTTGGGCTCTTCAACAGATAAGTCTGTATCGCAGATGCCAACCTGCTGGAAGCCTAGCGATTGGCCCCATTGCTTGATATGTTGAGCCAGTTGAACGAGATCGAGAGGGAGTGTCATGACGAACCAACGTGAAAAACGAAACGAGGTGAGTTTACCACATTCCGTGTTTTCTGCTGACTGGCTGCGACAGGCTGAACGTCAGGCGGCGCAGGAAACAGGGATTTCTCTGTTTACCCTGATGCAACGTGCGGCGAAGGCCGCCTTTTTACTGACTCAGCGCCAGTTTCCGCACGCGCGCCACTGGCTGATTCTGTGCGGCCACGGCAATAACGGTGGCGACGGGTTTGAGGTGGCGCGGTTAGCGAAAAACGCCGGTATCCGCGTGACGCTGCTGGCCGTGGAAGGCAGTAAGCCGCTGCCGGAAGAAGCGCAATCTGCGCGGCGGAGCTGGCTCACTAGTGGCGGTACGATCAATTCTGCGGATTCAGTATGGCCGCCGGATGCTGACCTGATTATCGACGGTTTGCTCGGCACCGGCTTGTCTTCTGCACCGCGCGCCCCTTACGACCGGCTGATTGACGCCATCAATTCGGCATCTTTACCGGTGATTTCTCTGGATATCCCTTCGGGGCTGGATGCAGAAACCGGTCAGAATGCCGGACAGGCGGTACATGCCACACAGACGATCAGTTTTATCGCCCTGAAACCCGGCCTGCTGACCGGGCAGGCGCGGGATTTTACCGGTGAATTACACTGCGATGCGCTGGGGCTGGAAAGCTGGCTGGGCGGACATATTGCGCTGTTACAGCGGCTGGACGCGACACTGTTAGGCACATGGCTGCACCCGCGCCGTCCCTGCTCACATAAAGGTGAACAGGGTCGTTTGCTGGTGGTCGGCGGCGATACCGGCTTTGCCGGGGCGATCCGCATGGCCTCGGAATCTGCGCTGCGTACCGGTGCCGGATTAGTGCGAGTACTTACTCACATTGAACATGCCGGTCCGTTACTGACCGCCAGACCTGAGCTGATGGTGCAGGAACTGACTGCCCAATCGCTTGATGAAGGGCTGGAATGGGCGGATGTGTTAGTTATCGGCCCCGGTTTAGGCCAGAAGGAATGGGGTAAACAGGCGGTCGATCGCGCTGCAAAATGGGATAAACCGGCCTTATGGGACGCTGATGCGCTTAACCTGCTGGCAATCAATCCCGGGAAACGGCAAAATCGCGTACTGACTCCACATCCGGGAGAAGCCGCCCGTTTACTTGGTTGCAGCGTGAAGGATATTGAGAGTGACCGCTTACTTTCAGCCAGGAAACTCACCGAACGTTACGGCGGCGTGGTGGTACTGAAAGGCGCGGGCAGTCTGATTGCCAGCGAAAGTGGCAAGATGGCCATTGCCGATGTCGGTAATGCCGGTATGGCATCCGGCGGGATGGGCGACGTGCTTTCTGGTATTATCGGCGGATTGCTGGCTCAAAAACTTGATGTATATGATGCGGCTTGCGCGGGCTCAGTAGTCCATGGCGCTGCCGCGGACGAAATCGCCCTCCGGCAGGGAACGCGCGGTATGCTGGCGACTGATCTTTTAGCGGTGATTGCCCCGTTAGTTAATCCAGACCTGAAGAAATAGATATCACTGAATGAATCAACTTAATATCTCTTTACCCGACGAAGCGGCAACGCTGCAATTAGGTGCTTCTCTGGCGAAAGCCTGCGAAGGCTCAGCGGTTATCCATCTCTATGGCGATCTGGGAGCCGGTAAAACAACCTTTAGCCGGGGATTTCTTCAGGCATTAGGTCATCAGGGCAATGTGAAAAGCCCGACCTACACGCTGGTGGAGCCGTATCAGCTGGAAAAGATTGCCGTCTATCATTTTGATTTATATCGCCTTGCTGATCCGGAAGAACTGGAATTTATGGGGATCCGCGATTATTTCGCACAGGACGCCATCTGTTTGGTGGAATGGCCGCAGCAGGGGGCAGGCGTATTGCCGGAACCGGATATTGAACTGACGCTGGATTATACCCCGACCGGACGCACCGCGACGCTGGTGGCGGTGTCTGAATCTGGCTTAAATTTGCTGCATCGTGTTCAACAGCAAGGATGATCACGCGATGAACTCACGTTTCACCACTCTCTTTACCTCAGCGGCGATACTGTTATCGACGCTGATGCTGTTTGCCGTGCTGGTCTCGCCGGTGTCTGCGGCGGGTATGAAAAATATCAACGTCTCAAACGGCCAGACGCAGTCGACGGTTACGATTACCTTTGATGGCTCGCCGGATTACTCGTTTTTCCCGCTGCACAATCCTGAACGCGTGGTGATGGATATCCGCCAGGACGGCGTGATGAAAGGACTGCCGCTGAATTTTAACGGTCAGAATCTGGTGACGCGTGTGCGGGCCAGTACACCGCCTAATGCGCAGAGCCAGCGTCTGGTGTTTGAACTGAATCAGAAAGTCAGAACCAACGCCACCAAACAAAAAGACGGCAGCCAGTACACGGTGGTGCTGACCATGAATGCGTCGGCACCGGCACGTCAGAGCGCCCCGGTGTCTGCCGCGACCCGCACCCCGTCGCCAAATGCGACCCGAACCGTCACGCCTGCCGCGAAATCAAACCCGTTCACCAATGACCAGACCAAAGTGGTTTCCACGACGGTGTCAGCGGATAACTCGCGCTCCTCAACCGTCTCGGTCAGTGACAGCAAAATCATTGTCGCCATTGATGCCGGACACGGCGGTCAGGATCCGGGCGCTATCGGCGGCGGCGGTCTGAAAGAAAAAAATGTCACCATTGCCATCGCCCGTAAATTACAGGCGATTCTTGATGCTGACCCGATGTTTAAACCGGTGCTGACCCGCGACGGCGATTACTTTATTTCGGTGATGGGCCGCTCGGACGTGGCGCGTAAGAAAAACGCCAACGTGCTGGTCTCCATTCACGCGGATGCTGCGCCAAGCCGCAGTGCCCGTGGCGCGTCGGTGTGGGTGTTGTCGAATCGCCGTGCGAACAGCGAAATGGGTAACTGGCTGGAGCAACACGAAAAGCAATCTGAACTGCTTGGCGGCGCAGGCGATGTGCTGGCGAATACCGCGTCGGATCCGTACCTGAGTCAGGCGGTGCTGGATTTGCAGTTCGGCCATTCGCAGCGCGTTGGTTATGACGTGGCGACCCGCGTGCTGCGTGAACTCCGCAGCGTCGGCTCTTTACACAAAGCGAAACCGGAGCACGCCAGTTTAGGCGTATTACGCTCACCGGATATTCCTTCCCTGCTGGTGGAAACCGGCTTTATCAGTAACTCAACCGAGGAGCGACTGCTGGGCAGCAGCGCGTACCAGGATAAAATTGCGCGAGCCATCCATATCGGCCTGCGTAATTATTTCCAGTCGCATCCGTTACAAAACGGCCCAAAGGTCGAAAACCGTCCGCTGCTGGCCTCATCAGCAGCGGCGGCAGAAAGTAGCGCATCGGGTAGTTCTTCGGTGAACCAGCCCGGCCCGATTGAAGCGACCGCCGCGTCAGCCGGGGCCATGCAAATCCATAAAGTGACGCGTGGCGAAACCCTGACCGGGATCGCGGCCAGTTATGGCACGACGACCGGCGCTTTGCGTGACCTCAATAAACTGAAAAAAGATGGCGTCTGGGTAGGCCAGCGATTGAAAGTGCCTGCGGGCAGCCGCACATCTTCAACAGCGTCGGCTTCATCTTCCACGGCAAGAGCGGCGAAGAAAGCGGCGAAACATACCGTGAAGCGCGGCGATACACTGTCGGCGATCGCCAGCAAATACGGTGTCAGCATGAATGACATCAAAACTGCCAATCACATGAAGTCTGGCGAGGTGCAGCTCGGCCAAACCTTAACTATTCCACAGTCATAAAGGCGGTCACTGACCGTCTGCCACAGGAGCCGCTATGCCGATCAAGGTACTGCCGCCGCAACTTGCTAACCAGATAGCAGCGGGCGAAGTTGTCGAAAGACCGGCTTCCGTGGTGAAGGAACTGGTGGAAAACAGCCTTGATGCGGGCGCAACGCGCATTGATATTGATATCGATCGCGGCGGTGCCAAGCTTATCCGTATTCGCGATAATGGTTGTGGCATTGGCAAAGACGATCTGGCACTGGCACTGGCGCGACATGCGACCAGCAAAATCACCTGTCTTGATGATCTGGAAGCTATCCTCAGCCTCGGTTTTCGTGGTGAAGCGCTGGCGAGTATCAGTTCCGTCTCGCGTCTGATCCTGACCTCGCGCACCGCAGAACAGAATGAAGCCTGGCAGGCGTACGCCGAAGGGCGCGACATGGCGGTGACGGTCAAACCGGCGGCGCACCCGCAAGGCTCGACCGTGGAAGTGCTGGATTTGTTCTACAACACGCCCGCCCGCCGCAAATTCATGCGCACCGAAAAAACCGAATTCACCCATATCGACGAAGTCGTCCGGCGGATTGCGCTGGCGCGCTTTGACGTGTCCGTCAATCTCAGCCACAACGGCAAGCTTATCCGCCAGTATCGTGCGGTGAAAGACCCGTCGCAGTCTTCCCGCCGTCTGGCCAGTATTTGCAGCCCGACGTTTGTCGAGCACGCGCTGGAAGTGGAATGGAGTCATGGCGATCTGGGCATCCGTGGCTGGGTGGCCGATCCGGCCGGTTCGCGCAGCCTGACGGATATGCAGTATTGCTATGTGAACAACCGCATGATGAAAGATCGCCTGATCAATCATGCGATCCGCCAGGCGTATCAGGATCAGCTCAAAGACGATCAGCAGCCCGCGTATGTGCTGTA
The DNA here is from genome assembly GCF_004330295.1 of Rahnella victoriana. Lineage (GTDB taxonomy): Bacteria > Pseudomonadota > Gammaproteobacteria > Enterobacterales > Enterobacteriaceae > Rahnella > Rahnella victoriana. The sequence goes on from NZ_SJOJ01000036.1 coordinate 6,214, forward strand.
TCTGGATGTCGATCCGCATCAGGTGGATGTCAATGTGCATCCGGCCAAACACGAAGTGCGTTTCCATCAGTCGCGGCTGGTGCATGATTTTATTTACCAGGCGGTGATGTCGGTATTACAGCAGGCGGGCGCGCCCGTTCTGGATGAGCCACAGCTTCAGGAAGATACGCCGCGCTGGCAGCAGGAAAACCGGCAGGCCGCGGGCGGAAATCATTTCTCGCAACCGGCAGAAAGAAAAGCACCGCCATCCCGCGAAAACGTGTTTCCGGAAACCGCACGGGCCAGTCAGCTGCGTGAGCCTGCTTTTCGCAGCAACGAACCGGCGTACAATCCTTCTGAAAGCAAGGCGTATGGCCGTTTACTGCAACCTGCGCCGGAGTCATTTTCCTTGCAGGAACCGGCGCCCGCCGTGGCACAGCCCGCTAAGCCTGCCGCTTCTGCGCCCCGTACACTGACTGAACCGGCGCTGGAATCCCACAGCCAAAGTTTTGGCCGGGTACTGACGGTGTGTTCAGCGGAATATGCCTTGCTTGAGCGTGGCAAACAGCTGGTGTTGCTGTCATTGCCGGTGGCCGACCGCTGGCTGAAATGGGCGCAACTGACGCCGCCGGAAGACGGGTTGCGGCCGCAGCCGTTGCTCATTCCGCTGAAACTGACAATGAATAAAGAAGAGATCGCCGTCCTGACGCGCCATCAGGCGTTATTGCAGCATTTTGGTTTAGAAATGCTCAGCGAGTCACAGCGTGTGACGGTTCGCGCGGTACCTTTACCATTACGCCAACAAAATTTACAAAAGTTGATACCTGATCTGTTAGGTTACCTTGCTGTTCAGCAGGAGGTGACTTCTGATGCGGTAGCTATGTGGTTTGCCCGCCACTGCGGCTGCGAGCACGAGGTCTGGACGATTTCACAAGCCATACAATTACTCACGGATGTTGAGCGTCTTTGCCCGCACCTGGTGAAATCGCCCCCGTCCGAACTTCTGCAACCTCTTGATTTACAGCCCGCGCTGGCGGCTTTTAAGCATGACTGACTCTGAAAAAAACGCGCTTCCCCCGGCGATCTTTATTATGGGGCCGACCGCATCCGGTAAAACGGCACTGGCGATGTCGCTGATGAAGCACCTGCCTGTGGAGCTGATCAGCGTCGATTCCGCCCTGATCTATCGCGGGATGGATATCGGTACAGCGAAACCGACAGCAGAAGAACTGGCTGACGCCCCGCACCGGTTGATCGATATTCTTGACCCGACGGTGGCGTATTCGGCCGCAGACTTCCGGAAAGATGCTTTACGCGAAATGGCGGAAATAACCTCGCGCAATAAGATCCCGTTATTGGTAGGGGGGACTATGCTTTATTTCAAGGCATTGCTCGAAGGTCTTTCACCGTTACCTCCGGCAGATCCCGCAGTGCGCGAACGTATCGAAAAGCAGGCTGCAGAGCAGGGTTGGGAGGCGTTACACGATCAGTTGCGCGATATCGATCCGGTCTCGGCTATGCGAATTCATCCGAATGATCCACAGAGACTGTCCAGAGCACTGGAAGTTTTTTTTATTTCGGGTAAAACTTTAACGGAACTGACTAAAATTTCGGGTGAAACATTACCCTATCGCGTATATCAGTTTGCGATTGCGCCGACCCGCCGTGAATTATTACATACGCGGATCGAGGAACGTTTTAGTCAGATGTTGTCCAATGGTTTTGAAGACGAAGTCAGAACGCTGATAGCTCGCGGCGATTTGCACACGGATTTGCCTTCCATTCGTTGTGTGGGTTATCGCCAGATGTGGTCATATTTATCTGGTGAATTCGATTACGATGAAATGGTTTATCGTGGTGTTTGCGCGACACGACAGCTGGCCAAACGTCAGATGACCTGGTTGCGGGGTTGGGAGGGTGTCGAATGGCTCGATTCTGAGAAGCCAGAAGAGGCCTTAAACCGTGTAATTCAGGTTGTTAGTGCATAGGTTGGGTGATTGTGTACAATTGATGAGTACTCAGCGCGCAAATTTTTTATGTGATTTATTTTCGAGCCGATAGGCTCAAAGTTACAAACAACAAACTAATAAGGAAAAGATAGAATGGCTAAGGGGCAATCTTTGCAAGATCCGTTCCTGAACGCATTGCGTCGTGAACGTGTTCCGGTTTCTATTTACTTGGTGAATGGTATTAAGCTGCAAGGCCAGATTGAGTCTTTTGACCAGTTTGTCATTCTGTTAAAAAATACGGTTAGCCAGATGGTGTATAAACACGCTATCTCCACCGTAGTGCCTTCCCGCCCGGTGTCTCACCATAGCAATAATCCAGGTACGGGCAGCACCAACAATTATCACCATGGTAGCACTCCGTCTGCGCAACAGCCGCAGCAGGAAAACGATGACGCTGAATAAAGCGCAGCGTTGGTCAACCACGAAGGGGTTCATAAGTATTCCGATTATGCTTATGCACCCCCGGCTGGCGAATTTTTCCCAAATGAGAGGTCGCAAGCTTGTTTGACCGTTATGAAGCCGGTGAGCAGGCCGTACTGGTTCATATCTATTTCTCGCAAGACAAAGACACGGAAGACCTGAGCGAATTTGAATCGCTGGTATCTTCTGCAGGTGTAGAGGCGTTGCAAGTCGTCACCGGGAGCCGCAAGGCACCGCACCCAAAATACTTTGTCGGTGAAGGAAAGGCCCAAGAAATCGCAGATGCCGTCAAAGCAACGGGCGCCTCTGTCATCCTGTTTGATCACGCCTTGTCTCCCGGCCAGGAAAGAAACCTGGAAGCCTTATGCGAATGTCGCGTTGTCGACCGCACCGGATTGATATTAGATATTTTTGCCCAGCGGGCCCGAACACACGAAGGTAAGTTACAAGTAGAACTGGCGCAATTACGCCACATTGCTACCCGACTGGTTCGCGGCTGGACACACCTTGAGCGACAGGGCGGCGGCATTGGCGCGCGTGGCCCGGGTGAAACCCAGCTCGAAACTGACCGCCGTTTGTTGCGGGACAGAATCACCCTGATCCTCAGCCGTCTTGAAAAAGTGGCTAAGCAGCGTGAACAGGGTCGTCGTTCACGCGTTCGTGCGGATATTCCGACGGTGTCTTTGGTGGGGTATACCAACGCCGGGAAATCCACACTCTTTAACCGTATTACTCAGGCCGATGTTTATGTGGCCAATCAGTTGTTTGCTACGCTGGATCCTACGCTGCGCCGTATTATGGTGGCAGATGTCGGGGAGACGGTTTTGGCGGACACAGTAGGGTTTATTCGTCACCTGCCCCATGATTTGGTTGCGGCCTTTAAAGCAACGTTGCAGGAAACCCGACAGGCATCTCTGTTACTCCATGTGATTGATGCAGCGGACATCCGTGTTCAGGAAAATATTGACGCGGTGAATACGGTGCTGGCAGAGATCGAAGCAGATGAAATTCCTGCGCTGTTAGTGATGAACAAAATAGATATGCTGGACGATTTTGTCCCGCGTATCGACCGCAACGAGGAGAATTTGCCGGTCAGGGTTTGGCTTTCCGCCGTGACAGGTGAAGGTATTCCGTTGCTTTTCCAGGCATTAACGGAGCGACTCTCTGGCGAAATCGCGCAGCATGAATTGTGCTTACCGCCGGAAGCAGGCCGACTTCGTAGCCGTTTTTACCAGCTTCAGGCCATTGAAAAAGAATGGATTGAAGAGGATGGCAGTATTGGTCTGATGGTGCGAATGCCCATCGTTGACTGGCGTCGCCTCTGCAAACAAGAGCAGGAACTGGAAAGCTATGTCCGCAACCAGAGCCTGACTGATTTAGCCTGAAGAACACCAATCATAGAATAATGGAGCTATAACATGGCGTGGAATCAGCCCGGTAATAACGGACAGGACCGCGACCCCTGGGGCAGCAGCAATAATAATAGCGGCAACTCTGGTGGAAATTCTGGTGGGAATAACGACAACAAAGGCGGCCGCAATCAGGGGCCACCTGATCTGGATGATATCTTCCGTAAGCTCAGCAAAAAACTGGGGGGCTTCGGTGGAAAAGGTTCAGGCAACAACAATAACAGCAACAATGGCGCGCCAACGGGTTCCGGTCATGGAATGAGTGGCGGCCGGATTGTCGGCATCGCAGTCGCTGCGGTGGTGGTGATCTGGGCAGCTACTGGTTTCTATACCATTAAAGAAGCCGAGCGTGGCGTTGTGACCCGTTTTGGTAAGTTCAGCCATCTGGTTGAGCCGGGCCTGAACTGGAAACCTACCTTCATCGATGATGTGCGCGCAGTGAACGTAGAATCGGTACGTGAACTGGCTGCGTCTGGCGTGATGCTGACCTCTGATGAAAACGTCGTGCGCGTTGAAATGAACGTGCAGTACCGCGTGACGGATCCTGAAGCTTATCTGTTCAGCGTCGCCAATCCTGACGACAGCCTGAGCCAGGCAACGGACAGCGCCTTGCGTGGCGTTATCGGCAAATACACGATGGACAAAATCCTGACTGAAGGCCGTACCACGGTGCGTAGCGATACCCAACGTGTACTGGAAGAAACCATTCGTCCGTACAAAATGGGTATCACCATTCAGGACGTCAACTTCCAGACCGCGCGTCCGCCGGAAGAAGTGAAAGCATCCTTCGATAACGCCATCGCCGCCCGTGAAAGAGAGCAACAGTCTATTCGTGAAGCAGAAGCTTATGCGAACCAGATCCAGCCTCTGGCAAACGGTGAAGCCCAGCGTTTACTGGAAGATGCAAAAGCCTATAAAGACCGTACCGTTCTGGAAGCACAGGGTGAAGTGGCCCGTTTCTCCAAACTGTTGCCTGAATATAAAGCCGCGCCGGAAATTACCCGCGAGCGTCTGTATATCGAAACCATGGAAAAAGTCCTCAGCCATACCCGTAAGGTGCTGGTGAGTGACAAAGGCAATAACCTGATGGTTCTGCCGCTGGATCAAATGCTGCGCGGAAATAACGCCGCAGCCAACGACACCAGCAAGAATGATGACACAGGTTTACTGCCTTCCGTTCCGGGGTTGACCAGCAGTAACAGCAAAAGCAGTGCCGATAACAGCAGTTCCCGTTCGTCTGGCAGTGTCATGGACCAACGCCGTGCCAATGCACAGCGTGACGATACACTTCGTGTAGGGAGAGAATAACAATGCGTAAGTCATTTTTACTTATCGTCGTTGTGGTGCTGGTGGCGCTTTATGCTTCACTGTTTGTGGTTCAGGAAGGTCAGCGCGGTATCGTGCTGCGTTTCGGTAAAGTCCTGCGTGACGGCGATAACAAACCGCTGATCTATGCGCCGGGTCTGCATTTTAAAGTTCCATTCGTGGAATCCATTAAAATGCTCGATGCGCGTATCCAGACCATGGACAACCAGGCTGACCGCTTTGTAACCAGCGAGAAGAAAGACTTAATCGTCGATTCTTACCTGAAATGGCGTATCAGTGATTTCAGTCGCTACTACCTGGCAACGGGCGGTGGTGATGTGTCTCAGGCAGAAATTCTGCTGAAACGTAAATTCAGTGACCGTCTGCGTTCTGAAATTGGTCGTCTGGATGTGAAAGACATCGTGACCGATTCCCGTGGCCGCCTGACCCTGGACGTGCGTGATGCGCTGAACACCGGCAGCACAGGCGATGAGCCTGAAGCGACCACCGAAGCTGATGATGCGATTGCCTCAGCAGCCAAACGTGTAGAGCAGGAAACCAAAGGCAAACAGCCTGCGGTGAACCCGAACAGCATGGCAGCACTGGGTATCGAAGTGGTGGATGTGCGTCTCAAACAAATCAACTTGCCGGAAGAAGTGTCCAGCGCCATTTACGATCGTATGCGCGCTGAGCGTAATGCGGTGGCATTGCGTCACATCTCTCAGGGTAAAGAAGAAGCGACTAAGATTCAGGCAGCTGCGGATTACGAAAGAACCCGTACAGTGGCTGAAGCTGAGCGTACTGCCCGTATCACCCGGGGGGAAGGGGATGCCGAAGCGGCGAAACTGTTTGCTGATGCGTTCAGCCAGGATCCGGACTTCTATGCCTTCATCCGTAGCCTGCGTGCTTACGAGGCCAGCTTCAAGAGCGGTAACGACGTCATGGTGTTAAGCCCTGACAGCGATTTCTTCCGCTTCATGAAGTCACCTGAAAAAAATAAATAATTGCTTCTGCAATTTCCAAAAGGCCCTGAGGGGCCTTTTGTCTTTTCTGAAATCCTTCTCTTTTTTGGAAGGGATGCAATGAGACTGACTTACCATGAATTCGACAATCTGGCTGGCGCTGGCATTAGTTTTGGTGCTTGAAGGCCTGGGACCGATGCTTTATCCAAAAACCTGGAGAAAAATGATCCTCTCGCTGGCGAATCTTCCGGACACGGTTTTACGCCGTTTGGGCGGGGGTCTTGTGGTCGCCGGCTTCGTAATTTACTACATGTTGCGTAGTCGTCTGGGTGGGTGAGGTTTTGTTACATCCTGCGTGTCACGTCTCGCTGCGACCCGTAGCACGCAATTAAAATTTTTCCCGCAAACGTGTGCTAAAAGTGCTGGAAAGCACAGAATGAGATGTTAGAATCCTTTTTTAAGCAACCTGGTGATTCTTGAGATGGGTAAGAACGTCGTCGTACTCGGCACTCAATGGGGTGATGAAGGGAAAGGCAAGGTCGTAGACCTGCTTACTGAACGGGCTAAATATGTTGTGCGCTATCAGGGCGGTCACAACGCCGGTCACACTCTGGTTATCAACGGTGAAAAAACCGTTCTTCATTTAATTCCGTCTGGCATTTTGCGTGAAAACGTGACCAGCATCATCGGCAACGGTGTTGTTCTGGCTCCTGACGCCTTAATGAAAGAAATGGGCGAACTTGAAGCTCGTGGCATCCCTGTACGCGAACGTCTGTTACTGTCTGAAGCTTGCCCGCTGATCCTGCCTTATCATGTCGCGCTCGACATGGCGCGCGAAAAAGCGCGTGGCGATAAAGCGATTGGCACCACCGGTCGCGGCATTGGCCCGGCTTATGAAGATAAAGTTGCCCGTCGCGGTCTGCGCGTAGGTGATCTCTTCAACAAAGAAACTTTCGCTATCAAGCTGAAAGAAATCATCGAATACCACAACTTCCAGCTGGTTAACTACTACAAAGTAGACGCCGTTGATTACCAGAAAACCCTGGATGATGTCATGGCGATTGCCGACATTCTGACGGGCATGGTCGTTGATGTGTCTGAACTGCTGGATGGCGCGCGTAAGCGTGGCGATCTGATCATGTTCGAAGGCGCACAAGGTACGCTTCTGGACATCGACCACGGGACTTATCCGTACGTCACGTCTTCCAACACCACGGCTGGCGGCGTCGCTACCGGTTCGGGTATTGGTCCACGTTATGTCGATTACGTTCTGGGCATCGTCAAAGCCTACTCCACCCGTGTGGGTGCAGGTCCGTTCCCGACTGAACTGTTTGATGAAACTGGCGAGTTCCTGCGTAAGCAAGGTAACGAGTTTGGCGCGACCACCGGTCGTAGCCGTCGTTGCGGCTGGCTGGACATCGTGGCTGTTCGTCGTTCTGTGCAGATCAACTCCCTGTCTGGTTTCTGTCTGACCAAACTGGACGTGCTGGACGGTCTGAAAGAAGTGAAGCTGTGTATCGGTTACCGTATGCCTGATGGCCGCGAAATGACCACCACGCCACTGGCAGCAGAAGGCTGGGAAGGTATCGAGCCAATCTACGAAATCATGCCAGGCTGGACCGAAACCACCTTTGGCGTGAAAGAAGTTGATAAATTGCCGCAGGCTGCGCTGAACTACATCAAGCGTATCGAAGAGCTGACTGAAGTGCCGGTTGATATCATTTCAACAGGCCCGGATCGTAGCGAAACGATGATCCTGCGCGACCCGTTTGACGCCTGACAGCCTGAGCTGATTGCGTAAAAACGTCATAACCGGGCAAAACTGCCCGGTTTATTTTTTCTGAATCCCTTCACTTGTGTACTTTCCAGAAACCATCCACTATCTAAATGATTAGCTGCAAAGTTCGCGGCTGGTTTATCATCAAAGTGTCATAATAAACAATCATCTTCACCCTGTTGTCATTGCTGACGTGGAAAGACCGGGTAAATAGCTACCCAGAGGTATGTGTGCAGTTAACGAGTTTTACTGATTATGGTTTGAGAGCATTGATTTATATGGCGTCGTTGCCTGAAGATCAGATGACCAACATTTCGCAGGTCACCGACGTGTACGGTGTATCGCGCAACCACATGGTGAAAATCATTAATCAGTTGAGCCGTGCTGGCCTGGTGACTGCCGTTCGCGGAAAGAACGGGGGAATAAAACTGGGTAAGCCCGCGGAAACCATTCGCATTGGCGATGTGGTGCGCGAGCTGGAACCGCTTTCGCTGGTCAATTGCGCCAGCGACTTTTGTCATATCACGCCCGCATGCCGGCTAAAACAAGTCCTGCACACTGCTGTAGAACATTTTCTTGATGAGCTGAATCAGTACACTGTGGCCGATATGGTCAAAGATAACTCAACGCTCTACAAATTATTGCTTGTTGAATGAAAGACTTTCAACAAACTGCTGATGACAACGGAGGAACCGCTATGTCACAAGATCCATTCCTGGAACGAGAAGCAGAAAAATACGAATCACCTATTCCCAGCCGTGAATTCATTCTGGAACACCTCGCGAAACGTGAAACACCTGCCAGCCGAGAAGAAATCGGTAACGAACTGAACCTGTCCGGTGAAGAAGCACTGGAAGCGCTGCGCCGCCGTCTGCGCGCCATGGAACGCGACGGTCAGTTAGTGTTCACCCGCCGCCAGTGTTATGCGCTGCCGGAGCGTCTGGACTTACTGAAAGGCACGGTTATCGGCCATCGTGATGGCTACGGTTTCCTGCGTCTCGAAGGCGTCAAGAAAGACGATGTGTATCTTTCTGCTGAACAAATGAAAATGTGTATCCACGGTGACGTGGTACTGGCACAGCCGGTCGGTACAGACCGCAAAGGTCGCCGCGAAGCGCGCATTGTGCGTGTGCTGGTGCCGAAAACCAGCCAGATTGTTGGCCGTTACTTCACCGATGCCGGCGCCGGTTTTGTGGTGCCGGACGACAGCCGTCTGAGCTTTGACATCCTGATCCCGTCCGACGCCATTAACGGCGCGCGCATGGGCTATATGGTCGTTGTTGAACTGACCCAGCGTCCGACCCGCCGCACCAAAGCGGTCGGTAAAATCGTTGAAGTGCTCGGCGATAAAATGGGCACCAGCATGGCGGTAGATATCGCCCTGCGTACCCATGAAATCCCGCACGTCTGGCCGCCACAGGTGCTGAAGCAGGTCGAAGACCTGAGCGAGCAGGTGCCGGAAGAAGCGAAAAAAGGCCGTGTCGATTTACGCAGCCTGCCGCTGGTCACAATTGACGGTGAAGACGCCCGCGACTTCGATGACGCCGTGTATTGCGAGAAAAAACGCGGCGGTGGCTGGCGCCTGTGGGTGGCGATTGCCGACGTCAGTTATTACGTCCGTCACGGCACCGCGCTGGATGACGAAGCACGAAGCCGTGCAACGTCAGTTTACTTCCCGTCGCAGGTTGTCCCGATGCTGCCGGAAGTGCTGTCGAATGGTCTGTGTTCCCTGAACCCGCAGGTAGACCGCCTGTGTATGGTCTGTGAGATGACTATCTCTGCGCAGGGCAAGCTGACCAGCTCTAAATTCTACGAAGCGGTGATGAGCTCCCACGCACGTCTGACGTACAACAAAGTCTGGCGCATCATCGAAGGCGATCCGGAACTGCGTGAGCAGTATTCCCCGCTGGTGAAGCATCTGCTCGAACTGCACACCATGTACAAAATGCTGGATCAGGCGCGTGCCGAACGTGGCGGTATCGCGTTCGAAACTGAAGAAGCGAAATTCATCTTCAACGCTGAACGCCGTATCGAACGTGTCGAACCGACGGTGCGTAACGATGCTCACAAACTGATTGAAGAGTGCATGATCCTGGCGAACATCGCGGCGGCACGTTTTGTTGAAAAACATAACGAACCGGCGCTGTTCCGCGTGCATGACCGTCCAAGCGATGATCACATCTCTGCGCTGAAAAGCGTGCTGGGTGAACTGGGTCTGGTGATGGGCGGCGGCATGAAGCCTGAGCCAAAAGATTATGCGCAGATCATGGATGAACTGGCCGATCGTCCTGACCGCGAAATGCTGCAAACGATGTTGCTGCGTTCGATGAAACAGGCGATTTACGATCCGGAAAACCGCGGCCACTTTGGTCTGGCGTTACCGTCGTACGGTCACTTCACTTCGCCAATCCGTCGTTATCCGGATCTGGCGCTGCACCGTGCGATCAAGTATCTGCTGGCGAAAGAGCACGGCACGCTGAAAGATCGCTGGACGCCAACCGGCGGCTGGCACAGTGATTACGAAGACATGTTGCAGCTCGGCGAGCATTGTTCGATGGCAGAACGCCGTGCGGATGAAGCCACCCGTAACGTCGCTGACTGGCTGAAGTGTGACTTCATGCAGGATCACGTGGGCGAAGTCTTTACCGGCATTATCGCCAGTGTTACCGGCTTTGGCTTCTTCGTGCGTCTCAACGATTTGTTCATCGACGGGCTGGTGCATGTGTCCTCGCTCGACAATGATTATTACCGTTACGACAATATCGGCCAGCGTCTGGTCGGTGAGTCCTCCGGTGCGGTGTACCGCCTGGGCGATACGGTAGAAATTCGTGTTGAAGCCGTGCACATGGACGAACGTAAAATCGATTTCGCGCTGGTGTCCAGCACCCGCAAAGCGCGTGGTGAAGGCAAAACCGCACGCGACCGCGCCAAAAAAGGTGGCGAGCGTTCCATGCGTTCAACGGCACCGGCCAACGCGGGTCGCCGTCGTACCGGTAAGAAAAACGTGAACTTCGAGCCGGACAGTGCTTTCCGCAAAGACGACGCGAAACCGGCTAAGCCGAAGAAAGAAAAAGCGGCTGGCGCAGTGGGTAAGGACGGCAAGCCGAAGAAAGCCAAAAAGCCTTCTGATAAAACAGCCAAAATTGCTGCGGCCACCAAAGCCAAACGTGCGAAGAAAAAGTCAGCAGAAAGCTAAGCCAGACGGGCTGGTATTCTACCCAAAAGCATTCAGGTTGCAGGAAGGCGGCAAACGAAGGAATCCCGATGAGCTTACTCAGGTAAGTGATTCGGGTGACTGAACGTAGCCAACGCATCTGCAGCGTGAATGATGAAGGGTATGATAGAATCGCCCGCAATCCCTGTTAAATTGCGGACAGCTTGCTGTCCGCAAGTCTATTTTAAAGAGCATCATGAGCGAAATTATCTACGGTATTCATTCCGTTAAAGCCTTACTCGACAACGATCCGCAACGCTTTCTGGAAGTCTTCATCCTGAAAGGCCGTGACGATAAACGCCTGAAACCGCTGATCGACGAGCTGGAAGCCAGTGGTATCGTGATTCAGGTGGCGAGCCGCCAGTGGCTGGATGATAAATCCGAAGGCGCTGTGCATCAGGGCATTATTGCGCGTGTGCGCGAAGGCCGTCAGTATCAGGAAAATGATCTGCCTGCGCTGCTGGAAAGCCTTGATTGTCCTTTCCTGCTGGTGCTGGATGGCGTAACGGATCCGCATAATCTGGGTGCTTGTCTGCGTACAGCGGATGCCGCCGGTGTTCACGCGGTGATCGTGCCGCGCGACCGTTCTGCGAAACTGAACGCGACAGCGAAAAAAGTCGCCAGTGGCGCCGCTGAAAACGTGCCGTTGATCAACGTGACCAACCTGGCGCGTACCCTGCGCGTGTTGCAGGAACACAATGTCTGGATCGTCGGTACGGCGGGTGAAGCCGATCATGACCTGTTCCAGAGCAAAATGACCGGCCCGATGGCGCTGGTGATGGGCGCAGAAGGCGAAGGTATGCGCCGTCTGACCCGCGAACATTGCGACGAACTGATCAGCATTCCGATGGCGGGCAGCGTGTCTTCCCTGAACGTGTCTGTGGCAACCGGCGTTTGCCTGTTCGAAGCCGTACGCCAGCGTGGTCTGAAGAAAAGCTGATTTCGGCTTTCTCAGCTGCGGATTAAACGGGAGCCTTATGGCTCCCGTTTGCATTTCTGCCTTTGTGATCTGTCCGCCTGTTAATTCCCCGATTTTTACCATACTTACGCCATATCCTTCTGACAGGGAGCAGGCGATGGACTGGGAAACACACCGGGTTTTCAATCAACCCAAGCCACTGAGTAACAGCAATTTATTCCTCTCCGACACACCGCTGCGCGAAGCGGTTTCCCGTCAGCAGGCGGGCTGGGATGCGGACGTGCTGGCGTCACTGGGCCAGCAATTAGGTTCTGCGGAGTCGCTGGAGCTTGGGCGGCTGGCGAATACCAATCCGCCCGATCTGCTGCGTTACGACACCACCGGTGAACGCCTCGATGACGTGCGCTTTCACCCTGCGTGGCATCTGCTGATGCAGGGGCTGATCGCCAACCGGGTGCATAATTTGCCCTGGCAGGAAGATGCACGCATCGGTTCGGCAGTGGCGCGTGCGGCGCGATTTATTCTTCACGGTCAGGTTGAAGCCGGCACGTTATGCCCGGTGACCATGACATTCGGCGCGATCCCGCTGCTGCAAAAGTACCTGCCGCCGGAATTCAGTGACTGGATGAAACCGCTGTTATCCGATCGTTATGATCCGCATCTGCAATCCGGCGACCAGAAGAAAGGCGTGCTGATCGGCATGGGCATGACGGAAAAGCAGGGCGGCTCGGATGTGCTGAGCAACACCACGCGGGCGACAGCGCAGGAAGGGCGCGGCAGCGGAAAACCTTATCATCTGATCGGCCATAAATGGTTTTTTTCCGTGCCGCAAAGTGACGCCCATCTGGTACTGGCACAGGCCGACGGCGGGCTGTCCTGTTTCTTTATGCCACGGGTATTACCCGACGGCACGCGCAATGCAATCCGCATCGAGCGTCTGAAAGACAAACTGGGTAACCGCTCGAACGCCAGCAGTGAAGTGGAGTTTCAGAATGCTACCGGCTGGTTGCTGGGTGAAGAAGGTGAGGGCATCCGGCACATCCTGAAAATGGGCGGCCACACGCGGTTTGACTGCGCGCTGGGCAGCCACGCCATGATGCGCCGGGCGTTGTCCGTGGCGCTGTACCACGCGTTCCAGCGGCAGGTGTTTGGCAAGCCGTTAATCGAACAGCCGATGATGCGCCAGACCCTCAGCCGGATGGCGTTACATCTTGAAGGGCAGACGATGCTGCTGATGCGTCTGGCTGCCGCGTCAGGCGCACAGGATAATCCGGCGGAAAACTTGCTGTGCCGTCTGCTGACGCCTGCCGCCAAGTTTGAAGTGTGCCGTCAGGGAATGCCGTTTGTGGCAGAAGCGATGGAAGTGCTGGGCGGTATGGGCTACTGCGAAGACAGCGAGTTACCGCGCCTGTACCGTGAAATGCCGGTCAACAGCATCTGGGAAGGATCGGGGAACGTGATGTGTCTAGATGTCCTGCGGACGCTGAAAAAGCTGCCTGCCAGTGCGGACATGGTACAGCAGATTTTGCATCAGGCGCGCGGGCAAAACCGGGTATTTGACCGGGCATCGCGCCAGTTCTTACAGCGGCTGCGTTCGCCGGAAGAAGCGCAGGGGCGATGGCTGACAGGTCAGTTGTTCAACCTGCTGACAGCCACACAAATGCTGGAATTTGCCTCGCCGCCGGTGGCGGACGCATGGTGCCGGATGGTGCTCGATCCGCGCGGAGAAACATTGCTGCCGGAACGGCTGTGCCAACTGTTAATCAACCGCGCTATCGGCGCGGAATAATCCAGGGCGGTCAGCGGTACAGCGTCGCCTGAGAGTACCAGCGACCCGGCACGATGGTTTCGCTGTTAAACATAATCACATAGTAACGGGCACCTGCGGCATCGGCTTTACGCTGAATTTCTGCTTCGGCATCCATCGGACTGCCAATGACATCAGCGGTGACGCTGCCGGTTTTGGTCAGGGTGGAGGTCTGTGCGCGGGTAATTTCCTGTGCTTTTTCTGTCGGTGCGGGGGGCGCAACCGGAGTGGTTTGCATCAGATTACTGCAACCGTTCAGTGATGCCAGCAACAGCAACAGCGCGGGGATTTGGAGGGATTTCATCGTGATATCCGGTAAAAGGGCGTTACCCTGAGTGTAGCCCTTTCACCGGTCTGCTGGCGAGTCTGCGCGGCGTTTATTGCCGCGCGAACCGCATTCTATCGTTCGGAAATTTTAAACACGCTGACCAGTTGCGAGAGATGGCGGCCCTGTTCGCTGAGCGCCGCTGCGGTTTGCTGCGAATTCTCCACCAGCGTGGCGTTCTCCTGCGTTGCCTTGCCGATCTGCATGATGGCGATATTCACCTGCGAGATACCGGAAGACTGCTCGTGCGACGCCACATCGATATCGCTCATCAGCACTTTGACCTGACGGATCCCCTGAAGGATGTCGCTCATGTTGGCCTGCGTTTTGGCCGCGCTCTGATGGCCGTCTTCGACTTTACTCAGGGAGTCGGCAACCAGCGTTTCAATCTCTTTCACCGCGTTGGAACTGCGTTGTGCCAGCGCCCGGACTTCCGAGGCGACGACGGCAAAGCCGCGACCGTGTTCACCCGCTCTGGCGGCTTCCACGGCCGCGTTCAGCGCCAGAATATTGGTCTGGAAGGCGATGCCTTCAATCACCGTCGTGATATCGGCGATACGCGTTGAGGCGTGCTTAATGGCCTCCATGCTCTCCACCGACTGATTTACCGCATCCGCGCCGACGGTGGCGGCTTTATCGGTCTGTTGCACCAGCTGAGTGGCCTGCGTGGCGTTGTCCGCCGTGTTCTGCACGGTCGCGGTGATCTGCTCCATGCTGGCCGATGTTTCTTCCAGGCTGCTGGCCTGCGTACCGATTTGCTGATTGATCTGCTCGCTGTCGTGCGCCAGCCCCTGAGTATTCATCATGATTTCAGACGACACCTGCCGTACCTCACCCACGATTTTTTCCAGCCCGTGACCGATGCCGTCAATCGCATGCATCAGTGCGCCGATTTCATCCACACGCTGCGTTTCAGCCCGCGCGCGCAAATCGCCGCTGGCATACTGCTGGGCGATGCTCACCACGTCGCTCAGCGGACGGCTGACCAGTTTGCGCGTCAGCCAGATAAACAGTGCAGCGAAACAGGCCAGCGCCAGCAGGCTCACCATCAGGAAGTGGTTACGCGTGCTGTTGACCTGTTCCATCAGGCTGTCTTTGTCGGTGCTGCCGACCACCACCCAGTGCCATGCCGGTACGCTGGCGTACACCATAAATTGCTGATGCTGGCTGGTGACGTCTGTGTATTCGCGCTGGCCTTTGGGCTGCGACATGACCTGTTGTAACTCACCGTCCGGCCACGCGGGTGTTTTGCCTTCATCGCTGGAATGGACCAGATATTTGCCCAGATCTTTGCCCGGTGCACTGTTCAGCACAAAGAAATAGCCTTGCTCACCAATCCGTTTTGAGAGAATTTTCTGGCGCATGTCGGCGTATTCTTTGGTGATATCCACCCCCACGAAGATAATGCCGATCACGCTGCCCTGTGCATCGCGCACCGGCTGATATTTGGTGATGTATTTCTTGCCGAACAAGGTCGCCAGTCCGTTGAAGGATTGTCCGGCCATAATCTGTGCGTAAGCCGGGCTGGAATTGTCGAGCAGGGTGCCGATGGCGCGGGTGCCGTCCTGTTTTTTCAGGGAGGTGGTCACGCGGATGAAGTCATCACCACGACGGGCGAATATCGTGGAAATCGCTCCGGTGCGGGCCAGAAAATCATCGGGAATTTTGCTGTCGAGATTCAGCGGCGTGCCGCCCGCTTTAATCACCGGCGCAGACTGATCGCCGACACTCACCGGGTTGCTGGTATCAAGTTCAAAATCCGACGGCAGGAAATGGCTGAACAGGCGCGTATAGCTGTCCACTTCCGCATTCAGGCTGGCGTTGTACATTTCTATCATGTCCACCACGCCGGTCACCTGTTCGGAAATGGCGTTCACCGCCAGTTCATTGACCTGCTTTCCGGCGGAGTGCGTCAGTGACAAAGTGAAAATAATAAAGAGTGAGCCGACGAGCAGTGAGGCGATGCTGGCCAGTTTTGCGCCAATGCTCCAGCTGCGAAATGCGCGTTTTGATGCCGTTTTCATGGTTTTTTTCCGTTAGCTTCTGATAGCGCACTAACGGCGAAAAACGGCAAAGGATTAATGATCAAATGTAACCATTTATTTCAATAAAAATTGATCTGAATCAATGCAATAAAAGAGAATATGTGAATTTGAATTAAGGTCAATCTGACCAAAACAGCCTGCCGGACATAACAGGTTATAAATCATACGAAAAAGGTTGTGGTCGCCATTTTTCAGACCCGTAGAATGGCGTGACACACAGAAGCCGATATTTTTGCGAAACGCGCAGGGGAAAATACGATGGTTGAGATGTATGAAGAAGATATTGACGGGATCCAGATCATCCACGCCGTGCCCGCCGGACAGTATCAGCAGCAACTGCCGACGATTTTTTTCTATCATGGTTTTCTGTCTTCAAAAGAGATTTACTCCTATTTCGGTTACACGCTGGCGAAGGCGGGTTTTCGCGTGATCCTGCCTGATGCATTAATGCACGGTGCGCGCGCAGAGAAAGACGAAGCACGATGTCTGGCGAATTTCTGGGGCATTTTGCAAAACAATGTCGATGAACTGGCGCTGCTGAAAGACACCTTTGTCGGACGCGGTCTGGCGGATCCGCAGCGTTTAGGCGTGGGCGGTGTGTCTATGGGCGGCATGACCACCATGGCGGCGCTGGTCAAATTTCCGTGGGTGAAAGTGGCTGCAAACCTGATGGGCTCCGGCTATTTCGCGCGTTTATCGCACCATCTTTTTCCCGCTTACAATGCCGGTGACATCGTATCGCGCGACGTGTTTGAGCGCGAAGTCGCTCCTTTACTCAGTCTGGATATCGGCGGCAAAGCAGCGTTAATCGCCGATGTTCCGTTGTTTATCTGGCATGGCGAAGAAGATGATGTGGTGCCGTTTGCCGAAAGCCAGCGGTTGCGACAGGAACTGGCGGAAAGCGGCGCAGATGCGAATCTGACCTTTATTTCAGAGCCGGGCGCGAAGCATAAAGTCTCGGTGCATGCGCTGGCAGAAGCCACGGCTTTCTTCGCGGCGACGCTGTAGAGAAATTAATCTGCCTTTCTCCTTGAGTTTCCCACAGGCTGTACATATAATTGCGCGTCATTTTTTCGACCGCACACAAACACGTTCCTTGCTTCCATGGGCCGCGGTTGACCCTGACAGGAGGCTGAATAATCCGTAAGGAGCAATTCGATGCGTCATTACGAAATCGTTTTTATGGTTCACCCTGACCAAAGCGAACAGGTTCCGGGCATGATCGAGCGTTACAGTGCAGTAATCACTAACGCTGCTGGTCAGATTCACCGTCTGGAAGACTGGGGCCGCCGTCAACTGGCTTACCCGATCAACAAACTGCACAAAGCTCACTACGTTCTGCTGAACGTTGAAGCTCCGCAGGAAGCGATCGATGAGCTGGAAACTAACTTCCGCTTCAACGACGCCGTTATCCGTAGCATGGTTATGCGTACTAAACACGCGGTAACTGAAGCATCTCCAATGGTTAAAGCTAAAGACGAGCGCCGTGATCGCCGCGAAGATTTTGCTGAAGCTAACGATGATGCTGAAGCTGGGGATTCTGAAGAGTAATTGCCGTGACGGCGAATCGTCTGGTGTTGTCGGGCACTGTGTGCAAGACCCCCATTCGTAAAGTCAGTCCTTCGGGCATTCCACACTGCCAGTTTGTGCTAGAACACAAATCCTCGCAGCAGGAAGCCGGATTTAACCGACAAGCATGGTGCAGAATGCCCGTGGTTGTCAGTGGACAAGCGTCACAAGCATTAACTCACAGTTTAACGGTCGGCACGCAACTCACTGTTACCGGATTCATTAGCTGCCATCAAGGGCGCAATGGACTGAATAAAGTGGTGTTACATGCCGAGCAGATTGATTTGATAGATACTGGAGACTAGCCTAATGGCACGTTATTTCCGTCGTCGCAAGTTCTGCCGTTTCACCGCGGAAGGCGTTGTAGAGATTGATTACAAAGACATCGCTACACTGAAAAACTACATTACCGAAAGCGGTAAAATTGTCCCGAGCCGTATTACCGGTACTCGTGCAAAATACCAGCGCCAGCTCGCTCGTTGCATCAAGCGCGCTCGCTACCTTTCATTGTTGCCATACACTGATCGTCATCAGTAATCGGCCACTGTCTATTAACGACTTTGAGAGGATAAAGTAATGCAAGTTATTCTGCTTGATAAAGTAGCAAACCTGGGCAGCCTGGGTGATCAAGTTAACGTTAAAGCGGGCTACGCTCGTAACTTCCTGGTACCACAGGGCAAAGCTGTTCCTGCTACCAAGAAAAACGTTGAGTTCTTCGAAGCACGTCGTGCAGAACTGGAAGCCAAACTGGCTGACGTCCTGAACGCTGCTGAAGCTCGCGCAACTAAAATCAACGAACTGGGTTCAGTCACCATCGCGTCTAAATCAGGCGACGAAGGTAAACTGTTCGGCTCTATCGGTACTCGCGATATCGCTGATGCAGTCACTGCTGCTGGTGTTGAAGTTGCTAAAAGCGAAGTTCGTTTGCCGAATGGCGTTCTGCGTACCACTGGTGAACACGAAGTTGAGTTCCAGGTACACAGCGACGTATTCGCTAAACTGAACGTAGTTGTGGTTGCTGAAGCGTAATAACGCGGCAGTTAACCTGTGAAACGCCGGCCATGCGCCGGCGTTTTGCTTTTCTGCGTTTGGGAAAGCGGAAAGGTAAGGTATCGCCTGAAAATCGGGATCAGTTACTGCGCTGGAAACTGCCGTCCGGCTGACGGGTAAATGTCACCGTAACATTCTGATCCGTCGTTACTTGCAGGGCCGTGACCACACCCTGCGCATCGCGTTGAATCTTCACTTCCTGCCCGGTCTTCAGAGTACTCAGCGGCTTGTCGTCGCCTTCCACCCGTGCCATCGAGAACACATCATTGACCGCCATATTATTATCGCGGAACAACTGCGCCAGCGTCTGACCCGATTGCACCTGATAACTGCGCCATGTGCCGCTGTTATCCGTAGTGGCTGGCTGAACCGGCTCAGGTTGCGCCATTTGGGTGGTCCGCCCCTGATCGTTACGCAAATCGGCCTGCATCGGGATGCTGGTCGGCTGTTGCGGTTGCGACGGCGCATAGGTGTTTTCCGGCGTGTACGGCCACAGTAACGCCAGCAGGATGACCAGTACCGCCAGGATCATACCGCGACGATGTGCATACGGCAGTGGCGACATC
This sequence comes from Rahnella victoriana, assembly GCF_004330295.1. Classification (GTDB taxonomy): domain Bacteria; phylum Pseudomonadota; class Gammaproteobacteria; order Enterobacterales; family Enterobacteriaceae; genus Rahnella; species Rahnella victoriana. The sequence goes on from NZ_SJOJ01000036.1 coordinate 25,570, forward strand.
CAGTGGAAATCGTCGCTCATATGCCAGATTTTGCTCAACACCGTTTTGCCTCGTGTTGCAGCAGATGTTCCGGTTTCCGTTTCTGCAGAAGTGATTTCACTTTCGCTTTCACTTTGCGGTGCTGTCGTGTCTCGCATCGGCCTTTTCATAATGGCAATCCAGGATCTCAACATGGGTTGATAAATACGGATGGCTTTCCTTCTCCTGGGCGGGATTCTGCCCATGACGACCTCTCTTGTTAACTGTCGTAATATCGACTGCTTTTGCTGCCTAGTATAGCTGTTTAACTGCTTGATGCGGAAAGGGACAAAGCACAAATATCACCCAAACGATGTGCTGAGTGGCGTCAAATGCGAAAAATTTCCGGAAAAGGGAAAGGAACTGCGCCTGCCGTCATGTTGCCTCACAGAGGATTTTACCCAAAAGGCTTGCGCTGCTATGCTGCGCGTTCGACATTTTTAAGAGCTAAGGAAATTTCATGACTACCCCTTCATTTGACAGCGTAGAAGCGCAGGCAAGTTACGGTATCGGCCTGCAGGTCGGTCAACAGTTGCAGGAATCAGGTTTGCAGGGCTTAGAGCCTGACGCACTGCTGGCAGGCTTACGTGACGCGCTGGAAGGGAATACACCAGCCGTTCCTGTTGATGTGGTTCACCGCGCACTGCGTGAAGTCCACGAACGTGCTGATGCTGTTCGTCGTGAACGTCAGGAAGCACTGGCAGTTCAGGGTCAGGAATTCCTGGCGGCAAATGCACAGCGCGAAGGCGTGAGCAGCACCGAGTCCGGTCTGCAATTCTCTGTTATCACTCAGGGCGAAGGCACCATCCCGGGCCGTCAGGATCGCGTACGCGTTCATTACACCGGTAAACTGATCGACGGCACTGTGTTCGACAGCTCCGTACAACGTGGTGAGCCGGCTGAATTCCCGGTGAACGGCGTGATTGCAGGCTGGATCGAAGCACTGACCCTGATGCCAGTCGGTTCTAAGTGGGAGCTGTACATCCCTCATAACCTCGCTTACGGCGAGCGTGGCGCGGGTGCTTCCATCCCACCATACAGCGCACTGGTCTTCGAAGTTGAGCTGCTGGAAATTCTGTAATTCCTGACGGATTGCAGAAACAAGAAAGGGCGCATATGCGCCCTTTTTTTACGTCTGCAGAAAGGCTTACTTTTGTAAATCGACCTGATAAATCTCAAAGCCGATGGCATCTGCGCCTTTGGCCGTCAGCGGGTATTGCGCGTGTGACTGGATAAAGGCCGCAGCTTTTTCACCGGGAGAGGTTTCAAAACGGATATCCAGCGGTTGCGGTGCGGTGATCTTCGCCAGCTTCCAGTTGTTATCCGCCGTCGGGGTGACTGCGCCCGCTTTTTTGGTTTCGGCGCTGATATACGCCGCAACCACCGAGCGGTTTTCATCCGGCGAGGCGAAAGCGATATGCTTATCACCGGTACCGGCGAATTTACCGCCGTAAGCGCGATAGTTGTTCGTCGCGACCAGGAAAGTGGCTTTCAGGTCGATCGGTTTTCCGTTGTAAGTGAGGTGCTTAATGCGTTCCGCATCTTTGTTAATCAGCGCACATTCGCCATCAAATTTCGCCGGCTGGCTGACATCAATCTCATATTTAACGCCATCGATGACGTCAAAATTATAGGTGCGGAAACCGTCCCAGTTAATCAGTGACTGCGGTTTGCTGCTGTGAATGTCGATCTGATTGAACTGTCCGGCGGAGCATTCCAGCCAGTCTTTGACTTCCTGACCGGTGACTTTCATCACCACCAGCGTGTTCGGATACAGATACAAATCCGCCGCGTTACGGAAAGTCAGTTCGCCTTTTTCCACTTCCACGAAGCTGGCCGGATCGTTTTTACGCCCGCCGACTTTAAACGGTGCGGCAGCAGAAAGTACCGGCAGATCGGCTAAATCCGGGTCACCCTGAATGAAATGTTCGGTATAGGCTTTCTGGGCATTATTGACGATTTGCACTGTCGGGTCGTCCTGCACCAGCGCCAGATAACTGTACATATTGTCGGTGGATTTACCGATCGGCTTGCTGACAAATTCGCGTGTGGCGTCATGGGAAGGGGCGAGCACTTTCACCAGATCCTGATCTTCCGCCGCCAGCGATTTCTTCTGTTCTTTGTCATAAATTGGCCGCGCTTCGGCTTTGGCTGTTTCGACTTTCCAGTTGCCGCCGTCGTTATTGAGCACCATATCGACCACGCCCAGATGATCGCCCCACATGCCCGGCATCACGGCAGGAACGCCATTCAGCGTGCCTTGTTTGATGTCCGCGCCTTTGATGCTGGCGAATTCTTCACTCGGGAAAACGGCGTGCGCATGGCCGAACATAATGGCGTCGATGCCTTTTACCTGGCTCAGGTAATAGACCGAGTTTTCTGCCATGGTTTTGTACGGATCGCCTGACAGGCCGGAGTGCGGGATCGCGACAATGATGTCGGCACCTTGTTTACGCATTTCCGGGATCCACTTTTTGGCGGTTTCGGTGATATCCGCCACGGTGACTTTGCCTTGCAGATTGGCCTTGTCCCAGACCATGATTTGCGGTGGCACAAAACCGATATAGCCGATGCGCAGATTATGGGTTTTGCCTTCGCGGTCTTTCACTGCGTTGTCGGTGATGAGGAACGGCGTGAACAGCGGTTTCCCGGTTTTATCATCAATCACGTTGGCGTTCACGTAAGGGAATTTCGCCCCGGCCAGTGCTTTTTTCAGGTAATCCAGGCCGTAGTTAAATTCGTGATTGCCCAGGTTACCGACCGCGTAATTGAGCGTGTTCATCGCCAGATACACCGGATGGACGTCGCCCTGTTTCAGGCCTTTTGCCGCCATGTAATCGCCCAGCGGACTGCCCTGAATAATGTCGCCGTTATCGACTAACACTGAGTTGGTGACTTCGTTACGCGCCGCGTGGATCAGGCTGGCGGTGCGCACCAGACCAAATTTATCGGTCGGCTTATCTTTGTAGTAATCGAAGTCCATCATGTTGCTGTGCAGATCCGTGGTTTCCATGATGCGCAGATCCACCTGTGACGCCTGAACGGATGCTGCCGTCAGGATCGCCAGCAGGGATAACGTCAGATGACGCTTATTCATTGCCTTGCCTCCAGAGAAAGGGATGATGCCCGGAAAAGAAAAACCGGATATATATCTCAAAATTTGCTGAGAATGTAATCAGTTGTCATAGATAAATGTGAGATGTAACAACTTTATGACCTGTTCACATTACGTGATGGCTATTCGCGGCAAAAAAAACTAGGCTTGAGAAATGAGAATCAAAGCGTTGAGGTAAAAGATGTTAGAGCAAATTTGTCAGTTAGCGCGCGATGCGGGTGATGCGATCATGGCGGTATACGACGGTGAACAGCCGCTCGACGCGCGCCACAAAAAAGATGACTCACCGGTCACGGCGGCAGATATTGCGGCACACAATGTGATTAAAGCCGGTCTGAAACAACTGGATCCGCACACGCCGATGCTGTCAGAAGAAGATCCGCAAAGCTGGAGCGAGCGTCAGAACTGGACGCGCTACTGGCTGGTTGATCCGCTGGATGGCACCAAAGAATTCCTCAAGCGTAACGGCGAATTCACGGTGAATATTGCGCTGATTGAAGACGGGGTTCCGGTGCTGGGCGTGGTATACGTGCCGGTGACGCAGGTGATGTACAGCGCAGCAGAAGGCAAGGCCTGGAAAGAAGAGCAGGGTGAGCGGCAGCAGATTGAAGTGAAAGAAGCGCATCCGCCGCTGGTGGTGGTCAGCCGTTCACATTTCAGCAATGATCCTGAATTGCAGGATTATCTGGCGCAACTGGGCGAGCATCAGACGGTGGCGATCGGTTCTTCGCTGAAATTCTGTCTGGTGGCAGAAGGTGCAGCGCAGCTTTATCCGCGCTTCGGGCCAACCAACATCTGGGATACCGGTGCCGGACATGCGGTCGCGCTGGCGGCCGGTGCGCAAGTGCACGACTGGAAAGGTCAGACGCTGACCTATACGCCGCGCGAATCGTTTCTGAATCCGGGCTTCAGGGTGTCGTTATTCTGACGCCAAACCCCGGCTCACCACCGGGGTTTCACTTTTCTACCCTTTGACCAGTTGATCCACCAGCGTAATGACCTGCTGAACTTCCTGCGGCGTCAGTTCCCCGTCTTTGGCGAATTTAATCACCCCGTTTTTATCCAGCACGACCACCGCCGAGCTTTCCGGTTGCAGCTCCCACGCTTTTTTCACCACGCCGTTGCTGTCGACAATCACCTGTGACCACGGGAATTCCCGTTTGCCGCTTTCGATGCTTTTACGCACAAACATCCCGGTGCCGATAATGGCATCGTCAGTATTAACGATGGTGGTGGTCTGATAACGATCATGCGGCAGGTTTGCCGCCCTGATGGCGGTGATCAGCGGTTCGTTCAACGCCTTTGCGCTGCTTCTGCCTGCCATATGCTGCACGATACGCACTTTTCCCGGCAGTTTCGCGCTGTTCCATTTGCTGTAACTGAAGGTATCGTTAACATCATTCAGCTCGCCTTTGTCATCCACGCCGACCGGGGCCAGACGCTGGCCGACGGTAAAATTGTGGGCTGAGGCAAATAGCGAAAATGTCATAAAAGTGATCACAAACAGACTTCTTAAAAGCATAGATTCTCCGGGGCGCTAAAGAACAGTCACGGCAATCATAGGACGGCGTAAGTGGTCTGTCCTGTTGGAATGTTAAAATTGTGTTGCTGGTTACAAAATTGCCACATAAAGCAGGGTTATACTGTGTTTCAATGTCAGGGTCTAAGACAATACTGAAAAGCAATGTAAAAGCAGTTAAATCCACTGGCAATACCTGAGTGCCCTGCTATGTTATAGGTCTCTTCACTGCAAACACTTTTCTGTCCCGGTATCTGTCGCCTTGCGACGTGGCCGTTACATGCAGTGATTTAACGGAGAACAATAGAAAAATGAGAATCTTCCAGCGTTACAACCCGATGAAAGTCGCAAAGTACGTTAAGACACTGTTTCGTGGACGTTTGTATATCAAAGACGTCGGCGCTTTTGAGTTTGACCAAGGCAAGATCCTGTTGCCAAAGGTTCGTGATAAGCGCCACTTTAGCGTAATGTCTGAAGTTAACCGTCAGGTTACGCATTTGCAGGCGGAAATGGGCTAAGTCCCCGCGTGTTGTCGCTGCACTTTTGCAGCGTGCGCAAAAAAAAACGGCTCCCTGAAAGGAGCCGTTCGTGTTTCAGGCGTCCGGATGCCGGATGCCTGAAAAAAGCGTCTTATGCCTGCGCTTTCTTCTCGTCTTTAAGTTCCTGCGGTGTTTTTGGCAGCAGCGGCGCCACCGGCTGATCGACAATGCGTGTGACCAGCAGCTGATCAATCTTATAGCTGTCGATATCCACCACTTCGAATTTATAGCCGGAGAATTTAACGAAATCGGTGCGTTTCGGGATTTTACGCAGCATGAACATCATGAAGCCGCCGATGGTTTCATAGTTGCCGGACTGCGGGAATTCTTCGATATGCAGCACGCGCATCACGTCTTCGATTGGTGTACCGCCTTCAATCAGCCAGGAATGCTCGTCACGGGCAACAATCTGTTCTTCCATACCCTGACCGACCAGGTCGCCCATCAGCGTCGTCATCACGTCATTGAGCGTGATAATACCGACCACCAGCGCATATTCATTGAGGATAACGGCAAAGTCTTCGCCCGCCGCCTTGAAGCTTTCCAGCGCTTCCGAGAGCGTCAGGGTATCCGGCACAATCAGCGCATTGCGGATTTGTACGCCGCTGCTCAGCATTAAGCTCTGATTACCCAGCACGCGGTTCAGTAAATCTTTGGAATCGACGTAACCGACCACCTGATCGATATGACCGTCACAGACCAGGAATTTGGAGTGCGGATGCGTGGCGATTTTCTCTTTGATGCTTTCTTCACTTTCGCGCAGGTCAAAGAAAATCACGCTTTCACGCGAGGTCATGGAAGAAGGAACCGTACGGGATTCCAGCTCAAACACGTTTTCAATCAGCTCATGTTCCTGCTTACGCAAAACACCCGCCAGTGCGCCGGCTTCAAACACGGCATAAATATCGTCGGAGGTAATGTCGTCATTACGTACCATCGGCAGTTTGAACATGCGGAAAATCATGTTCGCCATGCCGTTGAAAAACCACACCATCGGGCGGCAAATCATCAGACAGAAACGCATCGGGTTGACTATACGGACGGCAACCGACTCAGGTGAAATCATACCGATGCGCTTCGGTGTCAGGTCAGCAAACAGGATGAACAGGCTGGTGACCAGCACGAAGGAACAGATAAAGCTGACTTGATCCGCCAGTTCAGGGGACATAAAGCGGATGAAGAATGACTGGAAAGCCGGGGAGAATGCAGCATCGCCCACGATACCCCCGAGGATAGCCACGGCATTCAGGCCAATCTGTACCACGGTAAAGAACAGGCCAGGGGTTTCCTGTAATTTCATTACGCGGGAGGCATTGACGTTTCCTTCGTCTGCCAACTGTTTAAGTTTTATCTTGCGGGAAGCGGCCAGCGATATCTCAGACAGCGAGAAAAAGGCACTGATCGCGATTAATAAGAGAATCAGTAAAATACTGTTTAACATAATCTATCCGTTTAACACCGGGCTAAACCGGCAGGGAAAGGCACTCATTATTTTTGCTGCTTAAAAGAACTTCTTTTTAAGAAAGACATTAAAAAGCGGTTCAGAAGAAAAAAGCGTTAAGGATGAAAAAACAAAGATAATTGCCATAAATCGTTTTAAAGGGCCACATTTGTGACCCGCATAGTATAGCAGCAGCACTGAGACTGCCGCCAGCGCTTAAAAATCCCGCATTATTGCGGCGGCAGACAGACGCCAATGCCGCCTAATCCGCAGTAGCCTTCCGGGTTTTTAAACAGATATTGCTGATGTTCGTCTTCAGCATAATAGAAAGGCAGGGCTTCGGTGATTTCGGTGGTGATGGTGCGCGAATCGTTCGCCTCGTCCATCGCCTGCTGGAAACTCGCCAGACTGGCCAGCGCCTGATCCTGCTGTTCTGCGCTCAGCACATACAGCGCGGAACGGTATTGCGTGCCGATATCGCCGCCCTGACGCATTCCCTGTGCCGGATCGTGGTTTTCCCAGAAAATCTGCAACAGTTTGGCGTAACTGATGACCGCCGGGTCAAAGACCACACGCACCACTTCGGCATGGCCGGTCTGGCCGGTACACACTTCGCGGTAAGTCGGGTTCGGTGTGAAACCGCCGCTGTAACCGGCTGCTGTGCTGTACACCCCTTCCTGCTGCCAGAACAGGCGCTCGACGCCCCAGAAGCAGCCCATCGCAAAAATCGCGACATCCATATTGTCAGGGACATATGTCATTGAGTGTTCATTCACTGCATGAAGGGTCGCCACCGGCATAGGGGTTGTACGGCCAGGTAACGCATCTGCCTGATTTACAGACTGCGTTTTATCGGAAAGTTGCACCACGGGAAACTCCAGCTGTTGCTTTAATAAACAAGGTTTGTAACAAAAGGTCTTTACGAATAACCGTCATCAACAGGTCAGTGTTAGTTGTATCTGATTGCGTCTTTGCACACAATACGAAGGACGTTGCTTCGTCGTTGAACATTTTCAGGGGATTAGCACTAAACTGCTTTCATCAGACTTTATAAAGATGAATCTGCCAAAGACGAGCAGATATTCTCCGGCGAGCATCGGATATTTTAACAGGACAGTAAAATTTAGCAGGAGTGCGTGTGCCACGATATCGTGAACTGGGTTTGTTATTTGTACTGCTGGCCCCCTCACTTTCCATGGCAGCGAAGGTGCGTTTGCAGCTGGAAGGCCTGGATGGCGATTTGGAAAGGAACGTCCGCGTTCGTTTATCATCAATTCAAAGCGACGAAGTCGGGGCGAGCGGACGGTTCCGCGCCCGCGTCAGCGCCGCCATTCAGCAGGGTCTGCGGCCACTGGGCTACTATTCGCCGACCATCGATTTTGACTACCGTGAAACCCCGCCACCCGGGCGTCCGGTGCTGATTGCCAAAGTCACCCCCGGCACACCGGTGAAAATTGCCGGCACGAATGTGGTGATTGAAGGGCAGGCTGATAAAGATAATGAATTCGAACAGCTGAAAAAGCGGGATGTTCCAGCGGTCGGCACCATTTTAAACCACGGAACCTACGACAATTTCAAAAGCTCGCTGACCGGTATTGCGCTACGTAAAGGCTACTTTGATGCCAACATGCGCAAAAGTCAGCTGGGCGTCATCGAAGACGAACACAAGGCGTTCTGGGATATTCAGTTCGACAGCGGGGAGCGTTACCGCTTCGGAAGCGTGCATTATCAGGGATCACAGATCCGTGATGAGTATCTGCAAAATCTGGTGCCATTCCATCAGGGTGATTATTACACCTCCGCGCAACTGGCTGAGCTTAACCGCCGTCTGTCTGCCACCGGCTGGTTTAACTCGGTTGTCGTGTCTCCAGATTTTACTGATGCCAAAGCCACCAAAACCTTGCCGCTGAATGCGGTGGTGTCGCCGCGTACCGAAAATACCATCGAAACCGGTGTCGGCTATTCCACGGACATTGGCCCGCGCGTGACGGCCAACTGGAAAAAACCGTGGGTGAACGATCGTGGCCATAGCTTCGAAACCTCCACCACGCTTTCCGGCCCTGAGCAGTCATTAGATCTCAGTTATAAAATCCCGCTGCTGAAGTCTCCGCTGGAGCAATATTATCTGGTGCAGGGTGGCTTCAAACGTGAGGATCTCAACGATACCAATTCGGATTCCACCACGGTCAATCTGGCGCGTTACTGGGATCTGTCCAGCGGCTGGCAACATGCCGTCAACTTGCGCTGGAGCCTCGACCACTTTACGCAGGGTAGCGTGACGAACACCACCATGCTGATTTATCCGGGGGTCAGTCTTAACCGTACGCGCCAGCGCGGCGGCCTGATGCCGACGTGGGGCGATTCCCAACGCTATTCCCTGGACGTGTCCAATACCACCTGGGGTTCTGACGTCGATTTCGCCGTGGTGCAGGCGCAAAACGTCTGGATCCGTACGCTGGCGGATAAACACCGCTTTGTGTTTCGCGGTAATCTCGGCTGGATTGAAACCAATGATTTCGATCGGGTTCCGCCTTCCCTGCGTTTCTTCGCCGGTGGCGACCGCAGTATTCGCGGCTACAAATACAAATCCATTTCTCCCCGTGATGATGAAGGCAAGCTGACCGGCGCCTCCTATCTGGGAACCGGTTCGGTGGAATATCAGTACAACGTGACCGGAAAGTGGTGGGGCGCCGTGTTCGTCGATTCCGGCGAAGCGGTGAACGACATTACACAAAATGATTTCAAAACCGGCGCCGGTGTGGGTGTGCGCTGGGCTTCACCGATCGGCCCGGTGAAATTAGATGTTGCCGCCCCTGTCGGCGACAAAGATGAGCATGGATTGCAGTTTTACATCGGTTTAGGTCCGGAATTATGAGTTTATTTAAAAAGATCTGCCTGGGATTTCTGATCTTCCTGGTGCTGTTAATCAGTCTGGTGGCCTTTCTGATCGGCACACAAACCGGTCTGCACCTGATGATCAACGGCGCAAACCGTTTTGTGCCGGGGCTGAATATCGCCAGCACTGAAGGCGGATGGCGTGACCTGACGCTGAAGGGCGTGCATTACGACATGCCGGGTGTGGACGTGAAGGCCGGGGAATTCCATTTTTCCCTCGATTTCTCATGCCTGAAAAACAGCGCGCTGTGCGTTAACGCCTTGCGGGTGAAAGACGTCAATGTGGTGGTCAACACCAAAGAAATGACGCCCGCCGCCGCGCAACCGGAGCCAGAAAACAGCGAGCCGCTGACCAATCTCAGCACACCGTATCCGATTACCCTGCGTTTGCTGACGCTCGACAATATCAATATTACGCTCGATGACCGCGCGATTTCTCTGGCGTCATTCCGTACCGGCGCGCACTGGGAAGGCCGTGCGATCCAGCTGATGCCGACGCGTATTGGCGGATTGCTGATCGCCTTGCCGAAAACGCCGGTCAACCCGTTACCGGAGGTGGTGCAGGCCGCGCAGGATAAAGCCGTCGAGAAAGCCACGGGCAAACCGGCAGAACCGCCGGTGGTGGTGCCGGAGAAACCGATGGGCGAAACTTTGCAGGAGTTGTTCGCCAAACCGCTGTTGCCTGACTTACCGGATTTCCGACTGCCGGTTGATCTCGATATTCAGCAAATCCTCGCGGAAAACCTGCGGCTCACCGGTGACACTGATGTACTGATCACCCGTTTCGAGCTGAAAGCCAGTACGCAAAATCAGGTGGTGAAGCTGGATAAATTAATGGTCCGCTCGCCGCAAGGCTCGGTGGACGGCATCGGGCAGGCGACGCTGAATCAGAACTGGCCGGTGGATATGACCATCAATACCGCCGTGAATATCGATCCGCTGAAAGGGGAAAAGATCAAACTGCGGGTTGCCGGCGGGCTGCGCGATAAGCTGGATGTCGGCCTGAATATTTCCGGCCCGGTCCGCGCAGAGCTGGCGCTGCAAACCCGGCTGGCGGAGGCCGGACTGCCGCTCAATCTGAAACTCAGCAGCGATGCCCTGCAATGGCCGCTGACCGGCACGCCGCAATATCAGGTCAAAGGCTTCAAATTTAATGTCAGCGGTAAAGCGACAGATTACGCGCTGTCGCTGCGTTCAGAATTCAAAGGCGATCAGATCCCGCCCGCGACATTGACGCTCGACGGTAAAGGCAACGTAGAGCAGTTCAGGCTTACGCTGCTGCGTCTTGCGGCGCTGGAGGGCAATACCGATCTGACCGGCGTGGTGGACTGGAGTAAAGCCATCAGCTGGAACAGCGAGCTGAAGCTGACCGGCATTAACACCGCCAAACAGTATCCGGACTGGCCGGCGAAGTTGCAGGGCAAAATCACCACGCGCGGCAGCCTGTACGGCGGCACATGGCAGATGCAGATCCCGGAGCTGGATCTGACCGGTAACGTGAAGCAAAACGCCGTCAAAGCCCAAGGTAACGTGCGCGGAAACAGTTACGGGCAGTGGGATATTCCGCAACTTCATCTGGAACTGGGCCGCAATAATCTGGATGTGAAAGGCCAGCTCAGCGATACCTGGAATCTGGATGCCAAAGTGGATGCCCCGCATCTCGACGGTGCCCTGCCGGGGCTGGGCGGCGTGGCAAAAGGGATGCTGCAACTGCGCGGTGACCTGAAAGCGCCGAAACTGCTGGCGGATCTCACCGCCACCGGCCTGAAATGGCAGGCGCTGACGGTGCGTCGCGTCGATGTGAAAGGCGACGTCAGTTCAACGGATCAGATCCAGGGCAACCTGATGGTTCGTGTTCAGCAGCTCCGGCAGGACGCGCTGGATATCACTGATATTCATCTCGAGGCCAAAGGTAACGAGAATCATCATGAACTGACGCTGAAGGTGGACGGCAAACCGGTTTCCGGCCGTCTGGCGCTGAGTGGCAGTTTTGACCGCGCGACCGAAGAATGGAAAGGCAATATCAGCAATACGCTGTTCGATACCCCGGTCGGGCAGTGGCGTCTGAACCGCACGATCGCGCTGGATTACTTCAATAAAGAGCAACGGATCACCGTCGGTCCGCATTGCTGGCAGAACCCGAATGCAGATCTGTGCGTGCCGCGCACCATTGATGCCGGTGCCAGCGGGCAGGCGAGCGTGGTGCTTAACCGCTTCGATCTGGCGATGATCAAACCTTTCCTGACCGATGATACGCAACTGAGTGGCGTGTTCAGCGGGAAAGCCGATGTGAGCTGGAAAGCGGAAGGCGGTTTGCCGCAGGCCAGCGTTTCACTGGTGGGCAAGGGCGTGAAAGTGCAGCAACTGGTGCAGGGCAGTCCGCTGCCGGTGGCGTTTGATACGCTGAATCTGAACGCCGGTCTGAACAATGGCCGTGCCAGCCTCGACTGGCTGATCAAGATCACTGACAACGGTCAGCTTGACGGCAATATCCAAATCGCGGATCCGCAGGGAAAACGTAATCTCAGCGGTAACGTGAATATTGCCCGTATTTCCATGGCCTTGCTGCAACCGGCGCTGATGGATGGCGAGAAAGCGTCCGGCATTCTTAACGCGAATCTGCGGGTAGGCGGCAATGCGCAGAAACCGCTGGTGTTCGGCAAACTGGCGCTGACCGGCGTGGATTTCGACGCGCAATTTATGCCGTTTGATATCACCGATGCCAATGTCAGCATCAATTTCAACGGCATGTCGTCGATCATGGAAGGGGTGATCAAAACCGCGCAGGGTCAGCTGGAACTGAACGGTAACGCCGACTGGAGCGAAATTAACGCATGGCGTGCGCGGATTGCGGCGCGGGGCAATAAGGTCCGGGTTTCGGTGCCGCCGATGGTGCGTCTGGACGTGTCACCGGATTTAGTGTTTGATGCCACGCCGCAACTGTTCTCGCTCAACGGTACCGTGGATATTCCGTGGGCGCGCATTACGGTGCAGGAATTGCCGGAAAGCGCGGTGGGTGTGTCGTCGGATGAAGTGATGCTCAACGACCAGCGTCAGCCGATCGCACCGGCTTCGGCTTCGATTCCGATCAACAGCAACCTGATGGTGAACATTGGTAAAGACGTTCGCCTGGATGCCTTTGGGCTGAAAGCGCGGCTGGAAGGGGCGTTGAAAGTGGCGCAGGACAGCCGCGGTCTGGGGCTGAACGGGCAAATTAACATTCCGTCCGGACGCTTCCATGCCTACGGACAGGATCTGATTGTGCGTAAAGGGCTGCTGTTGTTCTCCGGCCCGGCGGACCAGCCGTTGCTGAATCTGGAAGCGATCCGTAACCCGGAAGCGACAGAAAATGATGTGATTGCGGGTCTGAGAGTTACAGGTGAGGCAGATGCGCCTAAACTTGAAATATTCTCGGATCCGGCGATGTCGCAGCAGGAAGCCTTGTCCTACCTGCTTCGCGGGCAGGGACTGGACAATTCCGGCGGTGACAGCGGCGCGATGACCTCAGCTCTTATCGGGTTAGGGGTTGCGCAAAGTGGTAAACTTGTGGGTAAAATCGGCGAGGCATTCGGTGTCAGTAATCTGGCGCTGGATACTCAGGGTGTGGGAGACAGCTCTCAGGTCGTGGTCAGTGGCTATGTCTTGCCGGGTTTACAGGTGAAATATGGTGTCGGGATATTCGACTCACTGGCAACGCTCACCCTGCGCTATCGGTTAATGCCCAAGCTTTACCTGCAGGCGGTATCGGGCATCGATCAGGCATTGGATTTGCTCTATCAGTTTGAGTTTTAATTCATGTGACTTTTACTATACGAATATAAACATGCGAATAATTGTTTACGGTAGCTTACGACGCAAGCAAGGCAACAGTCATTGGATGACGAATGCTCAATGGTTGGGTGACCATGAGCTGGAAGGGTATGCCCTGTATAATCTGGGCCACTATCCTGCTGTTATTCCAGGGGAAGGCAAAGTCTATTGCGAAGTTTACCGCATTACTTCGTCAATACTGGCGGAGTTGGATGAGCTTAAAAGTAACACCAAGGATTACCGTCGTGAGCTGATTTCGACACCTTATGGCAGCGCCTGGATCTACCTCTACATTCGCTCACTGGATGGTGTGCCGAGAATTGAGGGTGGAGACTGGGTTAAGCGTAACGAAGCAGTAAGCGAGTAGTCTGAGCAAGGTCGTCTCTAAAAATCGTTGTCTGACAACGCGTTATACATAAAAAAACACCGCCATCTGGCGGTGTTTTTTTTTATTCAAACGGCAGAAAACTTATTTGTTTTTAGCACGTTCGAAAGAGGTCACGATTTCAGCTTTAGCTGCAGCAGCATCAGCCCAACCGTCAACTTTTACCCATTTGCCTTTTTCCAGCGCTTTGTATTGCTCGAAGAAGTGAGTGATCTGGCCGCGCAGCAGTTCTGGCAGGTCGTTCACATCTTTGATGTGATCGTATTCTTTGCTCAGTTTGGTGTGCGGAACCGCAACCAGTTTGGCATCTTCACCGGCTTCGTCGGTCATTTTCAGCATACCGACAGGGCGGCAGCGGATCACAGAACCGGCTTGCAGCGGGTACGGTGTTGGCACCAGAACGTCAACCGGGTCGCCATCCAGAGACAGCGTGTGGTTGATGTAACCGTAGTTACACGGATAGAACATTGCAGTAGACATGAAACGGTCTACAAACAGTGCGCCGGTATCTTTATCCACTTCGTACTTGATTGGATCTGCGTTTGCAGGGATTTCGATAACGACATAGATATCTTCTGGCAGTTCTTTGCCCGCCGGCACGTTCAGTAAGCTCATTGTTGGTTTCCTTCATTGAACCAGGAATAGAGTGTCGGACATTATAGCCAACTCTCCCGCGATTTCCCGCCCTTTTCGTCGGATCCTGACCGGGCATTTTCCGGTACGACATGCTGTTGCACCGGCGCAAAATCTTCGCTGCTGGCAGTAAAATTTACTTACCCCTGACTTTTCCGCGTAACTGCCTGTTTTTGCTTTTCTTATCAAGATATTCCGTCTTTTGCCGATAACAGTATTCAAACAAAAAATCAGGATAAACCTGATCCCTACCCACCCGAAGTATCTCCTTTTCACCTGAATGGCTGGATAACACCGTATGTTGAATAAGTTGAGCGTAAAAGCCGGTCTGATTGGCCTGCTGGTATTTATGACGTTGATTCTCTTGCTGGTTAGCGTGCTGGGCGCCAATGCCATCCGGCAAGGCGCGACGTCCCTGCAACAGATTAACCAGCTTCAGGGCGATGAGCTGGGGTCGCTGGCCGACAGCTACAGTTTCTCGCTGCGTACGCGCGTTGCCAGCGGTGTCGCTGTGCGTCAGCTGGAAATCGGCATGATGGACGATGCCAAAAATACTTCTGACCGTATCGCCGGTTACATCAAACAGGCCGATGCCGATCTGGCGAAATTCATCAGCATCAAGGACGACACACAGCAGGGCAGGGATTTGTCCGACGCGGTGAAGAAAACTTACGATGCCTATAAAACCAATGGCCTGATGCCATTGCTTGCTGCCCTTCAGGCACAAAGTGCAGACAATTATTACGATGTGCTGGAAAACAAAATCACGCCTTACAGCAACGCTTACGACAAAGCACTGGCGGATTTCCGTGCCTATGCGGTCGATAACACCAATAAGCGCATCGATCAGGCGCGCGCCAATGCACGTATCCAGCTGACCGTGATTGCCGTGGGTTTCCTCGTCGCGCTGATTATTGCCGTGCTGGCCTGGTTCGCCTTGCAGAAAATCATTATGCATCCGCTGACCTTCTCCATTGCGCAGCTGGAATATATCGCCAAAGGCGATCTGACGCATGACATCGACGATTCCCGCAATAACGAAATGGGGCGTCTGCTGAAAGCAATGAAGCAAATGCAGGATTCGCTGGCGCTGTCTGTGGGTCGTGTGCGTGATGCAGGCAACCAGATTGATGTCGGTTCCCGCGAACTGGCCGCCGGTAACGTGCATCTGGCGCAACGGACGGAAGAATCCGCCGCGTCGCTGGAAGAAACTGCCGCGAGTATGGAGCAACTGACGTCCACCGTTCGCATGAATGCGGCAAACTCCGAACAGGCCAATCAGCTGGCGCAAAGCGTGTCAGTGATTGCTGACAAGGGCAGCGAAGTGGTGCATCGGGTCATGGATAAAATGCAGGGCATTACGGACAGTTCGAAACGCATTGGTGACATTATTACCGTTATCGATGGCATCGCTTTCCAGACCAATATTCTGGCGCTGAATGCGGCGGTCGAAGCGGCGCGTGCGGGTGAGCAGGGACGTGGCTTTGCGGTGGTCGCGGGCGAAGTGCGCAGCCTGGCGCAACGCAGTGCACAATCAGCCAAAGAAATTAAAGAACTGATCGTCGATTCCGAAGCCCGCGTGTCCGAAGGTTCGGATATGGTGAAATCGGCGGCGGACACAATGCTGGAGATCTCCGGCGAAGTGACGCGCGTGACCAGCCTGATGCGCGAGATTTCCATCGCGACGACCGAGCAGACGCACGGTATCGAACAGGTGAATGTGGCCATTACGCAGATGGATCAGGTGGCGCAGCAAAATGCCGCATTGGTTGAACAGGCAACGGCAGCCACGCGTTCGCTGGAAGAGCAGGCACAACTGCTGGCGGAAAGTATGGCGGTGTTTAAACTCAACCGCGCTGACTCGTTCTGAAAAGGTCTGTCTGAGCTGTAAAATATGAAAAAAGGTGGCTCAGAAAGCCACCTTTTTCATTTATTTACTCGTCAGGGAACTGAGCAATAAAGCGTTCTGCATCTTCAACCATTGAACTGTTGCCCACAAAGAATGGCGCACGTTCATGCAGTTTCTGCGGAATGATGTCCAGAATACGGTTTTTCCCGTCGCTGGCTTTACCGCCAGCCTGCTCGGCGAGGAACGCCATCGGGTTGCATTCATACAGCAGACGCAGTTTACCGTTCGGATGACTGGCGGTGCTTGGATAGATATAAATGCCGCCTTTCAGCAGGTTACGGTGGAAATCTGCCACCAGTGAACCGATGTAGCGGGAAGTGTAAGGACGTTGCGTGGCTTCATCCTGCTCCTGGCAATACTTAATGTATTTTTTCACGCCCAGCGGGAATTTGATGTAGTTGCCTTCGTTGATCGAGTACATGTTGCCCTTTTTAGGGAAGCAGACTTTTTCGTGAGAAAGGCAGAAGACGCCAAGGGAAGGATCGTAGGTAAAGGCATGAACGCCAGCACCGGTGGTGTAAACCAGCATGGTCGACGAACCGTACACCACATAACCTGCAGCTACCTGGCGGTTCCCCGGTTGCAGGAAGTCTGCTTCAGTGACCGGCTGGCCCAGCGGCGTGGTACGGCGGTAAATCGAGAAAATTGTTCCGACGGAGACGTTAACGTCGATGTTTGAGGAGCCATCCAGCGGATCCATCAAAATCACGTATTTTGCATTTTCCGCACGTTCACCTTCGAAAATGACAATCTCATCTTCTTCTTCTGACGCGATACCGGCAATTTCCCCACGCGCCTTCATGGCGGCTTTTAGTTTTTCATTCGCGTACAGATCGAGTTTCATCTGCACTTCACCCTGCACATTTTCTGCGCCACTGGTGCCCAGAATATCGACCAGACCCGCTTTGTTGATGTCGCGGTGAATGATTTTAGCGCCGAGTTTTATTGCTGAAAGCAACGCTGTCAGTTCACCGGTTGCATGTGGAAAATCTTGCTGCTTCTCAACAATAAATTCGCCTAACGTTTTCATGACACTTTCCCTGAATCGAGGATAGATAACGGTACGTTAATAAAAATTTCACAAGAGCGTGAGCAGTTTAGCCCAAATATATGGACGAATCATAGGCAAATCCATTTCTTCTGGAGGATTCTGAGCGGTAGAATAGCGGCTGACTTACAGGCATTAATGGAAAATATATGCGCATTCATATTCTTGGGATTTGCGGCACGTTTATGGGCGGGCTGGCGATGCTGGCACGTGCACAAGGGCATCAGGTAACCGGTTCGGACGACAACGTTTATCCACCGATGAGTACGCTGCTGGAAAATCAGGGGATCGACCTGATCCAGGGTTACGATCCTGCCCAGTTAGATCCTCCCCCCGATCTGGTGATCATCGGTAACGCGATGACGCGCGGTAATCCCTGCGTCGAAGCCGTGCTGGAACAGGGGATCCCTTATGTCTCCGGCCCGCAGTGGCTGCATGATCATGTTCTGCCAGAGCGCTGGGTGATCGCCGTTGCGGGTACGCACGGTAAAACCACCACCGCCGGCATGGTGACGTGGATCCTCGAAGCCTGTGGTTATGAACCGGGTTACGTCATTGGCGGCGTGCCGGGCAATTTCGAGGTTTCTGCGCGTCTGGGTAACAGCCCGTTTATGGTGCTGGAAGCCGATGAGTACGACTGTGCCTTCTTTGATAAGCGATCCAAATTCGTTCATTACAGCCCGCGCACCCTGATCCTCAATAACCTTGAGTTTGATCACGCGGATATCTTTGATGATCTGAAAGCGATCCAGAAACAGTTCCACCATCTGGTGCGTCTGGTGCCGGGTAAAGGCAAGATCATTCTGCCTGAGCATGACACGCCACTGAAACAAGTGATGGCAATGGGATGCTGGAGCGAGCAGGAATTTGCGGGTGAGGCGGAAAATTGTGCGTGGGATGCGAAGAAACTGACGCCGGACGCCAGCTCGTTCGAGGTTTATCTGCACGGTGAAGTTGTCGGGCAGGTGAACTGGAATCTGGTCGGCGAACACAACATGCATAACGGGCTGATGGCGATTGCCGCGGCACGTCATGTTGGCGTGAAGCCGGAAGATGCCTGCAAAGCGCTGGGTGATTTCATCAATGCCCGTCGCCGTCTCGAACTGCGCGGCGTGGAAAATGGTGTCAGCGTCTATGACGATTTTGCCCATCACCCGACGGCGATTCTGGCGACGCTTTCAGCCTTACGCAGCAAAGTCGGCGGCACCGCACGTATTCTGGCCGTGCTCGAACCGCGCTCCAATACCATGAAAATGGGCATGAGCAAAAATGAACTGGCGCCTTCGCTGGGGCGCGCCGATGAAGTCTTCCTGTTACAGCCGCAACACATTCCGTGGCAGGTGGCGGAAGTGGCGGAACACTGCATCCAGCCCGCACACTGGAGTGCAGACGTCGATTCACTGGTGGATATGGTGATTAAAGCGTCCCTGCCGGGCGACCATATTCTGGTGATGAGCAATGGTGGCTTCGGCGGTATTCATGGAAA
This sequence comes from Rahnella victoriana, assembly GCF_004330295.1. Taxonomy (GTDB): domain Bacteria; phylum Pseudomonadota; class Gammaproteobacteria; order Enterobacterales; family Enterobacteriaceae; genus Rahnella; species Rahnella victoriana. The sequence goes on from NZ_SJOJ01000036.1 coordinate 44,368, forward strand.
ACTGCTGGCGGCACTGGCAGCGAAAGCCGACGCGGCACAACAGATTTAAAACAGCATGCCATGAATGAGAAGCACAGCGCAGGCTGTGCTTTTTTTTTGCGTTTCTGGCGGGATGGGTGAAATCTCAGGCAAAAAAAAGCCCTCAAAAATTGAGGGCCAAAGGGTGTCGTCGGACAGGACGACGAGGGTATCGTTAGCAAGAGAGTACGGCAGTGGCAGTATCTGCTCTCTTTCCAGCCTCAACAGCGCCATTTATTTTCGCTGTTTCGTTTCTTCAATCAGTGGCTGTTGAAACCCGGTAACGCTAATTCAATGAATACTCAAACAGTGGCCCGGTTACGGGACTCCCCGGAAATCTTACTGATAGATTTCTGCGGTTGCGTGATAGGCACCGTCGTTATGGGCCTCGATCACGCGGAATGATTTTGCACCTTTAGCATCGGCTTTATCAGACAGTTGCTGGCGGATATCGGTTGGCGCACCGTCAACACCGCTGACGCTGATCACGCCCATTGGTTGCAGGTTTTCTGCCTGTTGATTAGTGATCAGGTTGGCCGCTGAGGCGCCAAAAGACACAGCAGACAGCAGGCTAAGGGCAGCAATAGTTGTAATGATTTTCATGATAATTTCCTGAATTCGCAGACGTTGGTGCATTTTTTCAGAGAGCAACGTCGGTTGAGATTTGGATTCATCAGGACTGTGATATCGGGGTTCAGGCGCGCGTAAAGCGGGCGGGAACGTGATGAGGCAGCGACAAATCCGTCTTATTGCGCAATGCGCGGGCCCGAGTCATTCAGGCCCTTCGCTTCGTTTACCTGAGACTTATTGGTAAATTTCCGCAGTAGCGTGGTAGTTACCTTCTTCACGTACTTCGATCACGCGGAAGGCTTTGGCACCCTGTGCATCGGCTTTATCAGACAGTGCCTGACGGATATCAGAAGGGGCACCGGCAACGCCGCTGACGCTGATCATACCGCGTGGTTGCATATTTGCTGCTTGTTCCTGACTAACAGGTTGTGCTGCAAAAGCGCCAAATGACAGTGCAGAGAGAATGCTTAATGTTGCGATTGTAGTTTTAACGTTCATGATTTTGACCTCGTCGATTTTATTATGTTGGTAATGTCCGGTGCTTCACACCACGGAAATGAGTATACATCTAGTCACTCGAAATATTAATAGTTTGCTAATAGTTATTTGGGTGGTTATGTGTGTCCTATTTGTATTTTTAATAACTAAAAGGAATAAAAAATGGCTATTAAGTGTTCTTTTTGTGTTAATTTTTCGTAAAATCAATAGATTGAGTGAATTTGACTATTTGTGCTCATTTTTGCAGTGAATCACATCGTTGAAATATTTATGTGACGGGAATGTGCGTGTTGTGAAGATCGTTAACAGTGGATCTGACGTGTCTGACGGCATTGAGGGACATAAAAGAAGGGAAGGGCGGAAGAGGAATGAGGCCAGAAACGTGATTCTTCTGACCTCAGGCACAGAATGAAAGCGTGAGGACGGGCAAAATAACTGAGATTACAGTTCCTGCTCAAACAAACTCAGGATCGCATCATGAAGTTGTTTGACGCTAAAGCCGCGTGCAGGCGTGGTGAAGATCGTATCGTCACCGGCGATGGTGCCGAGGATCCCTTCGGATTTCCCCAAAGAATCGAGCAAACGCGCGATCAGCTGTGCGGCACCCGGACTGGTTCTGATCACCACAACGGCGTCGTTATAATCAATATCCAGAACCAGATTTTTCAGCGGACTGGTTGTTGTCGGCACACCAATTTCAGCCGGCAGACAGTACACCATTTCCATTTTGGCATTACGGGTTCTTACGGCACCGAACTTGGTCAGCATCCGTGAGACTTTTGACTGATTGATATTTTCGAAACCGTCATCCTGAAGTGCGACAACAATTTCGCCCTGAGAACTGAATTTCTCTTCCTTCAACAGCGCCTTGAAGGCTTTGATCAAATCTTCCTGTTTAGCAGGATTACGCATTTTGCACCCTGGTCTCTGTATCGTTGTTGGGTTGATTATGCAGATAATTGCATTTTTATGCAACACGGGTCAACGACGCAGATCGCGAATTCTGCATCCAGCAAGGAATGTCAGCGTCATGCTTTACAGCAGCAGGTAATGAATATGCCAAAATTGTGCATTGCCTGTTACTTCGGGTGCGCAACGGGCGGTTTGGCTGATGATCTCGATTCAGCTCTCACATTAGAGCGAATTTAACCATTTATTAACCTGGTGGGTTTTGTGGTGCTACTTTTAATGGTGTAGCTTCCCGACAAAAAGCCATAAAAGACAGTAAAAAGGTGACGTTAGAGAGTTTATTTACTTTCTAAACGACCCACCTCAGATTCTCTGCAAGTGAGCGATTGTTTTTAACAGCATAAGTGATTAAGGTCACACTAAAAATAAATCCACGACACTTATAAGTTAATGATAAAAAAGGAGTATAGGATGAAAGTTGCAGTTCTAGGTGCTGCGGGCGGTATCGGTCAGGCCCTCGCACTTCTGCTCAAGACCCAGCTACCTTCCGGTTCCGAACTCTCATTATATGATATCGCGCCGGTTACTCCGGGTGTCGCCGTCGATCTCAGTCATATCCCGACTGCGGTCAACATTAAAGGGTTCTGTGGTGAGGATGCCACCCCGGCGCTGGAAGGCGCTGATATCGTCCTGATTTCCGCAGGTGTGGCGCGTAAGCCGGGAATGGATCGCTCCGATCTTTTTAACGTCAACGCCGGGATCGTCCGCAATCTGATCCAACAGGTTGCCACGACGTGTCCAAAAGCCTGCATTGGTGTGATCACCAACCCGGTCAATACCACCGTGGCGATCGCGGCTGAAGTCCTGAAGAACGCGGGCGTGTACGATAAAAACAAACTGTTTGGTGTCACCACGCTGGATGCCATCCGCTCAAATACTTTTGTGGCTGAACTTAAGGGTAAACAACCTGAAGCGATCGACGTGCCGGTGATTGGCGGCCATTCCGGCGTGACCATTCTGCCTTTATTGTCTCAGATCCCGGATGTGTCATTCAGTGAAAGCGAAATCGCTGCGCTGACCAAACGTATTCAGAACGCCGGAACGGAAGTGGTGGAAGCCAAAGCCGGTGGCGGTTCTGCGACCCTGTCGATGGGTCAGGCTGCGGCGCGTTTCGGTTTATCGCTGGTACGTGCCATGCAAGGCGAAAGCAATGTTGTGGAATGTGCCTATGTGGAAGGTAAAGGCGAATATGCTCGATTCTTCGCCCAGCCCGTCCTGTTAGGTAAAAATGGTATCGCAGAGCTCATCGATATTGGCAAGCTCAGCGCCTTTGAACAGCAGTCACTGGATTCAATGCTGGATATCCTGCGTAAAGATATCGAGCTGGGTGAACAGTTTATTAATCACTGATTTTTGCAATAAAGCCGCCGGATACCTGGCGGCTTTTGCTTTCTGCTAATCGTGTTTTTCTCCTGGTACGCGGCAACGGCGCTCAATAATCTGAAACGTTTTCGGGTCATAGTAACGGCTTGGCCAGATAAGCGAAGGGTGTATGCCCAGCGCGCCTGCAATCAGGATTTCGCCTTTCGGCCATGGTCGTGATAGCGCATTAGAAAGTGTGGAAGAACTCAGCCCCGCAGAGCGTGATACCGCTGCAAGCGTGGTGCCTTTTTTTCTCAGTGCGGCAATGATGTCCGCCTGATGCCAGTCCTCAGTCCTTATCGTCATGATGTCATCCTTATCAAAATGGGTTTCACTCGTTCATTTTTAAAATATCGGTTATGAGATCTTTTTCTCCATTTATATATATTCCATCAATGTTTCCTAAAAATCTTCATCTGCCTTATTTAGAAAATACCTTCTTCTTATAATTAAGACAAACAAGTAAATTAATTTTGATTTTTGTGATTCATGACTATGTATCATTATTTTTTTGAACAAAATTAAAATGAACCCTTTAATGGCATGCTGTTTTTTCGATCAAATGCATTTCCTATATCAATGAGTTATCTTTCATTGTGTTATTTCGATAATGTTTAACGACTCTGTTTTTTCTGATTTAAGGTGGGAATGCATGTTTCTCTTTGTTTTATAAGAATTTTTAATTTAATCTGCTTTTGAAATTTTTATTTCTTTCTGAATAATGGTTTTTAATGAACTCATCAGCGTGTTGATAAAC
>NZ_SJOJ01000037.1 GCF_004330295.1 Rahnella victoriana
CACGAAGTGGGTCATCAACTGCCAGGCATCAAATAAGTGGAAAGCCCTGTACTGACGTACAGGGCTTTTTGCTATGGAAAATTTGAGGCAGCATGTATATTATTCATCCCATTCTCACATCAGCTATTTCGCCCACCCTGTAAAACGTTACGTAACCGGATATCGAATCGGTTAAACTAAGCCTAAATAAGTCACTCATGAGTAATATTGTTATGTCGACTGGCGGTACTTCTCTTCAATCCCTGAATACATTTTCTCTGGCGGCTGATGCGGCTGAAATTATTCATGCTCAAAATGTTGAACAACTGATTGCCGCATGGAAATCAGCGCAGGAAAAACAGCAGCCATTTTTGCTTTTAGGTGAAGGAAGTAATGTTCTTTTCCTTGAGGATTTTGCAGGGTCAGTAGTCCTGAATCGGATCAAAGGGATCAGTCTGACTGAAAATGCTGATGAGTGGTTGCTGCATGTCGGGGCGGGTGAAAACTGGCACCATCTGGTGTGTTACGCCCTAGATCATAATATTGCAGGTCTCGAGAATCTTGCTTTAATTCCGGGATGTGTAGGTTCTGCCCCGATTCAAAATATTGGTGCATACGGAATCGAGCTGCAAAGCGTTTGTGAATACGTTGATGTTTTGGATCTTCAGGCAGGGAAAGTGACCCGTTTAACATCTGCAGAATGCCAGTTTGGTTATCGCGAGAGCATATTTAAACATGCCTATAAAGACGGATATGCCATTGTCTCTGTAGGTCTGAAGCTAAAAAAACACTGGCAACCAAAATTAACATATGGAGATCTGAGCCGCTTAGATCCAGAGACTGTCACTCCCCGTGAAATCTTTGATTCCGTTTGCGCGATGCGACAAAACAAATTGCCAGATCCTGCCGTTACCGGTAATGCCGGAAGTTTCTACAAGAACCCTGCCGTGGATGCATCGGTAGCGGAGAAAATCAGCAGCGTATATCCCACTATGCCTTCTTATCCGCAGGCTAACGGGCAAATAAAGCTGGCAGCCGGTTGGTTGGTTGAACAGGCCGGTCTGAAAGGCTTTGCCATTGGTGGGGCTGCCGTTCACGATAAACAGGCTTTGGTACTGATTAACAAAGATCACGCAAGCAGTGCAGATGTACGCGCATTGGCAAAATATGTGCGTGATGCTGTTGCTGAAAAATTTGGTATCTGGCTTGAACCTGAAGTTCGTTTTATCGCAGGTAATGGTGAAGTAAACGCTGTGGGAGCACTGTCATGAAAGATATTACCGTTCCTCTGCAGTTGATTTCTATTTTAGCTGATGGTGAATTTCATTCCGGCGAACAGTTAGGTACAGCCATGGGCATGAGCCGTGCTGCGATTAATAAACATATCCAGACGGTACGTGACTGGGGCGTTGATATCTTTACTGTCCCTGGTAAAGGTTACAGCCTGCCATATCCTATCCAGTTGCTCGACGAAGAGAAGATCCTTGCACTGCTTCCGGCAGGTCAGGTCAGGGTTTTGCCCGTCATCGATTCTACTAACCAGTATCTTATGGACCGAATTGGCGAATTAAGTTCTGGGGATGCGTGCGTAGCAGAATACCAACAGGCGGGGCGAGGACGTCGCGGGCGCAAGTGGTTCTCACCTTTTGGCAGTAATCTTTATCTTTCTATGTACTGGAAGCTGGAACAGGGACCTGCCGCAGCAATGGGGCTGAGCCTGGTTATCGGCATTGTAATGGCAGAAGTTCTGCAGCGACTGGGTGCGAAAGATGTACGCGTAAAATGGCCTAATGATCTTTATCTTAATGACCGCAAGCTGGCGGGGATACTGGTTGAATTAACCGGCAAAACCGGAGATGCGGCACAGCTGGTTATTGGTGCGGGAATCAACCTTAAGATGCGAGAACCCGCGACAGACACGATCAATCAGGGATGGATAAATCTGCAGGAGGCGGGGGTTAATATTGATCGTAATGAACTCACCGCAACCTTACTGAAAGAACTACGGTCAGCATTATTACATTTCGAGCAGGAAGGATTGGCGCCATTTATTACCCGCTGGCGGGGATTAGATAACTTCCTGGACCGCCCGGTTAAATTACTCATCGGTGATCAGGAAATTCATGGTATCGAGCGAGGTATTGATGCTCAGGGAGCACTGTTGCTTGAACAGGATGGCGTGCAAAAACCTTATATTGGTGGTGAGATTTCACTGCGCGGCGTCTGATTAAAATAAAGGAGAGCGTTTGCTCTCCTTTATTCAATTAAGGTGAGTTATTTATTTTCTTAACCGAACGCTTTCAACTGCATGGTTAGCACTTTTGGTCAGAATTAAGCTGGCTCGTTCACGCGTTGGCAATATGTTTTCTTTCAAATTCAATCCATTAATCTCATTCCACAATTGCGTTGCAATGTTCACTGCTTCTTCTTCAGGCAATTTTGCATAATGGTGGAAATAAGAATCCGGATCTGAAAATGCACCCTGTCTGAATTTAAGGAACCGGTTAATATACCAGCCTTGTAACAAGTCTTCGGGCGCATCAACGTATATAGAGAAATCGACAAAGTCAGAAACAAATACATGATGCGGGTCATGGGGATAATCCATACCACTTTGTAAGACATTCAACCCTTCCAGGATCAGAATATCGGGTTGCTCAATGACTTTATTGCCATCAGGGATCACATCGTAAATCAGATGTGAATAGACAGGGGCTGTCACATGTTTCGCCCCGGACTTAACTTCTGAGACGAAATTCACCAGTTGATGCATATCGTAAGACTGTGGGAATCCTTTTTTCTTCATTATCCCGCGCTCCTGGAGCGTCTTGTTGGGATAAAGGAAACCATCAGTGGTAATCAGTTCTACGGAACGATGCTCTGGCCAACGGCTTAGCAATGCCTGAAGGACACGGGCAGTGGTACTTTTACCCACCGCCACACTTCCCGCAATTCCAATGACGTAAGGGATTTTTTGTCCATCTGTACCGAGGAACTGTTCCAGCACGGCTTGTCGGCGCAAGTTAGAACTGATGTAAAAATTGAGAAGGCGCGAAAGCGGCAGATAGATTTGCGCAACTTCCTCGAGGGATAAATCCTCGTTTATGCCTTTCAGGTTCACCACTTCCGCTTCTTTGAGCGTGAGCGGTACTGAATCACGTAAGGCTGCCCACTGCGCACGATCGAATTGCAGATAAGGAGTTGCCAAAGATGGGTCTCTTTTTTTCATAAGTTAAAGTCTGCCTGTTAGCGCAGGTCAGGAAAGGCGATCACGCCAACTCCAGACAGTAAACCAGCAGCATATTATAGACACCTTAATTTTTGGGGGAGATCTTTTTCTTATAACTTATCGATTTCTTTGATTGAGTTAAAAATTTTTTAAGAAAATGATGTAAACGCAGGGTGCCTGTAACAGTGCGGTGAACGCTCACCACACTGCTTAAGGACTAAAAGAGGGGGAGGGATGCGTGTGGGAAAGGCGAAAGTTGTTTGTAATAGACCACATCATTTTTTCTGCTGTAGCGGACAGCGTCCTGCCTGAGCTCAGCGCATCGGTATCCCTGAGCGCGGTAGAAGGCTTCTGCCTCTGAGCCGGACTGCATATCTGAGGACAATACAGAGCAACGCAACCCCTGGGCGGTATTTTCCAGCTCACGCATCAACAAACGGCCTACACCACGTCGCTTGGCGCGGGAACTGACCAGCAGAGTGACGACCTCCGCCTGATGGGACTGATCTGACGAATGGGCTAAGTCAAGCTGGACTGTGCCGATTACACCCTGCTCATCTCTGGCAATCCACAGTAATCGCTCATTTTGAGATAGTGCAGGGCGCAGGTCATGAAAAGCGTCTTCGGCCTCTTTATGCCCGGTGATATGTGGAAAGCCAACGCAGGCACCTTGACTGTTGGCATCTACCAGCAACTGCGCCAGTTCATCTCTGTAGACAGGTAACGTTGCAGCATTGAGCATGACAATTTTCATTGCGCACTCCTTCATTTGATAAACCAGGGTGTTCGCCAGAGGGGTTGCAATATATGCGCCAGAATTTTTGGTCGGAAAATCAGGCGCAACCTGGAAAGAAATGTCTTTTGATGTTCATTAATGAAGCAAGAGCCCATTTGCGGTGCATAAATCTCAGGATTGCGCTCTGCGAATGATGTGTTTCAATGAATGGCAGAAAGGAAAGAGATCACCCTGCCCATTGCCAGGCACGAAGACACAGGGATTTTGAATAGAATTTGAGCCTTTAAACCCCAAAGAAAGGGAAAATGCTTACTTTTTGAATAAAACATGAGCGATAGCGCAAAACATGCAATTTTTTTGTTGCATAGGCCGTAAACTCTCCATAGAATGCGCAGCACTTGATGCCGGCATAGCTCAGTTGGTAGAGCAACTGACTTGTAATCAGTAGGTCCCGAGTTCGACTCTTGGTGCCGGCACCATTCAAGTACTTAACAATTAGGTGGGGTTCCCGAGCGGCCAAAGGGAGCAGACTGTAAATCTGCCGTCATCGACTTCGAAGGTTCGAATCCTTCCCCCACCACCATACAAGCCTTAGCAATGAGGCAGCTTGAAGTGAAAGAGTCGCTTCAAGTGAAGGTGAGGAATTAAGCGTCTCACGTCCTTTTCCCCGTCTTCGAGTTCTTCAGAAAAATCAGGTAGCCGAGTTCCAGGATGCGGGCATCGTATAATGGCTATTACCTCAGCCTTCCAAGCTGATGATGTGGGTTCGATTCCCACTGCCCGCTCCAAGTATGTGCTGATATAGCTCAGTTGGTAGAGCGCACCCTTGGTAAGGGTGAGGTCGGCAGTTCGAATCTGCCTATCAGCACCACTTCCAAATTCTCCCTCCTGATTTTCTTTCTGTAAACTAATTCGTCAAGCAAATGCTTGGTTGATGTGGTGATACCACCGATTTAACCGTGTCTTAGAGGGACAATCGATGTCTAAAGAAAAGTTTGAACGTACAAAACCGCACGTTAACGTTGGTACTATCGGCCACGTTGACCACGGTAAAACTACCCTGACTGCAGCAATCACTACCGTTCTGGCTAAAACCTACGGCGGTTCTGCACGCGCATTCGACCAGATCGATAACGCACCAGAAGAAAAAGCTCGTGGTATCACCATCAACACTTCTCACGTTGAATATGACACCCCAAGCCGTCACTACGCGCACGTTGACTGCCCAGGGCACGCCGACTACGTGAAAAACATGATCACTGGTGCTGCTCAGATGGACGGCGCTATCCTGGTTGTTGCTGCAACTGATGGCCCTATGCCACAGACTCGTGAGCACATCCTGCTGGGTCGCCAGGTTGGCGTTCCTTACATCATCGTGTTCCTGAACAAATGTGACATGGTTGATGACGAAGAGCTGCTGGAACTGGTAGAAATGGAAGTTCGTGAACTTCTGTCTACTTATGACTTCCCAGGCGATGACACTCCAGTTGTTCGTGGTTCAGCGCTGAAAGCACTGGAAGGCGACGCAGAGTACGAAGCAAAAATCATCGAACTGGCCGGTTTCCTGGACAGCTACATCCCAGAACCAGAGCGCGCAATTGACAAGCCATTCCTGCTGCCAATCGAAGACGTATTCTCCATCTCCGGCCGTGGTACAGTTGTTACCGGTCGTGTAGAGCGCGGTATCGTTAAAGTTGGCGAAGAAGTTGAAATCGTTGGTATCAAAGATACTGCTAAATCAACTTGTACTGGCGTTGAAATGTTCCGCAAATTGCTGGACGAAGGCCGTGCTGGTGAGAACGTTGGTGTTCTGCTGCGTGGTATCAAACGTGAAGATATTGAACGTGGTCAGGTTCTGGCTAAACCAGGCTCAATCAAACCACACACCCAGTTCGAATCTGAAGTGTACATTCTGAGCAAAGATGAAGGTGGTCGTCATACTCCATTCTTCAAAGGCTACCGTCCACAGTTCTACTTCCGTACAACTGACGTGACCGGTACCATCGAACTGCCAGAAGGCGTTGAAATGGTAATGCCAGGTGACAACATCAAAATGGTTGTTACCTTGATCCACCCAATCGCGATGGATGACGGTCTGCGTTTCGCAATCCGTGAAGGCGGCCGTACTGTAGGTGCTGGTGTTGTTGCTAAAGTTATCGCTTAATCGCTGATAATTTTTTGTCACTATTCGTTGACGCAATACACCCTAAAAGGGCATCATTCGATGCCCTTTTTTCTACGCTGTGGCGCGAGAACCTATCTCATCAGCGATTTATACGTCATAATCACTGGTGAGATAGGCTCTGAGATATAGCGTAAAACACCGAATTGCGCTCTAGTAGAGCATCGATCGGTTTGGTTTGCCTCGCAATGCGAGGCAAAGTTGTTTGTTCTGAATCATTGTGACGGGTTGGTTTATGAGTGCGAATACCGAGGCTCAAGGGAGCGGGCGCGGCCTGGAAGCGGTAAAGTGGCTGGTTGTTGCCGTTTTGTTGGTTGTAGCTATTGTCGGTAACTACTATTACCGTGCATACAGCCTGCCGTTACGCGCGTTAGCCGTAGTAGTTATTATCGCAATTGCAGGTGCGGTGGCATTATTGACCACTAAAGGCAAAGCGACAGTCGCGTTTGCTCGCGAAGCGCGTACTGAAGTACGTAAAGTCATTTGGCCAACGCGCCAGGAAACATTGCATACCACACTGATCGTTGCTGCGGTGACTGCCGTTATGTCTCTGATTCTGTGGGGGCTGGATGGTATTTTAGTCCGCCTGGTATCTTTCATTACTGGCTTGAGGTTCTAAATGTCTGAAGCACCTAAAAAACGTTGGTACGTCGTTCAGGCGTTTTCCGGCTTTGAAGGCCGCGTAGCGCAATCGCTGCGTGAGCACATCAAATTACATGACATGGAAGAACTGTTTGGTGAAGTCATGGTTCCAACCGAAGAAGTGGTTGAGATCCGTGGTGGCCAACGCCGTAAAAGTGAACGTAAATTCTTCCCGGGTTATGTGCTGGTACAAATGGTGATGAATGATGCCAGCTGGCACTTAGTTCGCAGCGTTCCTCGTGTCATGGGCTTCATTGGCGGAACGTCAGATCGTCCTGCACCAATCAGCGATAAAGAAGTTGATGCGATCATGAATCGCCTGCAACAAGTGGGTGATAAGCCACGTCCTAAAACACTGTTTGAACCAGGCGAACTGGTGCGTGTTAACGACGGTCCGTTTGCGGACTTCAATGGTGTGGTCGAAGAAGTTGATTACGAAAAAAGCCGCCTGAAAGTGTCTGTATCCATCTTTGGCCGTGCAACACCGGTTGAACTGGACTTCGGTCAGGTAGAAAAAGGCTAACAACAGCGTTCTCAATATTCATTAGAACAGATGTTGTACAGGGCGCGAAATTGAACTATAATTTCGCGCCTTTTGTTTTTATGTGTGGTCTCTGCACATAAAAAGATAAAGAACAAAGTTCTGTAAATAACGGGGAGCCTCTTCAAACAGGCGATATTACCCAAACGAGGATATTTACCATGGCCAAGAAAGTACAAGCCTACGTTAAGCTGCAAGTTGCAGCTGGTATGGCAAACCCAAGTCCGCCAGTTGGTCCAGCTCTGGGTCAGCAAGGCGTGAACATCATGGAATTCTGTAAAGCGTTCAATGCTAAAACTGATAGCATGGAAAAAGGCTTACCGATTCCTGTTGTTATTACTGTTTACTCTGACCGTTCTTTCACCTTTGTTACCAAAACCCCTCCTGCAGCAGTACTGCTGAAGAAAGCGGCTGGTATCAAGTCTGGTTCCGGCAAGCCGAACAAAGACAAAGTGGGTAAAGTAACGAGTGCTCAGGTTCGTGAAATCGCAGAAACCAAAGCTGCGGACATGACTGGTTCTGACGTTGAAGCGATGACTCGCTCCATCGAAGGTACTGCTCGTTCCATGGGCCTGGTAGTGGAGGATTAATAAATGGCTAAGCTGACCAAGCGCATGCGCGTGATCCGTGACAAAGTTGATGCTACTAAACAGTATGACATCACCGAAGCCGTTGCTCTGCTCAAAGAGCTGGCCACTGCTAAATTCGTAGAAAGCGTTGACGTTGCTGTTAACCTCGGCATCGACGCTCGTAAATCTGATCAAAACGTTCGCGGCGCAACCGTACTGCCACACGGCACCGGTCGTTCTGTTCGCGTTGCCGTCTTCACCCAAGGTGCAAACGCTGAAGCTGCTAAAGCTGCAGGCGCTGAGCTGGTAGGTATGGAAGATCTGGCTGACATGATCAAGAAAGGCGAAATGAACTTCGACGTTGTTATTGCATCTCCTGATGCAATGCGCGTTGTTGGCCAATTAGGTCAGGTACTGGGCCCACGTGGTCTGATGCCTAACCCGAAAGTGGGTACTGTAACTCCTAACGTTGCTGAAGCAGTTAAGAACGCTAAAGCGGGTCAGGTTCGTTACCGTAACGACAAAAACGGCATCATCCATACCACTATCGGTAAGGTTGATTTCGAATCCGACAAGCTGAAAGAAAACCTGGAAGCTCTGTTGGTCGCTCTGAAAAAAGCGAAGCCTTCTCAGGCTAAAGGCGTTTTCATCAAGAAAGTAAGCCTGTCCACTACCATGGGCGCAGGTCTTTCTGTTGATCAAAGCGGCCTGAGCGCAACAGTTAACTAATTAACTGCTGACGTTTATCGCTTTACGCGGGCGATAGATTTGTCTAGAATCTATGGCCCGTTGTTTCGTTAATGCGAAACCAAGAATTTTCGGTTGGAGTCTGGCCTATCCAGACCTCCGTCCAAGACCGCAGGTGTCCTGAAAGGGACTTAATCCTTCCTGCGTAGACGGTGACAGAGCCTGAAGAAAATATTTCTTTGTCTTTTTTATAAAGAATTAAGATTTGTCTTTGCTGGATTCTCTGCTCACCGTGTTTGAACGCTTGATATCGATACTCGATAACAAGTGATGTGAGTTCCGGGGATTTTCCCCGGCTAAATCCAGGAGCAAAAAGCTAATGGCATTAAATCTTCAAGACAAACAAGCGATTGTTGCTGAAGTCATCGAAGTAGCCAAAGGCGCGCTGTCTGCGGTTGTTGCGGATTCCCGTGGCGTAACTGTAGATAAAATGACTGAACTGCGTAAAGCAGGTCGTGAAGCTGGCGTTTACATGCGTGTTGTTCGTAACACCTTGATGCGTCGCGTCGTAGAAGGTACTCAGTTTGAGTGCCTGAAAGACACGTTTGTCGGTCCAACCTTGATTGCATTCTCTACTGAACACCCAGGCGCTGCTGCCCGTCTGTTCAAAGATTTCGCTAAAGCGAATGCAAAATTTGAGGTTAAAGCTGCGGCCTTTGAAGGTGAGTTTATCTCTGCGGCTCAAATCGACCGCTTGGCAACTCTGCCTACTTACGAAGAAGCAATCGCACGCCTGATGGCAACCATGAAAGAAGCCTCTGCAGGCAAATTGGTTCGCACTCTGGCTGCTGTACGCGATCAGAAAGAAGCTGCTTAATCAGCCTTTTTTATCTCGTTCATTTGCTTACGTATACACTATTTCTGAATTCTAGGAACACTTGAAATGTCAATCACTAAAGAACAAATCATTGAAGGCGTTGCAGCTCTGTCTGTAATGGAAATCGTTGAACTGATCTCCGCTATGGAAGAGAAATTCGGCGTTTCTGCTGCTGCTGCTGTTGCAGGTCCTGCTGCTGCTGCTGAAGCTGTTGAAGAAAAAACTGAGTTCGACGTTGTTCTGGCCGCTGTAGGCGCGAACAAAGTTGCAGTTATCAAAGCTGTTCGCACCGCGACTGGCCTGGGTCTGAAAGAAGCTAAAGACCTGGTTGAGTCTGCTCCAGCAGCTCTGAAAGAAGGCATCAGCAAAGACGACGCTGAAGCTCTGAAAAAATCTCTGGAAGAAGCTGGTGCTTCTGTTGAAGTTAAGTAAGTTTAACTTCCCGGAGTGCAGTCTGTCCTAACAGACTGATGGCTGGTGACTTTTTAGTCACCAGCCTTTTTGCGCTATAGAGTGTCAGTGGTGTTTCACACTGTTTGAGCACTGAACTACTCTAATATCTCTTTCTATAGACGCCTTAATATATTGCTGCCCCTTGCTGTAGCTCATCTACAGATAACGCACAACGAAATGATTTAAGAGTGGTAGAAAACAGATATTGCGGAAAGCGTTCCTGCTTTCCGGTCGACATAAACGGTGTTGCATGAACTGTCCTTCTCAGGGCAGACAAGATTGGGTCACTGATCAGCGAGCTGAGGAACCCTATGGTTTACTCCTATACCGAGAAAAAACGCATTCGTAAGGATTTTGGTAAACGTCCACAAGTTCTGGACATTCCATATCTCCTTTCTATCCAGCTTGACTCGTTCCAGAAGTTTATCGAGCAAGATCCGGAAGGCCAGTACGGTCTGGAAGCTGCATTCCGTTCTGTATTCCCTATCAAGAGCTACAGCGGTAACTCTGAGCTGCAATACGTTAGCTACCGTCTTGGTGAGCCTGTATTCGACGTTAAAGAATGCCAGATCCGCGGTGTGACGTTCTCCGCGCCACTGCGCGTGAAACTGCGTCTGGTAATCTACGAGCGCGAAGCACCAGAAGGTACGGTCAAAGACATCAAGGAACAAGAAGTCTATATGGGCGAAATTCCGCTCATGACCGAAAATGGTACCTTTGTGATTAACGGTACTGAGAGGGTTATCGTATCTCAGCTGCACCGTAGTCCGGGCGTATTCTTCGACAGCGATAAGGGTAAAACCCACTCCTCGGGTAAAGTGCTTTATAACGCACGTATCATCCCTTACCGCGGTTCATGGTTGGATTTCGAGTTTGACCCGAAAGACAACCTGTTTGTACGTATTGACCGTCGCCGTAAATTGCCTGCGACCATCATTCTGCGTGCATTAAATTACACGACTGAACAGATCCTTGACCTGTTCTTTGACAAGGTGACTTACCAGATCCGCGACAACAAGTTGCAGATGGAACTGGTACCTGAGCGCCTGCGCGGTGAAACAGCTTCCTTTGATATTGAAGCTGACGGCAAAGTCTATGTAGAAAAAGGCCGCCGCATCACTGCCCGTCATATTCGTCAGCTTGAAAAAGACGAGATTCAGCGCATCGAAGTTCCTGTTGAGTACATCGCAGGGAAAGTGGTCTCTAAAGACTACATCGACACCAATACCGGTGAGCTGATCGTCCCGGCTAACATGGAATTGTCTCTGGATCTGCTGGCGAAACTGAGCCAGTCCGGTCACAAAACCATTGAAACGCTGTTCACCAACGACCTCGATCATGGCGCGTACATGTCCGAGACCATTCGCGTCGACCCAACCAGCGATCGCCTGAGCGCACTGGTTGAGATCTACCGAATGATGCGTCCTGGTGAGCCACCAACGCGTGAAGCGGCTGAAAGCCTGTTCGAGAACCTGTTCTTCTCTGAAGATCGTTACGACCTCTCTGCTGTAGGTCGTATGAAGTTCAACCGTTCTCTGCTGCGTGATGAAATCGAAGGTTCAGGTATCCTGAGCAAAGACGACATCATTCAGGTGATGAAAAAGCTGATCGGCATTCGTAACGGCCAGGGCGAAGTGGATGATATCGACCACTTGGGCAACCGTCGTATTCGTTCCGTTGGCGAAATGGCTGAAAACCAATTCCGTGTTGGTCTGGTTCGTGTTGAGCGTGCGGTTAAAGAGCGTCTCTCTCTGGGCGACCTCGACACATTGATGCCTCAGGATATGATCAACGCTAAGCCGATTTCGGCTGCGGTGAAAGAATTCTTCGGTTCAAGCCAGCTGTCACAATTTATGGACCAGAACAACCCGTTGTCTGAGATTACGCACAAACGTCGTATCTCTGCATTGGGCCCGGGCGGTTTGACCCGTGAACGTGCTGGCTTTGAAGTTCGAGACGTACACCCGACTCACTACGGTCGCGTATGTCCAATCGAAACGCCAGAAGGTCCAAACATCGGTCTGATCAACTCCTTGTCTGTCTATGCACAGACTAATGAGTACGGTTTCCTGGAAACCCCTTACCGTCGCGTACGTGATGGTCTGGTGACTGATGAAATCAACTATCTGTCTGCCATTGAAGAAGGCAACTTCGTTATCGCTCAGGCGAACTCCAACCTGGACGAAGAAGGGCGCTTCATTGAAGACCTGGTCACTTGTCGTAGCAAAGGCGAATCAAGCCTGTTTAGCCGCGATCAGGTTGACTACATGGACGTTTCCACCCAGCAGGTTGTATCCGTTGGTGCTTCACTGATTCCATTCCTGGAACACGATGACGCCAACCGTGCATTGATGGGTGCGAACATGCAACGTCAGGCAGTTCCGACCCTGCGCGCTGATAAGCCGCTGGTAGGTACTGGTATGGAACGTGCTGTAGCGGTTGACTCCGGTGTTACTGCCGTAGCCAAACGTGGCGGTATTGTTCAGTACGTGGATGCATCCCGTATCGTTATTCGTGTTAACGAAGAAGAGATGTACCCGGGCGAAGCAGGTATCGACATTTATAACCTGACCAAATACACCCGTTCTAACCAGAACACCTGCATCAACCAGATGCCGTGTGTGAATCTGGGCGAACCTATCGAGCGCGGCGACGTGCTGGCAGATGGTCCGTCAACAGATCTGGGCGAACTGGCTCTGGGTCAGAACATGCGTGTCGCGTTCATGCCTTGGAACGGTTACAACTTCGAAGACTCCATCTTGGTCTCCGAACGTGTTGTGCAGGAAGACCGCTTCACCACCATCCATATCCAGGAACTGGCATGTGTGTCCCGTGACACCAAGTTAGGGCCTGAAGAGATCACCGCTGACATCCCTAACGTGGGTGAAGCTGCGCTCTCCAAACTGGATGAATCCGGTATCGTTTATATCGGTGCTGAAGTGACCGGTGGTGACATTCTGGTTGGTAAGGTAACGCCTAAAGGTGAAACCCAGCTGACGCCAGAAGAGAAACTGCTGCGTGCGATCTTCGGTGAGAAAGCGTCTGATGTTAAAGACTCTTCTCTGCGTGTACCAAACGGCGTTTCCGGTACGGTTATCGACGTGCAAGTCTTCACCCGCGATGGCGTGGAAAAAGACAAGCGTGCGTTGGAAATCGAAGAGATGCAGCTGAAGCAGGCTAAGAAAGACCTGACTGAAGAGCTGCAGATCCTGGAAGCCGGTCTGTTTGCACGTATCCAGTCTGCGCTGGTTGCTGGCGGTGTTGAAGCTGACAAGCTGGGCAAATTGCCTCGCGATCGTTGGTTAGAACTGTCACTGACAGACGAAGACAAACAGAATCAGTTGGAACAGCTTGCTGAACAGTACGACGAACTGAAATCCGAGTTTGAGAAAAAACTCGAAGCTAAGCGTCGTAAAATCACTCAGGGCGATGATCTGGCACCAGGCGTGCTGAAAATCGTTAAAGTGTATTTGGCCGTTAAACGTCAAATCCAGCCTGGTGACAAGATGGCAGGCCGCCACGGTAACAAAGGTGTTATCTCCAAGATCAACCCGATCGAAGATATGCCTTACGATGAAAACGGAACACCTGTTGATATCGTACTGAACCCGCTGGGCGTTCCATCACGTATGAACATTGGTCAGATTTTGGAAACCCACCTGGGTATGGCCGCGAAAGGTATTGGTGAAAAAATCAATGCCATGCTGAAGAAACAGGAAGAAGTTTCTAAGCTGCGCGAGTTCATCCAGCGTGCCTATGATCTGGGCGACGACGTTTGTCAGAAAGTTGATCTGACCACCTTCACCGATGACGAAGTATTGCGTCTGGCTGAGAACCTGAAAAAAGGTATGCCAATCGCAACACCAGTCTTCGACGGTGCGAAAGAGTCAGAGATCAAGCAACTGCTTGAAATGGGCGGAATCCCAACCTCTGGCCAGATCACACTGTTTGACGGCCGTACCGGCGAGCAATTCGAGCGTCAGGTTACCGTCGGCTACATGTACATGCTGAAACTGAACCACCTTGTTGACGATAAGATGCACGCGCGTTCTACCGGTTCTTACAGCCTTGTTACTCAGCAGCCGCTGGGTGGTAAAGCTCAGTTCGGTGGTCAGCGCTTCGGTGAGATGGAAGTGTGGGCACTGGAAGCATACGGTGCCGCGTATACCCTACAGGAAATGCTGACTGTTAAGTCCGATGACGTGAACGGCCGTACTAAGATGTATAAAAACATCGTAGATGGCGATCATCGTATGGAACCAGGCATGCCGGAATCCTTCAACGTACTGTTGAAAGAAATCCGTTCTCTGGGTATCAACATCGAGCTGGAAGACGAGTAAGTACTCGAATTCGCACTGATCACAGGGGCACCTGCCTGTTAATCAATACAGATCAGGTGCCTAACAGGTCTAACCCGACGGGAGCCAATCCGTGAAAGACTTACTAAAGTTTCTGAAAGCGCAAACTAAGACCGAAGAGTTTGATGCGATCAAAATTGCTCTGGCATCGCCAGACATGATCCGTTCTTGGTCTTTTGGTGAAGTTAAGAAGCCAGAAACCATTAACTACCGTACGTTCAAACCAGAACGTGACGGCCTTTTCTGTGCCCGTATCTTCGGACCAGTAAAAGACTACGAATGCCTGTGCGGTAAGTACAAGCGTTTAAAACATCGCGGCGTGATCTGCGAGAAGTGCGGCGTTGAAGTGACCCAGACTAAAGTACGCCGTGAGCGTATGGGCCACATCGAACTGGCTTCCCCGACTGCACACATCTGGTTCCTGAAATCGCTGCCATCGCGCATCGGTTTGCTGCTGGATATGCCACTGCGTGATATCGAACGTGTTCTGTACTTCGAATCCTATGTGGTTATCGAAGGCGGCATGACTAACCTCGAAAAACGCCAGATCCTGACTGAAGAGCAGTATCTGGATGCGTTGGAAGAGTTTGGTGATGAGTTCGACGCGAAGATGGGTGCGGAAGCTATTCAGGCCCTGTTGAAAAACATGGATCTGGAAGCAGAGTGCGAGCAACTGCGTGAAGAGTTGAACGAAACCAACTCCGAAACCAAACGTAAGAAGCTGACCAAGCGTATCAAGCTGCTGGAAGCGTTCGTTCAGTCTGGTAACAAACCAGAGTGGATGATCCTGACTGTGCTGCCGGTACTGCCACCAGACTTGCGTCCATTGGTTCCGTTGGACGGCGGCCGTTTCGCAACGTCGGATCTGAACGATCTGTATCGTCGCGTGATCAACCGTAACAACCGTCTGAAACGCCTGCTGGATCTGGCTGCGCCAGACATCATCGTACGTAACGAAAAACGTATGCTGCAAGAAGCGGTAGATGCTTTGCTGGATAACGGCCGTCGCGGTCGTGCAATCACCGGCTCTAACAAGCGTCCGCTGAAATCTCTGGCAGACATGATTAAAGGTAAACAGGGTCGTTTCCGTCAGAACTTGCTGGGTAAACGTGTCGACTACTCTGGTCGTTCCGTTATCACCGTAGGTCCATACCTGCGTCTGCACCAGTGTGGTCTGCCGAAGAAAATGGCGCTGGAACTGTTCAAACCGTTCATTTACGGCAAGCTGGAACTGCGTGGCCTGGCCACCACCATCAAAGCCGCTAAAAAAATGGTTGAGCGCGAAGAAGCTGTCGTTTGGGATATCCTGGACGAAGTTATCCGCGAACACCCGGTACTGCTGAACCGTGCACCAACCCTGCACCGTTTAGGTATCCAGGCGTTTGAACCGGTTCTGATCGAAGGTAAAGCAATTCAGCTGCACCCGCTGGTTTGTGCGGCATATAACGCCGACTTCGATGGTGACCAGATGGCTGTTCACGTACCGTTGACGCTGGAAGCTCAGCTGGAAGCGCGTGCGTTGATGATGTCTACCAACAACATCCTGTCACCTGCGAACGGCGAGCCAATCATCGTTCCTTCTCAGGACGTTGTATTGGGTCTGTACTACATGACTCGTGACTGTGTTAACGCCAAAGGCGAAGGCATGGTTCTGACCGGTCCTAAAGAAGCTGAGCGTATTTACCGCGCCGGTTTGGCCTCTCTGCATGCGCGTGTCAAAGTGCGTATTACAGAAGAGATCAAAAATACCGAAGGCGAAGTTACGCACAAGACGTCGATTATCGACACGACAGTTGGTCGCGCCATCCTTTGGATGATCGTACCTAAAGGTCTGCCGTTCTCTATCGTCAACCAGCCTCTGGGCAAAAAAGCTATCTCCAAAATGCTGAACACCTGTTACCGCATTTTGGGCCTGAAGCCGACCGTTATTTTTGCTGACCAGATCATGTACACCGGTTTTGCTTACGCTGCCCGTTCAGGCGCGTCAGTAGGTATCGATGACATGGTAATCCCTGCGAAGAAAGCAGAGATCATCGAAGAAGCAGAAACCGAAGTTGCTGAAATCCAGGAACAGTTCCAGTCTGGTCTGGTCACTGCTGGCGAACGCTATAACAAAGTGATCGACATCTGGGCTGCGGCCAACGAACGTGTTGCTAAGGCAATGATGGAAAACTTGTCTGTTGAAGACGTTGTCAACCGTGACGGTGTTGTTGAACAGCAGGTTTCCTTCAACAGTATCTTTATGATGGCCGACTCCGGTGCGCGTGGTTCTGCTGCACAGATTCGTCAGCTGGCCGGTATGCGTGGCCTGATGGCGAAACCAGATGGTTCCATCATTGAAACGCCAATCACCGCGAACTTCCGTGAAGGTCTGAACGTACTCCAGTACTTCATCTCTACTCACGGTGCTCGTAAAGGTTTGGCGGATACCGCACTTAAAACGGCTAACTCCGGTTATCTGACCCGTCGTCTGGTTGACGTCGCGCAGGATCTGGTTGTGACCGAAGACGACTGTGGGACTCACGAAGGCATCATGATGACTCCGGTCATCGAAGGTGGCGACGTTAAAGAACCACTGCGTGAGCGTGTACTGGGTCGTGTGACTGCAGAAGATATCCTCAAGCCGGGTACGGCGGATATCCTGGTTCCACGTAACACCCTGCTTCACGAGAAGACGTGTGATCTGTTAGAAGAGAACTCAGTCGACAGCGTGAAAGTACGTTCAGTCGTAAGTTGCGAAACCGACTTTGGTGTGTGTGCAAACTGCTACGGTCGCGACCTGGCACGTGGTCACATCATCAACAAAGGTGAAGCGATCGGTGTTATTGCAGCACAGTCCATCGGTGAGCCGGGTACCCAGCTGACGATGCGTACGTTCCACATCGGTGGTGCGGCATCTCGTGCGGCAGCGGAATCCAGCATCCAGGTTAAGAACACTGGTACCATTAAACTGAGCAACCACAAGCACGTTAGCAACTCTAACGGCAAACTGGTGATCACTTCCCGTAACACTGAGCTGAAATTGATCGACGAATTCGGTCGTACCAAAGAAAGCTATAAAGTGCCTTACGGTTCCGTGATGGGCAAAGGCGATGGCGCATCAGTTAACGGCGGCGAAACCGTTGCTAACTGGGATCCGCACACCATGCCAGTTATCAGTGAAGTGAGTGGTTTCATTCGCTTTGCCGATATGGTGGATACTCAGACCATCACACGCCAGACCGACGACCTGACCGGTTTGTCTTCTCTGGTTGTTCTGGACTCTGCAGAGCGTACCGGTAGCGGTAAAGACCTGCGTCCGGCACTGAAAATCGTTGACGCTAAAGGCGACGACGTATTGATCCCAGGTACTGATATGCCTGCTCAATACTTCCTGCCAGGTAAAGCGATTGTTCAGCTGGAAGATGGTACTCAGATCCACTCTGGTGACACCCTGGCGCGTATTCCTCAGGAATCCGGCGGTACCAAGGACATCACCGGTGGTCTGCCACGCGTTGCTGACCTGTTCGAAGCACGTCGTCCGAAAGAGCCTGCAATCCTTGCTGAAATCAGCGGGATCATCTCCTTCGGTAAAGAAACCAAAGGCAAACGTCGTCTGGTAATTTCTCCGTTAGATGGCAGCGATGCTTACGAAGAAATGATCCCTAAATGGCGTCAGCTGAACGTGTTCGAAGGCGAAGTTGTGGAACGTGGTGACGTCGTATCCGACGGCCCTGAGTCTCCGCACGACATCTTGCGTTTACGTGGTGTTCACGCGGTTACCCGCTACATCACCAACGAAGTGCAGGAAGTTTACCGTCTGCAAGGCGTTAAGATTAACGATAAGCACATCGAAGTTATCGTTCGTCAGATGTTGCGTAAAGGCACCATCGTTAGCGCTGGTGGCACTGACTTCCTGGAAGGCGAGCAGGCAGAAATGTCTCGCGTTAAAATAGCTAACCGTAAGCTGGAAGCTGAAGGCAAAATCACGGCAACATTCAGCCGTGACCTGCTCGGTATCACCAAGGCATCCCTGGCGACCGAATCCTTCATCTCTGCAGCGTCGTTCCAGGAAACCACGCGTGTTCTTACCGAAGCGGCTGTTGCCGGTAAACGTGATGAACTGCGTGGCCTGAAAGAGAACGTTATCGTTGGCCGTCTGATCCCAGCCGGTACCGGTTACGCTTATCACCAGGATCGTGCACGCCGTAAAGCACAAGGCGAAGTGCCAGTTGTACCGCAAGTCAGCGCGGATGAAGCAACGGCTAACCTGGCTGAACTGCTGAACGCAGGTTTCGGTAACAGCGACGATTAATCGTCTTCTGTCGAAACGCATAGAACCGCTCCTTCGGGAGCGGTTTTTTTTTGCCTGAAGTGTGCGAGTTGAAACGCTCTGGAAAGAGGAGCCGGAACAGGGAACTGGACGATAACCTGTTCCGGCTATTTGGAAGCAGCACCGGGATGCGTGGCGCCGGCCATCTGCGAATGTGCAGCGGCAAAAGCACAGTAATGCCCGCTGCGTGCTGGCGCGAGGAGCAAAATCACTTTATGGAATCTGCATTCCTGAGAGTTTATCAGTTTGTCATCCGGCGACATTTTCCTGCGAGACGCGCCCCAAAAAACTGTCCCAGTCTTTCCAGACCGGTTGCAGCCCGGCGCGGGTTAACGCGTTCGCCACATGTTGAGGCGAACGGTTGTCGTGCGGCGCAAATTGCTCCAGTTCAGGATGATCATCGGCATAGCCGCCGGGCTGTGTTTTGGATCCGGCACTGACGGTGTTGATCGCCAGCGGAATAACGTGATCCCGAAAATAAGGCGATTCACGTGTCGACAGTGAAAGCTCGACATCCGGCGCCAGCATTCTGAAAGCGCAAATCAGTTGTACCAGCTGATTTTCTTCCAGCAGGGAAGCCGGTTCGATGCCGCCGGTGCAGGGACGCAATCTGGGAAACGCCACCGAATAGCGGCTTTGCCAGTAAGATTGTTGCAGGTACAACAAATGCTCGGCCACCATATAACTGTCAGTCCGCCAGTTTCCTGAGAGGCCGAACAGCGCACCCAGCCCGATTTTATCGATTCCCGCACGCCCGAGCCGGTCCGGGGTTTCGAGCCGCCAGAAGAAATCCTGTTTCTGCCCGCGAAGATGATGCAAAGCATACGTCGGCGCATGATAGGTTTCCTGATAAACCAGCACGCCATCCAGCCCCAATGTTTTCAGCTCGGCATATTCTTCCTGTTGCAGCGGCTGAACCTCAATCATCAGCGAATCAAAATGACGTCTGATCGCCGGGAAGTGACGGCGAAAATAGTCCATGCCGACCTTTCCTTTGTGTTCGCCGGTGACCAGCAACAGATGTTTGAAGCCCAGCGTATTCAGCGCTTCGCACTCCCGCCTGATTTCATCCTCATCCAGCGTTTTACGTTTAATTTTGTTGCTCATCGAAAAGCCGCAATAGGTACATTCGTTGGCGCAAAGATTGGATAAATACAGCGGTGCGAAGAAATTCACCGTGTTGCCGAACCGCTGGCGCGTGAGTTGTTGCGCACGCTGCGCCATCGGTTCCAGATAAGGCAGCGCAGCCGGAGAAATCAGTGCCATGAAATCTTCCCGACTGATTTTGTTGCGGCTGAGCGCCTTTTCCACATCACGGGATGTTTTGCTATTGATGCGCAGGGAAATGTCATCCCAGTTCAGCGTTGACCAGACATCCGTAAAATTATTCATGACAACGCCTGCGAGGTATTAAGGAAACCGGTCAGCGGACTGGACGCGCTGGCGTGGCGTTGTCTGCCACCCAAACCGCTCTGGCGGGCGATAACCCCGGCCTGAACCGCCAGCCGGAACGCGGTGGCCATCGCGACCGGATCGCCCGCGACGGCAATCGCGGTGTTGACCAGCACGGCATCAGCACCCAGTTCCAGCGCCTCCGCAGCCTGACTCGGCGCACCAATACCGGCATCAACAACCACCGGAATGCGCGCCTGTTCGATGATAATTTGCAGAAACTCGCGGGTTTGCAGTCCCTGATTGGAGCCAATCGGCGCACCCAGCGGCATAACGGCGGCACAACCCGCTTCTTCAAGACGCTTACACAAAACCGGATCCGCGCTGCAATACGGCAAAACAACAAAACCCTGTTTCACCAGAATCTCTGCGGCTTTCAGCGTTTCGACGGCATCGGGAAGCAGATATTTTACATCCGGATGAATTTCCAGTTTTACCCAGTGGGTACCCAAAGCTTCTCTTGCCAGTTGTGCGGCGAACACTGCTTCTTCCGCCGTTTTTGCCCCCGATGTATTGGGCAGTAACCGCACGCCGAGTTGTTGCAGCGGGGAAAGAATGTCATCACCACCGCGACGCAGATCGACGCGCTTCATCGCCATGGTCACCAGTTGAGAACCGGATGCCGCCAGCGCCTGTTGCATCAGCGCAGGGCTGGCGAATTTCCCGGTTCCGGTAAAAAGGTGCGACGTAAATGTGGTATCAGCAATTTTTAACATGTCAGCCTCCGGCTATCGCCTGAAAAAGCAGGATCTCATCACCGTCTTCCAGCCAATGTGCAGCCCAGTGATCACGGGGGATAATGACCTGATTGACTGCCAGTGCGCTGCCCGCCGGATTCAGCGCCAGCAGATTGAGCAGGGCATGCAGCGTAATTGGCTCTGCGACGTGATGCGGTTCGTCATTAACCAGAATGTTCACGGATGGCCTCCGCAAACAGAACAGGCTGGAGAACGCGTGAGTTGCAACGATCGCCAGTTCTGTGTTTTACCGTCGAACAGCCGCAACTTTCCGCTCAGTGTTGATGGTAACCCGGCAAGAATTTTCAGTGCTTCCAGCGCCTGAAGTGTGCCGAGGGTGCCGACGACCGGCCCGAGCACACCCGATGTGCGGCAGTTGCGCTGCACCGTTTCCTGATCCGGATACAGACAGGCATAACAACCGTGTACGTAGGGAGCGTCGAGTACCAGAAGCTGGCCACTGAATCCGACGGCGCTGCCGCTGATCAAGGTTTTCCCCGCATCCACGCAGGCTTTATTGATCGCATGTCGGGTTTCCATGTTATCGCTGCAATCCAAAACGATATCGGCACCCGACACGGCTCCGGTTAACGCTTCCCCTGCCAGCCGTTCTGTCAGGGCTACGGCTTCACACAACGGGTTGAGGCGCAGCAGTTCGCGCTTTGCCAGCGTCGCTTTGTTCTGATCAAGGTCTGCCGTGCGATAGAGGATTTGTCGCTGAAGATTGGTGATATGCAGCTGATCGTCATCGGCCAGAACCAGCGTGCCAACGCCGGCCGCCGCCAGATATAACGCGGCGGGAGAACCCAGCCCGCCGAGTCCGACAATCAGCACTTTCGCCGCCTGTAACTTTTCCTGCGCCTGCGGGCCAAATTCCTCCAGCATCAGCTGGCGGCTGTAGCGCATAAATGCCGCATCGTTAAGCATTTCCCGGCACCTTGCTGGCGCATAAAGCCAGCAGTTCGGCGGTGGCAGCGCGCCAGTCCGTTGCCTGTGTAATGGCGCTGACGACGGCAATGCTGCCGACGCCGCAGTCGAGAACCGACAGCGCGCGTTCAATGCTGATCCCGCCGATAGCTACCGTCGGGAATTTCCCGTCGAGTTGCTTAATGTGTCGGGCCAGTTCTGTCAGCCCCTGCGGTGCCGAAGGCATATCTTTGGTCTGCGTCGGGAAGATATGGCCGAGGGCGATATACGAAGGATTGACGGCGACAGCGCGCGCCATTTCATCATCGTCGTGGGTGGACACGCCCAGTCGTAAACCGGCCTGACGGATTGCCTCAAGGTCGGCAGTATCCAGATCTTCCTGACCCAGATGCACGCCATAAGCCTGATGTTTTACTGCCAGACGCCAGTAATCGTTGATGAATAACCGCGCCTGATATTTCGCTCCCAGCTCGATGGCATCAATAATGGCCGGTTCGGCTTCCTCATCGGGTAAGTCTTTCACGCGCAGTTGTAAGGTTTTAACGCCCGCTTCCAGCAGGCGGGCGATCCATTCCACCGTATCAACCACCGGATATAAACCGAGGTGAAAAGGAACGGCGGGGAAGGGTTGCGATGACTGATTCATTTGTTGATCTCCGTGGCAGGATGATAAAGCTCGCTGCCGCGTGAACGGAATTCAGCTGACATCTGCGCCATACCGGATTCAACGAGTTCTATTGGCTGGGCTTTGGCTTCCAGCGCGGCGGCGTAATCGCGAACTTCCTGAGTAATTTTCATCGAACAGAATTTCGGGCCACACATTGAACAGAAGTGTGCGACTTTGCCGGATTCCTGCGGCAGTGTTTCATCGTGGTAGGCGCGGGCGGTGGCCGGATCAAGAGCCAGATTAAACTGGTCTTCCCAGCGGAATTCGAACCGCGCTTTTGACATGGCGTTATCGCGGATTTGTGCCCCCGGATGGCCTTTGGCTAAATCGGCGGCATGGGCTGCGATTTTGTAGGTAATCAAACCCTGCTTAACGTCTTCCTTGTTCGGCAGGCCGAGATGCTCTTTTGGCGTGACATAACAGAGCATGGCGCAGCCAAACCAGCCAATCATCGCGGCACCGATGCCGGAAGTGAAATGGTCGTAACCCGGCGCAATATCGGTGGTCAACGGGCCGAGGGTATAGAACGGCGCTTCGTGGCAATGCTCGAGTTCTTCGGTCATATTGCGGCGGATCATCTGCATCGGCACATGCCCCGGCCCTTCGATCATCACCTGAACATCGTATTCCCAGGCAATTTTAGTCAGTTCGCCGAGCGTGCGTAATTCGGCGAACTGCGCTTCGTCATTGGCATCCTGAATCGAGCCAGGACGCAGGCCGTCGCCCAGAGACAGCGAGACATCGTAAGCGGCGCAGATTTCGCAGATTTCACGGAAATGCTCATACAGGAAACTTTCGCGATGATGAGAAAGACACCATTTCGCCATGATTGAACCGCCGCGCGACACAATGCCGGTCAGGCGTCTGGCGGTCATCGGTACGTAGCGCAGCAACACACCGGCGTGAATGGTGAAGTAATCGACGCCTTGCTCGGCCTGTTCCAGCAGCGTATCGCGGAACATTTCCCA
Source organism: Rahnella victoriana (assembly GCF_004330295.1). Taxonomy (GTDB): domain Bacteria; phylum Pseudomonadota; class Gammaproteobacteria; order Enterobacterales; family Enterobacteriaceae; genus Rahnella; species Rahnella victoriana. The sequence goes on from NZ_SJOJ01000037.1 coordinate 23,317, forward strand.
GTGCAGGTCTTCGGCCACGCCATTCACTTTTTCCAGCGCCTGATAAATCGGTACTGTACCGATCGGCACCGGGCTGTTACGCAGGATCCATTCACGGGTTTCATGAATATAGCGGCCGGTGGAGAGATCCATTACCGTGTCCGCGCCCCAGCGCGTCGACCACACCAGTTTCTCAACTTCTTCTTCAATGGATGATGTCACCGCCGAGTTGCCGATATTGGCATTCACTTTCACCAGAAAATTGCGGCCAATGATCATCGGCTCTGATTCGGGGTGATTGATATTGGCAGGAATGATGGCGCGACCGGCGGCGACTTCCTGACGCACGAATTCCGCCGTAATGTTGGCGGGCAGATGCGCACCAAAACTTTCGCCGGGATGTTGCTGGCGCAAAACCTCGCCGCGGATCCGCTCACGCCCCATGTTCTCGCGGATGGCGATGAATTCCATTTCAGGCGTAATTATGCCTTTGCGTGCGTAATGCAACTGCGTGACATTTTTACCCGACATCGCTTTGCGCGGGCGTGGCAGGTGTTCGAACCGGAGATGGTCCAGACCTTCATCCGCCAGACGCTGCTGGGTAAAGCCGGAGCTGACCTGCGGAAGTTCTTCCGTGTCCGCCCGCTCGTTGATCCATCGGGTGCGTAATTTTTCCAGACCGGTGTGTACATCAATCACTGCCGACGGATCACCATAAGGCCCGGCGGTGTCATAGACGGGGATTGCTTCGTTATCTTCGAACTGCGGATTGTCTTTGCCGCCGCCGACCAGTGTCGGGCTGAGCTGGATTTCACGCATCGGCACGCCGATATCGTCGCGGTCAGCGTGCAGATAAATACGGCGGGAGTTTGGAAAGGCTTCGCCCTGCAGGCTGTCGATAAATGACTGAGCCTGCGCGCGTTGTTCGCGGCGGTTTGACGATTTCTTTTCTGAAGTAACGGGTTTTTGGGTACTCGACATAGCAAATTCCTCGCAAAAAAACGTGATGGAAAATTGCTTGTCTGGAGGTTTACGGCAGGAGTAAAAATGGGCGGTGAAGCACGGGCGGCCTGATGCCAGATTGTGCTGAACGCATAACATTACTCTTGTTCCCTTCGCGGGTACTAACCCGATCAGGTTCCGCGGATCCCGAATTAACGGTCTCAGCCTGGCGTAATTCTCAACAGAAAATTATGCGCTAGGCACTCCGACAAGAAGCCTCAATATAGGAGGCGTTTTTTTAAACTACAAGTAAAACTGTAACCCTGAGCAGGGTCTTAGGGTGGTAACACGTTAAGCCGGTCTGGCGAGATCAGGTTCATTCGCCGGAGGTAACGCACCCTCCGCGGGCGGCTCGAAGGCCATGATAATTAATTGATCTTCCAGCTGAAAACGGGCATCTAACGCTTCACCGATATCCGATAATGCATAATGAAACGCGAAAGCATTGTCATCATCAATATCAGTTTCTGTGTAACTGTCATGGAAAGCCATGATAGCTTCAGTATTCAGTTCCAGTGCAGGATAGATTTTTGCCGCCTTCACTTTCTTCGGGCTGTCGGCACCATCGACTTCTTCAATGATGCGTGGATAAAGATGAAAATGCCCGGCAGAAAGATAGTCGACAAGGTGATGGCAAAAACTGTCCAGCGCCTTTTCATTCAAAGGTGTATGTTTTTCTTTATTGGGTTTCAGGCCGACCAGTGTGCAGTAAGAAACCAGCAATTCTTTACGCGCGTGTAGCCACTGATCGACTAATTCATTACTGCCACCAACGCGTTGGGTCAGTCTTTCCAGACGATTTAGCATGGTTGACTCCGTGAGCAATAAAAAAAGTAACCGAAAAGAAACGTTACTAATATGTAAAGATCACTCTCAGATTGTCAGTCCCGACGAGGTTATGCAACAACAATTATGGAATTACAGATTACTGAGCAACACAACGGCTGGTGGGTCATCAGTCAGGAAGGCAAGCTGTGGCTGCCTGAGGGCGAACTGCCGTTTGGCAGCGCTGCACAATTTTCTCTGACCGGTAAGACAGCGCGTCAGATTGGCGAATGGCAGGGCGAACCGGTCTGGCTGGTTCGTCAGGCGATGCCAAACCATATGGTTTCCGCCCGTCAGTTGCTGGATCAGGATCGCGGATTATTCCAGCTGGTCGGCCGTGGTGTGCAGCTGTCAGAATTTTACCGTTCACATCAGTTTTGTGGTTACTGCGGACATGAAATGCACGTCAGCAAAACTGAGTGGGCTGCGCTCTGCGGACACTGCCGCGAGCGCTATTACCCGCAAATTGCGCCCTGCATCATTGTGGCGATCCGCAAGGGCGATGAGATTTTGCTGGCGCAGCATGTCCGTCATCGTAATGGCATCCACACGGTGCTGGCGGGGTTCGTAGAAGTCGGCGAAACGCTGGAAGAAACCGTGGCACGCGAAGTGATGGAAGAAAGCAACATCCGCGTGAAGAATGTCCGTTATGTCAGTTCCCAGCCGTGGCCGTTCCCCAATTCACTGATGATGGCGTTTATGGCTGATTACGACAGCGGCGAGATAGTGCATGATCCGAAAGAGTTGCTGAATGCGGGCTGGTACCGCTTTGACGCCTTGCCGCAATTGCCGCCGCCGGGGACGATTGCCCGCCGTCTGATTGAAGATACCGTTGCGCAGTGCCGCGCAGAAAGCGAAGACGACGACGTCTAGCGTCAGTTTTGCGTGATAGAATGCCGTCAGATGATTGTCGGGCGGCCCGAATATTGAAGGAAAGAGCAAGAATGAATGAGTTGAAAAACGACCGTTACCTGCGTGCTTTGTTACGTCAGCCTGTGGACATTACACCGGTGTGGATGATGCGTCAGGCAGGTCGTTATTTGCCGGAGTACAAAGAAACCCGCGCTGAAGCCGGTGATTTTATGTCACTGTGCAAGAATGCCGAGCTGGCCTGTGAAGTGACTTTACAGCCGCTTCGTCGCTATCCGCTGGATGCGGCGATCCTGTTCTCCGACATCCTGACCATTCCTGATGCAATGGGGCTGGGGCTGTATTTCGAAGCCGGTGAAGGCCCGCGTTTTTCTTCCCCCCTGACTAACCGTGCTGATGTCGAAAAACTGCCGGTGCCTGATCCGGAAATGGAACTCGGGTATGTCATGAATGCCGTGCGCACTATCCGTAAAAACCTGAAAGGCGAAGTGCCGCTGATTGGTTTCTCCGGCAGCCCGTGGACGCTGGCAACTTATATGGTAGAAGGCGGCAGCAGTAAAGCCTTCACCAAAATCAAAAAGATGATGTACGCCGATCCGGCCACGTTACATCTGTTACTCGATAAAGTGGCAGACAGTGTCATTCTTTATCTTAACGCTCAGATCAAAGCGGGCGCCCAGTCGGTGATGATTTTTGATACCTGGGGCGGCGTGTTGACGCCTCGCGATTACCGCGAATTCTCCCTGAACTACATGCACAAAATCGTCGATGGCCTGATCCGTGAAAACGAAGGCCGCCGCGTGCCGGTGACTCTGTTTACCAAGGGTGGCGGTCAGTGGCTGGAAGCGATGGCCGCAACAGGCTGTGATGCGCTGGGTCTGGACTGGACCACCGACATTGCCGAGGCGCGTCGACGTGTCGGCGATAAGGTCGCGATTCAGGGCAATATGGATCCTTCCATGCTGTATGCCTCGCCGGTACGTATTGAGCAGGAAGTGGAAACCATTCTGGCCGGTTTCGGCAAAGGCAATGGTCATGTGTTTAACCTGGGTCACGGCATTCATCAGGATGTCCCGCCGGAAAACGCGGGTGCCTTCGTGGAAGCGGTACACAGCCTGTCCCGTCAATATCACGAGTAAAAAACCGGTATGATCGATACCCGTGCATTACGTGAAGAGCAACGGATCCTCGCAGATCAGATTGAACTGCAGGATCCACCCGGATTCACCACACCGGCGTTGATCGCTGGTGTGGATGTCGGCTTCGAACAGGGTGGCGAAGTGACGCGCGCGGCGGTGGCTGTTTTACGCTATCCGTCGCTGGAACTGGTGGAATACCAGATCGCCCGCATTCCTACCGTGATGCCGTATATTCCCGGTTTCCTTTCTTTCCGTGAGCTTCCCGCACTGTTACAAGCCTGGCAGCAGGTCTCTTCCCGTCCTGATCTGGTGCTGGTTGACGGGCAGGGGATCGCCCATCCACGTCGTCTCGGCGTCGCCAGTCATTTTGGTCTGATGATCGACGTACCGACCATTGGTGTGGCCAAAAGTCGCTTGTGTGGTCAGTTTCTGCCGCTGGGTGATGAGCAATACAGTCAGCAGGCGTTGTATGAAGGCGATGAACAGATTGGTTGGGTCTGGCGCAGCAAGCTACGCTGTAATCCCCTCTTTATCTCTCCGGGCAATCGCATCAGCATGGAATCCGCCCTTTATTGGGTGGCGCAGTGCATGCGGCAATATCGTCTGCCTGAACCGACCCGTTGGGCCGATGCGGTGGCATCAAACCGGGCGGCGTTTCAACGCTGGCAACGGTTGAGTGATGATCTTTAGGAATCAAGGAATAGGGATATTGATTTATTTCAGGTAAACTCCCGCGCAGAAAAGTTAACGAGATCAACTCATGTTACGTAATCCAATTCATTTACGTCTCGAAAAGCTGGAAAGCTGGCAACACGTGACGTTTATGGCGAGCTTGTGTGAACGCATGTACCCGAACTATCAGGCATTTTGCCTGGAAACCGGGTTTGGCGAAGCACAGCTTTACCGCCGTATTCTGGATTTAATCTGGGAAACGCTGGTGGTAAAAGACGCCAAGGTCAATTTTGACTCACAGCTCGAAAAACTGGAGGAAGCAGTGCCTTCTTCCGACGATTACGACCTCTATGGGGTGTATCCGGCCATCGACGCCTGTATTGCATTAGGCGAACTGATTCATTCGCGTCTGAGTGGCGAAACGCTGTCTCATGCGATTGCCGTCAGCGAGACGTCAATTCGTACTGTCGCGATGCTGGAAATGACCCAGGCCGGTAAAGAAATGACCGATGAAGAACTTAAGGTCATTCCTGCTGTTGAAGAAGAATGGGACATCCAATGGGAGATTTTTCGCCTGTTGGCTGACTGTGAGGAGCGTGACCTGGAATTAATAAAAGGGTTACGTTCTGACCTGCGTGAAGCCGCTGTCAGTAACATTGGCATAAATTTAGCGCAATAAGGCGAGAAAACGTGATTTAACGCCTGATTTGTCGTGCCTTAAGGCTTCACATCCGCACCCTGTCTGGTCTACATTTGGGGGGCGTAAAAAAAGTGGCTATCGGTGCGTGTATGCAGGAGGGTGCTGTCAATCGGCATATCCGTCGCACTCGATGCTTTGCAAACGATAAACACACTGTAAAGGATAACTTATGAACAAGACTCAACTGATTGATGTAATTGCGGACAAAGCTGATCTTTCCAAAGCACAGGCCAAAGTTGCTCTTGAATCTACTCTGTCTGCTATTACCGAGTCTCTGAAAGAAGGTGATGCTGTACAATTGGTTGGTTTCGGGACTTTCAAGGTAAATCATCGTAACGAGCGTACTGGTCGTAACCCACAGACTGGTAAAGAAATCAAAATCGCAGCTGCAAACGTGCCTGCGTTCGTTTCTGGTAAAGCTCTGAAAGACGCTGTTAAGTAATTGCTTGCAGTGAAAAGAATAAGCGAAGGGGTCTTTAAGCCCCTTCAGTTTATCACCCCCAGACTGGTAGCAGGTTTACTGGTGCTCGGTCTGGTGGGTTGCAGTTCTAAAAACACTTCCGAATTATTCTTTGCCAGCGGCTATGTGGCCGATCAAGGCATCAACCGGATCTGGCGCGAAGACAGCGCACAGAACGAGCCTCAAACGATCCTCAACGTCTACAGCCCCTATTACGGCGGCGATACGATCATTACCCGATACGAATTCCAGCAGGGCCAACTGCATCTGGTCAAAGAAACCCATGCGACCAAAACAGATTCGGGCGTTATGTTGCGTTTCGACGAGCAGGGCCATGTCAGCTTTATGCAGCGACAACTGCCTGAGCGCCGCGAAAAATTGTCCTCAGATGACGTTGAGCGCTATAAATACGAAGCGTCAAAAGTCCTGGATTTGAGCAGTGCGCTGAAGGCGGGAAATGTCCGGTTGATTCAGGCCCGCTGGCATAAAGGAATTATCACCACCTGCGCAGGCGAACAGGTTACTCCGGAGCTGACCGTGCGTTCTCAGGTCTGGCTGGCGAAACGCGCAAGCCGCAGTAACGATAATCTGGGCCTGGCCTGGCTGACGGCACCGGAAGGCAATGAACTGTTGCTGGTCGCCAATGAAGACTTCTGTAAATGGGAACCGAAAGAGTCTGATCTCTGATCCCGTTTTCGCAAAAGAAAAGGCACGCCGAAGCGTGCCTTTTTTGATCGTCAGGTGAGTCAGGGTTACTGATTGCGTTCGCGATCGATGGCACGGTAACCGATGTCTTTGCGACAGAAGCTGCCATCCCAGTGAATATCTTTCGCTAAATCATACGCACGGGCCTGAGCCGCTTCGACGGTTTTACCCAATGCGGTCACGCACAATACGCGTCCGCCATTCGTCACCACCCGCTCATCCTGCAGACGGGTACCCGCATGGAACACTTTCCCGTCCGGCACTTCTTCCAGCGGCAGACCATGGATAACGTCACCGTTTTTATAATCAGCAGGATAGCCACCGGCGGCCAGCACCACGCCCAGTGAAGGACGCGGATCCCACTCGGAGGTTTTATCTGCAAGACGGCCTTCAGCACCGGCCAGACAAAGATCCACAAGATCCGAACGCAGACGCAACATGATCGGCTGAGTTTCCGGATCGCCGAAACGGCAGTTGAATTCGATCACTTTTGGCTGACCATCGGCGGAGATCATCAGACCCGCGTACAGGAAGCCAGTGTATGTGTTGTTTTCCGCTGCCATCCCGCGCACAGTCGGCCAGATCACCTGATCCATCACGCGCTGATGGATTTCGTCAGTCACCACGGGTGCCGGGGAATACGCGCCCATACCGCCGGTATTCGGGCCGCTGTCGCCGTCACCTACGCGCTTGTGATCCTGACTGGTCGCCATCGGCAGCACATTGGTGCCGTCGACCATGACGATGAAACTCGCTTCTTCGCCATCAAGGAATTCCTCAATAACGATACGATGGCCCGCATCGCCGAACGCATTTCCCGCCAGCATGTCGTGAACGGCATCTTCAGCTTCTTTCAGCGTCATTGCCACAATGACACCTTTGCCCGCCGCCAGACCGTCAGCTTTGATGACAATCGGCGCGCCTTTGCTACGCAGATAGGCCAGCGCCGGCTCGATCTCGGTGAAGTTCTGATAATCTGCGCTTGGAATGTTATGGCGGGCCAGGAAATCCTTGGTGAACGCTTTAGAGCCTTCAAGCTGCGCGGCTTCCTGTGTCGGTCCAAAAATCTTCAGGCCCGCTGCACGGAAAGCATCAACCACGCCAATCACCAGCGGAGCTTCAGGGCCAACAATGGTCAGGCCGATGTCATTACTTTTGGCGAAAGCCAGCAAACCGGCGATGTCAGTGGCGGCAATTTCAACGTTTTCCAGCAAGGGTTCCAGCGCGGTGCCCGCGTTGCCAGGCGCGACAAAGACTTTATCAGCCAGAGGTGACTGCGATGCCTTCCATGCCAGTGCATGTTCACGCCCGCCGTTACCGATAATTAAAATATTCATTCGAGGACTCCGGGTGAGCGGGCGCATCGCACCCGCTGAAAGAAAATTAATGACGGAAGTGGCGCATGTCGGTGAACAGCATCGCAATGCCATGTTCGTTGGCGGCGGCAATCACTTCATCATCACGAATAGAACCGCCGGGCTGGATAACACAGGTAATCCCCACGGCTGCGGCGGCATCAATACCGTCGCGGAACGGGAAGAAGGCATCAGAAGCCATCACGGAACCGGCAACTTCCAGACCTTCATCGGCGGCTTTGATACCGGCAATTTTGGCAGAGTAAACGCGGCTCATCTGGCCGGCACCGATACCGATCGTCATTTTGTCTCGTGCATACACAATGGCGTTGGATTTCACGAATTTTGCGACTTTCCAGCAGAACAGCGCATCCGTCAGTTCCTGCTCCGTCGGCTGGCGCTCTGAAACCACACGCAGATCAGCCGCTTCAACCATACCCAAATCGCGATCCTGAACCAGCAGGCCGCCGTTGACACGCTTGAAGTCGAGTGCTTTGTGGCGAGACTGCCATTGTCCGCAGGTCAGTACACGCACGTTTTGTTTGGCAGCGGTCAACGCCAGCGCTTCGGCGCTCACGGATGGCGCAATGATCACTTCCACAAACTGACGGCTGATGATGGCTTTCGCGGTTTCAGCATCCAGTTCACGGTTGAAGGCAATGATGCCGCCGAAAGCGGACGTCGGATCTGTCTGATAGGCACGCTCGTAAGCAGCCAGAATGCTGTCGCCGATAGCCACACCGCAAGGGTTGGCATGCTTAACGATGACGCAGGCGGGTTCCGCGAATTCTTTCACGCATTCCAGTGCCGCATCAGTATCGGCAATGTTGTTATAGGAAAGTGCTTTGCCCTGAAGCTGGGTCGAGGTGGCAACAGACGCCTCGCTGACATTTTCTTCTATATAGAAGGCAGCGTTCTGATGGCTGTTCTCGCCATAACGCATATCTTGTTTCTTTATATAGCTGAGATTCAGTGTGCGCGGGAACTGGCCAGATGCGGATTCAGTATCGCCATGGTAAGCCGGTACCATTGTGCCAAAGTAGTTAGCGATCATGCCATCGTAAGAGGCTGTGTGCTCGAAGGCTTTAATCGCCAGGTTGAAACGGGTCGCCAGCGTCAGCGAGCCGCTGTGGGCATCCATCTCTTCTATAATAGAAGCGTAGTCACTGCTCTTAACCACGATCGCCACATCTTTATGGTTCTTCGCTGCCGAGCGAACCATGGTCGGGCCACCGATATCAATATTTTCTACCGCATCTTCCAGGGAACAGTCCGGGCGCGCGACAGTTTGTGCGAACGGATAAAGGTTAACGACCACCATGTCGATTGGCGCAATGGAATGTTGCGCCATGATTTCATCATCTTTCCCGCGACGGCCGAGAATGCCACCGTGAACTTTCGGGTGCAGGGTTTTGACGCGTCCATCCATCATTTCCGGGAAGCCGGTGTAGTCAGACACTTCAGTGACTGGCAGGCCAGCTTTCGCCAACAGGCTGGCAGTTCCGCCAGTGGAAAGTAATTCAACGCCACGCGAAGACAGGGCCTGGGCGAATTCTTCGATACCGGCTTTATCAGAAACACTGAGCAGGGCGCGGCGGATTGGACGAGATTGTTGCATGGTGGTTGTATCCTTGGCTTAGAGAGAGCAGAAAACTAACGCGCGAAATTGTAGCGAAAACGATTGCGCGACGCTCGCAAAATTTGAGATTCCTGCGGCTCTGTGGATAAATCTGTGCAAAACACGGTATAAGCAGTGTGTTTGCTGTGTAATGCAGCAAACGGTGTTTTTTCTTAAAATTAGCCCTTGCGGCCTGCTGAGAACTCCCTATAATGCCGCTCCATCGACAGGGAACAACGTGAACAACATCACGAAGTAACCGGTTCGGAAAGATTAAAAACAGTGATGACCGGATGAAATAAACGGTTGACACTGAATGAGGAAAGCGTAATATACGCCACCTCGAGTTAGCAAGCGAAAGCGCGTAACTCACTGCTCTTTAACAATTTATCAGACAATCTGTGTGGGCACTCACAAGACGATATCAGCCACTTCGGTGGCAAAAAATATC
>NZ_SJOJ01000038.1 GCF_004330295.1 Rahnella victoriana
AACGTTCCTCCCGTTGAGGCAGACGATGATTCTGCGCTCAGCCTGCGCGGTTTTATTCCTGAAAGATAATGTGTGTCGTTAACCCGCCTTCTGGCGGGTTTTTCATTCCGTGCTTCCTTTCCTCCTTTTCCTTCTGCTTTTATTCATAAAACTGTCTTATTCCTCCGGTAGTCTCCACGCATGTGCCTTGCAGGATGGAATAACCGATGATCAAATGGTCTGAAGAAAATGACAGTGAAGTGAACCACAACATTGCCTTACTGACCGGAGAGGAGCCAGAGAAGTGGTATCCCTATGGCGGCATGAAAGGAAAAGATTACTGCAACAACCCCTCCGACGCCTGGCCGATCATCTGCGCCAACAAAATCAGCATTAATTTTAAAGAGTTGCACAGCGATCCGCTGTGGCTGGCGGAGATCAGCAGTCCTCAGGGACAGTGGCAGGCGCAAAGTAAAAGGCCGCTTCGTGCAGCAATGGTATGTTTCCTGCTTAGTAAGACTTGCGTATAAACAAAAGCGCGGAGATACTCAGATTGTGACAAAGTTTTGCAAAGAAGTGATTCGAATAAGCGTCGCATAAAGCGATGCGTATCAAGTGATTAATGTTTCCTCATTTTGACAGTTGTGTCTAAGGCGGAGTCCATTATGAAGCGCATCATTAAAGGTGATAAAACTCTCTCCCATCTGGTGGTTGCTCATGCAGCTATCGACAGTCATGAAAAAGCCTACGGTAAACGTCGCCAGGGCTGGCCCTCAACCTATCTCATAAAATATAAAGATGCGCGTGTTGCGGTCGAAGTCGTGACCCGCAGACAATCCTATGTTGCCACCCTCATGATCGGTGCCAGAAATCTGACCAAACTTTGTGGTATGCCTGCCTGATAATCGGGTATGCCTCTCTGAAACTCAAACCGTGCCGGGTCAAGCCGACACGGTTTTGCGTTATACAGACTTTCTGATCAGCGGGCGAAAACTGCCGCGACGAAAAGGGCGTCTGAGGAGTCCCGAGACGAGCGCCACCGCGTCCAGAATCAACAGCAGAGTGCCGGTTAGTGCCAGGGCCAGAAGTCCCAGCGAAGCGAGAAGCACAATCTTCAGTGAAGCCGGAATGTACATCCGGCGAAAGCGTGAACGTAGCCACAGTCGTCCGTACTGTGTCTGAATCTGCATGATATGTGTCAGTCGCGAAGCAAATGCCTTGCGGCTTTTTTGTGTATTCCGGGTCATGAGTATCCTCCTTTTCAACATCCCCAGTAGAACACGCAGTTATTAAGGTTTCCTTAACCTCTGAACGCGACAAAACGTGCACATAATCTTTCACTTTCATCCTGTCGTGTGCTCAGTAAGTATGCTAATTAATTCTCATTATGGTTTTGCACTGCCGTCTAAAACGAAAATCGTTATCCCGTGGAGTCCTATGTCAGGTAAAAATCCGTATTACGATCCCTCAAAAGCGCATCACACACCTGAAGGTTTTACCAATACTGAACCGCATAACCGGCAGGAGGGCGATCTCAGGCGCTGGCGCAAAGAACGTAAAGCACAACAGCTGCCCGCACCGCCGGAAAAGGGTTATGACCATTTCATCAGCCAGTGGTGGCAGGAAGCCGATTTTAGCGGAACGGATGATCGTTTGTGGTTTTTAGGCCATGCGTGTTTGCTGCTGCGAGTGGCAGGGCGCTATGTTCTGACGGATCCCGCTCTGTCCGATCGCGCGTCACCTTTTAGTTTTTACGGGCCGAAACGGAAAACCCCGGTGGCTGCCACGGTAGAAAAGCTGCCGCCGATTGATGTCGTGCTGTTTTCACACAATCACTATGATCATCTGGACAGCGCGACGGTGCGCAAATTATTGCGACGTTTTCCCGATGTGCAGTTTATGGTGCCGTTAGGCATGAAACCCTGGCTTGAGCGTCGCGGAGCCCGTTATATAGAAGAGCTCGACTGGTGGGAGGAGCATCAGTTTGGCGATCTCACCCTATCGGCGGTGCCTGCGCGCCACTGGAGTATGCGCACATTGTGGGATCGCAACCAGTCGCTGTGGTGCGGATGGGTAGTGAGGAATGCTTCGTTACGCTTCTTCTTTTCCGGCGACAGTGGTTACAGCAACCAGTTTGAACTCATCGGCAAACGTCTGGGGCCTTTTGATTTTGCGGCTATTCCTGTCGGCGCCTATGCACCAAGATGGTTCATGAGCGCGCAGCATATGGACCCGCAGCAGGCGGTGACCGTTTTTTCTGAACTCCGCTGTCAAAAAGCCGTCCCTATTCACTGGGGTGTTTTTGAATTAGCAGATGATTCACTGGATCAACCTCTGCGAGAATTAGCGGAAGCGATAAGTCAAAGTGCGTCGCCAGAAATGGAATTCAAACCTTTAAAAATCGGGTCAAGTATTTCTAAAGATTGAATTAGATTTTGTCCTTAATCCGGTGATAAATGCCCGGACATTAATCATTAAATGAGAAGTATTATCACTTAAATAAAATCTCCCCTAACACTTACACTCCGTAGGTGTTATGGGAATGTTAATCAACACCATTTCGCTCGCTATTATTTTCTACACCCGTATCGCCCTGAGCAGAATAATTCTTTATATCCGCTCTTTTGGCGCTTTCCCGGCGGGGAGACTTGGCATTTTATCAGGATAAACAGCGGATTATGCTGAGGGGTGATCCTGCCGGAGGGTTGTCTGCATGGCACCACGAGTGAACCGATAAAAGAGGAAACCTGCGAGCCGCTTTCCGGATATTGACCGCTAATATGCGATTCAGATCACGGTAATTAATATTATTTTTTTATAACGATATTTATTATCTGAATAAGACTAAGGAAGGTGTTTGCAAACTGTTATGGCGATTTAACCAAGTGGCAAACTTTAATTCATTATATTGTCAAAAACACCGGGATAAAAAATCGACGTGATACGGAATGACCGTTTGGAATTCTCTGCCTCTGCGGAAAGAAAAGTTTTGCTATTATCCGGCACTCAGCCCAGGCGCACAGTTTAGGTGCATTTATTTCGCTTCTCCCTTTGTTTTGCACCATTTTATCCATCTATGGCGTAATTGATTATTGCATAACCAGTCATATTGCCAGGGAATGACGTCAAGCCGTTGCCCGTTCTGTTGCACAAGTGTCCACCATGCCCGCCAGACGGGCTGTGACCCCTGCGATTACCCTCTGGCAAGCGCTGCAGAAGGCAGGCAGGGAGAGCCGGTTCAGGCAGACTCTGACAATAAAAATTCAAATAAAGCTAATTTTTACGCTTACGGTTCTGCATTAAATGATCAATAATCAAAACAGGTCGTTATTGTTTTGTTTGATATGCAGGTAAAACTGCAAAGCAGAAAAAAGCATGTCTATCAACATATTTCAGCATAACTGAACACGAAGTGCCTTTAACCGGCTCAAATATGTGCGACATGTCCATCACTGATTAAAAATGGCTTGCCATCGAATTCAGAGTATGTGATAACGCATCTGGGTAAAACGAGGTACAGTTCTGTATATGTGTGGCATTTTCAGTATAGAAGTTCTGAGTAAAGACGTTCACGTTGAATACCGCTTCTCTGCCGATTCTAATCTTAGTGCCTCAAGCAGTAACGACTCTAGTTTGTCTATGTAACGCCGCAGGGCGGTTTAAACAATCCAAAGGAAATACTCAAGATGGCAAAGATCAAAGGTCAAGTTAAGTGGTTCAACGAGTCTAAAGGTTTCGGTTTCATTACTCCTGCTGACGGCAGCAAAGACGTGTTCGTACACTTCTCTGCAATCCAGGGTAACGGCTTCAAAACTCTGGCTGAAGGCCAGAACGTAGAGTTCGAAATCCAGGACGGCCAGAAAGGCCCGTCAGCAGTTAACGTAACTGCAATCTAAGCAGCGTCAGCTGTAAAAAAACCCGCCAAGGCGGGTTTTTTTGTCTCTGCGATACAGTCTCAGAGAATGATGATCCCCGATTGCTGATTACGACCGCTGATGCCCGGATGTGACGGGTCTTTCGCCCGCTGATGGCTGTTGCGCCGAAAGCTGGTGTATCTGAAGCCGCTGCCCGCCGCATCAGGGGAGCAAATAGTGCAGCCACCTGTAAGGTCGATATCGGCAAAGCCCAGCGCCCGAAGTTTCGCTTCCGCAATGGCGGCCAAATTAAGATGCCGGTGGCGGGGGGAAATGAGTGAAGGCGGCAAATCAAGACGCTGCATAAAGGTATCGATCAGCTCCTGACTGACTTCATAACAGCAGGCCGCCGCCGCCGGGCCGATCGCCACAGACCACGATGCGGTATCACTTGTCTGATTAATCCGCTGTGCCATTTTTTCCAAAATACCGTCGATTAACCCCCGCCAGCCTGCATGCACCGCCGCCACTTCTTTGCCATCCTTGCGGCTGAAAATCAGCGGCAGGCAGTCAGCGGTAAACACAGCCAGAAGGATGCCCGGCTTCGAGGTGATGAAACCATCGGCTTCACCGCATTCCTGACCCGCCTCCGTGACATCCACAATGCGGGTGCCATGAACCTGTTTTTTTTCCGGGCGGGAGGCTTCATAGGCCTGCAGATGCGCAGGGAGCAAAGCCTGTTTGTCGCCGAAGCCATGCAAAATACCGGGTATATGACTGAGTAAAACGGAGTGGTCACTCATCTCGTGTCTCGGTGAGTAAAATGTGATGGCATCAGTGTAGCCACCATTTGACGGGTTTTTCCAGCAGTTGCAACACTCAGATACCTTCTTTAGACTTAGCACTATCGCGAATTTTCGCTCCCTCAGACTTTCCTTGCAGGTTTTCCGCATGACTTATCAGTGTCCACTTTGTTTCCAGCCGCTTGAGCTGGCAGGCCAGCAATGGCGTTGCCCGGCTAATCATCAGTTTGATAATGCGAAAGAGGGATATGTCAATCTGATGCCCGTGCAGCACAAACGCTCAAAGCAGCCCGGAGACAGCACTGAAATGATGGTATCGCGTCGGGCCTTTCTGGATGCCGGACACTATCAGCCTCTGCGTGACCGTCTGACGGATATCTTGGATGAGGTGATACCCCAGACGGCGGACACGCTGCTGGATATCGGCTGCGGGGAAGGGTATTACACCGCCGCCTTTGCCGGACGGCTGATGCAACGCCGGGCGCTGAAGGTCTTCGGGCTGGACGTGGCGAAAGTGGCTATCCGTTACGCGTCTAAACGCTACCACGATGTGTCTTTTTGTGTGGCCTCCAGCCACCGGCTGCCCTTTGCCGACGGCTCGCTGGATGCCGTCATCCGTATCTATGCCCCTTGTAAGGCGCAGGAGTTGCACCGGGCGATAAAACCGGGGGGGTTGGTGATCACGGTGGCACCGGGGCCGCGACATTTATACCAGCTGAAAGGGCTGATTTATCAGGATGTGCAACTGCACGCTGATCTGGATGAACAACTCGAAGGTTTTGAACGGATAAGCACCGAGACTCTGGCCTATAACATGACCCTTGCAGGCGCAGAAGCGTTTGATTTGTTGCAGATGACGCCTTTTGCTTGGCGGGCAACGGAGGAGGTGATGGCCAGTTTAAAGGCTCAGACAGCCTTTGAGTGCGAAACTGATTTCCTGATCAGGATACATCAGCGCGTATCAGTGTAAAAATCCCGGATGTTCCAGCAGGATACTCGCGCCTATTCCGATCATTACCACGCCTCCCAACACTTCGGCCCATTTGCCTAACAGCGGGCCGATAAAACGTCCTATCATCATCCCAAGCGTAGACATCACCATGGTCGCCATGCCGATAAATAAGGCGGTATGAATGATGTTCACTTCGAGCAGAGCTAACCCGACCCCGATAGCCAGTGCATCGAGACTGGTGCCCGTGGCGGTGGCGGCGAGGATCCAGAAGCCATGCCGGCTGGCCAGGGTCAGGTTCTCATCCGGCTTATCCTTTAAGCCTTCGAATATCATCCTCGCGCCGAGTAGAAATAACAGGGTAAACGCGACCCAGTGACTCCATGCCATGATGTACTGGCTGGCGACCAGGCCAAGGCCCCAGCCAATCAGCGGTGTGATGGCTTCGATGACACCGAAAATCAGGCCGGTGCGAAGGGCTTCGCGAAAACAAGGGCGAGTGAGGACGGCACCTTTACCAATGGATACCGCAAAGGCGTCCAAAGACATACCAAAAGCCAGAATAAGCGTAGCGGATAAGTTCACGAGAATAGCCCTCAAATGAAGGCGTCACCTTATCACAGCATTTTTATTCAGGACAACACCAAATAAAACAGGGTTTTTAAATAACACCCTCTTGCGTTGAAATAACACCTTTGCTGACAGGGTATTTAACATCATTGCTATTTACAGGGTTAAACGGAATTATCGTGAATATGCGCTGTGCTATAACTGATAACCTGTGATTTATATTCAATCTATTGATTATCAACCATAATTTTATAGATCCTTTCCAAATCGTCCAGTTCGTTGACGCGGATTAATAATTTTTTCTGTTCTAATTCAAATACCAGAATGCCGTCTTCTGAAAGATTCATACTGCGGATGCGGTCATAGGTGATGAAGGTATTGGCGAAATAAAAACCCTGCGGTTTGAAGAGCATTTTTGGCCAGCGAATAAAAGAAAGATAGAAAGCAATCAGCGCCAGACCGATCAGCAAATAATTGGTAATAACGGTGCCATTCGCATGGATATTGTTATAAAGCAGAATCGCCAGAAGGCCGATGAAGATAATCGAATCGAGCCGGTTGCGGCGGCGCAGGTTTACCCGCAGACGCGTTTTGCCATTTCGGGTGCCCATGATGAACTCATCGTAGATGGCGTAGGCAAGCAACAGGAGAGTAAAAAGGGCGAGGACGATATCAGTAACAGACATGAAAACTCCAGCTAACAGCCATCAGGCAAAGCAAGGTAAAAATCAGCAAAAGACAAACGACAGAAACAAAAAAGCCGGGGAAAATTTCCCCGGCTTCAGAGGTTATCAGAGACCCAGCAGGCCAATCCAGTAACCGAAGATACCGATGGCGAAGAAGCCAACGATGATCCACAACGCATTCACTTTCTTACGCAACAGCCACATACAACCGAAGGTCAGCAGCAACGGTACCAGACCCGGCATCAGCTGATCCAGAATGGTCTGGACGGTAGTGACGGTGGTATGGCCGGTCTGATCGGTGATTTTCGACACCACCAGCGGAATGTTAACGTGCGTCCATTTATTAACCAGTGCCCCCATGACAAAGAGGCCGAGAATTGACGCCCCCTCGGTCAGTTTTTGCAGGAAGCCGCCGCCCATATCGTTAACGATATCGACACCTTTTTTGTAGCCATAAGACACGCCGTAGTAGCGGGTCAGCAAGCGTACAAGGTTAAACAGAACGAAGAACAGCAACGGACCCAGCAGGCTGCCGGTCATCGCGATACCCGCACCCAGTGCAGCAAACACCGGACGTACAGTACCCCAGAAGATCGGGTCACCCACACCGGCCAGAGGCCCCATCAGACCGACTTTCAGGCCGTTGATGGCCGCGTCGTCGATAGGTGCGCCGTTGGCACGCTGTTCTTCCATCGCCAGCGTTACACCCAGTACCGGGGCTGCAACGTAAGGATGGGTGTTAAAGAATTCCAGGTGGCGTTTGATGGCCGCTTTGCGATCGTCGTTATTTTCAGGGTACAGACGACGAATGGCAGGCACCATACAGTAGCAGAAGCCAAGCGCCTGCATACGTTCGAAGTTCCATGACCCCTGGAAAAGGTTGGAGCGCATAAACACACCGCGAATATCGCTGGCCGTGAGTTTTTTAACTGCAGTTTGATCAACCATGTCCTTCACCCTTAATCCAATTCGTTGTCGAGATCGTTAACACCCGGTGCAGCCGCTGCTTGCGCAGACTTGTTGTATTTCGGGCTCAACTGGATGTAGAGAACTGCCATCACCACACCAATCACACCCAGGGCAACCAGGTTGAAGTTGGTGAATGCAGCGGTCACGAAACCGAGGTAGAAGAACGGCATCAGGTAGCCAGCACGCATCATGTTAATGACCATGGCGTAACCAACCACGACGATCATACCACCGGCGATGTTCAGACCGTTGGTGACCACTTCAGGGATAGAGGCCAGCAGATCATGAACGATGGCAGTACCGACAGAAACGGCAACAATCACGGCAGGGATAGCAATACGCATTGCCTGCAGAACCAGCGCCGAAACGTGGATCCAGCTGATCGCGCTCAGATTACCTTTTTCAGCGGCCTTATCGGCTGCGTGCTGGAAGGCAACGGTAATGGTACGAACGATGATGGTTAACACCTGGCCTGCGGCTGCCAGAGGAATAGCCAGTGCGATACCGGCACCGACAGACTGTCCGCCTGCGATAACCAGAATGGTGGAGATGATAGAGGCGAGGGCGGCATCCGGGGCAACA
This sequence comes from Rahnella victoriana, assembly GCF_004330295.1. Lineage (GTDB taxonomy): Bacteria > Pseudomonadota > Gammaproteobacteria > Enterobacterales > Enterobacteriaceae > Rahnella > Rahnella victoriana. The sequence continues at coordinate 8,393 of NZ_SJOJ01000038.1, forward strand.
GCAGCACCGATGTTCATCCAGCCAAGCGCGATCATTTCCAGAGTACCCCCGATGATGATCCCGGTTTTCACATCACCAAGAACAAAACCGATCAAAGTACAGGCAACTAACGGACGGTGAAACTGAAATTCATCCAGGATCGAACCCATCCCGGCAATACATGCAACAATAAATATCAGCACAATTTGTAGTGTGGTGATCTCCATTGCACTTCTCCTATGACCAAAGGACGCTGAGTATAAACAGGCACATCAGACAGATAACGTTGAGGGAATCTGCAAAACGCGATGCACTTATTAATTCATCTTATTAATGAGATCCATCATCTTGAGGCGTGAGTCAGTAGAGACTTTACGCACTTCAAGTTCGATACCTTTTTCGTTCAGTTTACGGAACGCTTCGATATCTTTTTCGTCGACCGACACGGCGTTATTGACCTGTGTTTTGCCCTGACGGAATGCCATACCACCGATATTGACGGAGGTAATGTTCACCCCACCTTCAACCAGACGCAGAACGTCAGTCGGGTTAGTGAACAGGAACATGACGCGGTCGCCAGCGTATTTAGGGTTATCCCAGACACGGATAGCTTTCGCGACGTCGACGACGTGTGCGGTAACACCAGGAGGAGCAACCTGAGTCAGCAACGTTTTACGCACGGTATCGGCAGCCACTTCGTCGCTGACAACAATAATGCGGGTCACGTTGGTTTCTTTGGTCCAGCGGGTCGCGACCTGGCCATGAATCAAACGGTCATCGATACGGGCGAGGCCGATTTTCATATGGTCGTTCGGACCGGCAGGTTTAGCCGGGGCGGCTGCTTTTGGCGCAGGGGCGGCAACAGGGGCCTGGGCAGCAGGTTCAGGGGCTTTCAGCGCCTTCACGCCGATGCGACCTGTTTCTACAGCAATGCCAACCAGTTCCGCGAAGGAAGGATTGTCATCACGTGCCATGAAAGTCTCTGCCAGCATCGGGATGTTTACACCGGTGACAACTTCGTAATTTTCCTTATCGACAACAATACGGCTGGCGGCATTAAACGGGCTGCCACCCCAGGTGTCGACCAGGAAAAGGACGCCGCTGCTGGTGTCTAAACCACCCAACTTTGCCGTGTACTTTTCGATCAGGGTTTCGGCGTTCTCGCCGGGAACGAAATCAATAAAGGCGACATTATCCTGTTCACCTAAAATCATTTCCGCTGTTTTCAGCAGCTGCTCAGCTGCTGACCCGTGCGTGCCGATGATAATAGCAATACTCACTCGCTACCTCCTCTGTTAACTCTTGGAAAGAGTTATGCACATAAGTAATGGTGCTGATGATATCCGCCCGTTTTTATTCCTGAGGCGGACAGGGCACTCCCTGCGTACTAGCATTCCTTAATTTCTGATAAGACTGCGAAACAGTAAAGTGGCAGAACCTCAAAAGGTTGTACGACGTGATTTATTTTAGTGTGCGAAAAAATAATTTTTGTGACGACTGTCCGTTATTGAACGACGTATTGTGAATACGCTTTCACACCGCACAATAAAATAGCATAGATGTTTCAAAATGATGCTGAAGGTAAAAAAACACACTTTCTTCAAATAATCATTCCTGATAGAGTGATTTTCCGAATCATTGAACAGGAGTACCGGGCCTCAGCCCTCCCTATGGACTGTCACCGACGTCACTATTCTTCGCTTTTCACCTTCACGATCCCCGGCAAATCTGCCCCAATGGGCCTGATTTCTGCCGCACTGAAACCGCTTTCATCCGCTGAATTTGCAGCTCATACCCCCGGACGGTCATCTGACAGCCTGGCGTATCGCGTTTTTGTGCGTCTTTTTTCTATCACTCATTGCGGAGTCTGACATGGAATTTCTGATGGACCCTTCAATCTGGGTCGGTTTGCTGACACTTGTCGTGCTGGAAATCGTTCTGGGCATCGACAACCTGGTATTTATTGCGATTCTTGCCGATAAACTGCCGCCGAAACAGCGTGATAAAGCCCGTATCATCGGCCTTTCACTGGCGCTGATCATGCGTTTAGGCTTGCTGTCGCTGATCTCGTGGATGGTCAAACTGACCACGCCGCTGTTCAGTATTGCGCAGTTCAGCTTCTCAGGACGTGATCTGATCTTACTGGTCGGGGGGATATTCCTGCTGTTTAAAGCCACCACCGAACTGCACGAACGGCTGGAAGGGCATGATGAGCATGGCGCACCGAACCGCGGCTACGCCAGTTTCTGGGCCGTCGTGGCGCAGATTGTGGTGCTGGACGCCGTCTTCTCTCTTGATGCGGTGATCACCGCCGTCGGCATGGTGAACAACCTGGCTGTCATGATGACCGCCGTGGTGATTGCCATGGGCGTGATGCTGCTGGCGTCGAAATCGCTGACGCGGTTTGTGAACAATCATCCGACCGTGGTGGTGCTGTGTCTCAGTTTCCTGCTGATGATTGGTCTGAGCCTGATCGCGGAAGGTTTCGGTTTTCACATTCCGAAAGGCTATCTGTACGCGGCGATTGGTTTCTCGATTCTGATTGAATTGTTCAACCAGATTGCGCGCCGTAATTTCCTGAAAAGTCAGTCCAGCCGTCCGATGCGTGAGCGTACCGCCGAGGCGATTCAGCGACTGATGGGCGGGAAACGCCAGAATGAGCATGAAGATGAACCTGCGGGCGTGGTATTGCCTGCCGGTGAAACCTTCGCAGAAGAAGAACGTCACATGATCACCGGGGTGCTGACGCTGGCCTCACGTTCACTTCGCAGCATCATGACGCCGCGCACCGAGATTTCGTGGGTCGACTGTGAAAAGTCTCCGGCAGAAATCCGCAGTCAGCTGCTGGATACGCCGCACAGCCTGTTCCCGATCTGCCGTCATTCGCTGGATGATGTGATCGGCGTGGTGCGGGCGAAAGATCTGCTGGTGGCGCTGGAAATGGGTGAAAGCATTGTGGCGTTTGCTGAAAAAACGCCGCCGATTGTGGTGCCGGAAACCATGGATGTCATCAATCTGCTGGCGGTTCTGCGCAAGGCGAAAGGCCGTCTGGTGGTGGTCAGCAACGAGTTTGGTGTGATTCAGGGGCTGGTGACGCCGCTGGACGTTCTTGAAGCCATCGCAGGGGAATTCCCTGACGAAGATGAAACGCCGGACGTTGTGGCGGATGGCGATGCGTGGATTGCCAAAGGCGGGACCGATTTACACCTGTTGCAGCAAATCCTCGACGTCAAAACGCTGGTCAATCCTGACGACGATTTTGCCTCACTTGCCGGCCTGTTGCTGTCAAAATCAGGTCAGATGCCGGTTGCGGGCGAAGTGATCGAGATGGCGTCGCTGCACTTTGAGATCCTGGATGTGTCGGAATACCGCATTGAGCGCGTGCGCATTACGCGGATGAAGTCAGAAAACGAATGGGATGAAGACCAGTAACGGGGCTTTATTTCGGTATGTAAAACGGCGACTTCGGTCGCCGTTTTTTATGGTCGTTTGCAGGGGTGAGGGAAAGCCGGTTTCCTGCCTTCAGGCCAGATCAGGATTATCCTGCAACGGCATATTCTGGGTGGATTTCTTATAACGCTCCAGCCAGATCGGGAACACTTCGATGGGCATCGGACGGGCAAAATAATAGCCCTGCAAAGAATCGACCTTGCGTTTACGCAGATAATCCACCTGTTCGCGGGTTTCCACCCCTTCAGCAATCAGCTTCAGATTGAGGCGCTGCGCCAGCGTGATGATCGTATCCGTCACCGTCGCGTTGATGGCATCGGTACCAATCGACGCGGTAAAGGCCTGGTCAATTTTCAGCACGTCCGGATTCAGCGTCTTGAGATAACTCAGTGAACTGTGGCCGGTACCGAAATCGTCAATGGCCAGCAGAATGCCCATTTCTTTTAGCTGCGCAATCTCTGCCGCCCGCAACTCCTGCAAACGGGTCCGCTCGGTCAGCTCCAGCATCAGGGAAACCGAAGGCTGCGCTGGCAGCCAGAGCTGGCGAATATCGTCCACGATTTCCATATTATTAAAGTGCTGTGCCGCGACATTAATACTGACATAGAAACCCGGTGTGGCCGGAAAGACGGCCAGATTCTCGGCAACGGTTCTGATGAGATAGCGCGTCAGCGAGATGATCAAGCCATGTTGTTCCGCGAGCGGAATAAACACATCCGGTGAGACCCATTCCTGACGGCGGTTTTTCCAGCGCATCAGCGTTTCCACACCGATGCAGCGACCATCCGTGCTGTTAATGATCGGCTGGCAATAGACTTTAAATTCGCGGTGTGAAATACCGTGGCTGATCGGGTAGGCCAGACTGATACGGCTTCCCGAAAGCAGATACACCGCCGTAGCGGTCAGCAGACTGATCAGAAGCGACAGCGGCAGATGGGAAAGCAGTTCTCCCCAGGCCAGCGTGCTGGCTTCTTCGCCGTAAATGGACACGGAAAAATCATATTTCTTCGATTGCGAACTCAGCAGCGGCGGTTGCGGCAGGGCGCTGTTGGTGACGATGGTATTTTTACCGTACTCGAGATTTTGCTTGCCGACATTTAACACAATGTGACTGGCGTAAGGTGGCTGGGGTTCGAGCAGGAAATTCGACAAAATCCCGATGTTATAAACAAACAGTTCACCGTTGAGGTTATCCGGCGTAGTCGGCTGCCAGAGCACCAGCGTCGGCGTGTCCACGCGGCTCCATTTCGACGCGCGAAGTTCAAGCTGGGTTTTACCCTGCGCCAGAGAAGGCAGGGTTTTACTGAAGCTCAGATCCAGCGTACCCACCAGGCTGGAACAGATGATTTTGCCGTCACTGACCAGGCTGATGGAACGCAACGTCTGCATGCGTGCGACGGTCTGCTGCATCACGGGTTGCAACGCCGCACAGCTGAGGGTTTGATCGACAGGAAGGGTTCTTCCCGCCGGGGAAGCAGGCTCAAGCAACTTTTCTAATTTTTCAACGGTGTGAATTGCCACGCGTTGTTGGTCTTCGGCAATGACCTGAGCTTGTTCGTAAATACGAATGCCAAGGGTCAGAAGCAGCGTACATATCCCCATTGCACTGGCGAGCGCAATGCGATAGTAGCGATACTTCGCCAGTCCGGTCTGGGAGAACAGCATCGTTCTAATCCTTTTATCCCGTATTAATGCAGGTCAAAATTATTATTTTTAAGGGGTTACCGGTGCGTGACAGCCATTAAATTATTATTGAGATTAGCTGTAAAACGCAGGGCGCTCTGAACGGGAAAAATCAGGCGGAAATCAGCATGCCGTACGTGCAGGGTAGAAAGCAAGTGTCACAACTATTATATCTTGATAATACAACAGGTTGTTGTTAGCGAAGGTTTTATTGCTGCCTGCTTCCCCCGTAATGGTATTTCCTGCGGTGAACTGGTTAAAAAACACGCACCCTGATGCACCGCAGGAAAGCGACAAAATCAGTCGCACTGAACCTTGATTGCCAGACCACCGCGTGAGGTTTCACGGTATTTAGCGTTCATGTCTTTACCGGTTTCGTACATCGTCTCAATGACTTTATCCAGTGACACTCTTGGCTCGCTGGTGCGGCGTAACGCCATACGGGCGGCGTTAATGGCTTTCACTGACGCAATGGCATTGCGTTCGATGCATGGCACCTGAACCTGTCCGGCGACCGGGTCGCAGGTTAAACCCAGATTGTGTTCCATACCAATTTCAGCCGCGACGCAGACTTGCTCCGGGCTTCCGCCCAGCAGTTCCGTCAGACCCGCCGCCGCCATCGAACAGGCCACACCGACTTCGCCCTGACAACCGACTTCCGCACCGGAAATAGAGGCGTTCATTTTATACAGAATACCGATCGCGCCGGAGGTCAGGAAGTAACGCAGATAAATGTCCGGGCTGACCGACTGAATAAACTGATCGTAATAGGCCAGAACCGCCGGAACAATGCCGCACGCCCCGTTGGTTGGCGCGGTGACCACACGTCCGCCTGCGGCATTCTCTTCGTTAACTGCCAGCGCAAACATATTCACCCAGTCGATGACGTTCATCGGGTCGCTGGACAGTTTATCATTTGACACCAGCATCCGCCGCAGGGCAGAAGCACGACGCGGCACCCGCAGCGGACCGGGCAACACACCTTCGGTATTCAGGCCGCGATCGATACACGCTTGCATGGTGTGCCAGATCTTCTCGAAATACTGCTCGATGTCCTGTTTGCTGTGCTGAGCCAGCTCGTTTTTCATCACCAGACCGGATAATGACAGCCCGGTTTCCTTACATTTTGCCAGCATTTCACTGGCCGAATTAAAGCTGTACGGCACGGTCACTTCGTCGAGTACCGGCTGGCCGAAATGCTCGTCATCAACAATAAAACCGCCGCCGACAGAGTAATACGTCTTGCTGTAAATCATCTTGTCGCCCGCGAAGGCGTGGATTTGCATGGCGTTCTCGTGACGCGGCAAATTCTCCCCGCGAAATACCATGCCGGTATCGCGTGGGAAATCGACTTCGTGCTGGGTTGTGCCCAACGGCAGGCGCTCACGTTGCTCAACGTCGCGGATAAAATGGGGAATGCCGTCAATGTCGACGGTGTCTGGCTGGTTACCCGCCAGGCCTAAAATAATGGCGATATCTGTGTGGTGGCCTTTGCCGGTCAGGGACAAAGAACCAAAAACGTCCACGGCGACACGCGTAACGGCAGGCATCATGCCCTTTTCCAGCAGGTCATCAGCGAACTGTTTCCCTGCTTTCATCGGGCCCAAAGTATGGGAACTGGAAGGGCCAATCCCGACCTTGAACATGTCGAAAACGCTAATCACGTCGAATACTCCTGTAATAGATTGCGGCAGGGAACGGGATCCCTGACTTCCATCAATGAACACAGCAGAGGTTGTCCTTATGGACGGGTCTCTTGTTCTTATGGACAGACTTATAGTTTAAAAGGGCTGAGAGGCAAAAGTTTCATTTTTCGCATGAAATAAACTTATTTGATGCAAAAGTGTGATCGTAATGTAATCAGAGAGGTCAGACTTCAACCTGCCGGGCCAGCTGACGGATAATTCCCGCCGTGAGTCCCCAGACAAATTGCTGCTGATACCAGGATAAATACACCCGGTGATGTATGCCCCGGCGGTGAATATCCAGAGGATGATAACGTGCGAGATCAAAGGCTTCCTGCAACGGCATTTCGAACAGCTCGGCGACTTCATCTTCCGCCGGATGCAGCGGCACATCCACCGGTAACAGACCGACGACCGGCGTCACCTGAAAACCGCTGCTGCTGTCCTGCGGCGAAAGCGTGCCTAATACATGAACAAACTCGGGCGGGATGGCGACCTCTTCCTGCGCTTCACGTAATGCGGTGGCAATAATCGAGGCATCGGTGGCATCCGCGGCTCCGCCCGGAAACGCCACCTGACCGGCGTGTTTACGCAACTGATCAGAACGGCGCGTCAGTAACAACGTCGGTTCGGGGCGGCATATAATCGGGATCAACACGGCGGCATGACGGGTTCCGCGCAACGCCGGTACAGGCTGGCGCGGCTGCTGCAACTGAAAGCGCAGAATGAACGCCTCCACGGCAGGTGAGAATGTCGTTACTGGCGCAAGTTGTTCCGGCATTGTCACGGCTGGATGTCTCCTAATTCCGGCAGAATACGGGCAATCTTATCAAAAGTTTCCTGATATTCCGCCTGTTCCTGACTGTCTGCGACAATCCCGCCTCCCGCCCAGCAGTAAATTTTGCCCTGTGCGGTGAGCAAGGTGCGGATGGTAATGTTGCTGTCCATCGTGCCGCAGCAACTCAGATAAGCGATGCTGCCGCAGTAGCCGTTGCGCCGTTGCGGTTCAAGTTCTTCGATAATTTCCATCGCCCGTACTTTCGGTGCGCCGGTAATGGAACCGCCGGGGAAGCAGGCGCGCAGCAAGGCGCTGGCATGACAGGTTGGCGGCAACTGAGCGGTGATGGTGCTGACCAGATGATGGACGGCGGGAAAGGGTTCAACCACAAATAATTCCGGCACCCGCACGCTGCCGGGCGTCGCCACGCGGCCAATATCGTTACGCAGTAAATCGACAATCATCAGGTTCTCGGCGCGGTCTTTCTCCGAGGCCGCCAGACGTTCCGCCTGCCGGGCATCTTCCGCCGGATCTTCACAACGTGGCAGCGTGCCTTTAATCGGACGGGTCTGGATCTGATGGTCTTTCAGCCAGATAAAACGCTCGGGAGAAAGGCAGAGCACGGCATTTTCCGGCAGCCGCAGGAAAGCCGAGAAGGGCGCGCGGTTGGCCTGATTCAGTCGCAGGAACGCCTGCCATTCATCGCCGCTGTAATGGGTGGAAAATCGCTGCGCCAGATTGATCTGGTAGCAGTCGCCGCTGTGAATGTATTCCTGAATCTGGCGGAATTTTGCGCCATATTCCTCGCGGCTCATATTGGCCTGCCACGGCGCACGCAGACGGAACGGAGCAGCAGAAGGCGCGTGCGGATATTGCGCCAGCCAGCGTAAACGTCCGGCGGCGTCACCGTGGCAAATCAGCGTCAGACGCTGTAAGTGGTGATCGGCAATCAGCGCCCAGTCATATATCCCCACCGCCATATCCGGCAGATCGATATCGCGTTCTGCCGTCTCAGGCAGGGTTTCGACACGGCGTCCCAGATCATAGCCAAACAGCCCCAGCGCGCCGCCCAGAAAAGGAAAATCTGGAGAGCTTTCAGCCCGCAATCCTGCCACCGCGAGTTGTTCTTCCAGCAAAGCAAAAGGCTCCTCAGCCCGCGATTCCGTCACGCCCTGGTGGTCAATCTGCGTCAGGCCGCCGCGGGTGGTCAGCGTGATCAGCGGATCGGCCACCAGAATATCGAAACGGTTATGCTGATGCTGCGCCGAACCGGAATGCAGCAACATCGCCCACGGCAGGGCGGAAAGTGGCGCGAAGCGTTCTGTTAAGGCATCGGGCTGATAAGGCAATGAATGAAAAACAACGGATTGAGCGGATTGCATGACAGGTCTGAGATTCTCTGGCGCGATGGCGTATTTTATCCGGATCCTAACACAGATCGGAGGGCCTGAAAGCAGCGCAGGCGAATTGCGCTGATAAGGCGTATACTGTGCAGCCGCGCACCGTGCGGGCTTTTATTTTCACCCAGTACAACAGGACACTCCCATGCTGACAGGTATGCCTTCATTATCGCATCATGAACAAGAACAGGCCGCCGATCGTATCCGCCAGTTAATGGAAACCGGTATGAGCAGCGGCGAAGCCATTGCGACCGTAGCAGCAGAAATCCGCGAATCGCACAAAGGCGATCGCGTCACCGTCATTTTTGATGACGAAGACGAATAAGTCGCTGGCCGGGGAGGTTATTCCCCGCAAAGAAAAACCGGACCCTTTTCAGGCGTCCGGTTTTTTTTTCGTCTCTTTTTCGACTCAGAACAACGAATCGCTTAGCCTTTAACAACCACCGCAGCCGCCGCCTGTTTGGCGCGTTCCACCGCGTCTTCCACGTTGTCAGCAATCGCCAGTGCCACACCCAGACGGCGTTTACCGCTGATTTCCGGCTTACCGAACAGACGGATCTGGTTATAACCGGTCAGTGCATTTTCCAGTCCGGTAAAGGTGACGTTATTGCTGGTCAGTTCCGGCAGGATAACGGCAGAGGCGGCCGGGCCAAACTGGCGGATATTGCCCACCGGAAGACCGAGGAACGCACGCACATGCAGGGCAAACTCGGACAAATCCTGTGAAATCAGGGTCACCATGCCGGTATCGTGCGGACGTGGCGACACTTCGCTGAAGATCACCTCATCGCCGCACACAAACAGCTCAACACCGAACAGACCTTTGCCGCCGAGCGCCTTCACCACTTTTTCTGCGATGTCTTTCGCGCGCTGTAACGCCAGTTCGGTCATCTGCTGTGGCTGCCAGGATTCGCGGTAGTCACCGTCTTCCTGACGGTGGCCGATGGGCGCACAGAAGTGAATGCCGTCAACGGCGCTGATCGTCAGCAGGGTGATTTCAAAATCAAACTTCACCAGACCTTCCACAATCACACGTCCGCCGCCCGCACGGCCGCCTTGCTGGGCGTAATCCCACGCCGCCTGCAACTGATCGGCACCACGGATCAGGCTCTGGCCTTTACCGGAAGAACTCATGACCGGTTTGATAATGCACGGGTAGCCGATGGTGTCGATGGCCTGACGGAAAGTGTCTTCGTTATCAGCAAACTGGTATGTCGAGGTCGGCAGTTGCAGCGTCTCAGCGGCCAGACGGCGGATGCCTTCGCGGTTCATGGTCAGGCGTGTTGCTTCGGCACACGGCACCACGTTGTGGCCCTGTTTTTCCAGCTCGACCAGCATGCTGGTGGCAATGGCTTCGATTTCCGGCACGATAAAATCAGGACGTTCGCTTTCGATAACCTGTTTCAGTGCGTCGCCGTCCAGCATGTTAATAACGTGGCTGCGGTGGGCGACCTGCATCGCCGGTGCGTCGGCGTAGCGATCGACGGCGATCACTTCCAGACCAAGACGCTGGCATTCGATCGCCACTTCTTTGCCCAGCTCGCCAGAGCCTAATAACATGACGCGGGTGGCGCCGGTGCGCAGTGCAGTACCAATGGTTAACATAGCTTCGTACCCAGATCTGTGTGAGGGAAAATAGGAATTTCGGCGCGCAGTATATCTGAAATTAATGCCGACGAAAACGATTGCGCGGCATCGCCGCTAAATTTACGTCGGGGAGAAAAGCCGGGTTTAGCGAATTTTTTCGGTCCGTTTTCTGCCGTTTAAGGCAGTCTGCGGGCGTCTCTGTTATCATTTACCCAAACCATGGCGTCAGACATCCTGCCGCTGCCCCGATTTTTGCCTCACATAAAGAGTTATCGCCTTGAGCACGCATTCCTTTTCCGCCCTGACATTACCCGCTGAGCAACTTTCTAACCTGAATGAACTGGGTTACACCGAAATGACCCCGATTCAGGAAGCGTCGTTGCCCGCCATCCTGCTGGGTCAGGACGTCCGCGCCAAAGCCAAAACCGGCAGCGGTAAAACCGCCGCCTTCGGTATCGGTTTGCTGAACAGCATCACCGTTTCACAGTTTGTGGCGCAGGCTCTGGTCCTGTGTCCGACCCGCGAACTGGCCGATCAGGTCAGCAAAGAATTACGCCGTCTGGCGCGTTTTACCCAGAACATCAAAATCCTCACCCTTTGCGGGGGGCAGGCGATCGGGCCTCAGCTCGAATCACTGGTGCATCCGCCGCACATTGTGGTCGGTACGCCGGGACGTATTCAGGAGCATCTGCGCAAGGGCACGCTGAAACTGGACGAGCTGAAAGTGCTGGTGCTGGATGAAGCCGACCGCATGCTGGACATGGGCTTTAGCGAAGACATCGAAGATGTGGTGAGCTATACGCCGCAAAACCGCCAGACGCTGCTGTTCTCCGCGACCTATCCGGACGGCATCGAGCGCATCAGTTCCAAATTCCAGCGTCAGCCGCTGAAAGTGGAAATCGAAGGTGAAGACGACATTGCTGATATTCAGCAGATCTTCATCGAAGCCGGTAAGCAGCAACGTTTATCTCTGCTGGCTGCGGTGCTGTATCAGCATCAGCCGACCTCCTGCGTGGTGTTCTGTAACACCAAACGCGATTGTCAGGATGTCTGTGATGACCTGAAGGCAAAAGGCATCAGTGCGCTGGCGCTGAACGGTGACCTTGAACAGCGTGACCGCGACCGCGTGCTGGTGCGTTTCTCCAACGGCAGTTGCCGTGTGCTGGTGGCGACAGACGTGGCGGCGCGTGGACTGGACATCAAACAGTTAGGTCTGGTGATCAACTACGAACTCTCTTTCGATCCGGAAGTTCACGTTCACCGCGTGGGCCGTACCGGTCGCGCAGGGACGAGCGGTCTGGCGGTCAGCCTGGTGACGCCGCAGGAAATGCCGCGTGTGACCGCGCTGGAAGATTACACCCGCCAGCGGTTTACCTGGCAGCCCGCTGCACAGGCACTGGCCGCCGCGCCGGTGGCACTGGATCCTGAAATGGCGACCCTGTGCATTGACGGTGGCCGTAAAGCCAAAATCCGTCCCGGTGATATTCTGGGCGCGCTGACCGGTGATGCCGGGCTGACCGCCGCTGAAGTCGGTAAAATCGATATGTTCCCGGTGCATGCTTATGTGGCGATCCGCCAGAAAAGCGCGAAGAAAGCACTGCAACGTTTGCAGGAAGGGAAAATCAAAGGCAAGAATTGCAAAGCCATTATCCTGCGCTGACAGATTTTCTTTTCGCTTTGCGTTGAACGTCATATTGTTAATGTTGTGTTATTGCCTTGTTGAGGATTATATTATCTGACGCAGGTGATGACCTTATTTTGAGTAGGGATATTGTCCGGTAAGGTCAACTCAATGAACGACAAAGACAGGAAGACGAACGATGAAAAAGATAATCTTAGGCGTTGTGATGGCAGTAGCAGGAATGAGCGGACTGAGCCAGGTCGCGCAGGCTGATGATGCGGAAGTCAGAACGGCCACCATCACGCCATGTTCCACGGCCACCAAAGATGATGTGGCGGCGCTGGTCAAACGTGATTTCCTGCAAAACCGCATCCCGCGCTGGGATGCGGATAAAAAAGTGCTCGGCACGTCGACACCGGTGGCCTGGGTGGTGACGGACAGCATCAGCGGTGATAACGCCCGATGGAATATCCCGCTGAAAGTGCGTGGCGATCACACCGATAAAACCTATCAGGTAAGCCTCAACTGCCAGATCGGCGAAATCAGCTACAGCGCACCGGTATAAACGTCCGACGGCGTCCGTTATCCCTTAGCGGACGCATTATTTCCCCGCATTGACGTCTCTTGGTTTCCCTGTCTAAACCTGTCACTCTTGTCACACCGCAAAGAGGACAAAGAGATCCCGAGATGATGACACCTCCAAAGGCTGAAAAACGCCCGCAAACCCTGAGTGCACACGGCGATAACCGCGTCGATAATTACTACTGGCTGCGTGACGATGACCGCGCCGATCCTCAGGTTCTGGCTTATCTGACTGCTGAAAACGAATTTACCGCACAGGCCATGCAGCCACATCAGGCGCTGCGCGAAACCCTGTACGGCGAAATGGTCGCGCGCATCGCGCAGCAGGATCATTCCGTTCCTTACGTGAAGCATGGCTACCGCTATCAGACCCGCTATGAGCCGGGCAACGAATACGCCATCTATCTGCGCCAGCCAGCCGCTGAACAGGAGCACTGGAGCACGCTGATTGACGGTAATGAACGCGCCAAAGACAGTGAGTTTTACACGCTGGGCGGTCTGGATATCAGCCCGGATAATCAGCTAATGGCCGTGGCGGAAGATTTTCTTTCCCGCCGTCAGTATGACATTCGCATTAAAAAACTCGATGACGACACCTGGACTGACGATCTGCTGAAAAACACCTCCGGCAGCAGCGAATGGGCCAACGATTCGCAGACGCTGTATTACGTGCGCAAACACAAGAAAACCCTGCTGCCGTATCAGGTTTATCGTCACGTGGTCGGCACCGATCCGAAAACCGACAAGCTGGTGTATGAAGAGAAAGACGACACGTTTTACGTCGGGCTGGATAAAACCACGTCAGAAAAGTACATCCTGATCCATCTCGACAGCACCACGACGTCGGAGATCCTGCTGCTGGATGCCGATGATCCGCAGGCCACACCGCAGGTGTTTCTCTCGCGTCGCAAGGACCATGAATATGCCCTCGATCATTACCTCGGGCATTTCTATATTCGCTCCAATAAAGACGGTAAAAACTTCGGCCTGTACAAAGGCGAGAATGGCACGGAAGCCAGCTGGCAGACGCTGATTGCACCGCGAATCGAAGTGATGCTCGAGGGTTTTAGTCTGTTCCGTGACTGGCTGGTGGTGGAAGAACGCCATCAGGGACTGACGCAGTTGCGCCAAATCCACTGGAAAACCGGTGAGGAAAAATCGCTGGCCTTTGATGACCCGACTTACACCACCTGGCTGGCCTACAACCCGGAACCGGATACCGCATTGCTGCGCTATGGGTATTCCTCCATGACCATGCCGAGCACGCTGTTTGAACTCGATCTGGATACCCATGACCGTACGTTGCTCAAACAGCAGGAAGTGAAAGATTTTGATGCGGCCAATTACCGCAGTGAACGTGTCTGGGTGACAGCACGCGATGGCGTGAAAGTGCCGGTGTCACTGGTCTACCGTCGCGAACTGTTTAAACCGAATGAAAATCCGTTGCTGGTGTACGGTTACGGTTCCTACGGCAGCAGTATGGATCCGGCATTCAGCGGCAGCCGTCTGAGTTTACTCGACCGGGGTTTTGTCTTTGCGCTGGCGCATATCCGCGGCGGGGCAGAATTAGGTCAGCAATGGTATGACGATGGCAAACTGTTCAATAAACTCAATACGTTCCATGATTTTATTGACGTGACCGAAGAACTGGTTGCTGAAGGCTATGGCGATGCCGGACAGGTGTATGCCATGGGCGGCAGTGCAGGTGGTTTGCTGATGGGGGCGATCATTAATCAGGCGCCGGAGCTGTATCACGGCATTGTGGCGCAGGTGCCGTTTGTTGACGTGGTGACCACCATGCTTGATGAATCTATTCCGCTGACCACCGGTGAATACGACGAGTGGGGCAATCCGAACGACAAAGCCTTTTACGATTACATGCTGCAATACAGCCCGTACGATCAGGTGCGTGCGCAGGCTTACCCGCATATGCTGGTGACCACCGGTCTGCATGATTCGCAGGTGCAATACTGGGAACCGGCCAAATGGGTGGCGAAATTACGTGAGCTGAAAACTGACGATAACCAGTTGCTGATGCATACCGATATGGATTCCGGCCACGGTGGCAAATCCGGTCGTTTCAAAGCCTACGAGGATATCGCGCTGGAATACGCCTTTGTGCTGGCGCTGGCGACGAAAAACTGAGTATCAGGCTTTTCCCCTGAATCATTCGAATGGCAGGCGGCAACAGAGCGAATCCCGATGAGCTGACAAAGGTCAGTGATTCGGGTGAGTCAACGCAGCCAATGCCCTATGATGTGAAGTATGACGGGGAAATAAAAAAACCCGCTCTCGGCGGGTTTGATCTACGAAGACCAGTGTTAAGCAGAAGCTTTCTTGGCTTTTTTATCAGCCTTTTTTTCGGCTGGTGTTTTCAATGGCTTTTTCTTCGCATTCTTTTTGCTATCCATTCCTTTACTCATAATTGCCTCTCTAAAGCGGGTGGATTGGGTTGCTCACCTATTTACTGCTTAATTCAGGTTAGTTGCAAGCACCTTCGTGTATCCCACAATACTTTACAGAGGAGTGTCATTTCACCGGCTGGCATGAGATGCAATCAAATTGCGCGATAAGTATGCGAACGGCATGCAAAACAACGGTTTTTGGTGATAACCACTTGTTGTAAGTGGGCCAATGCGCTGTTATTAAGATGTAAGCACGTTTATCAATACACTGGCCGAATAGAACAGGAAATGTCATGCCAAAATTAAAAGGGTTATATCCGCCCCGGGAAGCGTATGCCAGCGGCATGCTTGATACGGGTGACGGTCACCAAATTTACTGGGAACGCAGCGGAAATCCGGAAGGCAAGCCAGCAGTATTCCTCCACGGCGGGCCGGGCGGCGGATGTTCATCGGTTCACCGCCAGTTGTTTGATCCTAATGATTATGACGTCATGTTGTTTGATCAGCGTGGCTGCGGGCGTTCAATCCCGCACGCCAGCCTTGATAACAACACGACCTGGCATCTGGTCGAGGATATCGAGCGGTTGCGTAAAATGGCCGGTGTCGATAAATGGCTGGTGTTCGGCGGTTCGTGGGGGTCAACGCTGGCGCTGGCCTACGCGGAAACCCATCCGGAACATGTCAGTGAACTGGTGCTGCGCGGTATCTTCACGCTGCGTAAGCAGGAACTGACCTGGTATTATCAGGATGGCGCTTCGCGCTTTTTCCCGGAGAAATGGCAACGTATTTTGTCGATTCTGTCAGAGGAAGAACGTAAAGACGTGATCGCCGCTTATCGTGCGCGACTGACGTCGGATGATCGTGCCGTTCAACTCGAGGCCGCGAAAATCTGGAGCCTGTGGGAAGGGGAGACCGTCACACTTCTGCCTGCGGAAGGTTCGGCCTCCTTTGGTGAGGACAATTTCGCGCTGGCGTTTGCCCGCATCGAGAATCACTACTTTACGCACATGGGCTTTCTGGAAACAGACGACCAGTTGCTGAAAAATGTGGAACGCATCCGCCATATTCCGGCGGTCATTGTTCATGGTCGCTATGATATGGCCTGTCAGGTGCAAAATGCCTGGGATCTTGCGCAGGTCTGGCCGGAAGCCGAGCTGCACATTATTGAAGGGGCGGGGCACTCATTCGACGAACCCGGCATCCTCGATCAACTGATCCGCACCAATCAGCGTTTCGCCACCCGGCGCTGACGTTTCCGGTGACTCCCGCTTACTTTTGCTTCGGCTCATAAGGCAGGCGGGAGAACTTATGTGATTCCCCGCGATAGAACATCACCCGTTCACGAAAATAGGTGCGCAGATGCGCAGGCTGTTCGCGTTCTGCCATCTCAGCGACTACCGGCATGTTGTAGCGTTCCTTAAAGGCGACCGCTGAGGCGGCCAGATCGACGTTAATACGATCCATTTCTTCTTTGCTGATTTCAGCCAGATTAATGCTCATTACTGCTTCCCGATGACCTGTTTTGCCTCATTGTACCCGAGGCCGGCGTCAGCGTGAATGTTCACTTTTTACTTTTACCCTGATGCAGGAACGGAAAAGAATGAAGAAATAATCAGGAGTAAATAAGAACTATTTCCAAATGCGAAGTGATAATTATATTCAACAAGATGATGCTGACGAATATTCCAAATAGGAATGATTCTTTTTAATATGCACCTGCATGTTAATGATTATCATTGATATATATTAGTGGCATTTAAAAAGTGTTTTAAATCATCACGTTAAAATTATTTGTTATTTCAAAGGATATTAATGTGAATCGGGTGTGTTTATTTTGTATTGATGCGGGCATAATGCGGATAAATAAATCAGCCCACCTGCCTTAATTTAATTTATGGAGCCGTGCCATGCTTAAAAAAGAAATGATCGATCAGCTTAATGAACAGCTGAACCTCGAGTTTTATTCTGCCAATTTATATTTGCAGATGAGTGCATGGTGCAGCGACAAAGGCTACGAAGGTGCCGCTGCTTTCCTGAAACAGCACTCCATGGAAGAAATGGACCACATGCATCGCCTGTTCAAATACGTCAGCGATACCGGCGCTCTGCCTTTGCTGGGCGCGATTGCTGCTCCGCCGGTTTCTTTCGAATCACTGACGGATCTGTTTAAACAGACTTACGAACACGAACAGCTGATCACTCAGAAAATCAACGAGCTGGCTGATCTCTCCATGACGCTGAAAGATTACTCCTCCTTCAACTTCCTGCAGTGGTATGTGGCTGAGCAGCATGAAGAAGAGACGTTGTTCAAATCCGTTCTCGATAAACTGGCACTGGTCAGCAATACCGGTAACGGCTTGTTCTTCGTCGATAAAGATCTGAAAAACATGGTCGCACAAGCACCGGCAGGTTAATTTTCTGTTGTGTGAGCTTGCAAACAACGCAGAGTGCTTCGGCCTCTGCGTTTTTTATGTTTTTATGACAAACGTTTTCAGCGCGTTTGCGCTAAAGTGTCGGCGTTGTAAATTCATCAACAAGCAAGCCAAGGAAATATCGTGTTCAAAAAAACCACTTCTCTTTGCCGTGCCCTGGCAGTCTCAGCCGTTCTGCTGAGCGGATTTATCTCACAACAAGCCTCTGCTCACGCCCATCTGAAAACCGAAACCCCGGCTGCGGATTCCGTGCTGACCGTCAGCCCGACCGAGCTTTCTCTGGGTTTCAGTGAAGGGATCGAGCCTAATTTCAGTAAAATTACCCTGACGGATGCACAGCAAAAAACCGTGAAAACCGGCAACATGACGCTGGCCGCCAATGACAATACGCAGGCGGTGCTGCCGCTGTCCGATGCGCTGAGCGCCGGGAAATATGTGGTTTCCTGGAGCGTGGTTTCTGTTGACGGTCATAAAACACACGGTCAGTACAGCTTTACCGTTAAATAAGCCATGAGCCTGACTGCGTTATTTGTGTTGTGCCGGTTCGTGCATTTTGCGTCGCTGATGCAGATTTTCGGCCTGAGTGTGTTTTGCTCGCTGCTGACGCCCGTGGGATTCTCGGCAATCTTGCTGCGAAAAAACCAGACACTGATGATTTGCTCAGGTCTGGTCGCTGCGGTGACCTCAGTCGGTATGCTGGCGATTCAGGCCGCGCTGATGGGGAACGGCTGGAGTGATGCGCTGAACCTGAATGTGTGGCTGCTGGTATTAACCACCGCCTTTGGCGACGTCTGGCGCTGGCATTTGTTGCTGACAGCTGTCCTGCTGCTGACGCTGCTGATGGACTGGCTGCCCGCGCGCAACCTGCTGGTTTTCCTGTGCTCGCTCGGTTTACTGATGAGTCAGGCGCTGATCGGCCACGCCGCGATGCATGAAGGGACGCTCGGGTTAATACAGCGGACCAATCATGTCGTGCATTTGCTCAGCGCAGCGTACTGGTTCGGATGCCTGCTGCCGTTACTGACCTGCATGGCATATACCCGACAGTCCGCTTTGCGGCCGTATGCGATTGCCACACTGATTCGTTTTTCAGTCTGGGGACACGCCGCCGTTGCGCTGGTGATCCTCACCGGTATCATCAACACGGCCATTATTTTGCAGCGCTGGCCGACGGATATGACGTCCCTTTACCAGTGCCTTCTGGTGATCAAAGGGGTCATGGTGGGGATGATGGCAGCGGTGGCGGTGTTTAACCGCTACCGGCTGGTGCCGTTAATGGGAAAAGATCCCGACCGTGCGCAACACGCTTTTATCATGATGACCTGGCTCGAATGGGGGCTGGCGCTGGGCGTTTTACTGCTGGTGAGTGTATTCGCCACACTGGCACCGCGCTGAACGGATCATCTGAACAAGTATCAAGAATTTAATACCATCGAGGAAAAATCATGAGGAAAACACTGCTTGCCTGTGTGTTGCTGACCTTATCGGCCAGCAGCTTTGCGGCGCCCCAGCTTGAGACGATCAGCCGTTTGCAATACGGCAAAGCCTGGGCCTTTACCCGCGAAGAAGTCATGCTGCAATGCCGTCCCGGTAATGCGCTGTATGTGATCAACGACAGCACGCTGGCGCAATATCCTCTTAATGACGTCGCCAGAGAGCAGGTCAAAAACCATCAGGTTCAGGCCGTGCCGCTGGAGAAAATCTGGCTGGATGATCCGCAGAATCCGGGACAAAAAATGAGTCTCGCGCCATTTATTGCCAAAGCGCAGTCGCTCTGTTGAGTCGCCGTGCAGCCGATAAATGACTGATGTTAACCCCATGTTTTGCGTATGTTGTCACACAATGAAAATAATACATCATTGTTATTATCACTATGTTTCAAACTGGGTGGAAATTAGTCATGCGTCGTCTACTCTTTAAGTTGTACGGCTTAACCGCCTGCATTAATGCCAACTTTTAGCGCACGGCTCTCTCCCAAGAGCCATTTCCCTAGACCGAATATAGGAATCGTATTCGGTCTTTTTTTTGTCTGTTTTTCAAAACAATCACTTATAGTAAAAACAATCACTTAGGCTGATTTCACTTACCCTCAATGTTACTCATTTGGATTCTCCATCGCCATTTTATCGCCACTGATTTGAGCCAGCGGATTCAGGTGGATAGCGTCTTCCAGGTGATCCGGAGCAAAGTGCGCGTATCGCATAGTGACCCGGATATCGGAGTGCCCGAGGATGCGTTGCAGCACGATGATGTTGCCACCGGCCATCATGAAATGGCTGGCGAACGTATGCCGCAGAACGTGCGTCATCTGACCTTCCGGCAGTTCGATGCCGGCCAGCCTGATCACTCGATAAAACTGCTTATAGCAGGGTGAGAAGGGCGCGCCTTTACGGGCGATCAGTTCATCATAGAGGGGGCGGGCGAGGGGAACGGTACGGTTCTTTTTACCTTTGGTATTGATAAAGGTGAGTTTGTACGGGGAAATCTGCGAGCTTTTGATTTTGGCAGCCTCGTTCCAGCGTGCGCCGGTCGAAAGGCAGACTTTAACAATAAGCGTTAATTCGTCATTTCCATGCTGTTCGCAGGCGGCCATGAGCAGCAGGATTTGTTCCTGAGTCAGCCATGCCATCTCACGTTCCGGCTGATCAAACTCGCGGATATTCTCGAGAGGGTTAGGTAGCGACCATTCCCCCAGGCGTTTCAACTCATTGAACACCGCCCGCAGAAAAGCATGTTCACAGTTCACCGTACCGGTGGAAACTTTACGGGTCGCCAGACTAGTACTGTAGCCGTTATCGATTTCACCGCGCAGCCGCTGATTGCGATAGTGTGCCCAGTCCTTCGGCGTGATCATGCTGGCTATGGGGTCACCCATTCCCGCGCTGATAATCCTTAGTTTTCCCAGTCGTCCCTTTTTATCATTCAGAGAGCAGCCGTGCAGGCTGTACCAGAGATCGACCAGTTCGCTCAGCTTCCGCCGGTCTTCCTTCTCGCCCAGCCACGGTTTGTTCTTTGCCTGATCCATGGTGTAAGTTTCAAAGGCAACGGCTTCACCTTTGGTATCAAACTGCCTGCGGCATCGCTTACCTCCACTCCCGTTCGGGTAGCACTCACATAACCATTTACCGGTAGACAGCTTTCTTACACTCATCACATCCTCCTTTTTGAGAATGTGAATATTACTGTATATAAAAACAGTGTAAATGTTTGATTTAGTCAGTCGTATACATGCAAGGTTAGCAACCGATTGGTTTGTCTAAGCAAATATCTTTGGAAAGGTTTCGGCGGAAACGGTGAAATTTTAATGTCAGGTTGTTAAGATTAGTCTTAATAGTTTGCTTTCACAATAAGGACTTAATGATGAAGTTTGTTCTGGGATTTGCTGCTTTAGTGCTTCCGTTTGCCGTGAGTGCTGCATTTGTCAACCCTATGGAATTCGATGGTTCCGAAGCGCAAAAACAAGAAGTAATTGAATACATCAAGGCGAGGGTGAAGGCTGATTACTGTGATGGTGCCGTTAAGATGTGCCAACCAACAACGCTTCGTATGATGGAAAAGCAAAATCTGGCCGCTTTTAAAAATCTGACCAAAGCCAAAAATAAAGAAATATTAGATAGGGTTATCGGGGATTATTGTGAAGGTGCGGTTAATATGTGCACTTACGCGACTCTGGATATGATGTACAAACAAAATCTGAAAGCCAGCGGTGAGCAACTTAGTTGGTGATCATGAATGTTAAGAAACCCGCCATTGGCGGGTTTCTTGTTTTAATGCATCTGCAAAGATTGTTGCTGATGTTTATCCGGATGCAACTGAACAGCATGAACGGTGCCAGGTTCAACAATAATGTCAGCAATAGACTCATGGGTTTTAAACGTGCAACTGCAATTGATGTTCTGACACTGGTGATAGCGTTCTTTGGTATTGATGCTCAGATAACGGCTTGAACGGGCGTGTGCTGCGTGCTGGCATTTCGGGCAGTGCATCATAATAATCACCATATAATCATTTTTAATCAGATGCGGTCATTGTATGTTATCGCGTTCAGCATACATCTTAAATTACAGTGATTTACACTCTTCAAAATCTTGGTAATTCAAGAGAACTCAATCAAATCAAAAGGGGGAGTTATGCTATCCGGATTGAATCACCTCACTCTCGCGGTCAGTCATTTACCGCGCAGTTTTAGTTTCTATGTAGATGTTCTTGGTTTTATGCCTCGGGCTAAATGGGCGAGAGGGGCTTACCTGTCACTTGGTGACCTGTGGTTATGTTTATCCTTAGACACTTCCATTGACCCCAAGACGGATTACACTCATTACGCCTTTACTATCGAATCAG
The DNA here is from genome assembly GCF_004330295.1 of Rahnella victoriana. Lineage (GTDB taxonomy): Bacteria > Pseudomonadota > Gammaproteobacteria > Enterobacterales > Enterobacteriaceae > Rahnella > Rahnella victoriana. Next base: position 30,336 of record NZ_SJOJ01000038.1, read on the forward strand.
CCGACATGCCGTCATTTCGAGAGAAAATACGGCATGCCGGTGTTGTCGAGTGGAAAAATGATAAGAGTGAAGGGGAGTCAATTTACTTTCTCGATCCGGATGGCCATCAGTTAGAGGTTCATTGTGGTGATCTTGAAAGCCGGCTCCGTTCCTGCAAAGAAAGCCCATACGATGAAATGGAATTCTTCTGATGTGAGTGGCTCAGGTTAGCTGTTTTCCGTCGCCTCATAACTCACATCCGACAACAACACCTCCAGATTTAACGTCGTCACAAAGCCACTGCCGCCCAGGCTGTGCGTCACCTTGCTGATTATCCAGGGCTGCGCGTCGATCACGGATTTAAAGCCGGACACTTCCACCGGCGTCTCTGGAAATAAATCGGCCCGTCCGCGAGCCAGAGAGATCGAGAACTCCGCGACACCGCGCTGAAGTTTTTCCCATTTCGCCTGAGCTGCCCGCATGGCGGCCTTTTGCGTAGCGTAGATGGTGGTGAGGGCAAACACGTTTTCATCACTGCCTGCCAGGTAATCCCCTTCCTTCGCCTCCGGCGTTTTCTGCACCTTCGTGCTGGTCCTCTTTGCCTTAGGATGTTGCAGGGCGCGCAGGTACTGCACTTTCGGTTTGCGCTGTACCTTCACTTTTTTCGGCTTCGGGTCTTTGGTATGCAGCCAGCTTGCCGACACGCCGGTGTAAGCCCCACGGTCAGCAATATTGAACGTATGCCCGTCGCCGTCGCTGCGGATTATTGTCATCTGCGGGATAGGTTTGCCGCTGGCCGTCTTTGCCGCGCCTGGCTTGATAAACAGTAGATTGCCCGCCTTAATGGCGACCACCGCGCCGTTCAGCTCCGCCAGACGGGTGATAAATTTCGCGTCCGTCTCCTGGGTCTGGTCAATGTGCGACACCGGCACGCCTCTGAAAGGTTCAGCAATGGCGGGTTTAAGGTTATTGCGCGTAGCCACGGCGGACACCACCGCCTCCAGCGTGGTGTCGTGATAAGAGATATCGCGGCGGGAATTCAGGCTGCCGCGATAGTCCGCGCTGCGGGCGCGAATGGTCAGCGTGTCCGGCGTGCCGCGATGCTCCACCTCATCCACGGTAAAGTCGCCTTTGTTCGTCAGTGCCTGACCTTTCCAGCCGAGCGCGATATTGACCACCGCGCCGCGTGGCGGCATCTCCAGCTGGCCGTCGGTGTCGCTCAGCTCGATGTCGAGCTGGTCAGCCTCAAAGCCACGGTTATCCGTGAGCGTCAGCGAGATCAGCCGGTTGCTGACGTCCTGCGTGATGTCTTTACCGCCGACGGTCACCGTGAAGTCCGGCGCAAACTGCGCACCTGCACCGATGGTCATATCCGTAATCACAGCAGACCTCCCAACTGGCCGGTTAAACCACCGGCCTGATCCAGCAGCCCGTCGGCCTGCGCTTTCATGTCGCCGAACATCGCCGCCTGGGATTCATCCACGCGGGTCAGCGTCAGCGTGAACTCGATCCGGCGGGCGGCACCGTTGGAAAAATGCTCCGTATGGGTTTCGCTGACGCTGTTCACCACGAACATCCCGTAAATGGTGCCGCTGCCTTCCAGTAGCGGCCACGCCTTCCCCTCGTCAGCCATCAGGTTCAGTGCCATCAGCGACAGCCTTCCGCCGGTGATTTCCGGCATCAGCACACCGGACAGAGTAATTTTCTCCTCATTCACGCCGAGGAACTGCGGCAGCGGACGCAGGCCGACGCGGTTATTCGCAGGCCAGCGGTAATCGACATCGCGCTGCAAACTTTGGTAAGGGACGGTCTGCAACTGAAACACAAACAGCCCGAGCGTTAACATCATGCGGACATCTCCTTAATCGTTATCCATGCGGGAACGTTGTTGTGCGGCGCGGGCGCGGTCACGGGCTTCCAGCTCGGCGCGGATCTGTTTGCTGGCATCCGCACCGCCCAGGGCATTCCCCGCTGAAATCTGGTAGGTGTGCGTGCTGCGGTCAACATAACTGCTGCCGCCACCGGCGGACACCGGCACATATGCCCCGCCGAGGGCATTCCCTGGCGGCAGCGTCAGCGGATCCTGTCCTGCAGCGGCGGCGTTATGCGCTTTGCTGGCGTTCTTATCCAGATCAGCCGATTCATCCTTGATGATGCCGAGCTTCTCCAGCAGCCAGTCCACACCCGAACGCAGTTTGTTGAACGCCTGCAACGGCGCGGTCAGCGCGTTGGCGATGGCCTGCCCGAACATTACGCCGGTGTCTTTGCAGCTTTTCAGCGTTTCCTGCGTAGATTTCACTGGTTCAATCAGGTCTTTGAACCACTGCCAGAGCATTTTCAGTTTATCGCCGAGCCAGTCAAACACCGGCTTGAGGGGGGAAAACAACTCTTTGACCGGCGCGAATGCAATCCCCAGCCCTTCAATCACACCCGCAAAGAAGGCGCTGATTGGTTCCCAGTATTTGCGGATAAGCAGCGCACCGGCGACGATGGCGACACCGACGGCAACAATCGGCCATGTCAGCCCACCGATCACCGTCGCAATCGCGCCGCCAACGGTGCCGAGGATTGTCCAGAGCATGCTGGCGGCGGCAACGATCAGATTGATACCGCTGATAACAGGACCCGCCACCAGACCAAACACGCCGAGCGCGCCGATAATCAGCAGCGCACCGCCCGCAATCTTGCCGAGCGTGGT
>NZ_SJOJ01000039.1 GCF_004330295.1 Rahnella victoriana
TGGAGCGGGAAACGAGACTCGAACTCGCGACCCCGACCTTGGCAAGGTCGTGCTCTACCAACTGAGCTATTCCCGCTCTGCGCACTCAACGAAATTCTTCATCGGTACGGGGTGCGCATTATACGAGAAATCCTTTTTGCCGCAAGCCCCTGAAAGCAAAAAAATGAATTTTTCGTTCAAGTGCCGATTAAACCATCAAAGCGGTGAATTAATCAGCGAAACACAGTGATTTCATGTTCCGCGGCGTAATAAAAAAGATTTCAGGTATTTTATGAAAGCTTTAAAAAGCTTAAAGCTGAATGAAATGTTCGCGGTAATAGGCTAATTCGGCGACCGATTCACGGATATCATCCAGTGCCTGATGGGTATTTTGCTTTTTAAACCCGGCCAGCACTTCCGGTTTCCAGCGACGCGCCAGTTCTTTCAGTGTGCTGACGTCCAGATAACGGTAGTGGAAATAGGTTTCCAGCTCCGGCATGTACTTAAACAGGAAACGCCTGTCCTGCCCGACGCTGTTGCCGCAAATCGGTGATTTACCGGCGGGCACCCACTCGCGCAGGAACTCGATGGTTTTTTGCTGGGCGGCATTGTCATCAAACGGGCTGGCCTTGACGCGATCCACCAGACCGCTGCCGGTGTGCGTGCGCACATTCCAGTCATCCATCAGCGCCAGTTGTGCATCAGACTGATGTACCGCCATCACCGGCCCTTCGGCCAGAATGTTCAGATGCGCATCGGTCACCAGTGTCGCAATCTCAATAATACGGTCACGTTCAGGATCCAGACCGGTCATTTCCAGGTCGATCCAAATTAAGTTCGAGTCATTTGCAGCCATGATGTGTCCTGTTACAAAGTAGAGAGTTGACGGAGTTCTCCGTCATTCGGGCAATTACTATAAAATAGCTGGTATCATAGTCGTTTTGGTCGCACCGAGCGATTAAAGCCAGTTAAGTGAGGCGCAGTGACTAAGTCAAAACTGTCTAAAGGGCAACAACGTCGCGTTCAGACTAACCACCAGCGTCGTCTGACACAGACCGACAAACGGAAAGAGCTGGACGATTCTCTGCATGGCGAACCGCAGGACGGCGTCGTCATCAGCCGTTTCGGGATGCATGCGGACGTTGAAGCGGCCGACGGCAGCCAGCACCGTTGCAATATCCGCCGTACCATCCGTTCCCTGGTCACCGGAGACCGCGTCGTCTGGCGCGCCGGTGAAAATACCAGTGTGAAAGGCATCGTCGAGGCGGTTCACGAGCGCACGTCCGTGCTCACCCGCCCTGATTTCTATGATGGCGTGAAACCCATCGCGGCAAACATTGACCAGATTGTCATTGTTTCCGCCATTCTGCCGGAACTGTCGCTCAATATTATCGACCGTTATCTGGTGGCGTGTGAAACCGTTGAAGTTGAGCCGCTGATCGTGCTCAACAAAATCGATCTGCTTGATGACGAAGGCCGTAAATTCGTTCAGGGCATGATGGATATTTACCGCAATATCAATTACCGCGTGCTGGAAGTCTCCAGCCAGACCGGTGAAGGTATGCCAGCGTTTGAAACGGCGCTGACCGACCGCATCAGTATTTTCGCCGGTCAGTCCGGCGTCGGCAAATCGAGCCTGCTGAATGCCCTGCTGCCACCGGATGAAAAACAAATTCTGGTGAACGACGTGTCTGACAACTCAGGTTTGGGTCAGCACACCACCACCGCAGCGCGTTTGTATCACTTCCAGCACGGCGGCGATGTTATCGACTCTCCGGGCGTGCGTGAGTTCGGTTTATGGCATCTGGCACCTGAGCAGATCACCCAGGGCTTTGTCGAATTCCGTCCTTTCCTTGGTTACTGCAAATTCCGTGACTGCAAACACGGCAGTGATCCGGGCTGTGCCATCCGTGATGCGGTAGACCGTGGCGAGATTGCCGAAGAGCGTTTCGACAACTACCACCGCATTCTGGAAAGTATGGAAGACGTAAAAACGCGTAAAAACTTCGACACGCTGTAATGCTAATTAATTGAATTAACATGTTAATGGCAAAGGGGTGACGTTAACGGAAGTTGAACCGTTGATTTCACCCCGTTACAATCCCCCGCCATAAAACACTGTGTGACCCTGAACGTGATTCACGGGTTTCCTGAAAATGGCCGGTACGCCGGTCATTCATACCATCCAAGAGGTTTTCCCCGTGCTGGACAGTATCAAAATCAAACTTCAATACTTACTTCCTAAACAAGGACTGACCCGTCTGGCGGGCTGGGGCGCGGATAAACGTGCTGCCACGCTGACACACTGGGTGATCAAAGCTTTTGCGCGTTTTTATAACGTCGACATGAAAGAAGCACAAAATCCGGATCTCAAATCTTACGCCACGTTTAACGAATTCTTCGTGCGTCCGTTGCGTGATGGCGCACGTCCGGTGGTCAGCGGTTTAGATATGCTTTGCCTGCCTGCCGACGGCGCGGTCAGCCAGTTGGGTGCGATTACTGATGGCAAATTGTTCCAGGCCAAAGGCCATTTTTACAGTTTAGAAGCCCTGCTGGCGGGTAATTATCTGCTGGCAGAACAGTTTAAAGACGGCCAGTTCGCCACCGTTTATCTGGCACCGCGCGATTATCACCGCGTGCATATGCCGTGCGACGGCGTGCTGCGTGAAATGATTTATGTGCCGGGCGATTTGTTCTCCGTGAACCCGCTGACCGCCGCAAACGTGCCGAACCTGTTCGCCCGTAACGAACGTGTCATCTGCGTCTTTGATACTGAATTCGGCCCGATGGTGCAGATTCTGGTCGGTGCAACGATCGTCGGCAGCATCGAAACCGTCTGGGCAGGCTGCGTCACGCCGCCACGCGAAGGCATCATCAAACGCTGGACTTATCCGGCTGCCGGTGAAGAAGGCGTGATTGCGCTGGAAAAAGGACAGGAAATGGGCCGCTTCAAACTGGGTTCCACGGTCATTAACCTGTTTGCTGCCGGTCAGATCCGCTTTATGCCAAATCTGAGCAACGGTACCGTGACCCGCATGGGCGAACCGTTCGCTGAAGCGGTACGTGCTCCGGCAGCCGCGACGGCGGAACCTGTCGTCGCGGAAGTCCCCGCAACAGAATTACCTTCAGCGACAGAGACGCCTGCCGGTGTGGCCACGGCTGAACCCCAGGTCCCGAAAGACTATTAAGTTTGTCCTGACCTGACGAAAAGAACTGAGAAAAGGATGTGACCGAGTGCGCCTGATCCCCGCCCTGCTGATGAGTTTACTGCTGTCCCTGCCATTGATGGCGGGTGCCGCGCCGACTGAAGATCAGCTCAAACAGGAGCTGAAACAGGCGGAAGCCAACAAAGAAATGGCCAATCAGACGCAGGTGGTTGAGGCGCTGCAAAGCGCGCTTAACTGGCTGAATGAGGCCAGTGTGTCAGCCGGACGCTCGGCGGAATATCAGAAGGTCATTGATGATTTCCCAAAACTGACGCAGGCCCTGCGTCAGGAACTGCAAAACCAGCCTGACAAACCGCCTGCGGTGGATGACAACATCCCGACCGCGCAGTTGGAGCAGCAAATTCTGCAGGTCAGCAGCCAGCAACTGGAAGAAACCCGCCAGTTGCGTCAGGAGCAGGATCGCTCACGCGACATCAGCGATTCACTGAGTCTTATCCCGCAACAGCAATCCGAAGCCCGTAACGCGCTTGGCGATATTGAGCAACGCATGCAGGCGGCATCCGCAGCGGCGACCTCTTCCCCGCTGGCTCAGGCACAGCTCAGTGCGCTTCAGGCCGAATCGGCGGCGCGCAAAGCGAAAGTGGATGAACTGGAGCTGGCTCAGCTTTCTGCCAATAACCGGCAGGAACTGTCGCGAATGCGCACCGATCTCTACAAAAAGCGCGCCGATTTTCTTGATCAGCAATTACAGGCGTTACGCAACACGCTGAATAACCAGCGCCAGCGCGAAGCCGAGCAGGCGCTGGAAAAAACCGAACTGTTAGCCGAGCAAAGTGGTGAATTACCCCATTCGATCAGCCAGCAGTTACAGGCGAACCGCGAGTTGTCGCTGGCCCTGAATCAGCAGGCGCAGCGGATGGATCTGATTTCCTCCCAGCAGCGTCAGGCAGCGGCACAGACCCAGCAGGTTCGTCAGGCCATTAATACTATCCGTGAACAGGCCCAGTGGCTTGGCGCGTCTAATCTGTTAGGCGAAACGCTGCGGGCGCAGGTTGCCCGCCTGCCGGATATGCCAAAACCGCAACAACTTGACCGTGACATGGGGCAGTTGCGTGTTCAGCGTCTGCACTATGAAGATCTGCTGGATAAGCAGGCGATTTACCGTCAGGCCCGCCAGGACGATGGCAAACCGCTGACGGCCGCACAGCAAAAAATTCTGGATGCCCAGTTGCGGACGCAGCGGGATTTACTCAATTCCCTGCTGTCGGGCTGTGATACCCAGATTCTGGAACTGACCAAACTAAAAGTGGCGAACAGCCAGCTGGTGGAAGCGTTGAATGACGTCCACGACGCCGCCCACCGTTATCTGTTCTGGGTGGCCGACGTCAGTGCCATCGGCTTCTCCTATCCGGTCCAGGTCGCTCATGACCTGAAACGTCTGGTTTCTCTGGATTCCCTCAGCCAGCTTGGTGGCGCATCCATGATGATGGTGACCAGCAAGGAAACGCTGCTGCCGTTGTTTGGCGCGCTGATTCTGGTGATCATCAGCATCAGTTCCCGCAAGCACTATTACGCCTTCCTGGAACGCGCCAGCAGTAAAGTCGGCAAAGTCACGCAGGACCATTTCTCGCTGACCATGCGCACCGTGTTCTGGTCGATTCTGGTGGCGATGCCGTTACCGGTGCTGTGGGCGGCGCTGGGCTTCGGGCTGCAAAGCGCGTGGCCGTATCCGATTGCGGTGGCGATAGGCGATGGCGTCACCGCGACCCTGCCGATCCTGTGGGCGTTTATGGTCAGCGCCGCGCTGGCACATCCGCAAGGGTTGTTTGTGGCGCATTTCGGCTGGCCGCAACGGGCGGTATCACGGGCATTGCGCTATTACGCGCTGTCAATCTGGGTGCTGGTGCCGTTAATTATGGCGCTGATTACCTTCGATAATCTGAATGACCGCGAGTTCTCCAACACGCTGGGGCGCTTGTGCTTTGTCCTGCTTTGTATGGTGGTGGCGCTGGTCACCAACAGCCTGAAACGTGCCGGGATCCCGCTGTATCACGATAAAAAAGGCAACAGCGAGAACGTCATCAACAAGGCGCTGTGGTGGATGCTGCTGGGCGCGCCGATCGTGGCCGCGCTGGCTTCCCTGATGGGCTACCTCGCGACATCACAGGCGCTGCTGGCCCGTCTGGAAACCTCGGTCGCCATCTGGTTCGTATTGCTGGTGATTTATCACATTATCCGCCGCTGGATGCTGATCCAGCGACGTCGTATCGCTTTCGAACGCGCCAAGCAGCGCCGGGCTGAAATGCTCAATCAGCGCGCTCGCGGTGAGGAAGACGGCCATCAGGTGAGCACCAGCAATGAAGGCACGGTTGAGATTGAAGAACCGGTGGTTGATCTGGATGCCATTTCCGCACAGTCGCTGCGACTGGTGCGTTCCCTGCTGACGTTGATCGCGCTGATCTCGGTGATCTTCCTGTGGTCTGAAATCCATTCGGCCTTCTCGTTCCTGGAAAATATTCATCTCTGGCAGGTGGCGTCCACGGTTCAGGGCGTGGAGAGCATGCAGCCGATCACGCTGGGATCGGTGTTGATCGCCATTCTGGTGCTGATAATCACCACGCAACTGGTGCGTAATCTGCCCGCGCTGCTGGAACTGGCGCTGCTGCAACATCTGGACCTGACGCCGGGCACCGGTTATGCGGTGCTGACCGTGACCAAATACGTGTTGCTGCTGATTGGTGGCCTGACCGGATTCTCGCTGATCGGTATCGAATGGGCAAAACTGCAATGGCTGGTGGCGGCACTGGGTGTCGGTCTTGGCTTCGGGTTACAGGAGATTTTCGCCAACTTTATTTCCGGCCTGATCATCCTGTTTGAAAAACCGATCCGTATCGGCGACACCGTGACGATCCGCAACCTGACCGGCAGCATCACCCGGATCAACACACGCGCCACGACGATCGCCGACTGGGACCGCAAGGAGATCATCGTGCCGAACAAGGCCTTTATCACCGAGCAGTTCATCAACTGGTCGCTGTCGGATTCCGTGACCCGTGTGGTGCTGACCGTGCCTGCCCCGTCGGAAGCCAACAGTGAAGAGGTGACCGAAATCCTGCTCAGCGCCGCGCACCGCTGTTCGCTGGTGCTGGACATGCCTGCGCCGGAAGCCTATCTGGTGGATTTACAACAGGGTATTCAGATTTTCGAACTGCGTATGCACGCTGCTGAAATGGCGCACCGTATGCCGCTGCGCCATGAAATTCATCAGCTGATCCTGGCCGGATTCCGCGAGCACGGCATTACGCTGCCATTCCCGCCATTCCAGGTGCGGATGGAAACGCTGCACCGCGCGCAAAATGGCAATAATGCGACCTTTACCAGCAGCAGCGGCAGTGGTCGCAGCAGTAACAGTTCGCGCTCACCGGGCGATTTGTAAGAGTAGAGAGAACAGCAAAAGGGCAGACTCTTCTGCCCTTTTTTACGTCTCAGGATGACAGACTGAGTTTACAGATCGGCGATCAGCGCCGCTGCGGCTTTGCGATGCTGAGATATCAGCGAGCGGATATCCATTCCGACGATTTCGCCGTCGGTCACCCGCCATTTCCCGCCGACCATCACGCGATCGGCCTTTTCAGCGCCACACAGTAATAACGCAGCAATCGGGTCATGGCTGCCGCTGAAACGTAATTCATCGAGTTTAAACAGCGCCAGATCGGCCTGTTTGCCTGCCGCTATCTGCCCGATATCGTCGCGTCCGATAAGCTTCGCCGAGCCGCGTGTCGCCCAGCCCAGCACCCTTTCCGGCGTGACATATTCCGCACCGTATTTCAGACGTTGCAGATACAGCGCCTGCCGCGCTTCATACATCAGATTCGAGGCGTCATTTGAGGCCGAGCCGTCAACGCCCAGCCCGATCGGTACGCCCGCCGCTTCCAGATCCCGTGTCGGACACATGCCGGAAGCCAGCCGCATATTGGATACCGGACAATGACAGATACCGGTGCCCGCCGCGCCCAGACGCTGAATTTCGTCAGCGTTAAAATGGATGCCGTGCGCCAGCCATGTGCGGTCGCTCAGCCAGCCGACACTTTCCAGATAATCAACGGTACGCAGACCAAACATGTTCAGGCAAAACTGTTCTTCATCCAGCGTTTCCGCCAGATGGGTATGCAGCCGGACATCTTCCCGCTGCGCCAGTTTCGCGCTCTCACGCATAATCTCAGTGGTGACCGAAAACGGCGAACACGGCGCCAGCGCAATCTGCATCCACGCGCCCTCACCGCGCTGATGATAGCGGTCAATCAGACGCTGACTGTCCTGCAAAATCACCTCGCCCGATTGCACTGTTTGCTCCGGCGGCAGACCGCCCTGTTCTTCACCGAGACTCATCGAGCCGCGTGTCAGCAGCGCACGCATGCCCAGCTCACGGACCACATCGACCTGCACATCAATGGCTTCTTCCATGCCCTGCGGGAAAAGATAATGATGGTCAGTGGTGGTGGTACAACCGGAAAGCAACAGTTCCGCCATCGCCACCCGGCTTGCCAGCCCCAGCGCCTCCGGCCCTAAACGCGCCCAGACGGGATAAAGTTTTTTCAGCCACGGGAATAACGGCACGTTGACCACGGGCGCCCAGGCCCGGGTCAGCGTCTGATAGAAATGGTGATGGGTATTGATCAGCCCCGGCAACAGCACAGATTCTGAGGCATCATAAATATGATCGACCGGCTGCGAAGGCTGCTGACCGGCGACCAGCAACTCAGCTATCTTCTGCCCTTCAATGACGATGCCGCCACGGGCATCGAGTGAATTTGCGGTAAAAACCGCCAGCGGATTTTTGATCCACATGCGTTGTTCTGACATGTCTGACTTCCTTTTTAGGGTCACAATAAATTCAAAAAGTGAGTCAGCTCAGTTATGCCCTGTCTGCTGATCCAGGGGCGCAACGCGCGGGATTTCAGTGAACCTTAACTTCTTGTGCCGCAACACTTGTGCTGCGTTCTGCCGGCATCAGTAAGTTGAGCAGGATAGCGATAACGCCGCCGCTGGTCACCGCATGGCCGAAGATATTGCCGACAATTGGCGGGAACTGGCTGAGCACGTCCGGTACGGCTTCAATGCCCAGACCAATGCCAAAGGCGATGGCGATAATCAGCATTTCGCGGCGTCCGACCGGCGACTGCGTCATGATGCGGATGCCCGCCGCGACCACGCTGCCAAACATCACCAGCGTTGCGCCACCCAGCACCGGCGCAGGGATTTGCTGCAACATTTCGCCGATAAACGGGAACAGCCCGAGCACTAATAATACCGCGCCGATATACATGCCGACAAAACGACTGGCGACGCCGGTCATCTGGATCACGCCGTTATTCTGCGCGAAGGTGGTATTAGGGAATGATGAGAAGGCCGCCGCAATAATACAGCTGATGCCGTCCGCCAGGATCCCGCCTTTCAGGCGTTTGCGGAAGCTTTCGCCTTCAATCGGTTGCTGCGACAGCATGCAGTTGGCCGTCAGATCGCCCACGGCTTCCAGAATGCTGATAAACGACACCAGCGCGATCGGCACGAAGATGATCCAGTCGAATTTAAACCCGAAGCGGAACAGTTGCGGCAGGGCAAACCAGTCGCCCTGCAAGGGTTTCACCGTCAGATGACCGGTCAGTGCCGCCGCGATACAGCCGACAACAATCCCCAAAACGATGGATGACAGACGCAGCCAGCGCACGTTGATACGGTTGCAGGCGACAATCACCAGCAGCGTCAGTGCGCCCAGCCCGAGGTTTGCCGGTGCACCGAAATTCGTGGCACCGTGGCCGCCCGCCCAGTCGGTGATGCTGACTTTAATCAGGCTGATGCCAATCAGCGCGATCACGGTGCCGCTGACCAGCGGGGTGAACACGCGGCGCATCTGGCCGATAAACCGGCTGACCAGCAACGGAATAAAAGCGGCCACGAAGTTCACGCCAAAAATCATCGCCATGATGTCTTCCGGCGAGCCGCCACGGCTTTTCACCAGCATACCGCCGGAGAGGATCACCCCCAGAAACGCAAAACTGGTGCCTTGCAGACAAATCATCCCCGCGCCCACCGACATAAACCGGCGCGCCTGAATGAATGTCCCGATGCCGGATGCCAGCAAAGACATGCTGATCAGATAAGGCAGATAGGCATTCAGCCCCAGCACCGAGCCGATAATCAGCGGCGGGGTGATGATGCCGACGACGCTCGCCAGCACATGCTGGATGGCGGTGAAGAATGCCGGTGCCGGTGCGATGCGCTCTTCCAGTCCATAAAGAAGTTCTTTGTCGTTGGATTCTGACATAACGGGTTTTCCGGATGATGAGTGATGATCCGGTAATGCATAAATCAGGCCAGCGGCAGGAAAATTTACGTTAAGGCACAGAAAATGCCCTGCGGATGCGGGCTGGCGGGAAACAGGGCAGCCTGAAACTTTAAAATCAGTGTTGCGCCATTTAGGTACTTTTGTTTCAGAAAAAGTGCATTTTTGGTTTCATTGCACACTATCAGGGCAAAAAAACAGGGGAAGGAGAAAAAACCCTGATCAGAAAATCAGGGCTTAGGTCAGATCAGGCGCGGGTCACCGGGAAGGCCAGCACATCACTCAGGCTTTCAGCGCCGAGGGCAATCATAATCAGGCGGTCAACACCCAGCGCCACACCGGAACACTCCGGCATACCGTGCGCTAAGGCATCCAGCAGATTGTTATCGACAGGATGCTGCGGCAGGCCGCGCGCCGTACGTTTGCGGTTATCCTGCTCGAATCGCTGACGCTGCTCGCGACTGTCTGTCAGTTCACGGAAACCGTTCGCCAGCTCAATGCCTTTGTAATACACCTCAAAACGCTCCGCCACACGGTGGTCTTCCGTGCTGATTTCTGCCAGAGCGGCCTGGGTCGCCGGGAAGTGATAAACGAACGTCGGTTTGTCGCGGCCAATGTGTGGCTCGACACCCATGGTGAACAGCAGCTGCAACAGCGTATCGCGGTCTTCTTCGGTATCGGCAATGTTGGATAAATCCAGTTTCGCCGCCGCTTCACGCAACTCAGTTTTATCGGCAGACAACGGATCCACGCCGAGATGGCGGGTAAACGCCTGCTGATAAGAAAGTGTTTCTGCGGTATCGCAGTCGAGAACCTGCTGGAGCAAATCATCCACTTCATTCATCAGGCGGTACATGTCATAACGCGGACGGTACCATTCCAGCATGGTGAATTCGGGGTTATGGTGACGCCCGGCTTCTTCATTACGGAAGCTGCGTCCCATCTGATAAATCGGACCACTGCCCGCCGCCAGCAGACGTTTCATGTGATATTCCGGGCTGGTCATCAGATACAACGTCATGCCATCAGCTGCGCCCGGCCCGACAAAACGTGTCTCAAACGGCACCAGATGAATGTCGGTCACCGTGGCCTGACTCATGGCTGGCGTTTCGACTTCCAGTACGCCGCGATCGGCAAAGAAACGTCGAATCTCAGCGAGAATAGCCGCACGCTTCAACAAATTGGCGATGGGAGCACTGGGTTGCCAGCTTGCTGTTTCGCTCATGGTGATTTACTCCGAATTCAGAAAAGTCATGCAGTCTACCTGCATCCCCGCAGGCAAACAAATATCTCATTTTGCAAAGCACAATGCAGAGAAAGCCTAAACCCGCGTTCACATCAAATTACCACTTCTACCCCTTTGGTATCATAATTCCCTTACAAACTATAAGAATATCAGCCGCCGGGACAGCGCCTGTATGTCATCGGGGTTCACTAACTCTTCGATTCTGAAGAGCTTTTCGCGGGTGTTTCAAACCCGATCTCATTGATGATAGTGGAGGAATGCAGTGCAAACCTTTAACGCCGACATTGCAATTATAGGTGCAGGTGGGGCGGGTTTACGCGCAGCAATAGCCGCAGCGGAAGCCAATCCCAACCTGAATATCGCGTTGATTTCGAAAGTGTACCCAATGCGCAGCCACACGGTGGCCGCCGAAGGCGGTTCGGCCGCAGTGACGCAAGATCACGACAGTTTTGATTTTCACTTCCAGGATACCGTTTCCGGAGGCGACTGGCTGTGTGAGCAGGACGTGGTGGAACATTTCGTTCATCAGTGCCCGACTGAAATGGCCCAGCTTGAACTGTGGGGTTGCCCGTGGAGCCGTAAAGAGGACGGTTCCGTCAATGTCCGCCGCTTCGGCGGGATGAAGATCGAACGCACATGGTTCGCTGCCGATAAAACCGGCTTCCACATGCTGCACACCCTGTTTCAGACGTCCCTGAAATACCCGCAAATCAAACGCTTCGATGAGCATTTCGTTCTCGACATTCTGGTCGATGAAGGCCAGGTGCGCGGCGTGGTCGCCATCAATATGATGGAAGGCACCCGCGTACAAATCCGCGCCAACGCCGTGGTCATGGCGACCGGCGGTGCAGGCCGCGTTTACCGTTACAACACCAACGGCGGCATCGTCACCGGCGATGGCATGGGCATGGCGTTCCGCCACGGCATTCCGCTACGCGACATGGAGTTCGTGCAATATCATCCGACCGGCCTGCCGGGTTCCGGCATTCTGATGACGGAAGGCTGCCGCGGTGAAGGCGGTATTCTGGTCAATAAAGACGGTTACCGTTATCTGCAGGATTACGGCATGGGGCCGGAAACGCCGCTGGGCGAGCCGAAAAATAAATACATGGAACTGGGCCCGCGCGACAAAGTCTCTCAGGCTTTCTGGCACGAATGGCGCGCCGGACGCACCATCGAAACCCCGCGTGGCGACGTGGTGTATCTGGATTTACGTCATCTGGGCGAGAAAAAACTGCGCGAGCGGCTGCCCTTTATCTGCGAGCTGGCTAAAGCCTACGTCGGCGTCGATCCGATTACCGATCCGATCCCGGTGCGCCCTACCGCACACTACACCATGGGCGGCATCGAAACGGATGCGCAGTGTGAAACCCGAATCAAAGGTCTGTTTGCCGTCGGCGAATGTTCTTCTGTCGGCCTGCACGGTGCTAACCGCCTCGGCTCAAACTCACTGGCAGAACTGGTGGTGTTCGGGCGTATGGCCGGTGAAAAAGCGGCAGAACGCGCAGCAGAAGCCAAAGATACCGGCAACAGTGCAGCGTTAGACGCACAGGTGCGTGATATCGAAAACCGTCTTGCCGCACTGATGGCACAGGAAGGCGATGAAAGCTGGGCGGCCATCCGTGACGAAATGGGTCTGGCGATGGAAGAAGGTTGCGGCATTTACCGCACCACCGAGCTGATGCAGAAAACCATCGATAAGCTGGCGGAACTGAAGGAACGCTTCAAACGGGTGAAAATCCAGGATACCTCCAGCGTGTTCAATACCGATTTGCTGTACACCATCGAACTGGGGCATGGCCTGGAAGTCGCCGAATGTATGGCGCATTCCGCAATCAATCGTCGCGAATCACGTGGCGCACATCAGCGTCTCGATGAAGGTTGTACTGAACGTGATGACGTGAATTTCCTCAGGCATACCCTGGCCTTTTATCAGCCAGATTCCGCCCCGCGTCTGGAATACGGTGACGTGAAAATTACCACGCTGCCTCCGGCAAAACGTGTGTACGGCGGGGAATCTGAGACTCACGATAAAAAAGATAAGGAGCAATCACGTGGCTAAAATGCGCAGCCTGAAGGTTGAAATCATGCGCTATAACCCGGAAACGGACAGCGCGCCGCATCCGGTGGTGTATGACGTGCCTTTCGATGAAACAACGTCACTGCTCGATGCGCTGGGTTACATCAAAGATCATCTGGCAGCAGACCTTTCCTACCGCTGGTCGTGCCGTATGGCGATCTGCGGCTCCTGCGGCATGATGATCAACAAGGTGCCGAAACTGGCCTGCAAAACCTTCCTGCGGGAATACCCGGAAGGCATGCAGGTGGAAGCGCTGGCGAATTTCCCGGTCGAGCGTGATCTGGTGGTCGATATGACCCACTTTATCGAAAGCCTGGAAGCCATCAAACCTTACATTATCGGCAATACCCGCACCGTGGGTGAAGGCCCCGGTAAACAAACCCCGGCGCAAATGGAGAAATATCATCAGTTCTCCGGCTGCATCAACTGCGGTTTATGCTACGCCGCCTGCCCGCAGTTTGGCCTGAATCCTGAATTCATCGGCCCCGCCGCTATCACTCTCGCGCACCGCTACAACCTCGATAACCGTGACCACGGCAAGGCGCAACGTATGCCGCAGTTAAACGGTCAGAACGGCGTCTGGAGTTGTACGTTCGTCGGGTATTGCTCCGAAGTCTGTCCGAAGCACGTCGACCCTGCTGCCGCCATTCAGCAAGGCAAAGTCGAAAGCGCTAAAGACTTCATGATCGCGAGGCTGAGACCGCAATGAGGGAGGACAATATGACAACGCAAAGTACAGGCAGCAAACGTAAACCCTACGTGCGTCAGATGAAAGCCAGCTGGTGGCAAAGCCTGCCGTTCTACCGGTTTTACATGATCCGTGAAGGCACGGCGGTCCCGGCGGTGTGGTTCAGCCTGTTGCTGCTGGCGGGAATTTTCTCGTTACGCAACGGCGCGGAAAGCTGGGCGGGTTTTGTGCATTTTCTGCAAAATCCGGTGGTTTTGCTGATTAACCTCATCGCCCTGCTCGCGGCCTTGCTGCATACCAAAACCTGGTTCGAACTGGCACCGAAAGCCTCCATTGTTGTGGTGAAAGGCAAAAAAATGGGACCGGAACCGGTCATTGCCGGTTTCTGGGGCGTGACCGTTGTCGTGACGCTGGTTATTCTCGCCATCGCACTGTTTCTTTAAGGAGGCGACATGAAAAATACTCTTCCTAAACGTTCAGATGAGCCGGTGTTCTGGGGATTGTTTGGTGCCGGTGGTATGTGGAGCGCGATTTTCGCGCCGGTGATGATTCTGCTGGTGTGCTTTCTGCTGCCGCTGGGATTTTTCCCCGGTGACGCACTGAGCTATCCGCGTGTGCTGGCGTTCGCGCAGAGCTGGATCGGGCGGCTGTTCCTGCTGCTGATGATCGTGCTGCCGCTGTGGTGCGGACTGCACCGGATCCATCATGCGATGCATGATCTGAAGATCCACGTTCCGGCCGGTAAATGGGTGTTCTACGGGCTGGCAACGATCTTAAGTATTGTCACCCTTATCGTATTGATCCGTCTCTGATCCCTTCGGATCTGACTTTCCAGCGGCCATCTCTCTGGCCGCTGCTTTCATTTTTCCCCGCCGGTTTTCCCTTTTCCCGTGTTGTTACCTACACTTAGTCGAAACACTAAGGAAGGAAACTCTATGCGTATCTGGTCAAAACTCGGCGTCATCGTGACAGCAGTCATGTCTGTCGCCTGTAGCGTCACACCACCGAAAGACGTCAACGTCGTCAATAACTTCGAACTCACCCGCTATCTGGGCACCTGGTATGAAGTCGCCAGACTGGATCATCGTTTTGAGAGCGGGCTGGAGCGCGTCACGGCGAATTACAGCCTGCGCGACGATGGCGGTGTGAAAGTCATTAACCGCGGGTTTAATCCGCAGAAGAATAAATGGCAGGAAAGCGAAGGCAAAGGTTACTTCACCGGATCGCCTGCGCGGGCGGCGCTCAAGGTGTCATTCTTCGGCCCGTTCTATGGCGGCTATAACGTGATTGAGCTGGATAAGGATTATCAGTACGCGCTGGTTTGCGGCCCAGATAAAAGCTATTTGTGGATCCTGTCACGCACTCCGACGCTGGATGACAGCGTGAAGCAGAAGCTTCTGCAAACCGCGCAGCGGTATGGATTTGATACCAGCAAACTGGTGTGGGTGAAACAGCCCTGATTCTTGTGCCCCATAAACAACACTGCCTGCATCAATGTGCAGGCAGACTTCAGCTTACTTCACGTCAATTACCGCTATTGTGCGCTTTTCTGAATGGCTTCCCCACCGGCAGAGACATCTTCCCCCACGCCACGCGTGGTGTTGCAGGCGGTTAACGCAGAAGACAGGATAAGAACAGACAAGATAGCGAGGATACTTTTCTTCAACATATAAATTTCCTTCCTATAAGAGAATGTAAAGTACGACGCTTTAAGTGTAGATAACTTTCAGGAAATTGAAGCGAACAGGAGGGATTTTAGGACTGTTGGAAAAACGAGGCTGAAGAATCAGCCTGCTTTGGAAATCGCGCCACCCAGATGCTGGATGTCTTCACCGAAACCATGAACCGTGTTGCAGCCGGATAACGAAGCCAGCAACATCACTGAAACCACGATAAACATCATCTTCTTCAACATGGTAAACACAATCCAATTCAACAAGTTGGGGCTGGAAAGCTGCGACAGGCATTCCCCTGTGGCAGCTTTCATCCGACGTAATAAGTCCTGAGAACTTATTTAACGCGGGAAACGTATTCGCCAGAGCGGGTGTCACAACGGACGATTTCGCCGATCTGCACGAACAATGGCACTTTAACCACAGCGCCGGTGCTCAGGGTCGCTGGTTTGCCGCCGGTACCTGCGGTATCACCTTTCAGGCCCGGATCAGTATCGACAACTTCAGCTTCGATGAAGTTCGGTGGCTGAACCGCGATAGGACGGCCATCCCACAGAGTCACGATACATTCTGCGTTGTCCTGCAGCCATTTAGAGGCGTCAGAAACAGTTTTCTCTTCAACCTGATGCTGTTCAAACGTCTCAGGGTGCATGAAGTGGTAGAACTCACCGTCGTTGTACAGGTAGTTCATGTTGGTATCTACAACGTCAGCGCCTTCGCATGAGTCAGTAGATTTGAAGGTTTTTTCGACACGGGAACCGGTCAGCAGACGACGCATTTTAACGCGTGCGAAAGCCTGGCCTTTGCCTGGTTTTACAAATTCACTGGATTCGATAGCGTAAGGCTCGCCCTCGAACATGATTTTAAGACCCGGACGGAAATCGTTGCTAGAATAAGTCGCCATGATGGCCCTCTAATTTTAAACTGGTATTAGCCAAAAAAATGGCAAACATTGTAACCCTAAACACGCCATTTAGAGAAGATTGGTTGTATCAACTCGGCGATGTTATCACTGACCCGGATGAACTGCTTACTCTTCTGGCACTTAACGACAATGCAGAACTGCAAAGTGGGCGTGAAGCCCGTCGTTTGTTCCCGCTTCGCGTGCCCCGCGCCTTTGTGGCACGTATGCAGCCGGGCGATCCACAGGATCCTTTATTGCTTCAGGTATTGACCGCACGCGAGGAATTTATCGCCGCGCCGGGCTTTACCACTGACCCGCTTGATGAACAACGCAGCGTTGTTCCGGGTCTGTTGCACAAGTATAGCAATCGCGCCCTGTTACTGGTGAAAGGCGGATGCGCGGTAAATTGCCGCTACTGTTTCCGCCGTCATTTCCCGTATCAGGACAACCAGGGAAATAAGGCCAACTGGGTTCAGGCGCTGGATTATATCCGCACACGCCCCGAACTCGATGAAATTATTTTCTCCGGCGGCGATCCGCTGATGGCGAAAGATCACGAACTCGACTGGTTGATCAGCGAACTGGAAGGCATCGCGCACATTAAGCGGCTGCGTATCCATACCCGTTTGCCGGTCGTGATCCCTGCCCGCATCACCGATACCTTCTGCCAGCGCCTTGAAAAATCACGACTTCAGGTGCTGATGGTGACGCACATCAATCACGCTAATGAGATTGATGATGCGTTGCGTGCCGGCATGGTGAAGCTGAAACGCCACGGCGTGACACTACTCAATCAAAGCGTGCTGCTGCGTGGCGTCAATGATTCTGCTGATGTGCTTGCTGCGCTGAGTAACGCCCTGTTCGATGCCGGCATTTTGCCTTACTACATCCATGTGCTGGATAAAGTACAGGGCGCGGCGCATTTCATGGTGAATGACGACGAAGCGCGCGTCATCATGAAGGGGCTGATGAGTAAAGTGTCAGGCTATATGGTGCCGAAACTGACCCGCGAGATTGGCGGCGAGCCAAGCAAAACCATTTTGGATCTGCGGCTGAAGCAGTTTTAACAACCTAATCTCCCCCCAAATAATTCAAGTTGCAGGAAGGCGGCAAGTGAGGGAATCCCGATGAGCTTACTCAGGTAAGTGATTCGGGTGACTGAACGTAGCCAACGCGCCTGCAGCCTGAAGAATGAAGGGGGAATGCAAAAAGGGATGCCACGGGCATCCCTTTAGTATTTATAGCCTTCACGCGACTATGGACACTTATAAACCTGACCGACCATTTTGCTGTCAACCGGTGCAAAGCTGGACAGGAAGTTCTGTGACGGGCTGTTGGCACCATAGATGGTGTTGCCGCCCATGGCTGCCGCTTTATTACGCAGGTCATTGGCTGCACCACGCATGGAGCTGCCGTCGCCGCCGGTACCGGAGAACCAGTTGCTTTGGGCACCCGTTACTGCGCCAAGCAGCTGACATTCAGCGCCTGGTTTGTCGTCGGTGAATTTCACCTGCTGGCCCGCTGCATCCAGTTGATGAGTGGTACTGCACCCGGCAAGCAGCGCGATAGCTGACAGGCCCAGTAACATTTTAATCCGCATCACTTTCCCCATTTGTTTTTGTAATCACATAAAGCCTATCAGAAAACACCTGGCTCTCTTAGGCATCCGTTGCCACGCATACCCAAGTTTGCGCTATCGGTAAAAATCCGAAACCACGCAGAAATGAGTCTACACGCTAAAGGCCGACGACAATGAGAGTTATCTTACTGAACCTGATAAAAAAGGGTCAAATAAAAAAACCCGGTCTTTTCAGACCGGGTTTCTTCAGTACATTGTGTCAGTAAGCAAAAATGCCCGCTGATTTGGCGTACCTGCGGATGAACGCAGGGGGATGATGATTACATCATGCCGCCCATACCGCCCATGCCACCCATACCGCCAGCGCCGCCCATATCGACTTTATCGTCTTTCGGCAGGTCGGTGATCATGCACTCAGTGGTGATCATCAGGCCAGCGACAGAAGACGCGTACTGCAGCGCAGAACGGGTCACTTTCGTTGGATCCAGGATACCCATTGCGATCATGTCGCCGTACTGTTCAGTGTAAGCGTTGTAACCGAAGCTGCCTTCGCCTGCTTTCACTTTGTTGGCGATAACAGAGGCTTCTTCACCTGCGTTCACTACGATCTGACGCAGTGGAGATTCCATTGCGCGCAGAGCAACGCGGATACCCACGTTCTGGTCGTCGTTGTCGCCGGTCAGGTTAGCCAGAGTGTGAGCAACGCGGATCAGCGCCACACCACCACCTGCAACCACGCCTTCTTCTACCGCAGCACGGGTTGCGTGCAGGGCATCTTCAACGCGGGCTTTCTTCTCTTTCATTTCAACTTCAGTCGCTGCGCCTACTTTCAGAACGGCTACGCCGCCTGCCAGTTTAGCCACACGCTCTTGCAGTTTTTCGCGGTCGTAATCAGACGTCGCTTCTTCGATCTGCTGACGGATCTGAGAAACACGGCCCTGGATTGTTGCTTCTTCGCCAACGCCATCGATGATGATGGTGGTGTCTTTGTTGATAACAACACGTTTCGCCTGACCCATATCTTCCAGAGTCGCTTTTTCCAGCTCCAGACCGATCTCTTCAGAGATAACGGTACCGCCGGTCAGAGTTGCGATGTCCTGCAGCATAGCTTTACGACGGTCGCCGAAGCCTGGTGCTTTAACCGCAGCCACTTTCACGATGCCGCGCATGGTGTTCACGACCAGCGTCGCCAGAGCTTCGCCTTCCACGTCTTCAGCAATGATCAGCAGTGGTTTACCGGCTTTCGCAACGGCTTCCAGTACTGGCAGCATTTCACGGATGTTAGAAATTTTCTTGTCAGCCAGCAGGATGAACGGGCTTTCAAGTTCGATTGAACCGGTTTCTGGTTTGTTGATGAAGTACGGAGACAGGTAACCGCGGTCAAACTGCATGCCTTCAACAACGTCCAGCTCGTCTTGCAGGCCGGTGCCTTCTTCAACAGTGATGACGCCTTCTTTGCCTACTTTTTCCATCGCTTCAGCGATCAGTTTACCGACAGTTTCGTCGGAGTTAGCAGAGATGGTACCAACCTGTGCAATGGCTTTAGAGTCAGAGCAAGGGACAGATAATTTTTTCAGTTCTTCAACCGCATGAACGACAGCTTTGTCGATACCACGTTTCAGATCCATCGGGTTCATACCGGCGGCAACAGCTTTCAGGCCTTCAGTGATGATGGCTTGTGCCAGAACGGTTGCGGTAGTGGTACCGTCACCCGCTGCATCGTTCGCTTTGGACGCGACTTCTTTCACCATCTGTGCGCCCATGTTTTCGAACTTGTCTTCCAGTTCGATTTCACGTGCAACGGACACGCCGTCTTTAGTGATGGTTGGTGCGCCGAAAGATTTGTCCAAAACCACGTTGCGGCCTTTAGGGCCCAGGGTCACTTTTACTGCATCAGCAAGGATGTTTACGCCACGCAGCATTTTCACACGGGCGTCGTTACCGAATTTTACTTCTTTAGCTGCCATTGTTAATTTCCCTTAAATTCGTTCTGTTCAGAAAAAAGTGGATCGGGGGACGATCAGGCTTCTACGATTGCCAGAATGTCGCTCTCAGACATGATCAACACTTCTTCATTGTCGATCTTCTCAGCTTTCACGCCGTAACCGTCGTTGAAAATGACGATGTCGCCAACTTTCACGTCCAGCGCTTTCACTTCACCGTTTTCCAGAATGCGACCATGGCCGACAGCCAGGATTTCGCCACGGGTAGATTTACCAGCAGCTGAGCCAGTCAGAACGATGCCGCCAGCGGATTTAGATTCTACTTCTTTACGCTTGACGATAACGCGGTCATGCAATGGACGAATTTTCATTGATAACTCTCCTGTGAGCGGGTCCATATCTATTTTTAGGGTTGAATGCCTGACAAAGTCCTGCCCGGCCTCGTGGTTTGTTTAATGGGGGCGATACCCTGCCCTTCAAGGGGAAGAACAGAAAAAAATTTCGCTTTTTCTTTCGCACCTCAGGTCAGTAAAAAACCGCCTGAAATACACTTCCCAACAATGTCTTAACAATCAAGGCCACAGAGATTAGCGATCGCGGTGCTCTGTGTCGTCATCTTTTTTTGGTGAAACCAGACGTTCCTGCGTTTCATCCGTCCGCTGGAACTCGCCATCGAAGGTATTCCCCGTTGGCGCGCTGCTTCCCCAGTTGCCACCGGAACGCACAATGTTCAGATGCGGCATCAGTTTAAGCGTCAGTCGTTTCTGGATGGGCGGCAATAACAGCAGCAAGCCGAGGAAATCGGTAAAGAAACCCGGCACCAGCAGCAGGAAACCGGCAATCACCAGCGAAACACTTTTGACCATTTCAGCCGCCGGGCTTTCACCGACAGCCAGTTTTTGCTGCAACTGCATAAAGGTTTTCATGCCCTGATTTTTCACCAGAGAAACACCGACGCAGGAGGTGAATACCACCAGCAATAATGTGGTGGCAACACCGACAACCGCAGCCACCTTGATAAATAAGGTGATTTCAATGTAAGCCAGCAGGAATAACAGTAGTAACGGTAACCAGCGCACCGCATTCTCCTTGTAATGTGGCTCCGAACGCTCTTTCGCAGAGGCATTCCAAACCCTGAATAAGTGCCTGCTCGGGATCTTTGCATTCAAAGAAATGCAGGCTGACTACACTGAGATGGTGCTTCATCATCAGGATTTCAAGCGTCAGACCTGATTTAATTGAGCGGGTAAATGATTTGTGAGAATTCTCACAGATACTAAAAACTTGCACAGTAATAGGGCAGGATAGTGATCTTAGTACGTGCAATTCGTCTGAAGCAGCATATGATCGCCTTCGTTGCGAAAACAACGGTTGATCGTTTTAAATTCACCACAGTAAGTAACATAATTTTAAACATCGCATAACGTTTTAGTACCGAAGAGAAGGTTCTCATGTCAAACACCATTCGTATCGAGGAAGACCTGCTGGGCACGCGCGAAGTACCAGCAGAAGCTTATTACGGCATTCACACCCTGCGGGCGATTGAAAACTTCTATATCAGCAACACCAAGATCAGCGATGTCCCTGAGTTTGTACGTGGCATGGTGATGGTGAAAAAAGCGGCGGCGCTGGCCAACAAAGAGCTGCGCACCATCCCACGTCATATTGCGGATATCATTATTCAGGCGTGCGACGAAGTGCTTGATAAAGGCAAATGCATGGACCAGTTCCCTATCGACGTCTATCAGGGCGGCGCGGGAACCTCGGTAAATATGAACACGAATGAAGTGCTGGCGAACATCGGTCTGGAACTGATGGGACACCAGAAAGGCGATTACCAGTTCCTCAATCCAAACGATCATCTCAACAAATGTCAGTCCACCAATGACGCCTACCCGACCGGTTTTCGTATCGCGGTGTATGCCTCGTTGCTGAAACTGGTCGATGCCATTTCCCAGCTGGGTGACGGCTTTGAGCGTAAAGCAAAAGAATTCGAAAACATCATCAAAATGGGCCGCACCCAGTTACAGGACGCCGTTCCGATGACTCTCGGTCAGGAATTCCACGCGTTTAACGTGCTGCTCAAAGAAGAGACCCGCAACCTGATGCGCACCGGCGAATTACTGCTGGAAGTGAACCTCGGTGCGACGGCTATCGGCACCCGTCTGAATACGCCGGAAGGTTATCAGCAGCTGGCGGTAGAGAAACTGGCAGAAGTCAGCAATCTGGCCTGCGTACCGGCGGAAGATCTGATCGAAGCGACGTCCGACTGCGGCGCTTACGTGATGGTGCACAGCTCGCTGAAGCGTCTGGCGGTGAAGCTTTCGAAAATCTGTAACGACCTGCGCCTGCTGTCTTCCGGTCCGCGTGCCGGTCTGAATGAAATCAATCTGCCGGAATTGCAGGCAGGTTCTTCCATCATGCCCGCCAAGGTGAACCCGGTTATTCCTGAAGTGGTGAACCAGGTGTGCTTCAAAGTCATCGGTAACGACGTGTGCGTCACCATGGCAGCGGAAGCGGGCCAGTTACAGCTGAACGTGATGGAGCCGGTGATTGGTCAGGCGATGTTTGAGTCAGTGCATATCCTGACGAACGCCTGCTACAATCTGCTGGAAAAATGCATCAACGGCATTACCGCCAACAAAGAAGTGTGTGAGTTCTACGTCTTCAACTCGATCGGGATCGTCACTTATCTGAACCCGTTCATCGGCCACCACAACGGCGATATCGTCGGCAAAATTTGTGCGGAAACCGGGAAGAGCGTCCGGGAAGTCGTGCTTGAGCGCGGCCTGCTGACCGAAGCCGAGCTGGATGACATTTTCTCTATCGAAAACCTGAAACATCCGGCCTACAAGGCCAAACGCTATACCGATGAAAATGAACAGTAACAGACTTTACGGATGACCTTTTAAAGGCTCGTTGTTCTGCGGAACAGCGGGCCTTTTTACTTTGCATGACACAACAATTACATAACAATTAATTATCAATTCCTTAAGGAGTGCTGGGAATATGGACGGACAACCATGTTAATTATCGAATTTATTATTGTACTGGCGGCGATTTTCCTCGGTGCGCGCCTTGGCGGCATCGGCATTGGTTTCGCGGGCGGACTAGGCGTGCTGGTGCTGGCGCTGATTGGCGTTAAACCGGGGACCATTCCGTTTGACGTCATTTCCATCATCATGGCAGTGATCGCGGCGATCTCAACCATGCAGGTAGCGGGCGGGATGGATTATCTGGTGCAGCAAACCGAAAAACTGCTGCGTCGCAATCCGAAACACATCACGATCCTCGCGCCGATCGTCACCTACTTTCTGACAATTATGGCAGGCACCGGCAATATCTCGCTTTCCGCCTTACCGGTCATTGCTGAAGTGGCTAAAGAACAGGGCATTAAGCCTTGTCGCCCGCTCTCAACCGCCGTGGTAGCCGCGCAGATAGCGATCACCGCCTCGCCGATTTCCGCCGCCGTGGTGTATATGGCTTCCACCATGGAAGGTCATGGCGTGAGTTATCTTCATCTGCTGATGGTGATGATCCCCGCCACGCTGGTCGCCGTGATCCTGATGTCACTGATGGTCAGCTGGTGTTTTGACTCGAAACTGTCCAATGACCCGGTGTATCTCAAGCGTTATGAAGAAGGGCTGATTCAGCTGCGGGGCGATAAAGTGCCGGAGATCAAACGCGGTGCCAAACTCTCGGTGTTACTGTTCCTGCTCGGTGTCCTGACGGTGGTCGCGTATGCGGTCATCAACAGCCCGAGTCTGGGCTGGGTCGCGCAGCCGGTGATGACCACCAACAGCGCCATCCTGATTATCATGCTCAGCGTGGCGACGTTAATCACCCTGCTTTGCAGCATTGATACCGACGCGATTCTGACATCCAGCACCTTTAAATCCGGCATGAGCGCCTGTATTTGTATCCTCGGCGTGGCGTGGCTGGGCGACACCTTTGTGCAGGCCAATCTCGGCTGGATTAAAGAGACCGCGGGCGGCCTGATCCAGGCGCATCCGTGGTTGCTGGCGGTGATTTTCTTCTTCAGCTCTGCCCTGTTGTATTCGCAGGCGGCTACCACCAAAGCCCTGCTGCCAATGGCGCTGGCGCTGAGTGTGTCGCCGCTGACCGCCGTGGGTTCCTTTGCGGCCGTTTCTGGCTTATTCATTCTGCCGACTTACCCGACGTTGGTGGCTGCCGTGCAGATGGATGACACCGGCACGACCCGCATCGGCCGCTTCGTCTTTAACCATCCGTTCTTTATTCCCGGCACCATCGGCGTGTTCCTGTCGGTACTTTTCGGATTCGGTTTCGGCAGTATTATTCTCTGACAGTTTTCCGGGGGCTGCGGCCCCCGTTAAGCACAGCGGGGCTTTCTGCTCAGCGACTGCTCAGGGTATACTCACCTTTCATTAACGCGTTATGGCATGATGCCGCGCGCATCTTCTGTCGGTTCACTCAGCGGCTGTTCATCTGCCGCGACAAAGAGAATTTTACTCCGCATGGATCACCGCATTTTTCGACTTTTCTTTCTGCTTTGCAGCCTGTGTCTTTTGCCGCTTCAGGCAAACGCGTCTTTATTTGGCAAACCCGCCGCACCGCAGTTTGTGCCGGTGGATCAGGCATTCAGCTTTGACTTTCAGCAGCAAGGTCACGACCTCAAACTGAACTGGCAAATCCGCGAGGGTTATTACTTATATCGCAGCAAAATTGAACTAGAACCGAAAAATGCCCAACTCGCCGCATACCTGCTGCCGAAAGGCCGTGATCATCATGATGAGTTTTTTGGTGACAGCGAAGTGTATGAAAATGCCCTGAACCTGACGATCCCGCTGCGACAAGCCAGTGCCGATGCCACCGTGCGTGTGACCTATCAGGGATGCGCCGCCGCAGGATTCTGCTATCCGCCGGAAACCCGCGAGGTGCCGCTGAATCCTGTCGCGGAACCCGCACGCGCCAGCGCGCCGGCAACGGAACCCGCAGCGGTGATCGCGACGCCGGAAAAACAATCCACGCCACTGCCCTTCTCTCCGCTCTGGGCTTTGCTGATCGGCATGGGTATTGCCTTTACACCTTGTGTGCTGCCGATGTATCCGCTGATTTCCGGCATCATTCTCGGGCGTCAGCGCCCTCACAGCATGAAGCGAATTTTCCTGCTGGCGCTGGTCTACGTTCAGGGGATGGCGCTGACCTACACGCTGCTCGGCATGGTCGTCGCGGCAGCAGGCTTGCAGTTCCAGGCTGCGCTGCAAAGCCCGTGGGTGCTGATTGTGCTTTCTGTCATGTTCATTGTGCTGGCGCTGTCGATGTTTGGCACCTTCAGCCTGCAACTTCCTTCGTCGGTACAAACCCGTCTGGCGCTATGGAGTAACGAACAAAAAGGCGGTTCGCTGCCCGGCGTCTTTATTATGGGTGCGCTGGCGGGGCTGATTTGCTCGCCCTGCACCACCGCGCCGCTCAGCGCCATCCTGCTGTATATCGCTCAGAGCGGGGATTTGCTGGCGGGTGCTGGCACGCTGTATCTGTATGCGCTGGGAATGGGCATTCCGCTGATTATCGTTACCATGTTCGGCAATAAATTACTGCCGCGCAGCGGGCCGTGGATGCAGTACGTTAAAGAAGGGTTTGGCTTTGTCATTCTGGCGCTGCCGGTTTTTCTGCTCGAACGTGTGATTGGCGATGTCTGGGGTCTGCGCTTGTGGAGCCTGCTCGGCGTTGCGTTCTTCGGCTGGGCATTGTTACTCAGCCTGAAAAGCCAGCGTGGCCTGATACGCGCGCTGCAAATTGCGTTTCTCGCCGCGGCGATGATTGTCAGCCGTCCGTTGCAGGACTGGGCGTTTGCGCCAGCCGGTAACACGACGACGCAGGCGCATGCGCTGAATTTCCAGAAAATCCATAATGTCACAGAACTGGATACCGCGCTTCAGGCCGCACAGGGTAAGCGCGTGATGCTGGATTTGTACGCTGACTGGTGCGTGGCGTGTAAAGAGTTCGAAAAATATACCTTCTCAGCACCAGAAGTGCAGAATGAACTGGCTGATACCCTGTTGCTACAGGCGGATGTCACCCAAAATTCCCCTGAACAAAAAGCGTTATTAGAACGCCTGAACGTGCTTGGCCTGCCGACGATTGTGTTCTTCGGGCCAGATGGCCATGAGTTGCCACACTCCCGGGTGACGGGTTTTATGGATGCAGAGGAATTCAGCGCGCATTTGCAGAAAGCCCGCCCGTAAACGACACTACATTTTGAAGTACGCCAATAGTGAGGAGGCAAACGTGCTACGTGAACAAGTTCTCGATAAAACGCTTAATTTCCTGGAACAACGTGGCCTTGCAACATTGTCACTAGAAACTGTCGCCGGACTGGTCGACGTTCCGCTCAATGAATTGCGCCGTTTCTGGCCGGATGCCGAAGCCCTGCTGTATGACAGCCTGCGTTATCACGGCGAACAAATTGAAATCTGGCGTCATCAGCTGATGCTCGATGAGACGCTTTCCGCGCCGCAGAAACTACTGGCACGTTATAAGGTGCTGGATGAGCAGGTGCGCCAGCAACGCTATCCGGGATGTCTGTTTATCGCGGCCTGTACGTTTTTCCCTGACAGCGATGCGCCCATCCACCAGCTCGCCGAACAACAAAAACTGGCGTCGTACGACTACACACTTTCTTTGTTGCAGGAAATGGGCTCGGATGACCCGGAAATGGTCGCTCAGCAGATGGAACTGATCCTCGAAGGCTGCCTGAGTAAATTGCTGGTTAAGCGCCAGCTGAACGATGTGGAAGTCGCACGTCGTCTGGCAGAAGATGTCCTGAATGTGGCACGCTGCCGTGAACATGGCGCACTTTCCTGACATCCGGCGTATTCAGAACAGAGAATTCAGCATTTTTGAATGAAAAGACAGCAAACGAACGCGTTTTATCTGTTTTAGATGACAAAGCCGTTGACGGCACAGGCCCAATACGGTTTAATGCGCCCCGTTGCCCGGATAGCTCAGTCGGTAGAGCAAGGGATTGAAAATCCCTGTGTCCTTGGTTCGATTCCGAGTCCGGGCACCATATTTAAAGAAACCAGCTTAACGGCTGGTTTTTTGCTTTCTGCGCTACGGACTCTCCATCGAACGTCGTTCGATGACTCGCCTTAACAGGCTCGCCCTGCGGGCCAACGGCATAGCCGTTGTTCAAACGCCTGCGGCGTTAGTCCGAGTCCGGGCACCCTATTTAAAGAAACCAGCTTAACGGCTGGTTTTTTGCTTTCTGAATCCTGCATACCCCACTTTCGTGACTCACTTCTCACCTCTTCATTCATTTGCACAAAATTCCCGTTTAATCCTGATTAAAAGTTAGGCTGACGTCCGTTAACGGCCTTATTCCCTGCGTTTTAGACTGATTCCTTAGGCTGATAAGTTTCTCAGAAGCCCTACAAAAACAGGAAAGTCTCATGAAAATAACCAGAATTGAGGTATTGCGCGTTGCCATCCCTTTCAGCAGCGGCAGGGAAAAAACACCAGAGACACAAACGGATGCCTATAACGCGGCGTCTCCCGAACTCACCAGAATGGAAACATTGCTGGTAAAAATCAGTACCGATACAGGCTTACACGGCTGGGGTGAAGGATTCGGGCACCTTTGTAACCCGATGACAGAAACCGCGTTAAACGGGCTGGTCGGACGGTTTTTCCTCGGCCAGCATTGTCCGCAAAGTCCGCAGGAAATCGCCGCGCTGATGCAGCAGGCCGAGATTAACTTTCACGCCTTCGGCCGCACCGGCCCTGTGATGTTTGCCCTTTCTGCTATCGACATCGCGCTGTGGGATTTGCTGGCCAAAGCGCGGAACCAGCCGCTTTGGCAATTGCTGGGGGCGAAGCGCCAGAAAATCGGGGTTTACGCCAGTCTGGTCAGTTATGGCAACCATCCGCAACGGGTGGCGGCGAAAGTGCTGAGCACTTATCAGGCCGGATTTCGCGCCATCAAATTGCATGAAACTGACTATCCCGCCATCGCCGCCGCCAGAGAGATATTGCCCGCCGATGCCGAACTGATGGTGGATGTGAATTGTCCGTGGAGCGTGGAAGAAGCGGCTGAACAGGCTCAGGCCTTACGTTCACTCAATCTGGGCTGGCTGGAAGAACCGGTCTGGCCGCCGGATGATTTAGCCGGCCTGGCTGACGTCCGCAAACAAGGGACACGGATCGCCGCCGGAGAGAATGCCGCAGGCGTTCAGGGCTTCGTTGAGCATTTCGAACACGGCGCGATTGATATCGCCCAGCCCAGTGTCAGTAAAGTGGGGGGCATTACCGCCATGCTGAACGTGTTTGCGCTGGCGAAGCAATATCATATCCGCGTGGTTCCTCACTGTTTCTATTACGGCGCAGGGCTGATGGCGACCGCACAGCTGGTGGCGACTCTCGATGACAGCGTGAGTCTGGAAGTGCCTTACATTCAGTGGCAGGAAAACCTTTATCCGCAGCTGAATTTCGCGCCACACATGCTGTTGCCGGAGATGCCGGGGATCGGCTTTGAGCCTGCGCCGTCGGTCATTCAAAAATACCTGGTCAGCCAGCATTCCCTTTCCCTGACCGCGGAGGCCGTCCATGCATAAATCCAATTATCGTGTCGTGATCGCCCTGCTGCTGTTCTTTGCCGGTATGCTCAACTATCTCGATCGCGCGGCGTTATCAGTGATGGCACCGCTGATTAAGGGCGATCTGCATATCAATGATGCGCAGATGGGGATCCTGTTCAGCGCCTTCTTTATCGGCTACTGCCTGTTTTGTTTTATCGGCGGCTGGAGTGCAGATAAATTCGGCCCGCGCAAAGTCTTCGGCGTCGCAGCCGCTTTCTGGTCAGTCTTCTGCGGCGCAACTGCGCTGGTGACCGGTTTCGCACATCTGCTGGTGGTGCGGGTTATGTTCGGTATCGGTGAAGGCCCGATGGGGACCACGACCAACAAGTCGATTTCTAACTGGTTCCCGCGTAAAGAGGTCGGGCGCGCCGTCGGTTTCACCAATGCCGGGCAACCGCTGGGCGCCGCCATTGCCGCACCGATTGTCGGGCTGGTCGGGCTGCACTTTGGCTGGCGTATCGCCTTCGTGGTGATTGCCGCGCTGGGCTTTGTCTGGCTGGCGGCGTGGATGACGCTGTTCCGCGATAAACCTGAACAGCACCCGCGCGTCTCTGAGGAGGAGAAACAGCTGATTGCCAGCGATCGCCCGGCCACGCCGGTGAAAACTGGCCTGAAAGAGAAAGACGCGCACAGCCTGTGGTACTACGTATTTTCTAAACCTGTGCTGGGCGTGGCCGCTGCCTTTTTCTGCTTCAACTACATTCAGTATTTCTTCCTGTCATGGCTGCCAAGCTATCTCACTGACTTCCAGCATCTCGACATTAAGAGCATGAGCATTATCGGTATTCTGCCCTGGCTGGGCGCCACTGCCGGCTTTATTGGCGGCGGGATTGTCGCGGATATGCTGTACCGCCGTACCGGCAATTTTCTGTTCTCACGTAAAGCCGTGATTTTCGCCGGTCTGATTATTGCTGCCGGTTGCGTGCTGATGACGGCCTACACCCGCAATACCGCAGGTGCCGTCTCGCTGATCACCGTCGCCAGTATTTTTGCTTACATGACACCGCAGGCATGCTGGTCACTGTTGCAGGATATCGTTCCGGCACACCGTATCGGAACGGCTGGCGGCTTCGTGCATTTACTGGCGAATCTCGCCGGCATCTTATCCCCGAGCATTACCGGCTTTTTAATCCAGTACGGCGGCGGTTATCAGTCAGCCTTCATCCTGTCGAGCGGCCTCGCCATCATTGGCGTGATTGCGATGGCTATCCTCGTGCGCCAGAACAAAGTGAATGAATTGTTTGGCAAAAAAACGCAGCCTGAGGACGTTGTCACCGGCCACTGATCTGACGCTTTATCCTGTAAGCCCCTGTTCAACCTGTATTTGTGCTGATACATTGCAGGTTGAACATTGAGCAGATTTATAGGATGTAATATGCCCTCTTCAGACACCCCGCTGTTCCCGCCCGCCCTGAAAACCGGCGATACCATTGGTTTTTTCTCTGCTTCTTCCCCCGCTACCGCTACAGCGCCAAACCGTTTTATGCGCGGGAAAAAATTCCTGGAAGAAAAGGGATTTGTACTGAAAGCGGGTGCACTCACCGGACAATCTGATCACTATCGTTCGGGTTCCATCGCCGGACGCGCGGAGGAACTGAATCAGTTGATCCGTGACCCGAAGGTACGCTGTGTGATGTCGACAATTGGCGGTAATAACTCGAATTCCCTGCTGCCTTATCTCGATTACGATGCACTGCGCGCCGATCCAAAAATTATTGTGGGTTATTCCGATACGACGGCCTTGCTGGCCGGGATTTATGCGCAAACCGGGTTGATCACCTTTTACGGTCCGGCTCTGGTGGCTTCTTTTGGCGAATTTCCGCCGCTGGTGGATGAGACCTATGCCTCTTTTGCTGACATCCTGATGACCCGCCGCAATACGCCTTACCGCTACGCGTTGCCGCCTTTCTGGACAGATGAAAAACTCAACTGGGATGATGTAACCCCGGTCAGAGCGAAAACCTTGTATGCCAACACCTGCCGTTTTCTCGGCAAGGGTCGCGTTGAGGGGCGAGTCATCGGTGGCAATCTGAACACAATGTCAGGCATCTGGGGCAGCCCTTATATGCCGGAAATCCGTCAGGGCGATATTCTTTTTATTGAAGACAGCCTGCTAAATATCGCCACGGTGGAACGTTCTTTTTCGATGCTCAAACTCAATGGCATCTTCGATCGCGTGGGTGCCATTGTGCTCGGTAAACATGAATTATTTAACCCTGCAGGAACAGGCAGACAACCCGCTGATGTGCTGCGGGAAGTCCTCAACGGACAAGATATCCCGCTGGTCGATGGTTTTGACTGCTGCCATACCCATCCGATGTTGACGCTGCCACTGGGCGCCCGTATTGCTGTCGACTTTGATCGCCAGCACGTGGATATTGTCAGCCCGTATTTGCAATGATCCTCCGTAAATCACGTACTACTAAAAATCCGTACGTGATTTATATCTGTTCAGACGCCACACGATCTCCCTCATGAAAATGACTTGTCTGTAAACATTTACGACAGGAATCTGTTTTTAAAATAGAACGGTTTATACTGGCGGTCCTGTCATGCGATATATAAATGAAAAATCCGACAGGGTGCGCATTGTTCTAATTACCTGAAGTGATGCGGAAGCAGGATATTCTAAACAGGGAGACGTGAGATGCATATGAATTATCTGATTGAAAATCAAATTATCTTCAATGCGGAGGATAACTCTCTTTCATTACGAGGCGATTCAGAAAGTAAGATCGCAGTATCGAATCCTGCACGTAGGATATTATTATTGCTCATTGAACAGCAGGGTATGGTTGTCGACCGTGAAACATTCTTTAAGAAAGTATGGGATGACTACGGCCTCACGGCAAGTAATAACAACCTCAATCATTGCATCAGTAAATTACGGAAAGTGATGGTTACGTTAGGCTATCTTAATGAGTTTATTGTTACTGTGCCCAAGGTTGGCTTTACCATCCGGAAAGAGATTGTCATTGAACCTTGTATCAGTGACGAGACTGTCCCGAC
This sequence comes from Rahnella victoriana, assembly GCF_004330295.1. Classification (GTDB taxonomy): domain Bacteria; phylum Pseudomonadota; class Gammaproteobacteria; order Enterobacterales; family Enterobacteriaceae; genus Rahnella; species Rahnella victoriana. The sequence continues at coordinate 31,230 of NZ_SJOJ01000039.1, forward strand.
ACCGGAAGTCCGGCAGAAAACAGCGCCGTATATTGACGAGATTATTACAGCGGCACCCCGGTTCCCGCGCGCCGATAAGGAACCCTGCTTCCGTCGCGACAAGCATCAGCAAGGCTTTGTGATCATTCTGTTAGTCACTACTGCGCTGACGGCATGGGTCTTTTTGATTCTGCACAATGGCATACGTGACCCGAAAGCGGAACTGAAGATCGCATGGTCCGGCGTTTGTGATTTGTATTCAACCGCACCGGTGACGTTATCCCGCAGAAGTGAGTTTATTACTCTGGCCAGTCAATTTCTTAAGGACAAGAATATTCCCTGTAAGTCAGGCGATATTTTAATATTCCAAAGCGAGCGTTTTTCGTCACCGATAAACACCGGTTCAGTCCGTGATTTTATGGCGCAATGCAGCACCGACGATAATGACAAGGCTAACATTTGCATAAGCTATTATACAAATGACAGGACCACGCATGACAAGTAATAAGAAAAATATGTTCTATGGCAGGAAGACTATTCTCTTGACTCTTCTTCCGGCGACTGCCCTGTTGCTATTCATTTTATATGAGATTTTATCCCCTGCAGATCAGAATGCGTTTCCGGTAAATATACCGTGCCGGGGAAATATGATCGTAGAAGCACGGTATGATAATCAGAGAGCCAAAATGGTCAGTACATTGTATTTCAGCTTCCTTGATGGAAACAAAATTTTAGTTTCATTAAGTGGAACCGGGTACTTATACGACAAGGATGGCAATCTGATTGCACGTAAAACATTGCTGAGGAACATTTATTATCACTATGTTCACGAAAGCAAAAGTACCAACACGTATTCACTGACCAGTCGCCAGATAAACATCGACAGTGTTGATGATATGGACTGGGGGATTTCATCCCTGCTGCTGATGAACAGCTTTTTCCTCAGTGGTCATACCGATACCCTGGTTCTGAAAAAATATGACGACAATACCTTGCTGATAGAAAGTAATCAGTCGCCATTTGCCCTGTGCATATTCAAAAAGAGTTTCTGACCCTATTTATTTGTAATAGAGATACAGATGAAATCCGCAGGCCTGTGCATACCGGGAAAGCGTACAGAAACTGGCCTGTGCGGGCCTTTTTTCCAGACGGGTAATGGCTGGCGGCGTGACCCCGAGCCGTCTGGCCAGTTCTGTTTTACTTAATCCGGCATCTTCACGCAGGGTTTGCAGCAGAGCATTGATCTCGGATTCAGCGATAAGTTCGGGTGCCTGTGCGGTATAAACCGGTTCCTCAAGTGCCTGCGCCCGTAATTTTGCCGTTCTTAGCATGTCATTCTCCGTTTCTTATCGGCTGTCAGTAATAATTAATTTTGACGATCACTGACGCATCAAACTGCCCGAGAGACAGCGCCCGGCCGGGGATCGCACTCAGTTTTGCAGTGAAATTTTTGGTCACCTCATTCACGTTATTCAGTGCGGCAAAGTCATCGTAACGGTTAAAGGTAATCGCCTGATCCTGATCGTTATAGAGCATCAGCCTGGCGCCGTTTTGCAGGTCAATCGCGGTGTTATCCAGCAACGGACTGGCGGTGGAAAACTCGGCCTGTAGCGAGAAATTATCCAGACACCCCTGTTTCAC
>NZ_SJOJ01000003.1 GCF_004330295.1 Rahnella victoriana
GTTATCAGGTTAATACTAAAATTCTTAGCTCAGTTCAATAACTTGTCAGATTACAGATGCAACTTTTAAGAAAATATCATAAAGTCTTAATATGGATAAATCACAAAGATAATCACCATGAAATTCTCACTGGATATACATGACTGGCGGGCTTTAGCTCCGGGGATCCACAGTTGTGAGCACTGGATCCAGTGGGCTCAGCAGCCTGATAGCAATACGTTTTCAGGCGATATTGCCAAAAGCCAGCATATCCCTATGATGGCAGCCCGAAGAATGAGTATCGGAAGCCGTTTTGCGGTGGATACCGGGCTGGCATTACTCGAAAAGCATGATGTGGATGCCGCCATTTTTACCAGCCGGCATGGTGAACTGGAGAAAACGGGGCGTATTTTACATTCTCTTGCACAGCAAGAAGCCATTTCACCGACAGAATTTTCGATGTCAGTCCACAACACTGCGGCGGGCTGGTTAACCATTATCAGTAAAAATCCATTACCCGTGACTTCATTGGCCGCAGGAAACGACAGTTTTCAGCAGGGAATACTGGAAGCTCAGTCGATGCTGGCCACCGGCTCCACTCGTGTGATGTTGGTGGATTTCGAGGGTGAAATTCCCGATATATATCACGAATCGGTAAATTCTGAGTTTCTGCCTTACGCCGTAGCAATAATATTAACGGCTGGCGATACTTTGCATTGTCAGCGTATTTCATTGCCGGTTGAGGATATGAATTCGGCTCTTCCGCAGAGCCTGAAATTTTTACGCGGTTATCTCTCTTCTGCCCCTTTATTTAATGTCAGTGCTGACAACCGCCACGACTGGCAATGGGTTCGTGATTTGTGATGAGAGAAACAGCAGCACCCGAAGAAACGTCTTCCCTGACGAACCGTATCTGGCGGTGGCTGGCAACCGGATTCTTTTTCGCACTTTTCGGAATTGGCGGACTGTTGCTTTCGATTATCTGGTTTACTCTGTTGCGGCTCATCATCCGACAGCCGGAGAAACTGCACCGGATGACGCTGAACAGTATCCGCAACAGTTTTCGCTTCTTCCTGGCGGGATTACGTCTGGTGGGGGTAATGGATTACCGGTTTACAGGCGACGAAAAGTTTCAGCAGGATGCCGGATGCCTGATTGTGGCGAATCATCCCAGCCTTTTGGATTATGTGATCCTGGCGTCACGGATGCCGCGTTGTGATTGCATCGTCAAACAGGCTTTACTGCGTAACCCGTTCTTACGCGGTGTGATAAAAGCGGCGGGTTACCTGATTAATTCCGGATCTGACGCCCTGTTGCAGGCCTGCGATACCCGGCTGAAAGCAGGAGGGACGTTACTGGTTTTCCCTGAAGGAACGCGCACGTTGCCCGACAAACCGATGACGCTGCAACGTGGCGCCGCTAACATTGCATTGAGAGCGGGTTGCGATATCAGGATTGTTCATATCTCATGTCAGCCACCGATGCTGACTAAAAAGGGGAAGTGGTACCAGATCCCCAAAGCAAAACCTCAGTTTGTGATAACCGTGGGCGAGAAGATAAAAGCGAATAACTTTTTAGCTGAAAGTGATCTTTCACCTGCTCTGGCCGCAAGACGACTGACACAGCATTTGCGTACTGAACTGATGCGCAGCAATACTCAAAATAACGAGAAATAAGTCATGGATTCATTAAGTAACGACATTAAAACACTGATCATCGCGACGCTTAATCTGGAAGGCATGACACCCGATGAGATTGATACGCAAGCCCCCCTTTTTGGTGACGGATTAGGGCTGGATTCTATCGACGCTCTGGAGTTAGGTCTGGCGTTGAAAAAGCAATACGGTGTGATCCTTTCGGCGGAAAGTCAGGAAATGCGCGAGCATTTTTATTCGGTTGAAAGTCTGGCCAGATTTATTTCAGTACAGCGTGGTTAAAGAGATTCCTATGCAGAAGCAAGAAATTTACCAGCAAATTAGCACCTTATTAATCAAGCTATTTGAAATTGATGAAGACGATATCAGCCCGGACGCCGAACTCTATGAGGATCTGGATTTAGACAGCATTGATGCTGTCGATCTGGTGGTTCATTTGCAAAAAATCACTGGCAGAAAGATCCGGCCAGACATGTTCAAATCCGTGCGTACCGTTCAGGACGTGGTTGATGCAATTGATGAATTGCTCAACACGCCTGCGGCCTGATTTCTGCGGATCCCGCTGTCATGGATAAGCGCCGGAGCCTTTTACTTCTCAAGCTTAAAACAATTGTCCGCTGGGCAATGCCACTGGCGGTTATTGCTTACCCGATAGCCGTCTGGTGTGGCCTGAAAAACTGGGGAACCGGTATTCTGGCTCCCTTGTTAATCACTGTATTTCTTCTGCGTTTACTGACGTTTCGCGGGAAACTCTCCCGGTTAACATTCTTTGGAAAAGCCATTGCTGTTACGGGTATTGTGCTGGTCGCCGCCAGTGTTGTACTGCGTGAAACCTCGCTGCTGTTGTATTACCCGGTCGCGGTTAATGGGATATTACTGGGATTATTCTTCAGTTCCCTGTATGGCCGGCAATCGCTTGTTGAACGTCTTGCCCGGCTGAGTGAACCGGATTTACCCCCTGAAGGGGTGATTTATACCCGGCGGGTCACTCAGGTCTGGTGCGTTTTCTTTCTGTGTAATGGCACGTTTGCTTTATACACCTGCCTGAAAGGTGATATGGCACTCTGGGCTTTATACAACGGTGGCATCAGTTATCTGCTGATTGGCTTATTAATGGGTATGGAATGGATAGTCAGAAAGCGCCTGCGACACTTATGACGCTGCCAATGAGCCAATGGCTCAGCGCGGAAAGAGCAGATGACCATCTGGTGGCCTGGAATGAAAGCCGGGAATGGCGACAACGCGAATTCCGCCAGGATGTTTTGTCTTTGCTGGCTGCCCTCCGTGCTGCCCCTCATTCACGCTGGGCGTTATGTCTTGAAGACCATTACTTCTTTGCTGTGGCGCTGCTGGCGGTACTTTATAGTGGCAAAACGCCGGTATTGCCTGGCCATTTCCGCCTGGCCGTACTGGCTGAGCAACGCGATGAGTTTGATGCGCTGATCACCGATCTTCCTTTGCTGGCAGCGTGCCCGGTAATCCGTTTTCCCATTGTTGCGGATGAATCGCTCTCCGTTTTACCGGAGTGGCCAGACAACGCGTCGCTGACCTTGTTTACCTCAGGTTCGACCGGCAGACCACAGAAAATCATCAAACCGGTATCTTGTCTGGAAAAAGAGAGTCAGTGGCTTTTGGCCCGCTGGGGCACTGAGTTTACCGCAGTACGCTTTGCCGCCACTGTGGCTCCGCATCATATGTATGGCCTGAGTTTTGCCTTCATGCTGCCATTATCACTGGGTTTGCCTTTCGCGACGAAAAGCGTTGAATACCATGAGCAGCTTTCCCCCCTGACGAACGGGCATAACGTCGTGTTCATCAGCAGCCCGGCCTTTCTTAAAAGGCTGGATCCGGGATTGAAAACCGCCACACTCCGGCAGGTGTTTTCTGCGGGCGGTCCGCTGGACAATGATACTGCGTCACTGGTGCAGCAAGTTTGTGGTTGCTCACCCACAGAAATTTACGGCACGACAGAAACCGGGGTGATTGCCTTTCGCCAGCCGTCACGGTCCAAAGACGCGTGGACACTTTTTGATGGCGTTGAACTCCGGTCTCATACTGACGGATCGGTTTCGCTGATGTCTCCGCTGATCCCGCAACTGGAAGGCATAACGCTCAGTGACGAGATCCGACTATTGCCGCCCGGGCAGCGCCATTTTACCCTGCTGGGACGCAAGGATCGGATCGTCAAAATCGCCGAGCAACGCATCTCGCTGACTGAAATCGAGCAGCGTTTAGAGGCACTGGATCTTTTAACCGATGCCTGCGTTCTGACTCTCGAGAAAAACGGACGGATCTACATCGCTGCTGTGCTGGTGCTGAACCCGCAGGGCGAGCAGCGATTGCACACGCAAGGTCAGAGAGTTTTCCTCGCCCAAATCCGCCATGCGCTGCGTGAGTGGTTATCGCCGGTGTCCGTACCGCGTTACTGGCGTTTCGCTCCCGCGATCCCGCTCAACCCGCAAGGCAAACGTGCAACGGCACAATTACAGGAAATGTTTTTATGATCTTGCCTGAAGTGCTCAGTCAGCAATTTACCGGCGATACGAGTGTGCAGCTCGGGCTCCGACTGTCGGCGGATCTCTTCTGGTTCAAAGGCCATTTCCCGACGTCTCCCATCCTGCCCGGTGTCACGCAGGTTAACTGGGTCATGATTTACGCGGACGAACTTCTCGGGCTGAATCAGGCTTTTTCGGGGATGGAAGTGGTGAAGTTTCAGCGCCCGCTGCTGCCGGATGAAGTCGTGAGTTTGCAGATCGACTGGCTGAAAGAGAAACACCGGTTAGTCTTCCGCTACAGTGTGGGTGGATCCGTCGCCAGCAGTGGGAAAATCACATTATGTCCATGACGTCTTCTGCCCCTTTTTCTGCCTGCCTGATTATCCCGTGCTACAACCACGGCGCGATGATGGCGAACGTGCTGGAAAATCTCCGGCCATTCGGTCTGCCGTGCATTGTGGTGGATGATGGCAGTGATGCGCCGACGGCGGAGGCGTTGCAGCAGCTGGCCAGCGTCACGCCGTGGATGCACCTGACGCGTCTGCCCTCCAACCTGGGCAAAGGCGGCGCAGTGATGGCCGCGTTGCGTCTGGCGGCAGAGCAGGGTTTCACCCATGCTGTACAGGTGGATGCCGACGGCCAGCATCAGCTTTCTGACGTTCCCGCCATGCTGGCCGAGGCCAGGAAACACCCCGATTGCCTGATCTCCGGCCAGCCGGTATACGATGAAAGCGTTCCGAAATCGCGTCTTTATGGCCGCTACATCACGCATTTCTGGGTGTGGATCGAAACGCTGTCCTTTTCGGTGAAAGACAGCATGTGTGGTTTTCGCGTATATCCTCTCGAACCCTGCCTGCAACTGATGGCGCAGAAGACACTGGGTTTGCGGATGGATTTTGATACGGAAATCATGGTGCGTCTTTACTGGCAGGGTACGCGCAGTCGCTTCCTGCCTACCCGTGTCATTTACCCCGACGATGGCCTCTCGCATTTTGATGCGGTAAAAGACAACCTGCAGATCTCATGGATGCACACCCGGCTGTTTTTTGGCATGTTGCCGCGTATTCCTTTTCTATTGCGCCAGAGGCAAAAAACGCAGGAGCAGGCGCACTGGTCAACGACGCAGGAGCGTAAAGGATTATGGGGGATCCGCCTGATGCTGGCGGTTTACCGCACGCTGGGCTACCAGGCTTTTCGTGTGCTGCTTTATCCGGTGATCGGCTGGTTCTGGCTGACCGGGGGCAAACAGCGTGCGGCTTCTGCTGACTGGCTTGAACGCGTCAGTGCCACCGCGGCCCGGCGCGGGATGGCTTTGCCGTATCCGCTGAGTACATTCCGGCATTTCATGCGCTTCGGTGAGTCGCTGCTCACTAAACTGGCGAGCTGGCAGGGCGATAAAACCCTGACCGACGCGGTGCTGGTCAATCCTGAGATCTGCGAGGCGCATATCGCCTCCGGTCGCGGCACGCTGATCCTCGCCTCCCACTTAGGGGATATCGAATCCTGCCGTGCGATTGGCACGCTGAACCATCGGATCACCGTCAATGCACTGGTTTTCACCGACAATGCCGAGCGATTTAATCAGGTGATGAAAGAGATTAATCCGCAGGCGGTGGTCAATCTGATCCAGGTCAGCCAGATGGGGTCTGACACCGCCATCTTATTGCAGGAAAAACTGGATGCCGGCGAATGGGTGGCGATCGTGGGTGATCGCACCTCTGCCAGCCAGCATCAGCGCGGTGAGCATTCCCGTGTGATTTACAGCGAATTTCTGGGCAAGCCAGCCGCATTTCCGCAAGGCCCGTTTATTCTGGCGGCGGCGTTACGTGCGCCGGTCATGTTGATGTTTGGCATCAAGCAACAGCACCGGCTGCATATTTATTGCGAATCTTTTGCCGATCCGCTGATCCTCCCGCGTGCGAATCGCCTGCCCGCCTTGCAGGCTGCCGTCGATCGCTACGCCGCACGTCTTGAGCATTACAGCCTGCTGGCCCCTCACGACTGGTTTAATTTTTATGATTTCTGGCAGCGTCCGGCGGATGCTGCCTCTGACAGGAAACCTGACTGATATGACCTCCAAACGTGATCCGCGCTTTAACGACCCGCGATTTTCTACCCGGGTGGATATCACCATTCCTTTTCACGATGCTGATGCGATGGGTGTGGTCTGGCATGGCAATTATTTTCGATATCTGGAAATCGCCCGCGAACAGTTACTTAAGCAATTTGATTACGGCTATCGCCAGATGCAAGCCTCCGGTTATGTCTGGCCGATTGTGGATACCCGCCTGAAATACATCGCGCCGGTGCTGTTTGAACAGCGTATTACCGTGCACGCGCAGCTGGAAGAAATCGAAAACCGCCTGCGCATCGGTTATCAGATTTACGACATCGATACCGGGAAACGCACCACGACCGGTTACACATTGCAGGTCGCGGTGGATGCTACCACGCAGGAAATGTGTTTTGTCTCGCCGCAGGTGCTTTTCGATAAAACAGGAGTCAGCCTGTGAAAGCCTTTCTGCTCATCGTCATGACGTTTTTCAGCGTGGCGGCACACGCGGTGACGCTGGAAGAACTTCAGCAGCGTTTCAGTCAGGTGCCGGTGCTGCGCGCTGAGTTTGCCCAGCAACGTACTATCAGTGGCATGGCTCAACCGCTTAATTCCACAGGCAATTTGCTGATCGCCCAGCAGCAGGGATTATGGTGGCAGCAGGAAAAACCCTTCAGTCTGACGTTATTACTGACTGAAAACCGCATGGTGCAAACTATGGCCGGACAGGAGCCTCAGGGAGTGACGGCAGAAACCAATCCGCAAATGTTCCAGTTCAACTCCCTGCTCAGCGCGCTGTTTCATGCTGACCGCAAAGTGCTGGAAGAGAACTTCAGCCTTGATTTTACCGATCTCGGTAAAGGGGCGTGGACGCTGATCCTGACGCCGAAAGTCTCGCCGCTGAACCGCCTGTTCCGCCGCATCACGCTCAATGGCGACACCTTTCTGAACAATATCGACATTGATGACATGCAGGGCGACGCCACGCATATTCGCTTCTTCAACCAGAAAACCACGCCCGCCACGCTGACCGATGCCGAGAAACGCCATTTTGCGTCCTGACCTTCACCGCAGACTGGCACAATGCTGGTTGCTGATGATTGCGCTGCTGGTGGCGGCGTTATTCTGGTTGCTGCCGCGCAGTCAGGTTAACAGCAGCGTACTGGCGCTGTTGCCGCAGCAACAGGAAAGCGACATACCGCAGGCAATTTCGGACGGTTTTACGCAGCGGCTGGATCGTCAGCTGATGTGGCTGGTCAGCCCGCCGCCGGGAGCCGGTACGGAACCGGTGAATGACTGGCAGAAACAGTTACAGGCGATGCCGGAACTCAGTCAGGTTCAGGGGCCGGTGGATGCGCAACGCCAGCAGGAATGGGGAACCTTTTTCTTCCGGCACCGTAACGCCTTACTCGATGAGGCGACCCGCCAGCGGCTGACGTCCGGTGCAGATCAGCAAAGTCAGTGGATCCTCGGTCAGGTGTATTCGGCGTTTGCGGGCGTCAGCGGCAAAGAGCTGGCGAACGATCCGTTATTGCTGGTTCGTGCCTCACAAATGGCGCAGCAGCAAAACAGCGGTGGCATGACGCTGGATCAGGGCTGGCTGATGGCGCGTGATAAACAGGGGCGCACCTGGTATTTACTGCATGGCGAACTGAAAGCCTCGTCGTACGACATCACCTCCGCAAAACACACGGTCGCGGCGCTTGATGCGGCGAAAGACGCATTTAAGGCGCGCTGGCCGGGGGCGCAGGTGCTTGAGCGCGGCACGATTTTCTACAGCAATTACGCCAGTCAGCAGGCGGAACACGATCTTTCGACCATAGGTGCCGCATCGGTTATTGGCGTCTTCGTGCTGATCTTGCTGATGTTCCGCTCGGTTCTGCCGCTGTTACTCAGCTTACTGTCGATTGCCATCGGCGCGCTGTCCGGCACGGTATTTACCCTGTGGGTGTTTGGCGGGATCCACGTGATGACACTGGTACTGAGCACCAGCATTGTCGGGATCTCTGCCGATTATACGTTGTACTTCCTCACCGAACGGCGCGTACATGGCGGCACCAGTACCCCGCTGGAAAGCCTGAAAAAGCTGTTCCCCGCGTTATCCATGGCGCTGCTGACCACGGTGGCTGCCTATCTGATGCTGCTGATTGCGCCTTTCCCCGGCCTGCAACAACTGGCTGTGTTTGCCGCCGCCGGGCTGAGTGCAGCCTGTATCACCGTGATGTGCTGGTATCCGTATTTGTCCCGTCATTTGCCGGTTGGCCCGACGCCGGGGCTGACGCTGATCCTGCGCTGGTTACTGGCCTGGCGCAGCCGCAAAGCGCTGCGGTTAGGTTTACCGTTAGTGATACTCGCGCTGGCGACAGTCGGCATATCGCAGCTGACCATCAATGATGACATTGCCGATTTACAGGCGCTGCCCGCCGGATTACAGCAGCAGGAACAGCAAATTGCCGCGCTGACCGGGCAAACCAACGATCAGAAGTGGCTGGTGGTGTATGGCGATAATCCCGAACAGACCTTACAACGGCTTGAAGCCCTGCGGCCCAAACTGGTTCAGCTGAAAGAGAAAGGCGTGATTGACGGGTTCCGCGCGGTTGGGTTGCCTTCGCAGGCACAGCAGCAACGCGATCTGTCCCTGCTGCGCCAGCGTGCGCCGCAGATCATTGCGCAGCTGCAGCAGGCCGGTATTGCCGTGGCCGCCCCCGATCTCAGTGCCCGGCGGGTTGACGTCCCTGACTGGCTGAACAGCGTGGTCAGCGAAGGCTGGCGCTTGCTGTGGTTGTCCCTGCCGGACGGGCGCAGCGCCACGCTGATCCCGGTGAACGGTGTTCATGACAGCGCCGCGATGGCCGCACTGGCAGCTTCCACGCCCGGTAGCGGATGGATCGATCGCAAAACGGAATTCAGCAGTCTGTTCTCCCAGTACCGGGTATATCTGACAGCCTTGCTGGCGCTGGCCGTGGCGGTGATTGCCGTGATTTATTTGTGGCGGTTTGGCCTGCCGCACGGGCTTATCTGTCTGCTACCGACCTTACTTTCCCTGAGCATGGGCCTCGCTGCGCTGGGATTCAGCGGGCATCATCTCAACCTGTTCTCCCTGCTGGCGCTGATTCTGGTGCTGGGGATTGGCATTAATTACACCCTGTTCTTCACCAATCCGCGCGGCACGCCGACCACCTCGATGTTTGCCATTTTTATGGCAGTGGTCACGACGCTGCTGACCTTCGGCATGCTGGTGTTCAGCTCAACACAAGCCATCAGCAGTTTTGGCATTGTCCTGAGCGTTGGCATAGTGACGGCTTTCCTGTTGTCGCCGCTGACCTTGCCCGCAAAAAAACGAGGACGCAAACCATGATCCGATGTATGCCGCCGGTGCTGGCGCTGCTTATTGTCATGCTTGGCGGATGTGCCGCACACGAACCGTCCGGCAATGAACCGCAGGCATGGCTCAAACGCGGCGTGCAGGTGAATTTACCCGCGCCGTCGCTGGAAAAACCCTTCACTCAGCAACAGTTGCTGACCGCCACGGTGAACGGTAAACAGCAGTCGTTACTGGTATTACTGAATGCTGACGGCAAATCATTGCAGCTTGCCGGGCTTTCCCCTCTGGGGATCCGTCTGTTCAAAGTGGTCTACGATCAAACAGGGATCCACACCGAACAGGCGATCAGGATCGAAGGGTTGCCGCCAGCCAGTCAGGTTCTGGCCGATATCATGTTGAGTTACTGGCCTGCGCAGCGCTGGCAGCCGTTGTTGCCGCCGGGCTGGACGCTGGAAGATCAGCCGCTGCGCCGGACGTTACGGGATACAGAAGGCAATACCATCACCCGCATCGACTACCTGCCGCGGGGCAGTGCGCGTCAGCCGGTGTCGATCACACAGATGGCGTTTCACTACCAGATAACCATCCAGAATGTCGGTGACTGATATGATTTATTTTTCCGCCGTGGGCATGGTGAACGCGCTGGGAGACAACAATGCGCGCATCGCTGCCAGCCTGAGGGCTGGCGTCGCGCCCGGCATGTCGTTGCAGGAAGGCTGGCTGACGGAAAACCGGCCAGTCTGGCTCGGCAGCGTGACCGGCGATCTGCCTGCCATCCCGTCCCGGTTTGCACCGCACCGCAGCCGGAATAATCAGTTATTGCTGGCGGCGCTGGCGCAAATCCGCACGCAGGTCGATGCCGCCATTGGCCGGTACGGTAAAGATCGCGTCGCGGTGATCATGGGCACCAGCACCTCCGGCATTGCCGAAGGGGAACAGGCGGTGCGCAGTTTGCAACAGCACGGGACATTCCCGCCGGGCTACGACTATCAGCAGCAGGAACTGGGCGATCCTTCGCAGTTTATGGCGGAATGGCTGGATCTCAGCGGTCCCGCTTACACCTTATCCACCGCGTGTTCTTCCAGCGCCAAAGCGATCATCAGCGGAAAGCGGCTGATCGACGCCGGACTGGCCGATGCCGCGCTGGTGGGCGGTGCGGACAGTCTGTGCCGCATGCCGGTGAATGGCTTTAACAGTCTGGAATCATTCTCACGCGGACGTTGTACGCCGTTCGGACAGGATCGTGACGGCATCAATATCGGCGAAGCGTCGGCACTGATCCTGCTGACCCGTGAACCCGCAGACGTTGCGCTGCTGGGCACCGGAGAATCTTCCGACGCCTGGCATATGTCCGCGCCGCATCCTGAAGGTCTGGGCGCGGAACGGGCAATCGCGATGGCACTGCAACAGGCCGGACTTCAGGCCAGTGACGTGGGATACATTAATGCTCACGGCACCGCCACGCCGCTCAACGATCAGGTTGAAGCCGCCGTGATCCACAGAATGTTTGGGGGCGGGACGTCATGCAGCTCCACCAAACACCTCACCGGCCACACGCTGGGCGCGGCAGGGGCGACGGAAGCCGCACTGAGCTGGCTGATCCTGACCAGCGAATTACCGTTGCCGCCACAGGATTTCAGTGTCACGCCAAGGGATTCCGGCCTGCCTGCGATCCGGCTGGTGGAAGGGCATGAGCCGCTGACCCGGCCCGTGATTCTGTCGAACTCTTTTGCCTTTGGGGGTAATAACGCCAGCATTCTGATCGGGAGGCCGTCATGAATACCCTGTCTGCAGAGGCATTCCTGCCACATGCCGCCCCGATGGTGTTGCTGGATAGCGTCATTGAAGTCGCAAACGACACGGCATTGTGCAGCGTGGTGGTGTCGCCGGACAGCGTGCTGGCACCGTTTCTGAATGCCCGGGGCGCGTTGCCCGCGTGGTACGCCATCGAACTGATTGCGCAAACCGTGGGGGTGTGGAGTGGCTGGCATGGCGCGCAGCAAGGGGAAGCGCCTCAGGTTGGCATGCTTCTCGGCGCAAGAGCGGTGAAATGCAGCGTCGCGGAATTTGCCGCAGGCAGTGAATTGCTGATTCAGGTTTCGCTGGTTTTGCGTGACGAGAAAATCGCGAGCTTTGAAGGTGTTATCAGCATTAAACAGGAAAAAGACAACCTGCAGGTTGCCACGGGAAGGCTGAATACCTATCAGCCAGACAAGGAAGAACTCATTACGCTCACACAGGGGAAACCACAATGACACGTTCGGTATTAGTGACCGGTGCCAGCAAAGGCATCGGCCAGGCCATTGCCCGCCAGCTTGCCGGCGATGGTTTTCAGGTAGTGATCCACTACCACAGCGATAAAGACGGGGCAGAAAACACGTTACAGCAGATCACGGCTCACGGCGGTGAAGGGCGACTGGTGCAGTTTGATATCAGCAACCGCCAGCAGTGCCGCGAGGTGATTGACGCCGATATCGCCACGCACGGCGCGTATTATGGTGTGGTCAATAACGCCGGGATCACCCGTGACGCAGCCTTTCCGGCACTGACTGACGAAGACTGGGACGGCGTGATCCACACCAATCTGGACAGCTTTTACAACGTCTTACAGCCCTGCGTGATGCCGATGATCGGCCTGCGTCAGGGCGGGCGCATTATCGCGCTTTCCTCGGTTTCCGGCATTACGGGCAACCGCGGCCAGGTCAATTACAGCGCCGCAAAAGCGGGGATCATCGGTGCCTGCAAAGCGCTGTCGCTGGAACTGGCAAAGCGCAAAATCACCGTAAACTGTATCGCACCGGGGCTGATTGATACCGGTATGCTGGAGATGGAAAAACCGGCGCTCGACGCCGCCATGAGCATGATCCCGCTTAAACGCATGGGGCAGGCGGAAGAAGTCGCGGGGCTGGCCAGCTATCTGATGTCTGATATTGCCGGTTATGTTACCCGGCAGGTGATCTCCATCAACGGAGGAATGGTATGACGCATCGCGTTGTGATTACCGGCATGAAAGGGATTACCGCGTTTGGCCATCACTGGGATGAGATTTCGGCACGCCTGCAACAGGGCAAAAATGCCGTCCGCCATATGGATGAATGGCTGATTTATCAGGGGCTGAATACGCATCTTGCCGCGCCCGTTGATGATTTTGTGTTGCCCGCGCATTACACCCGAAAACGCATCCGCTCGATGGGACGGGTTTCCCTGCTGTCTACCCGCGCGGTGGAACTGGCGCTGGAACAAGCGGGTTTACTCGACGATCCGATCCTGACCGACGGTGAAACCGGCATTGCGTTCGGTTCATCCACCGGCAGTACCGGGCCGGTCAGCGAATTCGCCACCATGCTGACGGAAAAACACACCAATAATATTACCGGCACGACCTATGTGCAGATGATGGCGCACACCACGGCGGTCAACACCGGGCTGTTTTTTGGCCTGAAAGGCCGGGTGATCCCGACGTCCAGCGCCTGCACCTCTGGCAGTCAGGCCATCGGTTACGCCTATGAAGCCATTAAACACGGTTACCAGACCCTGATGGTGGCAGGGGGCGCGGAAGAGCTGTGCCCGTCCGAAGCGGCAGTGTTCGACACCCTGTTTGCCACCAGCCAGCAAAATGATCACCCGGATTTATCGCCGCGCCCGTTTGATGCACAGCGCGACGGGCTGGTGATTGGTGAAGGCGCGGGGGCGCTGATCCTCGAGTCGCTGGAACATGCTCAGGCGCGTGGTGCGAAGATATACGCCGAAGTCATCGGGTTTGCGACCAACTGCGACGCCGCGCATATCACCCAGCCACAGCAATCGACCATGCAGATTTGTATCGAAAAATCGCTGAAAAATGCCGGCATTCCGGCCTCTGAAATTGGCTATATCAGTGCGCATGGTACGGCGACGGATCGCGGTGACATTGCCGAAAGTCATGCCACCGCTGCCGTGTTTGGCAATCAGACGCCGATTTCCTCGCTGAAAAGTTACCTCGGCCATACGCTCGGTGCCTGCGGGGCGCTGGAAGCCTGGATGTCGCTGGAAATGATGCGTGAAGACAGGTTTGTGCCGACCATCAATCTGACCCATCCCGACCCGCTGTGTGGCGACCTCGATTATGTGATGGGGGAGTCGCGGCATATTCAGACGGAGTTTATTCAGTCCAACAACTTTGCATTCGGTGGCATCAATACGTCACTGGTTTTCCGCCGCTGGCCGTAAACGATGAATTCCGCGTACCTTGTGACTGCGCTGCTGAATGATGCTTTTTCGCTGTCACGCCTGCCCGCAGAATTGCGCGCAAAAAGTGACAGTCTGCCTGCTGCCCGTCGCCAGCAATGGCTGGCGGGCAGGGCGTTGCTGGCGGAAGCACTGGCGGCTTTGTACGGCGGCGACATGCTGCCCGCAATGCAGCTTTCCGCGCAGGGAAAACCCTCTTTTACCGATCCTTCCCTGCCGCATTTTTCCCTCAGTCACAGTAAAAATCATCTGCAACTGGTGCTGTGTGCGGCGGCAGAAACCGGCGGCGATGTGGAGCAGATCCGCCCGCGACCCCGCTATCTTGCGGTGGCGAAGGAAGCATTCACTTCGGCGGAATGTCAGTGGCTGGCAGAACAGCCCGATCCGGTTATGGCCTTCTGGCAACTGTGGTGCCTGCGTGAAGCCTGGCTGAAACAGCAGGGCGGCAGCGTGTGGCAGATGGACAGGATCCGTCCCGATCCGGTGGCAGGAAAATATACTTCTGAACCTTTTACCGACAGCCTGTTATGGGTTGACGGTGACGACGCCGTGATGCGGGCGCTGGCGCTGCCTGCCCGCGTCACGGAGGTAAAAGAATGGGTGTTTAACGCGGCGTCCGGCAGGCTACAGCCGCAGACGCCGCGCCAGTGGTTGCGCTTTTCACCCCGCTGATTATTGCGTTGTCATCAAAAGTCTTGTGGCAAAGCAGTCGTTTTTATCCATGAAGCACCGGTTCATACTCTCTTCCAACATTGACCTGATTACTATTAAGAGAGAGCACAATGAGCATTCCTGCATTCGGTCTGGGTACCTTCCGCCTGAAAGATGACGTGGTAAAAGCGTCGGTCGCCACCGCCGTAGAACTGGGCTATCGCGCCATTGATACCGCACAGATTTATGATAACGAAGCCGCCGTCGGCGAGGCGCTGGCAGACAGTGGCGTCGCCCGTGAAGAACTCTACATCACCACCAAAATCTGGATCGAAAACCTCGCTGCGGACAAGCTGGCCGACAGCCTGAAAGAAAGCCTGCGCAAGCTGAAAACGGATTATGTCGATCTGACCTTGATCCACTGGCCGTCGCCAAATCAGGCGGTCAGCGTGGCAGAAACGATGCACGCGCTGGTGGAAGCGAAGAAAATGGGGCTGACCCGTGAAATCGGTATTTCCAACTTCACCGTTGCCCTGATGCAGGAAGCTATCGACGCGGTCGGTGCGGATCAGATCGCGACCAATCAGATTGAACTGTCGCCGTTCCTGCAAAACCAGACCGTGGTGGATTTTGCCCGTCAGAACGGCATCGCCATCACGTCTTACATGACGCTGGCTTACGGCGATGCGCTGAAAGACGCGACCATTATTGAGATCGCCGCACGCCATAACGCGACGCCTGCACAGGTGGTGCTGGCCTGGGCGTTGCAGCTGGATTACGCGGTGATCCCGTCATCGACCAAACGCGAAAACCTGCAAAGCAATTTGCTGGCGCAGCAACTGACCCTGACCGAAGCGGATATGCAGCAGATCGCCGCGCTGGAACGCAATGGCCGTCTGGTCAGCCCGGAAGGTCTGGCTCCAGACTGGGATTGATCGTTAAACGCCTCCCCTTCGCCGGGGAGGAATCAACCTTCACCCCCCACGGGTTCCCAGCTTCTCACTGAGAAAATCAATAAAGCACCGGATCCGCGTGCTGACCGTCTGATCGCTGTAATACACCGCGTGGAACGGCATGGCGATGCGCAGGGTATCCGGCACCAGCAGTTTCACCAGATCGCCGCGCGCGACATCTTCATCCGTCATGAAATCCGACAGACAGGCAATCCCGTTGCCCTGTAAACACAGCCTGCGCAGCGTTTCACCACTTCCGGAACTGATAAACGGCGTGACCGTCAGTTGCTGACCGTCAGCGCACAGCAGCGGCCATTTATTCAGCGCAACCACTTCGTTAAAACCCAGACAGCGGTGCTTCAGCAGGTCATCGGCATTTTCCGGCATTCCCCATTTTTTAAGGTAATCCGGCGAGGCCAGCACGCTGCGGTAGCTCAGCATCAGCTTGCGCGCCCGCAGGCTGGAATCTTCCAGCTCACCCACGCGGATCGCCACATCCACTTTATGCTCAATCAGATTGATATTGCTCTCGGACGAAAATAGCGCGAGCGACATCTTCGGGAAACGTTCGGTAAATTCCGCCACCAGCGGCGATATGAGATGCAAAATGACCGGCGTCGCGGCATCAACCCGCAACAGCCCCTGCGGGTCGTCGCGGTTCTCCAGCAAGTCATCTTCGGCGGCCGCCATGTCATGCAGGATTTTCTGCACACGAACAAAATACCGCTCGCCTTCGTGCGTCAGGCTGATTTGACGCGTGGTGCGGTTGAGCAGGGTGATCCCCAGTTTTTTCTCCAGACGTTTCAGGGTCCGGCTGACCACGGAATTATCCTGCCCCAGCTGTTCTGCTGCGCGGCTGAAACTGCCGCTTTCCACCACCGTGACAAAGGTAATCAATTCTTCAGAACTGGCTCGCATTGTTGTTACTCCAGCATAAATCAATTGATACTTTGGTTATTTCTGTCATTTAAGCACAAGCCGATAATAGCCGCTATCAAATCGATATTCATGTGGAGTAAAGGTTATGCCGCTTGCACTATTAGCACTGACCATCAGTGCGTTCGCTATAGGAACAACAGAGTTTGTTATCGTCGGCCTTGTGCCGACCATCGCGCAGCAACTGGGGGTTTCCGTGCCGTCGGCCGGTTTGCTGGTTTCCATTTACGCGCTTGGCGTGGCGATTGGCGCACCGGTGCTGACCGCGCTGACCGGCCGTGTACCGCGTAAAGCCCTGCTCATCGGCCTGATGGTACTGTTCACGCTGGGCAATCTGCTGGCGTGGCAGTCACCCAATTACAATACGCTGGTGATGGCGCGTCTGCTGACCGGGCTGGCGCACGGTGTGTTCTTCTCGATTGGCTCGACCATCGCCACCAGCCTGGTGCCGAAGGAAAAAGCGGCGTCGGCCATTGCATTGATGTTCGGCGGCCTGACGGTTGCACTGGTCACCGGGGTGCCGCTGGGGACATTTATCGGGCAGCATTTCGGCTGGCGCGAAACTTTCCTCGCCGTCTCGCTGATTGGCGTGATAGCGATTATCGCCAGCGCCATTCTGGTGCCCAATAACATTAAAAATAAACCGGCGGCGCGTATTGCCGATCAGGTCAAAGTGCTGATGAACCCGCGTTTACTGCTGATTTACGCCATTACCGCGCTGGGTTACGGCGGCGTATTCACCACCTTTACCTTCCTCGCGCCGATGATGCAGGAGCAGGCCGGTTTCTCTGCCAGCATGGTCAGCTGGATCCTGCTGGCATACGGTGTGTCGGTGGCGGTGGGTAATATCTGGGGCGGCAAACTGGCTGACCGTCACGGCGCAGTCAAAGCGCTGACGATCATCTTTGCGGCACTGGCCGCGTTGTTACTGATTTTCCAGTTCACCTCAGGCTTTGGTATTCCGGCGTTAATCACCCTGCTGGTGATGGGCATCTTTGCTTTCGGTAACGTGCCGGGATTACAGGTGTACGTGGTACAGAAAGCCGAAGAGGTGACGCCTGATGCGGTGGATGTCGCCTCCGGCCTGAATATCGCCGCCTTCAACGTCGGTATTGCCTTAGGTTCGGTGATTGGCGGGCAGGTGGTGTCTACGATTGGGCTGGCGCAAACGCCATGGATTGGTGCGGTGATCGTCGCGGGTGCGCTGTTACTTATCCGCCTGAGCGGGCATCTGGATCGCAAGCCCAAAGCGGCGCTGGCCTGATTATTCCTGGATTTTGTGTCTTCACGGCTCGCCTCTGGCGGGCCGTTTTTGTTTTTATGCTAGCCTGTAGATGTGACCAGGTTGTATACCAATGTAAACAGATTTGGCCTGAGCGCCTGCGGGCGTATACTGAACTTTCGCTGTGGGAATCTCTCTCATATAGCAACGATATAACGGGTAACAGGCGATTAGCGTGCGGAAAAAAACATATGCAATGAGGTATGTCGCAGGTCAGCCCGCAGAGCAAATCTTTCCGGGCGTCCTCGCACATTTGGGGCCGGATTTGCCGCCGGGTGCTGCGCTGCCGAATTCGAATATTTTGCGCGTCATGGTGTGGAATATCTTCAAACAACAGCGGGCTGACTGGTTGTCAGTCCTGCGCGATTACGGCAAAGATGCGCAACTGGTGCTGCTTCAGGAAGCGCAAACCACGCCCGAGCTGATCCGGTATGCCACGTCGAATTATCTGGCGGCGGATCAGGTACCCGCGTTTATGCTGCCTCAGCACCCCTCTGGCGTGATGACACTCTCTGCTGCGCATCCGGTCTATTGTTGTCCGCTGCGTGAGCGTGAGCCGCTTCTGAGGCTCTCTAAATCGGCACTCGTCACCGTGTATCCGCTTCTGGATGGGCGTTTGCTGATGGTGGTGAATATCCACGCGGTGAATTTCAGTATCGGGATCGACGTGTACAGTAAGCAGCTTGACCCGATTGGTGAGCAGATTGCCAACCATAAAGGTCCGGTGATCATGGCGGGGGATTTCAATGCCTGGAGCAGGCAACGCATCAATGCGCTGTTCGGCTTTGCGGGCAATATCCATCTGGAGGAAGTGCGCTTCCCGGCGGACTATCGCAAACGCGCCTTTGGCAGGCCGCTGGATTTCATTTTCTATCGCGACCTGAGCGTCACCAGCGCATCAGTGATGGAAACGCGGGCGTCGGATCATAACCCGCTGCGGGTGGAATTCCTGGCTGATAAGCCGCTGACGCAGTAACGCTTAATTCGTCCGTCAAAAAAACGCAGACATAAAAAAAGCACCCGGAGTGATCAGGGTGCTTTTTTATTGCCGGTACCTTCAGACTCAGGTATCAGGGCTCATTTTGTTGCTGACGAACAACGTTAACTTGTTGCCCGGCTGCAGGTTGTCGGCATTCGCATTCCAGCGCATCACATCTTTGATGTTAACGCCGTGACGCCTTGCAATGCTCGACAGTGAGTCACCTTTACGTACCTGGTACGTGATACTGCCGCCATTCACACTGGTGCTGCTGACGCTGTTATCCGCCACTTGCAGTGTTTGCCCAACTTTTAACGCGCCTGCTGAGCGCAAATTGTTCCAACGCTGTAAATCACGGGTCTTCACATTCAGTCGGGCTGCAATACCAGACAAGCTGTCGCCGGAGCGCACCTTGTACTCTTTTGCACCAGACGGCATGTTGCTGGCCAGTTTGGTTTCCTGTACTGCGGCGATATCGCCATCAGCCAGTGAATCTTTTAACTGGTCGGCATGCGCCTTCGGCAGAACAATGTAATGCGGGCCATTCGGCGCGGTCACATTCTTCTTGTAGCCAGTGTTAAACGACTTGAGCTTGGTCAGGGACATGCCCGCCATCTCAGCCGCCTGAGTCAGCTGCATCTGCTGGCCGACTTCAACACGCGCCAGAGCACGGTCTTCACTCGGTTTCGGCAGACTGATACCGTATTTCTTGCTGTGCTTGAGAATGTCGCTCAACGCTAACATTTTCGGCACATAAATCGATGTTTCACGTGGCAGCGCCAGCGCCCAGAAATCCGTTGAACGGCCCTTGGCTTTGTTCGCTTTCACCGCTTGCATGACACGGCCTTCACCGCTGTTATACGCAGCCACGGTCAGTAACCAGTCGCCACCAAACATCTTGTTCAGACGTTGCATCATATCAAGCGCAGCAGTCGTCGAAGCCACAACATCGCGGCGTCCGTCATACCACTGGTTTTGTTTCAAACCATAATTTCGACCCGTCTGCGGCACAATCTGCCACAACCCGGCAGCGTTCGCTGACGAGGTTGCTTTGGGGTCAAAAGCGCTCTCCACTATGGGTAGCAGTACCAGTTCCATCGGCATATTACGTTTCTTAATCTGCTCGGTGATCCAGTACATGTACGGCTCTGCCCGTAATGTTACATCGTGGAGATAGCTCTTATTTTTTAAATATTTAACTCTTTGCTCGCGGATCCGGGGATTATCCGGAACCTTCATCTTCAGCTCGTCGCCTATGAAGTTCCACAAATTTTGTTGGGAGACGGTGTCGTTTCCATCCAACCATCCCCCAGATGCCGCTCGGCCATCATCTGTGTACTGTCCTGCTTCACTTTGACTTGCTGAAGACAAACTCTGTGCATGTTGTTCCGGTACCTTCACGCCCTGCCTGGACGCCTGGCAACCTGTGAGCAACATGGAGGCGATTATTAGGATCGCGTTTGCCTTCATGTGTGTGTCATAGTTGCTTAAAAGACGAGCGATAATACTTTGCTTCGAAAAAAAACACAACCTTTGGGTCTAGAAGCTATCCTTGAGTGCCCTTAAACGGGCAAAAACCTGCCAGTGAGGCGTTAAGGGATCGCTAAGGTTTAATTTGTTTTGTAAATCAACATCATCACATCGTAAAAAGAGGTTAATTTTACGCTCAAGACCGAGGGTTGAAGGCAGGGAAGATTGTCCCTTTTCCCGCATTTGTTGCACTTTGTGCTCATGAGAATGAATATCATCATCAGCCGGTAAAATAGCACGCGCAAACTTAAGATTTGAGAGAGTGTACTCGTGCGCGGCGCAGATTAAAGTTTCATCAGGCAAGGCAGCTAACCGTTGAAACGACTGGTACATTTGCTCCGGCGTTCCTTCAAACAACCGACCACATCCGGCAGAAAACATCGTATCGCCGCAGAAAAGATAAGGCGCGCTATAGTATGAAATGTGACCAAGTGTGTGCCCGGGCGTAGCAAAGATCTGCCATTCCAGACCGCCGATTACCAATTTATCGTCGTTTTTAAGACTAATCTGACTAAATTTGTTCTCAGTTTCGTGAGGTCCGTACACTTTCAGACCCGGAAAATGGCTGCAAATCTCGTTTACGCCCCCCACATGGTCATGATGATGATGGGTCAGAAGGATCGCCGTCGGGGTTAAATTGGCCTTTTTCAGCGCCGCTAAAACCGGAGCCGCCTCACCGGGATCGACAATCAGGCAATGCCCCTGCTGGTCATCCAGCATCCAAATGTAATTGTCCTGCAACGCAGGAATACTGATAAGATTCATGGCAACCTCTCTTTGGCAACTGCTTGAAAGAAGATAACAAACTATGCGACCAGCCCGCGCCCGTAAGACCATTGTTGCACCGGCTTCATGGGAAGATATCCCGTGCGGAGACCATTACCGTGCCGCGCTTGAGCAACAACTGCAACCCTGGTGGGGCAAACTCTATGGTTTTCACCTGCTGAAAATCGGCGCATTAAGTGCCGAAATCGACGCGCAGGCGTGTCCTATCTCGCATCAGGTGAACTTTGCGCCCGAAGGCGAGGGGCTGCATGTGCGGGGCGATCCGTACTATTTACCCTTTGCGGCCAAGTCGGTAGATGCCTGCCTGCTCAGTCATACGCTGGCCTACGCGGACGACCCGCACCGTATTCTGCGGGAAGTGGATCGCGTGCTGATTGATGATGGCTGGATGGTGCTCAGCAGCTTTAATCCACTCAGCCTGCTGGGGATCGGAAAACTGATGCCGGTGTTTCGAAAACGCCAGCCATACAGCAGCCGCCTGTTTACCCAGATGCGCCTGCTCGACTGGCTGTCATTGCTCAATTATGAAGTGATGGTGCACCGGCGTTTTCACGTGCTGCCGTGGAAAAAGAATGGCGGCAAATTACTGAGTACGCATCTTCCCGCGCTGGGCTGTATGACGCTGATCATCGCCCGCAAACGCACCTTCCCGCTGACGCCGACGGCGAAGAAAGTGCCCGCGCAGAAACAAAAAATACCGCAGGCGGTAGGCGCAACCAAGAGCTACAGAAAAGAGCATCGCGACTGAAGCTTTGCTCCTTCCCCTGTTACGATGGGTTCTGCGACGTTAATTCTCTGCCTGATAGCCGACATCATCCAGCGTCGGATTGCCCGCCGCGTCTTTTGCCAGTATGTCACACCGTTCATTTTCAGGATGTCCGGCGTGACCTTTAACCCACATCCAGTTCAGCTGATGCGTCTGGATCGCCGCATCCAGGCGCTTCCACAAATCGACGTTTTTCACCGGTTTTTTGTCTGCGGTTTTCCAGCCCCGTTTCTTCCAGTTGTGGATCCACGACGTGATCCCCTGACGGACGTACTGACTGTCGGTGCTCAGTGTCACTTCGCACGGTGACGTCAGGGCTTCCAGTGCCACAATCGCCGCCATCATTTCCATGCGGTTATTGGTGGTCAGACGGAAACCTGCGCTGAACTCTTTTTCGTGCTGTTTATAGCGTAAAATCGCACCGAAACCGCCGGGGCCGGGGTTACCCAGGCAGGAGCCATCGGTGAAAATCTCTACCTGTTTGGTCATTTCTGGCAGGCTCTGTGATCAAAAGTAAACGCCAAGTCTGACATAAACCGGCGTGCCCGGCACAGTAATATCTTGGGGTGTAACTGTCTGAAAGAGGGGCGTGTCAGCCGTTACCCGGCCATTCATCACTCTTTTGGCTGGAGAGCGCGGTCTTTTGCAATATAATAGGAAAATGCAGAGTGCCAGTTCAAAACTCTGAGTGAGTTGAGTCTTTCATGGTTTTTTCACTGCCAATTTTTTCAATGCTTTAAGGATGTCTAATGAGAAATGTAACGGTTTCTGCAACACAAATGAGCTGCAGCTGGGATCTGGAAAAGAATATTGTTAACGCCGAAAAGCTGGTTCGCGAAGCGCAGGCGAAAGGCGCGCAGGTCATTCTTATTCAGGAACTTTTCGCTGCACCGTATTTCTGTATTGATCAGAGCCCTGAGCATTACAGTCTGGCGCAAGAGCTGGATAACAGCCCGCTCATTCGTCATTTCTCTGCGCTGGCGAAAGAACTGGAAGTGGTGCTGCCTCTGAGCTTCTTTGAGAAGTGCAACAACGCCTATTACAACTCGCTGGTCATGATCGATGCTGACGGCAGCGTACTTGATGTGTATCGCAAAACGCACATTCCGAACGGCCCGGCCTATCAGGAAAAGCAATTCTTCATTCCCGGCGACACCGGTTTCAAAGTGTGGAACACCCGTTACGCGAAAATTGGCGTGGGCATTTGCTGGGATCAATGGTTCCCGGAAACCGCACGTTGTCTGGCATTGCAGGGCGCGGAAATCATCTTCTATCCGACGGCCATCGGTTCCGAACCTGCCTATCCGGACATTGACAGCCAGCCACACTGGACCCGCGTTCAGCAGGGGCACGCGGCGGCAAACCTGGTGCCGGTGATCGCTTCAAACCGCATCGGCACTGAAAAAAGCAAATTCATTCCTGATTACGAAATGACGTTCTACGGTTCCTCCTTTATTGCGGATCAGACCGGTGCGCTGGTCGAACAGGCCAACAAGACGGATGAAGCGGTGCTGGTTCACACCTTTGATCTCGATGCCATCGCTGCCCAGCGCGCATCCTGGGGTCTGTTCCGTGACCGTCGCCCTGAAATGTACGGCGCTATCGCCACATCTGACGGTTCAACAAGGAAATAACGGATGTCTTCTATTGATATCACCCCTCAGGCTGAAGGTTTTGTGATGCCCGCTGAATGGGCATCACAGCAAGCGGTCTGGATGATCTGGCCTTACCGTACTGACAACTGGCGCTCCAACGGCCGTCCGGCGCAGCTGGCTTTTGCGAATGTCGCGGCAGCGATTGCCACCACCACGCCGGTCTTTATGGCGGTGCCGGCAGCGGAAATGGCCAACGCGCGTGAAGTGATGCCTGCCCAGATTACGCTGGTGGAAATGGAAAGTGATGACGCGTGGATGCGTGACACCGGCCCGACCATTGTGGTGAATCCGCAGGGTGATCGTCTGGCGATCGACTGGACGTTTAACGCGTGGGGCGGTTTCCACGGCGGCCTTTACTCCAGCTGGGAACGCGATCAGTTGGTTGCCCGTCAGGTTGCCAATTATCACCACATTCCGTACCTGTCGACCGATCTGGTGCTGGAAGGCGGCTCAATTCATGTCGATGGTGAAGGGACCTTGCTGACCACCGCTGAATGCCTGCTGAATCCGAACCGCAATCCTGATTGGTCGAAAGCAGAGATTGAGGCGAAGCTGCGGGAAACCCTCGGTGTTGAGCAATTTATCTGGCTTGAAGAGGGCGTGTTCAACGACGAGACCGACGGTCACGTTGACAACATGTGCTGCTTTGTCCGTCCGGGTGAGGTCGCGTTGCACTGGACTGACGACCAGCAGGATCCGCAGTACGCGCGCTCTCTGGCGGCGTTAAAGGTGCTGGAAGCGGCGAAAGATGCTCAGGGCCGCAGCCTGAAAATCTGGAAAATGCCGTCGCCTCCGGTCATGCATGCTAGCGCAGAAGAAACCATCGGCGTGTTGCCTGGCACGGCCATTGAGCGTGTGGAAGGTAACCGTCTGGCGGCCTCTTACGTCAATTACCTGATCAGCAATAACCACATCATCTTCCCGCTGCTGGATGCGAAAACCGATCCGCTGGCTGAAGCGATGTTTGCTCAGATGTACCCGGATTATAAAATCACCGGCATTCCGGCCCGTGAAATTCTTCTGGGTGGTGGTAACATCCACTGCATTACGCAGCAAATCCCCGCGTAAGATAAAGTGCCCGGCACGCGTCTCTGTTTCGTGGCCGGGCAGATCGTTTCTGCAATTGACCGTCACCGTTGGATAATGAGCCATGGATTTACAAAACACCTCTAACAGGATCGTCGTTCTCGATACCGAAACCACCGGTATGAATAAGCTGGGCGTCCATTATGAAGGACACCGGATTATCGAAATCGGTGCCGTTGAAGTGATTAACCGCCGCCTGACCGGCCGCAACTTCCATGTCTATCTCAAACCCGATCGTCTGGTGGATCCTGAAGCTTTTGGCGTTCACGGTATCAGTGACGAGTTTCTGGCCGATAAACCGACCTTTGCTGAGATTGCTGACGACTTTATCGAGTACATTCGCGGCGGCGAGTTAGTCATTCATAACGCCACGTTCGACATCGGCTTTATGGATTACGAGTTCGACATGCTCGGACGCGATCTGCCGAAAACGGAAACGTTCTGTAAAATCACCGACAGCCTGGCGATGGCGCGTAAGCTGTTCCCCGGCAAGCGTAACAACCTCGATGCCCTGAGTGATCGCTACCTGATCGACAACAGCAAGCGAACGCTGCACGGCGCGTTGCTTGACTCCGAAATTCTTGCCGAAGTTTATCTGATGATGACCGGCGGCCAGACCAGCATTAAGTTCACTCACGAAGGCGAGCAAAATACCGGTGCGGACGGTCTGGGGATCCAGCGCGTGGCGCGTCCGGCATCCGGTTTAAAAGTGATTACGGCGACGGAGCAGGAACTGGCGTGGCACGAAGAAAGATTGGATCTGGTGGTGAAAAAGGGCGGCAGCTGTTTGTGGCGTTCGTAAGCGGCTTTTACTGAGTTTTGCACTGAAATTATCCAGCCTGCGGAAAAACTGTGCGGTTGATTGAAAATATCAGGAAAAGCATTGACGTAAAGGCGGGCATTCCTTAATATCCGCTCCGTTCTTAACCAGAACAAAACGCGGAGCGGTAGTTCAGTTGGTTAGAATACCTGCCTGTCACGCAGGGGGTCGCGGGTTCGAGCCCCGTCCGTTCCGCCACTATTCAGAAGCCCTGAGTGAGAAATCACTCAGGGCTTCGTCGTTTCAGCCGTCCTGGCTTCATCCCTCCCTGCAAAACGACCTGTTTATTCCACTTCGGTTTTCATAAAGCCCATTGCGCCGCTGGTTACGCGGTCATGACGGGCGATATAACGATAAAAACCTCCGGCCAGAAACGCACCGATAAACCAGCTGAAGTTCGCCACCTGATGCAGGCTCGGGGTAAAGCTGATGATCAGACCAATCGCCACCGCAGGTACCAGCGCGGCAATCGCTTTCGGGTTAAACCCGTTGCGGTACCAGTAACGGCCGGAAGGTGTGGCGTTAAACAGCGCATCCACATCCATATGACCGCGTTTAATCAGGTAATAATCCGCCAGCAGAATCCCGAACAATGGCCCGATGAATGACCCCAGAACGTCCAGCGTATAGTGGATAATTTCCGGTGACTGGAACAGGTTCCACGGCGTCAGCAGAACGGAACCGACGGCGGCGATCATCCCGCCGGTACGGAAACTGATTTTCTGCGGTGAACAGTTGGAGAAGTCGAACGCCGGTGACACAAAGTTCGCCACGATATTGATACCGATGGTCGCGATGATCATGGTCAGCAGACCGAGCGCCACCGCCACGCTGTTACCCACCCGGCTGACGGTTTCGATAGGATCGGTGATCATCTGGCCGAACAGAGATTGCGTCCCGGAAACGATCACCACGGTGACAATCGAGAACAGCAGGAAGTTAAACGGCAGCCCCCAGCGGTTACCGCGACGGATTTCGCCCATGCTTTTGCCGTAACGGGAGAAGTCGCCGAAATTGAGCAACGGACCGGAGAAGTAAGACACCACCAGCGCCGTCGCGGTCAGCATTTCCCAGCCCTGCTGGCCGACGGTCAGCGTTTTGGTGGACAATGTGAAAGAGATATTGCTCAGACCGGTTTTATACAAAATCCAGCCCGCCAGCATCAGCATGACGATATACACCGCCGGACCTGCCACATCGATAAAGCGTTTGATGGCACTCATCCCGTGCCAGAACACCATCGCCTGCAACACCCACATAATACCGAAACAGATCCAGCCCAGCGCCGACAGACCCAGCCAGTGCGGCACGGTCAGCGGTGTCAGCGACGGGAAGAACTTCAGCAGCACCAGCATTAATGCGTTAGCCGCCAGATAGGTCTGAATGCCGTACCAGGAGAAAGCGATCAGCCCGCGGATCACCGCCGGAATGTTCGCGCCAAACACGCCGAATGCCTGACGGCAAATGACGGCGTAAGGTACACCGGCCTGCTGGCTGGGTTTCGCCACCAGATTGGCACAAATCTGCACGATACAAATCCCGCACAGCAAACACAGCAGCACCTGCCAGCTGGTCAGGCCAAGGGTGAAGAAACTCGCGGCGACCACATAACCGCCCATGCTGTGCACATCGGACATCCAGAAAGAAAAGATGTTGTACCAGCTCCAGTTCTGATGACGGGTGGGAGCAAGATCATCGTTACACAGCCGCGGGCTGTAATAAGGTTTGATGATCCCGGCGCTCTGTTCAGATGACGCCGTGGCGGAGGTGATTTCCTGATTTGGCATAAATCGTGCTCCTGTCATAAACAACATGTGAAAGTCGGAAGCCGGGTCCCGGCTGCCTAAAGTGAAAAAGCAGTCACAGGAGCACTGCATGAATCAGGCCAAATTTCATTTTTTGTATACAAAAAATCACTTTCATGTATACGATTAAATTCTCGAACGGTATACGGAGTAACGGCAATGACCAGTTGGAACGGGCTAAATACAGCCTATTTTACCGAGGATAAGGACGACCATATTTATAACGCGCTGGTGAGATCTATCGTGGAACACCAGCTTTTGCCTGGCAGCAAATTGCCGGAAGAAGCGCTGGCTGAGGCGTTTTCAGTCAGCCGCACGGGGATCCGCCGCGTCCTGCAACGCCTTGCCGCAGTGCAACTGGTCACGTTATTGCCCAAACGTGGTGCGCATGTCACCACGCCGGATGCTCAGGAATCCCGCGATGTGTTCGCCACCCGTAAAATTCTGGAGTGCGCCAACCTGCCGCAGGTGATCGCGCATTGCCAGTCGCCGCATCTGGTGGCGATGAAAAAACTGGTGCAGGAAGAAAAGCGCGCTCACGATGAACGCAACGGCGCTGCGGCGATCCGCCTTTCCGCCGCCTTCCACGTTCAGCTACAGGCCATTTCCGGCAATAAAGTGCTGACCGAATCCGTCTCGCAACTGACCCTGCGTTCCTCGCTGGCGATTGCCGCCTGGGGCGCGCCGTGGCAACAGGGCTGCCGTTGTCATGACCATGACGACCTTATCGATTTGCTGAAAAAGCGCGATGTCGCCGGGCTGACGGAGAGCATGGCGCATCACTTCGACAGCATCGTCGCCAGCCTGCGTTTTGAGCAGAACAACGGACACACGCCGGATTTTGCGCAGATTTTTGGCACGCAGAAGCCGGTCACCGGTAAGGACGCTGACTGATGGCCAACCCGCTCTGTATACAACTGATCAACCCGAACACCAGTCTGGCGATGACTGAGGTCATGGCGCACAGCGCCCGCTCGGTGGCGTCGCCGGAGACACACATTGTGGCGGTTTGCCCTGAAGAGGGGGCACCGTCCATTGAAGGACATTTCGATGAAGCGATTGCGACGCTCGGCGTATTGCAGCAGATAAAAGCCGGGCGTGACGCGGGCGTGGACGGGCACATTATTGCCTGTTTCGGCGATCCGGGATTACTCGCTGCCCGCGAGCTGGCACGTGCGCCGGTGATCGGCATTGCCGAAGCGGCGATGCATCTTGCCACCTTGCTGGCGACGCGTTTCTCGATTGTCACCACCTTACCGCGCACGCTGACCATCGCCCGCCATTTGCTGCATCAGTACGGCTTTGAACGCCATTGCGCCGCCTTACATGCCATCGATTTGCCGGTGCTGTCGCTGGAAGACGGCAGCGGACTGGCGCAGGAAAAAGTGCGTGAGCAATGTATCGCGGTCAAAAAATCCGACGGCAGCGGGGCGATTGTCCTGGGTTGCGGCGGAATGGCCGATCTGGCGCAGGCACTGACGCTCGAGCTGAATATCCCGGTGATCGACGGGGTCAGCGCGGCGGTGAAAATGGTTGAGTCGCTGGCGGCGCTGCGCCTGACGACCAGTAAACATGGCGATCTGGATTATCCGCTGGAAAAACCTTTGTCTGGCCGTTTTGCCGGGCTGAATCTGAGAGAACACTATGTCTGATATGGAATACGGTTTTAGCGAAACTTATCCGCGTGACTTAATCGGTTACGCCGGACGTCCGCCGCACGCCAACTGGCCGGGCAACGCCCGCATCGCCGTGCAGTTTGTGCTGAATTACGAAGAGGGCGCAGAGAATAACGTTCTGCACGGTGATGCCGGTTCTGAGCAATTCCTGTCTGACATCATTGGTGCAGCCAGTTTCCCCGACCGCCATATGTCGATGGATTCACTGTACGAATACGGATCCCGTGCCGGGTTCTGGCGCATCCACAACGAGTTTCAGAAACGCGGTCTGCCGCTGACTGTTTTCGGTGTGGCGATGGCACTGGCACGCAATCCGGAAATCGTCAGTGCCATCAAAGCGGCAGATTACGATATCGTCAGCCACGGCTGGCGCTGGATCCATTATCAGAACATGAGCAAAGCCGAAGAGGCGGAGCACATGCAAAAAGCGGTCACCGTACTGCGCGATCTGTTCGGTAAAGCGCCATCGGGCTGGTACACCGGCCGCGACAGCCCGAACACCCGTCAGCTGGTCGCGGAGTCTGGCGGATTCCAGTATGACAGCGATTATTACGGCGATGACCTGCCATTCTGGATGCCGGTGAAACTGGAAAGTGGCGAAACGAAACAGCATCTGGTGATCCCTTACACGCTGGAAACCAACGACATGCGGTTTGCCTCCCCGCAGGGTTTCAACACCGGCGAGCAGTTTTATACCTATCTGAAAGACACTTTTGATGTGTTGTACGCTGAAGGGGAAACTTCGCCGAAAATGATGTCGGTCGGCATGCATTGCCGGATCCTCGGCCGTCCGGGGAGATTTCGCGCTTTACAGCGGTTTCTCGATTACATCGGGTCACATGAGAAGGTGTGGGTGTGTAAGCGGCAGGACATTGCCGACCATTGGGTTAAACATTTCGGTGTTTAATCCCGAAATTCAAATTCAAAACCTTGGGCTCGCCGCCCAAACTGGCCATAGCGACAGCTATTAAACTCCCTCCCCTGCGAAGGGGAGGGTTGGGGTGGGGTATTAAACAGAAATTAAGATCTCAGAGTTTTCTCTGATCCGGTGTTAGCCCTTAAAACCCCCTCCCAACCTCCCCCTTCGCAGGGGGAGGAGAAAATTTCCAAAGCTGAACCGCCCAATGGTTCGGTCAAACCATCAGACTCACATGGGCCGCCACAATCTTCCAGCCACTCGCCATCTTCACCCACGTCTGCTGCTGACGCCCAATTTTGTCGGTGCCTTCCCGGCGGAATTCCGTGCTGGCGACGGCCATGTCATCGCCGAAGGTGGTGATGGTGGTGTTGACCAGATCCCGGTCTAACCCCTGTGACGATCGCGCAGATCGGAATGCGCGGATGGCATCAATGCCGTAAAGATTTTCCCCCGCGCCATAACGCACAGTACGCGGGTCATGCCAGAACAGTTCGTCAAGTACGGCGGTGTCGTTACTGATCAGCGCCTGTTCATAGCGATAAAACGCCGCGTTCATTTCGGCAAGGATCGCCGGGCGGTCGATATGTTCAGTTTTCATGATGACTCTCTTTACTCTTTTCACTTCACCCTGGAAAACGGGGATGCGGGACGTTACGCAGGCATCACCGGAGAACTGCTGACGTTCACAATGCCTTGTTGCTCAAGCGCACGGGCGGCACGCAGGCACAGGTCTTCGCGCCATGGTGGCGCAATCAGTTGTAATCCTATCGGCAGGCCGCCGGACGTGGTGACGGGCACCGTGACCACCGGCAGACCGAGGAACGAGATCGGCTGAGTCAGCATGCCCATATTGGCACGCGTCGGCAGATCCTGCCCGTTGATACGTATAGTGTCCTGACCGATTAACGTGGCCGGACACGGCGTGGCTGGCGCGATCAGAATGTCCCAATGATCGAACAAGGGCAAGATTTGCTGCTGAAAATGCTGACGAAAACGCTGCGCCTGTACATACCACGCCGCCGGGATCATCGCCCCGGCAAGTAAACGTTCGCGCGATAACGGCTCAAACTGGTCCGGAACAGTGCGCAATTTTGGCAAATACTGATTACCGCCTTCAGAGGCGCTGATGATAAACGCGGCGGAGCGTGCCAGTTCAGCCTGTGGCATCTCGGTTTCTTCCTGTGCGTCCAGCGCCTGCGCTATCTGGCGCACCGCCGCTTTGGCATGGTCGTCGCACCAGGTGGAAAAATAACCGCCAAGTACTGCGGTGCGCAAACCCTGCTGGCCGCGCCCGAGCTGAGAAAATGTTTCGGTAACCGGTTTATCTGCCTGGAAGTGATCCTGCGGATCTGTGCCCTGCATGGCGTCATACACCTGCGCCAGATCCTCGCTGCACCGCGCCATCGGGCCGATATGATCGAGGCTGGCGACGAACGGCTGACTGCCGCGACGTGAAATGCGTCCGAAGGTGGGTTTCAGCCCCAGTATGCCGCTTAATGAAGAAGGGACGCGGATCGATCCGTTGGTATCGCTGCCGAGCGTGAAATGCACCAGACCGGCGGCGACGGCGGCGGCAGAACCACCGGAAGAGCCTCCGGCCACGCGCGCCAGATCCCGCGGGTTACGGGTGGCACCATAATGGCTGTTTTCCGTGGTGAAACCGTAGGCGTAAGCATCCATATTCAGCATGCCGGAAAGCATCGCGCCCTGTGCCGCGAGGCGGGAAACCGTCCAGGCATCATGGCGTGCCGCGGCGTTGCTGCTGTTGAGACTCGCGCCTGCCAGCGTTACTTCACCGGCCACGTCCAGCAGGTTTTTTACCGCATACGGAATGCCTGCCAGCGGCGGTAAAATCGCGCCGCTGGCACGGGTTTTATCGACTTTTGCGGCTTCGCTCAGCATGCGTTCGCGGGTGATATGCGTCCAGGCGTTGATCACCGGATTGGCCTGTTCAACCGCATCAAGCGTCGACGTTGCAATCTCTGTTGCTGAAATGTCACCCTGAACAATGGCCTGATGTAACTGACTGATAGTAAAGCGATCAAAGGATGTCATGCGCGGTACACCCCGGCAATTTCCAGACGCGGGTCGAGCGGTAAATCCATCAGCGGCTGCGCCATTTGCGCGATGCGGCTGAACTGTACCAGTAATTCCTGACGACGGACGTCGTCGAGTTCCAGCGCCAGAACGGATTCCATCTGGCGGATATACGCGGCCCAGTCGGTCGCTGCGGGGGTATTTTTCATGCTGCTTCCTTATCAATTCTCATGAGCGAACTCTGATCAAAATCCGGCGGCGCTGCCGTTGCTGCGCGGGTCGGAGGCGCCTTCAAACATGCCATTGGTGTGGCGGACAATGGCGCCGGCGTGGCCGACGGCTTCGCTGAAATCCGGCAACAGTTCGACGTCGTGACCGCGCTGTCTCAGTCCCGCCAGCGTCGGATAGGCGAAACGGCCCTCCAGTTTCAGTGAGTCCGAACTTTCGCCCCAGGTACGGCCCAGCAACCAGCGCGGACCGCTGATCGCCTGCTGCAAAGACTTGCCCTGCACCACATGGCGGATAAACACCGCGGCCTGGGTTTGCGGCTGACCGTCACCGCCCATCGAGCCGTACACCATGGTGCGCCCGTCGTATAAGCGTGCGGCGGCGGGATTGAGGGTGTGGAACGGTTGTTTGCCCGGCGCGAGTGCCAGCAAATGTCCGGCGTCGAGGCTGAAAGACGCGCCACGGTTTTGCCACAACACACCGCTGCCCGGCAGCACGACACCACTGCCGAACTCGTGATAAATGCTCTGGATAAAGGACACCGCCAGCCCGCTGCTGTCCATCACGCCCATCCAGACGGTATCGCCCGGCCCTTTACCTTTGCCCCAGTCTGCGGCGCTGTGCGGTTTGATGCGGGTGGCGAGAGCGTCGAGATACTGCGGATCCAGCAGATCCTGCGCGTCCTGCGTCATCATGCGCGGGTCGGTGATAAAGCGGTCGCGCAGGCCGAACGCCAGTTTGGTGGCCTCCACCACGCTGTGAATGGTGGCGCTTTCATCCATGGTTTCCAGCGGCAGGCGATCGGTCAGCCCGAGAATGGCCAGCGAAACCAGTCCCTGCGTCGGCGGGGTCAGGTTGTAGATTTCGCCTTTACTGTGTTTAAGGCGCAGCGGCACACGGCGCTGCGGTTTATAAGCGGCGAGATCGGCGCGGGTCACCGGCATGCCGAGTTTCTCCATGTCGGCGGCCATGTTGTCGGCCAGTTCGCCGCGATAGAAACTGTTCAGTCCGTCCTCACACAGCATCGACAGGGTTTGTGCCAGCTGCGGTTGGGTGAAACGGTTACCGGCGCGCGGCACATCGCCGTTAGGCAAAAAGATGTCGGCAAAGGCGCGGAAATCCTTCAGCTCATGTTTTTTGGCGCGGGTGGCGGCTTCCTGCGAGGCGGTGACCGGAATACCGTCAGCCGCATAGCGGATGGCATCGCGCAGCAGGCGGGAGAGGGGTTTCTGTTCGCCACCCAACTCAGCCGACACATTCAGTGCTTCCTGCCAGCCGCCGACAGTGCCCGCAACCGTCAGCGCGGATTTCGGGCCACGATGGGGAATGTGCGTTTCACCGGCGTAGAAATCGAGAGAGGCGAGGGCGCCCGCCGCGCCGCTGGCATCGATAGCCACCGGATTGCCCTGCGGCGGCACAATCAGCCAGAATCCGTCGCCGCCCAGCCCGTTCATGTGCGGATACACCACGGCAATTGTTGCGGCTGCCGCCACCATGGCTTCGATGGCGTTGCCGCCTTCGCGCAATACCGCAAGCGCACTCTGGCTCGCCAGATGATGAGGTGTGACCGCCATGCCCAGCGGTGCGCTGTTACTGTTAATCATGCGATGTCCTTTTTTGAGACGCTTTTTTTATGCTGCCCGGGCTTGCAGGGTTGAGGGCGAGTAGGGATAAAGTTAAGCAAGAGGTGTTCCACATCGGCAAAAGCCGCCCGCTTTCGCACATAATTTTGCTTGCATTGGCAAGCATAGTGCATGGTATGTTCCGCTGAATGGCTGAAACATTGGTTACAAAAGGGACGGAGATGAAACAGATAGATGAACGTCTGCGTGACCATTACGCAGAACTGACGCCGCAGGAACAGCGGGTGGCAGACTTTATTTTTGCCAGCATCGACGACCTGATGAGTTACAACAGCGCCGAACTGGCGCGGCTCAGCGGCGTATCGAAAGCCACGGTCAGCCGCCTGTTTAAACGCCTCGGTTATCCGAGCTATCGCGATATGCGTGATGAGATGCGCACCCTGCGCCAGAGCGGGATGCCGCTGACCGACAGCCGCGATGCGGTACAGGGCAACACCTTGTTATCCCGGCACTACAAGCAGGAAATGGCGAACCTCACGCAGTGGATTAACCAGATTGATGGCGTACAGTTTGGCGCGCTGATCACCGCGCTGAGTCAGGCGCGACAGGTGCGGTTGCTGGGTTTTCGTAACAGTTATCCGGTGGCGCTGCACCTTCGTCAGCAGCTGATTCAGGTGCGCGCAGGCGTGATGATGATGCCGCAACCGGGGCAAACGCTGGCGGAAGAACTGGTGGATCTCACTGCGCAGGATGTGGTGATTTTTGTCGCCTTCCGCCGCAGGCCGCGCATGGCGAAGGCCATTCTGACGAAGTTACACACGCTGTGTGTGCCGGTCCTACTGGTGTGCGAGCCACAGGCACAGACGCTTATCCCGCTGGCGACCTGGCATCTGTCCGCGCCGCTCGACAGTGTCTCGGCGTTCGACAGTTATTCTTCTGCCATGAGTCTGGCGAATTTACTCAGTAATGCATTGCTGCACGATATGCTCGCTCAGGGCCGTCAGCGTATTCATCAGATCAGCGATCTTTACGCCGATCTCGACGAACTGGAGCAACGCTGATCCCCGTCTGAGGGGCAAACGGGGCGCTTTTCTGGTGCTCCTGCACAATGATAGTGCGTTACAACATGCCTTTCCTTCCTGCTTTTGCCCTGGTTCAGGGCAAAAAAACCCGCCTGCCGGTTCCGCCACTTTTTATAATTCCTTGTCTCACCGTGACTTTGCGCACATTTTTCCTGCTGCGTGGCTTTTGGCACATTCGTTGCAAAGTTTTAAATATAAGAATCTATCGTTCCAAAAACCTTTCACCGGAGATAATCTATGAACATGAACAAACGGCTGTTGGCATGGGCAGGCGCGGCAATGCTGGTGCTTCAGGCATCCGGCGCGATGGCCGATCAGTTGCAGGATATTCAGAAGCGCGGCGTGCTGCGCGTGGCGGTGCCGCAGGACTTCCCGCCGTTTGGTTCGGTGAGCAAGGATTTGCAGCCGGAAGGTTATGACATCGACATGGCGCAGTATCTGGCCGACAAGATGAAACTTAAGTTGCAACTGGTGCCGGTGACCAGCGCCAACCGCGTGCCTTACCTGCAAACAGATAAAGTCGATCTGGTGATTTCCAGCCTCGGCAAAAACGCCGAGCGCGAAAAAGTGATCGATTTCAGTAACGCCTATGCGCCGTTCTTCCTCGGCGTGTTTGGCGCGCAGGGTGACAAACTGGCCGATCTGAAAGCACTGTCCGGCAAAACCATCGGCGTGACCCGTGGCGCGGTGGAAGATCTGGCGCTGACCGATGTGGCGCCGAAAGACGCCAAAATTCAGCGTTATGAAGACAACAACACCACGTTGTCAGCGTACCTGTCCGGTCAGGTGGAATACATCGCCACCGGTAACCTGGTGGTGGCGGCCATTGCCCGCATGAATCCGGCTAAAGCGCCGGTGTCGAAAGTGATGCTGAAAGACTCGCCGTGCTACGTCGGCCTGCGTAAAGACGAACCGGCGCTGAAAGATAAAGTGAATGCCCTGATCGCCGAAGGTATCAAAGATAAAACGCTGAATACGCTGTCCGAAAAATGGATGAAGGCTCCGCTGCCGGCTTCCATCGGCGCGTAATTAACGTTTTCACGGAGATCTTTCATGACCTATCAGCTTAACTTTAGCGCGCTGTGGCCTTATATGCCGGAACTGCTGGCCGGTTTATGGACCACCATTGAGCTGACGGTACTGGCAACGGTTGGCGGTGTCGCAATAGGGATTTGCGGCGCAGCCATCCGCTGCGGCAACCATAAAACCCTGCGTGCGGTCTGGGGCGTGTATGTCGAAGCCATCCGTAATACGCCGTTTGTGGTGCAGTTGTTTTTCATTGTGTTTGGCCTGCCGGCCATCGGTCTGAAAATGACCGCCGGTGAGGCGGCGCTGCTGGCGATGCTGATTAACCTCGGCGCGTACAGCACGGAAATTATCCGCGCCGGTATTCAGGTGACGCCGAAAGGCCAGTGGGAAGCCGGGCGCGTGCTGGGATTAACCCGCAGCCAGACGTTTCTGCGCGTCGTATTGCCGCCGTCGCTGAAACGCATTTATCCGTCGCTGGTCAGCCAGTGCATTATCGTGATGCTCGGATCTTCCGTGGTGTCGCAGGTGTCTTTTGAGGAACTGACGTTTGCTGCGAACTTAATTCAGTCGCGTACTTTCCTCAGTTTTGAAGTGTATCTGGTCACCACCTTGTTCTATCTGTTGCTGTCGGTGGCGATGCGTCAGCTGTTGCTGCTGGCCGGACGCCGTGTCTTTGGGAGTGAAAACTGATGATGACCTTCACCGACTGGGACATTGTGCGCAATCTCCTGCTGGCGGCGCGCTGGACCTTGCTGCTGTCGCTGACCGCGTTTATCGGCGGCACGCTGGTGACCTTGCCGCTGCTGTTATTGCGGCTGACCAAACGCCGCTGGCCGACACGGTTTGTGCGTCTGTATTCCGAACTGTTTCAGGGCACGCCGCTGCTGATGCAGCTGTTCCTGGCCTTCTTCGGGCTTGGCCTGTTTGGCATCAACGTAAGCCCGTGGACCGCCGCCGCGCTGGCGCTGACGCTGTATACCAGCGCGTATCTGGTGGATATCTGGAGCGGCAGCATTGCCGCGCTGCCGAAAGGTCAGTGGGAAGCGTCACGCTGTCTCGGCCTGAATTTCGGTCAGACCTTATGGCGGGTGATCACCCCGCAGGCGCTGCGGATTGCCATTGCGCCGACGGTCGGATTTTCCGTACAGGTGGTGAAAGGTACCGCGCTGGCCTCGATTATCGGTTTTGTCGAACTGACCAAA
Organism: Rahnella victoriana; assembly: GCF_004330295.1. Classification (GTDB taxonomy): domain Bacteria; phylum Pseudomonadota; class Gammaproteobacteria; order Enterobacterales; family Enterobacteriaceae; genus Rahnella; species Rahnella victoriana. The sequence goes on from NZ_SJOJ01000003.1 coordinate 36,740, forward strand.
GCCGGAACGATGCTCAATAATGTGACGTATCAGCCGTTCAAAGTGTTTGGATTAGTGGCGCTGGGCTACTTCCTGATGTGCTATCCGCTGTCGCGATACAGCCAGCATTTAGAAAAATCATTGCGTGGAGAGAAACAGTAATGCCGCTGATCACCATCAATCAGGTTCAGAAATTTTACGGCCAGAACCACGTGCTGAAAGGCGTGGATCTGGATATCGACAGCGGCGAAGTGATTTCGATCATCGGCCGCAGCGGTTCAGGCAAAAGCACGCTGTTGCGCTGCATGAACGGGCTGGAAGGCTATCAGGAAGGCAGCATCAAACTGGGTGGCATGACCATCACTGACCGCGATTCTCAGGCGCGTGACATCAGCCGTTCTGTCGGCATGGTGTTCCAGAGTTTCAATCTTTTTCCGCACATGACCGCGCTGGAAAACGTCATGCTGGCACCGCGCCGCGTGCTGAAAAAGTCCGCCGCCGAATGCCGTGAACTGGCCGCGCAGATGCTGGCGAAAGTCGGGCTGGCGGATCGCATGGATTATTACCCGTCGAATCTTTCCGGCGGCCAGCAACAACGTGTGGCGATTGCCCGTGCGCTGGCGATGACCCCGAAAGTGCTGCTGTGTGATGAAATCACCTCGGCACTGGACCCGGAATTAGTCGGCGAAGTATTGAAAGTGCTCGAACAACTGGCGAAAGAAGGCATGACGCTGGTGCTGGTGACGCACGAAATGAATTTTGCCCGCGAAGTGGGCGACCGCGTGGTGTTTATGCATCAGGGCACCGTGTGGGAACAGGGCGAAAGCCGGGCGCTGTTTGCCAATCCGCAAACCCCCGAGTTAAGACAGTTTATCGCCTCCGTACGCGGCCTGAATGAGGCTGCTGCAAGCTAACATTGTAAAGGATTAACTATGTCAGATTTCATCTCTCCCGGACAAATCAACCCGCCAACCCGTCTGCTGATGGGGCCGGGGCCAATCAATGCTGACCCGCGCGTGCTGCGGGCGATGGCGAGTCAGCTGGTTGGGCAATACGACCCGGTAATGACCGGCTACATGAACGAAGTGATGGCGCTGTACCGTGCGCTGTATAAAACCGAAAACCAGTGGACGTTGCTGATCGACGGCACCTCGCGCGCCGGTATCGAAGCCGTGCTGCTTTCCGGCATCCGTCCCGGCGACAAAGTGCTGGTGCCGGTGTTTGGCCGTTTCGGCCATCTGCTGTGTGAAATTGCCCGCCGCTGCCGCGCCGAAGTGCACACCATCGAAGCGCCGTGGGGCGAAGTGTTTGATCCCCAGCAAATCGAAGATGCGATTAAATCGGTAAAACCACGCTGGCTGCTGACCGTGCAGGGCGATACGTCCACCACCATGTTGCAACCGCTGGAGCAACTGGGTGAAATCTGCCGCCGTCACGGCGTGCTGTTCTATTCCGATGCGACCGCGTCCTTTGGCGGTAACCCGCTGGAAACCGATGCCTGGGGCTTAGACGCGGTGTCTGCCGGTTTGCAGAAATGCCTCGGCGGCCCGTCCGGCAGCTCGCCGGTGACCATCAGCCCGCGCTTTGAAGAGCAAATCCGCCGCCGTAAATGCGTGGAAGAAGGCATCCGTACCGCTGATCACGCCGACGGCGACGACGAGATGATCTACTCCAACTATTTCGATCTGGGCATGATCATGGATTACTGGGGGCCGGAGCGTCTGAACCATCACACCGAAGCCACCAGCATGCTGTTTGCGGCGCGTGAGTGCGCGCGCATCATTCTTGAAGAAGGGCTGGATACCGGCATCGCCCGCCACAAATTACACGGCGGCGCGCTGCTGGCCGGTATTCAGGGCATGGGGCTGGAAGTGTTCGGCGACCTGAACAACCGGATGAACAACGTGCTCGGCGTGGTCATTCCGCAGGGCGTTCACGGCGAACAGGTGCGCCAGATGATGCTTAATGATTTCAGCATCGAAATCGGCACCTCATTTGGCCCGCTGGCCGGGAAAATCTGGCGTATCGGCACCATGGGTTACAACGCACGTAAAGACTGCGTGTTGCAAACGCTGGTGGCGCTGGAAGCGGTGCTCAACCGTCTGGGCTTCGCGTCGAAATACGGCGCTGGCGCGCAGGCCGCCTGGGATCACTACGCAGGAGGTCAGTAATGGCAGAAGCCTTTACGCTGGCTGCGGTTTCCGAAAGCGCAAAGCTTGCCGCTGAACGGGTGATGGCGCGCTGCGATGCGCTGGCCGCCATCAGTGAAACACCGGGGCAACTGACCCGCGTGTATCTCTCAGCCGAACATTTGCAGGCCAATCAGGTGGTGGGCGACTGGATGGCAGCGGCCGGTATGCGCGTCTGGCAGGACAGCGTCGGCAATATCTGCGGGCGCTATGAAGGGCTGGATCCTTCGGCTCCCGCCATCCTGCTCGGTTCGCATCTCGACAGCGTGCGTAATGCGGGGCGTTACGACGGCCCGCTGGGCGTGCTGACCGCGCTGGAAGTGGTGGCGCATCTGCATCAGAACGCCATCCGTTTGCCGATGGCGGTGGAAATCGTCGGCTTCTGTGATGAGGAAGGCACACGTTTTGGCATCACGCTGCTGGGCAGCCGCGGGCTGACCGGCACCTGGCCAGCCGGCTGGCTGGAACGTCAGGACGCGCAGGGGATTTCTGTCGCACAGGCGATGCAGAATGTCGGGCTGGATCCGCTGAAGATCGGCGCGTCACAGCGCGCGGTCAGCGATTTCTGCGCGTACCTCGAATTGCACATCGAGCAGGGACCGTGCCTGCAAACGGCCGATGTGCCGCTCGGTGTGGTCACGGCGATTAATGGCGCACGTCGTCTCAATTGCGAATTCACCGGTCACGCCGGACATGCCGGAACCGTGCCGATGGGGCAGCGTCAGGATGCGCTGACCGCCGCCGCCGAATGGACGCTGGCGATTGAAAGCATCACCACCGCCACCGGCCGCAATCTGGTGGCAACGGTCGGCACGCTGGAATGTCTGCCGGGCGCGGTGAATGTTATTCCGGGGCAGGTCAAACTGTCGCTGGATGTACGCGGACCGCGTGATGATGATCTCGCTGCGCTGCTGGAAACGCTGCTGGCAAAAGGCCGCAATATCGCCGCCCGTCGCGGGCTGACCTTCGCCGCTGAGCAGTTTTACGGGATCAGCGCGACGGAATGTCACGCCGGTCTGCAACACCGCCTCAGCCAGAGCGTTTTACAGTTGCAGGGACAGGCGATGTCGCTGCCAAGCGGAGCAGGGCACGACGCGATTGCCATCGCAGAATGCTGGCCGGTCGGCATGTTGTTTGTGCGCTGTAAAGACGGCATCAGCCATCATCCCGATGAATCTGTCACCACCGGCGACGTGGCTTACGCGGTGCAGGCGTATATCAATACTGTGCTGAGTTTTGCTGAGGGGCATTTATGACCTTTGAAGAATTCAATGCGCTGTCCGAATTTGAAGCCGTTGCCCTGTTGCGCCCGCTGGTGAATATTCCTTCGTGGGCGAAAATCGTCAGTGACGGACGGCCTTATGCTTCTGTGGAAGACGTGCTGCGTCGTGCTGAAGCGGCCTGCGAAAACTGGCAGCCGGAAGAGATTACGCAGGCGCTGTCAGCACATCCGCGCATTGGCGAGCGAGCCAGCGGTGCCAGCAAGGAAGCGCAGCTTTCCCGTGGCGAACAGGCAACGCTGAATATCAGCCAGCAGGCAGTGATTGATGCGCTGCATGACGGTAATCTGCGTTATGAACAGCGTTTTGGCCGGGTGTTTCTGATCCGTGCGAAAGGCCGCAGTTCAGAGGAAATTCTGGATAACCTGCAACGGCGGCTGAAAAATAAACCGGATGCGGAAGATCAGGAAACGGCACAACAGCTGAAAGAAATTACCCTGCTGCGTTTAAAGGAGATATTCCCGTTATGACACGCATCACTACCCATATTCTGGATACGTCTTTAGGGCAGCCTGCGGCCAATGTGCACGTCTGGCTGGAACACCTTGAAGGGCAAAACATCACGCTCGTCAGCGAAACCCAAACCGACGCCGATGGCCGCGCTGCGAAATTAACGCCGGAGCCGGTGGCTTCCGGGCATTACCGGTTGTGTGCGGATATCGGCGCGTATTTCACGGCGACCGGCCGCGAAACGCTGTATCACTCGGCGATCATTGATGTGGTGATCGATGGCAGTCAGGATCATTACCATCTGCCGCTGCTGATCAGTCCGTATTCTTATTCAACGTATCGCGGCAGTTAGCTTTCGCTTCCGTCAGCCCATCAGCAGGTGCGGATGTTTAAGCCGCACGCTTTTGGTCAGGGCGGCGTGACTGATATCCCGGTCGCGGTTGCTCTGACGGACCTGTTGCAGGAACGCCATCAGCAGCGGGTTCGGGCGTTCACGGCGCGACATCAGTTCCGGTTGTCCCTGCACGCCGAGAAAGAACGGATGATTGTTCAGTTCAACCGCCTGCGCCTGTTCACCACTTTCGTCATACCCTGACACGCGCAACCCGGCGCTTTCCAGTTCGGCCAGTAATTGCGGATTGAGATAACGGCGCTGGTTGTAACGCAGGGTAAATTCCTCCCCCGTTTTATTCGCCAGCAGGCTGCCACTGCGGGTCATGACCGGATGATTTCCCAGACGCGGCTGTATATGTTCCGCAAGCGGCAAACCGGTTTGCAGGCTGCCGAGCGTTGACGGCCCGTGCATGACGACGCGATCCTGCCCGAGCACCTTTTGCCCCAGCGCGGTGACCATCTGATGCATCCCCTGATTAATGCCAAATACCGGCGTCTGGTTTTCCAGTGCCCAGGCGGCGGTCGCCAGTTGCCCGGTCTGCATCTCGCTGCGGGTGAGCGTCGCGCCCGGCAACATAATGCCGTCGACGTCAGACAGCGTGGCGTCAAGCTGACTGCCCGCCAGTGACGGCGTGATATAAATAACATCAATGTTCATTGCCAGTGCATCGGCAGCATCTCCCAGTGCAGCGAGCATCGCCGGATAGCTGTCACGCTGCTCGGCAAAATCACCCACCAGCGCCACACGCAGGGTTTTTCCTGCCCGCATCACCGGTTGTGAAACCGAACCTAACGCCCAGCGGCCAAAGGCATCGCGTCCCCAGCCGTTACTGCGAATTTTGCCTGTGACGCAATCTTCCAGCTGGAATTTATCCTGATGGCGCACCACGGTTAATGATTCGATTTCAATGCCCTGTTCAGCGAGTTGTGCCGCCAGCCCTGCGGAGAGCGGTTCACGCAATGGCACGACGATATCTTCTTTAAGTGCCCGATAAATCAGGGATTCAACGCCGGACGCTTCACCCGCGCCGCGCCCGGTCAGGCGTTCAAGCCATACCAGTCCGCTGGTCAGTGCATGACCCTGCGCGGTGACATGCTGACGTGCGTTCGGATAATGTTGCGCATCATGACTGACGGGAAAGTGACACAGCGGCAAAGCGCGCAATTCAGCAAGTATCGCTGCCATCGCGCCGTACAACGCGGGTTCGGGCGTGGAGTGTGCAATAAAGGTGATGGTCATCAGGTGTCCTCTGTCAGATGTTTTTGCGGGGGTATTGAATGCAAGAATTGATCCACACAGGGATGTCTTTACATGCTCTGACAAAAAGAGGGAGGTATGTCGCAAACACGCATTTGGTCACACTTCACTGCTATAAAACGACACGCTGTTCAGACCATAACGCGCTAAGGTAGCGCCGGTAGTTCTAACACTTCATTCACTAAGGAAGCATCATGTCAGCATCGCTTTATGGCAGTACGGCGGCACAGTTTGTTCGTGGTTTACAGAATCTTTCAGCCTTGCTGGAAAAGGGCGCGGCATGGGCAAAGGAAAACGGTAAATCAGAAGAGGACGTTCTGAATACCCGTCTGGCCGGGGATATGTATCCGCTGGCGCGTCAGGTGCAAATCACCAGTGATATGTCGAAAGGCGCCATCGCCCGTCTGTCCGGCGTTGCCGCACCGGCGATGGAAGACAATGAAGTGACCTTTGCCCAGTTGCAGGAACGTATCGCCAAAACCCTGCGCTTTATCGAAAGCGTGGATGTCGCGAAGCTGGAAGGCGATGAATCCCGTGAGATCGTGGTGAAAGGCAGAAACCATGAACTGAAATTCACCGCGCACAGTTACGTCACCGTATTTGCCGTACCGAACTTTTATTTTCACATCACCACGGCCTACAACATTCTGCGCCATCTGGGTGTGAATATTGGTAAGGCGGATTTTATCGGCGGAAATTAACAGCGGCGGGAAGTGGCAAAACGGTATGAATTAAAAATGCCCCGGCTGAGAAGTCCGGGGCATTTTTTTAATCATGAAGCAAAAAGGTATCGGCATCGCGCCACGCGGGGAAGGTTTCGCGGTAATCCTGTAGTGCTTCCAGTGACAGTTCGGCATCGATAATCATTGCCGAACCCGGCTCAGCCCGCGCCAGTTCTTCACCCTGCGGATTAATGATCAGGCTGTCGCCGCTGTAGTAGTGACCGTTATCGTCATGACCAACGCGGTTGCACCCGGCAACATATGCCTGATTTTCAATCGCACGGGCGGCGAGCAACGTCTGCCAGTGGCGGCTGCGCGGGGCAGGCCAGTTGGCGACGTAAAGCGCCAGATCGTAATCCTGACGGTTGCGGGAATACACCGGGAAACGCAGGTCGTAACAGACTTGCGGCAAAATACGCCAGCCGCGCCATTCGACGATTTCACGGCGTTTGCCCGGCACATAATAGTTGTGCTCACCGGCCATGCGGAACAGGTGACGTTTGTCGTAAAAATGCACTTTGCCCTGCGGTTCCACCAGCAGAAAACGGTTCACCGCGCCTTCCGTGGTGCTTAACGCCACACTGCCGCCAACCATCGCGCCGAGCTGTTTTGCCCACTGTTGCAGCCATTGCACCACACGCGACTCCGGCAGCGCGCTGCCCGGTGCCTGCATGGCGAAACCGGTGGTAAACATTTCCGGCAACACGATCAGGTCGCGGCCGGTCAGCGCACCGAGCAGGCCGTCGAAATGGGCGAGGTTAGCCTCACCGTCCAGCCACACCAGCGGCTGTTGCAGTACAGACAGTTTTAAAGTTGACACAGGCGCTCCGCAGCAGCGTCCAGCGTGGCTTCCTGTTTGGCGAAGCACAGCCGGATCAGTTTATGTGGGAAAGGCGCGGCGCAGAAGACCGACATCGGAATGGCCGCCACGCCAACATGTTCAGTCAGCCAGTGGCAGAATGCAACATCGTCCAGATCGGATACGTCACTGTAATCGACCAGCAGGAAATAGGTGCCCTGGCTGGGTAACACCTTCAGGCGACTGTTGGCCAGCCCCTGCGCCAGACGGTCGCGTTTGGCCTGATAAAAGGCCGGTAATTCCTGCCAGTGTTCCGGCGCTTCGCACAGCATATCCGCCAGTGCCAGCTGAACCGGCGTGGTGATGGAGAAGGTCAGATACTGATGAACCTTGCGCAGTTCGGCGCTGATCACCGCCGGTGCCACGCAGTACCCCACTCGCCAGCCGGTCATGTGATAGGTTTTGCCGAACGATGACACCGCAATGGCGCGCTGACGCAGTTTGGGATGACGCAGCACGCTGGCGTGGCCTTCGGGGGCAAAACAGATGTGCTCATACACTTCATCGCTCAGCACGAAAATGTGCTTATCCGCAATGGTCTGCCAGAGCTGTTCAACGTCGCTGTGGCTCCAGACTGTGGCCGACGGATTGTGCGGGGTGTTGATGATCACCAGCTTCGTGCGGTCGGTTATCTGATCGGCGAATTCCGCCCAGTTCACCCTGAACTCCGGTGGCTGTAACTGAATACGCTTCATCACGCCGCCCGCCAGTTCTACCGCCGGGGCGTAACAGTCATAGCTCGGATCGAAAGCAATCACTTCATCGCCTTTCGACACCAGCGCGGTGATGGCGATATACAGCGACTCGGTCGCGCCCGCCGTGATGGTGATGTCGGTGTTGGCGTCCGGTGCATAGCCGTAAATCTGTTCGGTTTTCGCGGCAATGGCTTCACGAAGCTGCGCGGTGCCGGTCATCGGCGCGTACTGGTTCGCGCCCTGACTGACGTGATACGCCAGACGGTCACGCAGATAATGCGGACCGTCGAAATCAGGAAAACCCTGCGACAGGTTAATCGCATTGTGTTTCTGCGCCAGCGCACTCATCTGGGTGAAAATCGTGGTGCCTAATGCAGGGAGCTTACTTTCGGGGATCAATGCTGCTGTGCTCATGGCGGGTCAATACTCCTGGACCGTTGACCTGACAGGCGTCAGGTGTGCAAATAGCGATGTTGCTCACAATATAACACGATGTTAATATTTGGCAATCGAGACGCTTAGATGGCTAAATGCCAATTCGGTCTAAGGCACTTAACTTTTTATATATCGCTATTTTCACCCCAAACTCAGTCCCTCAACGCACCGTTTTTTCAGGATAAAAATGACAGAGAATTTGCAACTGGGCGCGCTGCTGGCGGCCTGTCACTGGATTGGTCAGAAGGGCTGGAGCCCGGCAACGGGCGGCAACATGTCCGTGCGTGAAGGCGATGCCCATTGCCTGATCACCGAATCAGGGAAAGACAAAGGATCACTGACCGCAGGCGATTTCCTGCGGGTTGAACTGGAAAGCGGCCTTGCGCCCGACGGCCGACGTCCTTCAGCGGAAACCGGCCTGCACACCATGCTGTATTCCCGCTATCCTGAAACAGGCGCGGTGCTGCATACCCATTCTGTCAACTCGACGGTGTTATCGCGGGTAGAACGCAGCGGTGCGCTGGTGCTGGAAGGCTATGAGATGCAGAAATCGCTCAGCGGCCAGACCTCGCACCTTGATCAGGTGGTGATCCCGATTTTCGACAACAGCCAGGATATTTCCGCGCTGGCGCAGAAGATTATGGCGTCAGCGGAGCACACGCCGTTGCAGTATGGTTTTCTGCTGCGCGGCCACGGGCTGACCTGCTGGGGACGGGATGTGGCGGAAGCGCGCCGCCATCTGGAAGGGCTGGAATTCCTGTTCCAGTGTGAACTGCAACGTCGCCTGCTGGAGGCTAAATGATCCGCGCCATTATCACTGATATTGAAGGCACCACCACGGATATCCGTTTTGTGCATCAGGTGTTATTCCCCTATGCCCGTCAGCGTCTCGCCGATTTCCTGCGCCATGAGCATGAGCAGCCTGACGTCGCGGCGGCGCTGGCGGCCCTGCGCACTGAAATCGACCGGCCACAGGCCAGCGTCGAGGCACTCATCGAACAGCTCTTTACCTACATGGACAACGACGTGAAATCGACGGCGCTGAAAGTGTTGCAGGGCATCATCTGGCGTACCGGCTATGAGAACGGCGATTTTCGCGGGCATCTGTATCCCGACGTCGCGCCGCAACTGGAAGCGTGGAAAGCGGAAGGTCTGCAACTGTGCGTCTATTCCTCGGGGTCGGTGGATGCGCAAAAACTGCTGTTCGGCTACAGCGATGCGGGCGATGTAACGCCGTTGTTCAGCGGCTATTTCGATACCCGCGTCGGGGCCAAGCGTGAAACGGAGTCGTATCAGAACATCGCTGAACAACTGATATTGCCGCCGCAGGATTTACTGTTTTTATCGGACATCCGTCAGGAGCTGGACGCCGCGCGCTTAGCGGGCTGGCATACCTGTCAGCTGATCCGCGATGACGCTGACGAGCTCAGCGATCACCTGCAAGTTAATCGTTTTGATCAGATAGCCTTAGAAACATTCTTATAAGAGGGTTGACCATGAGTGCATTAACAATTTTTAGTGACCAGGATCCTTCCGCACCGGTGTGGGAAAGCCGCGACGGCGACGCGATCGCCGCCGAACTGAGCAAAATTGATGTGCGTTTCGAACGCTGGCAGGCCGACCGCGATTTAGGCGCGAACCCGCAGCCGCAGGACGTCATTGCCGCCTATCAGCATGAAATCGACAAACTGGTCGAAGAGAAGGGCTACCAGAGCTGGGACGTGATCAGCATGCGTCCGGACAACGAACAACGCGAGGTGCTGCGCACTAAATTCCTCTCCGAACATACGCACGGTGAAGACGAAGTGCGTTTCTTCGTCGAAGGCGTAGGGTTGTTTTGTCTGCACCTGAACGGCAAGATTTTCCAGATCCTGTGCGAGAAAAACGATCTGATTTCCGTACCGGCCAACACCCGCCACTGGTTTGATATGGGCGGCTCTCCGTCATTCACCGCGATCCGCGTTTTCGATAATCCGGAAGGGTGGGTGGCGCATTTCACCGGCGACACGATTGCCGATGTGTACCCGAGGATGGGTGAATAAGGTTTGCATACTGCAGAAACAAAAAAACCACCAGAAGGTGGTTTTTTTGTGCTGGTCAGGTTAGCGGCCTTTCCAGCGGGCTTCGTTACTGATGTAACGCAAGCGCAGACTAGCGGGAGGGATAGTCTACTTTTTGAACTTATTTGTCAAGGACCCAGGCAATGCGTGTATGATGACTCCGGGCCTTTACGCCGTCTTAGCAAACGGGCACCGGTTTCAGGAAAGGATGTCCAACGACCGTCAACGCAGGCGCAGACTAGCGCTTGTTTTCACGGAGATATCACCGGTGGTGTTGACGTGAAGCGGTCTTTGCAAGGACCGCACAATGAAACGGTACATCTGTATCTTTATCGTTGTCACCGGAGCGGCAATGTTTCAGGGAAAAGGAAGTTGGAGTATCTCCAATAATTCTCTCTCTGTAACAATTGACGCATCGGGCAAGTAAGCCAGAAAGCCGTCCCGCGAGGGACGGCTTTCTTTAGGCCTTTAACGCATTGCCTGCTTACCATAATTCGGTGAGCGTGGGCCGTACAGCAGGCCGTCGGTCTGAGATGCGCTCAGCAGACGGTAGCTGGTGAGCCCGGCGATATCATGACCTTTGTCGGACATCGTGCTGGAGATTTGCTTCACCGCAGCCTGAACCAGCATGCCGATGATCCCGCCGTTGTTGTTGTCATTTTCGCTGTCAGAGGCAGTGGCGTTACCTGTCCACAGCACTTTACCATTGCGTAAATCCACCAGTTTGGCATTAGCGGTCACACGGGTTTCACTGGAAACCACCATGTAAGTGCTGCCGTAGCTGGTGATATCAATGTAAAGCGCGGCATCCGCACCGAAAATTTCACGCAGTTTTGCGGCGCTGACTGCACGGATATCTTCCGCACCGGTTATGCCGTTCTGCTTGAAAGTTTCCTCAACCACAGCCACCGGGAAGACATAGAAGCCGTCTTCTGCCAGCGGTGCCGTCACGGTGGAAAGCATGCTGTGGCTGGCGTTCACATCCGGTGAATGGTTCACCGGCGGCAGCACCAGAATCGACCGCGGCTTGCTCTCTTTAAACGCCGTGTAATCGTAAGACGCTTTTTTCGCACAGCCTGTCAGCAGCAACGTCAGCACCATACCGGTCAGCAGGAATAAACGTTTCATTTAACTCTCCCTTTATTTTTCAGCAGGAAATCCATGTAGGTTGCTGACTCCGGAAATAAACTTTTCTCCGTATTGAATTCCTGGAATGCCAGATCGGTATGACCGGTATTGGCATAAAGTAATCCGAGTTGCGCGTGCAGGCCAGGGGGAACGGCTTTACCGGTGGCGCGGGATTTTTCAATCGACTCTTTCAGTGACGCGATTTGCTCTTCCGGTCCGACTTTGTCGCCCTGATAATACTGGTAAACGGTCTTCTGATAGTTATCCCAGTTATATAATGATTTATCAGCCTGTTTTGCGCAGCCCGCTAATAATAACGCTAAGGTAACAAAGCCGACTTTTATCACGGCACTTCGGTTTTTACATAATATCATTTCAGAATATCCGTATGATTAATTAGCCGGACGCCATGCGCCGCTTTCGATTCCATTCACCAGATTATTCACCGCTTCGCGGATCGCTAAATCCAGCACTTTACCGTTTAACGTGGAGTCATAACTGGCGGTGCCGCCGAAACCAATAATTTCGCGGTTGGACAGGGAGTATTCGCCTGCGCCCTGAGAGGAATACACCACTTCAGAGGTCTGGACGTTGACCACATTCAGGCTGACTTTGGCATACGCGATTTGCTGCTTACCGCGGCCGAGGATGCCCCACAGCTGGTTGTCGCCGACTTCTTTACGGCCAAATTCAGTCACATCACCGGTAATGACGTAGTTAGCCCCTTTCAGCGTTTGTGCCTGCCCTTTAATTCCGGCTTCTTCTTTAATTTCCGCCATATTCGTGCGGTCTAATACATTAAAGCGGCCAGTTTGTTGCAGGTCGGTAACCAGAATGGTTTTAGACTGATTGCCCAGACGATCAACGCCGTCGGAGAAAATACCACTCATATAGCTGGAGCGGTTATCGAATTTACCGACAGAAATCGGACTGCGGGGGCCGTTATATTGCGTGTTATAAGAAGCGACTTTCTGAACTTCTACCGTACGGGATGATTCTGTCGCGCACCCTGATAATGTGCCTGCCGCAATCATGGCCGACAAAATGAAAACTGATTTCCTCATGTTACTATTCCTTGTCCATTTAATGTCTTATTAACGGGCAAAAGCAGCCCGCGCCAAATTTAATTAATTTGGTTTAATATCGTTCCAATAGGTTGAAGCGGATATTTCACTTAAAAACGATGAATTATCTCAATAGCCATTTTTATTCTTTTCAGTCACGGAATACCGGCTCTGAAAGAGAATAAAATTTAAAATTGGCTAAGAATAATCCTAACAGATATTGCTTTTCGATTTCCTTACATTTTTGGGATTTTCTTATCATCAGCTCAAAAAAACAGCGCCCGCAGGCGCCGCATTATTGACCGGAGGGATCACTGTAAGGCTTGCCGGAAAATACCCCCGCGTACCTGATCCGGTGTCACTACCCCCACATCCAGCACCCATCCGCTGATCAGTTCTGCCGGGGTGACGTCAAATGCCGGGTTGTAAACCTGTGCATCAGCCGGTGCCCATTGTACGGATCCGAAACTGCCGGAAACGCCGGTAACTTCAGCCGCCGCGCGCTGTTCGATGGGGATCGCCGCGCCGTCAGGGCAGTGCGGATCGTGCGTGGTATGCGGCGCGGCCACGTAGAACGGGATGCCGTGATATTTCGCCAGCACGGCCAGACTGTAGGTGCCGATTTTGTTGGCCACATCACCGTTGGCGGCAATGCGGTCGGCACCGACCCAGATGGCATCGACCTGTTTTTGCGCCATCAGGCTGGCGGCCATCGAATCACAAATCAGCTGATAAGGAATGCCCAGCTCGCCGAGTTCCCAGGCGGTGAGACGCCCGCCCTGTAACAGCGGACGGGTTTCATCTACCCACACCTGCGCGACATGGCCCTGTTCATGCGCAAGGCGGATCACGCCGATTGCCGTACCAACACCGGCTGTCGCCAGCCCGCCGGTGTTGCAATGAGTAAGCAAACGGCTGCCGGGCGAGACCAGTGTCGCGCCGTGCGCGGCAATGCTGTCACATAAGGCGCGGTCTTCCTCGACCAGTCGCAAGGCTTCTTCTGCCGCCGCTTTCACGTAATCAGTGTGCTGCAACGCGGCTTTCATACGGTCGAGATTGTTCATCAGGTTGACTGCCGTCGGGCGTGAAGCGCGCAGTGTTTCCAGCGCGTGATGCAGTTGATCCGGGGTCATACCCTGTCCGGCCAGCAGGGCCAGCAGCAGGCTGGCGGACAAACCAATCAGCGGCGCACCACGCACGCGCAGGGTGCGGATGTGATCCACCAGTTCGCTGACGTCGCGGCATTCACGCCAGTCAGCGCGTTGCGGCAGGGCTTGCTGGTCGAGGATCCACAGCTGATTTTCACGAATACGTAAACTGGTGGTTGTGAGGTTTTGCATTGTTGGTTAAATCCTTGTTGCCCGGTTGCATCTGGTCACTTATTCTGCCAACATGCGTAACGGATGTATAGACGTCTAAACGCTTTAAAGGCTAAAAAAGAATTCGAGAGGTCAGGATGTCGCGCTACTACACGTTTACCGCTGAAGATGCCGTTGAATATGCCCGCCAGTTTGGCGGTGTGGCGGATCCGCAATCTCTGGTGACGGCCGATGAAATCGGTGACGGAAACCTGAATCTGGTGTTTAAGATCCGTGATACCACGGGCAAAAGCCGGGTGATTGTGAAACAGGCGCTGCCTTACGTGCGTTGCGTGGGTGAATCCTGGCCGCTGACGTTAGACCGGGCGCGCATCGAAGCCGAAACCCTGATTATTCACGGCCAGCATTGCCCGCAGCATACGGTGACGGTGTTGCATCATGATGCGGAACTGGCGGTGATGGTGCAGGAAGATCTGTCGGATCATCACATCTGGCGCAGTGAACTGGTGCAGGGAAAATATTACCCGCAGGCGTGCGCGCAGCTGGGTGAATATCTGGCGCAGACGCTGTTCCATACTTCTGATTTCTGCCAGAACGCGCAGGTCAAAAAAGCCGAAGTCGCGCGTTTCACCAACCCGGAATTGTGTCAGATCACCGAAGATCTGTTCTTCACCGATCCGTATGTCGATCACGAGCGCAATAATTTTGACGCCATTTTGCAGCCGGAAGTGAACGCGCTGCGCGAAGATAAACCGCTGCGTCTGGCGGTCGCCGCGCTGAAACATCGTTTCCTGAGCAAGGCCGAAGCGTTACTGCACGGCGATATTCACAGCGGGTCGATTTTTGTGGCCGAAGACAAACTGAAAGCCATCGACGCAGAATTCGGGTATTACGGCCCGATGGGCTTTGATCCCGGTTCTGCCCTCGGCAATCTTCTGCTGAACTACTGCGGTCTGCCGGGGCTGGTCGGCGTGCGTGAGGCGGCGGACGGACGTGAACAGCGTCTGAAGGATGTCCGTGATCTGTGGCTGAGTTTCTCAGAGCGTTTCCTGCAACTGGCGCGGGATAAATCACAGGATCCGACGCTGGCGGAGCCGGGCTATGCGGAAGTCTTTCTGCAGGACGTCTGGCACGATGCCGTCGGCTACTGCGGCGCGGAGCTGATCCGCCGCACCATCGGGCTGGCGCACGTAGCCGATCTCGATACCATTAAAGATGCGGCGATGCGCGCAGACTGCCAGCGTCATGCGCTGAGTCTCGGCCAAAAACTGATCCTCACTGCACAACAAATCGGCGATGTGGAGTCACTTATTGCGCGGATCCGTCAGTTCAGCTAATCCTGTAAGTTTCTTGTATAATGCCCGCCTTCGAGGTGCGTAGGGGTAAACCCGGTGGCATTTCCTCGGTTTACTTTTAACAGGAATACAGAATTATGATGCATAACCATGTCTTACGCAGCGTGCGCTACATGTTGGATTTAAGCGAAGGCCAGCTGATCGAGATCCTTAAAACCACAGGTACGCCTGTCAGCCCTGAAGTGATGTCCCGCTATCTGAAAAAAGAAGATGAAGAAGGGTATATGGAAGTGCCGGACGAAGTGATGGCGAACTTCCTGAATGGCCTGATCACCTTTAAACGCGGTAAAGACGATCGCTTCCCGGCACCGGAAGTAGAAAAGCGCCTGACCAACAACATCATGCTGAAAAAACTGCGCGTGGCGTTTGAGCTGAAAACCGAAGACATGATTTCTGTCCTGACTGCCGCTGATTTCAAAGTGTCCGAAGGCGAACTGAGCGCGTTCTTCCGCAAAGAAGGCCACAAAAACTACCGTCCGTGCGGCGATCAGGTGATGCGTTATTTCCTGAAAGGGCTGACGGCGAAAGTCCGTCCGAAAAAAGGCTAAGCTATTAAATATTCGCCAGCTTAATATATCTGATGGCGTGTATTAGAAATAATAATAAGCGGGGTGCTTTTATGAAAAAAGCGCCCCGTTTTACGTTTATTGGTTTTCCAGTGATGTAATTTCGTTATTACAGTTTTACTTCACGTTTCCCCGCTTTTATTTTTGACAGATTATTCCTCCGGAAACTATCTTCTGTTCTCATTATGAAACCTCTGGGCAGTATTTTAATAAAAATGAAATAACACCGTTTATTTTAAAACGGCGAATTTAATTTGTATTGAAAGGACATCTTAATTATGACAAAGATTAAAACGTTGGCTTTATTAGTCGGGCTGGCTGTGTCTGCTCCGGCACTGGCAGCGGGTTCATCAGCCAGTCTGGAAGCCCGCATGGCGCAGCTTGAACAGCGTCTTCAGCAGGCAGAAGCGCGCGCGGAAACGGCAGAGAAACAAATCCAGCAACTGACGAAGCAGGATGTTAAACGCGAACAGGAAATTGCCAGCGTGAAAGAAGCCACGCCGGTAGAAGTTAAACAAGATGGAATATCCAAAGACAAACTGTTAACACTTAATGGTTTTGATAATTTAAAACTTTACGGCGATGTTGAATTTAATGTCGACGGTGCAAGTCGCAGCGGACAATTAACCTCCATCAGAACCGAGGATAATAAAAATTTCCGCGACGGAAATAATGAACGCTGGGATGTGAATGGTCGTTTATTAATCGGTCTTGACGGTTATCGCCGTAATGATAATGGCCAGTTCTCTGGTTTCTCCGTCCAGCCGACCGCCAATTTAAACGGCTCGATGGGCGTGGATGATGCCGCCTTCTTCTTCGGTGAAGAAAAAGACTGGATGGCAAAAATCGGCCGCTTCGAAGCCTACGACATGTTCCCGCTTAATCAGGATACCTTCATTGAGTATTCCGGTAACACCGCCAATGACCTGTATGCCGACGGCTACGGTTATGTCTACATGATGAAAGAAGGGCGCGGACGCAGTGACAGCGGCGGTAACATCCTGCTGAACAAAAATCTCGGCAACTGGTATTTCGAGCTGAATACGCTGATGGAAGACGGCACGTCGCTGTATGCCGATCGCAACTATCACGGCAATCAGCTTGATAATGATAAAAACACCGTTTACCTGCGCCCGATTATCGCCTGGAAAGGGGATGTCTTCTCGGTGGCGGCCGCGATGGAAACCAACGTCGTCAACAATGCGTATGGCTATAAAGATGGCGACGAGTTTGTCGATCAGTCCAAACGTAATGGTTACGGCATGACGATGACCTGGGACGGCCAGAAAGCTGACCCTGGAAACGGCATCGTGGCGAACCTGAGTACCGCGTATATGGATGCGTCGGATGAAAAAGACTTCACCGTCGGGGCCAATGCGCTGTGGAAACGCTTCGAGCTGGGTTACATCTACGCGCACAACAAAATCGAAGACTTTAATATTAATGGCGTCCGCGCATCTGACTACGACGATGACTGGTTTGATGAACCGGGCGACTACGATATTCATACCATTCACGCCAGTTACCTGATCCCGAACGTGATGGATATGCAGAACTTCAACGTCTATCTCGGTGCCTACGTCTCCATGCTCGAAGCGGATAAAACGTACAGCAGCGATGACGACAGCGATCAGAGGTATGGGGCGCGGGTCCGCTTCAAATACTTCTTCTGATTACCCGTCATATTTCGCGTCACAGATGCGTTGGCTGCGCGTGTTCGCCCGAATCACTTACTTGAGTAAGCTCATCGGGACTCACTTGCTTTGCCGCCTTTCTGTGGCACGAACTATTTAGGGTAATCCGATAAACTGAATCGCTGAATCGGATGCAAAAAAAAGCCTGAGTGTAAACACTCAGGCTTTTTTATCGGCTAATTATGGGTTCAGGCAGCTTCGGTGTGGCGGGGTTTCGCCTCATCCTTTTTTGCGCTGTCTTTCTCCGCTTCCGGCTTTTTCGCGGCCAGTTCATCCGGTTCAAACTCATCGACGTTGATTGAACGCAGACGGCTTTCTTCCGCACGGCTGAGAATACGGGCATCGTCGGCGCTCAGATGACCGGCATCCAGACCTTTTTGCGCCAGAATATCCAGACGGGTGAAGGGCAGTTTTTTACCCATCGCGTCGCACAGGCGTTTATGCACCGGTTCAGCGGCCAGAATATCCTGCAAGGCTTCTTCCAGCAGCCCGACCGGGTTGTGCTCGCTTGGCGTCAGATACTGACCACGGCCGATACGGCTGCGGGTGGCAGAAGGCACCTGAAGAATACGCGCCAGTTCGTGATCCAGACGGTCAGACGGTGCGGAATGCGCACGGCCCAGCGGGAAAATCACCAGACGCATCACACCGGCCACAAAACGGTTCGGGAAGTTACGCAGCAAATCGTCGATAGCCACTTCGGCCTGGTGCAGACAATCCTGCACGCCCCAGTGCACCAGCGGTAAATCCGCTTCGTTACAGCCTTCTTCGTCATAACGTTTCAGCGTCGCCGTCGCCAGATACATCTGGCTGAGGATATCGCCGAGACGGGCGGAAATGCGTTCACGACGTTTCAGGCTGCCACCGAGCACTCCCATCGACACATCGGCCAGCAGCGCCAGGTTGGCACTCAGGCGGTTGATGTGCTGATAGTAGCGGGCGGTTTGATCATTCACCGGGGTATCGCTGGTGCGTCCGCCGGTCAGACCCAACCAGAAACTGCGCATTTTGTTGCTGCCGACGTGGCCGATATGCCCGAACAGCGCGCGGTCGAAATCAACCAGATCGTTTTTCTCAGCCGCCGCCATTTCCCGCAGAACGTAAGGATGGCAACGGATTGCACCCTGTCCGAAGATGATCATGCTGCGGGTCAGAATGTTGGCACCTTCCACGGTGATGGCAATCGGCGCGCCCTGATAGGTACGGGCCACGAAGTTGCTGCTGCCGAGCATAATGCCTTTACCGCCGGTGATATCCATCGCATCCATCACGGCGCGCTGGCCACGGTGAGTACAGTGGTATTTGACGATAGCCGACAGCACGGCCGGTTTTTCACCGAGCATAATGCCGTTAGTGATCAGCGTAGCGGCGGCATCCATTACATAAGCGTTACCGGCAATGCGTGCCAGCGGCTCTTCGATGCCTTCCATTTTACCGATCGGCAGTTTGAACTGACGGCGGATATAGGCGTAAGCGCCGGTCGCCAGCGCCAGAGATTTCAGGCTGCCGGTCGAGTTAGAAGGCAAGGTGATGCCACGGCCCACAGACAGACATTCCACCAGCATACGCCAGCCCTGACCGGCCATTTTCGGGCCGCCGATGATGTAGTCGATCGGCACAAAGATATCGCTGCCGCGCGTCGGACCGTTCTGGAACGGCACGTTGAGCGGGAAGTGACGGTGACCAATTTCGACACCGGCGGTGTCGGTCGGGATCAGCGCACAGGTTATGCCCAACTCTGTTTCGTTGCCGAGCAGGTGATCGGGGTCTTTCAGTTTAAACGCCAGACCGAGCACGGTGGCGATAGGGGCCAGCGTGATATAGCGTTTGTTCCAGGTCAGGCGCATGCCGAGCACTTCTTTGCCCTGCCACTGGCCTTTACACACAATCCCGAAATCCGGAATGGCGCCGGCATCGGAACCCGCTTCCGGGCTGGTCAGTGCGAAACACGGAATTTCCAGACCTTCGGCCAGACGCGGCAGATAGTGATCTTTCTGCTCCTGCGTACCGTAATGTTGCAACAGTTCGCCCGGACCGAGGGAGTTTGGCACGCCGACGGTGATCGCCAGAATACCTGACACACCGGCCAGTTTTTGCAGCACCCGCGCCTGAGCGTAAGCGGAGAATTCCAGACCGCCGTATTCTTTCTTAATGATCATCGCGAAGAAACGGTGTTTTTTCAGATAGGCCCACAGTTCCGGCGGCAAATCAGCCAGTTCATGGGTGATCTGGAAATCATTCGCCATGCGACAGGCTTCTTCTACCGGCCCGTCAATAAAGCGTTGTTCTTCTTCCGTCAGCTGCTGCTCAGGATAATCCTGCAATTTTTTCCAGTCCGGCTTGCCGCCAAACAGGTCGCCTTCCCACCAGGTCGTCCCGGCTTCAATGGCTTCTTTTTCCGTGCGTGACATCGCGGGCATCACTTTACGGAAGGTTCGAAGTGCCGGGCCGGAGAACAATGAACGGCGCAGGGCCGGGATATTGAAGGGCAGAAGAATGATCGCCAGCGGCAGCAACAGCCACAGCGTCCACAGATTAAGGGCACCCATAGCAGCCGTAAACGCCAGTAAAATCAGGCTGCTGAAGGCAAGATTGACCTTGTGGTAGAACAACGCACCAAGGATCACGACAAATGCAACAATGCTAAGAACCATCATAGTAAAGCTCCTGAGTAGTAGGAGGTCTGACCTGTTGTAGGGATACAATGGTTTTAGTTCATGCTCATTTCTTTATCAATGTGTTTACATACTAATTACAACACAGCTCACAAACCGGCCGCACGATGGGTCAAAAACAGAAACTATCGGAATCATTACCGCTTCATTGCTTCTCGCAGTTTCGGCTTTCCGTTAAACTGCACGGCGGAACGTTTTATTGCTATCGGCCGTGTTGAAACCGGCTGCAAATGGACATAAAAGAGGCTGCTATGTACCAGGATATTATCCGTACTGAACTGAACGAAGCTGCTGACACGCTGAATAAATTCATCAGCGATCCGGCAAATATTGAGTCTATTCAACGTGCAGCAGTGCTGCTGGCAGATTCATTCAAAGCGGGCGGGAAAGTGATTTCCTGCGGTAACGGCGGTTCACATTGTGACGCCATGCATTTCGCTGAAGAACTGACTGGCCGCTACCGTGAAAACCGTCCGGGCTATCCGGCCATCGCCATTTCTGACGTCAGCCACATTTCCTGTGTCGGCAACGATTTCGGCTACGAATATATCTTCTCCCGTTATCTGGAAGCGGTTGGCCAGAAGGGCGACGTGCTGCTGGGCATCTCCACCTCCGGTAACTCCGGCAACGTGATCAAAGCCATCGAAGCCGCCCGTGCCAAAGGCATGAAAGTCATCACCCTGACCGGTAAAGACGGCGGGAAAATGGACGGCTCAGCCGACGTGGAAATCCGCGTTCCGCACTTTGGTTTCGCTGACCGCGTGCAGGAAATCCACATTAAAGTGATTCATATCCTGATTCTCTTAATCGAAAAAGAAATGGCAAAGGCATAAGATTTTTGCCGTAAAGGAGGCAGGTGATGTGCGAATTGCTCGGGATGAGCGCTAACGTTCCTACTGATATTTGTTTCAGTTTCAGTGGATTAGTGCAGCGCGGTGGCGGGACTGGCCCGCATAAGGACGGCTGGGGCATTACCTTTTATGAAGGGAATGGCTGTCGTACTTTTAAAGATCCGACGCCCAGTTTTAATTCGCCCATTGCCCGCCTTGTTCAGGAATACCCGATCAAATCCTGCGCGGTGATTTCCCATATTCGTCAGGCAAACCGTGGCGAAGTGGCGCTGGAAAATACCCATCCGTTTACCCGCGAACTGTGGGGTCGCAACTGGACCTACGCGCATAACGGTCAGCTTCGCGGTTACCGCCAGCTCGATACCGGTACGCTGCGTCCGGTCGGTCAGACCGACAGCGAATACGCGTTCTGCTGGTTGCTGCACAAACTCACGCAGCGTTATCCACGCCGCCCGGCAAGCTGGCCGCCGGTGTTTCGCTATATTGCGTCGCTGGCTGATGAGTTACGGCAGAAAGGGGTGTTTAACATGTTGCTGTCGGATGGCAATTTCGTCATGGCGTACTGCTCAACGAATCTGCACTGGATCACACGGCGCGCACCTTTTGGCAAGGCGACGTTGTTGGATCAGGATGTGGAAATTGATTTTCAGCAGCAGACGACACCGGATGATGTCGTCACCGTGATTGCCACGCAACCGCTGACGGCAAACGAAACCTGGAACAAGATTGCTCCAGGCGAATTCGCGTTATTTCACCGGGGCGAACGCCAGCTGTGAAGACAGCGGGGTGTTGGACAATGGCTGCAACACTTCATACTTACCGTCACTTACCACAACATTCGGTGGCTGGTGATGTTTCTCAAAGTAAGCATATCCCGGCTGCAACTGGCTCCAGAAGCTGTAGTAGCTGGAGTTCTTATGCGCTTTCATATTGGCATCGGTCATTTTGAACGGGTAGATGCTGATTTGCAGATTACGCTGTCCGAACTGGAATGCCGCCTGCACGTAGGTGAAGATTTCGTCCATATAGCCGTCGGTCATCGCATAGCAACCGATAGACTTACAGTTACCGTGGATCATCAGATACTTACCTGAATACCCCTGCGAGATATCATACGCATTCGGGAAACCGATGTTGATGGCGCGATAAAAGCGGCTGTCGGGTTTCAGGTGGTGAATATCCACGTTGTAGAAACCTTCCGGGCTTTTGAAATCACCTTCGCGACGTTTATTTCCCAAACCGCCGGAAAAATCGCAGATGCCATAGCTGCCGATCAGGCGAAATTCGCCGTCGAGCTGGGCATACAATTCGAGTTTACGTTCTTGTTTGAAGATCTGGATATAAACCGGAGCGCCTAATAATTGCTTTTTAAGCGTCGCGTTGACCGGAACAGCATCGCTGGCCACGGCGTAATTTGCTGTAAATAAAGGCAAACTGAGGAGCATCGCAAGAAACAGCGCGATTCTGATCATTCTAAATCCTGCTTGGTAATAATGTCGATTATGTTGTCTACAGCTGAAGTGCCTGTAAGACCGCCACTGATTTTCTTCTTATGTACTGCCTGTCTGAAACGATGCCATATTAATACTGATTAATTTTTTAGCAATCACCAAATAATGAATAATGAGTTTCGATATCGGAAATTTATTACGTTGCCATCAATGGTGATTAATTAAGCGAAATTAACCAACATTTTCTGTGTTGGAAATCTCCTCACTCAACTGTATACTTATACAGTCATTGGGGGAGGGCTATGCGTAAAATCATTCATGTGGATATGGACTGCTTTTTCGCGGCCGTCGAGATGCGCGATGATCCTTCCCTGCGCGACATTCCTATTGCTATCGGCGGCAGTCGTGACCGCCGTGGCGTCATCAGCACCGCCAATTATCCGGCCCGCAAGTTCGGCGTCCACAGCGCAATGCCCACCGGCATGGCCCTGAAACTGTGTCCGCACCTGAAAGTCATTCCCGGCCGAATGGACGCGTATAAAGAAGCCTCTGACCACATTCGTGAAATCTTCGCGCGTTATACGCCATTGATCGAACCGCTGTCACTCGACGAAGCTTATCTGGATGTTTCCGACGCGACTCAATGCAACGGTTCTGCGACGCTTATCGCCGCCGAAATTCGTCAGGCCATTTTTGATGAGATCAACCTGACGGCGTCAGCGGGCATTGCGCCGATCAAATTTCTGGCAAAAATCGCCTCGGATCTGAACAAACCCAACGGCCAGTTTGTTATCACGCCCGATAAAGTGGAGGCGTTTTTACAGGATCTGCCGCTGAGTAAAATCCCCGGCGTCGGCAAAGTCACCGCCCAGCGTTTGCAGGAGCAGGGGTTAATCACCTGCGGCGATGTGCAACGTTATGATCTGGCTAAATTACTTAAACGTTTTGGCAAATTTGGCCGTGTCTTATGGGAGCGTTGTCAGGGCATCGACGAGCGTGAGATTTCTCCCGAACGCTTGCGCAAATCGGTCGGTGTGGAACGTACGCTGGCCGAAGATATTCACAGCTGGGAAGAGTGCGTGGCGCTGATCGACCGTTTGTATCCTGAGTTGCACAGACGCCTGCTTCGCGTAAGCCCGGAACTGCGCATCGCCCGGCAGGGGGTCAAACTCAAATTCCATGATTTCCAGCAGACGACGCAGGAACACGTCTGGCCGGTGCTGAATAAAGAGGATTTACTGAAAGTCGCGCGGGAAGCGTGGGAACAGCGGCGCGGCGGAAGGGGAGTCAGACTGGTGGGATTGCATGTGACGTTACAGGATCCGCAGATAGAGCGGCAGCTATTGTTAGATTTAAACTCCTCCCCCTGCGAAGGGGGAGGCTGGGAGGGGGTTTAGCGGGCAAAATCAATGCCTGAGAAAACTTCAATCAACTGATTTTGCTTTAATACCCCACCCCACCCCAGCCCTCCCCTTCGCAGGGGAGGGTGCAAAAATTAACCGCGTTCAGGAATCGCTTTCAGCAGCGCCGTCAGCAGTTTCCAGTACAGCTCGACGCTGGCGATTTCAACCTGCTCATCCGGCGAGTGCGGGCCGGTGATGGTTGGCCCGATGGAGACCATGTCCATGTCCGGGTACGGTTTTTTGAACAGACCGCATTCCAGACCGGCGTGGATCACCATGATGTTCGGGGTTTTGTTGAACAGCGTCTGGTAAGTTTCACGCACCAGCGTCATTACCGGTGAGCTTGGCTCAGGTTTCCAGCCAGGGTAGCTGCCTTTTGCCAGACTTTTCGCGCCTGCCAGTTCGCTCAGTGAATTGAGCATGCTGACCACATATTCTTTGCCGCTGTCGATCAGAGAGCGGATCAGGCTGTTGATCGCCACTTCGTCATCTTTCATGGTGACCACACCGACGTTCAGCGAGGTTTCTACCACGCCTTTCACGTCATCACTCATGCGGATCACGCCGTTTGGCGTCGCGTTCAGCAGGGCAAGGAATTTACCCTGAGTTTCAGCGGTCAGCGCTTTCGCGTTGCTTTCAGCCGCTTCCACCACCAGAGCAATTTTCTTCTCTACCGCTGACAGTTCGAACTGAATGGTCGCCAGGAATTCCTGAGCTGCCGCTTTCAGTGCGTCTGCTTTATCCGCTGCAACTGCTAACGTCACGATCGCTTCACGCGGGATCGCGTTACGCAGTGTACCGCCGGTGAAGTCCAGCACGCGCAGGCCGAGCGCGTCGGTGTTGTCAGCCAGGAAACGTGCCAGCAGTTTGCTGGCGTTGCCCAGACCCAAATGGATTTCAGCGCCGGAGTGGCCGCCTTTCAGACCTTTCAGGGTCAGTTTCAGCGTGGTGAAACCAGCCGGTACCGCTTCACGGCTCAGGGGCAGTGTGGCAGTAAAATCAATCCCGCCGGCGCAACCCATGTAGATTTCGCCTTCGGTTTCGGAATCGGTGTTGATCAGGATTTCAGACTGTAACCAGTTTGGTTGCAGGCCAAATGCGCCCGCCATGCCGGTTTCTTCGGTCATGGTCAGCAGCACTTCCAGCGGGCCGTGTTCTACGCTGTCATCAGCCAGCACCGCCAGCGCGGACGCCATACCGATACCGTTGTCAGAACCCAGCGTGGTGCCGCGGGCTTTTACCCAACCGTCTTCGATGAACGGCTGGATCGGATCTTTAGTGAAATCGTGAACGGTATCGTTGTTCTTCTGCGGCACCATGTCGAGGTGCGCCTGCAGGGCAACGGCTTTGCGGTTTTCCATGCCTTTGGTGGCCGGTTTGCGCAGCAAAATGTTGCCAACTTCATCACGCTCAGCGTGGATACCTTTTTCCTGTGCCCATTCAACGATGTGTTTTGCCAGTTCTTCTTCATGGTAAGAAGGGTGCGGAATAGAACAGATTTTGGCAAAAATATCCCACAACGGTTGTGGCGAAAGCTGAGACAGTTCAGACACTATAAGTCTCCTGTAACAGTCAGCTCATTCAGGCTCCATTTGCAGGGGAACTGATTGAGATGCTGTAGATTTAAGGTTAAGTAATCCCCGCCAGACTGTGTGGCGAGTGGCCTGACAGAATATCACTTAATCTTAACCTGTGCGCGGGCGCGGGGAGAAATTCCGGGATTTTTGGGTCGCTGAGGCCAGATAACCACTGGTTTTTGTGAGCCGGACTCACTATAATCTCGCGCAACCTTTTTTCCCCCCATTATTTTTTTAGAAGCCGATAATTCACTGGCTGGGACACCTTTATGAGCGAAAAATACGTTGTAACCTGGGACATGCTGCAAATCCACGCCCGTACCATGGCTAAACGCCTGCTGCCGGCAGAACAATGGAAAGGCATTATTGCCGTCAGCCGTGGCGGTCTGGTCCCTGCAGCGTTGCTGGCTCGCGAGCTGTGCATCCGCCATGTGGATACCGTGTGTATCTCCAGCTACGACCATGATAATCAGCGCGAAATGCAGGTGCTGAAACGCGCAGAAGGCGACGGTGAAGGCTTCATCGTGATCGACGATCTGGTTGATACCGGCGGCACCGCGAAAGCGATCCGCGAAATGTATCCGAAAGCGCATTTCATCACTATCTTCGCCAAACCGGCGGGCGCACCGCTGGTCGATGACTACGTGGTAGACATCCCGCAGAACACCTGGATCGAGCAGCCGTGGGATATGGGGGTCATCTTTGTGCCTCCATTAGTGGGTAAGTAATTTCCCCTTAGTGTTTATAAACGCCTGGC
Source organism: Rahnella victoriana (assembly GCF_004330295.1). Classification (GTDB taxonomy): domain Bacteria; phylum Pseudomonadota; class Gammaproteobacteria; order Enterobacterales; family Enterobacteriaceae; genus Rahnella; species Rahnella victoriana. The sequence goes on from NZ_SJOJ01000003.1 coordinate 62,900, forward strand.
TTATTGCCGGGCGTTTTGCTTTTGTTGACTTGAAATCCTTTCCGCTTGACCTCACACCTCACATGTCGCAACGTGGGCGGGTTATAATCCCGTCCAGAAATGATCGCCTGCGGGCGACCTGCTGCTTGCTAACGGAGGATCTTGCATTATGGCTCCAGCCAATCTTACGGAAAAACTGTTTAAACCTTCCTTTAAATATCCTGAAACGTCGACGCTGGTTCATCGCGTTCATCACCATAATACGCACCCGCCGATGCACTCTGCGCTGGAAGGCGACACGGTCAATTGCTGGTACCGCACGATCAACCGTCTGATGTGGATGTGGCGCGGGGTTGATCCGCTGGAAGTGGAAGAAGTGCTGTCGCGTATTGCGGTCTCGAAAGCTGAACACAGCGATCCGTTATTGCTCGACACCGTGATTGGCTACCGCAACGGCAACTGGATCTACGAATGGTCAAATCAGGCGATGCACTGGCAGCAAAAAGCCGCTGAAGAAACCGATGCTGAGATTGCCAGCGAATACTGGCTGAAAGCCGCCAACCTTTACAGCATCGCCGGTTATCCGCATCTGAAAGGCGATACGCTGGCGGAGCAGGCCGAGGCGCTGGCGAACAAAGCGTTTGAAAAATCTTCTGAGCATTCGTCGTATGAACTGAAAGAGCTGGAATTTAAAATCCCCGGCGGCGCGCCGATCACCGGTTTCCTGCATCTGCCGAATGAAGGCAAGGCACCGTTCCCGACAGTGATGGTCTGCGGCGGTCTGGACACATTACAAAGTGACCATCAGCGGCTGTTCCGCTCTTATCTCGCGCCGATGGGCATTGCGATGCTGACCATCGACATGCCGTCCATCGGGTTCTCGGCGAAGTGGAAACTGACGCAGGACACCAGCTTCCTGCACCAGCAGGTGCTGATGCAATTGCCGGATGTGCCGTGGGTCGATGCCAGTCGTGTCAGTTTGCTCGGTTACCGTTTCGGCGCGAACGTGGCCGTACGTCTGGCTTATCTCGAACCGCGCCGCGTACGGGCCGTCGCCACGCTGGGCGCGCTGGTGCATACCCTGCTGAGCGATCCTAAATGTCAGGAACAGGTACCGGATATGTATATGGACGTGCTGGCGAGCCGCCTCGGCATGTCGAGCGCCTCCGATTCCGCGCTGAAAACCGAACTTAATCGGTATTCTCTGAAAACGCAGGGGCTGCTCGGGCGCAGAACCCCGACGCCAATGCTGGCCGCGTACTGGGAGAATGACATCTTCAGCCCGAAGAGCGAGGCTAAGCTGATTGCGGATTCGTCGTCTGACGGCAAGATTTTAACCATCCACAGTGAGCCGCTTTACGAGCATTTTGACACGGCGTTACATGAGATTTGCGGGTGGTTGCAGAAGAGAATGCAGTAACTTAACGGTTGCTAATTCTTAACGTTTTGCTAAAAAGGATCGTCTTTATATGGAGGTAGTACTATGACGTTACCAAGTGGTCATCCTAAAAGCAGGCTAATGAAACGTTTCGGTACGCTCGGGCCGTACATCAGAGAAGGAAAATGCGAGAACGACCGCTTTTTCTTCGACTGCTTAGCGGTGTGTGTCAACGTGAAGCCAGCGCCGGAGAAGCGTGAGTTCTGGGGCTGGTGGATTGAGTTGCAGGCTGAAGCTGAACGTTTTACCTATGTATATCATTTCGGATTATTCGACAAAGACGGCATCTGGAAAGCGCAAAACATTAAAGATGCTGAAGTGCGTGAGAAGCTTGAGACGACATTGAAAGGGTTCCACAAGAATCTCAACAAGATGATTGAAGAGATGTCCCTCAAACTGGAACCTGCTGATGATTTCAGCGAAGAACCGGTGAAGCTCTCCGCCTGACCTTCTGTACTACCCATTCCCATACTGAATGCTGCTATTATAGCGTTATGCCGGTTGGCATAACGCTTCTCCCCTGTTAAAAAAGACACAGAAGCACTTCTTATTCACACTAATGGAACGATTATGAGTGGTAGCCAGACACTGGTTGTAAAACTGGGCACCAGCGTGCTCACTGGCGGTTCACGCCGCCTCAACCGTGCTCACATTGTTGAGCTTGTCCGCCAGTGCGCGCAGCAACATGCGGCGGGGCATCGGATTGTGATTGTGACGTCGGGCGCGATTGCTGCCGGGCGTGAACATCTTGGCTACCCCGAACTCCCCGCCACCATTGCTTCCAAACAACTGCTGGCTGCCGTCGGGCAAAGCCGTCTGATCCAGCTGTGGGAGCAATTGTTCTCGATTTATGGCATCCACATTGGTCAGATGCTGCTGACGCGCGCCGACATGGAAGACCGCGAGCGGTTCCTGAACGCCCGCGACACGATGCATGCGCTGCTCGATAACCATATCGTGCCGGTGATTAATGAAAACGATGCCGTCGCCACCGCAGAGATCAAAGTCGGCGATAACGACAACCTTTCCGCGCTGGCGGCGATCCTGGCCGGTGCCGATAAACTGCTGCTGCTGACCGATCAGCGCGGTCTGTTTACCGCCGATCCGCGCACCAATCCGCAGGCCGAGTTGATCCGTGAAGTCATGACCATTGATGACGAACTGCGCGGCGTGGCGGGTGACAGCGTTTCCGGTCTGGGCACCGGTGGCATGGCGACCAAATTGCAGGCGGCGGATGTCGCGTGCCGCGCGGGCGTCGATACCATTATTGCCGCAGGCAGCCTGCCGGGCGTGATTGGCGATGTGATTAACGGCGTGTCCGTCGGCACACGTTTCCACGCGATGGAAACGCCGCTGGAGAACCGTAAACGCTGGATCTTCGGCGCACCGCCTGCCGGTGAAATCACTATCGACGACGGCGCGGTGTCCGCCATGATGGAGCGCGGCAGTTCACTGCTGCCAAAAGGTATCCGCGACGTGAAAGGCGATTTCTCGCGTGGCGAAGTGATCCGCATCCGCAACCTGACCGGACGCGACCTCGCGCACGGTGTCAGCCGCTATAACAGCGATGCGATGCGCATGATTGCCGGTCATCACTCTCAGCAGATCAGCGAAATTCTCGGTTACGAATACGGCCCGGTTGCCGTGCATCGTGACGACATGATTGTCAGTTAAGGAGCCACAGATGCTTAACGAGATGGGCAAGGCCGCGAAAGCCGCGTCCTGGCAGCTCTCCACCCTCAGCACCGCGCAGAAAAACCGTGCGCTGATGCTGATGGCCGACATGCTCGAGGTCAACAGCCAGAGCATTATTCTTGCCAACGAACTCGACATGGCCGCCGCCCGCGAAAGCGGCATGAGCGACGCCTTGTTAGACCGCCTGCTGCTGACGCCCGCACGTTTATCGGCGATTGCCAGCGACGTGCGTGATGTCTGCCGTCTGAGCGATCCGGTCGGGCAGGTGATTGATGGTTCACAGCAGGACAGCGGTTTGCGTCTCGAACGCCGCCGTGTGCCGCTCGGCGTGATCGGCGTGATTTACGAAGCGCGTCCCAACGTCACCATCGACGTCGCCAGCCTGTGCCTGAAAACCGGTAATGCGGTTATCCTGCGCGGCGGCAAAGAAACACACCACACCAATCAGGCGACGGTCAATGTCATCCAGATGGCGCTGGAAGAGTGCGGGCTGCCGAAAGCGGCGGTTCAGGCAATCGACAGCCCCGATCGCGCACTGGTCGCGGAACTGCTGCGTCTGGATAAATACGTCGACATGCTGATCCCACGCGGTGGCGCGGCGCTGCACAAACTGTGCCGCGAACAATCCACCATTCCGGTGATCACCGGCGGTATCGGCGTGTGCCATACGTTTGTGGATGAAAGCGTCGATTTCGACAAAGCGCTGACCGTGCTGGAAAGTGCGAAAGTGCAGCGTCCGAGCGCCTGTAACAGCCTCGAAACCGTGCTGGTGCATCAGGCGATCGCCGCCCGTTTCCTGCCGGAACTGAGCGACAAAATGCACCGCGCAGGTGTCACGCTGCACGCCAGCGAATCGGCGATGCCGTATCTGCAAAATGGCCCGGCGAAAGTACTGGCGGTCACCGAAGAAGATTATTCGGATGAATGGCTGTCACTGGATCTGAACGTCACGGTTGTCGACGATCTGGACGCCGCCGTGGCGCATATCCGCACCTACGGTACCGAGCATTCGGATGCGATCCTCACCCGTTCCATCAGCAGCGCAGACCGGTTCGTACGTGAAGTGGATTCCTCGGCGGTGTACGTCAACGCCAGCACCCGTTTCACCGACGGCGGACAGTTCGGTTTAGGCGCAGAAGTGGCGGTCAGTACTCAAAAACTGCACGCCCGCGGCCCGATGGGATTAGAAGCCCTGACGACCTACAAATGGATTGGTTACGGCGACGATTTAGTCCGTCCGTAACGCGTGGTACCGGTGGATTTTTCGTCATGAAGCCGGTGCTAAATCCCTATTTCATGCAGGGTGATGAGAAAAGCAGCAAACGCACTTCAGGGGGCTTGACGGCAGCGTCAGATTTCACTAATTTAGCACCCCGTAGTTCCCCGGTAACACTCCAAAATGCCGACTTAGCTCAGTAGGTAGAGCAACTGACTTGTAATCAGTAGGTCACCAGTTCGATTCCGGTAGTCGGCACCATTTCTGTTTTAACCTCTTGTATTATCAAACAAACAATTAATTTATTTTCCTCTCAGATTTCTGTTTATTTTAGTTCCTGTCTTTCCATCAAAGTAACGACTCGGCCAGATCTCCTTCGGATCGACTCCGATCGTTTCTGCAATAATCATTTCTCCTTTCGGCCACGGCCTTGCCAGTGCATTTGAAAGCGTTGATGAACTCAACCCTGCCTCTCTGGAAACTGCTGCCATTGTTGTCCCTTTCTTTCTGATTGCCGCGATGATGTCAGCGGTATGCCAATCTTTTGAAACTGCCATGTAAGACCTCCGGATAATGGTGATTACTAAGTTATCCTTAGTATGCTCGGCGCTTAAAAATAACACAATAGAAAACTAAGAATAACTTAGTAAAAAGGTTGGCTCCGACATCATGTTGATCAAGAGACTCAAGGAGGCGCGTCTGCGTGCAGGGCTTTCTCAATACAAGTTGGGCGTGCTTGCTGGTCTGGATGAGGCTTCATCAAGTGCGCGCATGAATCAGTATGAGAAAGGCAAGCATCAGCCAGATCAGGATACTGTCAGCCGAATAGCTAAAGTGCTGGATGTGCCTGTGGCTTATCTTTATGCCGAAGAAGACGAGCTTGCTGCGCTGATTATTGAATTTCATGAAAGTAAAAAACAATCGTAGTGTGTTCATTTGCAGGATGCCCAAATATGAGCCAGAAACTTTTAGCTTTCGCCAGGACATTTACTGATGACCAGATATCCGCTGTAGATTTCGCTGACCCCTATCAGATGTTATGGAAAGCTGAGGGTGAGAATGGTGATTTGCAGAAAGACAACGATCAGGACAGTGAAAAATGTTCGACCATCTTCTGTCTTGCGGATCAATTTAATCCTGATGATGATCGTGACAAGGATGAGTTTGATGCTGATGAACTTAAAGCGCGGGTTCGGTCTGTTTTAGATAACGAATAAATCCCAGGTTCCGCCTGTAGCCTCGTAAGGAAAAATCATGCTCCTTAAAGAAAGGTTTGAAGATTACTCAGAAGCCGAATTTATTGCGCTGGTGAAAGATATTTTCGACGTGCATGGCAGCGAGTCATATCAGGACAGCTTACTGGATAATTTCAGTCGGGTTACGGAGCATCCTTCAGGTACTGATTTAATTTTTTATCCTGAAGGCGATAAAATAGTAACGCCAGAGAGCGTGATTGCTGAGATTAAGCAATGGCGTGTGTCAGCCGGAAAACCATTATTTAAATCTTAGTTTTCTGTAATATGGCGAACCAGTTTTTCAGTGGTTATTTTATGTCTGGGATAACAGGAATACTCACGGTTTAAATTTGGTGGGTTATGAGAGCGGTCGCCTCAATCCCTGCTTATGCAACATGGGAGCCATTTGGCTCCCATTAAAGTGCAAAGTGGATAGTGCATGGCTTCTCACTTCCCCATTCACTCAATCTCCGGCAATCCTCCAATCAGTTTATCCAGCGTCACCGGATAATCCCTGACCCTGACGCCCGTCGCGTTATAAATGGCATTGGCGATGGCGGCGCTGACGCCGCACAGGCCCAGTTCGCCGACGCCTTTGGCTTTCATGGGGGAAGAAACCGGATCGGTGTCGTCGAGGAAAATCACTTCCTGTTCGGGGATGTCGGCGTGTACCGGCACTTCATATGCGGCCAGATCGTGGTTGACGAAATACCCCAGCTCTTTATCGACGTTCAGCTCTTCCGTCAGCGCCGCGCCGACGCCCATGGTCATCGCGCCAATCACCTGGCTGCGGGCGGTTTTCGGATTGAGGATCCGGCCCGCGGCGCAGACCGCCAGCATGCGGCGGACGCGGGTTTCGCCGGTGGCGATATCCACGCCGACCTCCACGAAATGCGCGGCAAAGGTTGATTGCTGAAACGTCTTGTCCAGCCCGCCGAATTCGATGCTGTCTTCCACGGTGAGGGTTCCGCTGGCCGCCGCTTCCGCGAGCGGTGCGGTGCGGTCGCCCTGACAAATCAGTTCATCGGTAAACACCGCGCTATCGGCATCAAACCCGAGTTTTTCCGCGATGGCTTCGCGCAGTTTTACGCAGGCAGCGTACACCCCGGCGGTAGACGTATTGGCTCCCCACTGGCCGCCCGAACCGGCGGATACCGGGAAGTCAGAATCGCCCAGCCGTACCACGACCTTTTCCAGCGGAACGCCCATCATCTCGGCGGCGGTCTGGGCGATGATGGTGTAACTGCCGGTGCCGATATCGGTCATGTCGGTCTCCACCGTCACGTTGCCCTGTGCGTCGAGATGCACCCGCGCGCCGGATTTCTCCAGCAGGTTATTACGAAAGCCAGCCGCGACGCCGGTGCCGACCAGCCAGCGTCCGTCACGAACCTGTGCAGGCATGGCGTTGCGCCGGTGCCAGCCAAATTTCTCCGCGCCGGTGCGCAGACATTCAATTAACTGGCGACGTGAAAAGAAACGTTCGGTATGGAGCGGATCGACCTGCGTGTCGTTGAGAATACGAAACTCCACCGGATCAATACCTGCTTTCTCCGCGACTTCGTCGATGGCGATTTCCAGTGCCATCAGGCCGGGGGCCTCGCCGGGCGCGCGCATGGCGTTGCCTTCGGGCAGATCCAGCTGTGCCAGCCGCAACCCGGTCAGGCGGTTTTTGCCCGCATACAGCAGCTCACTTTGCTGCACCGCCGTCTCCGGTGTGCCGCCGGGCAGATTGCCGGACCAGCTCTCATGGGCGATGGCGGTGATCTGACCTTTCTCATCCGTCGCGATGCGGATGTGCTGAAGCGTGGCCGGACGGTGCGTGGTGTTGTTCGGGATCATCGGGCGCGGCAATGTGACTTTCACCGGCCTGTTGACGGCGCGGGCACCGAGCGCCGCCAGCACGGCATCGCTGCGCAGAAACAGTTTGCCGCCGAAACCGCCGCCGATGTAGGGCGAAATTACCCGCACTTTCTCTTCGGGAATATTCAGCGTTTTGGCCAGTTCACTGCGACACCAGGCGATCATCTGGTTCGAGGTGCGCAGGATCAGCTTGTCGCCTTCCCACACCGCCAGCGAGGCATGAGGTTCCATCGCCATATGGCTCTGATCCGGCGTGGTGTAGATAGCGTCATGTTGCACCGGTGAAGCGGCAAAGGCGCTGGCGAAATCACCGGCGGTTTTGTCCGGCGTATCTTCCGGCGGAGTAGTGACGGCAGGCTTCTGCTCCGCAAGGCTGTATGCACCGGGTTCGCGCAGGTATTCGACGTGGATCAGTGACGCAGCGGCGCGTGCCTGTTCAAACGTCTCCGCGACCACCACGGCAATCGCCTGATGGTAGTGCTCAATCTGCGGGCCGCCGAGCAGCGTGGCGGCATTCATGTCACCCTTGCCCAGCTTACCGGCGTTGGCCGCCGTGACGATCGCCAGCACGCCGGGGGCGTGTTCTGCATCATGCAGATCCATCGCGGTGATCCGGCCTTTGGCAATGGCGGAACCGACCACATAACCACAGGCGGCGCCGGGCGCTTCATCATGCCATTCATAGGCGTAGGGCGCGGTACCGGTGGTTTTCAGCGGTCCGTCGATGCGGTCATGCGCACGACCGACCACTTTCATCTGGTCGATCGGATTGTCTGTTGCAGGCGTGTCGAATTTCATCGGTTATGCCCTCGCTTCAGTGAGTACGGAGGCGAGCGTTCGCTTCGCCAGTATCAGCTTGAACGCGTTCTCTGGCGTCGGTTGCGCAGCGGCAAACAGCCGCGCATACACTTCTCCCGCGCCGTGCGCCACCTGTGCATCGGCGTCGGCCAGCCGCCAGGGTTTATGCGCCACGCCGCCGAAAGCGACACGGCCGGTGCCGTCGGGCTGAACGATGGCGGCAACGGACACCAGCGCGAACGCGTACGACGCGCGGTCACGGACTTTGCGGTAAATGTGCGTGCCTTGCAGCGGCGGCGGCAGGGTGACGGCGGTGATCAGCTCGCCCGCAGCCAGCACGGTCTCAAGATGCGGCGTATCGCCGGGCGCACGGTAGAAATCAGCCAGCGGAATGCGGCGTACTGCGCCGTCAGGGTTGATGGTTTCCACCACGGCATCGAGCAGTTGCATGGCGACGGCCATGTCGCTCGGATGCGTGGCGATGCAGGCTGCACTTGCGCCGATAACGGCGTGCTGTCGGCTGAAACCTTTAAGGGCGGCGCAACCGCTGCCGGGATTGCGTTTATTGCAGGGCTGATTAGTGTCGTAAAAATAGGGGCAACGGGTGCGCTGAAGCAGGTTACCGGCGGTGGTGGCCTGATTGCGTAACTGGCCGGAAGCCCCTGCCAGCAGCGCCCGCGACAGCACGGCATAGTCACGGCGGATGCGTAAATCTGCGGCCAGATCGGTATTGCGCACCAGCGCGCCAATCCGCAGGCCGCCGTTGCCGTCAGGCTCAATGGTATCCAGCGCCAGTCCGTTGACGTCGATCAGATGAGAAGGTTGTTCGATCTCAAGTTTCATCAGATCCAGCAGGTTGGTGCCGCCCGCGATAAATTTGGCACCGGGATGTTGTAAGGCGCTGCCGGCGGCATCGGCGGGCGTTTGTACCCGTTCATAGGTAAAAGCCTTCATGGTTTTTGACCTCCGGCGACGTCTTCAATCGCGGCAAGAATATTGGAATACGCCCCGCAGCGGCAGATATTACCGCTCATGCGTTCGCGGATTTCTTCGGCGGATTGCGGCGGAGGGGAAACCAGATCCAGCGTGACGTGGCTCGGGATGCCCGCCTCGATCTCCTGCAATACGGCAACGGAGGAGCAGATCTGCCCCGGCGTGCAGTAACCGCACTGGTAGCCGTCGTGTCTGATAAACGCCGCCTGCATCGGATGCAGGTTATCCGGCGTGCCGAGACCTTCAATGGTGGTGACCTCGGCATCCTGATGCATGACGGCCAGCGTCAGGCAGGAATTGATGCGGCGCCCATCGACGATCACCGTACAGGCACCGCACTGGCCGTGGTCGCAGCCTTTTTTGGTGCCGGTCAGTTGCAGGTTCTCGCGCAACGCATCCAGCAGGGTAGTGCGCGTATCCACGACCAGCTGGCGGATCTGGCCGTTGATTTTCAGTTTCAGGTGGGATGTGTGGATTGCTTCGTCATGGTTGCTCATGCCAGACCTCCGGTATTTCGACAAAATGAATCAGAAAAACGGGAAAACTTCGCGGGTGCCTTAACGGCATTTTTTTATCACGAAGCTTTAAGCATAGTCGGCGATGGCGTTGGGAGTAATCCTGAAATACGGCGTCTTCAGTCTGTTCCCATTTTCAGTCTTCCGTTTTTGCCTGTCACGGATGGGTCAGTTCCCGCGCGTAACGGATGAAATCCGTCAGGGCTTTATTTTTCAGATGCCGCTGCCAGCTGAGCGTCAGCGTGGTGGTCGCGCCGGGATCGGTCAGGAAGCAGTAGTTCACATCCGGGATCATCACCGACCGCTGGGTCTCCGGCACCAGCGTCACGCCCATGCCCATCGACACCAGCCCGATGGCCACCGACACATCCCGCGTAAACTGAATTTTCTGTGGCACGAATCCGGCCTGCTGACAGGCATTTATTGCTGACCAGCCGAGGCCAACGCCCGGCGGATCTTTCTGGATAAGGAACGGCGAATCTGACAGCGAGGAGAGCGATATTTTTTGCCCGGAGCCGAGCGGGTGGCTGCGTGGCAGCACGGCGATCAGCGGGCGGGTGGCGACATCAAGGTATTCCAGCTCAGGAAACTGCGGCACCGGCGAGCGCACCAGGGCGATATCCAGCTGATAATTGAGCAAAAGTGTTAGCTGCTCGTGAACGTTATGTTCCTCAATGACGATATCAATATCGGGTTTGTGCTTGCGATAACCATTGATTAACAGCGCCAGAGCCGGATCCAGAATCGACGATCCGACATACCCGAGTTTCAGTTGCCCTTTATGCCCGAGCCGCAAACTGCGCGCATTCTCGAGAAATTTCTCGTAGTGAGTGATGGCGATGCGGGCTTCTTCGACCAGTTGCTCTCCCTCGAAGGTCAGCGCCACATGGCGCTTGTCGCGGGTGAACAGCGGGATCCCCAGTGACTGTTCTAACGCCTTGATGTGCTGACTTAATGCGGGCTGGGCGATGTTCAGCTGCATGGCGGCTTTACCAAAATGCAGCACTTCCGCCAGCACCACAAACGAGTGTAATTGTCGGTAATCCATACGTCCTCCGGTGCGTTTTCCTCATAATAATCCCTTATCAAAGAGCGGTGTATTGTTATTGGACTCTTATCACCGATCCTTTGCAAACTGACCGGGCAGCGGCGATGAAGAGCCTGCCGGTGCATCCTCGATGACATGACTTTAAGGGGCACAAGATGTCTGAAGAACAAATAAAAGTGACGGATCTGCGGTCCGCGCTGGCGGTGTTAAGCCAGTACGACGATGAACTGATCTACACCGATGAGCCCGTGGATCCGATTGCGGAGTTATCCGGTGTATACCGCTACGTCGGTGCGCACGGCACCGTGAAACGTCCGACCCAAATCGGTCCGGCGATGATCTTTAATAAGGTCAAAGGGTATAACGACATGCGGGTGCTGATTGGCCTGCTGTCTTCCCGTAAACGTGTGGCGCGTCTGTTTGGCACCACGCCGGAAAATCTGGCGTTTATGCTGAAAGATTCCGTGTCGAATCCCATCCCGCCGATTGTTATTCCGCGTGAAAAAGCGGTCTGTCAGGAAGTGGTGCATCTGGCCACCGACCCGGATTTCGACATTCTGAAAATTCTGCCAGCCCCGACCAATACGCCGGAAGATGCGGGCCCGTATTTCACCCTCGGCATGTGCTACGCCGCCGACCCTGAAACCGGCGAGCATGACGTCACCATTCACCGTCTGTGCGTGCAGAGCAAAGACGAAATCTCCATGTATTTTGTGCCCGGCCGCCATCTGGATGTGTTCCGTCAGAAAGCCGAAGCCGCAGGCAAACCGCTGCCGATTACCATCAGCATCGGCGTCGATCCGGCGATTGAAATCGGTGCGTGCTTTGAGCCACCAACCACACCGCTGGGCTTTGACGAACTGTCTATCGCGGGCAGCCTGCGTAATCAGGCCGTCGAACTGGTGGATGCTCTGACCGTCAGTGCGCGCGGTATTGCCAACGCCGAAGTGGTGATCGAAGGCGAACTGGTGCCGAACTACCGCGTCCGCGAAGATCAGAACACCAATACCGGCAAAGCGATGCCTGAATTCCCGGGTTATACCGGTGCGGCACAGGCCGAAGTGCCGGTGATTAAAGTGAAAGCCATTACGCACCGCCGCCATCCGATCCTGCAAACCTGTATCGGACCAAGCGACGAACACACCAACATGGCCGGTATTCCCACCGAAGCCAGCATTTTGCAGATGGTAGAACGCGCGCTGCCGGGCTTTGTGCAGAACGTTCACTGCCCGTCACCGGGTACCGGTAAATACCTCGCGGTGTTGCAGGTGAAAAAACGCTTTGCGGCCGATGAAGGTCGTCAGCGTCAGGCCGCACTGCTGGCGTTTGCTGCTTTCTCTGAGCTGAAACACGTGATGCTGGTGGATGAAGACGTCGATGTGTTCGACCTCAACGACGTGATCTGGGCGATGACCACCCGCTATCAGGGCGACGTCAGCACGGTGTTTATTCCCGGCGTGCGCTGCCATCCGCTCGATCCGTCTTCCGATCCGGCTTTCAGCCCGTCGGTACGCGACCACGGTATTGCCTGCAAAACTATTTTCGACTGCACAGTACCTTACAACCTGAAAGCGAATTTCCAGCGCAGCGAGTTCCTCGACGTGGATGTAAACCGCTTTATTCCGGGCTTCAGCAAAAAATAAGGAGACAGCATGTCAGGGTCTGCATTTAAGGCACCCCAAAAACCCCGCGTGATTGTCGGGATCAGCGGCGCGTCCGGGTTTTCCTATGGCGTTCAGGCGTTGCGTTACCTGCGTCAGCTCGATGTGGAAACGCATCTGGTGATTTCACCGGCCGGGCACCTCAACCGGGAACATGAAACCACGCTGACCGAAGCGGACGTGGCCGATCTGGCGGATGTGGTATATCCCTTCCGCGCAGTCGGTGCGGCCATCGCCAGCGGATCGTTCCGTACGCTCGGCATGCTGGTGGCGCCGTGTTCAATGCATACCCTGGCGGCTGTGGCCAATGGCCTGACGGATAACCTGCTGACCCGGGCGGCAGACGTCGTTTTAAAAGAACGACGCCGGCTGGTGATGATGGTGCGTGAAACGCCGCTGCACGCGGGGCATTTACGCAACATGCAACAGGTCACCGAATGCGGCGGCATTGTTTTTCCGCCGGTTCCTGCCCTGTACGCCAGACCTACCAGTGTGGAAGACATCATCGCGCACAGCGTGGCGCGGGCGCTGGGACTGCTGGATCTGGACTGTGCCGATCTGCCCCGCTGGGGCGAAAACATGACGTTAATGACCAGGAGTAATAACCCGTGATTATCGGACCTTATATCAACGGCTCTGCCGTTTTGCTCGGCGGGATTGTCGGCGCGTTGCTCAGCAACCGCCTGCCGGAACGTCTGCGTAACTCCATGCCGCTTATTTTCGGGGCGGCCTCGATGTGTATGGGGATCGTGCTGGTGGTGAAAGTCAGCCACATGCCGGTGATGGTGTTGTCGGTGATCCTCGGCGCGTTGCTGGGCGAACTCTGTTATCTGGAGAAAGGCATCGGCAAGCTGGGCAGCAAAGCCCGCAGTCTGGTGGAGATTTTTGTCAAATCCGATCCGGGCGATCAGGAATCTCAGGAGAAGTTCCTGCAAAGCTACGTGGCGATTATCGTGTTGTTCTGCGCCAGCGGCACCGGGATTTTCGGTTCCATGCATGAAGGCATGACCGGCGATACCAGCGTGCTGATCGCCAAATCGTTCCTCGATCTGTTCACTGCCGCTATTTTTGCCACCACGCTCGGTTTTGCCGTGGCCGTCGTCGCGGTACCGCAGTTGATCATTCAGTTGCTGCTGGCGTACGGCGCGGTGTTTATTCTGCCGCTGACCACGCCGGAAATGCAGGCGGATTTCTCTGCCGTCGGCGGTGTATTGATGTTCGCCACCGGTTTTCGCATCTGCGGCATCAAAATCTTTCCGGTCGCCAACATGTTGCCCGCGCTGGTGCTGGCCATGCCGATTTCGAGTTTATGGGTACATTTTTTCTGAATTAACGACCCCCGCCTCCGCGGGAAACACCGTGTTTTTATCTAAGAAGAAACAGGTTCTGTCATGATAAAAAATAAAATTTCTATGGTGCTGGCATTACTCATGCCTTTCGCGTCATTTGCAGCAGAGAATACTTATACCGCACCAGAAATCTTAAAAGTCACCTCATCCGCCGATGACGGCAGCGCAGGCACCTTGCGCTGGGCGCTGGAGAAAAATAACCAGAACGCCGGGCATTACCGCATTGAACTTCAGTCACCGGATCATCACCCGTTAGTGATTAAACCGCTTAAACCGTTACCGGCGATCCTCGGGCCGGTGGATATCATCAACCTAGACTGGCAGAAAAGCGGCCAGTTCGCCGCCATCGATGGTACCGGTTATATCAAAGGCAGCGAACCGCAATCCTGTCCGGGCGCGGTCAGCGGTCAGTACGGCGCGAACGTGCGCACGACGACTATGCCGGGACTGGTGTTGCGCGACACCCATGACGTCACGCTGCAGGGGCTGGAAGTGCGTAACTTCTGTATCGGCATCCTGATCAATCGCGCGAAAGATAACGTCATTGAAGATAACCGTATTGTGGGCAATCACGGTGGCGCGGGGATCATGATGACGGGCGATGACGGCAAGGGGAATTCCACCGCCACCACCACCGAGCGTAATAAAATTATCCGTAATACTTTCGTGAACAATGGCGACGCGATGGAAGCCACGCGTGGCGCATCATTCAACCTGATTGCGGATAACTTTGTGACTACCGACGAGGTGAACAACAAAGAACCTTCGCAGGGGCTGGAAATGCTGTGGGGCAATGATAACGAGGTGCTGCATAACCACTTCGAAAATTACTCTGACGGCGTACAGCTTAACTGGGGCAACCGCAATTATATCGCCGGGAACACCTTCACCCATCTGTCTTCCGCCGTCACGCTCAGCGGCACCGGCAATATCGTCGACAGCAATATCATGACCGGTAACCGTGTTGCGGTGTCCGTCCGTCCGCAGGGCGAACCGGGCAAAGGCGGCGCGTTTGGTATCAACCGTATCACCGGACCGGCAGTTAACCGCATTACGGCGAACATCATGATCGACAACGGCAAACCGGTGAACCGTTGCTTTGCGGGCGGCAGTTGCCTGCCAGGTTTTGCGGGGGCGATTGTGTTTAACGTGCCGGGGCTGGAACACGCGGCCTTTATCGGCAACCGCGGCGGCGGTATCAGTAACGACACCAGCACGCTGGAAAAAATTTGTGCGATTGATGGTCAGTCTGCGGACTGTGAAAAAACGCCGAATAAAGAGCAGCACGCACCTGCGATTACGCACGTCAGCCGCAGCCAGAACAGCCTGACCGTAGACGGCAAAGTCAACGGCGAGGCGAATACGCTGTACCGCATCGAGTTCTTCTCCAACAGCAAATCCACTCAGGATGAAGCGGAAAACTATCTCGGCTATCAGCTGGTGCCGGTCGACGCCAAAGGGCAGGGGATCATCCACGATCAGCTGACCGTGGCTGCCGGTTTACACATTGCCAATGTCACCTCCACCGCCACCACCAGCGACGGCGCCACTTCGCCACTGAGCAAACCGGCCGCGCTGACACAATAAATCCTCTCCAGCCTTCGTCCTGACAAAGTGCATTCCCTGCAAATAATAAAATGTCGCCCGGTGGCGTTCGCCACCGTCAGTCACTAACTGTTCTGCGGCAGAGCATCCCGTCTCTGCCGTTCCCCTTTCGATCTTCGCACCTTTTTGCCGCCCGTTCTTTGCGATCGCACAATTAGTTAACGGTCATTAAATAAATATCTTGCACAAACTCTCAGCGACGCTTAGTATTTACTTATCGAACGTTAATTAATAAATAACGTTGACCTGAAACTGAGGTGCCTGAAGAGGGCATCCCGAAAAAAAATTAACGAACAGGAATTAACATCATGAAAAACATCGCTATGACCATCGCCGCTCTGACACTGGCAACTGCATCATTCACTACCCTGGCCGCGACAGAAGTTCAGTCTGCGCCGGCGGGTCAGCAATCCATCGGTGTGGTCGGGGCATCTACCACCGGTTCCATCTCCGGTCTGCAATCAGAACTGAATGCCAAAGCCACTCAGGCGGGCGCAAGTTCTTACCGCATTATCGGCGCATCCGGTAACAACCAGCTTTACGGTACTGCAGAGATTTATAAATAAGCGACGCAGTCACCAGCAGTATGCAGAAGAGGCGGCGTTTGCCGCCTTTTTCGTGTCTGTGGCTAACGGTATTTATGGAAGTGATTATTGCGGCTCTCCTGCAGGCTGAAAATCAGGCTTTCCCCGTAACAGGAAAGCCTTTTTTAATCCCACTTTACTGATATGAAAACGTAATTCCCGCCAGCGAATTGGCCGTGCCGGGCACTAACTCTCCCATGCGGATATAGCGTGCCTGAAACGGCAGGTTCAGGGTCTGTGCCTGATCCGTCGTTTGTATGAAGAACTGGTTCAGCGCACCGGAGGCCGGACTGTCCTGTCCGAGCGTCAGCGGGGTGCCGTTATACAAAAACTGCACACCGACGCCCTCTGCCGTTGAATCATTGGTCAGCGAGGCGGCGATCGACATATTCGCGGGATGGGTCTGGTCGCTGATGGTGGCGTTAACCGACACCTGCTGGTCGCAGGTCAGCGCAACGTTAAACGCGCCGGAAGGGGAGGTGCTGCCCACCGCCGGTAAGGTTCGTGCATCGACAGTGCCGAGATCCACATTGGCGGTTTTGGTCAGCACGGTACAGCCGGTGGCGCTCACTGTGATGGTGGTCGGGTTGATAATCACCTGAGCCGTGGTCGTCTCATTATTCTTCACGGTGAGCAGTGCCGCGCTGATGGTCGGCGTGGTGTAGACCCCCGTCGCCAGCGTCTCGCCGGTTTTCACAAACGTGACCTTGGCTGCCCAGCCTAAACCCGTGGCGTAGCCGTTGGTGCCGTCCGCCGGATAGGTCTGCGTTTGTCCGCTTTGCAACGGCATATACACGGTACCGTTGGTGTCTTTCAGGCCGATAATAAAACCCACACCCTGCACACCGGTCTCGAAAATGGTGTAATTTTCGCCATCGACCGTCACGGTCATTCCCGTTGATACTGCGCCGCTGCCCGGCTCCATGGTGCCTGACTCACATTTCTGTATCAGTCCGCACCACACCACTTCATTGACGCTGGCGGTGGCGCTCCAGGTCGAGCCGATAATTTTACCGGGCACGATGGAATCCGCCGGGCCGGAGAAACTCATCGGTTGCGGAGACAGGGTGATATCAGATGTCCAGCTTGCCGCCAGTACGCTGCTCATCGCGCACATCCATAAAAAAGTCATCAGAAAGAGTTTTTTCATTATTGGTACTCCACCAGCCAGGTGGCGATAGCCGAAACGTCACCGGGGATGACCGTCTCGCCTGTCGCCGTCAGGCGGGCATAAAATTTCATTTCAACGGTGTCGGCACCCGCAATGCCATACGCCTGCGTCTGGGTGTCGAGCGGGATTTCCTTACTGTTACTGTCGAGCAACTGCACCGCCACACCGGTCGCGCCGCCGTCATCCACTTTTAAAAGCTGCGTATTGGTGGCATCCGGCGTGCCGGTGAAACGCACTTTTGCGCCGGTAAAGGTCGGACCGCAGTCTTCCAGATTCAGCGAAAACGGCGTTTTAATGTTGCTGACGTCCCCGGCCGCCAGAAACTGACGTGTGCCGATGGTGCCGAGCGGCACGTTCACCTCGTCCGAATCCGCCGACACCACGCAGGTGTTGCCGATGATGGTGCCGGTGACTGACACCAGCACGTCGTAGGCACTGACGCTGGCGGAGAGTAAAAGCGTCAGCACGATGCAGACTGAAAATGGCCGGTTTACTGACATGTCACCTCCTGCGAATAAAGCCCGGTTTGCGGGTTGTAATGTTGCTTATCCAGCCGGTAGACCGCCTGACAGCTTTTCCCGCTGCCGGTGCCCCAGACCGCTTTCAGCGTGCCTTTTTGTGGCAGGCCGGAAAGATACAGGCTGCCGTTATCGCCGACGATACTGCTGCTGTCGGTCTGGCTGTCCAGCAGGGAAACCACCGTGCCGAACGGCAGCACGCTCGTGTTATGGCGCATCACCAGCATCGCTTTCATGCCGATACGCGCCGGAATGACCGCCCGCACCATCGCGCCGTCGGTCGGGGTTTTATTGATCACGGCGTTATCCAGTTCGACGTCGTGGCCTGCGGTCGTCACATCCAGCTCCACGCGGTTAACGCGGTAAGGCGTGGCGTAAGGGATCACTGCATAACCCCGGCTGTCGGTTTTAATGCCCTTGTGATTACTGACCGCGACATCCGCCGCGCCCGGTGCTTTCACCAGAATATTGGTGTTACCCAGCGGCTGACTTAATGTCAGGCCATCTTCATGCAATACCGCGCCGCCGCTCATGCCATAACTGAGATTGCGTGACTGTGCGGAATAGCTGTAACCGAGGTTGTAATCGCCGCGTTGCCCCTGATATTGCAGGGAGGTATCGCCGCCGTACTGCTGTTGCTCGCTGTAACGCTGACTGACGCTGTAAAACACATTATCCTTGCCCGGCATGTAACCGCTCAGCCCGACACTGTGGGTCGCACCGGTGGAATCCGCCTGTGTCCCGTTGTAGCGAACGCGGGTTGAGTAGGCCGGATTGCCCAGAGGAACGGACAGGGACAGCGACACAATGTTGTCCTTTTTGTTGTCATACAGGCTGGTGCTGCGCTGGAAATTCAGCCCGACCGAGACGTTGCGGTAGGTGTTGTTCCAGGCAAACTGCAGGCCCTGCGTCGATTTTGGCGTGTTCCAGTAGGTCTGCTGATCCCATGACAGCGACAGCGACCCCATTTCGCCCATCGGCTGCGACAGCAGCAGCTGATTTTTAGATTTGCGCGACATTCTCAGGTCGTACACGTTGTCGTAACGGGTGGTGACGGTGCCGTCGGCCTCTGTCACTTCCTGCGTACTGCCGCCGTTCATCCGTTTGTAGGCGGTGTCGCCGAGGGTATAAAACCCTTCCGTTGAGAAACGCCATGAATAGAAGTTCAGGCGGGTGCCGACATCGCTGATCAGCTTGCTGTAACGCAACCGGACGGAATCGCCGTCATAATTATTGCCGTCGGCCAGGGTGCTGCGGGCGTGGATCACATCCAGCGAATACGCGCCGAAGCGGCCCATGTTTTGCCCGATGCCCAGTGAAAGACCGGTGTAATCCTGCGCCGCCTGCACACCGCCGTAGAATGTCAGGCCGTATTTCCAGCCCCGGAACATCTCGCCCTGCAAAAATTCCGGCGAATTCTGGTTGGTTCCGCCGCGGAATGTCCCGGCACCGAGTGAATATTTAAACTGTCCGGCGCGTACCAGATTCGGCACGCTGGCAAACGGCACGGCATACTGCGTTTTGCTGCCGTCACTTTCGGTAATAGTGACCGACAGATCGCCGCCGGATGCGGTCGGATACAGGTCTTTCAGCACAAATTCACCGGCTGCCACCGACGTCTGATAAATAATATTGCCGTTCTGGCGCACGGTCACCGTCGCGTTGCTGCGGGCAATACCGCGCACTTCAGGCGCGTAGCCGCTCAGACTGGCGGGCAGCATGTTGTCATCGGTCGCCAGGGCGACACCGCGTAATCCGACTGAGTCGAAAATCTGCGCCGACGTGTAGGTTTCGCCGACATACACCTGTGAACGCAGGGCAGGCAGGTCGCGTTGCAGATAGGTCTGCACGTGCGACAGTTGGTTGTTGTCTTTGGTCCAGGTGGTGAAATCCCGCAGACGCCATGCGCCCACATTCACGCCGCTGTTCAGGCTGGCGAACAACTGATCCTGTCGCGTACGGCTCTCACCTTCATAGGTATTATTCGAGCCGTTAATCACATAATTGAACCACGCCGAGGTGATGCCCGATTCCCAGCTCTCCGGGCTGACATATCCGCGCGGCAGGTTCAGCATAAAATGCTGCGGCACGCTGATATTCACGGTCAGCGTTTTCTGGTCGAAATCCAGCGTCGTGCCCGGAAAATGGCTATTTAAAAAATAACATTGCTGCGTCAGCGGTAATACGTTGCCTTTCGCCTGCTGAATATCAATCCCCATCGACGTGATTTGTTCAGGTGTAATACAGGGTGCAGGGGCAGATCCTGAATCCTGTTTATTTACGCGGAACTGAATGTTGCCGGTAAAGGCATAATTATTATTCACGTAAACATTAATATTATATTCACCCGCAGGTAATTCTCCTCCTGCATTGACCCAGGAAAGATCTGCAATATTAGATCCTTCACCTTTCAAAAATGCCGGATTAAATTGCAAATCGCCCGCTGCGTGCGCAGCACTCCCCATCAGGTTTAAAGAAACCAGGGCACAAACGATTTTTACCTTCACAATATGACGCCTTAATATTCTGACACGGCTTAACTTCAGCAGGGGTTACCTGACCAGCGGAGAGGTCATGGACGGCGTCCACGCCCCGTAATCATTGATGGTCTGATAGCTGAACGTGCTGGCTTTGCCGAAAGGCCCGGGCAGTGCCACGCTGGCTTTCGGCGGGATCATCACCGGGTTAACCGCCTTGCCGTCCACGCTTAAATTAATGGTGGTGAGATAATAAGGCGTCGGATTCGTTAAGGTTATTTTCCCCTGACGCACTTCTCCCCGCAGACGTTTCCACACCTCAGTGGCGTTTTCATGTAAACCGGCCGGGCGATAAAACACTTTAATCCGGTTGGCCGAGGCAAACTGCAACGTATTCCCGGCCGCTTGTTTATCCTGTTGCGGAATGGCTTTTACCGTTAACCAGTAAAGGGTTTCCCGATCCTGCGGTAAGGCTTTACCGTTAAACATCACTTTAATGACGCTTTCTGTTTGCGGTTTTAAAACATATAACGGTGGCGTAATCACAAAATCATTTGATCGCTGACCTTGTTCATCTTCAATCCAGGACTGAATAAGAAACGGCGCGTCTTTATGGGTATTTCGCACATCCAGTGCTGCCTGCGTGACTGCGCTGGAATAAATCATCCGCGTGGCACCCAGACCGACACCACCGGCAAAGGCTGAGGCGGTAAATACCGAGGTGGCGAATAAAACACTGGCAGTATATTTATACATAATAAATCCTTTTATCCGGGAATAAGGTCCGGCCATCCGGCCGGACCAGACGATTACGAATAGGTCATGGTGTAAGTGGCCACGGCGCTGGCATCACCCGCTGTCGCCGTCCCTTTTGGCGAATAGTATTTCGCGCTGAAGTTCAGGGTGTTTTCGCCATCACGCAGGGTGACGGCACCCGCTGGTTCTCCCAGTTTGACCACGGTGCCTTGTTCATCATAAAGACGGATGGCCACGTTCTGTGCACTGCCGGTGCCGCCGTTAGAACCGGCCGCCAGACTGGTGGCATCGTTGGCATCCGGCGTACCGGAGAACGTTACCGCCACGGCTTTGGAGACGGTGGTATCACAATCTTCCAGCACGATAGAGAAGGCTTTCGCCGAGCTGGCTTCGCTGCCCGCAGCTGCCAGCGTCGCGGTACGTACCTGACCCAGATCAACGTCAATGTTGGCGCTGTCACTGCCGATGGCGCAGGCTGAAGTCACCACACTGCCGCTGAAATTGACGGTCCCGCCGCTGGTTTCTGCCGCCATGGCGGAGACCGGCAGCAGGGCTGCCAGAGAGACTGCCAGCAGAGATTTGGTCATCACTGATTGAGTAAAGATGTATTTCATTTATTACGTTCCCTTGTTTGCATTGTTGCGAGTTATGGCGCGGAAGGCGGCAGGCTTAACTGGTTAAGAACACCAGTAAATCTGTTTTATTCCTTAGCCCGAGTTTTCGTATCGCCGAGCCTTTTAATGCACTCACCCGGCGATAAGAAAGCTTCTCCATTTCTGCTATATGTCTTAAATCACGTCCGTCTTTTAACTCCTTCAATACTTTCCATTCTATCGGGGTCAGTGATAACGCTGCCGGTTTCGATTTTGGCCGGTAACGTTTATCCACCAGTTTCATCAGGTTGGCGTGCCAGTTATAAAGTGGCTCTTTTAATGAAACAAACGCATCCACTTCACCTCTCACCCAAAGTAATGAACTGGTATGAACGGAATACAGACAAATAATCATCTTTGGGTGTGATGCTTTAATTTTGCTAATAAACGTTAAACAGTCGAAACCGGCATGACTTTTTTCAGGTTCGGAGATAAAAACAACATCTATACGTGTCTTCTCTAAAACCATATCGAGAACATGGTAATCACGAACAGAGGCTTTGACCCTTATTGTTGAACCCATGATATGCAATAAAGAGGCGATGCCTTGTCGGGCGTAATGGTCTTCGCCCATTAATGCAATATCTGTAAACTCACCGGGTTCGAATATGCTTTCCATAATCCCCCCTCGATTTGTAGTGTTAATTTAATGTTTTTAAATGAACGGTCAACCGCATCGTGATAATCCTCAGTAATAAGATTTATCCGCTAATGATACAGAACTAATCAGATAAAAAATCTGAATTAATATGAAATAATGTTTAGATTCAGATTTTACAGCTTGTTAAAAGTCTGATTTATATAGCACCGCTAAGGGCGTTTCCTTAAAACTATTCAGAGTAATCGGTGGAAATATCTTAATGACGCATGGCGCTCTTTAATATGTTCATCAGTATTAACATTCCCCCGTTTCGCTTTGATAGGATAAATCATACCGATTATTCTTAGGGGAACCGTGGGTTTAATTAATGTTTTGTAAGTGTTGTTTGTATATTTGTCATGCTAAACAAAGAGATACTGACATTTTTTGTGCATTTACGCCGTTATTTATGATGACTAAAACAGGCCGGTGAAAGGGATATCTGGCGTTAATTCCCTGTAATAATTCGCGAATATTTCCGTGAGGTTTTTTCTCTGACATAACACCACGGACATCCCTGTCCGCTGTGTTCAATGCGGTCTTATTTCAGCTTTTGTAAATGTCAAGGGTGGGCGATGAAAGGAGGGTGCTTAATAAGGATAAGAGGGATGTTTCGGTGAAATTCATAAAAGATCACAAAGGTGAAGGGGCGGAAAGGGAGTTAATAAAAAATGAGATATTTCGCCAATCCCGAATATATACAAAGTTTCACTTATCCTTCACATTACCAATTCAGGTTGAGAAATCTGATAACGGTTTATTTTTATTGAGACATAAAGGGATAAGGCGTTAAACCGTCTGTGTTTTATCTATGGAGTTTTCGACTGACGCGTATGCATAATCATTACATTATTAACGAAGTCATTGAGTTTCATCCGGCGGCCAGCACATTGCGCAACCTTGACGAGCCTGGCAAGGTGGTGGTGTTAAACTCGCCCGCAGGACGTTGCCTTTTATTGTTAATCCAGCGAATCGGCACCATTGTCACTCAGCAAGAGTTCATGGAAATTGTCTGGGAGAAGAGCGGCATGCTGGTTTCTCCTAATACGTTCTATCAGAACATTTCGATTCTCAGAAAAGGGTTAAAGAAGATTGGCCTGCCGGAAGATCCGGTGGTGACCATTCCGCGAATCGGCCTGACGCTGGCCAGCGGCACGCAAATCAAAAAACTCACCAGTGAGAAACTGGTAGAAGTCAGCCATGAACATGCGCATTTTATGGACGAGAATTCCCTGGCGCATGAAGAGGCGTCACATCCGCCACCCGATGCCGGTCATCACACCTCTTTTGCCGATGTCATGCCCGCGGTGCCGACGCCGGAAGCTCCCGGACCCAATACGCCTGAGGCGATGCTGGTTACCGGACGGTCTGTCCGTTTTATTCCGTGGGTCGCCGGTGCGGCAGCGGCTCTGATTCTGGGACTGG
This sequence comes from Rahnella victoriana, assembly GCF_004330295.1. Classification (GTDB taxonomy): domain Bacteria; phylum Pseudomonadota; class Gammaproteobacteria; order Enterobacterales; family Enterobacteriaceae; genus Rahnella; species Rahnella victoriana. The sequence continues at coordinate 86,516 of NZ_SJOJ01000003.1, forward strand.
GGGCTGCCTTCAGTCTCATCCCGGATCAGGAAAGTCAGTATTTCGCGGATTATCGCTTCCTGGCATCGGCCAGCGGCTGCCATATCTTCGTCGCCGACAAAAACGCCACCCGTGATGATAAAGCGAGCGCGGTGTCTCTGAGCGAAAAATTCAAAAGCAGTTGCAGCGGATATCCGTGGGTGTACGTCACGCATTATTCCATGCTGCCGCGCATCTCGATCATCCGTTGCGATAAACCGATGACTGAACCCAATACCTGTATTTCAGATTATTTTTTCAAGGACAAATAGTATGCGGACAAAAAAATGGTGGGGGGTTATTTTGTGCGGAGTTATTTTGGCCGAAAGCGCCGTACTGGCGTATTCCTGGTATACACGGCAGCATGACAATGATTTTACCTGTGTCGCCAGTTTGTCTCAGCATTACAATAATGAAAGTTATAATGTGTCGCTTAACTATATGGTGCGTGGCAACAGCGGGGTGATCAATATGAACGGCTATTCAGAGGAGGATCCCGGGAGGATATTTAACCGTAAGATCTCCTTTACTCTCCACCGCAAGGGCGACCTGAACTATATGGTGTCGGTGAAAAATATTAAGTTTCCCGATGATAACCTCGATGACGAGGTCCTGAGTCAGTATGAACCGGATTTTTTCGTCTTTGCGGGAAAAGAGATCTATATGCGTATTCTTAAACAGCGTAATGACAACTATCTCTTTATGCTGGATTCCATTCCAACCTATATATGTAACAACATCTCAGAAACGAGATAATAAAAAAGGTGCAGAATAGTCTGCACCTTTTCTAAATCAGAACACTTAAGCAGTCGCTGTGTTCTGGAAAGTCCCGTTGCTCACGTTATTAACAAACTGAGTAACCATAGAAGTGATGGTATCCGGGTCATTCCAGCCAATCACTGCGCCGCCGACAGCACCGGCGACCACGCCGATCAGACCGCCGCCCACCATACCGACCAGCTGGCCGATAGAACCGATACCCAGGATGCCGCCGCCGTCACCGCCGTGCATGCCACCGATGATGGCGCCCGCAGAACCTGCTGCCGTTGCACCCAGAACTGCGCTGGTGATGGCATCCCAGAAGCCCGCACCGGATACAGCATCAATTTCCATCATGTTTAAATCGCGCATTGCTTTATTCCTTTAAGTAAAACGTCATTGTCTGAAACAATATTGAGTGAGTTACCAGAAATTAATGTGCTTCTCACTAATTCCCGATAAGAGAATTTTGCATTTATCACCGGTTAAAAGAAATAGAATAACTTCTATTTTTCAGTTTTCCGTGGAAGTGATTTAAGTATTTCGTTAAAGCCTTGTCTGCCAGTGTCTTAATTACAGGTTGTGATTTAATATGAAATGGCGGGCGCAATGCTGCAACCGGCTTATTTCATTTTGCATAGAGGCTTCATCCGGATAAATGGACGTGAAGTTAATCAGTTCATCTTTAGAGAATAAACAGGCATAGGTGACCTGCCACACCCGTTTACCCGCGCCCGGCCCGGATAAAAAGGTATAAATCACCTGTATGGTATCCGCAAAAAGATTGCCTTCATTCATTTCATCCATTTTCACGAAATTAAACTGATTAAAAATTTTCTCCGCATTACTGATTTGCTGCGAGATATGTTCAGCGAAGGTACGCCCCGGTAACAGGCGATCCCGGTTGACAGTAATTTGTTGCCCGGTGCGGAATGAGACAATATTAATGGTCTGTGTCCGGACTTCTTCATCGAAATAAAGCATGCCTTCGAGGCAAACTAAGCGGTTATCCATAATGGCTCCTTTGCGTTTAGGACAGGTCAGTCACCGGCGATGACTGACCGGGGGTCAGATCGCCTCAGGTACTGACGGTGAGGCAGTGATCAAGGTGATGAAATCGGCTTTTGACAGCTCGGTAATGCCGTCGCGGCTGATCTGAATGATGCGGTCAGCACTCAGAATGGTTTCCGGACGGTGTGCAATCATGATGCGGGTGATGTTCATGTGCTTAATGGCGTCATTGATGGCGCTTTCCCGCGCCACATCCAGATGGCTGGTGGCTTCGTCGAGGATCAGCACCCGTGGCTGGCGGTACAGCGCACGGGCGAGGATCACCCGTTGCACCTGTCCGCCGGACAGTGACGATCCCATGTCGCCGACCATGCTGTTGTAGCCCATCGGCATGGCCATAATGTCGCCATGGATTTGCGCGACACGGGCCGCTTTTTCAACCTGCACTTTGTCCAGACTGGCGTCAAAGAAACTGATGTTGTCCATGATCGACCCGGCAAACAGGATGTCGTTTTGCATCACGCTGCCGATCAGATCGCGGTAGTGCGTCATGCCCAGTTTGGTGTGATCGACGCCGTCGATGCAGATGCTGCCGGCATCCGGTTTCAGCAGGCCGAGCAGCAGTTTGGCCAGCGTGGTTTTCCCCTGTCCGGAAGGGCCGATAATGGCGACCGATTCACCGGCGTTAATGCTCAGGTTAAAACCGCAGAAGATGTCGGCATCTGTGGCGGAATAGCGGAAGGAGAGCGCGCTGATGTCGAGACGCACCGGGCCTTTATCCTCAGCCAGCGCGACATTGCTTTCCATGTTCTGTTCTTTTTCGCTCAGTACGATGTCCGACAAACGCTCGCCGTGTAAGCGCAACATTTTGAATTCAATCAGCGCGTTAATCAGCCCGGCGGAGCGCGAGATAAACTGATCCGAGAACGAGATAAACGCCACCAGCATCCCGCTGGTAAAATTGCCGTCCAGCACCTGCGCAGCCGCCAGCCAGATCAGCACCACCTTACCGACACCGGAAATGGTGCCCTGCAATGTACTGAAGCCAATCGAGAGTTTCTGGGTGGTGATGCCTTTGTTGGTGGATTCCACCGTTTCGTTGGTATAGGTGGAAACGCGCAGATCCTGTTTGTTATTGAGTTTGATCGCCTGTACGCCACGAATGGATTCCAGCAACTGCGACTGCACCACGGCGGAAGCCAGCAACTGATCTTCATTGGCCTGGCGGAAAGGCTCAAACGAGATCCAGCGGATCAGCGCGTACAACAGGAACAGGCCGATCACCACGAATGTCAGGCTGGCGTTATAGGTGAAAATGACACCCAGTGTGACGATCGCCATCACGCCATCAAAAATGGAGGAGATAAAGCGGCCGGTCAGCGTGCTCTGAATATTGGCGATGGATCCGAACCGCGACAGAATGTCTCCGACGTGGCGTTCTTCGAAGTAATTCAGCGGCAGCCCCAGCAGATGCGCGCACAAATTGGACGACCACTGCACGCTGAGCATGCTGGAAAACCAGGTCGTTACCCAGCTGCGCAGCGCCGAGATCAGATTCTGGAACAACGTGATGCAGATAAATGCCACGCCAAGCAAGGTCAGCAAATCGCGATCCGCCGACACCAGCACCTGATCGATCACCCACTGCATATAAAACGGCGTAATGATGCCGAAAAATTCCAGCGCCAGTGACAGCAGCGCCACCTGCGTAAAGGCCGATCCGATCCCGGAGACGTTGCGGATCAGGTTGAACATCGAGATGGATTTCTTCTCGTCCTTTTTCTCAAAGGTCGCCGCCGGATACAGTTCCAGCGCCACGCCGGTGAATGAGGTCGAGACTTCATCCATCGGCACTTTGCGCACGCCCCGCGCCGGGTCATGAATGATGATTTTGTTTTTCGCGAAACCCTTGAGCACCACGAAATGGTTCATGTCCCAGTGCAGCACGCAGGGCAGGCTTAGCTTGTCCAGTTCATCCAGTTCGAGACGCACCGCGCGACAGCCCATGCCTAAGTTTTGCGCGAAAGACATCACATTCGCCAGCGTACTGCCTTTCAGCGAACTGGGAAAACGCTGACGCAGCGACACCATATCAATGTGATGCCCGTAAAATCCGGCAATCATGCCGACGCAGGTCAGGCCGCATTCGGCGGCCTGTGTCTGGCGCAGTACCGGCAGCTTATGGCGAAACGAAAAATTCAGTTTGTGAAATAAATCCATGATAAACCTGATTAAAAAATGAAAATTACAAGGACGTCATTTTGCCCAGCGCGTTCAGCGGCTCGAGGACCCATTCGTAGATGCGGCGTTTATCGACGATAAAGTCCGCTTCCAGCCCGCTGCCGGCGCGAAGGCTGATCGGTTTGCCGTAGGCCTGAACCGTCTGCTTATCCAGCGTGACTTTCACCTGATACATCGATTCCTGAACCTGACTGTCGCCGGTAATGGTGGAGACCTCCTGCGGCGACAGCGCCGATTTTGAAATCTCCAGCACCGTGCCGTACTGCTGGCCGAACTTCTGCCACGGGAAGGACTGATAGCGCAGCACCACGCGCTGCCCCGGCCGGATAAAGCCAATCGCCCGGCTGCTGAGCATGATCCGCGCCTGCAAATGGGCGTTGTCCGGCAGCATCATTGCCAGCGTCTGACCGGCAGTGACAATCTGCCCCTGCCTGACCAGCACGGCGCTGACCATGCCTTTTTCCGGTGCACGCAGGTCTATGGAGCGGCGGGATTCGTTTTCCATCATTGATTGCGTGATGTCGGAGAGTTTCTGTTGCAGATCGTTCTTCTGCTGGTAATAGGTGATCGGCTGCTCGCGCAATTGCTGCCGCGCCTGCGCCAGTTGCTGACGGACATCAATCCGCTGGCGCGCGACATCCTGCAAACGCACGCTGGCATCCAGCACATCATTCTGTTGCTGCTCCACCTGCGTGTTTGAGGCATAGCCTTCGGTGCGCATGGCGGTGATCTTATTGAGCTGAGTTTTCGACAACTCAATCTGCTGGGTGCGCTGGCGGTAAATGGTGTCCAGTTCCACCGATTGCTGGCCGAGCAAACTGACTTTTTCCTGCAACGAGGTCAGGGTTTCGGTATTGAGTTGTTCCAGATTGTTCAACTGGTTATTTAAGCCCTGCTGCTGAAGTTCCAGCTGGCTGGCGATGGCTTCCCGTGTCTGACCGTAGCGGGTGGAAATCTCCGAAGAGACGGTGGCAATCTGGCTGCCTTTTTGCAGGCTCTCGCCTTCGCGGGCGGGCAGGGCGATCACCGTTCCGGCGCTCATGGCGGTGATGGTCATCATGCCGCTTTCCGGCACCAGCACGCCTTTGGCCGTTTCCCGTTTGGTGTAGCTGCCAAAAATGCAAAAAGCGATCAGAACCGCCACCAGCAAACACACCAGGGCGATCACCAGCCAGCGAAATGGCGGGCAGTACAGTGCCACGGAACCCAGCACTTTGGTCTTTTTCGCATCCAGCGATTCCTGACGAAATAAGTCGTTATTCATGAGTTAAAACCACAGTTAAAGAGGTTCATCGCGGCGTAATCGAGCGAGCCGGTGGCTGATTTGAGTTTGACGATCGACTGGATCAGCGCGTTCTGCGCCTGAGCCAGATCCTGAACCGCCTGAAAATAGTCTTTCTCGGCGTTGAATTCGTCGATCAGCGTTCGCTGGCCGATCTCCCGCCCGTAGCGGGTGGCCGCCAGCCGTTTATCCGCCGAGGCGATCGCCCGCTCATAGGCGGTGATCCGCGACTGACTGTTGCGCACGCCGGAGGCCGCCTGGATTGCCTGCTGTTCGGCTTTACGCCGCGCATCGATCAGCAAATCCTTGCTCTGTTCAAAGCGGTGGGCGGCTTCCAGACTTTGTGAAATCTGGCTGCCCCCGGCAAACAGCGGCACCGACACATTCACGGCGATCTGAGTGTTGTCAGTTTTGGAGGTGGTGCCGAACAGCGTGTCGAGAACGTTGCCGTCTTCCGCACGGCTCCAGTTTTTACCGTAACCGGCCTGAAAGGTGACCACCGGCAGATGGCCGGAAGTGGCGGTCAGGATGTCAGCCTCGCTGCCTTTTTGGGTTTGTATGGCAGCCAGCACGTCCAGATTGTTGGCGGCGGCATCGCGTCTGATCTGCTCCGGGTTAAGGGGATCGCGAAAGCGCACGCAACTCATGCTGCTGTCGGTAATGCCCTGTGCATCCAGTCCGGTGAGCTGGCGGAAAGACACATTGGCATCGTTGAGATCGTTTTCTGCTGCCAGTTCGTCGGCCACGGCTTTGTCATAATTAGCCTGTGCTTCCGCTTCATCGAGCCGCGTGCCGTCGCCCAGTTCCAGCGCTTTCTGCGCCTGTTTCAGTTTGGCGTTAAAAGCGGCAAGGATCCGCTGATTGGTTTCCAGCACGCTGCGCTGATACACCACGCCGTAAAACGCCGTCGTCACATCACTGATCAGCTTCTGCTGGGCAATCAGCAGATTCACATCGGCCAGATCGCCGATCACCACGCTTCTGCGCCAGGTGGCATATTTCGACAGATCGAACACCGGCTGTGTCAGATTGAAACTGTAATTGTGGCGGGTGACCCCGGCTGAATAGGCCGCATCGGGCTGATCGGTCTGGCTCCAGGAACCGTCGAGGGAAACCACCGGCAATAATCCGGCGAATCCCTGATATTTTTTCTGACCGTCGGCGTCGTGCACGCTGCGGGCGGCATTCATTTCTGCGTTATAGGTATTGGCCGCCATCAGCGATGCCTGAAGCGATAACGCGCAGACCGGCGCGGACAGCAATAATCCTGCCGCCAGCGGGGCAATCAATTTGATAAACATGGTATTCCGCACGTGTGAATAATTAAAAAAAGGTGTTCTGATGTAAGAAACGTAATAGCTCACTTTCATTTTTGAGATGTAATTTATTCATGGCATTTCTTTTCTGCGTTGAAACGGTACTCATGGCGCGACATTTTTTAGAGGCAATTTCTGACAGCGAATAACCTTCCTGGATCAGATTAATGACCTCCCATTCTTTCGGCGTCAGGTCATCGCATTCCTGCTGTAAATGTTCCCGCACCGACGGCGTAATATAAGGCCCGGCCGAAGGTGACATCATGACGCTCATCAGTGCCGTGACCAGTTCCTGCGGGCTATCCTGATAACTGATCATGATATCCACCCCCGCATCAAGCATCTTTTTCAACAAGGCCGCTTTCATATTCTGGGCAAAGAATACCGTGGTGATGTGCTTATTCCCGCATAATGCCGCCAGCACTTTTCTGATTTCTGCCTCACTGAAACATCCGTCAAATAGGCAGGAGGAATTAATAATAATGACATCAACCCTGTTTTCTTCCGCCGCCTTTAACAGAATTTTCGTATCAGAGAAATGACGCAGATAAAGATGGTTGATATTCATTTCCTGCTGAATAAATGAAGCAATCAAATCATAGGACATATGATATTTGTGAAAATACGTCATGTTTAATGTCGTGAGCGTGTTTTTTTTCACGGGCTGCTTAACTCTCTTTGATAAGGCATTTGTTTTCCGTAATCATCAATGACTGTCCAGTTCAGTGTGCGGCGGCTCCCGCCTCCCGAAGCCGGAAGTGTGACGGAGGAAAATGGCGCGATCATCTCCGGTTTCAGGCTTTGCTCCCCGAGTCGGATATTGCCGATCGTCAGGTAATACGGTGTCGGGTTGTTGGCGGTCAGCACCGGGTTCTGTGCATCCGCGTTATTCAACGTAAAACGCAGTTTTTCGCCGATATTTTCCTCCGGGGCTGGCAGCCCGATGGGACGGACAAACACCTTTAAGCGGATGCGCAGCGGCAGGATGACTTTCTTCTCCTGCGCGCTCTGCTGCTGCGTATTCGGCGGGATCTGATAAATATTCAGCCAGTACACGCGCTCACGATCCTTCGGCAACCCTTCGCGGGAAAGCAACATCACCCGCAGGTTGCGTGATTCCGCCGGAGCCAGTTTAAACAGCGGCGGCACCACGATCAGCGGCGTGCTGATGCGATCCGGCGGACTCAGCGGATCGTTATCGTCGGTCCACATCTGAACCAGCGCCGGGGCGCTGACCGAATTCACCACCGTCAGCGACTCCGCCATGCTGTCTTCATTAAACACCAGACGGCTTTGGGTGCTGTTGACCACCGCGCTGGCGGGGCCGGTGCTGAACATCAGCGCACCGGCCAGCAGCAGGTTACTGAAGGCTGACAATAATCTGTGCTTGCGCATTCACTGATCCTGCCTGTGCGGTTAATCCCGGAAGTTGTTCCAGCGAGGCGGTAATCACGCCCGCGTACGAGGTGCCGCCTGCCGCATTGGTGCCGGTTTCACTGAGCAGGTCAGCAAATCCGTACCAGCCTGCGGCATTGCCAGTGCCGGTGGTCGCGGCACTTGAAAGCAGATTCAGCGCCGTGCCCGCCGAAGAATACAGACGGATGCCGACGCCCGACGCGACGCCGCTGGCCCCGTAGTTATCGTCCAGCAGATAGCTGATACCGCCTGAACTGGTTTGTAATCCGAGGGTGCTGGCCTGTGACAGGGCGGTGGCCTGCGTCACCAGAAAGCCCATCGCCACCGGGGCGTTGGTGCTGCTGCTGGTGGTGCCGGATACCGCGCCCGCATCGCAGTCAATGGCGACATTAAAGGTATTGCTGCTGCTCGCGCCGTTACGCAGATCACCGGCGCTGATCGCGGGTAATTTCACCACCTGGTCGAAATCCCCCAGCGTGCAGGTGTTACCGCGAATAATGGTGGTCGAGCCGCCGCGCATACTCCAGACGGCTGACGTATTGTAAGGCGACGGCGAATTAGCCAGGGCACCGGTGGTGAGATCGGTGTTCATCCCGTTGCCTTTAAGGGCGACGAATCCCTGAGGTGAAATAATCTGCGAAAACGCGTTGCGTGTTGGTGTGCCGTAAACGTCATCGGTTTTAATCAGCTCAAACAGCGCACTGTCGAAAGACGACGCCGGAATATAGATGTTTGAGCCGACGGTAATGTATTCGTCGCTGGTTAACTTCCGTTCCTGCCAGTTACTGCCGTAATACAGCCCGGTTTTCATATTCGTGATGCGGTAAGCAATGCCCTGCGCAGGTGTCTGGTAAGCGCCGGGGACGTCAGTGGTGGCGGTACCGCCGTAAAACGCGCCATTACCGCCGAACAGGGCATACATTTCGTAAAGCGTGTCGGCGTCAGCCAGCGCGCACTTGAACACAATCTGGTTGGCGGCATAAGGGACTTTTAACGCTTTATCGAGGAAGGGCAGATCGGCGCTGGCGATCACCGTTCCGGCCGGGGCCAGAGACTGCGCACCGGTGCCCATGATGATCGTCCCGAAGGAGATGGTTCCCGCCGCAGAGTTCAGCACGCCGCCCCAGCTTGTGGCGGTATAGCCTAAATCCGCCACCGCCTGCGGAATGGTTGACGTCGTGGTACCAATGCCGGTGACTTTGTAACAGACAGCCTGCGCCCCTGAGGAACAGGCCATAAAGGCTGACGCGATCAGCCAGGGTGTCAGTTTAGAAATTTTGCCTTTCATTTTCATTCTCACTCGATGCAGGTGCCGTTTAAACGGACGAAGCTGTTGTCAGCGGCTTTTTTCGACGGCAACTGGTAATTGATGCGGCAGTTTTTGCTGCTTCCCCAGCTGACAAATAACGTGCCGGAAGCGTCAGGCAGACGGGCGTAAATCTGCCCGTTCTGACCGGCCATGCCGATGCTGTTGCCCGAACTGTCTTTGACTTCAGCGCCCATCGGCACCGGCGTGCCGTCTGCCAGCGTGGCAAAAATCAGCGTCGGGGTGCCGCTCAGGGTTTTGAAGGCCACTTTCGGCACGCCGCCCAGAACCGGCACTACCCGCACGTTGCCGCCTTCCAGTTCGACGTCCTGATTCATGGAGTTGCCGTCAATGCTGATGGTGTTGTAACGGTAAGGGGCCAGTGATGGCACGATGGCGTAACCAAAGGCATCGACTTTTGCGCCCTGGGCATTGTTGATGCGCGCACCGCTGGCGCCTTTGGCTTCGACCAGTGCAAAGGTATCGCTGGCGTAAGGGCCGTACGTAACGCCGCCGCCGTGGATCGCCAGCGTGCCTGCCGTGCCCAGACCGAGCTGGTGATAATCATCGCTGCGGGCATAGGAAGCGCGGACCGTCCCCATGCGGGTGCGTTCCTGCACGTTGGTGCCCCAGCGCATGTCATGGCTCTTGCCCTGATCGACATCACGGTATTTGTCGTAGCTGGAATACACCGAGTAGGCGAAATCGCTCTCCTGCCCGGCGGAGCCGGAAAGGGTGGTCATCGCCGACGTGGTGTTTCTGTCGCGGGTGGTATCGAAGGAAATCGTTGAGCGGTTATCCCGCCAGTCGAGCGGAATGGAAATGCCCACCGACACCACGTTTTCGGTGTATTTCTGATAACGGCTTGAGTCGTAATCGGCATCGTTCACGCTGTACACATTGTCCGTGCTCCAGCTCGAACGCTGTCTGCCGACGTTGATGTTGTAGCTGACTTTCTTCCACATATTGTTGTAGGAAAGCTGCATCTCGGTGATGCGGGAACGGTTGTTGTAATAGTCGGTGCTGCTGCCGCTGAGCGCGACCGTGCCGTAGTCGCCCATGTTCTGGCTGACCGTCGCGGTGAAGCGGTTCCGCTGCCTGAGCGTATCTGAATAGTATTCAGCGCCGCCGTTTTCCTGACGCCGCACGCCCAGCACATCTTCCAGATCACGATACCCCGAGGTGGAATACCGGTAAGCCGCCAGCACCAGATTGGTGTTGGTGGCGAAGGTTTTGCTGTACGACGCCTCGGCGCGCCAGCCGCTTTTGGTCATGCCGTTTTCCACCTGCGCATGTGACCAGGTGGTATTGAGCGACAGCGCGCCGAGTTCGGAGGCGTACACGCCGCCCATCAGCAATGCCTGATAGTCATTGGCGAACCGCGCACCGGTATTGGACGTGACGCTGTTGCTCAGACCGTATTGCAAAACCCCTTCGGTAAAGGCGTTTTGTACCGAGTAATAATTCCTGACTTTACCGGCGGCGAACTGATAGCTGAGATTGCCGGGACGCATGGAGTTCGGCACCGCCGCGTAAGGCACGGTGAAGAAGGAGGATTTACCGTCGGCTTCGATGATCTGCACTTTCAGATCGCCCTGACTGCGGGTGTTATACAAATCGTCGATCAGGAACGGGCCGGGCGGTACCTGCGTTTCATAAATAACGTTACCCGCCTGACTGATCAGCACGCGGGCGTTGGTGGTGGCGACGCCGCGTACTTCCGGCGCATAACCGCGACGGCCCTGCGGCCACATGCGCTGGTCGGTGGCGATCTTCACACCGTTAAAGGACATCGAACCAAACATCGAGCTGTCGGTGAAGGTATCGCCGACCATCAGTTCGCTGGAAATCGTCGGCAGCGGGCGCTGTACCCAGGTCCGCACGGCGTTCCATTTATAGTGATCGCCGCCGGTACTGCTTTCCATATAACGCAGGTTGGCCTGATGGCGTAACTGCCACATGCCGAGGTTGCCGCCTGCGTTGATCATGCTCCACAAATAGTTGTAGTGAGAATCGCGCATGATATTGCGGGTGAAACTGGTGTTATGGCGTAAAAAAATCAGCGGCGTACCGGCATCCCATTCTGAAATCGGGATGTAATCGCGCGGCTGGCGGTTGAGCAAAATCTGCGGGATCAGAAAATCGAGCGTCAGCGTGGACTGCTTAATATTCCAGTTTCCCTGTTTGGTGATATCCGGCAGAAAAACGCACTGGCCTTTCAGCGTTTCCGGCAGGCCGGATTTGAGTTGCAGCAGCTTCACCATGGCGGCGTCGATACAGGGCTGCGCGCTTTTGTCCGCCGCGTTTTTCTTGCGGAACATCACCGGCACCTGACTCTGAATCTTTGCGCCGTTCAGGCTGATATCGAGACTCTGCTGACCCTCAGGAATGACCGCCTGCTTTTCGTTGAACTGATTCAGATCCACCCCTTCGGCAAAACCGGAACCCGCCAGCAGATGGCTGTCAAAACGGTATTCTTCGGCATGTACGACAGAGGAGAATAATGACGCCTTAACGACACACGTGATGACGGCCAGACGAAAACCCGCTTTCTTATTTTTGGATTGGATACTCATGTGTCACCATTGCCCCATAATCATTGATCAAACCGATTTCTATTCCCTGGGCACGTCCTGCTGCCTTCCCTGCAGTGAGCGCCACATCAACCGTTGCAAACGGCGCAATCATTGGCGTTTTTTCTTTCGCGATATTTTCTCTGACCGCCACCTTGCTTAACGACATGTAATAAGGTGAGGTGTTGGTAATGCGGATATTTGTCGCAGTGATATTGCTGAACGTTAAATAATCAAACAGCTTTTTATTATTGGTTTTCAGCGCGGCAGGGCGGTAAAACAGTTTCAGACGATTTTTTAATAACACCACCATCTGACTGCCTTTATCGCCGCCAATATTACCCGGTGGCACCTGCAGGAAATTAAAATAGAAAATGGATTCGCGATCCTGCGGTAATGAATTTCCGCCGGTGAAGAACATGCGTAATACCTGGCCGTCTTTTGCCGCGATCCTGAAGGTCGGCGGCGTGACCACAAACGGCGCTTTACCGGTGGCCGGCGTGGATGCCTGATCACCACTGTCAAACCATGCCTGGATCACATACGGGAAGTCATCGTTATTTCTTAACTGCACGTCAACCGATTTTGCATCAGAAGGGTAAATAACGCGTGATCCTGTCATCACCACGCTGGCAAATACTGACTGACAAAATAAAAAGGAAAAGACAAATAAGAAAATGCTACGCCATGATAAATGGGACATAGGTAAGCGAGACATAATAGCCATCCGTTATAATTTACTGCAAGACACCTGAAATAAAATAAAGTCAGCCAATCCCTGGCCGGATTTAATCCAAATGATTATTCAGAATAAAGGCACATCCCTGCTTATTTTTTTATTAGTTGTAGCTCACTGCATATTGCATGGTGGATTCCACCGCACCCGCTGTCGCCACACCGGTCGCGTAATATTGCGCGGTGTAAGTGGCGGAAGAGGCAGTTTCACCGGCAGCCAGTGTCAGGTCGCCATCAGCAGTAAAGGTTGAGGTGAAGTCGATTGGCTGAGATTTGGTATCCAGGATCTGAACTTCAACGTTGGTGGCCGCGTCAGTGGTCGCCACGTTGCTCAGGTTACCCGCTGTGCTCACACTGTTACCGGCGAAGACGCTGGAAACCGTGGTCGCAGCGTCGGCGCTGCCGGTACAACCGGTCACACCGATATCAAATGTTGCCTGACCTGCGGTGCTGCCTGATGCGGCCAGTGCACTGGTATTGACGCTTGGCAGCAGAACAAGTGGCTTCGCGCTGTTACCGTTGATGGTCACGGAACAGGTTTCCGCGGTCACTTCACCCTGGAAAGTAATCGTGTTATCTGAAAGTGCGAATGCCTGTGATGCGAACAGAACAGACAGTACAGATGCAGATACGAACGCCAATTTTTTCATTGTAAAAATCCCTATAAAAATAAAACCCTTGATTAATGAGGCGCTGAATATCGCGCCGCATTTCCTTTCATTTCTGAGAATGAAGCATCAGAAAATCATTTCTGAGAATGAAGCATCAGAAAAAGACGCAAACTGTTTATTGGCTTCCTGATTGGTCATGCCAGACATGCATTTTGCACGGCAGATGTTAGGGGGAGAGGGCGTTACGCTGTAGTGAAGAAATCTCACGGATTATGAAACGTGACTTCACAACAGTTAAGAAAGATGAGGTGCTGATTATTAACGATTTTTTATCGTACATTGCTGTGAGTGTGAACCGCGGCTGAGAAATTAACCCTGATTAATTAACAAAACAGCAGCATGAATAGCGTTTTTCAGACACCGCGACCGGTTGATTAATGAACGGTTTATCTTTCACCGCATGATGTGTCATACATTTTTCGTCGGTTCCTGAATGCCGCTGTTCCGGTGGAGAAGGGGAACAGGGGGAAAACCATGAAAGAACTGACTTCTGAACATCCTTTTCCACCCGCAGGGGTCATGAACCGGGCGGGGACGGGAAAATTACATATCGGCTTAGTGCTGTGGCCGGAGTTTCCGCTGATTGCCTTATCCGGCCTGATGGATGCGCTGCGTTATGCCGCCTGCAAGGTGGACAGAAAAAGCCAGACCCTGAAATGCCTGCTGAGCATGATCAGCGTCCGTGCGGATACGCCGGTTGCCAGCAGCGCCGGGATTGCCGTGACGCCGGATTTGCCGCCGGCGCAACCGCAGTCTCTGGATTATCTGGCCGTGCTGGGCGGAAGCCTGAAAACATTGCCGCAGGGACATAGTGCCGACCGCCGTTATCTCACCGACGCGCACCGTGCCGGCGTGCCGCTGATTGGCATCGGCACCGGCAGTTTTATTCTGGCCAAAGCGGGCCTGCTGGACGGACGCCGTGCCTCCGTGCATCCTTTCCATATAGCCGAATTCAGAAAGCGTTTTCCGCAAGTGCTGGCCGAAGAAGGTTTCGATTTTATTGATGAAGGGGATGTGCTGACCTGTCCGGGCGGCGTATCGACCATTACGCTGGCAACGGAACTGATCCGCTTATATGGCGGCGAGGAGACGGCGGCGAATGCCCGCCACCGGCTGGCGATCGCGCAGCATGGCGATATGTCGGTGGCGGTGTCCCGTCCGGCGAACATCGCGCTGATTGCCGATCCGCGTTTGCGCCGTGTCGTCTTACTGATCGAACAATATCTGGCGCGGCCCCTGAATACCGCCTGGCTGGCGCATCAGGTTCAGCTCAGTGCGCGTCAGCTGACGCGGCTGTTCAGCGCCGAATTCGGCAAAAGCCCGCGGGAATATATCCGCAGCGCCAGACTGCGTTATGCCTGCTGGCTGCTGAACAACACGGCACAGAGTATTACTGATATCGCCGTGCGCATGGGTTTCAGTGACTGCGCACATTTTATCCGCCACTTTCAGCAAGAATACGCCGTGACGCCGGGCCAGTGGCGCGCGGCGCAGAGAGACATTATCTGACCGTCAGCGGGCCGCCATCTCCTCAAACCCGGCCTGCAACGAAGACCGGCTTTCCATTTTGGTCATCTGACCGCCGTAGACATCAATGGCACTTCTCAGGCGGGTAGCCTGATAATTCAGGGTTTCCGAGGATTCCGACGACTGCGCGACCATCTCGGCGTTGTTCTGCGTCATGGTTTCAATCTGCGCCAGCGAGGTGTTGATCAGCGTCAGCGCTGAGGTCTGTTCGCGGGTCGCATGGCTGATCTCCCTGATCAACCCCGACATCTGCACCACTTCCGCGATAATTTCGCTGATCTGCTTCCCGGCATTTTCGACCATATGCCCGCCGGTTTCGACGCTGTGCATATTGGCTTCGATCAGCGCCTTGATCTCTTTGGCCGCCGTGGCGGAACGCTGCGCCAGCACGCGGACTTCGGCGGCCACCACCGCAAATCCGCGACCTTCGGTGCCTGCGCGCGCGGCTTCCACCGCCGCATTCAGCGCCAGAATGTTGGTCTGGAAGGCGATGCCGTCGATCACTGAAATGATATCCACCACCTTATTACTGGCCTGAGAAATCGACTGCATCATGCCGATGGTTTCCTGCATGATGTTGCCGCCTTTCTGAGCCACGGCGGTGGCGCTGTCCGCCAGTTTGCTGGCCTGCACCACGGTGTCTGCGCTCTGTTCCACGGCACCGGTGATTTCTTCAATGGCGGCGGCGGTCTGCTGAAGGTTGGCCGCTGTTTCTTCTGTTCGGGCGCTGAGGGCGGTGCTGTTTTTCGCCATCAGCTCACTGATGTGCGCGATCCCGCCGACCTGCGTACCGACATCTTCCACCAGCGAATGCAGGTTCAGACCAAACTGATTAATCGAACGCATCAGCAGGCCGATCTCATCCACCCGGTTCAGATGGATGGAATCGGCTTTCTTACCGGAAACCACCTGCTGCGCCTGCGCCAGGATCATGTTTATCGGACGGCGGATTTGCGATTGCAGGAAGATATCGGCAGCCAGTAACACCAGCACCGTGGCAATGACGCTTTCCGTGACATTGATCCCCGAAAAAGAAAATAAGAGCGGGAAAAGGCCGGCGATAAATAGCGGCAAACGTAAACGCCAGCTAACGGGAAGTTTTTGTAATACGGATAATCCTGAAAATAAACCGGTGCGCACCACCAGACCTTTATAAAACTTGCGGCTTCCGGCGGTGTTATTTTTCACCTTTTTGTATATGTTTTCTGCGGCGTTTATTTCCTGTTCGTCCGGTTTATTGCGCACGGAAATATAACCGGTCAGTTTATCGCGGTGATAAACCGGTGTGACGTTCGCGCGTACCCAGTAGTGATCGCCGTTTTTACGACGGTTCTTCACCAGGCCGGTCCAGCTGTCGCCCTGTTGCAGGGTAAACCACATGTCGGCAAAGGCTTCCACCGGCATGTCGGGGTGACGCACCAGATTATGCGGTTTGAAGATCAGTTCATCTTCAGAGAACCCGCTGACATTAATAAACGCTGAATTGGCATAAATAATACGGCTGTTGATATCCGTCGTGGACATTAACGTCGTGCCGGGATCTAACTGATATTCCCGTTGTGACACTGGCATGTTTACGCGCATGTAAATCCTCTGAAAACACTCTGAGTTGCAATAATAACTATGCAGAGGATTTATTTTTCTTTCCAGCGGTATTTATTTTACCGTCCTTCGTCAAGGAGCCAGTTAAATAATAAAGGTTAATTTTATTGTTGAATTAATATCAATGTAATATTTATGTAGAAAGAAGGTTCTTTAATTGCGATATAGAAAAATCCGGCCTAAGTTAAATTTTAATGCGTAATCAGGATAAATCGTACTTAGTGATTTCGGAAGGCGCTGATGGCGAAAAAAACACCGCGCCGGCGCGGGTTTTTCATTCAAGCAATATTGAAGGGTGCGGCAAATACTGGGCAAATTCCTAAAATGCGGCGGTGACCCCTTCCCGGCGGACCGCGGCTGGGCCGGGAAGCCGATTTCCCGTTTATCGGTTCACGGCGGGATGTGATACTTTGAAGCATTAGCGTGCCGGTGGGAGCATCTCACCGTGTTGAATTCAGAACAGCACAGAGGGTTTATGGCGGTCATTTCCGGACAGATTATCGAGCAGGCGAAACAGTGGCGTCGCGACTTTCACAGGCGACCTGAACTTGGCCTGAATGAGCATGGCACCGCAAAAATCATCAGTGAACTGTTGCTGTCGTTTGGTCTTGAAGTCCATACAGGTATCGCCGAAACCGGCGTGATCGCCACATTACGCAACGGCGACGGCCCGTCAATCGGCCTGCGCGCGGATATCGATGCGCTGCCCATTCATGAACTGAATGATTTTGCGCACCAGTCGCAAAACCCCGGGCTGATGCACGCCTGCGGGCATGACGGCCACACCTCCATTCTGCTGGGCGCGGCGAAACACCTGAGCGAACATCGCGATTTTCGCGGCACCGTGCATTTCATCTTCCAGCCCGCAGAGGAAAACTTCGGCGGCGGTGAGATGATGGTGAAAGAAGGGCTGTTTGAACGTTTTCCGATGCAGGCGGTGTATGCGCTGCATAACTGGCCGGGGCTGCCGGTCGGCGACGTGGCGGTCAGTCAGGGGCCAATGATGGCCTCACAGGATAATTTCTATATCACGCTGACCGGCAAAGGCTGTCACGCGGCGATGCCGGAACTGGGCGGGGATCCGGTAGTGGCCGGTGCGCAGCTGATCCTGTCATTGCAAAGCCTGATTTCCCGCCGGTTGTCGCCGCTGGAACAAACGGTGATCAGCCTGACCCAGTTACAGGCCGGTGAAGCAATCAACGTCATCCCTGAAACGCTGCACATGTCGGGCACATTGCGTTGTCTGAGCACTAAAACCCGTGAAACCTGCTGGCGGCTGATTGAAGAATACGTCAAAGCGGTGCCGCAGCCTTACGGTGTGAAAGGCGAAGTGCGCTGGGAATTCGGTTATCCGGTGACGCAGAACCATGCGGCGCAGGCGGAGATCGTTCGGGACGCAGCTGAAAACACGCCGGGCATTCAGAAGGTGCATTTCAACAATGCGCCGTCGATGGCCGCCGAGGATTTTGCCTATTTACTTGAAGCCTGTCCGGGGGCCTATTTCTGGCTGGGCGCAGATGGCGCGACGCCGTCCGCCTCGCTGCACAGCCCGCGTTATGACTTTAATGACGACATTATTCCGCTCGGCATCGGTGTGCTGACCACGCTGGTGGAACGTGAACTGAAAGCCTGACGCGTTGCGCGTCGCAGTGAAAAGCCAGACGCATCGATGCGCCTGGCTTTTTTATGATCAGAGTCCCAGCGCTTTTTTCACCGCGCTTTCTGCGGGCTGCCCGTCGCGGGTGGTGACGTCTTTCAGCCAGCCGGTCAGCAGTTCAGGCCGTTTCGCCAGTTCGGCGCGGGCGGCATCCTGCGGCGTTTGCTTGTCATCCAGCACACGGGTGATGATGGCGTTTTCCAGCGGCACATCAAATTTAAGCTGCGTGAAGAAGCGGTTAAGGTTCGGACACTGGCTGGCGAAATCTTTGCGGGTCACCGTATTCACCGTCGCGCTGCCGTAGTCCGGGCCAAACCATTTGTCGCCGCCGCTGAGATAAGTCAGTTTAAAACGCGTGTTCATCGCATGCGGCTCCCAGCCCAGAAACACAATCCATTGATGACGATCCACCGCCCGCGTGACCTGCGCCAGCATGCCGCTTTCGCTCGATTCGACCAGACTCCAGTCTTTCAGGCCGAAATCATGGGTATCCAGCATTTTTTTGATGTTCTGATTGGCGGGCGCACCCGGCGCAATGCCATAGATTTTATGGTCAAACTTCGCGGCATATTTTTCCAGATCGGCAAAATCCTTCACGCCTGCCGCTGCCACGTAATCCGGCACCGCCAGCGTAAATTTAGCGGCGGGTAAGTTTGCTCCGACCACTTTGATCGCGCCATCATCGGCAAATTTGGCAATCACCGGCGCCTGTGCGGGCATCCAGTTGCCTAAAAACACATCCAGCTGACCGGTTTTCAATCCCTGAAACGCCAGTGCCACCGAGAGATTCTGCACTTTTTGCTGATAACCCAGCGCGTTCAGCACCACGCCGGAAAGGGCGTTGGTGGCGGCGATATCTGTCCAGCCCGGATCGGACTGATTCACTGTTGCGCAGCGGGCATCGTCGGCGGCAAAACTGCTTAAAGGCAGCAGGCTGCTACCGGCAAGCAACATCAGTGAGGTCAGTTTTTTTATCATCATCATTATTATTTCCCTGTCGGGTGTGGATTAGGGCGCGGGTAACGGGCAAAGGCTTCCTGTTCGTCCAGCGTCTGGTGATTGCGAATGTAACGTTGGGAGGCCGCCTGATGGGGCTGAAAATCCCACTGCGGAATGGCATCACGACCGGCGATGTCGGTCAGATACAACCTTTTAAGCTGGCTGGCCCGCACCTGCCGGTTGAGCAGTTCCAGATCCCAGCGGCTGGCGACTTCAGCGGCAAAATCTGCCACGGTGCCCCGGAATTGCGCATCAGAGGCCAGATTTTTCAGTTCAAAGGGATCCTGACCGAGATGGTAAAGATGCGGCGCTTCGGTGAGCGAATGAATGTATTTCCACGGGCCGCGACGGATCATCACCATCGGCTCGATAGCGCCTTCCGCCAGATATTCGCCGCAGGCCTCATCGCTGCCCGATTGCCCGTTGAGATGCGGCACCAGACTGTGGCCGTCAAGCGGCGCGACCGGCTGGCGCAGACGGGCTTCGCCGCCCGCCAGTTCGGTGAACGTCGGCAGTAAATCCATCAGCGAGACATTTTCAGCCACGCGGTGCGGCGTAAAACGTTTCGGGTTATGCACGATCAGCGGCACGCGCACCGCGCCTTCAAAGAAGGTCATTTTGTACCACAGGCCGCGCTCGCCCAGCATTTCGCCGTGGTCGGCGATGACAAATACCACGGTGTCTTCCGACAGCCCGGTGTCTTCCAGCGTGCGGATCACCTCACCAAAGCAGTCATCGACATAGGCAATCGAACCGTAATAGGCGTGGCGCGCACGGCGGATTTGCGCGTCGCTCAGCAATCCCTCTTCCAGCTGATACATGGCGCGCAGACGCTGCGAGTGTGCATCGTCTTCAATATCGGCGGCACCGGTGACCGGCAGATCGATATCTTCCTCATTGAAACGGTCAAGATAGCGGCGCGGAATGGCAAAAGGATCGTGCGGATGGGTCAGTGAAAGCAGTAACAGAAACGGTTGATCGTCCGGTTTACGGGCGGCGTTATACAGCCGCTGGCGGGCCATAAACAACGCTTCATCATCGAAATCCAGTTGGTTAGTGCGCACACACTCACCGGCTTCCAGTACCGAACTCATATTATGGAACCAGTCCAGACGGCGGTCGGGATGCTGCCAGTCCGGCGTCCAGCCAAAATCTGCCGGATAAATATCGGTGGTCAGGCGCTCGTCAAACCCGTGTAACTGGTCCGGGCCGCAGAAATGCATTTTGCCCGACAGCCACGTGCGGTAACCCTGTTCACGCAGGTAATGGCAAAAGGTCGGGGAATCGGCGCGAAACTCTGCCGCATTATCAAAGACGCCGTTTTTCGACAACAACTGGCCGGTCATGAAAGACGCCCGCGACGGCGCGCACAACGGACTGCTGCAATAGGCCGATTCAAACACCACGCCCTCATCCGCCAGTTTGTTGATATTCGGCGTCAGGCTGACATTATTTCCGTAAGTGCGTAATGCGCCCGCGGTCAGTTGATCCGCCATAAGAATAACGATATTCGGTTTATTTATAAGCATCATTAACCTGAAATAAAATTTAATTTGTGAACTGTGATATTTTTATCGCACGCCTTTTTCATTCTGTGAAGAGGTGATTAAATTATCATGGCATAAGGTGGCGTTATGGCAGGGAAATTAGAGTTACCGCCTTTACAGGTGTTAGTGGTATTTGAGGCCGCCGCGCGCCACGGTAATTTTACGGCGGCAGGAAATGAACTCGGACTTTCACAACCGGCAGTCAGTCAGCGTATTCAGATGCTGGAAAATGTCCTTAACGGACCGCTGTTTGAACGGCGTCATCGCGGGGTGCAACTGACCGAATCCGGCAATGCGCTTTACCAGATTGTCCGCACCAGCCTGACGGACATCAGCGAGCAAATTCAACGCACGCGCCATCAGCGCAGCACGCTGCGAATAGACACCGACATGGGCTTCGCCAGCTACTGGCTGATGCCCCGGATGAACGCCATTCAGGCGCTGATCCCTGGGGTGGAAGTGCAGGTATCGACCTCACCGAATGACTACAATTTTCGCGATAACAATGCCCATCTGGCGATCTACTTTGGTAACGGTAACTGGCCGGGGACGCATGCGCAAAAGCTGTTTCCGGAGGATGTGATTCCTGTGTGTAATGAACAGGTTATACGAAAGCTGAAACAGAACCATAACCCGCAGGATCTGCTGAATTTCCCGCTGCTGAAGCTGCCGGAAACCCGCCCGCAACGCTGGCTGACCTGGGAAGACTGGTTCCGTTCGCAGGGCGTGGCGATGCATCATCACGCCGGTTCGCGGACCTTCAATGCCTACTCGCTGGTGATCCAGGCGGCGGTGGAGGGGCAGGGGATTGCCCTCGGCTGGCGGCCGCTGATTTCGGCGCTGCTGGAGAGCAAGCAACTGTTTATTTGCGGCCCGCAGGTGCGCACCGAACGGGGCTATTATCTGATCACCGCAGGGGGAAAACCAGCCTCCGCGCAGCAGGAAAAAGTCACCCGCTGGTTATTAAACGAGGCGTGGAATTTTCATCATACTTTGCCGCATCAAGACGATGCATTGCTAAAATATGAATAAGCTAATGCGAAATATCTCTATCGCGTTTTTCAAAAGAGGTAACTTATATTCATTATTTTGAGTTAGCGTAATAAGGTAATTAAAACCTGTGTGAAGCCATTATGTCGCAACCCATCATCGAGTTACGCAATGTCGTTAAGAATTATTCTGCGTCGTCCGGAAAGTCATTATTTTCCCGTGCGCAGAATACACCGTCCACCAATGCCTTAAGCGATATTAATTTACAGATTTATGCCGGTGAGATTTTTGTCATCGTCGGGCTTTCGGGATCCGGGAAATCGACGCTGCTGCGCACGCTGAATTTTCTCATTCAGCCCACCGGCGGCGAGGTGCTGTTTCAGGGGCAGGCTCTCGGCAGCCTGAATGCCCGCGAGATGATCACCCTGCGGCGCGGCCAGACCGGCATGGTTTTTCAGTCGTTCGCGCTGTTTGATGAACGCACCGTGCTTGATAACGTCGCGTTCGGGCTGGAAGTCTCAGGCATCAGCCGGGAAGTGCGTCATCAGCGTGCGGCAACCATGCTGGAACGTGTCGGGCTGTCGCACGTCGCGACACAATATCCGCCTCAGCTTTCCGGCGGTATGCAGCAGCGTGTCGGCCTCGCCAGGGCGCTGGTGGTGAATCCGGCGTTGTTGCTGATGGATGAAGCCTTTTCGGCCCTCGATCCGATTATCCGGCGTGAGATGCAGTCGCTGTTGCTGGCATTGCAGCGGGAACAGCAACGCACGGTGGTGTTTGTCACGCACGATATGGAAGAGGCGCTGCGGCTCGGGACGCGCATTGCGATTATGCAGGAAGGCATACTGGTGCAGGTCGGCACGCCGGAAAACATCATTAATGCGCCCGCATCGCCTTATGTCCGTCACTTTTTCTCCGGCGTCGACACCTCGCGCTGGCAGCTGGCGGAATCTTATGCCGATGTCTGGCAACCGCCAGAATAATCCTTTTTTGAGCAGAGAACGTTATGGCCTACCCCTTAGATTTCAGCCGCCAGATCGACAGCGCCATCCACACGCTGCTGACGCACACGGGCGGTTTTTTTGATGGTCTGTCGGCAGGCATTGATGCGTTTGCGGGCGGTCTGGAAACCCTGACCGGCTGGCTGACGCCGTGGGGGCTGGTGATCATCGCCGTCGTGCTTGGCGCGTGGCGCATCGGCAAAGGTTTTGCGCTTTTTGCCCTGCTTGCCACGCTCTATATTATTTACAGCGGCTACAGCGAACATGCGTCGGTCACGCTTTCCCTGACCTTGTCGTCAACGTTCTTCAGCCTGCTGATCGGCATTCCGCTGGGCATCTGGAGCGCCCGCCGTGCCCGCGTCGGCAGCGTGGTGCGCACCCTGATGGATTTTATGCAGACCATGCCTGCGTTTGTCTATCTGATCCCCGCGACCATTCTGTTTGGCCTCGGGCGTCCGCCGGGTATTTTCGCCACCATTTTATTTTCCATGCCGCCGGTGGTGCGTCTGACCGATCTGGGGATCCGCCAGGTCAGCGTGGCGCGGATCGAAGCCGGTCTGGCTTTTGGCTGTACGCCGTGGCAACTGCTGTGGAAGGTGCAACTGCCCGCCGCGCAACCGGCGATCATGGCAGGCATCAATCAGACCATCATGATGGCGATGTCGATGGTGATCATCGCCTCAATGGTCGGCGCAGGCGGGCTGGGCAATGACATTCTCAGCAGCATTCAGCAACTGGATATCGGGCTGGGATTACAAAGCGGCGTGGTCGTGGTGCTGATGGCGATCCTGCTCGACCGATTGTCGGCAAGTTTTGCGGCAAAAACCGGAGAACGGGGAAGGGAATGATCAGCCGGACGCCAACACCGTCCGGCTGTTTTTATCATTACTGCGGCGGAATCAGACCCGGAAATGCCCCACGGCGACGGCCAGACCGGTGGCCTGTTCCTGTAACGCCGACGCGGCACCGGTGGATTGCTGAACCATCGCGGCGTTTTGCTGCACCATGCCGTCGAGCTGGGTAATGGCACGGTTAATTTCGTGAATACTCAGCATCTGCTCTTCCGAGGCGTGGGTGATTTCCAGCATCACGCTGCTGACGTTCGACACATTGCTGACGATTTCGCTCATGCTGTCGCTGGCCAGACGCACCTGCGCGGAACCGGAAGCGACACTGCTGACGGTGGATTCGATCAGCACTTTGATCTCTTTCGCCGCCTGGGCGCTGCGCTGTGCCAGACTGCGCACTTCGCTGGCGACCACCGCAAAACCGCGTCCCTGTTCGCCTGCGCGCGCGGCTTCCACCGCGGCGTTCAGCGCCAGAATATTGGTCTGGAAAGCGATACCGTCGATGACGCCGGTAATATCGCCGATTTTCGACGAGGCACTTTCGATGCTTTCCATCGTTGTAATGACTTTCGTCACCACTTCGTCACCGCGCGTGGCGGCCTCTGACGCGGATTTCGCGGTGTCGGAGGCCTGTTTGGCCGAACTGGCCGACTGAGACACGGTCGCGGTGATCTGCTCAAGGGAAGCCGCCGTTTGTTGCAGACTGGCCGCCGCAGACTCGGTACGTCCTGACAGATCGTTATTCCCCGCCGCGATCTCGTCAGCGGCGATTTTGACCGATTCGCTGGTGGTGCGGATTTCCGACATCACCTTGCTGAGCTTATCGACGAAAGTGTTGAAGGCGTGCGCAATCTGCGTCACTTCATCGTGACCGTCGGTCGGCAGGCGCTGTGTCAGATCGTCTTCGCCGGAACTGATGGCATTGAGCGTGTCACGCACCACAGAAAGGCGGTGGAAGGACTTACTGATCATCAGCCCGATAATGGCGGCAGAAATCAGCACGATCACCAGCAGCGTAATCACCGATGAGGTCAGCAGGGAACGCATACCGGCGGTGGATTCTTTCTTATCCTGCGCCACCAGCGTGAACCACTCCGTGCCCGCGACCGGCATTGCGCGGACGCGCTTCACCGCGCCATTGAGACGGATATCCACCGGCGCGTTGGCGGCAAACACATCCTGCAAATTCACTCCTTCTGCCAGCGCAGTAAACGGCTTCAGTGCCAGACTGGCGTCGGGATGCGCAATGATCACGCCGGATTTATCCACCAGCATGCCGAAACTGCCCGGCGTCGGGTGAATGGTATTGACGTTATTGACGACGCTGTCCATCGACACATCGCCCGCCACAATCGCTTTCAGCGTGCCGGAATCCATCACCGGTACCGCGAAAGTGACCACCAGCTTACCGGTGCCTGCGTCGATATAAGGCGGCGTCGCCACCGCGTGTCCGGCGGCTTCCGCCTGCTTGTACCACGGGCGACCAGTCGGATCGTAATCCGCAGGCACACCGGTCGGATCAGAGAACTTCGCAGTGCGGTTGGCGTAACCGACATACACGTTGGTAAAGCCGCCTGCACTGGCGATCTGTTTGAGAACCGGGATCGGATCTTCAGACATCGCGACCTGTTGCAGTGAAACGATCATCCCTGTTTTTGCATTAACCCAATCGCTGATCCCTTGCGTGTGGCTGGACGTCAGGGCGTTCAGCGTATTGTCTGTCGCCTGACTGTTGTATTTGTTTGCAACGGTATAGCTAAGAAACGTATTGATGATCAGCGAGCACGCCACGATGGCGATACAGGCTGTGATAATGCGCGAACGGATGGTCTTTAACATGGGCGTTTCCCTGGAAGGAATCTTAAGTCTAATGTATCGGCAGGAACGGGAAAAACTTGAAGTACGTCACACTAAAATAGTGCCGAGGGGTAATAGCTGCTTAAGTTACGTTAACGTCTAACTCATTGATTCAGATCATAAAATAGTGGTAATTGGTTTTTTTGCGCCGGATAATACCCGCACTCTTTATGTGTATTATTATTCCGACGGATACCCGCATGTCTAAAATGGACTTTTCCCACACCGCTGCCTTTATCTGGTCAGTGGCTGATTTGCTACGGGGTGATTTCAAACAGTCGCAGTACGGACGCATCATCCTTCCCTTCGCCTTATTACGCCGTCTGGAATGCGTGCTGGAAAACAGCAAAGACGCGGTCGTGACGCAGGCGCACACCGTCAATGCCATGGATCTGCCGGAAGAAGCGCGGGAAAATTATGGCTGGCACAACGTGCGCTGATGGAGAAAGCGCGTCAGATCCAGACCGCTATTGGCACCACGGACGGCGGTAAACACAGCGTCAGCAACGATTTCAATCTCTTTGAAAATGCCCTGAAAAACGCGCTCAGTACCGCCGGTGTGAAGCTGGATAACAAAGAGAAAAAGCAGTTTATCGAGGCGGTCACCCGCAAAAATCCGGCAGCCGAACCGGTGGTGAAAAAAGTCCTGAAAGAAAGCGAACAGCCGCTGTACGGCGCGTTCCGCTACAAAGGCAAGGTGGTGGAATTTGAACAGGACGGCGATTTACGCGACAACGAAAACGTCCCGCTTAATCCTGCCATCGCCACCAGCGTGCTTATCGAGAGCTATTTCGAACGTGAGGTCAAACCGCACGTCAGTGACGCCTGGATCAACGCCGACAAACGCGATGCCAGGGACAACGAAATCGGCGTCGTCGGTTACGAGATCCCGTTCAACCGCCATTTCTATGTTTATCAGCCGCCAAGAGATCTGAAAGAGATCGACGCCGACCTCGATGCGATCAGTGCCGAAATTATGGCGCTGTTGCAGGAGGTGCATTCATGAGCGGGCGGTATAAGGCGTATGGGGAATATAAGGAGTCTGGGGTTGAGTGGTTGGGGGAAATTCCTGAAGGTTGGCGTGTGAATAAGATGCGATATCTTTTTTCATTCGGAAAAGGATTAGCGATTACTAAAGAAAATCTGATGGATGAAGGGGTTCACTGTGTTAATTATGGAGAGGTTCATTCAAAATATGCATTCGAAGTTGATCCCGGAAAACATCCTCTCAAATGTGTAAGTACACAGTATCTAATATCTTCTCCTAATTCATTGCTGAATAAAGGCGACCTGGTTTTTGCTGATACTTCTGAAGATATCGAAGGTTCAGGAAATTTCACTCAACTGGTTAGCAATGACTCTGTATTTGCCGGTTACCATACCATTATTGCTCGTCCTTATGGGGGAGGGAATAGGCGCTACTATGCTTACCTTTTCGATTGCTCTGAACTAAGAAGTCAGATTAAGTATTCTGTGAAAGGGGTAAAGGTTTTCAGTATTACTCAGGCAATTCTACGTTCTGTAAATATTTGGTTACCGTCCCCGCAGGAACAGTTCCAAATCGCCGCCTTCCTCGATCACGAAACCGCCAAAATCGATACCCTTATCGATCTCCAGCAACAACAAATCGAACTCCTCAAAGAACGCCGCACCGCCCTGATCTCCGCCGCTGTCACCGGCAAAATCGACGTGCGTGACTGGCAGGTTCCTGTCACGCAGACAGAATCCGACGAGGTGACGGCATGATGTCGGATCTGACCAAAGAGCGGATTTTTCAGGATGAAATGATCTCGCAGCTTTGCGAAAACGGCTGGATCAGCGGTAAACCGGACGGTTACGATCGCCAGCGGGCGCTGTATCTTCAGGACGTTCTGACCTTTGTGCAGACCACGCAGCCGAAAGCGTGGGAGAAGCTGGCGCGGGTGTATCCGCACGACACCGAACGTCATTTCCTGGATGCATTGCTGACGCAACTGAACAAAGCCGACATTATTGCCACGGATAAACTTTCCCGCACCTATGGCACGCTCGGTGTTCTGCGTCACGGATTGAAGATCCGTAATGCGGATTTCTCCCTCTGTCAGTTCAAACCCGAGCACGGCCTGAACCCGGAGACGCTGGCGCGCTACCGGCAGAATATCTGCCGCGTGGTGCCGGAACTGGTGTACAGCCCCTATGCCAGCGCGGAGCATTTCGCGGCAAGCGGGGTGAAAGCCAAACGCTGGCGGCTCGATCTGGTGTTATTCGTCAACGGTCTGCCGGTCGCCACGCTGGAACTCAAATCTGAGTTCAAACAGACGGTGCAAAGTGCGGTCGCTCAGTACAAAGACACCCGTCTGCCGAAAGATCCGGCGACCAAAAAACCGGAGCCGTTACTGACTTTCAAGCGCGGGACGCTGGTGCATTTTGCTGTCAGTCAGCACGACGTGTTTATGACCACCCGGCTGGCGGGCAAAGAGACGTATTTTCTGCCGTTTAACAAAGGCACGCCGGAAGGCGGAAAGGGCAATCCGACGCCCGCCGATCAGACCCGTTACGCGACGGATTATCTGTGGAATGAAGTGTTGCTGCCCGCCAATCTGCTGACCATTCTGGGCAGTTATGTGCATCTGCAAATCGAAGAAAAAGAAGACTGGCAGGGGCTGAAATACAAGAAAGAGACGCTGATATTCCCGCGCTATCACCAGTGGGATGTGGTGAATAAACTGGTGCGCGCCGCCGTGCAGGAAGGCTGCGGGCATAAATACCTGATCCAGCACAGTGCCGGATCTGGCAAATCCAATTCGATTGCCTGGACGGCGCATCAGCTTTCGACGCTGTATGCCGCAGACGGACAAAAGCAGTTTCACTCGGTGATCGTGGTGACCGACCGCACGGTGCTGGACGATCAGCTTCAGGACACCATTTACCAGTTCGAACATGCCGACGGCGTGGTCGGGCGCATCAATAACAAAACCGGTGACGGCTCGAAAGCCGATAAACTGGCGGCGGCGCTGGAAAACTCGCAGCCGATCATCATCGTCACCATCCAGACCTTCCCGCATGTGCTGAAAGCGATCGAAAACAGCCTGAGCCTGAAACAACGCCAGTACGCGATCATTGCCGATGAGGCGCACTCTTCGCAAAGCGGTTCGACCGCGCGCCAGCTGAAAGAAGTGCTGATGCTGGAGAACACCGGCGACGACGTTGAGTTGTCCTCCGAAGACATCATGGACGCCACCATGGCTGCCCGGCGCGGCAGCAATAATCTCAACTATTACGCCTTCACAGCCACGCCGAAAGCCAAAACGCTGGAGCTGTTTGGCCGTCTTCCCAACCCGAACGAACCGGCATCGAAAACCAACCGGCCGCAGGCGTTTCATGTGTATTCCATGCGACAGGCCATCGAAGAGGGCTTTATTCTCGACGTGCTGAAAAATTACGTCACTTATCATGTGGCCTACAAACTGGCGCAGAAACAGGCGGATGCCGACAAAGAAGTCGATGACAAAAAGGCCAACAGACGCCTGACTCAGTGGGTGCGGCTGCACGATTACAACATCGCGCAGAAAGTGAAAGTGATTATCGAGCACTATAAAAACCACGTGATGAACCTGCTCGGCGGGCAGGCTAAAGCGATGGTTGTCACCAGCTCGCGTAAGGAAGCGGTGCGTTACAAACTGGCGTTCGATAAGTACATTCACCAGAATCATTACCAGAAAATCAGCGCCATGGTGGCGTTTTCCGGTGAAGTGGAATTCAGCGAAAACGACCCGAACAGCGAGGCGCAGCTGGGGCAGAAATATACAGAAACCAACATGAACCCCGGCCTGAAGGGGCGTGATATGCGCAAAGCTTTC
This sequence comes from Rahnella victoriana, assembly GCF_004330295.1. Classification (GTDB taxonomy): domain Bacteria; phylum Pseudomonadota; class Gammaproteobacteria; order Enterobacterales; family Enterobacteriaceae; genus Rahnella; species Rahnella victoriana. Next base: position 115,711 of record NZ_SJOJ01000003.1, read on the forward strand.
GACAGCGACGACTATCAGGTGATGCTGGTGGCGAACAAATTCCAGACCGGATTTGACCAGCCAAAACTGTGTGCCATGTATGTCGATAAACCGCTCGGCGGCGTCGAATGTGTGCAGACTCTGTCGCGCCTTAACCGTATATATCCCGTCAAAGCGGCATCAGGCACCTTTATTCTCGATTTTGTGAATGACCCGGATGACATCCTGCAAGCCTTCCGGCCCTATTATCAGACCGCTGAACTGACGGATGTGTCTGACCCGGCGCTGGTGTTTGAGCTGTTTGAAAAACTGCGCACCAGCGGGATTTTTCAATGGCGTGAAGTCGAACAGTTCTGCACCGCCTTTTTCAGTAAAAACAAATCTGGCGCGGCACTGAGCAATATCAGCCGACCAGCCGTGGAACGCTGGGAAAAACGCTATGCCTCGGCGACTGAAGCCTATCTGCAATCCAAACGCATGTTCGAGATCACCAAAACGACCCGCGAGCCGATATTAATCGCCAATGCAGAAAACACCTTTAAAGAATGCAAACGGGAAAAAGACCGGCTGGAAATTTTCAAAAAAGATCTCGGCAGCTTTGTGCGCTTTTATGAATTCATTTCGCAGATCGTCGATTACGACAATCAGGATCTGGAGAAACTCAGCCTGTTCGCGCGGCATCTGCGCCCGCTGCTGCGCGAATCAAACGTGCAGGAAGACGACGTGGATTTGCAGAATGTGGTCATGAGCCATTACCGCCTGTCGAAAATGCGCGAACAGCAACTGCGCCTCACCGCGGCCAGTGCGGAAGAGGGTTTGCAGCCCGGTAACGACGTCGGATCGGCGAAACCCAAAGACAAGCAAGAAGACTTTATGTCGCAGATCCTTGAACGTCTGAATGCGCTTTTTGTCGGTGACCATCTGACGGATAAAGATATGATCAACTGTGCTTTCACAGTTAAAGACAAGATCTCAGAAAACACGGCTGTCATGACGCAGCTTGCTAATAACACCCGTGAACAAGCGATGTTAGGCGATTTTCCAAAAGCTGTTGATGAGGCCATCATGGACTGCAATGCAGCTCAGCAAAATATGATGATGCAGTATCTTTCCAATCCCGCACTCGCCAAAGGCTTTGCGCAGGTGGTGTTTGATATGCTGAAAGCGGGGTGAGCCGTTAACGCGCTGCGGGGAGAGCCGCAGCCTCAGAACTTATTCGTCACCTGTCTTCTTCTTATCTACATGCCCCAGCGATCTTTCCGGGAAACAGATATCGCGCACGCGCTGTTTAAGCGGCGCGGCATCGGGGAAACCGCCGTCGCGTTTGCGTTCCCAGATGATTTCGTCATCGACTTTGATTTCGTAGATGCCGCCGGTACCGGGGACAAGCGTCACGGACGCCAGATCGGTGCTGAACGAATTGAGCAGTTCCTGCGCCATCCACGCGGCGCGCAGCAGCCAGTTGCATTGAGAACAATATGTGATGGTGATGGCTGGCAGTTTTTCCATGGTATGGATCCTTATAGGCAGATTTTATCGATGTTTCAGAAAACGTCATTACTGCCCGCTACAGACCTGCGCCAGTTGCTGTCTCAGCCACTGATGTGCGGCGGAAAGATGCGAGCGTTCGTGCCACGCGGCGACTTTGGTAAAGCCAGGAATGGTCAGCGGTGGCGGCATCACTTCCAGCCCTGCGGCATCGCGCACCAGCCGTTCCGGTACTACGGCGATCAGATCCGTGGTCTGTAAAACCGGCGGCAGCACCAGAAAACTGTTCACCGACAGCACCACGTTGCGTTTTTTTCCCAGCGCGTGAAGGGCAGTATCCGTCACGCCGGCAAAATTTTCGCCGCTCAGTGACACCAGCGCGTGGTCGTACTGACAAAATGTCTCCAGCGAGATCGTGCCTTGATTCAGCGCCGGATGGCCTTTGCGCAGCGTACATACATAACGTTCATCATATAAATGGCGGATATGCAGATCGGGCGGCGTGGACTCCGGCGTCAGCAGCGCCAGGTCGATTTCACCGCGCTCCAGCCGCCCCGAAAGGGTCGAATCCTCAACCCGCTGAACCGACAGATGAATACCCGGCGCGAGCTTCTGTAACAGGGAAAAAAACGGCACGATAATCACGCCCAGCGCGTAATCGGTGGCGGCGAGGGTAAACGTCATCTCGCAGTCAGCGGGTATAAATACCTCCGGCTGTAACAGCGCGCCGATTTCCGCCATCACCCGTTTCACCGGTTTAGCCAGAGACAGCGCGCGTTCGGTCGGCACGATACCGTAGCGCGCCCGCACGAATAAGGGATCATCAAAACTTTCCCGCAGACGCGTCAGCATGCTGCTTACAGCGGGTTGCGTCAGGGAAAGGCGCTCTGCGGCGCGGGTCACGCTGCGCTCGTCGAGCAATGCATCGAAAGTCTTTAACAGGTTGAGGTCGAGACTCTTCAGATTGCGCATAGGCAGGGCACCGATTGAGTTATAACGAAATTTGATACGCACTATAATATTTCTATACTTCTGCTTATAGCTCTTTGGCAGCACTCTGTGTGCTAAATGCGCCAATCCACCGAGGAAATATTATGTCTGCACTTTTCACGCCGTTTACGCTGAAAGACGTCACCCTGAAAAACCGCATTGCCGTTCCGCCAATGTGCCAGTATTCCGCCACCGATGGCGTGCCGAACGACTGGCATCAGGTGCATTACGCCACGCTGGCACGCGGCGGCGCGAGTCTGGTGATTGTCGAAGCGACGGCCGTATCGCCGGAAGGCCGGATCACCCCGGGATGTCTTGGGATCTGGAACGATGAACAGGCCGCTGAACTGGCGAAAATCGCCAAATCTATCAAAGCCGCAGGCGCGGTACCGGGGATCCAGATCGGACATGCAGGCCGTAAAGCCAGCGCCAATCTGCCGTGGGAAGGGGACGATCATATTGTGGAAGGCGATCCGCGTGGCTGGGCGACCCTTGCGCCATCCGCTGTCGCATTCGGCAAACATCTGCCAAAAGTGCCGAAAGAAATGACCAAAGCCGATATCCAGCGCGTGATGGCGGATTTTGTCGCTGCCGCAAAACGCGCACGCGATGCCGGTTTTGAATGGCTGGAACTGCATTTTGCCCACGGCTATCTGGCACAAAGCTTCTTCTCCGTGCATTCCAACACCCGCACTGACGAATACGGCGGTGACTTCGCCGGTCGCAGCCGTTTCCTGATTGAGACTTTCGATGCCGTTAACGCGGTCTGGCCGAAAAACCTGCCGATCACCGCGCGTTTTGGCGTGATCGAATACGACGGTCGCGATGAAGAAACGCTGGCGGAATCCATCGAACTGACCCGTATCCTGCGCGAAAAAGGGCTGGATATGCTCAACGTCAGCGTCGGTTTCTCCACCTGGGAAGCACAGGTTCCCTGGGGTGCCGGTTTCCTGGCGCCGGTGTCGCGCCGCGTGCGTGAAGAGGCTGGTTTGCCGGTGGCAAGCTCATGGGGCGTTGCGTCGGCAGACGTGGCCGAGCGTTGCATCAGCGAACAAGATATGGATCTGGTGATGATTGGCCGCGCAATGCTCGCCAACCCGCATTATCCGTATGCGCTGGCAAAAGAACTGGGCGAAGACAATCCTTCGTGGGTTCTGCCTGCGCCTTACGCGCACTGGCTTGAGCGTTACAGCATTCAGTGATCATTGCTGATGAATCAGTGAAATAACCGGCAGGCAGAAGTCTTCTTCTGCCTGTTTTTTTGCCCGCCATCCAGATATAAAAATCAGAAATGGTAAGTATCACAAGGTGTGATTTCCGTAATATCTCAGCCCTGCGTATTCTTTATGCACGCCAGCCTGCGGGCTGTTCCCTGTACATAACTCAATACAAAGGAAGTAAATATGAATGCGATTCACTGGCCGCAAGGCTATATCCCCGGCGAAACCGACAACTTCGCGTCAAACGAAATGATCATCACCGGCGTGACGGTTGACGAACTCTGGGCACAACTGGATAACACTGCCGCCTGGCCGGTGTATTACAGCAACGCGTCTGATATTGCTTTCTACGACGGCACGGGGCCGGGCCTGAGCGACGGTGCCCGTTTCCGGTTCAGTACCTTTGGTTTCCCGGTCGAAGCGCAGGTGACGGAATACGTGCCGCCGGTCAACGGGCAGCCAGCGCGCATGGCGTGGCACGGCTGGGCAGAAGGCGACGCCGACACCCGTCTCGACGTGCATCACGCGTGGCTTATCGAAGAACTTTCCGGCGGCCGTGTGCGTATCCTGACGCAGGAAACGCAAAACGGTAAACCGGCACGCGATTTAGCGGTAACCCGACCTAACCCGATGATCAACGGCCATCAGGAATGGCTGGACGGAATGATCGGGGCGGCTCGTAAAATGCGCAGCTAATTTTCAGCGCGTTACATTTTGCTACGAGGCAGGCCGCAAGCCCTGCCTCTTTTCTTTTCTGTCCTTTCAATCCTTTCCAAATGAACGCAAAATCTCACCCCTGACAGGCGATAACAAGGGATGCGGGCGTGAATTCAGGTTTGATGGTATTACACGGAAATCACTCAGAGGCGCTGAGGGATGTGCTGGTCACGTGGATGGCGGCGCATCCGCTGTCGCCGCTGGAAAACGAAGTGATTCTGGTGCAAAGCAACGGCATCAACCAGTGGCTGAAACTGGCGCTGGCGCGTGATGTGGCGGACGGTGGCTGCGGAATTGCGGCGGCGCTGGATATCAAGCTTCCGGCGCGTTTTTTCTGGCAGGTTTACCGCGCGGTGCTTGGCAAAGAACAGGTGCCGGAATCGTCCCCGTTTGACCGGCCGTTGCTGACCTGGCGACTGATCCGCCTGTTGCCTGAACTGCTGGCAGAACCGGTGTTTGCGCCGCTGGCCCGTTTCTTAAAAGAAGACGGCGACATGCGTAAACTGCATCAGCTGGCGCAGCGTCTGGCGGATTTATTCGATCAGTATCAGGTTTACCGTGCCGACTGGCTGGAAGACTGGGGCATCGGGCAGGACGTCCTGCGCACCAGCCGCCAGGGCAGCGAACCCTTACCGGAAAACCTGCTGTGGCAGCCGCAACTGTGGCGTGCGCTGCTGGCGGATGTGCCTGAAAACGAGCGCGGCACCAGCCGTGCGGCGCTGCATCAGCGTTTTCTGCAACATGCACAAACCCTTCCTGAAGATCCGCGTCCGGCCGGATTGCCCTCGCGGCTGGTGGTGTTCGGTATTTCCTCGCTGCCGCAACAATCCCTTGAAGTGCTGGCGGTACTGGGGCGCTGGACACACATCTTTATGTGCGTGCATAACCCGTGCGAACACGACTGGAGCGATATCATCGCCGATAAAGATCTGCTGCGTGCGGAGCGGATCCGGCAATTACGCAAGCCGGGCATGCCGCAGGTGATCGCTGAAGATGAACTTCATCAGCATGCGCATCCGCTGCTCGCGGCATGGGGCAAGCAGGGGCGCGATTATATCGGCCTGCTGAATGAATATGACAACCACGAATCCTATGCTTCGCAGCTTGCGCCGGTGATCCCGCGTATCGACCTCTTTACCTCAAACGGCACCGACACCTTGTTGCACCAGTTGCAGGAAGACATTTTGCAGCTGCGTCCGCTGGCGGAAACGATCGAAGAATGGCCTGCGGTGGATGTTCAGCAGGACGATTCCCTGCGTTTCTTTATTACCCACAGCGCGCAGCGCGAAGTGGAAGTGCTGCATGACCGGTTGCTGGCCGCGCTGGCGGCTGATCCGACGCTGAAAGCCCGCGACATTATCGTGATGGTGCCGGATATCAACGGCTATGCGCCGCACATTCAGGCGGTATTTGGCCTGACGGAACGCAGCGACCCGCGCTATATCCCGTTTACCGTTGCCGATCAGGGGCCGCGCCAGAACAACTCCTTACTCGGTGCGCTGGAAAGCCTGCTCAGCCTGCCGCAGTCGCGTTTTGCCGTCAGCGATCTGCTGGATTTACTCGACGTGCCTTCCGTGCGTCAGCGTTTCGGCATCGAAGAAGAGCAACTGCCGCTGCTGCATCGCTGGATACGTGCCGCTAACGTGCGCTGGGGGCTGCATGCGGAACAGCGTCAGAGCCTCGAACTGCCGTTATCGCCGGAGCAAAACAGCTGGTTCTTCGGCCTGCAACGTATGCTGCTCGGTTATGCGGTGGGCAGCGGCGAGGCGTGGGCGGATATCGAACCGCTGGATGAAATCGGCGGGCTGGATGCGGCGCTGATCGGTCCGCTGTCGCATCTGCTCAACTGCCTCGACGACACCTGGCGTCAGTTGCGTGAACCCGCGACGCCGCCGGTGTGGGGCGAACGCCTGCGCGACATCCTTTCTCAGTACTTCAGCGAGGATGACGGCGAAGACGGCTTCATTTTAGTGCGTCTGCATGGCGAGCTGGAAACCTGGCTGGCTGCCTGTGAAAGCGTCGATTTGCAGGCTGAACTGCCGCTGTCGGTGGTGCGCGATCACTGGCTGGCGCAGTTCGACCAGTCAGGTCTGACACAGCCATTCTTCGGCGGGGCGGTGACCTTTGCCACCCTGATGCCGATGCGCGCCATTCCGTTCCGCCACGTCTATCTGCTGGGCATGAATGACGGCGATTATCCGCGTAACCGCGTGCCGATGGATTTTGACCTGATGGGGCGTGATTACCGTCCGGGTGACCGTTCCCGCCGCGAAGATGACCGTTACCTGTTCCTTGAGGCGCTGCTTTCTGCCCGTGAGCGTCTGCATATCAGCTGGGTTGGTCGCAGCATTCACGACAATACCGAACGGCCGCCTTCCGTGTTGGTGGCACAGTTGCGCGACCATGTGGCGGCGGGCTGGAAAGCGGAAAATGGCGGGGAGCTACTGCCTGCGCTGACCGTCGAACATCGTCTGCAACCGTTCAACCGCGATTACTTCAGTCAGGGCAGCACGTTGTTCAGCTATGCCCACGAATGGCGCGCCGGTCTGGAAGCCGAAGCCGCCGCCGTGGTGGCGCAACCGCTGCAACCTGTTGAACAGGAAGGCGCGCTGACACTGCGGCAGTTGTCGGATTTTCTGTCCGACCCGGTGCGCAGTTTCTTCCGCCAGCGGCTGAACATCTATTTTGAGCTGGAAGATCCCGGCAGCGAAGATCAGGAGCCGTTCGACATCAATGCGCTGGAAAACTGGCGTTTGCAGGATGAACTGATCCGCGCGCAGAAACAGGCACTGGAAGCAGGCGTTTCGCGGCAGGATGTGTTGCGTCAGCAACTTGAACGCATTGAGCGGCGCGGCGAACTGGCTCCGGGCGAGTTCGCTGCGGTGCTGAGCGAAGATCTCGCCGAGCCGATGGACACCTTGTTTGCCAGTTATCAGCAGGTACTCGATAACTGGCCGCAACCGCTGGCAAATGAGGCGCTGGAAGATGACACCGGCGGCGTGATGTTCTCCGACTGGCTGAGTGAACTGCGGGCAAATGCGGCGGGCGACCGTGCGCGCGTGGTGCTGGAAAGCATCGGCATCATGACCAAAGAGCGCAGTTACCGCTTTGACCGCCTGCTGCCTTACTGGGTCGCACACCTCGCCGGACACCTTAACGGACAGCCGATGCACACGGTGATCGTCAGTAAAAACGGCACTGCTGAACTGCCGCCGCTGGATATTGCACAGGCGCAGGACATATGGAAAACGCTGATTACCACGTGGAAAGCGGGGCAGTTACGCCCGTTGCCGCTGGCAGTGAAAACCGCCTTTGTCTGGCTGAAAAAAGAGGGCACGGAAAACAGCGCGCCGGACAGCGATGCCTGGCTGGCTGCCCGTGACAGTTATGAGAATCACGATCCGGCTAACATGAAATTTGGTGAACGCGACAGCAATGCCTATCTGGCCCGCGCATGGCCGGATTTTGCCACGCTATGGGCAGACGGCGAGTTTGCCCGGCTGGCTGATACGCTGCTGACCCCATTAATCAGTCACCTTTCCCGCAGCAAAAAAGGAGCGAAGGAATGACGGAACAAACGTTGCCCTCACCCCTGAACGTACTGAACTTCCCGCTGACGGGCAGCCGCCTGATCGAAGCCAGCGCCGGGACCGGCAAAACCTTCACCATCGCCGCGCTGTATGTGCGGCTGGTGCTCGGTCACGGTGGCGACAATGCCTTCAGCCGCCCGCTGACACCGCCGGAAATTCTGGTGGTGACATTTACCGACGCGGCCACCAAAGAACTGCGCGATCGAATTCGCGAACGGCTGTCGACGGCGGCAGCGTGTTTTTTAGAAGATCCGCTGGCGCCTTCAGCCTGCGATGAATTTTTGCAGGATCTGCGCGCGGAATATACGCCGGAGCAGTGGCCGGGCTGTGCGCGCAAGCTGCAACTGGCGGCGGAGTGGATGGATGAATCTGCCGTATCGACCATTCACGGCTGGTGTAACCGTATGCTTGGCGAGCACGCATTCGACAGCGACAGCCTGTTTACCCAGACGCTGGAAACCGATCAGACCGAACTGCTGATGAACGTGGTGCGCGATTACTGGCGCAGTTTTTACTTCCCGCTCAGCGAGGCGGAAATCAAAACGTTACGCGGCTGGTGGCGGTCGCCGGAAGACCTGCACCGCAGCGTAATGCCGTTGCTGGAGTATGCCGACGCACTGGGGTCTGATCAGACGCCCGCCGAGGTGTGCGAGACGGTCAATAACCAGAAAGCCGCAGAACTGGCGGCGCTGAAACAAGACTGGCCGCAATGGACGCAGGAACTGCGCACCATGCTCGAAGGTGCGGTGGCGGCGAAAGTGGTCGATGGCAAAAAAATTCAGGCGCGGTTTTTCAATCCGTGGCTGGAAAAACTGCACACCTGGGCGACGACGGACGACGTGATACCGGATCTGAAAACGGGCTGGACGCGCCTTACTCCCGCCGGTTTAAGGGAATGCTGGAAACAGGGCGATCCCCCTGAACATCCGGCGCTGACGGCGATGGAAACCCTGAAAGCCCGTCTTGAAAGCCTGCCGGACGCCCGCAGCGGTTTGCTGCAACACGCCTGCCGCTGGATCCAGCACCGCTTTGACGCTGAGCAGCAAAAGCGTGCACAGATGGGTTTCAATGATTTGCTGACCCGTCTCGATACCGCCCTGCGCAGCGACAACGGTGCGCGGCTGGCGGAGATCATCCGCACGCAATTTCCGCTGGCGATGATCGACGAATTTCAGGATACCGATCCGCTGCAATACCGTATTTTTGACGCCGTTTACCGCGTGGCGGAAAACGCGCCGGAGCAGGGGCTGATCCTGATCGGCGACCCTAAACAGGCGATTTATGCCTTCCGTGGCGCGGATATTTACACCTATCTGCGCGCCCGTCGCGATACCGGTGGCCGTCACTACACGCTGGCGACCAATTTCCGTTCCACCCGCGCGATGGTGGCGTCAGTCAATCAGGTGTTTGAACTGGCAGAGAAGCGCCGCGCAGGGGAGGGCGCGTTCCTGTTCCGTCGTGACGGTGACAATCAGGTGCCGTTCCTGCCGGTGGAAGCCAAAGGGCGCGCCGACACGCTGGTGATTGATGATGCCGAAGCGGCGGCGATGACGCTGTGGTACCCGGAAAATCAGCCGGACACCTTGCCGAAAACGCAGTATGTCCAGCTGATGGCCGAAGGCTGTGCAACGGAAATCGTCCGCTTGTTGCGCCTCGGCCAGCAAGGGGCTGCCGGTTTCGGGCTGCCCGGTGAAACCCTGAAACCGGTAATGCCGGGCGATGTGGCGGTGCTGGTGAATACCGGCCGTGAAGCGGCGGCGGTGCGCACCGCGCTGTCGAAACGCGGCGTGCGCAGTGTTTATCTTTCCGATAAAGAATCGATTTTTGAAAGTGCGCAGGCGGGGGAGTTGCAATACTGGCTGGCGGCCTGTGCCGCGCCGGAAAACGACCGTCTGCTGCGCGCTGCCCTTGCCACGCCTTCGCTCAACCTCAGTTGGGAGGCGCTAGACCGGCTGAATCAGGACGAGAATGAGTGGGAACGCTACGTGCAACAATTTCAGGCGTTTCGCACCTGCTGGCGCAAGCAGGGCATTTTGCCGATGCTGCGCCGCCTGATGTGGGAATTCGACGTGCCGCGCCGTCTGCTTGGCCGGGGCGACGAGCGTGCGCTGACCGATCTGCTGCACCTTTCCGAACTGCTGCAACAGGCCAGCGTGCAACTCGACGGCGAACATGCGCTGATCCGCTATCTGGCGGAACAATGTCAGGATGAACATCAGGGCGGCGATGCCCGCAAACTGCGTCTCGAGAGTGATGCGGATCTGGTGAAAGTGGTCACGGTACATAAATCCAAAGGGCTGGAATATCCGCTGGTGTTCCTGCCGTTTGCCTGTGCGTTCCGCGCGGTTAAAAAACAGGATTCACCGCTGAAATGGCATACGCCGGAAGGTGAACTGGAAGTCGCGCTGAGTGCGACGGATGAGCAACTGGTGCAGGCCGACCGCGAGCGTCTGGGCGAGGATCTGCGTAAGTTTTATGTGGCGCTGACCCGCTCACGTTACGCGCTGTGGCTAGGTATGGCACCGCTGAAAGAGTTCGAAAAGAGCGCGCCCGGTTATCTTTTCCACGGTGGGGAAACCATTGAGGCGGATGCGCTGCCTGCGAGTTTGCAGGCGCTGGAAACGGAAAACATCCGTGCCTGGCCGCTGCCCCTGCCGGACGGTGCCCTTTATCGCAGTGAGCAGACGCTGCCGGCGCTCGGGCCACGTCCGCCACTGCGTACCCATAAAGGGCCGCGCTGGTGGGTGACGAGTTTCTCCGGCCTGCAAATCGCGGCTGCCGGTACGTATATCGTGGCCGAAAACCTGAACCGTGAGCCGCTGGCTGAAATCGAAAGCGCCGCGCAGGACAGTTATTTAGAAGATCAGAAAATCCGTGATGCCGGAAAAGAACAGCCGGAAGGGCTGCCGCAGCCGATGACCGGTGAAAATTTGTATGCTTTCCCGCGCGGCCCTGCGCCGGGTAATTTCCTGCACGGTTTGCTGGAATGGGCGGGTGACGAAGGGTTTGCCGCGCTGGCGGCCGATCCGGCGAAAATCGCCGATCAGGTTGCCCGGCGTTGTAATACGCGGGGCTGGGAAAAATGGATCGTGCCGCTGACCGGCTGGCTGACCGCGTTACTGACGCAACCGCTGGGCTTGCCTGACGGTACCACTTTCACGCTGGCGGAACTGCCGCCTTATCAGGTGGAAATGGAGTTCTGGTTCCCGCTGACGCAGGTGCCGACCCGCCACCTCGACCGGCTGGTTCAGCAATACACGCTGGAAGGAGCGGAGCGCGCACCGCTGGTGGCGGAAGATCTCAACGGTATGCTGAAAGGCTTTATCGATCTGGTGTTTGAGCACAACGGGCGTTATTACGTGCTGGATTACAAATCTAACTGGCTCGGCGATGACGCCAGCGGGTATGACCAGAACACCATGACGCAATCGATGCGGGATCACCGCTACGATTTGCAGTTCACACTGTACCTGTTTGCGCTACATCGTCTGCTGAAATCCCGTCTGCCGGACTACGACTATGACCGGCACATTGGCGGCGCAGTCTATCTTTTCCTGCGCGGCAGCCACGCGCCGGGTAATGGCGTCTGCGTTCAGCGGCCGGATAAAGCGTTAATGGAACAACTCGACGCGCTGTTCAGCGGCAGTGAGGCACATGTATGAAAATCAACAGCCGGGAAGATATCGCACAACTGCTGGCAAGCTGGGTGGAATGTGGCTGGCTGCGCGAACTGGATCGCGCACTGGTGACGTTTCTGGCGAAGGAAGCGCCGGATGCTCATCCGCTGTTATTGCTGGCGACCGCGCTGACCAGCTATCAGCTGGGGCGCGGCCATGTGTGTCTGGACTTGCAGGCCACGCTCGATGATAGCGCCTTTTCACTTTCGCTGCCGCCTGACGGCGATCATGCCGATGGCGCGGTGATCCGCCCCGCCGCCGTGCTGGAACACCTGACGCTGACGGAGTGGCTGTCGGCGCTGGCGCACCCGACGCTGGTCAGCGAAGGCGCAGGCAATTCGCCGCTGGTGCTGGCCGGTCAGCGACTGTACCTGCGCCGTTACTGGCAGTACGAACAAAATGTCCGCACGGCGATAGAACAACGTCTGACGCGCAGCGCACTGCACACCTTGCCGGTGGCATCGCTGCGCGCACCGCTTACGGCGCTGTTCCCGCCGGACGGTAAATCACAGGCCGCCAACTGGCAGAAACTGGCCTGTGCGCTGGCCGCGGGCAATGCATTCAGCATTATTACCGGCGGGCCGGGCACCGGTAAAACCACCACGGTGGTGCGCCTGCTGGCGTTGTTGCAGACACTGGCGCTGGAAGAACACGGCCAGCCGCTGCGTATCCGTCTGGCGGCACCGACCGGCAAGGCAGCGGCGCGTCTCAATGAATCCATTGCCGGTGCGGTGTCGAAGCTGGATCTCAGTGCGCTGGGCAACGGCGATGCCGTGCGCGACAGCATCAACACCGATGTTGTGACTCTGCACCGCCTGCTTGGCAGCCGCCCGGATACCCGGCATTTCCGCCACCATCCGGGGAATCCGTTACTGCTGGATGTGCTGGTGGTGGATGAAGCCTCGATGGTCGATCTGGAAATGATGGCGGCGCTGCTGGCGGCGTTGCCGGAGCAGGCGCGACTGATCCTGCTCGGTGATAAAGATCAGCTGGCGTCGGTGGAAGCGGGGGCGTTGCTCAGTGAATTGTGTCAGCGGGCAGCGGGCGGCCATTATCTGCCGCAAACCCGTGACTGGCTGCAGGAAGTGACCGGCGAATCCATTGCGGATCAGCTGGTTGATCCGCACGGCACGGCGATGGATCAGGCGGTGGTGATGCTGCGTCACAGCTACCGTTTTGATGCACAAAGTGGCATCGGCAGGCTGGCGGAAGCGGTAAACGATGGCGACGTGAAAGGGCTGAAACAGGTCTGGAAACAGGGTTATGCCGATCTGGCGCAACTGACGCTGAGCGCGGACGATGACCGTGAGCTGCGTGACTGGGTGGTGAATGGCGGCGCGAAGCAGTTTCCGGCGGCGGCAACGCGTGAAGGCGTCGAACCCCCGGTCGGCTATCGTCACTATCTGACGATCATGATCAATGAGCGTCCGGCAGACGATGAACCGCCCGAAGCGTTCAACCGCTGGGCCACCAAAGTGTTGCTGGCGTACAGCCAGTTTCAGTTGCTGTGCGCCTTGCGTGGCGGAAACTGGGGTGTAGAAAAACTGAATGAGCGAATTGCTGAAATCCTGAGAAAAGAAGGGCTGCTCAAGGCATCCGTTAACTGGTATCCGGGGCGCCCGGTGCTGGTCACGCGTAACGACTACAGCCAGCGACTGATGAATGGCGATATTGGCATCACGCTGGAGATCCCGCACCGGCTGCCGGACGGTTCCGTCGTGCCGACCTTGCGCGTGGCGTTTCTGGCCGGTGACGGTACGCAGGATATCCGCTGGGTAATGCCGGGGCGTTTGCAGGCGGTGGAAACGGTATTCGCCATGACGGTTCATAAATCGCAGGGTTCTGAATTCACCCATACCGCGCTATTACTGCCGGAAAACCTCAGCCCGATCCTGACCCGTGAGCTGATTTACACCGGCATCACCCGTGCGCGTCACTGGTTCAGTCTGGGATGTGTCGGGGGAATGAATGCGGTGCTGCCGGATGCGGTACAGCGGCGGGTATTGCGTGCCAGCGGATTAATTGAAAGCGCCTAGTGCGGATACCTGAACGGTAAAAATCAGTATTCGTATTCGTGAATTTTGAGGGGCTTACGATGTGGGCGGGCTTTCTGGCCCGCCACTTTTGTGGCCTTGAGCGGATCGCCAGCCACAAACTCCAGTGTCGGTGAATAATAAAAAGGCAGCCAGCCGCCGTAGCCATTCTCCCACTCCCAGCGAACCGGGCAGGGCCAGAGAATGTCTTCGTGCATGATGTAATACGTCCATCGCCCATGAGGACGACGAGGTTTGGGTGTTTTCATAAACGGTCAGACGGGCTCTTAACAATCACTAAGGATATTCTGGCTCGCGTAGCGGAAGGTTTCAACCCCCTGACCGGGTTGATGCTTATTTAATCAGTTTCAGAAGGGGTAATTTGCAAAACTTTACCCCCAGATCATCGCCGCCCAGCGCAACAGCATCAGTGCGCCGCAGATACACAGCAGTACCACAACCATTTTCCAGTGTTTGGCCATCATCCGTTTCGTTACCATTTCTCCTCCTGCCATCAGGGCATGTTAGTGCGCCATGTGCTCATCCACATAGTGAATCACCTGCTCTTTCAGTTCAGGTACGGCCTGATCGGCGAGCCACTCAAACGCCAGCAGCACCAGGGCTGCGGCGGCAATTACTGACAAAAGTATAACGGCTTTATTACGTGCTTCCATGATTCTCATTGCTTCTGTATTGCCTGTTTTTTACTCTAACAGAATAAGCCGCAACGGGGGCGGCTTCAGTATTCTGGTTCCGGAAAGGTTTAAGAAATTATACCTTTTCAGCGGTTTCCAAACTTTGATCCCGTTCCTTCTCACTATGCATTTGCGGATGACGGGCACCCGGCCTGAAGCCATGTTGCCGCGCCCGCCATGCGATACAGAGTCCGGCAACAATCAGTATCAGCATGACGGCAGGGAAATCCTCGATACCGGCGGTTTCCAGCAGCACGCCACCTGCCAGTCCGCCACCGGCAATCGCCAGATTCCAGGCTACCACGACCATAGATTGCGCCATGTCGGCGTGTTCTGCCGCCGCGTCCCCGATGGCCGTTTGCAGCAGCGTGGCGGCTCCGCCAAATGTCAGCCCCCACAGTGCAATGCACAATGTCACGGTCAGCGGCGAATGGCTGTTAAATATCAGCCCGAGCGAGAGCAGGGCAAAGGCCAGCAGGCTGACCAGCAGGGTTTGCCGCAGGCGTTTATCCACCAGTAAGCCCGTCACGCCGATACCGGCCAGCGCGCCGATGCCGAAGACCAGCAATATCTGGTCGGCACGCCCGTTCAGGCCGGACATACGCAGGAAGGGCACGATGTAGGTATAAAGCAGGTTATGCGCCAGCATCCACAGCATGATCACCAGCAAAATGCTGCGCACGCCCGGCATCATCAGCACATGGCGTAAAGGCTGACGCTGACCGGCGGCCTGGCCGGGGTAATCCGGCACTTTGCGGATCACCCAGACGATCAGCAACAGCGTGACGGCAGACATCACGCCAAAAGCCATACGCCAGCCAAGCTGCGTTCCCATCCATGTGCCGAGCGGAACGCCAACCGAAAGCGCCAGCGGCGTGCCGACCATCGCCACCGACAATGCCCGCCCCTGTTGCTCCACCGGCACCATCCGCCGTGCATAGCCTGCCAGCAATCCCCACGCCAGCCCTGCCGCCGCTCCGGCCATCCAGCGCGCAAACAGCGTCAGCAGATAATTTTCCGAGAAAGTGGTGAGGGTGTTGAAGACCAGAAAACCGCCGATCGCGGTCAGTAGCGCGGTACGCCGGTTCCAGCCCCGGGTCAGGGCGGCCAGCGGGATGACCGCCATCAGTGACCCGGCGGCGTAAAGGGTGATGAGCTGCCCGGCCATCGCCGGGGAAACGTCAAGCCCGGCGGCAATCTGCGGCAGCAGTCCGGCGGGCAGGGTTTCGGTCATGATGGCGATAAAGCCGGTCAGCGCCATCGCCAGTAACGCGGACAGCGGAAGAGGGGGTTTCAATGCAGTGGAATTCATGCGGTATCTCAGTTTCAGAAAGTGTTAAAGCACGATAGAGCTCTCCTCAGTGCGGAAAAAGTAGGGTAGATTTCCTGAATATGCGGACGCTGATGTCCGCAATCGGGGGAAGCAATGGAAAATCTCAGTAGCCTGACGGTGTTCGTACAGGTGGCAGAAACCCGCAGTTTTGTGGCGGCCGGACGGATATTAGGCGTATCGGCATCGGCGGTAGGGAAAAACATTGCGCGCATGGAAACCCGGCTGAATGTGCGGTTGTTTCATCGCAGCACCCGCAGCGTGACGCTGACCGCCGAAGGGGCGCTGTTTCTTGAACGTTGCCGGCGGATCATGGCGGAACTTGAAGCCGCAGAAAGCGAGTTGTCGCAACTGGCGGAATGCCCGCGCGGCAGGCTGCGGCTGAGTCTGCCGCAGGTCAGCACATTACTGTTGCCGGTGCTGGGTGAATTTATGCGCCGGTATCCGGATATCGAACTGGATCTGGATTTCACCGATCGTATTGTGGATGTGGTGGAAGAAGGGTTCGACGCCGTGGTGCGTACCGGCAAAATGGCGGATTCCCGTTTGTCGATGCGTAAGCTGGGCACGTTCCATCATCTGCTGGTCGGCGCACCGGCCTATTTTGAACAATACGGTACGCCCGCGAAACCGCATGAACTGGCTGATCATCGTTGTCTGCATTTCCGTTTTCCCAACAGCGGAAAACTCGAGCCGTGGCCGTTGCCGGAATATCAGGATTTAGCGCTGCCGGTGTCGATGGTTTGCAATAATATTGAAACGCGCCTGTGTTTTGCCGTGCAGGGGCTGGGCATCGCCTGTCTGCCGGATTTCAGTATCCGTAAGGAACTGGCGCGCGGGCAACTGGTGACGGTTCTGGATGATGATGTAAAGCGCAGTGGCGACTTCTACATTTTATGGCCGTCGGGCGGTTATATGACGCCGAAGTTGCGGGTGTTGATTGATTTTCTCAGCGAAAGGGTTTTCCCTGAAAATCCTGAGCTGGCGCTGCTGTGCCCGTACTAATTCTGTTTTTTGCCTGAGGGAGTGTGTGATGAGTCATTCTGTCTTTATTGAGCGATTTTCTGCCGCCGACCAGCGCGGTGTGGTTGAGGTGATTTTGCCAATCCAGAATCAGGAGTTTGGCATTGCAATAACCGAACAGCAGCAGCCTGATTTGCATGATATTCCGCAGTTTTATCAGCGCGGCAACGGGGATTTTTGGGTCGCCCGCTGTGCGGGGAAAGTGGTGGGCACGCTCGGCCTGAAAGATATCGGCAACGGCCAGACGGCACTGCGCAAAATGTTTGTCAGTGCGCCTTTTCGTGGCAGGGAGTATGGCGTGGCCGCATTATTACTGAATACCTTGCTGCAACATGCGCAGGCGAAAAAGGTGAAAGATATTTTTCTCGGCACGACAGACAAGTTTCTGGCAGCGCATCGCTTTTATGAAAAGAACGGATTTCAGCCCGTCACGGTGGCAGACCTGCCGCCAGATTTTCCGCTGATGGCGGTAGACAGTAAGTTTTACCGGCTAACGTTCTGAACGTTTTATCATCAGTAAAACCGTCCTGACTGAGACATATCAAAACCATCGTCTTTCATACTGCTATCCTCTGTAATATTCAGGGTCATCAGCTCAACGGACAGAGAATGGATCAGCAGCGGCGGTTTGCATTTAATCTTAAACGCCTGATATTGCTTCTGGCACTGGTGAGTACGCTTGTCACCTTGCTCAGCAGCTATCTGGCGATTTTTCAGGTAGAGAAAAAACTTCTTATCGAATCCTCATTGCGGGCGAGTCAGTCGTTCGCGACGCGGCTGTCGCTGACGGCGGATCTGTTCTTCAATGCGGCACAAAAGCAGGTGGCTTACAGTGCCGATTTGCTCGGCGACGAGTTTGACAACATTCAGGCGCTGACCGATGAAGCCGACCGGTTGCAGGTTCAGAGCAAGCGGTTCAGTTCCGTGCTGGTGGTGGATAAAACCGGCGTGGTGCGCGCGGCCTCGCGAAATTCCGCATCGATGGTCGGATTAAAACTGGTCTCTGATGCCAATACCGCCGCGCTGACCACGCAAAATCCGGTGCTCAGTTCGCCGTTTCGTACTGCGCAAAACAATCACATCATCGTGCTTTCCGCCCCGATCCGTAATGCGCGCGGCGGCTATCTCGGCTATCTGGCGACCGAAATCGATCTGAGTAAAAGCAGTATTGTCGATACGCTGATTAACGCCCGTAATTACCGCAAGGACGCCTATATCTATGTGATCGACCGTGAAGGTGATGTGTTGTACCGCGCGGCATCCGGCTGGATTGAAAGCGTGCCGCAGGGGCATGTGAATAAGGCGCAGCTCGGCGGCCGGGAGCAGGGCTATCTGCGCATGGCAAACCTGCAGGGCGAGGAGTCGCTGGCCGGTTTTTCTACCATGGAAGTCGCGGGCTGGACGGTGCTGGTGTTGCATCCCGCCAAAGCCGACGTGGTGCTTCTGTATAACGTGATGTTGCAGGTTTTACTCTACACGCTGCCGATCGTGATTCTGGTGTTTATCTGTATCTGGCTGCTGACGCGCTATATTTCTCGGCCATTGCGACAGCTCGCCTCGAAAGCGGACACCATGGATTCAGAAGATGTTTCTCAGGAAATTCAGCAGATTAATGCCTGGTATTACGAAGCCTCGAAGCTGAAAACGGTGATGTTACAGGGCATCAGGTTGCTGCATCAGCGCATCGAGCAGCTCAGTACGGAAGCCCACACCGATCCGATGACCGGCCTGCTGAACCGGCGTGGCTTTTATGAGGCCGTGGATAAACAACTGACGGCGTCGTCGCGTATTGCGGTCATCACGCTCGATATCGATCATTTCAAAAAAATAAATGATACCTACGGCCATGACGTGGGGGATAGCGTGATCACACAACTGGCCCGACATATTCTGAGTAATTCCCGGGACGGCGATTTGCTGTGCCGCATGGGCGGCGAGGAGTTTCTGTTGCTGCTGCCCGGCGCGTCACTGACGCAGGCCATTCAGCTTGCCGAGCGTTTGCGTAAACAGGTCGAAGTGCAGCAGTTTGACGGCGCCGGACAGGTGACCATTTCGCTCGGAGTGACCCTGTTCTATCCCGGAAAAGTCAATATCGACGGGGCATTGAAAACGGCAGACAAGGCGCTGTATCAGGCGAAAAATGAAGGGCGTAACCGTGTGGTGAATTTGTAGATTTTGCCGTACGGATCAGGCAGAAAAAGAGAAAAGGCTCAGGCATCGCGCCTGAGCTTTTTTTTAGCGTGAACCCGGCAGCAGGGATTCAGTACATTTGAAGACGTCATCGCGGAATTTCCGTGATGCGTCGTCCAGATCCGCCTGATTAGCGACATCTGCACGGTTGGCTTCCAGCGCCTGATTGACCGCAATGGTAAACGCATTTTCCTGGCTGGCATTCAGCACGTTGCCCACGCTGCCAAACAGCAGACGCATGGCGGAAATCTGTACCAGCAGTTCACGGTTTACGCGTTCGAGCTGGTCTACGCGTTTGTTCAGGGTATCGTCGTTCATCAGTGTCTCCTTATTGAATTGCCGCACACCATAACAAAAGCGCCGCCGCGAAAAAACCGCCTTTCGCCAGCGGGCGGTTTCCTGCGGGTTTATCGCACCATCTGCTGCATCTGGCGGCTCAGTTGCATCAGTTGCGCATTCAGCGGCACCAGTTGCTGCTGGATGGCGTTGTATTTATCCAGCTGCTTCTGGTTGGCAAATTGCAGCCGGTTGCCGGTGATGGTGACATTTTTGCCCTGACTTTTGATAAAGTCGGCCTTCGCCACAATCAGGTTCAGCACCTGCGGCAGGAGATCAAACACCTGTCCGGTGATCTCGGACGGTTTGACGATGGTTTTTTCATACGCCTGATCGTAAACCTTTTTCAGGTCTTCCGGCTGTTTCAGCGCGGCACGCTGGCTGTCGGCCTGCGTTCTCAGCTGCACGATTTTTTCTTTCCATTTCACACTGCTGTCCGCCATTTTCTTCAGATCATCGCGCTGTTCCAGCAGATTGTTCACGCTGTTGACCCCGTTCATGCCGGCAAAAACCGGCACCAGCGAGGAATCCAGTTCAATGTTCATCTGACGATGAAAGCCGGTGATGATGGCGTAATCTTTGCTGTAATCACCCAGCTCTTTTTTCTGGGCTTCAGTCAGTTGCGGGACGGCCAGTACGGGCTTGTTCAGGATCCGCGACTGAAGAAAATCGATAAACGCTTTCCGCTGTGCGGGTTCTTTGTCACCGCAGGCGCTGATGGCGAAAATCATCAGCAACATCATAAAAGGCAGCAGAAAGGCGCGGTTAAAGGCTGAGGTGCGGGGGGATGAGTGCATAATTTCCTTGTTCCTTTATCTCCATCTTCAGAGTCTTAACCTTAACGCATAAAGATAATTTTTTGCTAGATCGGCATGGCTATCTTCGCTAACGTCACTGTCAGATGCATTCATTCAGGGAACGTATAACTTTGAACCATAAGTCATTTTCGATTAAACAGATCGCGGCGCTGCTGACGATCCTGATCCTTGCCGGATGTACATCCACGAAAAAAACCGCCACACCGGCTCAAAATCCCCGCGACGTGAAAGCCGATATCGTGCGGCTGTTACCCGCGTCCGCGCCGGATAAGAAGGGCTGGGCCACGGATATCACGGCGGCGTTTACCGCGCAGGACATTCCGGCGACCACGGAAAATATCTGTTCCGTACTGGCGGTGGCGCAGCAGGAATCCAATTTTAACGCCGATGCGCCGGTGCCGGGTCTCGGGAAAATCGCCTGGAAGGAAATCGACCGGCGTGCGGATGCCGTGCATGTGCCGAATTTTCTGGTGCATACGGCACTGCTGCTGAAATCGCCGAACGGAAAATCCTACAGCGAGCGGCTGGATAACGTCAAAACCGAGAAACAGCTGAGCGCCATTTTCGATGATTTCATTGATATGGTGCCGATGGGGCAGACGCTGTTCGGCAACCTGAACCCGGTGCATACCGGCGGCCCGATGCAGGTCAGCATTGCCTTTGCCGAGCAAAATGCCAAAGGCTACCCGTATCACGTTGAGGATTCGATCCGCAACGAAGTGTTCAGCCGTCGCGGCGGGGTCTATTTCGGCGTCAAACACCTGCTGGGTTATCCGGCGAATTACACTCAGCCGTTGTACCGCTTTGCCGATTTTAATGCCGGATGGTATGCCAGCCGCAACGCCGCATTCCAGAGCGCGGTCAGTAAAGTGTCCGGCATTCCGCTGGCGCTGGACGGCGACCTGATTAACTACGGCACCGATAAACCGGGCAGCACCGAACTGGCGGTTCGCACGCTGAGCAAGCGTCTGGAC
The DNA here is from genome assembly GCF_004330295.1 of Rahnella victoriana. Classification (GTDB taxonomy): domain Bacteria; phylum Pseudomonadota; class Gammaproteobacteria; order Enterobacterales; family Enterobacteriaceae; genus Rahnella; species Rahnella victoriana. The sequence goes on from NZ_SJOJ01000003.1 coordinate 136,771, forward strand.
ATCAGCCAGTCCGCCATCCGCAAGGCGCTGGAGAAGGGCGAGCAGCTGGAGTTTGAAGATACCAGGCTCTATAAACAGGTCTTTGCGCTGGCGGATAAAACCACCGGCAAACGCCAGCCGCGCGAGATGCTGCCGGGCATCACGCTGGAAAGTCCTAAGATTACCCGCAAGCTGACCACCGCCTGGTTTGCCAAACGGGTGGACGGTCGCCGGGCTGATTGCATGAAAAGGGCGGGAGGATAATTCTTAAAGCCTGCCGGTATCGGGCAGGCTGTTTTCTTTTCATTGTGTCCGCAGCCACCGCCACGGGCGGGCTGTGGCTTATTTCCCTTTGGAATATCATCCGCATAAATATAATTGCGATGAAATAAAAGCTTGCTTAATAAATCCTCCTGTGTGTAAATAGCGTCAACGGTTTGTGGTTAAGACCTATTTATGTAAGACATTTTAGTAAAGCAGTTCCTGGTTCAAGTGATATAGCAAATCCTTTCTCCGACGAATTTCCTTCTCTGATGCATCCATAAGTATTTCAAATAAAAACAGACCTATATTGCCCTATGGCATCATAAAATAAAAACGAAGAAGGTATTTCCTATGTCTAATAAAATGACTGGTTTAGTAAAATGGTTTGACGCTGGTAAAGGTTTCGGTTTCATCTCCCCTGCAGACGGCAGCAAAGACGTGTTCGTTCACTTCTCTGCTATCCAGAGCAATGATTTCAAAACCCTGGACGAAGGTCAGAACGTTGAGTTCACCATCGAAAATGGTCAGAAAGGCCCATCAGCGGGTAACGTTGTCGTTCTGTAATGTCGCCTGATATTGAAGGCAAACACTCTGCAATAGCGAAGATGGGTTAAACCCGGAGCAGCCAGAATAATTGTTTCAATATCGACATTATCAATGACAAAAATAAGCCCTGGCCAACGCCGGGGTTTATTATTTCTACGCTTCTGAATTTATTATCAGGAGCCACAACAGACAAACCGGTTCTCCTTTTTAAATTCCAGCCGTTTTTTCTGTTGTGCAAAGGCCGTGCTCAGGCCGCGTAATGTTGGAGTGTGGGATGGACGCTTACGCCATAATATGACGGCCGGGAAAGCACCGGCACTTCTTTACTTCATCCTTTGGGCTGACTCTGCGTTGGCTGCCTTCACTCACCCCAGTCACATACTGATGTATGCTCCCGGGGACTCGCTCAGTTGCCGCCTTGATTCAACCCAAATGCTTCGTAAATAAGCCGTGTATTCGATCCCAAATCCCAATCCCAATCCAAATGATGCTTTTGCCGGAAAACAGGCAAAAAAAAGCCCGCACGCGGCGGGCAAATAACAGGGTTCTACAGGGGTATAACACAGGGACTTTACACAGGGACATCACACAACATTTGATGGATTTAAGATAACAAACGCTGTGTATGTTTTTGTCATGGCCCGGTAAGGTTAATCCAGCAGATGTAAGGCTTATTTCTCTGCGTAATGGGAAATCACCTGGTCGATTTTGGCGTCCGCCAATGTAATACCCTTTTGGATCAAAGACTCAGAGCCGATGCTTGCCAGTACGATGACGGCAGCCACCACCATTAATCCTTTCCAGGTCATGATGTAATCCTTGCGTAGTGATCAGTGAATGGCAGCATTATGCGGCGATACCGGATGCATCGCCACCGGGCAGGGGGGAAAACGCGGAAAAAGTGTTATGCGCCTAAATGGCCGACGGTGAAATAGGTCACCAGACCGACGATGACCAGCAGCGCAATGGCGGCTGCGGTGTAGAGCATGATGCGTTTAGGGCTGTAAAATGCCATAAAATATCCTTATTTATCCGTCACAACTCAACGTTGCAGAATCACAGAAGTTCCATCATCAGGGCCATCGCATAGCCGATCCCGACAGAGCCTCCGGCCATGACTAACCAAAATGCTGTTGCTTTCATCTCACACTCCTTGTGCGGGACGGGTTGTCCCATCGATAAGTTTTAAGTCGCAATTATAACAAACATATAATCCATATGGATAAACATGTGCTTTTATTTTAAACAAATCAGCGGAAAGATCCTACCCTGAACTGTGAAGCACCTCGCTAGTGGCGGCATTTTTCCTTGTTTCAACACCGCAGGACGCCAAATGGCTGACGGATGAGGAGAAACTGGCGCTGAGCACGGCATTGAGCACGGAAGCCAGCTCGCGCGATGTGCATACGCAGGGGATGTCGCGCTGGAAGCTGATCACTGATGGCAAAATGGCCTATCTGTGTTTTCTGTTCTTTGTGATGTGTATGACCGGTTACACGCTGGTGTTCTGGCAGCCGGAAATCATTGGCCGCATTCAGGGGCTGTCGCCATTCCAGATCGGTATGCTAAATTCCGTGCCGTGGATTTGCGCCATTATCGCCATCAATATTCTGGGCCGAGTCAGCGACCGTTTCCGGGGAAACCGTGAAACCATTCTGGCGCTGGCGCTGATTGTGGCGGCCATCGGGACCTGTCTGTGCACCTTGGGCAGCCCGTGGTTCGGTCTGTTTGCGCTTTGCGTGGTGTGCATCGGCACCAAATCCAGTGCGGTACTGTTCTGGCCGATCCCGCAGAGTCAGCTGCCGTCCTCCATCGTCGCGCCGGGCATTGCGCTGATCAATTCGCTGGGCAATCTTGGCGGTTTCTTTGCGCCGGCGGTGTTTGGTTATCTGCAACAAACCACCGGCAGCACAACGGCGGGGCTGTATATCCTCAGTGGCATTTCGGTTTTCGCTGCCATCACGCTGTTCTTCACCAAAACTCACCGTACGCCAACACAACCTGAATATCACGCCCCGCAGGGAATGGAGACCAAACGTCATGTCTGATACGCCAAAAATTGTCGAAATGCAGGTTATCCCGGTCGCCGGTTATGACAGCATGCTGCTGAACATTGCCGGTGCGCATCACTGCTATTTCACCCGTATTTTACTGGTACTGAAAGACAACGCCGGACATACCGGTGTGGGCGAGGCACCGGCCACCGGCGTTGTGCTGAAAATCCTCAATGATGCGGTCCCGCATATTGTCGGGCAGGAAATCGGCATCATGAATCAGCTGGTCAGTGATTTGCACAAACGGGATCTGGACGAAAACCGCCAGCCGAAGCCGGTGCTGCCGGGCTTTCGTCCGTGGGATCTCGAGCGGCACCATAATGCGGTCGCGGTGCTGGAAACCGCGCTGCTGGATCTGATGGGGCAGTTCCTCAATCAGCCGGTCGCGCAACTGCTCGGCCCCGGTAAACAGCGCGATGAAGTGCCGGTGCTCGGTTATCTGTTTTATATCGCTGACCGGCAGAAAACCGATCTGGATTATCTGCCGGGAAATGCGCAGGCGGGGCAGCATCCGTGGTATCACCTGCGCCATCAGGAAGCCATGAGCCACGACAAGGTCGTGCAGCTGGCAGAAGCCGCGCAGGATAAATACGGTTTTAAGGATTTTAAACTCAAAGGCGGTGTGCAGGCGGGCGAGGTCGAAATCGAAACGGTCAGGGCGCTGAAAAAACGTTTTCCGCAGGCGCGGATCACCGTCGATCCGAATGCCTCCTGGTCGCTGGATCAGGCGATTTCGCTGTGCAAAGACATGCACGGGATTTTGTCTTACGTGGAAGATCCGTGCGGCGCGGAGCAGGGTTTTTCCGGGCGTGAGACGCTGGCGGAATTTAAACGCGCCACCGGATTACCGGTCGCGACCAATATGATTGCCAACGACTGGCGGCAAATGAGCCATGCGCTGCAACTGAATGCCATCGATATTCCGCTGGCCGATCCGCATTACTGGTCAATGCGCGGGGCGAATACTATCGGCACATTATGCAGCGCGTGGGGGCTGACGCTCGGCTGCCATTCGAACAATCACTTTGATGTGTCGCTGGCGATGCTGGCGCATCTCGGGGCGGCCGCACCGGGTGAGATCACGCCGTTTGATACGCACTGGATCTGGCAGGAAGGCCAGCATCTGACCAAAAATCCGTTACAGATTAAAGAGGGCAAACTGGCGCTGAACGGGCTGCCGGGGCTGGGTGTCGAGCTGGATATGGACGCCGTCGGCATTGCCCATCAGCGTTACAACAACCTGCGGCAAAAAGATCGCGATGATGCGGTTGCTATGCAGTATCTGATCCGCGGCTGGGCATTTGACGGTAAGCGCGCCACGCTGGTGCGCTGACGGGGCTTGTTTCAGGGATTTTTTATTTCAGATAATCGCTGCTGGCGGTCAGTTTATTGTGCGCGCTGGCATCGATCGTCGTCGAAGGGCGGGTACTGCTTTCGCTGGCTTTACGGTTCAGTTCAGAAGCCACTTCCTGTGCACTGGAAGGGTAAGCCTGAGCGAAACTATTAAAGGTGGTCATGGCGATCATCATGCCAAAAAGCGCGAGGGTGGTGCGTTTCATTTTACGGGTGTCCGGTCTGTTCACATTCTGTCATAGGTTTTGCGTGATTCAGCGGCCGATGTTAACTGCTTTATACATAAGAAACGGGAGCTAATTGTGCTCCCGTTCATCATTTATGCTGCGCTCAGCTGCTGTATTACACGTGCTGGAGCGTATTATGACCTGCTTCTGATTTATTCGGTAAGCGAATCGTGGCAGAAAGAACCAATGACACAATCAATAATACAGTGATGATGCTGAAGGTCACCGCAAAGCCACCGAACAGGGACGCGACCAGGGACGCGAAGATGCTGCCGATACCGAAGCCGAGATACAGCAGGCCGTAGTTTTTGGTCATGTTGTTCAGGCCGAAGAAGTCGCTGACCAGTGAAGGGTAGACGGTGATGGTGCCGCCGAAACTGAAGGCGACGCAGGCCACGGAGAGGAAGAACATCATTTCATTCATCTGCGTGAACAGCATCAGGCTCATACCGGCCAGTGACACAATCTGCGCGATAGAAATCACGCGGATACGCTGCATTTTGTCGGACAGCACACCCAGCACCAGACGGCCACTCAGGTTGGCAATCGCAATCACGGTCACGGCATTGGCGGCGGTCAGGGCATCCAGTTTGACCAGGCTCTGGCCGATATCTTTCGCCACACCAATCACATACAAACCACTCATGCAGGCGGTCAGGAACATCAGCGCCAGCATCCAGTATTGCGGTGCGCGGATGGCTTCGGCCAGCGTGAAATCACGGCTGTCATTGCTGTTGTCATTCAGGCTGTTTTCTTCACGGGTGACATTCGCATTCGCCGCGGAATTTTCCTGTTTCGGCGCATCTTTCATCATCAGCGCCCCGGCAATCACCATCACCATCGCCACACCGCCCCAGATCATAAAGGTATTTTGCAGACCTTCTGTCGCCAGCAGATGACCACAGACGAATTTGAATAACAGGCTGCCGAGACCGTACGCCCCGATAGAACAGGCGGAGATCAGACCTTTGCGTTCAGGGAACCATTTCACGCAGTTGGTGAGGGTCAGCAGATACCCGGCACCGTCCGCCAGACCGACCAGCACACCGGCGCTGATGTACAGCATGATGACGTTATCGGAATGAGCGGTCAGCGCGAAACCCGCCGCCATCAGCAGACCGGCGGCGATAGTGACGGTACGCACACCGAAACGTTCCTGAAGTTTACCCGCCACGGAAGAGGCCAGCGCCAGACACAGGCTGAGGATACCGAAGGTCAGCGCGACGCGGCTGATGGGCTCACCGAGTTTCTCGGACAACTGACCGTTAAACAGGCTCCAGGTATAAACAGAACCCAGAGCAAGCTGAGTAAGAATGGTACCGACCAGTGTCAGCCAGCGGGTACGGTTGTAATTCTGCATGCCAGATGTGTCGCTCATAGTGGGTTCTCCCGGGCGAAGTAGATTCAATTAACTGTGGCTATGATAAGTCTGCTGAATGAGGCCGGCGCATTTGCGGAGTGAGTTGCATGAGTTGCGGAATGAAATGCATCCAGTGAGGTATGAGTCGCCATTTTCGGGTCAAAAACAGTGCGGAATTGGACTTAAAACACCGCTGCAGCCCTTGCGGGGCGCGGGTTTTAGTTGATCTGGATCACTAATCCGTCATTTAGTTTTTTCGGGCCAGCTTACAAATTTTGTTACAAAGGTTTCGTTGTATCATTTGGTACATAACGTTGTGCTCACAGACATTTGGTCGTACCCTTCCGGCACTCCTCATTTTTACTTTTAGTGCGCATTCATGACTCTTTCTGCGGAACCGGCGCCTGCGTCACCGTTTCAACGCGCCCGGTTTCTGACGCCCCGCCGGTGTTTTATTCTCAGCCTGCTGCTGTTGCTGGGCGGAATAATGATTTCACTGACCCTTGGCCGGTATCCGGTTTCATTTGCGGCGCTGATACGTTTCGTCGGTGCCGACGCGTCTTCGCCCCAATACGCTCTGCTGCATAACATCCTGATTGATTCGCGCCTGCCGCGTATTCTGGCTGCCGTGCTGGTCGGCGCCGGGCTGTCGGTATCCGGTGCGGCCTATCAGGCGGTGTTCCGCAATCCGCTGGTGTCGCCGGGGTTACTCGGGGTGCTGAGCGGCTGCGCATTCGGTGCGGCATTGAGTATCGTGGCAGGGCTGAACGGGTTGTGGATCCCCGCGCTGGCCTGCGTGGCGGGATTGCTGGCGGTCGCCCTCGGCGTCGGTATCGCCAGCCTGTTTGCCTCGCCGTCGGTTCTGATGCTGATCCTCGGTGGGATCATCAGCAATGCGGTGTTTACCGGGTTGTTATCGGTCGTGAAATACGTGGCCGATCCGCAGGATCAGTTGCCCGCGATTGTCTACTGGATGCTGGGCAGTCTGAGCGCGGTAGATAATCATGCGCTGCTGCTGACCGCGCCGGTGCTGGCGGTGGCGATTGTGCTGCTGGCCGTACTCGGGCGGGTGCTGGATGTCATGACGCTCAGCGAAGATGAAGCTTACAGCCTCGGCGTGCCGGTCCGCTTTTACCGCTACGGCATTATTGTGCTGGCGACGCTGATTTCCGCCCTGACGGTCAGTCTCGCCGGGATGGTCGGCTGGGTCGGTTTACTGATCCCGCATCTGACCCGTCTGCTGACCGGCGCCAGTAACGTCTGGCTGTTGCCGGTATCGGTGTGTCTCGGCGGCTGTTTTCTGCTGTTGTGTGACGGGCTGGCGCGCACGCTGGCGCCGGGCGAAATTCCGCTGGGCATCATTACCGAACTGCTGGGCGCACTGGCCTTTATCGCGTTGCTGAAAACCGTGCGGCGGGGTTGGGCATGATCCTTTCTGTTGAAAACCTTTCATACCGGATCGGGCAACGTACGGTGCTCGATAACCTGTCTTTCGGGCTTGAGGCCGGAGAATGCGTGGCGTTGCTCGGTGCCAACGGTGCCGGAAAAAGCACGCTGCTGAAACTGTTGCTGCGGCTGATTAAACCGGCCAGCGGTCACATCGAACTGGCGGGTGTTGCACTGGAAAGCCTGACCCGCCGCGATATTGCCCGTCATATTGCCTGGGTGCCGCAACACCATCAGCCGCATTTTCCGTTCACCGCCTGGCAGGTGGTGATGCAGGGGAGATTGCCGGTCACCGGCCTGATGCGCAGCCCGACGCTGCAGGATATCGCCCGCGTGGAGCAGGCGTTTGACGATAACGGCATCGCACATTTATCTGCCCGCATTTATACCGACCTTTCCGGCGGTGAGCGCCAGCGCGTGCTGATCACCCGGGCGCTGGTGCAGGACACGCCGCTGATCCTGCTCGATGAGCCGGTGAATGGCCTCGATTACGGCCATCAGCTGCATTTGCTCGCCCAGCTAAAAAAACTCGCCTCGGAAGGCTACACACTGCTGATGATCACGCATCAGCCCGAACATGCACTGATGGCCGCAAGCCGGGCTTTGGTGCTGCACGAAAGTCGGCTGATCGCCGATGGCGCGCCGTCAGAGGTGGTAGACAGCGCGTTGATTTCCCGCATTTATCAGGCACAGGTACAACAAATCGATCTGAACAGCGGGCACCGTTTTTTTATTCCTTAAGGGATTGATCATAAATGCAAAGAAAAATAACTGCGCCGCTTATGGCTGGCGCGTGCGGACTTCTGTTGTCTGCAGGTTCTGCACTGGCCGCAGACACCTCCGACACCATCACGGTTAACGCCAGTGCGAAAAATAGCGATACCGCAGCCGGTGATCCGTCAGCCTCCGGTACGCAAAGCGCAAGTATGGGCGTGCTGGGCAAGCGTGATGTGCTCAACACACCGTATTCCGTGCATGCCGTGCCGGAAAGTATCATTACCCGTCAGCAGGTAAAAAGCGTCAAAGACGTATACAAATATCTGCCGTCGGTACAAGGTGACGGCGCGCGTCCGCAGACCCGTGGGATCCAGGGCAGCGTGGTACAAAACTCGATGATCGACGGTCTGAATGTGGTGTCGACCACCGATTATCCGGCGGAGCAGTTTCAGCAAATTGAAGTGCTGAACGGACTGGCGGGGTCGCTCTACGGGCCGGCAAACCCGGCGGGGATGTTTAACTTTGTCTCGAAACGTCCGGGTTACACGACTAAAAACAGCCTGACGTTGGGCATGGGCACTGGCATGTCTGGCCTTGGGGCGCTGGATCTCAGCGGGGCGCTGGACAGCGGCGAGCGGGTGCGTTATCGCCTGAATCTGCTCAACGATCAGGGCGGAAGTTATACCTCCGGCAGCAGTAAAAAACGCCAGCTCGCCAGCCTGGCACTGGATTTTCAGCTGACCGACCAGACCGTGCTGGAAACCAATTTCAGCTATTACCGTTATGTGACGAAAGGTCTGCCGGGGACTTTTGCGCTGGCCAGCGGTGTGGCCTTCCCGAAAGCCATGAACCCGACACAGCGTAATCTGGGGCAAAGTTATGCCGGTGATGACAATCACACCAGCACCTACAGCGCGCACCTCAAACATGATTTCGATGGCAACTGGCAGTCGGATATCGGCTTCCTGCATCAGGTGGCCGACCGTCAGTCCACGGCGGTGACGAATACGCTGGTCAACAATAAAGGCGACTACAAAACCACGGTCTCCAGCGCCACCGCGACGCGTTTTGTCATCAACAGCTATATGGCCAACCTGAACGGCACGGTGAATACCGGCGGGCTGCAACATGATTTGTCCTTCGGCATGCGCGGTTTTGTGTGGAAAAACTACAACCCGATCCACGGCGGCACCGCCACATTAGGCACGGGCAATATCAACGATTTGCAGCATTTTGCCGAGCCGGATTTCCCGGATTTCTCTGACCGTTATCACTCGGCGACCAGCACCCAGCAGGCGTTCTCGGTGGGCGATACGCTGACCTTCTCGCCGAAATGGAGCCTGTTGCTGGCCGGTAGCGAAAGCTTCCTGACCTCGGCGAATTACGCGAAAACCCGTCAGCGTACCAGCGATTCCAATGACAGCGGATTCAGCGGTTCGGCCAGCCTGATGTACAAACCGGTCGAGAACCTGACGCTGTACACCACTTACGCCGACAGCCTGCAACAGGGCGACACCGCACCGGCAGGCGCGACAAACGCCGGGCAGATCACCTCGCCGTACCGCAGCAAACAGATTGAAGTCGGCAGCAAATTGCGCGTCGGTCAGGCGAATCTTTCTGCGGCCTTGTTCCAGATCGATCGCCCGTTTGCCTACACGCTGGAAAACGGCGAATTCGCTAACGACGGCAATCAGCGCAACCGCGGGCTGGAGCTGATGGCGGATGGCAACGTCAGCCGTGACGTGCACATTTTTGGCGGCGTGACTTTCCTCGATCCGAAACTGCGCGATACGGCGTCGGCATCCTCCGATAACAAACAGATCGTTGGTTTGTCCCGTGTCACTGCCAATCTGCTGACCGTCTGGAGCCTGCCGCAGGTCGAAGGGCTGGATCTGGATGCCAACGTCCATTACGTCGGCAAACGCCCGACAGACAATGCCAACGACAACTGGGTCGGCAGCTATGCGGTATTTGATGCGGGCAGCAGTTACCGCACGCGTCTGTTTAATACCAACACCACCTTCCGCTTTGATCTGACCAACCTGACCAACCGCCATTACTGGACCAACATTGTGCCCGGCGGTCTGAACGGTTACAGCGGGGCGGGCAATGCGTCAGCGCAACTCGGCGCGCCACGCATGGCGCAGGTATCGATGCAGCTTGAGTTTTAAGTCCCCGGAGAAATAGAAATGAAATTACCGACAGGTTTGATTCTGGCGGGCGTACTGAGTCTGTTCAGCCTGAGCAGTGTCAGCGCAACCCGCGAAGTGACGGATGATGCGGGTAAGCAGGTGATCCTGCCTGCCAGAGTGGCGCGGATCGCCGATGCCTGGTACGCGCATCATTCATTACTGATGACGCTGGGCGCGGGGAAAAACATCGTCGCCACGGTGAATCATCCCGAAAGCCAGCCGTGGATGTTTCACATTCAGCCGTCGCTGAATCAGGCGCTGTCGGTAAAAGGCACCACGTTTAATGCCGAAAGCCTGCTGGCGCAGAAAGTGGATGTGGTGTTTGTCAGCGCCGGTAATCGCGATGCAGTCGCGCTGCGTCAGGCCGGTCTGCCGGTGGTCGAAATGAAGTTCACCGATTTTGATTCCATGACGCGTTCCCTGCGCACCACCGCGCAGGTGCTGGGCACGCCGCAGGCCGAAAAACGGGCAGAGGATTACATTCATTATCTGGATGATCATTTGCAGGTGATTGCCGCGAAAACCGCCAGCCTGACTGCGCAGCAGCGTCCGCGAGTGCTGCATATTCAGTCGCTGAATCCGCTGAAAGTCGACGGCAGCGACACGCTGATCGACCAGTGGATCCGTGCCGCCGGTGGACGCAATGCCGCCGACGGGCTGAAAGGCAATATGCAGGCGGTTTCCGCTGAGCAACTGCTGGTATGGCAACCGGATGTGATCATTCTGGCCGCCAGCGCCGGAGATATCGCGACCTCCGCCTACGCCAGCCAGTTTGCATTGCTCAACGCGGTGAAACAGGGCCGCGTGTGGCGCAATCCGGCGGGGGTGTTCCCGTGGGACCGGTATGGCACCGAAACCGCATTACAAATTCAGTGGGCTGCGCAGAAACTGCATCCGGCACTTTTTCCGGATCTGAATATGGTGCAAACCACGCAAGATTTTTACCGCCGGTTCTTTGATTATCCGCTGACGCCAGCCGAGGCGGAGAAGATTCTGTCGGGGAGATTCTGAGAGCAGCAACCGGCGAAATATTTATTTGTTCAGATGTTGTTTTTTGAAGGTTTCCATACCTGACGCGGAGTTACACTTTCGGCGTGCATGAGGATGTATGCATGCTGGTGTTGACGGATGTCAACGAGAGGATATACTACAGCAACAGGAGGCCAATGAAGGCACATCCTAATAAGCATATTCACGCAGCCATTGAATATGCGATGTCTGAAGGCTGGCATTTTGTCAGCGGCGGCGGCAGTTCACACTGCTTTGGTCGGCTCCGGTGCGGAACCCCTGCTCATCGAGAACATATGATGAGCATCTGGTCTACTCCCCGGAATCCGGAAAACCACGCTGCGCAAATTATCAGAAGGGTAGAACATTGCTCACCTGATAAGACATAACACCAGGGCGGGAAACCGCCTTTTCTGCCCTGACTGAATAAGGAGATTCTTTGCCACTCTATCACTTCATGCTGACGCTTTCCGGTGTCACGTCGGATACCGAAATGCTGGAAGACGCGCTCTGGGAGAGCGGCTGCGATGATGCACTGATCGCTTTTTATGGCACGTCGGTTTATCTCGAGTTTGACCGGGAGGGTACTTCATTCGCTAACGCCATTATGACGGCTGTCCGTGATATTGAATCCGCAGGTCTGAATGCCCGGGTTGAATCGGTAGATTCTGTGTTCGTCGGGCTCAGTGATATTGCCGGACTGGCCGGGCTGACCCGCCAGTCCGTCGCCTTATTGAAAGAGGGGGCAAGAGGGCCGCGTAATTTCCCCACCCCCGTTCAGCGGCTCAAAGGGAATTCCCCCCTCTGGCGCTGGAAGGATGTGGCGGACTGGCTGGTGAGAGAAGGGCGACTGGCAAGCGACGCCCCTCAGGTGCAAAACGCAGTCATACTGGAGAATATCAATCTGGCGCTGCAATTACGTTCAGTGTCCGATGCCAGACAAGTCAGGGACTTTCTGCACTTGCTTGAGCATCAGGAAGAGATCACCGGTTGAGGATCCCGGCCTACAAGGCTGCCGTATTCAGCGCGGCATTGATGGCCGCTGCCAAACCGGTCGGGTTTTCCCACATCATCGAATGACCGGCCTGCGGCACGATGGCGGTCTGAATGCCATGTTGTGGCAGAACGGCGACATCCGGTTCCGGCAGTGAAAACTCACCGAATAATACGGTGGCGGGCATTTCCAGCTGATAGAGCTGTTCGCGCCATGACACGGCGTCGCCATTGACCAGTCCGACCGCCTGACGGTGGATCGCCAGTGGCGAGGCGATGCCCATACATCCCGCCCAGATATGATCGTTACCGCGAACTGCGACCTTAATCAGATGCGCATGACCTTCTCGCAGGTAATCAGCTTCTGAGTATTGCGTGACGGCATGGCTGAATACGCCGCCTCCGGCATCCAGATTCGGCTCGGCGACAATCAGCCGCTGGATCAGATCCGGCCGCTGCGCCGCCACCATAATGGCAATACTGCCGCCCATGCTGTGGCCGAACAGGTTGACCTGCGGCACGCCGAGACTGTCCAGCCAGGCAATGACGCAGTCAGTATGCGCCTGCAGGCTGTAGCTGAAATCATCGGGTTTATCGCTGTAGCCTGAACCGGCGAAATCCAGCAGGTATGAACGACGCGGACGCAGTGATGCATCGGTCGCTACGCGCGGAAAATCGCAGGAAGCCGCACATCCCAGACCGTGCAGAAACACCAGCGGAACGCCCAGCCCTGACAACTCATGGAAACGTAAATGTATTTCCGTCCCCGGTACTTTGAACGATTTCATCTCAATCCTTTGTTAACGGCTTAAGTGCAATCTGCGGATTATAGGCAGGATTTTTCTTAGTGGCAGTACAAAAACTGAGTAAACAGACGTCACGGGATGGGATATATCATCTGCGCGATGTAATTTAAGTTAAGTTATTCAGTGAGTGAATATTTTTTCTTCCGGACTCTTTCTATCAGCCCGACAAGTGATAGCATGGAACTCTTGCTCACTTTATGGATTTATCTGATGGTCAGGTTAGGCAGTTTTGTGGCGGTTACCCTGGTGCTGGCGTCCTTTTCAGCATCTGCTGTCACTCAGTATCAATGTGTATTAACGCACCACACGCAGTCTGATGATGGCAACGATGTGTCCGAAGTCGTCAATAAAAATGCACCGGTCTATGACGCGGGTAATACTTTCAGTTTTTCACCGGATGGCAGCAAAATGGTCACCAGCCCGGAACTGACGGATATCATCGGCAAAGATAATCAGCCGATGAAAGCCGGTGCGCAAGATAACCTGATGTATATTCACGTCAAAGACAGTTTTGTGGTCGCTACCCAGACCGAAGGCTATGTCTACGGTGAGTGCAAAGTGAATACCGCGAAGTAAAAATGTGAGCCTCCCGCATTTTCTGTATCAGGGGCGTTGAGCCAGTCCGCAACGCCCTGCAATAAATAGAAACACTCCTGCCACTTCATTAGCACACTTCTTATAGTCGCCTGTTGCACGACGGGCTATCCTTGCGCACTTTTCCAGTCCTCACGTTATTCCATTTTCGCCCGCTTTAAGAAGCAGACAATAAAGGTATTTGCCCGCTTATGGCCTTACTTAACGACGAAATCCGCGACCATACCGCCGAGTCCGTCCTTTTCGTTCGTCGCGCCGTGATCGCATTTTTGGTTGTGGTGTTATTGTCTGCCGCCCTGGTGTTCAATCTGTACCACCTGCAGGTGGGAATGCATGATTTTTACCAGACCCGCTCGAATCAGAACGACATCAAAATGCTGCCGATCGCCCCAAGTCGCGGGCTGATCATGGATCGCAACGGGGTGGTGCTGGCGCAAAATATCACGCTGTATCAGATCCAGGTGATCCCCGGCAAAGTGCCAGATCTTAATGCGACACTGAAGGCACTGACGCCGATTGTCGATCTGACACCCGACGATCTGACCAGTTTCCACGATGCCATGATCCACGGCCGTCGCTTCGCGCAAATCCCGCTGAAACTGGCGCTGACTGATGTCGAAGTCGCGCGTTTTTCCGTCAATCAGTTTGATTTCCCCGGCGTATCCATCAGCACTTATCAGCAGCGCCGCTATCCGTACGGCGCGGAACTGGCGCATGTGGTGGGGTACGTTTCCAAGATCAACGATAAAGATGCTAAACGTCTCGATGCGGAAGGCATTTCAGAAAACTATGCCGCCGACCACGACATCGGCAAACAGGGCGTTGAAAAGTATTATGAAAATATCCTGCATGGCCGCACCGGCTATCAGGAAGTGGAAGTGGATAACCATGGCCATGTGGTGCGCTTACTGAAAGAAGTGCCGCCGCAGGCCGGGCAGAATATCTATCTGACGCTGGATCTCGGTTTGCAGCAGTACATCGAAAAAGTGCTGAAAGGCCAGCGCGCCGCCGTGGTGGTGATGGATCCGCGCGACGGCGGCATTAAAGCCATGGTCTCCAGCCCGAGCTATGATCCGAACCCGTTTGTGAACGGGATTTCCAGCAAGCAATATAGTGCGTTACTGAAAAACCCGGATCTGCCGCTGATCAACCGTGTGACGCAGGGGCTGTATCCTCCGGCCTCCACGGTGAAACCGTTTATGGCGACATCAGCACTGTTTGAAGGCGTGATAACACCGCAAACATCGTTCTTTGGCGCGCCAACCTGGACGCTGCCGGGCACCCAGCGCCATTACCGCGACTGGCTGAAAACCGGTCACGGCATGCTGAATGTCACCAAAGCCATTGAAGAATCCGCTGATACATTCTTCTATCAGGTGGCTTATGAAATGGGCATTGACCGTATTCATACGTGGCTGAGCAAATTTGGTTACGGGCAATCAACCGGTATTGATCTCGATGAGCAATATAACGGTGTGCTGCCGAGTCGTGAATGGAAACTGAAGGTACATAAAAAGGGCTGGTATCAGGGCGATACGGTGTCTGTCGGTATCGGTCAGGGCTACTGGGTGGCGACGCCAATTCAGATGGTGCGTGCGCTCAGTGCGCTGGTGAATAACGGTAAGCTGGAAACGCCCCATCTGCTTTATTCAGCAAAAAGCGGCAAAGTGATTACGCCATATAAAATGCCGCCGACGCAGCAAATCGCTGATCCGAAATCGCCGATCTGGGGCATCGTGAAAAACGGGATGTTTGGCATGGCCAATTTCCCGAACGGCACCGGCTATAAACTTTTCCACACCGCGCCTTATCAGATTGCGGCGAAATCCGGCACCTCGCAGGTGTTCAGTCTGCGTGAGAATCAGGTATACAACGCCAAAATGACGCCGGTACGTTTGCGTGACCACATCTTCTATACGGCGTTTGCCCCTTATAAACACCCGACGGTGGTGATGGCGCTGATCATGGAAAATGGCGGCGGCGATGGTGTGGTGGCCGGGCCGACCGCGCGGGCGATCCTCGACCATATTTTCCTGCCGCCGCAGGCGGTGATGTGTGATCCGGCCAAAGCGGATAATCCGGCAGACTGTGAACAACCGGTGCCGGCGCCAAATTCACTCGGTTTCAGTGAGCATTGATCCGGGCGCGGGATCAGAGCATTTCAAAGGGCACGTTGTTGAGCCGGGCAACGTGTTTTCCAATCTCTTCCGTGGTCTTCATGTGACCAGCAGGGACCTTACTGTAGTCAGGAAACGGCACATCATCGACGCCTAACACTCTCGTCACCCGGATGCTTTGAGTTGCGGGGAGCCCGGCATAGAGATTCAGACCCGGGCGGCCGATAATCAGTATTTCATTGTGGGTAAATTGACTACGGATCGCTTTATCTTGTGTCATGAGCGCA
Organism: Rahnella victoriana; assembly: GCF_004330295.1. Taxonomy (GTDB): domain Bacteria; phylum Pseudomonadota; class Gammaproteobacteria; order Enterobacterales; family Enterobacteriaceae; genus Rahnella; species Rahnella victoriana. The sequence continues at coordinate 152,714 of NZ_SJOJ01000003.1, forward strand.
GCGGGGGTCAAAAGTTGCTGATAGCCACCCTCGCATCTGAAGCCATTTACTCCTACTCCGGTCCGAATGCAGTCCACAAGTTCATAGGGGTCGATCAGCCGCCCCTGGGGGTGACCTCCTTCCCGTCCGGCATGGTTCATAAACGACACGTCACGCGGGAATGTCCCGAGAATATTTTGTCGGGGAACGTCAAGAACCAGCGCGATGTTGTGATACATCCCTGTGTAACGAGAAGACTGTGTCGTGAATTTTTTAATATCGTTTAAATCAACCAATGATGTGCTGAAGACATCCCAACTATTAAACAGGGAGGCTGCGTCCTGACGGCAGAACGGGCTTTCGTGCCGTTTAATGGTATGGACCAAAACATGGCGCTCAGGCAGTACGGCCCAGCTTTGTAGTGTGGCTGCTTTTTGCTTATCCCACACTTTTCTTCTATTTAACCACTTATCCCGCTCAGCTAAATACATTGCACGCGTGTAAGATGATGGGTTTTTTTTTGAAAAAGGGCATGATTTACATCCTGTAAATGTGCGTGTTGCTATTGTTTTGGGGAAGTAAAATGAAGCGATAACGGTTCTAAAATATATCATGTTGATATTATTAATATAGTTAATAACATATTAAGAATAAGCAGAAGGGAAGCCTGTTCCCTTGACTGTCGGAGCAGTGGATTGCCTTGCAGGAGGCCGGAAGGGGGATAAATGGTTTTACCTTTTCTCCGAAAAGCATTTTTCACTTTACAGATTTCTTTGTAGAGATGTGCCATCTTAAGCGGGCTGGCGAGATTCAGAGCGCTTAAAAATATTATTGATAATAAAATTCCTAACACAAACATATACAAAACTTGCGGTGGGCGCCCATCCAGTACAATTTTTTTGCTATTGTTTTTGTTCGCTAATATAAAGGGTAAAAATCTCCAAACGCTCTCTTTATTTTTTTATTTGAATCCGGGAAATCTGTTTCACCTGACGACTGGCATCTTGCAGTCTGAAGTAGGGTGAAGCATGAAATATGAGGTCCGTGAATGAAAACGCCAGAAATCCCCGCTGACGAGGCGAAACGCATCCATGCGCTGCGTGCCTATAATTTACTTGATACGCTGCCCGAAGAGCGTTTTGACCGCCTGACGCGTCTGGCAAGACGCCTGTTCGATGTGCCTATCGCGCTGGTTTCACTGGTGGACGTTAACCGCCAGTGGTTTAAATCCTGTCAGGGGCTGGCCGCCACCGAGACGTCCAGAGACGTTTCATTCTGCGCCCACGCCATTTTGCAGGATGACATTCTGCTGGTCCCCAACACCCTCAGTGACGAACGCTTTTATGATAACCCGCTGGTGACCGGCGATCCGGGGATTCGTTTTTACGCCGGTTGTCCGCTGATTGTGCCCAACGGCAGTTCCCTCGGCACCTTGTGCCTGATTGACGTTAAGCCCCGCGACATGGGCGATGACGAACGCCAGCTTTTGCGCGATTTAGCCAAAATGGCAGAACAGGAGATCGGTGCCCTGCAGATGGCGACGATGGATGAACTGACGCTGGTGGCCAACCGTCGGGGCTTTGAGGCTCAGGCGCAACAGGCGCTGACGGCCTGCCAGAAGTTGTGCGTACCGGCCACCATGCTGTTTTTTGATCTCAATGATTTCAAAGGTATTAACGATCAATTTGGTCATGCTGAAGGCGACCGGGCGCTGACTGTTTTTGCCGGTATTCTCAGCGGCTTATTGCGGGAAACCGATGTCGTCGGCCGGCTGGGCGGTGATGAATTTGTCGCGCTGCTGACCAATGCCAGCCATCTTGAGGCGGCAGAGATTATGCAGCGTCTGCATGAGGCGGTCGTGGCGTGGAATCTGCTTGAGCAGCGCGGATACAACATTAAATTCAGCGTCGGGCAGACGGAATATGACAGCGGTAAACATGCCTCTGTTCAGGCGTTACTGGCGGATTCCGATCAGGCGATGTACAGCCATAAACAGCTGAGTAAAAAGGCCGTCATTAATCACTGATCCCGGTGTGTCATAAATTGGCGACAATCGCACCTGGCGTTGTCGCCAATTGGCGACATATAAGTTATTGATAATAATAGATTGTGATTGCGGGGGTCTGGAGTGTTGCGATATGGCGACAGTGTGGGTGTTTTTTCGTCGCCAGAAATGCGTCGCGCAGAGAACCTGTTTGCTGAAATTATATTTAAATCCTTTATATTCATTAAGTTGATGTTTTTGTTTAAAAGTTGGCACGCATCCTGCTAGAATGGGGTAGTTGCTCATTCACCTGATTATGATTGGCTCACGCGAAAGCGTTGATATGCTCATAATGTCCGAATGACGCCAAAGAAACGGTGCCTATCGTTCACCAGACCGATAATCGTTGCGCAAGCACGTTATCAAGCATCGAACGACACGTTGAGTGAGGCACCACCTCTTCCGGCCTGCTGAATTTTCTGAAGAAGTTTCAGCAGGCCAACCCCTCCTGGCTTTCGCCCATCAAATCGCTTTCAATTCCCACTCCGAGACTGGCTGTTCAAACCGTTGTCCGCTAGCATGACGTTATCTGTGGTCAATGAGATGAATGCGTTGAAAAGAGGACGTTTATTCCCCGGTTCGCTCCGCCAGCTGGTACTGATGGCTTTCCTGCTGGTTCTGCTTCCGTTGCTGGTGCTGGCTTATCAGGCGTATGACAGCCTCGATCAGCTCAGCCGTCAGGCGGCACGCATTAACCGCACCACGCTGAGCGACGCCCGTCGCAGTGAATCCATGTCCAGTATTGCGCTGGAGATGGAGCGCAGTTACCGCCAGTATTGTGTTCTCGATGATCCGACCCTTTCCCGCCTTTACCAAAATCAGCACAAACAATACGCGCAGTTGCTGGATGCCCATGCGTCGGTATTGCCGGATTTACGTTACTACCAGACGCTGCGCACCTTGCTGACGCAACTGACCCAACCGGTTTGCCGCAATAACTCGCCGGATGCCGAATCCTCGGCGCGGCTGGAGAATTTCTCACGTACTAACGCCGAAATGGTACAGGCGACGCGGGAAGTGGTGTTTTCGCGCGGGCAACAACTTCAGCGCGCGATTGCCGAACGCGGCCAGTTTTTTGGCTGGCAGGCGCTGGTGCTGTTCCTGCTCAGTGGCGCGCTGGTGCTGCTGTTTACCCGCATGATTATCGGACCGGTGAAAGGCGTCGAGCGGATGATCAACCGGCTGGGAGAAGGGCGTAATCTCGGGGATGTCACGCGCTTTAAAGGCCCGCGGGAAATCCGCTCGCTGGTGCAGCGCATCGTCTGGCTGAGCGAGCGGCTGGCGTGGCTGGAATCCCAGCGTCACGAGTTTCTGCGCCATATTTCTCATGAGCTGAAAACGCCGCTCGCCAGTATGCGTGAAGGCACGGAATTACTGGCGGATGAAGTCGCCGGGCCGCTGACGCCGGATCAAAAAGAGGTGGTGGCGATCCTCAATAACAGCAGCCGCCATTTACAGACGCTGATCGAACAACTGCTCGACTACAACCGCAAGCTGGCAGATGCACCGACGCTGAGTGTGGTGGTCGATCTTAACGCGCTGATCGATGAGGTGGTGACAGCCAACAGCCTGCCTGCCCGCGCCAAGAAGATCCGTACCGACGTTTCCATCGATGCGCCGCAGTGTCTGGCCGAGCCGACGTTACTGAAACGCGTGCTGGATAATCTCTATTCCAATGCGGTGCACTACGGGGCTGAATCCGGTACTATTTGGGTCCGCAGCCGGCAAGCTGAAGGACGGGTGAGAATTGAGGTGGCGAACACCGGCACACCGATCCCGCAAGCCGAGCGCGCGATGATTTTTGAACCTTTTTACCAGGGTAGCCAGCAGAGAAAAGGGGCCGTAAAAGGCAGCGGTCTGGGGCTGAGTATTGCTCAGGATTGTATTCGCCGTATGCATGGAGAGCTGCAACTGGTTGCCGTTGAGGATGCGGACGTCTGTTTTCGTATCGAATTGCCCCTGACGGCTGAGAAGAATGAAGAATGATCACATTTTCAGGCTGGCTGCGTGCCGTATTCCGCCGCCGGATCATCGTATTGAGCGCCACACTGGTGCTGGCGGGCTGCGTCACGCATTCCGCCGATAACCGTTATTATCAGCAAGTCTCCGATCAGGTTGTCCCGGACAGCAAAGTGATCGATTTTCGCATCGCGCCCTGTGAAACCTTGTGGGCGCTGGATGACAGCGACGCCGTGACCAATTCACTGTACTGGTTGCGGGCGATGGATTGCGCCGAACGCATGAGTGATGCACAGGCGCGTTTCCAGGCGCAGCAGATCCCCGCCACCCGCTGGGAAGAGGTGTTTAAACAAAGCATCCTGCTGGCCGGTGCGGAACCGGATCAGCAGCAGCGCCGTGCATTGCTGGCGAAAGTCAGCCAGTACCGTGGCGAAATGCCGGGGTCGATCCGTCCGCTGGTGCAGTTATGGCGTGAGCGCCAGAACCTGCAGGTGGTGCTGGGGGATGAAAAAGCCCGCAACGCCCGTCAGCAGGCGGTAAACGAAGAAAAAATTCAAATGATGACGGCACAGCAACAGGTGCTGGAAGACAGTCTGGCAGACACGCGCCGTAAGCTGGAAAACCTGACCGACATTGAACGTCAGCTTTCCTCGCGTAAACAGATCCAGGGGGATTTACCGGATAACGACGCCAGCACGCCGGCGACGAAACCGGCTTCCGGCAACGCAGTGAAACCGGCTGAGACGTATACGCCACCGTCTAAGGATCCGAACGCAAAATGACGATACGCAAAGCGGCCAGTTTATTGCTGGTTGATGATGATCCCAGCCTGCTCAAGTTGCTGGGAATGCGCCTGACCAGCGAGGGTTTCCGTGTCACCACGGCGGAAAGCGGTGCCGAAGCGCTGCGTGTCCTGCACCGGGATCGTATCGATCTGGTGCTGAGCGATTTACGCATGGATGAAATGGACGGCATGGCGCTGTTCGCCGAGATCCAGAAATTTCAGCCGGGTATGCCGGTGATTATTCTTACTGCCCACGGCTCGATCCCCGATGCGGTGGCGGCCACGCAGCAGGGCGTCTTCAGCTTCCTCACCAAACCGGTCGACCGCGATGCGTTGTATAAAGCCATTGATGAGGCGCTGGCGCAGTCCAGCCCGTCGGCGGATGAAAGCTGGCGTGAGGCGATTGTCACCCGCAGCCCGATCATGCTGCGGTTGCTGGAACAGGCCAATATGGTCGCGCAGTCTGACGTCAGCGTGCTGATTAATGGTCAGAGCGGTACCGGCAAGGAAGTGCTGGCGCAGGCCATTCACGGTGCCAGTCCGCGCGGCAAAAAAGCTTTTATCGCCATTAACTGTGGTGCATTGCCCGAACAGTTACTGGAATCCGAACTCTTTGGACACGCCAAAGGTGCCTTTACCGGCGCGGTGAGCAGCCGTGAAGGGCTGTTTCAGGCGGCAACCGGCGGCACGTTGTTCCTCGATGAAATCGGCGATATGCCGCTGTCGTTGCAGGTGAAATTGTTGCGTGTATTGCAGGAGCGCAAGGTGCGCCCGCTCGGCAGCAATCAGGATGTCGATGTGGACGTGCGGATTATTTCGGCGACGCACCGTGATTTGCCGAAAGCGATGGAAAAGGGGGAGTTTCGCGAAGACCTGTTTTACCGCCTGAATGTGGTCAGCCTGAAATTGCCGACGCTGAGTGAACGCTCTGAAGATATCCCGCTGCTGGCGAATCATCTGTTGCGCGTGGCTGCCCAGCGGCACAAACCTTTTGTGCGCAGTTTTTCCATCGATGCGCTGAAACGGTTGATGGCCGCCAGCTGGCCGGGCAACGTGCGTCAGCTGGTGAACGTGATCGAGCAATGCGTGGCGCTGACGTCGGCGCCGGTGATCAGCGAGGCACTGGTGCAACAGGCGCTGGAAGGTGAAAACACCGCGCTGCCGACATTTGCCGATGCGCGTAATCAGTTCGAACTCAATTATCTGCGCAAGCTGCTGCAAATCACCAAAGGCAATGTCACGCAGGCCGCACGTATCGCCGGGCGTAACCGCACCGAATTTTACAAGTTGTTGTCGCGCCACGAGTTAGAAGCGACCGATTTTAAAGAGTAACCGGAATTTACTTTCAGAGGCTTGAGGTACATTCCTGCCGCTGAACTATGATACCTTTAGCGCCTTCGCATGCCTCAGGCATCCGAAACCAGACTGTGAACCATGCTGCCGCTCAGGAAGGCGGAGAGCAAACGAATGATTATAAGGGTCCGCCATGAAAAAGATTGATGCGATTATCAAGCCATTCAAACTCGACGACGTCCGTGAAGCACTGGCTGAAGTCGGGATTACCGGGATGACCGTGACCGAAGTGAAAGGCTTTGGTCGTCAGAAAGGTCACACCGAACTGTACCGTGGTGCGGAATACATGGTCGATTTCCTGCCAAAAGTGAAAATCGAAATTGTCGTGGCGGATGACATCGTGGATACCTGCGTGGAAACCATCATGACCACCGCACAGACCGGTAAAATCGGCGACGGCAAAATCTTCGTGTTCGATGTCGCGCGTGTGGTGCGTATCCGTACCGGCGAGCAGGACGAAGAAGCGATTTAATGTGTCAGCAGGGCGGGTAATGTCCCGTTACCGGCCCTGAGTTTTACCCTTCTGCTTTTTTCTGCGCTCTCCTCCCTGTTATACCAATCCATAATCCCCCGCGAATTCCCTTTGCCTGAATGACCCCAAAAAATGCTATTTGTTAGTTTTGTGTGAAGTTTGTAGGGTTTTTATTGTGACTTCATTGAAAAAGTGAGAGTAAAATCACGTTTGTTGTTATACCAGTTCGATAAATATGTCAGATACATTGTAGTCACCAACTAAAACAATTCAGGGTGAAAGTATCTGGCTGCCGGAACTGGTGTGGATTGATCTCCGTTGATCGTGGTTTTCACACCCATTCAAAAGGCTTTGCAATGTCACCACATGAAAAACCCATACGCATTTCCCGTCGCGTATTTTTAGGGGGCGCACTGGCGGCGCTTTCCGTCCCGCTGATGAACAAACTGCTGCTCAGTCCGGTTTATGCCGCGCCGGTAGCCGGTTTGTCTCAGGCAAAACAGGATTTCACCCAACTCTCGCTGTATTTAACCGGTCATGATCAGTTAGATCCGGTCCTTTCTGAACGTTATTACCAGACCATGCTGGCGCTGTACCCGGATTTCACCGCGCAGGTCCAGGCGTTGCAGGCGTTTATCACGGCGAATCACCTTGACGCCGCTGACCTGCAAAAAGCCCTGGATACCCGGCAGCCCGCACTGGCAAAACTGCCGCGCAGCATCTTACAGGCGTGGTATCTCGGCGTGGTCGGCGATGGCAAACAGGCGGTGTGTCTGGCGTATGAAAATGCGCTGATGAATGTCGCGGTTCGCGATCATCTCAACCCGCCGAGCTATGCCTACGGCGCTTACGGCACCTGGGCAAAACAGCCTGTCTGAAAATAACGTTCAAAAAGGGTTAAACAATGAGTGAACAACTTTCCGCTGACGTCGTCGTCATCGGCTCAGGGATCTGCGGCTCGCTGGTCGCGCAGCGTCTGGCAAAACAGGGCATCTCCGTCATTATTCTGGAATCCGGCCCGCGTATTGATCGCGGTACGCTGACCGAAAACTTCCGTAATTCACCACGCAAAAAAGACTTTATGTCGCCGTATCCTTACTCGGACTGGTCGCCGCATCCGGTATACAAACCGGAAGATAATGATTATCTGCAACAGCAGGGGCCGTATCCGTTCCCGGCGGAATATATCCGTATTATGGGCGGCACCACCTGGCACTGGGCGGCGCAGGCGTGGCGCGTTCTGCCAAACGATATGAAGATCAAAACGTTGTACGGCGTGGGGCGTGACTGGCCGTTATCCTATGACGAACTGGAACCGTTTTATTACGAAGCCGAAGTGAAAATGGGCGTCTCCGGTGCGCCCGATAACGGTTCACCGCGCAATCAGCCGTTCCCGATGGAACCGGTCGCGGAATCCTGGCTGCAACAGCGTTTTCGCGAACGTCTGGCACCCGGCGGCTATGACGTGATTGTGAACACCACCGCGCGTAACAGCCGTAACTACGACGGGCGTCCGGCCTGTTGTGGCAACAACAACTGTATGCCGATTTGCCCGATTGACGCGCAATATCACGGCGGCATCGCCGCGCAGGCTGCCGAAGCGGCGGGCGCAAAACTGATCACCAGCGCGGTGGTTTACCGCCTCGAGCACGACGAGAAAGGCCGCATTGTCGCCGCGCATTATTACGATCCGGATAAAGGCGAACATAAAGTCACGGCGAAAAACTTCGTTCTGGCCGCCAATGGCATCGAAAGCCCGAAACTGCTGCTGATTTCCGCCAGCGATAAATACCCGGACGGACTGGCCAACAGTTCCGGCACCGTTGGCCGTCATCTGATGGATCACCCGAGTAACTCGCTGACTTTCGAAACCGAAGAGCCGCTGTGGGCCGGGCGCGGACCGATGAGTCCGGCGTCGATCAACAGCCTGCGCGACGGCGATTTCCGCAAGGATTACGCCTCATTCCGTATCGATATCGCCAACTCGTCGCAGGTGCAGTCCGTCACTCAAGACTTGCTGGCGGAAGGCGTTTACGGCATCAGCCTGGATAACGAAATCCGTCGCCGTGCCTCGCACCAGACCAGCCTGAAAAACGTCATGGAGCAACTGCCGAACTACGACAACCGCATCATTCTCAGCGACAAAAAAGACAAACTGGGTATTCCTAAACCGGCGGCGATTTACCACATGGACGATTATGTACATCGCGGTATGGCGCGCGCCGTGAAGGAATATACCGAGATTGCCAGACTGATGGGCGGCACCAATTTGCGCTTCAGTAAGCCGGGCGTTTACGGCAACAACCAGCACATTACCGGCACGATGAGCATGGGGCATGACCCGAAAGATTCCGTGGTGGATGCGTTCGGACGCACTCATGACCATGAAAATCTGTTCATCACCAGTACCGGCGTAATGCCAACGTCTGCCACGGTCAACTCCACGCTGACTGCGGTCGCTCTGGCGTTACGTACCGCTGATCATCTTGCCAAAACTGCGCTATAGGCTGACTGACATGACTCTGAACCGTTTATCTCAAAAACGTCTGACGGGCGCATTGCTGGCCTTTGGCCTGAGCCTCAGTGCGGGCGCAGCCTATGCCGCGTTGTCGCCGCAACAGGACGCGCTGATTAAGAAAGGCGAATATGTCGCGGTGGCCGGTGACTGCGTGGCCTGCCATTCCACTGAAGGCGGCAAGCCGTTCGCCGGTGGCCTCGGGCTGGCGACGCCGCTGGGCACCATTTATTCGAGCAACATCACGCCGTCTAAAAAAGACGGCATCGGCAATTACACGCTGGAACAGTTTGAACACGCGGTGCGCGATGGCGTGCGTGGCGACGGCGCGAATCTTTATCCGGCAATGCCGTATACCTCGTATGCCAAAATCAGCGATGAAGACATGAAAGCGCTGTACGCCTATTTCATGCAGGGCGTGCAACCGGTGGATGTGCCGTCAACGCCGACCGCGCTGCCGTTCCCGTTCAACGTGCGTTTGTCGATGGCGGGCTGGAATCTGCTGTTTCTCGAGAAAGGCGCGTTTAAAGCCGATCCGTCAAAAAGTGATCAGGTGAACCGCGGCGCGTATCTGGGGGAAGCCCTCGCGCATTGCAGCACCTGCCATACGCCGCGTAATGCGCTGATGGCCGAGCAGGGCGATAAAGCCCTGGGCGGCAGCAGTCTGGGCACCTGGTTTGCGCCGAATATCACCCCGGACGCGGTCAGCGGCATTGGCAACTGGAGCACGGATGAAATCGCCGGTTACCTGAAGACCGGTCACGCGCCGGGTAAAGCACAGGCTGCGGGGCCGATGGCGGAGGCGATCGATCACAGTCTCAGCCATCTGAGTGACAGTGATTTGCAGGCCATTGCCGTGTGGCTGAAACAAACCACCCCGGTGAGTCAGGAAGGGCAGGCGAAAGCCGCCGACCAGTTCGGCACTCCGGCCAGTTATGTCGATAATCTGCGTGGCGTTGCGCGCCCGGCCGATGCCGATAAAATGACCGGCTGGCAGGTGTATGACGGCTATTGTGCCAGTTGTCACCAGCCCGACGGGCGCGGCAGCAAGGACGGCGGATTGCCTTCGCTGGTCAACAATACCGCGCTGGGGCACCTGAACAGCGACAATCTGGTGATGGCGATCCTGCATGGCGTGCAGCGTGGTCCGGAAAGCCACAATGTCGCGATGCCGGCATTTGAACATTTGCTGTCAGATACGCAGGTTGCCACACTGAGCAATCAGCTGTTGCAGCAGTTCGGTAACGATCAGGCGAAAGTGACGCCGCAGCGGGTGAAGGAATTACGCGCTGGCGGTAAACCTTCGCCGTTGCTGGAACTGGCGCACTGGGGAATGGGCATTGCGGGGCTGATTGTTATCCTGCTGATCGCGCTGTTCCTGGTTCGCCGCCGCCGTCGTTAATCTCTGCTGACGCGGCAACAAAAAAAGGCTGACATTTTGCGTCAGCCTTTTTTTTCGGGCGCGGATTAAATCACTTTATGCGGGCCGAAGCATTCGTAGTGAATGTTCGCTTCGCTGACGTTCATCGCCAGCAACTGTTTCGCCGTGAACTGCATAAAGCTCACCGGACCGCACAGATAGAAATGCATCGCCGGATCGCTCAGCTGACCGCTGACTTTGCTCAGATCCATCAGCCCCTGATACTGGAAATCTTCACCGGGTAAATCATTCGCCTGTGGCTGGTTATACCAGACATGGCTTTCCAGTTGTGGCAGACGGGCCTGCGCGCTTTTCACTTCACCGGCAAACGCATGCACCGCGCCGTTTTCTGCTGCGTGCAGCCACTGCACCGGCGCGTGATGTCCGCATCCGGCCAGCGTGCTGAGCATACCTAACATCGGCGTCTGACCGACACCGGCAGAAATCAGTGCCACCGGCGTGGTATCGCTGATATCCATAAAGAAATCACCGTGCGGGGCGGCCAGATGAACGATGTCACCCGTTTGCGCGACATTGTGCAGGAAGCTGGACACCGCGCCCTGGCCTTCGCGTTTTACCGCGATGCGGTAAGTTTTGCCGTTCGGTGCCTGGGTCAGGGAATACTGACGGATTTCCTGATTTTCCAGCGAGGCATCGCGGATGTACACCGCCAGATATTGCCCCGGCCGGAAGTCAGCCACCGGTTTGCCATCCACAGGTTCCAGCAGGAAAGAGGTGATCAGTTCACTCTGCGGTTGTTTTTCAACAATGCGGAATTCACGGGTGCCACGCCAGCCACCGGCTTTTCCGGCGCTGTCCTGATAAATCTCGGCCTCACGATGGATAAACACATTTGCCAGCACGCCATAGGCTTTGCCCCACGCATCCAGCACTTCCTGACCCGGACTGAACATTTCATCCAGCGTCGCCAGCAGGTGTGCGCCGACGATGTTGTATTGCTCAGGCTCAATGGTGAAGCTGGTGTGTTTTTGCGCGATGCGTTCCACCGCAGGCAGCAACGCCGCCAGATTGTCGATATTGGCAGCGTATGCGCAGATGGCATCAAACAGCGCCTGACGCTGATCGCCGTTGCGCTGGTTACTCATATTGAAGATGTCTTTCAGCTCGGGATTATGCGCAAACATGCGGTCATAGAAGTGTGCAGTCAGTTTCGGGCCGGTCGCGGCGAGCAAAGGAAGGGTGGATTTAACGGTGGCGATAGTGGCTGAATCAAGCATGGTGAACTCCGTGTCTGTGATGACTTTATCTAAACATGTATTTTAAATGCATCTTATATAAACCCACAATTTCTGTAAACACCCCCTAAAGGGGTAGGGGGATTCAGGGGGGCGCGCTGAGTCACAAAGCTGAAATTTGTACATGTTCAGGTGAATATATATCCCTTGATTATGGGCGGAGGTTCTTAGATCAAAGCCTTGCTGTATCTGGAGCCAATCGTTTGCCTAAAAACCTGAAACTGACCCTATCCGAAGGCCGCTTAAACATTTACACTGTTGCGCAGAACCCGGAAGGGGCGTTTATTTTTTAGTTTGTTGAGTCAGGAGATGCGGATGTTAAAGCGTGAAATGAACATTGCCGATTATGATGCTGAGCTGTGGGCAGCAATGGAAAAAGAAGTTGTTCGTCAGGAAGAACATATCGAGCTGATTGCGTCAGAAAACTATACCAGCCCGCGTGTCATGCAGGCTCAGGGTTCGCAGCTGACCAACAAATATGCCGAAGGCTATCCGGGCAAACGTTATTACGGTGGTTGTGAGTACGTCGACATCGTTGAGCAACTGGCTATCGACCGTGCAAAAGAGTTGTTCGGTGCCGATTTCGCCAACGTTCAGCCACACTCCGGCTCACAGGCCAACTTTGCGGTATACACCGCGCTGCTGCAACCGGGCGACACCATTCTGGGGATGAACCTCGGCCATGGCGGTCACCTGACTCACGGTTCACCGGTTAACCTGTCCGGCAAACTGTACAACGTGGTGCCTTACGGCATCGACGAAAGCGGCGACATCGATTACGAAGACGTGAAACGTCAGGCCGAAGCGCACAAACCAAAAATGATCATCGGCGGTTTCTCCGCATTCTCCGGTATCGTTGACTGGGCAAAAATGCGTGAAATCGCAGACAGCGTGGGCGCTTACTTCTTCGTCGACATGGCACACGTTGCCGGTCTGATCGCAGCAGGCGTTTATCCGAACCCGGTTCCGCACGCACACATCGTGACCACCACCACGCACAAAACGCTGGCGGGTCCACGCGGTGGTCTGATTCTGGCAAAAGGCGGCGACGAAGAGTTCTACAAAAAACTGAACTCGGCTGTCTTCCCTGGCGGCCAGGGCGGCCCGCTGATGCACGTGATTGCCGGTAAAGCGGTTGCACTGAAAGAAGCGATGGAACCTGAGTTCAAAGCGTACCAGCAGCAGGTGGCGAAAAACGCCCAGGCAATGGTGGCGGTGATCCTGGAACGTGGCTACAAAGTGGTTTCCGGCGGCACCCATAACCACCTGTTCCTGATGGATCTGGTGGATAAAAATCTGACCGGTAAAGAAGCCGATGCCGCACTGGGTCGCGCGAACATTACCGTCAACAAAAACAGCGTTCCTAACGATCCGAAGAGCCCGTTTGTGACGTCCGGCGTGCGTATCGGTACTCCGGCCGTGACCCGTCGCGGCTTCAAAGAAGCGGAAGTCCGTGAACTGGCTGGCTGGATCTGTGACGTGCTGGACAACGTGAACGACGAAGCGACCATCGAACGCGTTAAACAGAAAGTTCTCGACATTTGTGCACGCTTCCCGGTTTACGCGTAATATTTTGCGAAGCCGTTAAGCTGCTAAAACCCGCCACGGCGGGTTTTTTTATGGGCATGTATCAGAATTTGTGAGCTGGCAGACATTACGGGAGTATGAAAGCGTCTGCGGATTGCTAGCGATTGTGAGCTTTGTCAAAGTATTGGCCTCACACCGGAGGATTTATGGAATTGCGTTCCACGCGCTGGCTTGCACTCAGTTATTTCACCTATTTTTTCAGTTACGGTATTTTTCTTCCTTTCTGGGGCTTATGGCTCAAAGGCGAGGGCATCTCCTCCGAAAGCATCGGCCTGCTGCTCGGCGCGGGACTGGTCGCCCGTTTTCTCGGCACGTTAATCATTTCGCCCTCCATTAAAGATCCTTCTTATCTCATCACAGGTTTGCGTATTCTGGCGCTGCTGACTCTGGCCTTTGCCGTCGGCTTCTGGTTTGGCAACGGCTGGGCGTGGCTGATGATCAACATTGCCGGTTTCAGTCTGTTCTTTGGTCCGCTGGTGCCGCTGACCGATGCGCTGGCGGGGACGCTGCAACGTCAGATCAACATGGATTACGGCAAGGTGCGCGTCTGGGGTTCCATTGCGTTTGTGATCGGTTCCGCAGTGACCGGTAAGCTGGTTGAGGTCTATGGCCATAACGCGATTTTGTACACGCTGACCGCCGGTGTGGCAGCGATGCTGCTGGGCATGTTGCTGCGTCCGAGCGTGAAACCGGTGGGCGAGCCGAGGCAAAGCGGCGCGGCGGGTATTTCGTGGAAAGCGTTGCTCGGCGAAAAACCGGTCTGGCGGTTTCTGTTATGCGTCACGCTGTTACAGGGCGCGCATGCGGCCTATTACGGTTTCAGCGCGATTTACTGGCAGGATGTCGGCTATTCCTCAACGACCATTGGTTACCTATGGTCGCTGGGCGTAGTGGCAGAAGTGCTGGTATTCACTTTCAGTCATCAGCTGTTCCGGCGCTGGTCGGCGCGGGATCTCCTGTTGCTGTCGGCGTTCTGCGGGGTGGTCCGCTGGGGACTGATGGGGGCGTTTACCGCGTTGCCTTGGCTGATCGTGATTCAGATTTTGCACTGCGGCACGTTCACGGTCTGCCATCTGGCCGGGATGCGTTTTATCGCGGCGCGTCCGCGTGATCAGGTGATCCGTCTGCAATCGGTCTATTCCGCGCTGGCGATGGGCGGCGGCGTGGCGGTGATGACCATGGTGTCCGGTTTCCTGTTCGAACATCTGCATGCCGGATTGTTCTGGGTGATGGCGCTGCTGGCCGTACCGGTGATTTTCCTGCGTCCGGCGGTTACGCCGTCAGCGCCGGAGGTTTCCACCCGCTAGGGGGCTTCGAGCAGCGAGCGGATACGTTTTCGCTGCTCTTTTGCCAGCGGCAATTGTGTGTGGATCACCAGCGGATCGGCGTCGGTGCTGCGGGTGGCGTAAGGCGTGACAATCATCGCCACGCCGCTCGGCGCACCGAATTTATAGAAATCCGCCAGTGTCTGATATTTGATATTCAGCGGCAACAGCGTCGCTTCGCGGATCTGCTGTTCAACGGCCTCTTCCAGCTCGGGATTATCATGGGTCAGCAGCAGGATCTGTTTCTCCTGCAAGGCGTTACCCTGCATCAGCCACGCGCCGAAGGTGATCGCCACCAGCCCGACTTCATCTTCTGACAGCGTGATCAGGTATTCGTGTTCAAAACCCTGCAAGGCTTCGCGGGTGGTACGCACCAGACGCGGATACATGCGGTTCACTTCTTCCTGCATCAGATTGTCGATGCCAATGCTGAAATGACAGCGTTCAATTGCCGGGCCAAGATGGGCGAAAAGCTGGCCGACCAGCCCTTCATAGCTGCTGAACTTCATCCCGGCGATGTCCTGAAAACGCGCCACCATGTTCTCAATTTCTAACAACAGCCGCTGATCTTCGGTCGAACCGGAACTCTGGTAACTGTGGATTTTCAGCATGCGTAACATCAGGGTGAAAAACTCACACTCGCAGTCATCCAGCAGGCCGTTGCTCAGTTCCTGTAGCTGGATAAACAGCTCACGGGCCGCCGGATATTCAGGCTTTTCGCGCAGCCAGCGGCGCTGTTGTTCGGTGAAGCGCAGACCGGTCGCACCGTTGTTTTGCCACAGACAATATTGCAGACAAATCAGCATCAGCTGGCGGTCATGCCCGCTGAGCGGTTTGGGTAACAGCGCGCCGGAATCTTCCAGCACCATGCCGAGAATGTCGGTGCGCAATGCCGCCTTCGGGCAGGTCTGACCTTCGAAAGCGATATGCAGCCACGGGATAAAATGGCGGGAAACAAAGTCCGGCGAAATGCGCAACGTCCGGCGCAATCCCTGAAATAAACACAGCCGCTGTGCCAGCGCATCGCCCTGAATGCGGCATTCTTTCTCGCTGTATTGCAGCACATCAAGCTGGTGGATCCGCTGAATTTCGCAGGTCACTTCCGCCAGATCTTCCCAGGTCGTGCCTAATCCGACGCCGTTAATTTCGCTGATGATCTCCAGCTGAACCGCCGTCAGCGGCGCGTACAGCATCAGCAACACGTGGCAACGGCGTTGCGTAGCGGAAAGCGCAGGGGAGGGCTGTTTGTCTGGATTCATATCACCTACCGGAAAGGTATCACCTGAAATTATTAGTCAAGCATAGCAAAGGCAATGCCCGCAATAAGGCGCGGGGATTGGGTTTTACTCCGGCTTACAACTCAGATCACAGATATTTTTGACGACTGCTTAAATGCACAGCAAAATACTGTTACTTAGTAACAATATATGGCGCTGATATGGAAATGACGTTAACCCGGGCCCGGAACCGGCCTTTCTCCTGTTACCGCAAATGGCTGGGAGTTGCGCTGTTCTGCCTGCCCGCCACGGTCATGGCGCACCCGCACAGTTTCATCGATATGCAAACCACGCTGGTGGCGAATGACACCTCGCTGACCGGCCTGAAAATGGTCTGGACGATGGATGAAATCACTTCGGCAGATTTGCTGTATGACGCGCAGAATGCCAAACCGGGGTCAGATATCTGGAAAAAACTGGCGGCTGAAGTGATGGCGCGGGTACTCAGTCAGCACTATTTCACCGACTTTTATCGTGAGGGAAAACCGGTGAAATATCTCGATTTACCCAGCGAATATCAGCTTTCCCGCAAAGGCGATCAGGCCGTGCTGGAATTCGTTCTGCCGCTGGCAAAACCGCAAGTGCTGGAAGGCAAGCCGATGGAATTCTCCACTTTTGATCCGTCGTACTTTGTCGATATGACTTATAAAGACAAAACCGCGCTGCACCTGCCGCCGGAACTGGAAAAACGCTGCACGCTGGCGCTGTTTACGCCGAAGCCGGATGCTTCGCTGCAAAACTATGCGCTGTCACTCGATAAGGCCGATGCCCCGCCGGAAGACATGGATCTTGGCCAGCAATTTGCTCAGAAGGTCACGCTGGAATGTCATTAATCTCCACGCCACCGAAAACCCTCTCATGGCGCGATCTGTGGCCGCTGGCCATATTTCTGTTGCTGCTGGCGGGCGGCGCTTTTCTGTTAATCCATTACTGGCCGCGCATTTTGCTTAGCAGCATTATCTGGCAGCGGGAGTTGCATCAGGAACTGGCCGGACTGTTGCGGCAGGTGAAAGAAAATCCGATGCAGGCAGGCATGACGCTGGCCGGTTTCAGTCTGATTTACGGGGTGATCCACGCGGTCGGTCCGGGACACGGGAAAATCGTCATCACTACCTATCTGGCGACCCATCCTTCACGGCTGAAAAGCAGCCTGAAGCTGACATTTGCTTCGGCGATTGTTCAGGGGCTGGTGGCGATTTTACTGGTCACGGTGGTGCTGGGTGTGTTGCAGCTCTCTTCGCGTCAGTTGCATCAGAGCAGTTTCTGGATGGAGCGGGGCAGCTTTATTCTGGTGATGCTGCTCGGTTTACTGCTGTGCTGGCGCGCACTGAAACGTGTATGGCAGACGCTCAGAAGTTTGCGTCCCGCGACGGCAATGAAAATCCACAGTCTGTCGCCGATGGGCAGTGAAACACATATTCACGATGAACATTGCGGTTGCGGACATCAGCATGTGCCGAGCGATCAGCAGCTTCAGACGGGCGGCGATTTACGCACACAGGTGGCGATCGTGCTGGCGATGGGGCTGCGTCCGTGTTCCGGTGCGATCATGGTGTTGCTGTTTGCCAAAGTGATCGGCGTGTACAGCTGGGGCGTGATTTCAGCCATTACCATGGCGGTCGGCACCTCGCTCACCGTCTCGCTGATAGGTGTGCTGGTGTTTTACAGCCGCGCGCTGGCGGTGAAACTGAGTGCCAGCCGCACGCCTGCCGTCTGGCAGCGGATCACCTGGTCGTTGCTGGCCCTGACCGGTGGGATGGTACTGCTGGTGGCGGGGTTTTTGCTTTACAGCACGGGCGGTGGCGATGTTTCGCCAATCACCGGCGGGCCTTTCAGGGGATAGCTTTCTGTACATACCCAACAGGCAAAAAAAAACGGACGCCCAAAAGGACGTCCGTTTTTCTTTATATTTCTTTGTAGCAATAACTGGCGGGATTAACGCTTCAGCGCTTCGCTCAGTTCATCACGCATGGTTGTCAGAATACCTTTAACGACGCGCGGGTTACCGGCAACGATGTTGCCTGATGAGAAGTGGTTGTGGCCGCCAACAAAGTCAGTCACCACGCCGCCGGATTCACGAACCAGCAGTTCGCCACCGGCGAAATCCCATGGTTTGAGGGCGATTTCGAAGAAACCGTCAACGCGGCCAGCAGCCACGTAAGCCAGATCCAGCGCAGCAGAACCGGTGCGACGGAAGTCTGCACATTCGGTGAACAGCTTGCCAACCACATTCATGTAGCTGGTGGCGTGTTGTTTTGCTTTGAACGGGAAGCCGGTCGCCAGAATGGTGCCGTCGAGATCTTTCGCATTGGTACCGCGCAGACGGTAACCGTTCAGCTGTGCGCCCTGACCACGGGTCGCGGTGAACAGTTCGTTACGCATTGGATCGTAAACTACCGCGACTTCAGTGCGGCCTTTGATGCGCACGGCGATAGAAACAGCGAAATGTGGGAAGCGTTTAACGAAGTTGGTGGTGCCATCCAGCGGGTCGATAATCCATTGTACGTCTTTGTCTTCGCCTTCCAGTTCGCCACACTCTTCAC
Source organism: Rahnella victoriana (assembly GCF_004330295.1). Classification (GTDB taxonomy): domain Bacteria; phylum Pseudomonadota; class Gammaproteobacteria; order Enterobacterales; family Enterobacteriaceae; genus Rahnella; species Rahnella victoriana. The sequence goes on from NZ_SJOJ01000003.1 coordinate 171,228, forward strand.
TGATGATGGTGTGTTTTGGATAGGATTTGCGAATGACATCGATAATCATGTGTTCTGCATCGCGGTCTACATTGGTAACAAAATCGTTGGTACCTTTTTGTGTAGCTTCTACAGAGTCTGGCGTTTCGTAATGTTTGGCAATCAGGTTACCGGCCTTGCGCGCAGCGCGCACGGCGATGGTGAGCATCGGATGCATGGATATCTTCCAACTAGGATGTTAAAGAACGGGAATACGGGAAACGGCGCGCAGTATAGCAGGGGTTCTGAAAATTAACTACCGTTGTGTTAGGCTGTTGTGATTTTCCGTCTGGCTAAGAGTGCCTATGCTGCCCAATATCCGCATTGTATTAGTAGAAACGTCCCACACTGGCAATATGGGCTCCACCGCCCGCGCCATGAAAACCATGGGATTATCAAGTCTTTATCTGGTAAATCCGCTGGTGAAACCTGACTCTCAGGCTATCTCGTTATCTGCCGGTGCCAGTGATGTCATCGGTAACGCGACCATTGTGGATACGCTTGATGAAGCGCTGGCCGGTTGCAGCCTGGTGATCGGCACCAGCGCGCGCTCCCGCACACTGCCGTGGCCGATGCTCGAGCCGCGTGAATGCGGTGAGCACAGTGCGAAAGCCGCGCAAACCGCGCCGGTGGCACTGGTGTTTGGCCGCGAACGTGTCGGGCTGACCAACGAAGAACTGCAAAAATGTAACTATCACGTCTGCATTCCCGCCAACCCGGAATACAGCTCGCTGAATCTGGCGATGGCCGTGCAGATTATCGCGTATGAAGTCCGCGTCGCGCATCTGGCTCTGCTGGAAGCAGCAAAACCGCAAATTGAATATGAAGAAACGCCGTATCCGCTGGTCGATGACCTTGAGCGTTTTTATCAGCATCTGGAAAAAACCTTGCTGGAAACGGGCTTTATTCGTCAGGCGCATCCGGGCCAGGTGATGAGCAAATTACGCCGTCTGTTTACCCGTGCACGACCTGAATCTCAGGAATTAAACATCCTGCGTGGCATCCTGACGTCGATTGAAAAGACGCAGGGCAACAAAGAATAAGGGTCGTAACGAGGCGATAAGAAGCTGATTTTTGTTTGTTAGTCAAAAGCTTATCAGTTGCCTGCAAATGACGAAAAGAGTGCGGTTGTGCCCGTTCTGTAATACTTGAGTAAATTACTAGGTTAAATAGTTGACTGTTTTACTCGGGAATGGCAGACTCGTTTGCATGTTCCGCACGATTGAATTTTTAAGTCATTTTAAACAGGTAACCATGCTATGAGACTGACATCCAAAGGCCGTTATGCCGTGACCGCTATGCTCGACGTTGCACTGCATTCACAGGAAGGACCAGTACCCCTGGCTGACATTTCTGAGCGTCAGGGTATTTCCCTTTCTTACCTGGAGCAGCTTTTCTCGCGCTTACGTAAAAATGGCCTGGTTGCCAGTGTTCGTGGTCCGGGCGGTGGTTATCTGTTAGGTAAAGATTCCGGCGATATCGCCGTTGGCGCAGTGATTACTGCCGTTGACGAATCTGTCGATGCTACCCGTTGTCAGGGTAAAGAAGGCTGCCAGAATGGCGAACGCTGCCTGACTCACACCTTATGGCGTGATCTGAGCGAGCGCATCAGCGGCTTCCTGAACAACATCACGCTGGCAGAGCTGGTCAACAACCAGGAAATCCTGGAAGTGGCCGACCGTCAGAACGGTGAAATCCGTCGTCAGCCTGCTAATGGCCGACAAATCGAAACGATTAATGTGAACTTACGAGCGTAATTGCTTAGTCAGCATTGATAACTGATTTAAAAAGCCCGCGGAAATGCAGATTTCCGCGGGCTTTTGCTTTTATGACGTCAATTCTTACCGATTAGTGCCCGCAAAGCGTCATTTCCCTTTTAAGAATCTGTGAACCCGTTTTAAACTGGATGTCGTTTTTAATTCTATCGTTCGACGCCGAACGCGCAGTCCGGAGCTTACCTGCCATGAAATTACCTATTTATCTCGATTACTCTGCCACCACGCCGGTTGATCCGCGTGTTGCACAGAAAATGATGCAGTGTTTAACACTGGACGGTACTTTCGGTAATCCGGCTTCCCGTTCGCACCGTTTCGGCTGGCAGGCGGAAGAAGCAGTGGATGTGGCGCGTAACCAGATTGCTGAGCTGATCAATGCCGATCCGCGCGAAATCGTCTTCACGTCGGGCGCGACGGAATCGGACAATCTGGCGATTAAAGGCGCAGCCCATGCGCATCGCGCGAAAGGTAATCACATTATTACCAGCCAGACGGAACACAAAGCGGTGTTGGACACCTGTGCGCAGCTGGAAGCGGAAGGCTTCGAGGTGACGTATCTGGCTCCGCAGCCTGACGGTTATATTCCTCCGGCGGCGATTGAAGCGGCGCTGCGTCCGGATACCCTTCTGGTGTCCATCATGCAGGTGAATAATGAAATCGGTGTGGTGCAGGATATTGCGACTATCGGCGAACTGTGCCGCAGTCGTGGCATTCTTTTCCATGTCGATGCCACGCAAAGTGTGGGGAAAATCGCCATTGACCTGAGCGAACTGCCGGTTGATCTGATGTCATTTTCCGCGCACAAAATCTACGGCCCGAAAGGGATCGGGGCGCTGTACGTGAGCCGTAAACCGAAAGTGCGGATTGACGCGCAAATCCACGGCGGCGGTCATGAGCGCGGCATGCGTTCAGGTACCTTGCCGGTGCACCAGATCGTCGGAATGGGCGAGGCGTATCGCATCGCCAAAGAGGAAATGATCGCTGAAGTCGCGCGACTGACCGAACTGCGCGATCGTTTATGGAAAGGCATTCAGCAACTCGATCAGGTGTTTCTCAACGGCGCACCAAAACATGCCGCGCCAAATATTCTCAACGTCAGTTTTGCCGGTGTTGAAGGGGAATCCCTGATCATGGCACTGAAAGATCTGGCGGTGTCATCAGGGTCGGCGTGTACGTCGGCCAGCCTTGAACCTTCCTATGTTCTCCGTGCGTTGGGATTAAGCGAAGAACTGGCGCACAGTTCCCTGCGTTTCTCCCTCGGACGCTGGACGACAGAAGAAGAAATTGATTATGCGATTGCGCTGGTGGTGAAATCTGTCCGCCGCCTGCGTGAGTTGCCCCCTGTCTATACGAAATGAAGTGCCGCCCGATAAAAGGGTGATTTGCCTGTCATTGAAAAAATGAATATTCATTGAAGATAAAAAACATCAGGAGTGCAGTTATGAGTTCCGAAGTCACCACCAATGAAGCAATGTCCGTATTCCTTTCCTCTCAGCCTGCCGATGCGCGCTGGGGCGAAAAAGCCACGCTGAGCACCGATTCTGCCGGTATGACCATTCATTTGAATGGCGGCGATGTGCTGACGGTCATTGCCCGTGCTGCGCGTCGTATCGACGGTCAGGGTGTTAAAAACGTGAAGCTGGCCGGTGAAGGCTGGGATCTCGAAAACAGCTGGGCATTCTGGCAGGGCTTCCGTGGCCCGAAAGGCGCACGCCATGTTGAATGGGCCGAACTGTCTGAAGATGACGCGAACACGCTGAAACAACGCCTGAAAATCATCGACTGGGTGCGTAACACCATTAACACCCCGGCGGAAGATTTGTCGCCTGAACAGCTGGCGACCCGCGCGGTTGATCTGATGTGTGAATTTGGCAACGAAAAAGTCAGCTACCGCATCACTAAAGGCGACGATCTGCGTCAGCAAAGCTACATGGGCATTCACACTGTCGGCCGTGGTTCTGACCGTCCGCCGGTATTCCTGGCGCTCGATTACAACCCGAGCGGTGACGCTGAAGCACCGGTTTACGCCTGTCTGGTCGGCAAAGGGATCACCTTTGATACCGGCGGCTACAGCCTGAAACCGAGTGCTTCCATGGATTCCATGAAAGCGGATATGGGCGGCGCGGCCACCCTGACCGGCGCACTGGCGCTGGCGGCGGCTAACGGCCTTAACAAACGCGTGAAACTGTACCTGTGCTGCGCGGACAACATGGTCAGCGGCAACGCGCTGAAACTGGGCGACATTATCCGCTACCGCAACGGTAAAACCGTTGAAGTGATGAACACCGACGCCGAAGGCCGTCTGGTACTGGCCGATGGCCTGATCGACGCGTCTGCGCAAAACCCTGAACTGATCATTGATGCGGCAACGCTGACCGGCGCGGCGAAAACTGCACTGGGTAACGATTATCACGCCCTGTTCAGCTTTGACGATGCACTGGCGGGCGAGCTGCTGGAAAGCGCGAAAGCCGAACACGAACCGTTCTGGCGTCTGCCGCTGGAAGAGTTCCACCGTTCACATTTGCCGTCTAACTTTGCCGAGCTGAATAACATTGCCGGTCCTGCGCATACTGCGGGTGCGAGCACGGCTGCGGCGTTCCTGTCGCATTTCGTGACGGAATATAAGAAAGGCTGGCTGCACATTGACTGTTCTGCGACTTACCGTAAAAGCGCGGCGGATCAGTGGTCTGCCGGTGCAACCGGTTTAGGCGTACGTACCGTGGCTAATCTGTTATTAGCCAAAGCAAAATAAGCCGTAAAACATTTGCATGAAGCACAACGGGGCGCTTAACAGCGCCCCGTTTTATACCATTACCGGAGTCAAGAAACATGAGTGTCCCACACGATCATCTTCCTGCTGGCGCGGCGGCGACCGACGGTGAAAACGAGCTGGAGCGTCTGCTCCGCCTGTCTGTCACCGCGCCTGCCTGGCGTCCGGCGTTTTATCAAACGTTGCTGGAATCCACCGTCTTTGTGCTGGGTGATGCAGGGCAGGATGACGCTGAAAAGCAGGGCAGTGTGGCGATCACCGCAGGCAGTGAACTGAATATTTTGCACTGGGAAAAACAGGACGGCAGCTCTATTATTCCTTTCTTTTCCTCAGTGGAGGTGCTGGAAAAAGCCAGTGCCGGCGAAAGCCCGGATGAGCAGGCGTTTGTCGCGCTGCCCGCCCGCGTATTGTTTGAAATGACACAGGGTGAAGAACTGTTCCTGAACCCGAAATCAGAGTACGGCAAGGAATTTTACCCGAGCGAAGTCACGCTGCTGCTGAGCAATGGCGGGCTGAATGCGCCGTCGGAACTGGTGCTGGATAAAGAAAGCCAGTTGCTGATTGGTCAGCCGGAAGAATACCCTTCAGCGATGATCGACGCGCTTACCACACTGTTTACGCAGAAAAAGCCGGTACGCCGCGCCTTTATGGCGCTGATCCATGACAAAGCGGTGGATGACCAGCCGAACCTGCTGATTGGTGTGGAAGCCGACGGCGATGAGCAGGAAATTGACGCGCTGATCCGCGAGGCGGGAAATGTGGCGAGCGAAACCTCTCCCGACGACCGTCCGGTGGATTTCTGTATCGTTTCCGAAAAAGAGCGCGGCATCAGCCATTATCTGATCAGCCACACCCAGCCGTTCTATCAGCGTAAGTGGGGAAGCTGGCTGCGCAACATTATTCCTTCCTCCGGTCAGGCTTAAAAGATCACGAAACCACAGGGGAAACGCCATTTTGCCCCTGCTTTGTTTAAGGGGAATGGGCGGTTTAGGTTCATTAGTGAATCAATCACGCATTTTTTTAATTAAATGTTGTGATTCGGGTAGGCAATCGTAACTTCGCTCCCTATAATCACCGCCATTTTACGGCAGGTATAACATTAAATTAACCGGCCCTACCTATAAAAGTCAGACAGAGGTTTTTTCATGACTATCGAACGCACTTTCTCCATCATCAAGCCAAACTCCGTAGCGAACAACGACATCGGCGCTATCTACGCACGTTTCGAGCGCGCGGGTTTCACCATCATCGCGTCTAAAATGCTGAAACTGACTAAAGAACAAGCTGAAGGTTTCTACGCAGAACACAAAGGTCGTCCTTTCTTCGACGGTCTGGTTGAGTTCATGACCTCTGGCCCAATCATGGTTCAGGTTCTGGAAGGCGAAAACGCCGTTCAGCGTAACCGTGACATCATGGGCGCGACTAACCCGGACAACGCACTGGCCGGTACCCTGCGTGCAGACTTCGCTGACAGCTTCACCGCTAACGCGGTTCACGGTTCTGACGCGGTAGAATCTGCACAACGCGAAATCGCTTACTTCTTCACCGAAAGCGAAATCTGCCCGCGTTAAGATTTTTGCGTCACCGTTGCTGGAAGATGTGCCGCAAATTCGCAAGAATTTTGTAACAGCCACTTTCCAAACATGGCAACTGTGCCCTAAAATTTGTACAATGTTGCGCCCCGAATGAGCCAGCCTCTTCGGGGCGCACTTTTATTTGCAGGCCAGCCGTTTTCTGTCAGGTCAGGCTCTGCACTTCCAATACGCCATAACGTGTAACAACGAGGCCATTTTTCATCATGTTAGAATCCAACACGTCCGAGCCAATCTTGTCTGAAAATAACGCTGTTTCCGCAGAAGCCGTGAACACTGTCGTGCCTGCTGCCGCCAAAATTAACCTTCTTGACCTTAACCGCAAACAGATGCGCGAGTTCTTTATCAACATGGGCGAAAAACCGTTCCGTGCTGATCAGGTCATGAAGTGGATGTATCACTACTGCAGCGATGATTTCGAGCAAATGACCGATATCAATAAAGCGCTGCGTGAAAAGCTGGCCCGCGTTGCCGAAATCCGTGCGCCGGAAGTCGCTTCTGAACAACGTTCAACTGACGGCACCATTAAATGGGCGATTCAGGTGGGCGGACAACTGGTCGAAACCGTGTATATCCCGGACGGCGACCGCGCAACGCTTTGCGTTTCCTCCCAGGTCGGCTGTGCGCTGGAATGTACGTTCTGTTCCACGGCGCAGCAGGGCTTTAACCGTAACCTGCGCGTGTCCGAAATTATCGGTCAGGTGTGGCGCGCGGCAAAAATTATCGGTGCCGCGAAAGTCGCGGGTACACGTCCGATCACCAACGTGGTGATGATGGGCATGGGCGAGCCGTTGCTGAACCTCAATAACGTGGTGCCGGCGATGGAAATCATGCTCGACGATTTCGGTTTTGGTCTGTCAAAACGTCGCGTGACGCTGTCCACATCAGGCGTAGTCCCTGCACTGGACAAACTGGGCGACATGATTGACGTCGCACTGGCGATTTCGCTGCATGCGCCAAACGACACCATTCGTGACGAAATCGTGCCGATCAACCGCAAGTACAATATCGACACTTTCTTGGCTGCCGTTGAGCGTTATATTGGCAAATCCAACGCCAATCAGGGCCGCGTCACCATTGAGTACGTTATGCTGGATCATATCAATGATGGTACCGAGCATGCGCACGAACTGGCGGAGCGTCTGAAAAATACGCCGTGCAAGATCAACCTGATCCCATGGAACCCGTTCCCGGGCGCGCCGTATGGCCGCAGCTCGAACAGCCGTATCGACCGCTTCTCAAAAGTGCTGATGGATTATGGCTTTACGGTTATCGTGCGTAAAACCCGTGGCGACGATATCGATGCCGCGTGTGGTCAGCTGGCCGGTGATGTGATCGACCGTACCAAACGTACGTTGAAGAAAAAAATGGCAGGCGAGCAGCAGATTTCCGTAAAAGCTGTCTGATCCTGACGTTGTGTGCGGGGCTTTACCATGCCGTTGCGGTGAAGCCCGCTGTTTTATTGTCGCTGGCAGGGTAAAGGGAATTAAGCATGACAATGAAGGGCAGTGTGAAAATGTTGATCGTCACCGGCATGACGGTGGCTTTACTGGCAGGATGCGCCGGTTCCCCGAAAAAAACGCAACAGGCCAGTGGGGCGGCACAAACGCGCCTCGAACTTGGCATGGCTTATCTGAATCAGGGGAACATGGACGCGGCAAAGCAGAATCTGCAAAGTGCCGCTGACAGCGCGCCACAGGATTATCGTACACAGCTGGGTATGGCGCTTTACGAGCAAAAAAACGGCAATCAGAAAGCAGCGGAAAGCCGCTACCAGCAAGCGTTGCAGCTGGCACCGCAAAATGGGACGGTCTTAAATAATTACGGTGCGTTTTTGTGTAGTTTAGGGCAGTATGTACCGGCACAACAGCAGTTTAGCGCCGCAGCTAACGCGCCTGATTACGGTCAGGTTGCTGACAGTCTGGAAAATGCAGGCTACTGTTTTCTGAAGGCCAATCAGAATGAGGAAGCGCGAGTGTTACTAAGCCGGGCATTGAAAGTTGATCCCGATAAAGGCGCACCCTTGCTGACTGAGGCAACCAAAGAATTTGGGGAAGGGAACCGCGCTCAGGCGAAACTATTACTGGATGTATATCAACATGTTCTGCCAGCCACGGCTGACAGCCTTATGTTGCAAATTCGATTCGCTGCGTTAGCGGGCAACCCGGATAGCGTTCAACGCTACGGTAAGCAACTTGCGCGTAGTTATCCACAATCTAAACAGTACCAGCAGTTCTTAGCCAATGAATACTGAAGCCCCTCAAGAAAATAATGCAAAACTGACGACAGGCGAACGTCTGCGTCAGGCTCGTGAACAGTTAGGTCTTAGTCATCAGGCCGTTGCAGAACGCCTGTGTCTGAAAGTCTCAACTATTCGCCAAATCGAAGAAGAAACGACGCCGGCCGATCTTGCGCCGACTTTCCTGCGTGGTTATCTCCGTTCTTACGCCAAACTGGTTCATGTACCTGAAGAAGAATTATTAGGTCTGATCGGTAAACAAGCGCCGATTAAAGTGCCAAAAGTGGCTTCCATGCAGGGATTCTCTCTCGGTAAGTCTCGCAAAAAACGCGATGGCTGGCTGATGGGCTTTACCTGGCTGGTGGTGTTTGTGGTGATTGGCCTGACGGGTGCGTGGTGGTGGCAAAATCATCAGGCGCAGCAGCAGGAAATCGCGACCATGGCCGACCAGTCATCGGCACAGCTGAATCAGGATAACGGTCAGGGGCAAACCATTCCTCTGGGCGATAACGCGAATTCAGCGCCAACTACCGATGACACCTCTGCTCCGGCACCGGATGCAGCATCCACCGCGCCAGAGCAACAAAACAGTATTCCGCTGAACACCACGCCGGGTGCAGCCGCAAGCAACGCGCCTGCAGCCTCGGGGACACCAGCGGATCAGGCACCTGCAGCGGTGTCGACCAGCCAGCCTCCTGCCACTGCGGAAAATGGCCTGCCAACCGGTGATGCACAAACTGCTGCGGCAGCGGGTGTAGATCCTGAAGCGGTCACATTTACCTTTAAAGCAGATTGTTGGTTCCAGATTGATGACGCGTCAGGGAAAACCCTGTTCAGCGGCATGAAAAAAGGCGGTGAAACCTTCAGCGTGAAGGGGACTGCGCCATATAAACTGAAAATCGGTGCGCCGGGTGCAGTGGATATCCAGTTCCAGGGCAAACCGGTGGATTTAAGTCGTTTTGTAAAATCAAGCCGTGTTGCGCGCCTGACCTTAGCTGCCGAGTAATCGGCAGTTTGTCAGACGGTTGCAACGATGGAGAGTGAAGTAATGCATAACCAGTCACCCATTACCCGTCGCAAATCAACCCGGATTTATGTCGGCAAGGTGCCTGTAGGTGACGGAGCACCGATTGCAGTGCAATCGATGACCAACACCCGCACCACAGATGTGGCGGCAACGGTCGCACAGATCAAATCACTGGAGCGCGTCGGTGTTGATATTGTTCGCGTTTCAGTGCCTACCATGGATGCGGCTGAAGCATTCAAACTGATCAAGCAGCAGGTGAATGTCCCGCTGGTTGCTGATATTCATTTCGATTACCGCATCGCCCTGCAGGTCGCAGAATACGGCGTGGATTGCCTGCGTATTAATCCGGGCAACATCGGTAACGAATCCCGCATCCGCTCCGTGGTGGATTGCGCGCGTGACAAAAATATTCCTATCCGTATCGGTGTGAACGGTGGATCTCTGGAAAAAGACATCCAGGAAAAGTACGGCGAACCCACGCCGGAAGCGCTGCTGGAATCCGCGATGCGTCACGTCGATATTCTCGACCGTCTCAACTTTGACCAGTTTAAAGTCAGCGTAAAAGCTTCTGACGTTTTCCTGGCCGTTGAGTCCTACCGCCTGCTGGCTAAACAGATTGTTCAGCCGCTGCACCTCGGGATTACTGAAGCCGGGGGCTTGCGTGCAGGTTCCGTTAAATCGGCGATCGGTTTAGGCCTGCTGCTTTCTGAAGGTATCGGTGACACGCTGCGTATTTCGCTGGCAGCCGATCCGGTTGAAGAAGTCAAAGTCGGTTTCGATATCCTGAAATCCCTGCGCATCCGCTCCCGTGGTATCAACTTTATTGCCTGCCCGACCTGTTCGCGTCAGGAGTTTGATGTCATCGGCACCGTGAATGCCCTGGAACAACGTCTGGAAGATATCATTACGCCAATGGATGTCTCGATCATCGGGTGTGTGGTAAACGGTCCGGGCGAAGCACTGGTTTCCACCCTGGGTGTGACCGGCGGCCATAATAAAAGCGGTTTCTATGAAGACGGTGTCCGTCAGAGAGAGCGTTTTGATAACAACGATATGATCGACCAGTTAGAAGCAAAAATTCGCGCCAAAGCAGCGCTGATGGATGAGAGTAAACGTATCGTTATCAATCATCTTGAAAAGTAACATCGGGTGCGGGTCTTAATACTTATACCCAAATAATTCGTGTTGCACAAAGGCAGCAATCGAACGAATCCCGGGGAGCTTACTCAGGTAAGTGATTCGGGGGAGTGAGGGCAGCCAACGCCTCTGCGACCCGAAGAATGACGGGTATAGACCTGCATTATTATAGTGAACCCGTTGGGGTGATTGAGACTGTGCGTTGAACCACAGCCCACAAAGCCCCTATAATCGGGTTCATTTTTTATAAAACGATAGAGAACTGACGTGGCAAAGAATATCCAGGCCATTCGCGGCATGAACGACTACCTGCCTGAAGATACCGCACTGTGGCAACGCATCGAAGGATCGTTGAAACATGTGCTCGGCAGCTACGGCTACAGTGAAATCCGTATGCCGATTGTAGAGCAGACCCCATTGTTTAAACGCGCTATCGGTGAAGTGACCGACGTCGTGGAAAAAGAAATGTATACCTTTGACGACCGCAACGGCGAAAGCCTGACGCTGCGTCCGGAAGGTACGGCGGGCTGCGTGCGTGCCGGTATTGAACATGGTCTGCTGTACAATCAGGAACAGCGTCTGTGGTACATCGGCCCGATGTTCCGCTACGAGCGCCCGCAGAAAGGCCGCTATCGTCAGTTTAATCAGCTGGGTGTGGAAGTCTTTGGCCTGCAAGGCCCGGACGTTGATGCCGAATTGATCCTGCTGACTGCCCGCTGGTGGCGTGCGCTGGGTATTTCAGAACATGTTGCGCTTGAGCTGAACTCTATCGGTTCACTGGAAGCCCGCGCCAACTACCGTGATGCGCTGGTGGCTTTCCTCGAGCAGCACAAAGACAAACTGGATGAAGACTGCAAGCGTCGCATGTACAGCAATCCGCTGCGCGTTCTGGACTCTAAAAATCCCGATATTCAGGCGTTATTAAATGATGCACCGGAACTCGGTGATTACCTTGATGATGAATCAAGAGAACACTTTGCAGGTCTGTGTGAACTTTTAGAGCAGTCTGGTATCCCATATACGGTTAATCAGCGACTTGTGCGCGGTCTGGATTATTACAACCGCACCGTGTTCGAATGGGTAACCCGCAGTTTAGGTTCACAAGGTACCGTGTGTGCCGGTGGCCGTTACGACGGTCTGGTCGAACAACTGGGCGGTCGTGCCACACCGGCAGTCGGTTTCGCCATGGGGCTGGAGCGTCTGGTATTACTGGTTCAGGCCGTAAACCCGGACTTCAAAGCACCGGCAACCGTCGATGCCTACGTGATTTCTTCCGGTGCCGGTACGCAAAGCGCGGCCATGCAACTGGCTGAAACACTGCGTGATGCATTGCCTGAGCTGAAAGTGATGACTAACTACGGTGGCGGTAACTTCAAGAAACAATTCACCCGTGCTGATAAATGGGGTGCGCGTGTTGCCCTGGTATTAGGCGAAACTGAAGTCGCTAACCAGCAGATCGTTGTTAAAGATCTGCAGAGTGGAACGCAAGAAACGCTGGCGCAGAGCGAAATCGCCGCGCGTCTGGCTTCGATGTTGGGTTAAGGAGAAGGACACTGTGGAAGTCTATACCACTGAGAATGAACAGGTTGATGCTGTACGTCGCTTCTTTGCCGAAAACGGTAAAGCGCTGGCCATCGGCGTGGTTCTGGGTATTGCAGCCCTGGGCGGCTGGCGTTTCTGGCAGAGTCATCAGGACTCAGCCCTGACGGAAGCTTCTGCGTCTTTCCAGCAAGCTAATCAGTCGCTGACCAGCAATAACGCGAAAGGCGTGGCTGATCTCGAAAAATTTGCTCAGAGCAATGACAATAACTACGGGGTGTTTGCTGCCCTGCAACTGGCTGATCATTTTGTCGGGACTCACGATTTCGCCAATGCTGAAAAGCAGTTAGCGCAGGCGCAAGGTCAGGCTAAAGAAGATAATTTACATTCGCTGGTGTACTTACGTCTGGCACGTGTCCAGATGCAGCAAGGCAAATTTGATGATGCACTCAAAACGTTAGACGGCGTGAAGGGTGAAGGCTGGACGGCTATGCAGCAAGGCATCCGTGGTGATGTTCTGCTTGCGAAAGGCGATGCAAAAGGTGCACGTGAAGCCTACAGCAAAGGACTCGATTCTAAACCCTCTCAAACGCTGCAAACCGTGCTGCGTATGAAATTGAACAACTTAGCCAGCTAAGGGGAACCCCGATGCAATTGCGTAAAACACTCTTGGTAGGATGGGTTTCTGTTGCCCTGCTGAGTGGCTGTTCATTGTTTAACAGCGAAGAAGACGTGGTAAAAATGTCTCCGCTGCCAAAAGTTGAGAACCAGTTTACTCCGACAAAAGTATGGAGCAAATCCGTAGGCGATGGCATTGGCGAATTCTATTCCAACCTGCGCCCGGCCTGGCAGGACAGCACCATTTTTGCCGCTGACCGTTTTGGTGTGGTCAAAGCACTGGACGCAGACAGCGGTAAAGAAAAATGGAGCGTTAACCTTTCTGAGAAGACCGGGTTCCTCTCCAGAAATATTTCCGCGCAGCTCTCTGGCGGTCTGACGGTTTCCGGCGATCACGTCTACGTCGGCAGCGAAAAAGCCATTGTTTATGCATTAAACACAAGTGATGGTAAAATCGCCTGGCAGACCAAAGTCGCGGGCGAAGCACTGTCCCGTCCGGTGGTCAGCGATGGTCTGGTTCTGGTTCACACCGGCAACGGCATGTTGCAGGGTCTGAATGAATCCGACGGTACCATTCAGTGGACCGCTAACCTGGATATGCCAACCCTGTCTCTGCGTGGCGAATCTGCCCCGGCCGTGGCCTTTGGTGCTGCGATTGTCGGTGGCGATAATGGCCGCGTCAGTGCCGTGCTGATGAAAGAAGGTCAGTTGATCTGGCAACAACGTATTTCTCAGACCACGGGTACCACTGAAATTGACCGTCTGAGTGATGTGGATACCACGCCGGTTGTTGTTGATGGCGTAGTGTATACGCTGGCGTATAACGGCAATCTGGCCGCGATGGATCTGCGTTCCGGTCAGGTCATGTGGAAACGTGATGTCGGTTCCGTCAATGACATCATTGTTGATGCAGGCCGTATCTACATGGTTGATCAGGATGACCGCGTGATGGCGCTTGATACGCAAGGCGGTGTCAGCCTGTGGCGTCAAAGTGATTTACTGCACCGTAACCTGACAGCACCTGTGCTGTATAATGGTTACATTGTGGTCGGCGATTCCGAAGGCTATCTGCACTGGATTAACACCACTGATGGTCGTTTCGTTGCTCAGCAGAAAGTCGACAGCGATGGCTTCCTGAGTGCGCCGATTGTGGCAAGTGACAAGCTGGTTGTGCAGGCGAAGGGTGGCGAAGTTTACTCCTTCACCCGTTAATATCGCGACCGGCATCTGGCTCTGAGATCGGTTGATCCCGGGCTTTAAAACGGCTCCTGAATTGCTCAGGGGCCGTTTCGTATTCTGAAATCTGCGTAATCGTGAATGACGGATTGCGCTGTAACAGTTTGAATTATAGTGGTTTGTATCGAAATTCTACAGGCCAGCTATTTGCGTTTAGCACCACCTATAAAAACACTGAGGCTTCAAAATGATACCTGTCGTTGCGCTTGTTGGGCGCCCGAATGTGGGTAAATCCACTTTATTTAACCGTTTAACCAAAACGCGTGATGCGCTGGTGGCGGATTTCCCGGGGCTTACGCGTGACCGCAAGTATGGTCGTGCCGAAATTGAGGGTAATGAATTCATCATCGTGGATACCGGCGGTATCGACGGTACCGAAGATGGCGTTGAAACCCGCATGGCAGGGCAGTCTCTGCTGGCAATCGAAGAAGCGGATATCGTGTTGTTCATGGTCGATGCCCGCGCGGGTCTGATGCCAGCCGATCAGGGTATCGCCCAGCATCTGCGCAGCCGCGAAAAAGCCACTTTCCTGGTCGCGAACAAAACGGACGGTCTGGATCCGGACAGCGCCACCGGTGATTTCTATTCGCTCGGTTTGGGCGACGTGTACGCCATCGCCGCTTCACATGGCCGCGGTGTCACACAGCTGATCGAACACGTGCTGATCCCGTTCGTGGGTGAAAAGCCGGAAGAAGTTGAGCTGACCGAAGAAGAGGCAAACGCCGCTTACTGGGCCGAGCAGGAAGCGACCGGTGACGAAATTCCTGAAGACGAAGAAGACGATTTTGATCCGCAGTCTCTGCCAATCAAACTGGCGATTGTCGGGCGTCCGAACGTAGGTAAGTCCACACTGACTAACCGTATTCTCGGTGAAGAACGTGTTGTGGTGTATGACATGCCGGGCACCACCCGCGACAGTATTTATATCCCGATGAACCGTGACGATCGTGAATACGTTCTTATCGATACGGCCGGTGTGCGTAAACGCGGCAAAGTCACTGAAACCGTGGAGAAATTCTCGGTAATCAAAACGCTTCAGGCCATTGAAGATGCTAACGTGGTGATGCTGGTGATCGATGCCCGCGAAGGCATTTCCGATCAGGATCTCTCGCTGTTAGGCTTTATCCTCAATAGCGGGCGCTCACTGGTTATCGTGGTTAACAAGTGGGATGGCATGAGCGAAGAAGCGCGTGCTCAGGTCAAAGACCAGCTGGATCTGCGTCTTGGCTTCGTCGATTTTGCCCGTATTCACTTCATCTCTGCGCTGCACGGCAGCGGCGTCGGTAACCTGTTTGAGTCCGTGAACGAAGCCTACACCTGCGCAACTACGCGTGTGAGCACTTCCTTACTGACCCGTATCATGCAAATGGCGGCTGACGATCACCAGCCACCGCTGGTGAACGGTCGCCGCGTGAAACTGAAATATGCGCACGCCGGGGGTTATAACCCGCCAATCGTGGTGATCCACGGTAATCAGGTGAAAGATCTGGCCGATTCCTATAAACGCTATCTGATGAACTATTTCCGTCGTTCACTGAAAGTCATGGGTACGCCAATCCGTATTCAGTTCAAAGAGGGTGAGAACCCGTTTGAAGGCAAGCGTAATACGCTGACGCCAAATCAGCTGCGTAAACGTAAACGCCTGATGTCTCACCTGAAAAAAAGCAAGTAATCTGCAAGCGGGGCGCATAAGAATGTGCCCCTTTTTTTCGTCTCATTTTCCCCGCAAGGAGCTGGCTGGATGTTCTGGCAGACCTGGAGTTTTGCATTTGGTGTTACGGTCCCCAACTTACTGATTTTGTTACTGGGTGTGGTGCTGCGTCGCACCGGCCTGATGGATGACAGCTTCAATGAGAAAGCCAGCCGGTTAGTGTTTAATATTGCTTTACCTTGCCTGCTTTTCTTCAGCGTGGCGCAGGGACATGACTCCTCAGGTTCAAACCTGCCGCTGGCCATTTACGGTGGCCTTGGCACCGTCGTTTCATTCCTGTTGCTGGAACTGGTGGCGATAAAACTGGTGAAGGATCCGCGTGAGCGCGGTATTTTCGTGCAGGGCGGTTTCCGCGCTAATACCGGCATCGCAGGACTGGCGTATGCGTCACTGGCCTTCGGGAGTGAAGGGATTGCGCTGGGATCGATGTATCTGGCCGTTACGGTGATTTTGTTCAACGTATTGTCAGTGATCACCCTGACCCGCAGCCTGAAGGGCGGCCATGGCAAGCGTATCGGGCTGAAGCCGGTTCTGTACGGGGTCGTGACTAACCCGCTGATTATCGGTCTGGTGCTCGGGCTGGCATTCCAGTACAGCCATCTGCCGATGCCTGCCACTCTTGCCAGTACCGGGAATTTTATTTCCGGCATGGCGTTACCGCTGGCGATGCTCTGCGCGGGTGCCAGCCTTGACTGGCAAGCCATGTTCCGCAGTTCTAATGTGGCGGCCTGGTCTTCTGCATCACGTGTGATCTTCGTGCCTGCACTGATGACGTTCGGCGCGTGGCTGTTCGGATTTCGCGACGCGGCGCTTGGGGTTATATTTCTGTTTTCCTGCACGCCGACGGCGGCAGGCAGCTATGTCATGACCCGCGCGATGGGCGGCAACGCCACGCTGGCAGCGAACATTATTGCCGTCACCACGTTGGGTTCATTTTTCACGACCGCACTGGGCCTGTATTTACTGCGAACGCTGGGTGTTATTTAGAAGGGGAATACCATGGAAGCTCTTTGTCCGGTCTGCCGTCAGCCGATGAAATGGGTAAGCGGTCACTTTCACTGTGATGCTTGTCAGGTCGATTATAAGCAAACGGCATTATGCCCGGATTGCCAGCAACCGTTGCAGGAACTGAAAGCCTGCGGCGCGGCCGATTACTTCTGCCAAAACGGGCACGGGATGATTTCTAAAAAACGGGTACAGTTTATTTATTCCCCTTATTCAGAAGAGTGATCGTCCGGCGGCGCCTGTTTCCATAAATCCACCAGTTCTTCCGGGGTTTCGGTTTCAGGAATAATCACCACCAGACTGGCCGAATGCTCTGCCGACGCATAGTAAATCTCCAGCCGGAAATAACGCTGGTCTCCATGACCGGCGTTTTCTTTTTCCTGAGCATACGGCAGGGCTTTGTTGATGAGCTGGCAAATTTCCCGCCGCTTGTCATCACTCATGCCTGAAAGTTCCACCCGCCGTGGCCCGCTGAGTTTGGGAATAAACGCGATGCCGCCTTCGCGGTAAATTTCAATCACCGCATTACTTTCCAGCGAATCTAAAGGTTTCATTTACATCACTCCAACCTGCTCCCAGGCTTCACGCACCGCCTGAGCGACGGAAGCGTCAAATCGTTTTTCCGCATGCTGAACCGTCAGTTGAGCGAACGTGACGAAATCGGCATCTTTCGGCAGGGATTTATCGCAAATCGTGTCGTACCAGACGTAACCTGCACGTTCCCAGGCGTGACCGCCCAGTGCCGTGGCGGCCAGATAAAATGCGCGGTTTGGGATGCCTGAATTAATGTGGACGCCGCCATTATCGTCGCGGGTATTCACATAGCCGCTCATGTCGGCGGGTTGCGGATCTTTACCCAGCAGCGGATCGTCGTAGGCGGTACCGGGGTGAGACATCGAGCGCAGACCGGTGCCATTTATGCCTTTTGCCAGCAAGCCTTCGCCAATAATCCAGTCGGCCTGATCCGCCGTCTGTTTCAGATGGAACTGTTTCACCAGCGAGCCAAACACATCCGACATTGATTCGTTCAGCGCGCCCGACTGGCCGTTATATTCCAGACCGGCTTCCGTTTCGGTCACGCCGTGCGACAGCTCATGCCCGACCACGTCGATGGCAATGGTGAAACGGTTGAAGATTTCGCCGTCACCGTCGCCAAAGACCATCTGCTGCCCGTTCCAGAAGGCGTTCTGATAACCTTTGTCGTAATGCACCGTGCCAAGCAGCGCCAGCCCTTTGTTATCGAGGGAATTTCGCTGATAGGCCTGCCAGAAGAAATCATAGGTGACGCCGAGATAATCATAGGCTTCATCCACCGAGACATCGCCGTTACCGGGCTGACCTTCTTTTCGCACGGACTCACCCGGCAGGCGGGTGGTATTTTTGGCATCGTAAATATCCCGCTCTGCCTGTCCTGCTTTGGCTGTCACGATTTTTTGCGGTTTGGCGTAAGGCTGCGCCATCAGGGTATTCACATGCACCAGGGTTTGTTTTGCACACCGGCGCTGCGGTTCTGAACCGTGCTCAATAATACGATTGAGCATGTAGGGCGGGATCACGCTGTGGTAACGCTTTGCTGAACTGTGATTCATGATGAATCTCCTTATCAAAAGAGTCACTGGTCAGTATAGGACCGCTGCGCGTTCCGTCGGTCAAAGATGAGATTTATCTGTCCGGCTGCGGGTCATACAACGTATGCGGATGACAGGTCACGGCGCGTCCGGTGGCTTTCCTGACCGATTCGCGCACCACCAGTTTCCCCTGTAACAATTGCGTGGTGTGGGGCGCATCGGGGCGTAACATGCGACGCTGCAACAGGGAAATGGCTTCTGCGCCCAGTTCATCGCGCGGGACGTGCACCGCCGTCAGCGGGACGTCGTGGATCTCCGCCAGATTGAATCCGTCAGTGCTGAGGACGCTGATATCGCCCGGCACCGAATACCCGCGCTGAGCCAGTGCCGCCACAATGCCGGACGCCATGAAATCTCCCCCGGCCAGAATGGCCGTCGGCATCGGCTGGCCGGGCGGTAAGGCATCGAGATATTCCAGCAAGGCCTGTTCGCTTTCCTGCGCACCGAATCCTGAGGTATTCAGCAAATGCTGGCTGTCACTGAAGGTCATATGATGGCGGGCGAACGCCTGTCTGATGCCGGTAAGGCGCAATTCCATGGTATGACGGCGCAGACACTGCACGGTCACGATATGGTTATGCCCCTGAGAAAACAGGTAGTCGCAGGCGAAATCGCCCATGGTCTGATGATCCGGACTGACGCTGTCGTGACGCATATGGCGGTCATGACAATTGACCAGCACGCACGGTTTGCCCATCTCGGCAGCGAGCTGATGAATGTGCGGATCGTCGATACCGACCAGCAACACGGCTTCGGTCTGCGGATCGGTCATTTTGGCGATGAACAGCGCAGCATCGGCGTTTTCTTCTTCCATCGCACAATACCGGACGCGCACTTCATGATGGGCAGTGGCCGCCAGAATGCCCTGGATCACTTTGTAGTAAAAAATATCACTGCGCACATCAAAGGCGCGGGCCGGTGCAAAAATCAAAATGTTGTTGAGCATCAGCCTGCCGGTGGAAAGCTCGTTCAGCACCCCCTGCGCTTTGGCGCATTCAAGCACGGCGTCACGCGCCTTGCTGCTGGTGTTATTTTTCCCGGCTAAAACCCGCGAAACGGTACTGATCGACAACCCTGTCTGGTCGGCAATTTGCTGGATATTTAACTTTCCTTTCAAACTGTGATCTCCTTCAAAATCGTCCATGCAAAAATTTTCATATCAGAAGATGTGCTGCCTGTGAGCATTTATCCTCCCTGACTTCCCGGTGCAGTTATAGCGTGAAAGCTTTTGCAAAAAATCACGTTTCCCTCACAAATCCGTGTGCCTACTCTGCAGAAGTACCTCACATACCACATCATCTGCGGCAAGGCCGACGGGTGGGAGAACGGACATGACAATTCAAATAAATACCGGGACAGCTGCGGTCGCAGGGCTCAGAAAAATAAAAGCCTTACGCTGGTGGATGCTGGCGCTGTTTCTGCTTGGCGTGACAGTCAACTACGTCACCCGAAATTCACTGGGGTTACTGGCGGCTGAACTGAAAACCAGCCTGAACATGACCACTGAACAATATTCTTATATCGTCGCGGCGTTTCAGGCGGCTTACACCATTTTCCAGCCATTGTGCGGCTGGCTGATTGATGTGATTGGCCTGAAGCTGGGCTTCCTGATTTGCGCCTCCATCTGGGCAGTGGTGTGTATGCTGCATGCGGGCGCGGGCAGTTGGATCCAGCTTGCCGTGCTGCGCTTCTTTATGGGCAGCGCCGAAGCGGCGGCCACACCGGCCAACGCCAAAGCCATTTCCGACTGGTTCCCGCGCAAAGAGCGTCCGGTTGCCGCGGGCTGGGCAGGCGTGGGCTTCTCGATTGGTGCCATGCTGGCTCCGCCGATTATTCTGGTGGCGCATGTGTCATTTGGCTGGCGCGGTGCGTTCCTGTTCTGCGGCGTGCTGTCGATGTTATGGGTTCTGCTGTGGTGGAAGTTCTACCATTCACCGGAAACCCATCCGAATCTGAGCAAAGATGAACTGGCGCTGATCCGCTCTGACAACGAGCCGCAACAAACGCGTCTGCCGTTTATCAAATCGCTGAAGATCGTCTGCAAAAACAAAAAATTCTACGGTATCGCCATTCCGGCATTTCTGGCTGAACCTGCGTGGGCGGTGTTCAGTTTCTGGGTGCCGCTGTATCTGGCTAACGAACGCGGAATGGATTTAAAACACATTGTGATGTTTGCCTGGCTGCCGTTCCTGGCCGCCGACCTCGGCAGTATTGCCAGCGGCTACCTCACCACGCTGTACCGCAAAGTGTTTGGCTGCACCCGCATCAACTCCATCGTCGCCAGCTCCGTCACCGGCGCATTTATGATGCTCTCGCTGGCACTGGTTGCCGTGACGCAAAGCCCGTACGCCGCCATTGCTCTGATTTCCATCGGCGGGTTCGGTCATCAGGTGATTTCCTGCATGTTGAGCGCGGTGGTGGTGGAGACATTCGATAAAAGTCAGGTGGCGACGGTCAACGGTATGCGCGGTTCCTCCGCATGGATCGCCAGCTTCCTGTTTTCACTGCTGATCGGCGCAGTTGCCGACAAAATGGGTTTCAATCCGCTGTTTATCGCGATGGGTTTCTTTGATTTGATTGGCGCAGTATTTCTGATTGCTCTGATCGCTGAACGCCGCAATCCGGCTAAAAGGGAGAGTGTATGAAGACGTTAAAACACTGGGAGCTTGCCGGGCAACATGACGCAGGCGTGGATTTGCGCGTTGATGATAAGCATCTGTTTTCTCTGCGCGTGCTGGAGCAGGGGCTGGTCCGCGTGTTTATCCAGCGTCATGGTGAACTGGCGCTGGATCGTACCTGGAGCATCGCGCCGCAAAATGACGTGCCGTGGGAAGGGCGTGACCGCCTGAGCAACGACGGTTTCACCGTGCCGGGTTATCAGCTGACGCAGGGCGATGACCATCTGATACTGACCACTGACGCGCTGCGCGTTACGGTTCATCAGCCGTTGTGGCTGGAATGGGAATACAAAAACGAGGCGGGTACCTGGTTGCCTCTGGCGAAGGATCGTAAAACCGGCGCCTACATGCTCGGCGTGAAAGGGGACGAATCCGCACACTATCAGCTGCGCGAACCGCAGGACGGCGTGTTCGGGCTGGGCGAAAAAGCCGGTGATCTCAACCGCAGCGGCCGCCGCTTCGAAATGCGCAATCTGGACGCGATGGGCTATAACGCCGCCAGCACCGATCCGCTGTATAAACATATTCCGTTTACGATGACCCGCCGCAATGACGTCAGTTTCGGCATGTTCTACGACAATCTCAGCAATGTCTGGCTGGATCTCGGCAATGAACTGGACAATTACCATCTGCCATACCGTCGTTTCAGTGCGGAAGCCGGTGATCTGGATTACTACCTGTTTGTCGGGCCGACCTCGCTGGACGTCACCAAAAAGCTGGTCAGGCTGACCGGTAAAACCACCTTCGGGCCAAAATGGAGCCTCGGCTACAGCGGTTCCACCATGTATTACACCGATGCGCCGGATGCCCAGCAGCAGCTGATGAAATTCATCACACTGTGCGAACAGCATGAAATTCCGTGCGATTCATTCCAGTTATCATCGGGTTACACCTCGATCGGCAACAAGCGCTACGTCTTTAACTGGAACTACGACAAAGTGCCTGAGCCGGAAGTGATGTCGAAAGCGTTTCTTGACGCCGGTATCCGCCTGGCGGCAAACATCAAACCTTGCCTGTTGCAGGATCACCCGCAATACGGGCAGGTTGCTGAGCAGGGATTGTTTATCCGCGACAGCGAAAGCGACGTGCCGGAACGCTCTGTGTTCTGGGATGACGAAGGCTCGCATCTGGACTTCACCCATCCTTCCGCTGTGCGCTGGTGGCAAAACGGCGTGACGCAACAGTTGCTTGCAAAAGGCATCGGCTCGACGTGGAACGACAACAACGAATATGAAGTCTGGGACCGTGATGCGCGCTGCCATGGTTTCGGTAAATCCATCGCCATCAAACATATCCGCCCGGTGATGCCGCTGTTGATGATGCGTGCGTCGTTTGAAGCGCAGCAGAAATTTGCGCCGGAAACCCGTCCGTACCTGATTTCCCGTTCCGGCTGTTCCGGCATGCAGCGTTACGTGCAAACCTGGAGCGGTGACAACCGAACCAACTGGCAGACGCTGCGCTACAACACGCGCATGGGGATTGGCATGAGTCTGTCCGGTTTGTACAACGTCGGGCATGACGTCGGCGGGTTCTCAGGCGATAAGCCGGATGCCGAACTCTTTGTCCGCTGGGTCCAGAACGGCGTGATGCATCCGCGTTTCACCATTCATTCATGGAACGATGATCACACCGTGAATGAGCCGTGGATGTATCCGCAGGTGACGCCGCTAATCCGCGATGCCATTCGTCTGCGTTACCGCCTTCTGCCGTATTTCTACACCTTGTTGTGGCAGGCGCATGCGGATGACGAGCCGATGTTGCGGCCGACATTCCTCGATCACGAGCACGATAAAAATACCTTTGTGGAAACGGATGATTTCCTGATGGGCAGGGATTTGCTGGTCGCCAGTGTGGTCGATGAAGGCCAGCGTGAGCGTCAGGTTTATCTGCCGGATAACGGCATTGGCTGGTGCGATTTCTACACCGGCGAATGGTTTGCGGGGGGGCAGACAATCACGCGGGATGCGCCGCTGGATCGCCTGCCGCTGCTGGTGCGTGCGGGCGCTGCGTTGCCACAATCCTGCCGTCTGGCACATGTCGATATCCGCAAAGATACGCTGCGTGAGTTGCATGTGTATCCGGCACCGGGTCAGGCGACATCCTCAGGTTTGCTGTTCGAGGACGACGGCGAAAGTCATCGCTGGGAACAGAATTATGCGTTGTGGCTGAACTGGGATATTGTCAGTGACGATCAGCGAATCGACATCACGCTGACGCAGCGCGGCGATTTCAAACCTGGCTGGAAAACGCTGGATATCGTGTTGCCGGAAGGTGAAACGCGCGAAGTGTGGGTCAATGGTATGAAGACCAACAGCTATAATTTGTAAGCTTTTCAATCTCCTCTCCCCGTCTCCCCCTGCGAAGGGGGAGACGGGGAGAGGGCTTTAAACCCAACACTTATTTAACTGCACGTTTCCGCGCTTTCTTCTCCATCACAATCGATTTCACTTCACTTTCAATCCAGCCATCGGCCAGACGCGTTTTCAGTGTTTCGCCCGGCGCAGTCTGCGTGGTTTTTTTCAACAATGCGCCCTGTGGCGTGGTCGTCACGCTGTAGCCGCGGGCGAGTGTCGCCAGCGGGCTGACGCCTTCCAGCTGTGTACAGGCGGTGCCGAAACGCTGACGGCTTTCTGCCAGTTGTGATGACATCGCCTGTTGCAGCCGGTATTGCAGTTGCTGAACCCGTTGCTGGGCACGGTGAA
This sequence comes from Rahnella victoriana, assembly GCF_004330295.1. Classification (GTDB taxonomy): domain Bacteria; phylum Pseudomonadota; class Gammaproteobacteria; order Enterobacterales; family Enterobacteriaceae; genus Rahnella; species Rahnella victoriana. Next base: position 194,903 of record NZ_SJOJ01000003.1, read on the forward strand.
TGCGCGGCTGCGGCTGTTGTTGCGTCAGGCGCTGCTGCAAACGGTCGGTGCGACGCAGCATCTGGCGCAGCTGATTTTGCATCGCCTCATCCAGACGACGGCGCAATTTGAACAGCGCCGTTTGCTGGCGTGCCAGACGTAAATGCGGATGCTGTTGTTGCAGCCGGTGATTCAGACGCGTGAAGCGCTGCGTCAGCTGCGCGAGATAATAATCCATCGCCATTTCGAGGCGTTGCTGCTGTGACTGGATTTGGCGCAGTAATTCCAGCTGATTTCGGCTGATCAGTTCGGCGGCGGCAGACGGCGTTGGCGCGCGTAAATCCGCGACAAAATCAGCAATCGTCACATCGGTTTCGTGGCCGACGGCGCTGACAATGGGAATGCGGCTGGCAAAAATCGCCCGTGCCACCCGCTCATCGTTAAAGCTCCACAAATCTTCCAGCGAACCGCCGCCGCGCCCGACAATCAGCACATCCACTTCTTCGCGGGCGTTAGCCAGCTGAATGGCGCGGACAATTTGCGCCGGGGCATCGGCACCCTGAACTGAAGTCGGATAGATAATGACGGGCAATGACGGATCGCGACGCTTTAAGACATTTAACACGTCATGCAGCGCAGCACCGCTGGCGGAGGTAATGACCCCGACGCATTTCGCCGGCGAGGGCAGCGGTTGTTTAAACTGCGCATCAAACAGACCTTCGGCGGCCAGTTGCTGTTTCAGCAAATCGAATTTCTGCTGTAACAGACCGTCGCCCGCTTCCTGCATACTTTCGGCAATCAGCTGATAATCGCCACGCGGTTCATACAAGGTAATCGTAGCGCGAACTAAAACCTGCTGGCCATTTTGCGGGCGGAACGTGGTGCGGCGGTTGGAATTGCGGAACATGGCGCATTTGACCTGCGCCCGGTCATCTTTGAGCGTGAAATACCAGTGGCCGGAGGAAGGCTGAGAGAAGTTTGAAATCTCACCGGAGAGCCAGACCTGACCCATTTCGTTTTCCAGCAACTGTCGGACCGTCTGATTAAGGCGGCTTACGGTAAAAATAGGAGGCGAAGAAGGTAGCGACATGTGATCCAGATCAAATTCAAAAACAGAGACTTAATCGAACGATACTACATGCCCGCAAAAGGTAATCAAGAAGTTTTTGAAATAGTTCTGGTGGGAATGCCTACTCACCTGTATACTCCCGCTGCAATATTTTATCTTTTCCGCATCCACCTTGGTGAGATATTGCCCATGCTACGTATCGCAAAAGAAGCACTAACGTTCGACGACGTTCTCCTTGTTCCAGCCCACTCCACAGTTCTGCCTAACACTGCCGACCTCGGTACTCAACTGACCGCTAAAATCCGTCTGAATATCCCTATGCTGTCCGCAGCGATGGATACCGTGACTGAAGCGAATCTGGCGATTGCTCTGGCGCAGGAAGGCGGCCTCGGATTCATCCACAAGAACATGTCTATTGACCGTCAGGCGGAAGAAGTCCGTCGCGTGAAGAAGCATGAAAGCGGCGTTGTTGCTGACCCTAAAACCGTCACACCTTCAACCACTCTGCGTCAGGTCAAAGAACTCACTGAAATCAACGGTTTTGCCGGTTATCCGGTCGTGACGGAAGAAAACGAACTGGTCGGTATTATTACCGGCCGTGACGTGCGCTTCGTGACCGATCTGGAACAGCCTGTCACTGCGGTTATGACGCCGAAAGAACGTCTGGTCACCGTGAAAGAAGGCGAAGCCCGTGAAGTCGTGCTGCAGAAAATGCACGAAAAACGTGTAGAGAAAGCGCTGGTGGTTGACGCGCAATTCCATCTGCTCGGTATGATCACCGTAAAAGACTTCCAGAAAGCCGAACGTAAACCGAACGCCTGTAAAGATGAGCAGGGCAGCCTGCGCGTCGGTGCAGCGGTTGGCGCAGGTGCGGGCAACGAAGAACGTATCGATGCGCTGGTGGCTGCCGGTGTTGACGTTCTGCTGATCGACTCCTCTCACGGCCACTCCGAAGGCGTTCTGGAACGTATCCGCGCCACCCGCGCAAAATACCCGGATCTGCAAATCATTGGCGGTAACGTGGCGACTGGCGCAGGTGCTCTGGCACTGGCCAAAGCAGGCGTGAGCGCAGTGAAAGTCGGTATCGGTCCTGGTTCAATCTGTACCACCCGTATCGTGACCGGCGTAGGCGTTCCGCAAATCACTGCCGTTTCTGACGCAGTTGAAGCGCTGGAAGGCACCGGTATTCCGGTTATCGCTGACGGCGGTATCCGCTTCTCCGGTGACATCGCAAAAGCTATCGCTGCTGGCGCAAGCTGTGTGATGGTCGGCGGGATGCTGGCAGGTACTGAAGAATCGCCGGGCGAAATCGAGTTGTACCAGGGCCGTTCGTACAAATCTTACCGTGGTATGGGTTCTCTGGGCGCAATGTCCAAAGGCTCTTCTGACCGTTACTTCCAGACTGACAACGCCGCTGACAAACTGGTACCGGAAGGTATCGAAGGTCGCGTGGCGTATAAAGGCCGTCTGAAAGAGATCATCCACCAGCAAATGGGCGGTTTGCGCTCCTGTATGGGGCTGACCGGTTGTGCTACCATCGACGACCTGCGCACCAAGGCTGAGTTTGTCCGTATCAGCGGTGCAGGGATCCAGGAAAGCCACGTGCATGACGTGACGATTACCAAAGAGTCACCTAACTACCGCATGGGATCTTAATTCCACAGTCGCTGCTGCGCGTCGGCGAGCCGGCGTTGGAAGCTGGCTCAAAATGCTCATTTACGTCATGTAAACTGCGCTTTATCGCCAGCTTCCGCCTTGCCTCACCTTAGCTCGCGAGCGCCTGGATCGAGTCACTACCAATTTATACCCAGCCCGATGTTTCCGGGCTGATTAATATTCCGTTTTAACGCTTTTATTGCTTTCTGGAAAACGCCCCCTCATGAGCGAAAATATTCACAAGCACCGTATCCTGATCCTCGATTTCGGCTCCCAGTACACCCAACTTGTTGCGCGCCGCGTGCGTGAACTGGGTGTCTATTGCGAACTCTGGGCCTGGGACGTAACCGAAGCCCAAATCCGCGAATTCAACCCGAACGGGATCATCCTGTCCGGCGGCCCGGAAAGTACCACCGAGCATGACAGCCCGCGTGCACCAGATTATGTTTTCGAAGCCGGTGTTCCGGTTCTCGGCGTCTGCTACGGCATGCAAACCATGGCAATGCAGTTAGGCGGCCATGTTGAAGGTTCTAACGAGCGCGAATTTGGTTATGCGCAGGTTGAAGTGCAGACGGAAAGCGCGCTGATCCGCGACATTCAGGATGCCCTGAGCGAGAACAACAAACCGCTGCTCGACGTCTGGATGAGCCACGGTGATAAAGTGACGGCCATCCCGTCTGATTTCGTGACCGTCGCCAGCACGGATTCTTGCCCGTTTGCCATTATGGCGAACGAAGAAAAACGCTTCTACGGTGTGCAGTTCCACCCGGAAGTGACGCATACCCGTCAGGGCCTGCGTATGCTCGAACGTTTCATCATGGACATCTGCGAGTGCGAAGCGCTGTGGACGCCTGCGAAAATCATCGAAGACGCTGTTGAGCGTCTGCGTGTGCAGATTGGCGACGATCACGTGATCCTCGGCCTGTCCGGTGGCGTTGACTCTTCCGTCACCGCCATGCTGCTGCACCGCGCCATTGGCGACCGTCTGACCTGCGTATTCGTCGATAACGGCCTGCTGCGCCTGAATGAAGCCGATCAGGTGCTGGAAATGTTCGGTGACCGTTTCGGTCTGAACATTGTTCACGTCGCTGCGGAAGAGCGTTTCCTGTCTGCACTGGCGGGCGTTGATGAACCCGAAGCCAAACGTAAAATCATTGGCCGCGTCTTTGTTGAAGTGTTCGATGAAGAAGCCTGCAAACAAGACGAAGTGAAATGGCTGGCGCAGGGCACTATCTACCCTGACGTGATCGAATCCGCCGCGTCTGCCACCGGCAAAGCGCACGTGATCAAATCGCACCACAACGTGGGCGGTCTGCCAAAAGAAATGAAACTGGGTCTGGTTGAGCCGCTGAAAGAGCTGTTCAAAGACGAAGTGCGTAAAATCGGTCTGGAACTCGGTCTGCCATACGACATGCTTTACCGTCACCCGTTCCCGGGGCCAGGTTTAGGCGTTCGCGTGCTGGGCGAAGTGAAGAAAGAGTATTGCGACCTGTTGCGTCGCGCCGATGCGATCTTCATCGAAGAACTGCATAAAGCCGATCTGTACAACAAAGTCAGCCAGGCCTTTACCGTCTTCCTGCCAGTCCGCTCCGTTGGCGTGATGGGCGATGGCCGTAAATACGACTGGGTAGTTTCCCTGCGCGCAGTAGAAACTATCGACTTCATGACCGCGCACTGGGCGCACCTGCCGTATGATTTCCTCGGCCGCTGCTCCAACCGCATCATCAACGAAGTCGACGGCATTTCCCGCGTGGTGTATGACATCTCCGGTAAGCCACCGGCGACGATCGAGTGGGAATAAGTTTTAGCGCAAGCTGAGGCGTAAAGCCTGTAAAAACGCCAGTGTGATCGCAAGATCCACTGGCGTTTTTTATGTCTGAATTTTATTGCGGAATCACTCAGAACCGCACTGTTTTTAATCGCGCGGGAACAGTTTTGTGTCGTTCGCCATGCTGTCTACCACCATTTTCAGATCATTGGCAGTGACTTTCTGACTGTCATTGGACACCTGTTTGCCGAACCCTTTACGCACGACTTTAATCACCGGTTTACCTGTGCTGGCGTCGATCAACTCGCCTTCAAAGTAGACTTCGGTATCACGGGTACGATGGCCTGTCGCCGTTTCAGTGCCGGCAATCACCAGCGCAACTGGGATGACTTCATAGAACTGCAAACCTTCTGCCGATGTGTTCACACCGGTGATGGCACCTTTAAAAATCAGGGTGCGCGGGCCAGCCACGTCGGTCAGTTGCATACGTTCGGCCAGTGCCGGTTTCATACGGCTGTTGGCGTAATCCAGAACGCCCTGCAAGGTTTCCTTGCTGATTTGTTCCGTTGGCTGAGGTTCAGGATAGAATTTGATCGGCTCATATTTGATATAGGAATAATTTGAGCGTTTGTAAGAAGGATCAATCCAGCGCAGCACAGGGTTGCCGGACCCTGTTTTCACTTCCTTAAGTCCGGAGTAATCGCCGAGGAAACCGGAGAATTTTTCAGTCTGTGTCACATGGCTGGTACACCCGGCCAGGAACAGTGCGCCGGTCACTGCAGCAACCTGCATCAGTTTTATTGTTTTCATTCGTACCCTCGAAAATTTTTAAGGAAGACAAGGTATGTATAGCACCGCTGCGAAATTTAACCTCTTCACTACAAAGAAAAATTGATATTCGTCAGGATCGCGAAAATTCAGTTCTGTGGGGTAATCATTTCGTCTTTAATTATTTTTTTGATGAATGAAACAGATAGTATTCCCCCTTCGGACTTTCCCCCGTAGAGATGATGTTCCAGCCCTTTGACAGGTAAAAACCGACCGAATTTTCACTCTTTACTAAACATTTCAGCGAGCCCTGACGGGTGAACGTTTCTTCGGCGGCGTGTAGCAAGGCCGTGCCCGCGCCGGTTCCCTGATATTGCGGATCGATAAACAGGTTATGCAGAAAATTTTCCTGCGTGAAGATCGAGGCAAAGCCCAGTAAATGCCCGTCACGTTCGGCGACCAGTATTTTTTCGCCGATAACGGCACGGTCAAAATCTTCCAGTTGAAAATCGTCTTCCAGCCAGGTCCAGGTGTGTTTGCGTGACGCCAGATATAAGGTACGCAGGAAAGGGCGGTCTGCTTCTTCGTAGGGGCGGATGTGAACGGATGATGGCAAAGAGAACTCCTGAGAAAGGTTTAACATCAATGTCTGTTTTCATATTTGCCTTTTGATACTGCCAGCGAACAGGGGCAAGTTCAATGAGGTCGTCAGCCGGTTTTTATCACATTTCCTGATTGATCTTCTGGCCTGCGCCACCAATAATGTCCCCTTGACTCGGGGTGCCCGCTTGCAAAAGTCAGGGCTGAGATTTTACCCGTATTACCTGATCTGGATTATGCCAGCGTAGGGAAGTCAGGTATCTCTCCCGATACCGCCTTCTTTAGCGCCGGTGGGGAGATTTATGAATACCCGACCTACCGTATTTTCCGGCGCTGTCGCCGCCGCTTCCTTGCAACAACTCCGCCTTTCCGCGCCGCTGGTTCATTGTCTGACCAACGACGTGGTGCAATCTTTTACGGCCAATGTCCTGCTCGCACTGGGCGCTTCACCCGCGATGGTGGTGGATCCTGCCGAGGCCGCGCAGTTCAGTGCTGTCGCCGACGCGTTACTGGTGAATGTCGGCACGCTGACACGCCCTCACAGCGACGCCATGCTGGCGGCCATTCACGCAGCCCGTCAGGCCGGAAAACCCTGGGTGCTGGATCCGGTGGCGGTGGGCGGTCTGAGCTGGCGTACCGAATTCTGTCTGGAACTTATCAAACTTAACCCGGCGGCGATCCGCGGAAATGCCTCGGAAATTCGTGCTCTCAGCGGGCTGAGTGCCGCCGGGCGTGGCGTCGACAGCGGTGACGACTCGCTTTCTGCCATTCCGTCTGCACAGCAGCTGGCGCGGGAAACCGGGGCGGTAGTGGCCGTGACCGGCGAAACGGATTACGTCACGGATGGCGAACGCTGTCTGGCGGTGGCGGGCGGCCATCCGATGATGACCCGCGTGGTCGGCACCGGTTGCGCCTTATCGGCAGTTGTCGCCGCCTTTGCGTGTTTGCCGGGCGATCGCCTGAATCATGTGGCTGCGGCCTGCCGGGTGATGTCCTGCGCCGGTGAGCGGGCCTGCGCGGCGGTGAAAGGGCCGGGCAGCTTCACGGCAGCGTTTCTGGACAATCTGTATCTGATGAACGAAGGCTGGCTGAACGGGGAGGGGCAGTAATGAAACGGATCAATGCCCTGACCATTGCCGGCACCGATCCCAGCGGAGGCGCGGGGATCCAGGCAGATTTAAAAACCTTCTCGGCGCTGGGCGCTTACGGCACCAGTGTCATCACCGCACTGGTGGCGCAAAACACCCGTGGCGTGCAGTCGGTTTATCACATCGAACCGGATTTCGTTGCCGCGCAGCTGGATTCCGTGCTGAGTGACGTCCGCATCGACAGCACGAAAATCGGCATGCTGGCGAACAGCCAGATCGTGGAGGCGGTGGCGGAGCGGCTCAGATATTACCGGCCCGCTTTTGTGGTGCTGGATACCGTCATGCTGGCGAAAAGCGGCGATCCGTTGCTGTTGCCGGAAGCCGTCGATGCTGTACGCCGTTTGCTGATCCCGCAGGTGTCGATCATTACGCCGAATCTGCCGGAGGCCGCCGCATTGCTGGAGTGTAGCGTGGCAGCCAGTGAAACCGAGATGCGCGAGCAGGGGGAGGCGTTGCTGGCGATGGGATGTGACGCGGTGCTGATGAAAGGCGGTCATCTGAGTGATGAGGAAAGCCCTGACTGGCTGTTTACCGCCGGTTCCCGCGAGCGTTTTACAGCGCCACGCGTCAACACCCGCCATACGCACGGCACAGGATGTACGCTTTCTGCGGCACTGGCCGCCTTGCGCCCGCGCCACAACAACTGGGCAGATACGCTGCGCGAGGCGAAAGCGTATTTACAGCAGGCGTTGATGCAGGCGGATTCACTGGAAGTCGGCCACGGCATCGGGCCGGTGCATCATTTCCACCGCTGGTGGTAAACAGATATCAGGCGCGGCGCAATGTCTCGCCAAGCACCTGTTCAGCCTGACGGAATTTCACCAACGCCTGCTGCAAATGCACGGCATCGAACGGGTTAAGCGGATAGAATTTTGCGTCTTTGCGCGGTCTGAGCATGACGCGGATTTTATTCGCCGAAACCCGTTCAAACAGGTAACTGGCAATATCGTCATTCTCTTCATCTTTCCATGACAGCAGCACTGAAGCATGTTCACCGCTACGGCGTCCGATAAACTGATCGTGTGTCCACAGACCTTCACATTCACCGTCTTTTTGCAGTTTCTTGCCGCTGAACCACGGTGATTCAGACAGCGTCCACAACGCCTGCGGTGAGATTTCCTCATGCACCTGACGCCACAAAGGACGGTTGTTGTCCATTTGCCAGCAGGCCATGCCCAGATAATCATTGAGTTCACGCCAGTCATTTTCCAGCGTGTCGCGAAGTTCAGGATCCTGAATATGCATGAACTGTTGCAGGCCGGCCGGCTGTTCGCCCAGCTTGTTATAGGCGATCACTGTCATCGTGCGGGGCTTGCGGCGGAAAGTGACCCACAGCAGCACTTTAGGAATACGAAAGGTAATGGCCTGCACGGTCAGTTTGTAGCGGTTGCCGCGTGACATCACCAGCCCGCTGGAGGTGCCGCGTTTGTCCTGATAATTTCTCACCAGCACCACGCTGTTCTGGCCCATCCAGCCTGTGAGGTAGTGTTCCTTTTCGCTTTCCGCCACATCCAGATCACGGGCGATCTGACTGATTTTTTCCTCGTCGAGCTGGGAAAGGGACAGTGACTGTTCTGCGCTATAGTAGCTTTTTTTCAGGAGGGTTGCGGCTGGCATAGAAAGTATCCACGATATTGATGTGGTTTACAGCTTACACTAAGTTGTCATACAGATTTCAGGGGTAACCCGCAAAATTTGAACCGCGTCGCAAACTGCCTGCATGGCCAGTTTTTCGCTTACGGATATTTCCCCTTGTTGAAATTTTACGAGACGTCTCGACAAAAATAGCTTTGGTGATTGTGATTACGGGCGGTCATATTATTCTTGCAGGATTAATTTTCACACTGCGGGAATATAATAAAAGATGACGTTACATGAAAAGGTTGTTGCCGAGACGATGACAACAATGAATGCGGCTTTTGTACAGTTAAACGTCCCGCTTATTATAAGGCGTATTCGCCGGAGTGATATTATCTGGCAGCAACGCCGTGCGAGACGTAATTTACGGCAACCCGAAAAACATCTTCTTAACTGGAAATGGCTATTTAAGCAATACAGGAAAAACCAGCCACGGGAATCCGGCATGGAGCAAACGGCTTATGTGTTTTGCCTCAACAATCCTCATCAGGAGCGGGCTGCGTTCCTGATGGAATCCTGCACGCCACCGACGGGGCCGCTTGAAATCAATGCCCTGGAAAATTTCTATCGTAAGACTTCCGGTCATCCGTTAAAAAGAAAAATGCTATATTACAGCCTCTGCGTCACCGTTATTTATGCCGATACTCTTAATGATTTTAGAATCTTAAATAAAGAAGATGCGAGATTTTTAATTAAAGATGTTGTCAATGATGATGTGATGAGGTTTTATATATCTTCAGCACCATTATCACGAGTTCCTGGAAAAATGGAATGTGAATCTACTTACCATCTGTTACGTGAATATATGGCGTCAGGTGTATTAGGACGAGGGTTTTGACGAGTCAGGTCACCTTCAAATTGAGTGAGTATTCTGGTTATACAACTTACCTATCAGGAGCAATATATGAAGTCCAATAAGAAAAACATGGATCATTTAACGCCGCGACAAAAAGAACTCGTCGAACTCATCGTCGGTTTTCTAAGGTACTGTGATCAAAAAGACGCAGGTAAGGAAGATGTTGAGGGTTTTGAGGGTGGCGGTGTTTTGATTGGTCCTCCTGAAGCCTTTTATCGCCCGTCGAAGGAATGGAACAAACTGCCCTGAATCCTGCTTTTTTCCCGCGTTTAACGACAACTTCTGAACGCGGGAAGTACTCACTCACTCGTTGTCAAACCAGTCACTGTTTTGTTCGGCGATCGGGGTGATGGTGGAGATCATTTCCTGCAGATGAACGCGGATCGCTTTTTCAGCGGCGTCCGGGTCATGAGCCTTCAGCCCGTCAAAAATCGCATAATGCTGCGCAATCAGATTTTCCGGAGGAGACACTTTACTGAGTGTTAAGAAGCGTACGCGATCCATCGTCGCCTTGATGTGCTCGACGGTTTCCCATGCCAGACGGCAGTCAATGATCTGTGTAATGGTGCGGTGGAAGTCATCATCGAGCAGCAGGAATTCCTGCGTTTGCTGACTTCTTGCCGCCAGCGTCTGACGTTCCAGGTTATGTTCCAGCAACGCCAGATCTTTGTCCGTGACCACCATCGCTGCGCGACGCACCACTGCCGTTTCGACCGCTTCACGAATGAAACGACCGTCAGCCACCCGCTTGGACGAGATTTTCATGACATAGGTGCCGCGCTGCGGTAAAACCTGAACCAGACCGGCCTCGGCCAGTTTGATAAAGGCTTCGCGAACCGGCTGGCGGGACACGTTAAAGCGCGTGGAAATCTCTTTCTCCGACAGGAATGCGCCCGGTGCGATTGCACAGGTGACGATGTCCTGACGCAAGGTACGGTAAATCTGCTGATTAACCGGCACGTTATTGAGAAATTCAAAGGCGTCTGTCATGGGCAAAAGTTGTCTTTAAAGTCGGGAGAGCCCAATACTACCATGAGTTTTCTGATGATTATGAGATTGTTAGCGCAAGGTTATCTCAAATTATTGAGAGTTAATGTGCTCGCGGCAATAAAGCTTTTTATAAGCGGCGGGCGTGATGCCCAGCAGTTTGCGAAATACCCGGCGAAAATAGGCAACATCATTAAACCCGGTCAGCCTTGCTACGTCCGCCACATTCCCGGTATTGGCCAGTAACAGTTTCTCTGCTGCCGACACCCGCTGTTTATGCAGGGCATCGGTCAGCGTCATCTGAAAAGTCAGACGGAAAACGCGGCCAAGATAATCGGCATTACAGTGAAGCCGTTCCGCCAGCTCAGATGCGCCAAGCGGCAGATGAAACTGTGTGGTAATCAGCTGACGGGCTTTGTACGCCAGCGCCACGCCGGGGCCGCCAGGTTCAACATTTTCCGGCCAGGCGCGCGCGACCTCCTTTAACAGCAACATCAGGAACAGTTCCAGCGAACTTCCGCCACGTTCCTGTTCATATAAAAATAATCTGAACAGGGTTAACAGGGTTTCGCTGTCCCTGACTTTACAATGCTGTGGAATATTTAACTGTATTGAGGGACTATTTGGCTGTGATGTTAATATTGCCGCTTCTTTCACAATATCGAAGTGCAGCCAGTAAAATTTCAGCTCAGCATCAAATGTCGTCACCCCTTTATGTTCCCTGCCGGGAAATAGCAATAAACTTTCCCCTTCATGTAAATCAAAACGCGTATTTTCTTCCTGTAAGGAGAGTGTGCCGCGAACGACATAAATGAGTTCATGGGAACTGAGTCTCCGGGTCGGATGTGTACCCATTCCGCGCGAAATAAACAGGCCGCCATTTTGCACTTTGACCGGGTGGCTGACAGAAAAGGTAAGCGTTTCAAACATTTTCAGGCGCTCATCAGGCAGATTTAGCCTGACAGTAGCACAACGCTAAGGGGCTGCCAGCGGGGTGGCAAGAGGTTATGATCTGCTTCACAGATTCTGAACGTGAGTCGGAATTGTCCCGTTTAACTACTTTATCCTCCTCTTGTTGGCGTGTTGTCCCTATGCCAGATTTACGGCGTACCTTATTTAATGTCCGGGCTGATATGAATAAACAGCCTTATTTATCGTGTTCCTGTTGCTTATAAATAACGATATAAAAGCGAGGAAAAAACAATGCCAACAGATTCTGTGAATACCGGTTCCGCGCCGGTAAGTGGCGAGGGTGGAATAATTTCGGCGAATGCAAAACTTTCGGTCAGTGAGAAAATTGGTTACGGATTAGGGGATGCCGGAGGCACCATTATTACCTGTCTGATCACCAGTTTTCTGACCTTCTTTTATACCGATGTGTTCGGGCTGACGCCGGCGATTGTCGGCACATTATTTATTTCCCTGCGGGTGATTGATGCGATTTCCGATCCGCTGATGGGGATCCTCGCCGACCGAACGCAAAGCCGCTGGGGGCGTTTTCGTCCGTGGCAGTTGTGGATTGCGCTGCCGATTGGCGTGGTGGGCTTTCTGACCTTCACCGTGCCCGGCCTGAGCGGCGATGCCAAAATCGCCTACGCCTTTTTCACCTATTTCCTGCTTTCCGTGTCGTATACCGCCATTAACGTGCCGTACTGCGCATTGATCAACACCATGACCACCGATCACCGAGAGGTCATTTCCTGTCAGTCGTGGCGTTTTGTTTTGTGCGGCGTCGCCGGTTTTATGGTGTCAGTCGGATTACCGTGGCTGGTACAGGTGCTGGGTAAAGGCAATGCGGCGGCAGGTTATCAGCAGGGCGTTGGCCTGCTGTGTGCGGTGGCCGTCGTGATGTTTCTGTGGTGCTTCTTCGCGGTGCGTGAGCGTTTGCCGCTGGCGCTGCTCGGCCAGTTCAGCATTAAGGAACATATCCGCGGGATGCTGAAGAATGACCAGTTGTTGCTGGTATTGCTGATGTCGTTCCTGCTGATCAATGTGTTCAACCTGCGCGGTGGCGGCTACATGTATTTCATCACCTATGTACTGAAAGGCGGCGCGGGTTATGCCTCGATGTTCTTCGGTATGGTGACGCTGGCATCCATTCTCGGCGCGGTGATTGTCAATCAGTTGACCAAATTCATCGACAGCGTGCGGCTGTACATGATCACTAATCTGGTGCTGGCGGTGTTTTCCCTGCTGCTGTGGTTTGTGCCGGTCGGTGAACAATGGCAGACACTGTGGCTCGGCATCATCTTTGTGCATTGCGTGATCCTCGGTTTCACATTGCCGCTGCATTTTTCCCTCATGGCGTTCGCCGACGATTACGGACACTGGAAAAACGGTATCCGCTCCTCCGGCATGAATTTCGCCTTCAACCTGTTCTTTATCAAACTGGCCTGGGCATCCAGCGCCGGGATCATCAGCCTGGTCTTCATTCTGGTCTCCTATCAGGCCGGTGCTGAGCATCAGACAGCGGCATCGCTCGGCGGGATCACCCTGCTCGAAACCCTGCTACCGGCGGCGATGCATTTGCTGCTGGCCGGTACGCTGCTGTTCTGCAAGCTCGACAATACATTACTGACGCGGATGTCCCGCGATTTAGCAGCGAAAATTTAAATTAATTTTTTTACAGGAGGTTGTATGTCGTTTTCTCCGGTTGATTCCTTAGAAGTCCCGTTGCAAAAAGTGAATGTTTCCGATGCGTTCTGGCTGGAATACCAGCGGCTGGTGAAAGAGGTGGTGGTGCCTTATCAGTGGAAGGCCCTGAATGATGACGTTGCAGACGCTGAACCGAGCCATGCGATTGAAAACTTCCGTATCGCCGCCGGACAAAGCGACGGCGAATTTTACGGGATGGTATTTCAGGACAGTGATGTGGCGAAATGGCTGGAGGCGGTCGGTTATTTGCTGGCAAAAACGCCGGATCCGGCGCTGGAAGAGACCGCCGATCAGGTGATCGAACTGGTCGGTGCGGTGCAGCAACCCGATGGGTATCTGAATACCTATTTCACGGTAAAAGAGCCGCAACAGCGCTGGACCAATCTGGCGGAATGCCATGAGCTTTACTGCGCCGGGCACCTGATCGAAGCCGGTGTGGCCTATGCACAGGCGACCGGAAAAACCCGTTTGCTGGAGATTGTCTGCAAACTGGCTGATCATATTGCGCAGGTGTTCGGGCCGGGTGAACAGCAACTGCATGGTTATCCCGGTCACCCGGAAATTGAACTGGCACTGATGCGGTTGTATGAACAAACCGCCGAAACACGTTACCTCGAACTGACCCGCTATTTTGTTGAGCAACGAGGGGCACAACCGCATTTCTACGATATCGAGTATGAAAAGCGTGGCAAGACTTCGCACTGGAATACCTACGGTCCGGCGTGGATGGTGAAAGATAAAGCCTACAGTCAGGCGCATGTGCCGGTGGCCTTGCAGACAACGGCCATCGGTCACGCAGTGCGTTTTGTCTATCTTTATGCCGGTGTCGCACATCTGGCGCGGCTGAGTCAGGATCAGGAAAAACGCGAGGTGTGCCAGCGGTTGTGGGAAAACATGACCCAGCGGCAGATGTACATCACCGGCTCCATCGGATCGCAAAGCAGCGGGGAAGCTTTCTCTTCCGATTATGATTTGCCGAACGATACGGCCTACACCGAAACCTGTGCCTCCATCGGTCTGATGATGTTTGCCAACCGCATGTTGCAGATGGATCCTGACAGCCGCTATGCGGATGTGATGGAACGCGCGCTCTACAACACCGTACTGGCTGGCATGGCGCTCGACGGCAAGCATTTCTTCTATGTGAATCCGCTGGAAGTGCATCCGAAAAGCATTCCGTTCAACCACATTTATGACCACGTCAAACCGGTGCGTCAGCGTTGGTTCGGCTGTGCCTGTTGCCCGCCGAACATTGCACGTTTGCTGGCGTCACTCGGCCATTACATTTACACCCAGCGTCCGGATGGCGTGGATATCAATCTGTATATCGGCAGCGATGTTGAGGCGACAATTGGCGGCAAAGCGTTGCGCCTGAAACAATCCGGCGGCTATCCATGGGCGGAACAGGTGCTGATTGAAGTGGATACCGATCAGCCGCTGGAAGCCACGCTGGCACTGCGTTTACCGGACTGGTGCGCCAGCCCGCAGGTCACTCTCAATGGCAATCCGCTGGAACTGACCAGCCTGACGCAGCGCGGATATCTGCGTCTGACGCAGGCGTGGCAGAAAGGTGACCACATTGAATTGACGTTCCCGATGCCGGTGATGCGGGTGAAAGGCAACCCCTTGCTGCGCCATATCGCCGGAAAAGTCGCGATACAGCGCGGTCCGCTGGTGTATTGCCTCGAACAGGCAGACAACGGCAGCGAACTGCATAACGTCCGTCTGCCGCAGGATGCGCCATTCCGTCTGATTTCCGGCAGCGGATTGTTCGCCGGTAAGACGCTGCTGCAAACGCAGGGTAAGCGGAGTACATCCGTGCAGGCCAGCCAGCAGCCGTTGTACCGCTACAATCCGCCAGCGGAAGAGGTGGTGCCGCAAACCCTGACTTTTGTGCCGTACTTAACCTGGGCGAACAGGGGAGAAGGAGAGATGCGGGTTTGGGTCGATGAATAATCTCGGGTTTTAGTGAGGATGTGAGCCCTAAACAACCCGGCCAGATAGCCGGGTTGTTTAGGGAGTTACTGTTTCCAGCTGTGGTATTCGTCTTCTCGTCTGCTCGGAGCCGTTTCCGGCAGCAGTGCCAGGCCAATGACGGAAACAATGCCCAGTACGATCATGTAGATCGCCAGACCATGATAATCGCCTCCGGTCATTTGCAGGATTTTTACCGCAACCAGCCCGAGGATCCCGCTGCCGATGAGTGATCCGATTTGCCAGATTAATGCGATGCCGCTGCATCGGATCCGCGTCGGGAAAAGTTCAGGAAAAAACGATGCCTGAGGGGCGTAACACATACTATGGCCGAACGTCAGCGCCAGTATCATGGCGATTTGCGTTATCCAGAATGTGTCCAGTTTGAGTGCCAGAAAGAAGGGAATTATCCCGACAGCCAGCAGCACCGCACCAGCCATGTATACCGGTTTGCGGCCAATCCTGTCGGAAAGTTTACCCATCAGCGGGATAGAGAAAATCTCGAGGATCACCGCGACTATCATGGTTTGTAGCAGAACACTTTCACTCAGTTGATTGGCTTTGCCGAACGCCAGCACAATGACGGTGAACATCGCGAAGGCGCACGCTTCAATCAGCTTGGCGCATACCCCTTTGATGATGATCCCCGGATACAATTTGATGACTTCCACCACCGGACGGGACTCCACGGCTTTGGTTTTGCGGATTTCAGCAAACACGGGCGATTCATCAATCCGTAAGCGGATAAACAATCCGACGATCACCAGCAACAAACTCAGCAGGAAAGGAATACGCCAGCCCCAGTCGAGCATTTGTGCGGACGAAAGTTGTGACGTCAGTAATGCAAATAACGCAGAAGGCAAAAGGAAACCCAGCGGTGCGCCAATCTGAACCCAGCTGGCAAAGAAGCCGCGACGCTCCGGCGGGGAATATTCTGCAGTCATCAGCACGGCACCTGCCTGTTCTCCCCCTACGCCGAATCCTTGCAACACACGGATCAGAATAAGTAAAACGGGTGCCCAGAAGCCGATTTTTTCATAAGTCGGCAGTAGGCCAATACAAAACGTCCCCAGGCCGACAATCAGGATGGTGATCACCAGCGCTTTTTTGCGTCCAACCTTGTCGCCAATATGGCCAAAAACAATCCCACCTAACGGACGGGCAAGAAAGCCGACAGCATAGGTGGCGAAAGCGGCAAGTGTGCTGATCAGCGGGTCATGGCTCGGGAAAAACAGTTGTCCGAAAAACAGCACCGCCGCCGTGCCATAGGCAAAGAAATCGTAATACTCAGCGGCGGTACCGATGGCTGATGCGCCAGCGACACGTCTTAATAATCCACGTTGTTCTTTTTCGGATGCGGCAGAAAGGTTCCGGGTAGAAATCTGTGACATGGTGAAAGGCTCCGCGATAACGGCAACAAGAGTGAAAATACCGCTCCACAAGTCAGGAACAGTATCTTCATCCAGAACATCAGTTATGAGAAAGCGTGGTGGCAGGTGTATGTTTCGGGGGTTTAATCACGAAGAACACCAGAATGGCACCCAATGCGGCGACGCCGCCCGCGAGAATAAAGGCGCTGTCGAAACGACCGGTATTTTGGACAATGAAGCCGGTGACCACCGGGCCGATGATGCCCGAGACGCTGCCGACCAGATGAATGAATCCGCTGGTGCCGCCGACGCGGGATTTATGCACCACGTCCTGAATAATGGCCCAGTAAATGGCCCCGGTGGTGTACAGGAAGAAAATAGACACCGACATCAGAATAACCGCCGGAACTACGCTGGTGACCACACCGGCCAAGGCGACGCAAATGGCGGCGGCTAACAGACTGACCACTAATATAATTTTTCGCGACAGCAATAAACGGCCGGTAATATTGAAAATCTTATCGGAAATATAACCACCGAGTGCCAGACCGACAAAACCGACAATCCACGGAATAACCGTCGTCAGGCTCATCTCTTTAATATTCAGACCATGTGCCTGCACCAGATAAGCCGGGAACCAGCTGAGGAAGAAGAATAAAATATAGTTGTAGCAGAAGAAGGCAAAAGCCGTCACCAGGATAATCGGCTGACGTAAATAATAGCCCAGACCGTGTGCTGCCTGCGCCAGATCTTCTTCTTCGCTGATGTTTTCATTCTTCATCTGATCCACTAAACGTAATTCTTCCGGCGAGACACGTTTACTCTTCAGCGGATTATCTGCCACGGTGAAGAACCAGACGGCCATCCAGACAATCCCGATAGCGGCAATCACCATAAAGGCCGGACGCCAGCCAAAGGAGATCGCCAGATACCCGACAATCGGGCCGGCGACCGCGCCACCAAGGGGGGAACCGGCGCTCAGCAAGCCCATCGCAGTGGCCGCCTGTTTCTTCGGGAACCAGCCGTTGATCATCTTATTGGCGGAGGCGCAAATCGGGCCTTCGGCCATGCCGAATAATACCCGCAGGATCAGCATGGAATAAAAGCCGGTGGCGATGGCCGTCATGCCGCAAAATACTGACCATAATCCGACGGCTAATCCCATAACCAGCGTCGGGCCGAATTTATCGACGGCCAGACCACCGATAAAGTTAAAGATCGCATAACCAAAGAAGAAGCTGCCAAATATCATGCCGAATTGTTCGGGATTAATGGTCAGTTCTTTTTCAATCATCGGAACAGTAATCGACAGCGCAACGCGGTCGAGGTAATTGATCATGTAAACCAGAAACAGCAGGAATACGATGATCCAGCGTAGGTTCTTAAACATAGATGAGTGCTCCACTTGTGGTGTCGTTTTAATAGTGTTGCGTTTTTATAGGTAGAATATGAGGTACGGCAGACGGGGAGATATTTGGAATCTTCCCGTCTTCTTTCAAAAATAACGATTCATCAGAATGTCAGTAAAACCTTGCAGCAGGAACGCTGATCTTTCTCAAACAGCGTTAACGCCGCTTCGACTTCGCTGGCGGGCATCCAGTGCGTCACCAGCTTTTCAGGTGCGATTTTCCCTTGTTCCATCCACTCAATCACCTGCGGGAACCGGTGGCTGTTGAGACGTGAAGAAAACAGTGAAATCTCTTTGCTGGTAATGCTTTGCTGCGTTACCTGGCTGGGTTCCCCCGAGAAACCCATCATACCAATCCGGGCTGCCGGTGAGGCCAGCAGAATGGCTTCCTGCAAAATTGCCGGATGGCAGGCGGCATCCACGATAAGCGTCGGACGCACGCCTTCTGCGGCCAGTTCATCCGCCACGCTGCGTTCGCTGTTGTTGATGATCCAGTCCGCGCCGCTGGCCTGTGCCATCTGCAACCGCTCGTCAATACGATCGGCGACAATCACTTTCTGTACGCCATACACGCCTTTCAGCACCTGAATCACCGTCAGCCCCATCGGGCCTGCGCCGTAAATCAGCGCGGTATCCTGCGGCGTCGGCTGAAGAAACGCCGTGATATTGGCGGCGATAGTAAAGGGTTCGACCATACTGGCGAGTTTGTCCGGTATCGCCGCAGGCACCACATAAGCGTTTGTCGCGGGCGCACAGGCATAATCGCTGAAACCGCCGTCACGGTGGACGCCGATCACCTGCAGTTCGGCGCAGACATTCGGCCGGCCAATCGAACACGGATAACAATGTCCGCAGCTGACCACCGGATCGACAACAACCCGCTCGCCAATCCTGCTGGCGTTTACGCCTTCGCCGACACTGTCGATGTGGCCGAAGAACTCATGGCCGATCACCCGCGGATATTTCGCAAACGGATTGTGGCCGTGATAGATATGAACATCTGAACCGCAGATGCCCGCATGACTCACCCGAACTCGTACCTCGCCGGCGGCAGGTACCGGCAAAGCACGTTGCTCGATGACTAACTTTCCGGGTTCTTGTATTACAACGCTGTTCATGTTTCGCTCCCTTACCAGTTCCACAACGTACCGTCATCCAGACGGGCCACCGGCAGATATGCCGGTTCGTACGGATATTTCGCCGCCAGCTTTTCGTCGAACTCAATGCCCAGCCCCGGTTTTTCACCCGGATGCATGTGGCCGTTGTCGAACGTCCAGTTATGCGGAAAGACTTCCAGCATCTGCTCGGAATAACCCATGTATTCCTGCACGCCGAAGTTTGGCACCCACAGATCGAAGTGCAGGGCGGCGGCCATACAAACGGGTGAAAGGTCGGAAGGGCCGTGAGAGCCGGTGCGCACCTGATACAGCGAGGCGAAATCTGCAATCCGGCGCATGCCGGTGATGCCGCCTGCATGGGTGATCGTGGTGCGGATGTAATCGATCAGCTGTTCTTCAATCAGCTGTTTGCAATCCCAGATGCTGTTGAACACTTCGCCGACCGCAATTGGCGTTACCGTATGCTGGCGGATCAAACGGAAGCATTCCTGATTTTCCGCCGGAGTCGGATCCTCCATCCAGAACAGGCGATATTCTTCGATACTTTTGCCAAAACGCGCGGCTTCGATTGGCGTCAGGCGATGGTGCATGTCGTGCAGCAGGTGTTCATCAAAACCGAATTTATTGCGCACGGCTTCAAACAGTTTTGGCGTGAAATCGAGGTATTTTTCGGTCGACCATAACTGCTCTTCCGGCCAGTTACCTTTCGTCGCCGGTTCGTAAGCCAGGCCTTTGCCTTTCGCCATGCCGTAAGTGGTTTTCATGCCCGGAACCCCGCATTGCGCGCGGATCGCCTTGAAGCCCAGTTCTTTGTGTCTGGCGTAATCGTCCAGCACTTCGTCAATGGAATGGCCGGTGGTGTGACAGTACACCATGACGCCGGTACGGGATGCGCCGCCGAGCAATTGATAAAGCGGCATATTGGCGGCTTTGGCTTTGATGTCCCACAGTGCCGTGTCTACCGCCGAAATCGCAGACATCGTGACCGGGCCACGACGCCAGTACGCGCCTTTGTAGAAAAACTGCCAGATGTCTTCAATCTGATGTGCATCGCGGCCGATCAATTGCGGGCAGACATGATCTTTCAGGTATGACGCGACCGGCAATTCACGGCCATTCAGCGTGGCATCACCAATGCCGGTCAGCCCGCTGTCGGTGGTGATTTTCAACGTAACAAAGTTGCGCCCCGGGCAAGTAACAAACACTTCAGCATTCACGATTTTCATCGGTTACGACCTTCTGCAGTAAAAGTAAGATGCATTTTCTTTGGTTATAAATACGCCAGATGCTAACTACCATACAAGTATGCTGATCGTTTTTTGCCGGAGAAGATCACACTTTGTTGCGGGAAAGTGAACGTGGAAGGAAGAAAATAAGAGAGTAATAATGGGCAGAAGGTATCAATAAAAAGCCTCCGTAAGAGGAGGCTGCGGGAGTTATACCGTTTTCTGATAATTCCCGATGAGTGTGAAACAAATCTCCGCAGAGGGATCACAGTACCGGGAATGAACCATAAGGCGGATGAATATCAGCCGAGCAGTTCGCAGTGCGGCGGTAAACGGCACTGAATCGCATCCGGCAACACTTCGATACGGAAATGTGTGCCGGTCAGCGGTTCGCCATCAAGGTTGAAGGTCATGTCGTGCGGCGCGGTAATTTCCAGCCACGGCAGACTGGCAGAAACGATATTTTTGTTTTCTTCGTTATTGATCAGACTGCGTAGGAAAGAGGGCAACAACTCTTCTGACGTCAGAAGACGCAACTGTAGCAGGCCATCGTTAATCAGGGCATCGGGGCAAATTTGTTGTCCGCCACCTGCCTGGCGGCCATTACCGATACCGATCACCAGCGCGTCACCTTCCCAGCTGAAATCCGGCCCGGTAATCTCGCAGCGGTCGGCTTTAAGCGTATCGAGGCGCAGAAGTCCGTGAATAAAGTACGAAACGCCGCCCAGCGCGGCTTTCAGTTTTTCCGGCGTTTCCGTGGTGATACGCGTGCCAAAGCCGCCGGTCGCCATGTTGATGAAGAAATGCTGGTCGTTGACGCGCGCCAGATCGATATCAACCGCTTTGCCTTTTACCGCCAGCTGTAATGCCTGTTCAGGCACCGGAGGAATATTGCAGGCGGTGGCGAAATCATTAGCCGTCCCCAGCGGAACAATCCCCAGTACCGGCTTGATGCCGGGAAGTTGCGCCAGCGCACCGGCCACTTCGTTGATGGTGCCGTCGCCGCCCCCGGCGATCACGGTTTCACAGCCCAGTTCGACGGCTTCAGCAACGTATCGCGCGGCATCGCCATGTTCCCAGGTGACCCGCACACTCAGCTCCACGCCTTCGGCGCGCAGCGCGCTCACCGCTTCACGCAGTTCTTCGATGGCTGCGCCTTTTCCATTCAAAATCAGCAGTGCTGTGGTCATGTACGCTCCTTTTATCTATACATATCTACCATAGATGAAAAGTCCCATATTTGGCTATCAGATTAATCAGCGAATGATTTATTCATACGGAAAATAATTTCACTTAAATTAATTCAATATTTCGTTTATTTTTTGACGCGGTTTTTTATTAATACGGATAATCATTATCGTTATTAACAAACCGAAAGAAGAGGGTGTTAGCAGGCTGAAAACTAAAAGAAAAGCCAGCTCAAGGGAGATTGAGCTGGCCAAGGAGGTGGTTCCTAGTGTAGTCCGGTGCTTTATTTTGCATTCGAAGTAAATTGCGAATGCATATTAACCAGCTCCACCAAAAATAGATGTGATCGGCTCCTTATTTTCGAATAAATCCTTATTTCGCGTGCGGATCACGGGTGTCAGTATTTTCCAGATTACGCAACAAAATGGCGAACTCAAGGCTGACATCTTCCGGCAACGCGACATACACGATGTGCCCGTTGCCCGGTGCGACATCCACCGGCTGTCCTTTTTTATTGCGCAGGGCCTCCAGTTTGAACTGGACGTTGCCCTGTGGCGTCATCATTTCCACGCTGTCGCCGACGCTGAATTTATTCTTCACATCGATTTCAGCCCAGCCATCCACGCGGTTGCCGGTGAATTCACCGACAAACTGCTGGCGGTCGCTGACGGAGAAACCGTATTCGTAGTTTTGCTGCGCGTCATGGGTATGGCGGCGCAGGAAACCTTCGGTATAACCACGGTGTGCCAGCCCTTCCAGCGTGGAGAGCAGCGTCGGGTCAAAAGGCTTTCCGGCGACGGCGTCATCAATGGCGCGGCGGTAAACCTGCGCGGTGCGGGCGCAATAATAGAAGGATTTGGTACGGCCTTCGATTTTCAGTGAGTGCACGCCCATTTTCGTCAACGTTTCGACATGCTGAATGGCGCGCAGATCTTTGGAATTCATAATATAGGTGCCATGTTCGTCTTCAAAGGCACTCATATATTCACCCGGACGCATCGCTTCTTCCAGCATAAAGACTTTGTCCGTCGGCTGGCCGATGCCTAATGTTGGCTCCGGCGCGTCAACCTGCTGAACGGGGATCGGCTCGTGCTGATGCACAATATTGCCGACAGCGTCTTCTTTACCTTCCTGAACTTTATATTCCCAGCGACAGGCGTTGGTACAGGTGCCCTGATTCGGGTCACGTTTATTGATGTAGCCGGAAAGCAGACAGCGGCCGGAATACGCCATGCACAGCGCACCGTGGACGAAGATCTCGATCTCCATATCCGGCACCTGAGCGCGGATCTCGGCGATCTCTTCCAGCGACAGTTCACGCGATAAAATCACCCGCGTCAGCCCCATTTGTTTCCAGAATTTCACCGTCGCCCAGTTAACGGCGTTAGCCTGCACCGACAGATGAATATCCATCTGCGGGAAGGCTTCACGCACCATCATGATCAGCCCCGGATCGGACATGATCAGGGCATCCGGCCCCATGTCGATCACGGGCTGTAAATCACGGATAAAGGTTTTCAGTTTGGCGTTGTGCGGCGCGATATTCACCACCACGTAGAATTTTTTACCTAAGGCATGGGCCTCGTTGATGCCGGTTTCCAGATTCTGGTGGTTAAATTCGTTATTACGTACGCGCAGGCTGTAGCGCGGCTGACCGGCATACACGGCATCGGCGCCATAGGCGAACGCATAACGCATATTTTTCAGGGAGCCGGCAGGGGAGAGCAGTTCCGGAACAAAAGAATCGCGGGTAAACATAGTCAATCTCAGTCTGATCACAGGTCAGGGCCGTCCCGGATGCGGGGCGACGAAAGGTCAGAATTGTAACGTCTGAGTTGACTGAAAGCAGCCGGTTTGTGTGGGTATTTGAGGTTTTAGCGGGTCAGATCAATTTTTGTATCCTGAGGCTGCAAACGGAAATATGCAGCCCCGGGATAAAGGGATCAGGCAATCTGCTGGGTAAGATCGCGGATCTCCGGGCTTAACCCGTTTTTGATGACGGACTGCACCCCTTTCTTAGCCGCGCTCAGCGTGGTGTACATCTCGCTGACGCCAATGACCTGATGGTTTTTTGCTTTCAAGACGAAATAAAACTGCCCGTCTTTTGAGGGCTTAACTTCATACTGCGATTCTTCGGCTGCATTGTTTTGTACCGATAAGATGCCGTTTTCAGCGGATGCTTTGCTGGCATACATTTCGCTGGTGAGAATAATCTCTCCATTACCGGCTTTAAGGATAAAGTGATATTGCCCGTTCCTCGCCTTAGTCAGATCGTAGTGACCATTAGCCATAAAGGTAATCTCCATAAGAGGGGTTATTTTCCAGAGATAAGTGTAGTTAATGGAAACTTTTTCGCGGCGATAGCGGAAATTTAAGGTATGAAATGTGAACTGGCCGACAGACTTTCAGCAACTTTACAAAACTCAATTGCCGGCCAGAATAACGTTAAACCAGATGGCAGGGTTCGGCTTCCCAGCGGTAGCCGACGCCATAGACGGCGCGGATAAAGGCTTTTTCGCCGTCGAGGGATTCGAGTTTGCGGCGCAGATTTTTGATGTGGCTGTCGATGGTGCGGTCCGTCACCACGCGGTAATCATCATAGAGATTATTGAGCAGCACCTCGCGGGTGAAAACGTAGCCCGGTTTCACCGACAGGGTTTTCAGCAGACGGAATTCCGCAGGCGTCAGCTCAAGCTCATGCCCCTGGAAGGTGGCGCGAAAGCGGGCTTCATCAATGTGCAGACCGGTTTCTTTTGCCACATGTTCATCGGGACGTACGCAACGGCGCAGGATCACTTTGACGCGCGCCACCACTTCCCGCGGGCTGTAAGGTTTGCAGATGTAATCATCGGCACCGATTTCCAGCCCGAGCAGACGGTCAATTTCTTCCGTTTTGGCGGTCACCATCATGACTGGCACATCGGAGAACTGGCGGATGTCGCGGCAGATCGATAAACCACTGCTGCCCGGCAGCATCAGATCCAGCAGGATCAGCGCCGGAGGCTGGGTTTTCACCAGCGTAATCACATCGTGACCGTCGGGCAGCCATTGCGTGGCATAGCCCGCCGCTTCGAGATAGTCGATCAGCAACTGGGCGAGTTTCGGTTCGTCTTCCACGATCAGAATTTTCAACGGCGCAGGGCCGGACAGTACAGAGTCGTTCATTCAGTTTCTCGGGCCATGTGGAACAGAAAGTGGCAGGACGATCGTAATACGAACGCCCCCGGCGGGGGAGTGGCTGGCGCTAATCTGCCCGCCGTGCGCTTCAACGATATTCTGGCAAATCGCCAGACCTAAACCGGAACCGCCGCTGGCGCGGTTGCGCGAGCCTTCGGTGCGGTAGAAGCGTTCGAAAATACGGATCAGCTGTTCATCGCTGATGCCCGGCGCGCTGTCCTGAAAAATCAGATGCAGCGATTTGTCGCGGATTTCGCCCAGAATTTCCAGGCCACCGTTCGGGTCAGTATAGCGCAGACTGTTTTCCAGCAGATTATTGAAAAGTTGCGACAACCGCTGCGGATCACCAAATACGTCTGCTTTTTCAGGCAACTGGCTGGTGAGCGTGAGCTGTTTACTGTGGAAGCGATCCCGTGAACCGGCTTCCGCCAGCTGGACAAGATGCACCACATCGGTGTCCACCTTGCGATAGGCCAGCGCACCCGCATCCGACAGCGAAAGCTGATGCAGGTCGTCCACCAGTTTGGTCAGAATCGCCACTTCAGATTGCAGAGACTCCAGCGAACCGACACTCATTTTGCGCACGCCGTCCTGCATGGCTTCCAGCTCACCGCGCAACACCGCCAGCGGCGTGCGCAGTTCATGGGAAATATCCGCCATAAATGCCCGGCGCATTTGCTCGTTTTTTTCCAGCGTCATCGCCAGCTGGTTGAAATCCTGCGCCAGTTTTCCCAGCTCATCTTCACTGTCGACTTTTACCCGGGTGCTGAAATCTCCGGCAGCCAGCTGATGGGTACCGTTCACCAGACGCTTAACCGGCGCGAGCATTCCCCGTGAGAGCACCCAGGTGACGGCGGCGGCCAGTAACGCGGTGAAAGCGACAATAATCCAGCTGGTCTGGCTTTGCTGGCGTTCGAAATTGATATCGGCATTGCGCGTCAGACGTTCGGCGGGAGTGGAGATCACCGAGCCTATCATCACGCCGTCAACGGTCATCACCCGACGCGGGCCTTGCAGATCGGGCGGAACCGGCTGGTCATACCCGCCGATGCGGCGATCATGACTGTCGAGGATCCAGAACTTTGTCCGCCAGCCTTGCGGCGGCATTTTCTCGCTGCTGGTCTGGTCAAACGAACGCATCAGCTGATAGATCAGCCGGTCATTTTTTTCCAGAAAATCCCAGCTGCCGTGTTGTTTGTACTGCTCCTGCAGGGTGTCGGCCAGCAAGGCAACGCGCTGTTCGTTACTCTGACGGATGTAGTCGATAAAGCCCCGTTCGAAGCTCATCCGCACGCCCCAGTTCATGGTGATTAACACCAGCGCGCAGGTACAAAAGATGGCCATAAACAGCTTGGCGGTAATACCAGGTTTCATGATTTTCTCATCGGGTCGGGAGAACCGGCCGCAGCACGACGACGGTCAATAAGGGCATTTTTTTGGGCGTCAGGCGGTACTTTGGAGAATACCCAGGCAGGCAGGGCAATCACCAGCGCCATCGACATGTAGCAATAGAGGAAAGCGGTATGCATGATACTGCTGTCCGGTGTGATCGCCTGCTGATGGGCAAACAGCCCGATCAGCAAACCGGCTACACTCACGCCGAGGCTCATCGATAACTGCATGATCATCGACAGCAAACTGTTGCCGCTGCTGGCAAGACGCGGCGGTAAATCCTTCAGCGTCAGCGTATTCATTGAAGAGAAGCGCAGTGAATTCACCATCCCCTGGAAAAACAGCACGATCGGGATCATCCACACGGCACCGTAAATGGCGACTACCGGGAAAATCAGCGTAATCAGTGCCAGCAGCAGGGTGGCGCTGACCAGCGCCTTGCGGTAGCCGAGCTGATTCACCAGCCGGACGACCACGCGCTTCATCCCCATACTGCCCAGCACCATCGGGATCATCATCAGCCCGGCGTGGAAAGGGGTAAAACCCATGCCGAGTTGCAGGAAGACCGGGGTCATAAAGGGTAACATGCCGCTGCCGATACGCCCCAGCAGGCTGCCGATCAGCCCGATCTTAAACGTCGGGGTGTGGAACAGGCGCAGGGAAAACAGCGCCGACAGATTACCGCGCGCGTGCATCCAGTAAACACCCAGCGCGCCGCCACCGACCGCCACCAGCAATACGATTTCCAGCGGCGTCAGCCCCATACTGCGGCTGCCTTCCAGCGCCAGCGTCAGTGTGGCCATACACACGGCAAGCATCACAAACCCGCTGATATCAAAGCGGCGGGTCTGCATTTTATAGTTCGGCATGATCATTAACGTGGCGATACAACCGGCCAGCCCGACAGGCAGGTTGATGAGGAAAATCCAGTGCCAGCTGGCGTATTGCACCAGAAAACCGCCCAGCGCCGGGCCGAGTAACGGACCGACCTGACCGGGCAAGGTCACCATGGTCATCGCCGCCATGTATTCGCTGCGCGGAACGATTTTCAGCACCGTCAGCCGCCCGACCGGCACCATCATCGCCCCGCCAATCCCCTGAACAATGCGTGACAACACCAGCTCGCGCAGGCTTTCTGACTGTGCGCACAGCAGGGAGCCGAGGGTGAACAGCACGATGGCTGAAAAGAACACCCACTTCACCCCGACTTTATCCGCCAGCCAGCCGCTGGCGGGCAACATCACCGCGACCGTCAGCACGTAAGCGACAATCACCGAATGCATATGCAGCGGGTTTTCACCGAGGCTGCGGGCCATGGAGGGAAGCGCGGTATTGACGATGGTGGTGTCGAGAGCCTGCATAAAAAAGCCGAAGGCGACGATCCACAACTGCCAGCGCACCGAAGGCGGCAGCGGCGTGGAGGGCGGTAAGGTGTCAGTATTTTCAGATTTCATGAGTCATCGCATCAGCACAATCATTGTCGCGGCATTTCAGGAAGAAATTCACCTGCAGACCGGCTCACAGTGTAGCCAGAATGTTTCAACAGAAAATGGAGGAAATAAGGAGAGTCTTTCCCATTTTTTGACAATTCTTCTGACAATAAAGAATAGCGTTCAGCCTGACATTTTATATCAAAATGCTAAGGTTGACCTTTGACCATAAACCGTTCGCACGCAAACTAAGTGTAATCTGACCTTATGAAAGGGAGAGAATGATGAGCAAAAGAGAACTGGGTCGTTCAGGTATTCAGGTGCCGTTGTTAACCTTCGGTGGCAATGTGTTTGGCTGGACGGTGGATCAGGCCGCCTCGTTTAACCTGCTGGATGCCTTACTGGATCACAAACTGAATTTTATCGACACGGCAGATGTGTACTCGAGCTGGGTTGAAGGCAACAAAGGCGGAGAATCCGAAACCATTATCGGCAACTGGCTGAAAAAAACCGGTAAGCGTGACCAGGTCATTCTTGCCACCAAAGTCGGTAAGCCGATGGGGGAAGGCAAAGTCGGGCTGTCGCCCCGCTATATCAGAGAAGCCGTCGAAGCGTCACTGAAACGCCTGCAAACGGATTATCTCGATTTGTATCAGTCACATGATGACGATGCCGATACGCCACTGGCTGAAACAATGGCGGCATTCGATGCGTTGATCAAAGAAGGCAAGGTGCGTGCCGTCGGCGCGTCAAACTACAGCGCACCGCGTCTGGCCGAAGCGTTGAAAGTCAGTCAGGAAAACGGGCTGGCGCGTTATGAAACCCTGCAACCGCAATACAATCTTTATGACCGCAAAGTGTATGAAGAGGCACTGGAGAAAGTGGTGCTCGATAACGGCTTAGGCGTGATCAACTTCTACGGGCTGGCCGCCGGATTCCTGACCGGCAAATACCGCACCAAAGCCGATGCCGCTAAGAGCAAACGCGGGGAAAACGTGGTTGCACGCTGTCTGAACGAACGCGGTCTGAAAGTGCTGGCAGGGTTGGATCAGGTGGCTGAGAAGCACGGCGCGCAACCCGGGCAGGTGGCGCTGGCCTGGCAGATTGCGCGTCCGGGCATTACCTCGCCGATCGTCAGTGCGACCTCCCTGCAACAGCTGAATGAACTGGCGCAGGCCGCGACCCTGAAACTGGATGACGCGGATATCAAAACGTTAAATGACGCCAGCGCCTGGTAAATCCGGTTTCTGAGACATAAAAAAAACCGCCTTCAGTCTCAGGCGGTTTTCGTTTTTCTGCACCGTGACATCTTAACGGAACAGCGTTTGTGCCCAGCGCGCCAGACCGGCGGTGACGGAGCCAAAATCATTGCCCCCGACCAGCGGGATCCCCGGCAATTGTGCCTGCAAAGCCGCACGCAGCAGTGGCGAACGTGCGCTGCCACCCGTCAGATAAATGACGTCCGGTTTAATGTCGCTGCTGGCCAGTGCCAGACTGACCTGTTCCTGAATTCGTTCCAGCGGCTGAGAAATTGCTTCACTCAGTTGCTGCTGGCTGATGGTTTCGGCCAGACCGGATTCAATGAAGTCCATCGCCGCCGTCACGCTTTCACGTTCAGAAAGCGCAATCTTACTTTCTTCTGCCGCGCGGACCAGACGGTAGCTCAGACGCTGTTGATGCACTTTCAGCAGGCGTTTGATCAGATCCGGTTGCGCCGCATCGCGGATTAAATCACGCAACATGCGGCCATTCGCCACGCTGTAGAAATCCAGCTGCGCCGGTACGTCATTGGTTGCTACCGCATTCCAGTAAGGCAGCGCCGGGATGGCGATCCCTTTTTGGGTTTCGCTGCCCATCCCAAACTGGGGGGTGAGCTGTTTGAAGGCGGTCATGATATCCAGATCGTTTCCGCCGACGCGGCAACCACTGTGGCCGAGCAGGCTGCTCTGACGCTCTGCTTTATCGCGCCATTGCGGACCCATCAGCAGCACCGAGCAGTCGGTGGTTCCGCCGCCGATATCCACCACCAGCACGGTTTTCTCTTCCGTCAGCGTGGCTTCGAAATCCAGACCTGCCGCAACCGGCTCAAACTGGAAAGCGATATCGCGGAAACCTGCACGTTCAGCCGCACGCTGCAAAATACCCTGTGCCTGTGCATTCGCGTCTTCCCCGCCCATGCCCTGAAAGTTTATCGGGCGACCGATAACCGTCTGCTCAATGCTTTCCTGCAGGACGGATTCAGCCTGACGCCTGATGTGGTACATCATCGCGCAGACCAGATCTTCAAACAGGGCAATTTGCTGTGGTTTCAGGCCATTTGCGCCCAGGAAGGATTTCGGCGAGCGAACAAAGTACACCTCTTCCGGATCTTCCATGTAGGTCGCCAGCGCCTGCAAACCGAAGTTCACGCTGTTGGCATTAACCGGAATATCTTCCTCACGGTTAAAGCTGATACTGCGGCGCAGCAGCGCCAGATTTTCATCACTGCCCGTCGGAACCTGTCCGTGACGGTTCAGCCATTCGCTGACCGCTTCACGTGTCGGTGCACAAAGCATGGAGGGTAAGTAAGGATCGTTATTTTCGAGCGCCAGAAGATGAGCGTTATTATCACGCATCACCGCCACGGAGCAGTTCGCTGTACCGTAGTCAAATCCAATAAACATCATTGTTCCCCATGCCAAAGAAGGGACGGGACTTTACCGGAGAGACGCAGATTGAGCAAGATGAAAACCGGGGTTTTCCTGATGGCGTAAAGCAGTATTTTGTTCCCGTGTTTGCTGTGAAACTCACCCCTTCGCAGGGGTGAGAGCAGATCGAGCATTTACGCCTCCCCCTGCGAAGGGGGAGGCGGGGAGGGGGTTTTAAAGCCACTCCTTTACTTCACTTCTTTAATTTCACTTCTTTTATTTCAATAACGCCTGCGCTTTCGCGACCACATTATCCGCTGTAAAACCGAACTCCCTGAACAGTTGCTCTGCGGGTGCAGATTCCCCGAAGGAGGTCATGCCGACAATGGCTCCGTTAAGGCCGACGTATTTGTACCAGTAATCGGCGATACCGGCCTCAACGGCGACACGCGCGGTCACGGCTTTTGGCAGCACGGCTTCACGGTATGCCGCATCCTGCTGATCGAAGACATCGGTAGACGGCATGGACACCACGCGCACTTTGGTGCCAGCAGCGGCCAGTTTATCTGCGGCCTCTACGGTAATGCCGACTTCCGAACCGGTGGCAATCAGGATCACCTCCGGCGTGCCGTCAGAATCTTTCAGCACATAACCGCCGCGCGCCACGTTTGCCAGTTGCTCAGGCGTACGCGGCTGCTGGGTTAAATTCTGACGCGAGAAGATCAGGGCAGAAGGGCCGTCAGTTCGCTCAATGGCATATTTCCACGCCACCGCTGATTCCACCTGATCACCCGGCCGCCAGGTGTTCATGTTTGGCGTCACGCGCAGGCTGGCCATTTGTTCCACCGGCTGATGCGTCGGGCCGTCTTCACCCAGACCGATGGAGTCGTGGGTATACACGAACACGTTGCGGATTTTCATCAGCGCGGCCAGACGTACGGCGTTACGGGCATATTCGACGAACATCAGGAAGGTCGCGGAATAAGGCAGGAAACCGCCATGCAGGGCGATACCGTTGGTGATGGCCGTCATGCCGAATTCACGTACGCCGTAGTGGATGTAGTTACCGGCCTGATCGTCACCGATCGATTTCGAGCCAGACCACATGGTCAGGTTACTTGGCGCAAGGTCAGCGGAGCCGCCAAGGAATTCCGGCAGGATTTTACCAAAGGACTCCAGCGTATTTTGCGAGGCTTTACGGCTGGCAATATTGGCGGGTTTTGCCTGCAATTCTTCGATGTATTTCTGCGCTTCGCTTTGCCAGTTAGCAGGCAGTTCGCCACTCACACGACGTTCAAATTCGGCGGCCAGTTGCGGATAGGCCTTGGCATAGGCGGCAAACTTGTCGTTCCAGGCTTTCTCTTTCGCTTTACCGGCTTCTTTGGCATCCCATTGGGCGTAAATATCCTGCGGTATTTCAAACGGAGGGTAGTTCCAGCCAATGTGTTTGCGGGTGGCAGCGACTTCATCGTCACCCAGCGCGGCGCCATGCGCGCCGTGGGTACCGGCTTTGTTCGGTGAGCCGAACGCGATCACGGTTTTGCACAGCAACAGCGACGGTTTGTCTTTCACGTTGCGGGCTTCTTCGATGGCGGCTTTTACGGCGTCAGGATCATGACCGTCAATGCCACGGATCACATGCCAGTGGTAGGCTTCAAAGCGTTTGGCGGTGTCATCGGTGAACCAGCCTTCCACATGACCGTCGATGGAGATCCCGTTGTCATCATAAAACGCAATCAGCTTACCGAGTTTCATGGTGCCTGCGAGTGAACAGGCTTCGTGTGAGATGCCTTCCATCATGCAGCCATCACCGAGGAAAGCGTAGGTGTAGTGATTCACGATATCGTGATTTTCACGGTTAAACTGAGCCGCCAGCGTGCGCTCGGCAATCGCGAAGCCCACGGCGTTAGCGATCCCCTGACCCAGCGGGCCGGTGGTGGTTTCAACGCCCGGCGTATAGCCGAATTCCGGGTGTCCCGGTGTTTTGGAATGCAGCTGGCGGAAATTCTCCAGCTCTTTCATTGGCAGGTCGTAACCGGTTAAATGCAGCAGGCTGTATTGCAGCATCGAGCCGTGTCCGTTGGACATCAGGAAGCGGTCACGATCGGCCCATTTCGGGTTGGTCGGGTTGTGATTCATATAATCACGCCACAGCACTTCGGCAATGTCAGCCATGCCCATCGGGGCGCCGGGGTGGCCGGAATTCGCTTTCTGAACGGCGTCCATGCTCAGGGCGCGGATCGCATTCGCTAGTTCTTTACGAGAAGGCATATTCACTCCATCTGGTTATTCAATACAAAACTACAGTTGTGCTGACAGCACATCTTCGAGTTTTTTCTGGTCGGTGGCGAACTGGCGAATACCTTCTGCGAGTTTATCCACGGCCATCGCATCCTGATGATGTTCCCAGAGGAATTCTGCCTGTGTCAGTGGTGCGGGTTTTTTGCCACCCTTATCCGATGGCTGCAATTTACGTTCAACCGGTGCGTCACTGGCTTTAAGTTCTTCCAGCAGGTTGGGTGAAAGGGTCAAGCGATCACAACCGGCCAGTGCCAGAACCTGTTCCACCTTGCGGAAACTGGCGCCCATGATGACGGTCTCGTAGCCGTGAGATTTGTAGTAATCGTAGATAGTACGGACAGATTTCACGCCCGGATCTTGTTCCACGTCGTAGGCGGCATTCGGTTCTTTAGCTTTGTACCAGTCATAGATACGGCCAACGAACGGGGAAATCAGGTAAACACCGGCTTCGGCGCAGGCGCGTGCCTGGGCAAAGGAGAACAGCAAGGTCAGGTTACAGTTGATGCCTTCTTTTTCCAGTGCTTCAGCGGCTTTGATGCCTTCCCATGTGGAAGCCAGCTTGATGAGAATGCGTGATTTGTCGATACCCTGATCCTGATACAAGCCAATCAGTTTGCGGGCTTTTTCGATACACAATTCGCGGTCAAACGACAGGCGGGCATCGACTTCTGTCGAGATGCGCCCCGGAACGCTTTTCAGGATTTCCACACCGATATTCACGGCCAGCTTGTCTGTGGCATTGACCACCTGAGTCTCTTTGCTGCCGCCCTGCTTACGGGCATAGTCCAGCGCGTCTTTAATCAGGTTTTGGTATTGCGGCAGGTCGGCTGCTTTGAGGATCAGCGAAGGATTGGTGGTCGCATCCTGAGGCTCGAAATGACGGATAGATTCAATGTCACCGCTGTCGGCAACGACGGTGGTGATTTTTTTTAGTGCGTCTAACTGGTTCATCTCTTAGCTCCTTGGCAAGAAAAAACGATACAGCAATAAGGTCGTCCGACTCTCTTTCGTAGGGCTCCTACCCTGCATCATTCGGTTAACAAACTGAATGCGCTTTTTCTGATTACTGCAATGGGTCTCAACAATGACGGCCCCTGTTGCCCCACAAACTGAGCGTCTGACGGGTAAAGCGCAAGGCCAAACTTTAAGCTTAGTTGATTTTTACGAGACGTCTTCCACGAATGAAAAGTAATCAATGTAACGGCGAAATTTTGGTCGTTATCCGCCTCTGGCCGTGGCATGGTTATCTATACTGGTCAGCGGGAAAAGCCGATGGTGAAATTTCCCCGTACCCTGTTGCCCCTACAAATGTCCCTACAAAAAGTTGTCTCTACAAAAAATAAGAAACAAGAAAAGGATCCTGCAATGGACGAACAACTCAAACAAAGTGCGCTCGATTTTCACGAGTTTCCGGTGCCCGGAAAAATACAGGTTTCGCCGACCAAACCCCTTGCCACGCAACGTGATCTGGCTCTGGCCTATTCGCCGGGCGTCGCCGCTCCATGCCTGGAAATCGCCAAAGATCCGCTGGCGGCTTACAAGTACACCGCCCGTGGCAATCTGGTGGCGGTGATTTCCAACGGGACCGCCGTTCTCGGGCTGGGCAATATCGGTGCGCTGGCCGGTAAACCGGTGATGGAAGGCAAGGGCGTATTGTTCAAGAAATTCGCCGGTATCGACGTATTTGATATCGAAGTTGATGAGAACGATCCCGATAAGCTGATCGACGTGATCGCCGCGCTGGAACCGACATTCGGCGGTATCAACCTTGAAGACATCAAAGCGCCGGAGTGTTTTTACATCGAGAAAAAGCTGCGGGAACGGATGAAGATCCCGGTATTTCATGACGATCAGCACGGCACGGCCATTATTTGTACCGCAGCGGTGCTTAACGGTTTGCGTGTGGTCGGGAAAAACATTTCAGATGTGCGGCTGGTGGTGTCAGGTGCCGGGGCTTCCGCCATTGCCTGCCTGAATCTGCTGGTGGCGCTGGGGCTGAAACGCCACAACATCACGGCCTGTGATTCCCGTGGCGTGATTTATCAGGGCCGCGAAGAGAACATGGCCGAAACCAAAGCGGCTTATGCCATTGCAGATAACGGTCAGCGCACGCTTGGCGATGCGATCCCGGAGGCGGACATTTTCCTCGGCTGTTCCGGCCCCGGCGTTCTGACGCAGGATATGGTGAAAACCATGGCGAAGGATCCGCTGATCCTGGCGCTGGCCAATCCTGAGCCGGAGATTTTACCGCCGCTGGCAAAAGCCGTACGGCCTGATGCCATTATCTGCACCGGCCGTTCGGATTATCCGAATCAGGTCAACAACGTCCTGTGCTTCCCGTTCATTTTTCGCGGGGCGCTGGATGTCGGCGCGACCACCATCAATGAAGAAATGAAACTGGCCTGCGTTCACGCCATCGCAGATCTGGCGATGGCGGAACAAAGCGATGTGGTGGCTTCTGCTTATGGCGAAGAAGAGTTGTCTTTCGGACCGGAATACATCATTCCCAAGCCTTTTGATCCGCGCCTGATTGTGAAAATTGCGCCAGCGGTGGCGAAAGCGGCGATGGATTCTGGTGTCGCCATGCGCCCGATTGACGATCTGGACGCGTATACCGAAAAACTCACCGAGTTTGTCTACAAAACCAACCTGTTTATGAAGCCGATTTTCTCGCAGGCGAAGAAAGACGCCAAACGGGTGGTGATGGCGGAAGGGGAAGAAGAGCGCGTCCTGCATGCCACGCAGGAGCTGATTTCTCTCGGGCTGGCAAAACCGATTCTGGTCGGCAGGCCGAGCGTGATTGCCATGCGCATTAAGAAACTGGGTCTGCAACTGGAGGCGGGACGGGATTTCGAAGTGGTCAATAACGAATCCGACCCGCGTTTTAACGAATACTGGCGCGAATATTATCAGCTGATGAAACGGCGCGGTGTCTCGCAGGAGCAGGCGCGGCGGGCGGTGATCGGCAATCCGACGCTGATTTCCGCTATTATGCTGTTACGCGGCGAAGCGGATGCGATGATCTGCGGAACGGTCGGCACTTATCATGAGCACTATGACATCGTCGAAAAGGTGTTTGGCTTCCGCCGGGGTACGCATGTTGCCGGGGCGATGAATGCCCTGTTGCTGCCAAGCGGTAATACGTTTATTGCGGATACTTACGTCAATGATGACCCGACACCCGAGCAACTGACGGAAATCACGCTGATGGCGGCAGAAACGGTGAGACGATTTGGCATTGAGCCGAAAGTGGCGCTGTTGTCCCATTCCAGTTTCGGCACCTCCGACAGCCCGGCCGCGCTGAAAATGCGCCGTACGCTGCAACTGATTAATGAGCGTGATCCTGATCTGGAAATCGACGGTGAGATGCATGGTGACGCGGCACTGGTCGAAAGCATCCGTCAGGACATCATGCCGGACAGTCCGCTGAAAGGGTCGGCGAATATCCTGATCATGCCGAACATGGAATCGGCGCGCATCAGTTACAACCTGCTGCGGGTTTCCTGTTCAGAAGGGGTAACGGTGGGACCGGTGCTGATGGGCGTTTCAAAACCGGTGCATATTCTCACGCCGATCGCCTCGGTCAGGCGGATTGTGAATATGGTGGCGTTAGCCGTGGTGGAAGCGCAAACCGAGCCGCTATAAATCAGCAAGGGCGCCGCAACAGGCGCCCTTTAAAAAGAGTTACTCAGTATTTCACTTCGCCGATACGTTCCAGCGCATCGACGATCAGATCCCAGAAACGCTGATGATCGAGTTTTACCGCCACTTGCGTATGGCAATCCGGCGGCGGCGGGGCGCGGAAATCCGCGACGGTCATGCCGAGGGTTAAGGTGCCGGTCAGTTCGATATCCACCGGGACTTTTTGCACGGTCATGACATTCGGATCAATCACGTAAGCCACCGCGCACGGATCATGAACAGGTGGTGAATCAAAGCCCTGCCGGTCTTTGTAGCTCAGACCAAAGAAATCGAGCAGCTCGCCGACAAATTTCGCAGGCTGTGTCCCCACGGCGGCGATGCGCGCGGCGACGTCCGGTGTTGCCAGTGCCTGATGGGTTAAATCCAGTCCGACCATGGTCAGCGGCCATTTTTCGTTGAACACGATATGGGCGGCTTCCGGGTCAATCTTGATGTTGAACTCGGCGACTGCGCTCCAGTTCCCCACATGATAACCGCCGCCCATCAGCACCACTTCTTTCACCCGTTCCGCAATGCGTGGTTCTTTGCGCACGGCCATGGCGATGTTGGTCAGTCCGCCGGTAGGCACCAGAGTGATGGTTTTCGGCGGATGAGACATGATCAGATCAATGATCAGGTCGATCGCATGAACAGGTTCAAGTGTGATGGCCGCTTCCGGCAATACCGGGCCGTCCAGACCGGACTCGCCGTGGATCTCGTCCGCCACTTCAATCTGACGCACCAGAGGACGCGTTGCCCCCGCCGCAAACGGCACACCGGTCAGGTTAATCACACGAGCAACGGCAAGTGCGTTGCGGGTGACTTTCTCCAGCGTCTGATTACCAACCACCGTCGTGACGGCCAGCAGTTCGATATCGGGGTTACCGTGCGCCAGTAACATCGCGATAGCATCGTCGTGCCCCGGATCGCAATCAAGGATGATCTTTTTGACCATTTCTTATTCCTTTAATTAATGTAGTGGTACTTCGGTTTCGACAGCCAGACTGGATTATTTTTTGGCTTGTTGCAGCCACTTATCCAGTTCATTGGCAAATTGCTGGCGGTCGCGCTGATTAAGCGCAGGCGGCCCGCCGGTCTGCACGCCGCTGGCGCGCATGGTGTCCATAAAATCACGCATGTTCAGGCGTTCTTTGATGGTTTCCGTGGTGTAACGCTCGCCGCGCGGGTTCAGCGCCACGCCGCCTTTCTCAATGACTTCGGCGGCCAGCGGGATATCGGCGGTGATCACCAGATCGCCCGGTTCGGTGCGTTTCACAATTTCGTTATCGGCGACGTCAAAACCCGCTTCGACCCGCAGGGTGCGCAGATATTTTGACGGCGGCGTACGGATGATCTGGTTGGCTACCAGCGTCACCATCATGCCGGTGCGTTCGGCGGCACGGAACAGCACGTCTTTGATGACGTTCGGACATGCATCCGCATCAACCCAGATTTGCATCAGTTTGGCGCTCCGTTTTCAGATAAGCCATTTTCAGCCAGCCAGTCGCGTACCGGCAGAAAATCGCGGTACAGCGCGGCTTCCGGGCTGCCTTCTTCCGGCTGGTAACCGTATTCCCAGCGCACCAGCGGTGGCATCGACATTAAAATGGATTCCGTACGACCGCCGGTTTGCAGGCCAAACAACGTGCCGCGATCCCACACCAGATTGAATTCAACGTAGCGGCCACGGCGGTAGAGCTGGAACTGGCGCTCACGTTCGCCCCACGGCAGTGTTTTGCGTTTTTCCACCACCGGCAGATAGGCGTCGGTAAAGCCGTTACCCACCGCCTGCATAAAGTTAAAGCAGGTGTCGAAATCCGGTGAATTCAGGTCATCAAAGAATAAGCCGCCGATCCCGCGTGCTTCGTTGCGGTGTTTGATAAAGAAGTAATCGTCGCACCATTTTTTGTATTTCGGATAGACATCGTCGCCGAATGGCTGGCAAAGCTGTTGTGCGGTGAGGTGCCAGTGGCGGGCGTCTTCTTCAAAACCGTAATAAGGCGTGAGATCGAAACCGCCGCCAAACCACCAGACCGGTGCTTCGCCGGGTTTTTCCGCAATGAAAAAGCGCACGTTGGCATGGCTGGTCGGCACATAGGGATTCAGCGGATGAATAACCAGGGAGACGCCCATCGCCTGAAAGCTGCGTCCCGCCAGTTCGGGGCGATGCGCGGTGGCGGAAGCGGGCAGGGTGGCACCGGAAACGTGGGAGAAATTCACCCCGGCCTGTTCAAACACCGCGCCATTCGTCAGTACCCGGCTTTGACCGCCGCCGCCTTCCTCGCGCACCCATTGATCTTCAGCGAACTGACCTTTGCCATCGGCGTCCGCCAGTTTCTGGCAAATGTGCTCCTGAAGTTTAAGCAGGAAGGTTTTGACTTGCTGGATGTCGGGAATGGATTGGCTCACGGGCAAACTCGCAGACGTTGACTGAAAGGACATTCAGCGCCGTGCGGGCGCTGAATGAGAAAAAAGTGGTCATCAGTATAGCGTGATTTGCTGTCAGTTTGGCAGCTCAGTGGGGTTTACGCTCGTTGGCGTCGAAATAGCTAAAGAAATTCACAATACCCTGTGAAATGGCCTGCGCAATTTCGCGGCGGAATGCCGTGGTGCTCAGTAACTGTTCTTCCTGATGGTTGGTGATAAAGGACGTTTCCACCAGAATCGACGGAATTGACGGCGATTTCAGTACGGCAAAGGCCGCCTGTTCGGTTTGCTGACTGTGAAGATGGTGGATCGGGCGGATCCTGTCGAGCACATGGTGACCCAGCGTCAGACTGTTTTTAATGGTGTCGGTCTGTACCAGATCAAACAGGACTTGCTGGAGATAATTGTTGTCTTCTTTGGCATATTTCGCACCTGCGACCAGATCGGCATCGTTTTCTTTTTTCGACATGTAACGCGCCATGGCGCTACTGGCTCCCCGGTTGGAGAGCGCGAAAACCGACGCGCCGGAGGCTGTCGGGCTGGTGTAACCATCGGCATGAATCGAGACGAACAGATCGGCCTGATGCTGATGTGCCAGTTCAACACGCTGATAAAGCGGAATAAAGTGATCTGAATCGCGGGTCAGTTTGACCTCAATATGGCTTTGTTCGCCCAGAAATTCCCGCACATAGTTGGCGATTTCCAGCACCACATGTTTTTCTTCCGAGCCTTCATGGCCGACAGCACCGGAATCTATACCGCCGTGGCCGGGGTCGATCATCACCAGTTTTTTTGCGCCCGGTGGTTTAGGGGCCGGGGCGGATTTGGTGATGTGCTCCTGCTGTGCGGCGCTGGCAGAACGTGAACCGAAAGCGGCAATGGCTAATCCAAGCCCGGACAGTAACAACTGGCGACGGGTGGCGGCGGCAGGGAGAGGCTGGAAATGCAGAAATTTATTCAGGGGGTTTAACATCAGTCCGTTACCGTCAGAAAAAATGCAGAATGCCCTATGTTATAGAGTATCTTTTTTATAGTTTCGATCTGAGAACTATTACTTTTTATGAATATTGTGTCGTGAATGAATCTGCCACCGAATAAATCTCCGTCTGCGGAGAGGCGGCCTGTTGTTTTATGTGAAGATTTTATCGCTGAAAACGGTTCATAAAGTACACAATCTGTGATTTTGATGTTGCGTATCAATCAGATCACGCGATAATCAGATAAACCCCTACTAACAGCGGCGAACAGTGATGGAAATTCGCGTATACCGTCAAGAAGATTTCGAAGAAGTACTGACCTTATGGGAACGTTGCGACCTGCTGCGTCCGTGGAATGATCCTGAGCTGGATATTGAACGTAAAATTAACCACAGCCCCGAGTTTTTCCTGGTGGCGGAAGTGGGCGGTGAAGTGGTGGCGACGCTGATGGGCGGCTACGATGGTCATCGCGGATCAGCCAATTATCTGGGTGTACATCCTGATTATCGCGGCCGTGGCATTGCCAATGCGCTGGTAAACCGTCTGGAGAAGAAGTTAATCGCCCGCGGTTGCCCGAAAATGAATTTAATGGTGCGTGCTGAAAACGATGCGGTAGTCAGCATGTATGAAAAACTGGGTTATGAGATTTCGGATACCCTTTTGTTGGGCAAACGTTTGATCGAAGATCAAGAGTATTGACGTCGTTTCCTCAATAAAAAGCCCCGGCAGGAGTGATCCGCCGGGGCTTCGTTTTCTGCGTTACTTGATCAGTTTTACGCTTTTGACATCCACTTCCACAGAGTTCCAGTCTTTATCGACTTTACCTTCAATGCGGATTTTGTCTTTCGGCGACACGTTCTGTCCCTGCCAGCGTTTGCCATCAATTTCGACATTGAGGGTGCCGGTGTTGTCGCGGAAAATGTATTTATCATGGTCGATGCGCTGATCGATGAACCCTTCCAGCATCACCCACTGATCATCCTTCATGGTTTGCGTGTCTTTCACCGTGCTCAGCGCCGTGGTGCCGGTGAAACCGCCCTGCGCGGCAGGCTGGGTTTGCGTTTCCTGCGCCGACGGGCCGTTAAAGCCACCGGTCTGCTGGGCAAACGCGGTTGCGGAACAAAGTGCAATGAGGGTTGCCAGCGTGATCTTCTTCATCATAATAGTCGTCCTTAAGTTAATGTTTCCAGAGCACCGGCAACTATGACATCGTTCAGGATGGGTTGCCGTGTTAGAAACCATTAAAGCAGACTGTTCTTAACAGTTTCTTAAGCGCCTGCCCGACAGACGTCGATTTATGTCGGGTATGTCCCTGAGCGAGGGTTAACTTTCACCTTATTTGCAGGAACGTTGTTCTTTTTATGAACCCGGATGATTATAACGACCACGGTATGTTGCGGTTGCCGCTGTGGTTCTGGACGATTTTGATTTTGCAGGCGCGGACCTGGATATTGTTTGTGATGGTCGGTGCGTCACGTCAGCAGGGCAGTGATCTGCTGGCGTTGTTTTATCCCGAATCGCAGAATTTCTGGTCCGGTATGTTGCTCGGTTTGCCGCCCGCGCTGGTGTTTTTGCTCAGCGGACGCCGGCATTTGTGGCCACGGGTCTGGCAGGCCGGTTACTGGCTGTTGCTGGCCGGTATGTTCATCACCTTTGCCTTGCAGGCGCTGGGTTTGTGGCAAAGTACCGACAGTATTTCAGGTGTGGACATTGTGCTGGCGTTGCTGGATGCCGCCGCGCTGGCTTACTGGTTAATGAGCCGTCGTCTGCGCGCCTGTTTTGATGCCGCGCGCCGTCTGGTCTGAAGCATATTCCATTTGGGGCTGAACTTTCTTACTGAGTAAGTACTCGAACTGGCGCTAAACAATAATGATTCAAGGAGTGTACCGAATGACTGTTCGCCTGCGGGTTCGCCCGCTGTTACTGGCGCTGCCGCTGATCCTGACCGGCTGTTCGTCGATGTCACATATGTCATGGCCAGACGTCTCCTGGTCAGCGATGAATCCGCTTAACTGGTTTGGCAGCAGTGCGACGGTCAGCGATAAAGGTGTCGGTGGGATCACCGCCAGCACGCCGCTGACGGAAACCGCGATCACTGACGCGCTCGACGGCGACTATACCCTGCGCAGTGGTATGTCGATGAGCAACGGCAAAATGCTCAGCTTCTTCCAGGCGATGGATGGCAAAGAGGTGAAAATGTCGATCAGCGGCGAGCCGAAAGGCACGGTGCAGCGCGTTGACGTGGTGGATCCGAAAGTCGAAAGCGAGTGGGGCGTCAAAATCGGTACGCCGTTCAGCGATCTCTACAGCAAGGCTTTTGATGTGTGCGTGAAGGGTGAAGGTGATGACGCCGAAAGCGTCGAGTGTAAAGCGCCGCAAAGTGCTCACGTGACCTATGTGTTCAGCGGTATCTGGCATGGCCCGGATTCGCTGATGCCTTCGGATGATGCCCTGAAAGACTGGAAGGTCAGCAAAATTATCTGGCGCGCCAATCCGGCACAGGCCGCTGCCGCGCAATAAAACGGTTTTCTCCGCTTAAAAAGCCCTCAATGCCTTGCCTTCGCGCAAGGCATTTTTATTGACATCCGGTATGATGACGCCGGTCAAATTAACGAGGATGAGAAGATGACTCAGGTTCAGAGCGGCATTTTACCCGAACATTGCCGTTTCGCGATTTACATTGAAGCGAAAGCTCAGGGTGACCTGGATGCGCTCCGGCAGGGCTGCCGTGCATTTGTGGCCGTACTGGAAGACATGCAGAAAAAATTTCCCACCGAACATCTTGGTGCGGTCGTGGCCTTTGGCAACGATGTGTGGCGTGATTTATCCGGCAACCAGGGCGCGGATGAACTGAAATCTTTCGAGCCGCTGGGCAAAGGTCTGGCGCCCGCGACGCAGCGCGATATGTTGCTGCACATTCAGTCCCTGCGTCATGACGTGAACTTTGCGCTGGCCCAGGCGGCACTGAAAGCCTTCGGCAGTGCGATCACCGTCGAGGAAGAAACCCACGGTTTCCGTGCGCTGGAAGAACGTGATCTGAGCGGCTTTGTCGATGGCACTGAAAACCCGAAAGCGGAAGCCCGCGCGCAGGTAGCGATTATTCCTGAAGGCAGCGTCGATGCTGGCGGCAGTTATGTGATGGTGCAACGCTGGAAACATAATCTGGTGCAATGGGAACGCTTCTCCGTGCAGCAGCAGGAAGAGGTGATCGGCCGTACCAAAGACACCGACGAAGAACTGGATTCAGAAACCCGTCCGGCGACGTCACACGTCAGCCGCGTGGATCTGAAAGAGGACGGCAAGGGCCTGAAAATCCTGCGTCAGAGCCTGCCTTACGGCACTGCCAGCGGTGAGCACGGATTGTATTTCATTACCTATTGCGCCCGTTTGTGGAACATTGAGAAACAACTGCTGAGCATGTTTGGCGATCTCGATGGTAAACGTGATGCCATGCTGCGCTTCACCCGTCCGGTAACCGGCAGCTATTATTTCGCGCCGTCCCTGACCCGCCTTCTCGCACTCTAAGTTCTCTCAGCGCGTTCCCCGTGGGCGCGCTGTTTCTTTCCCTCCTGTTATTTTCCCCTGCGGTTGTTAATGCCTTATAGCTTTTCATGCTTGAAAATCACCAAATGGTATATAAAACCGTTACAGCCTGACCCTCAGTTATAAATACACTGTGTGATATTGAGCGATTCATATTCGTGTCGCAA
Organism: Rahnella victoriana; assembly: GCF_004330295.1. Lineage (GTDB taxonomy): Bacteria > Pseudomonadota > Gammaproteobacteria > Enterobacterales > Enterobacteriaceae > Rahnella > Rahnella victoriana. The sequence goes on from NZ_SJOJ01000003.1 coordinate 238,033, forward strand.
ATCGATTCATCACCTAAGGCTGAGCATGAAAACAGAAACGGGGTTTGCTAAAACGTGGTTTACAGGCAACGTGCTGAAAGGTTCGGTGGCGGCACTCTTGCTGGCCAGCGGAGCCGCGTCGGCGACTGAATTGCTCAACAGCTCTTATGATGTCTCCCGTGAACTGTTTTCTGCCCTGAATCCGCCTTTCCAGAAACAATGGGCGGAGCAAAATAATGGCGACAAACTGGATATCAAACAGTCGCATGCCGGTTCATCCAAGCAGGCGCTGGCGATTTTGCAGGGTCTGAAAGCCGATGTGGTCACTTACAATCAGGTGACGGATGTGCAGATTTTGCATGACCGCGGCAATCTGATCCCGGCCAACTGGCAAACACGTCTGCCGAACAACAGTTCGCCATTCTATTCCACCATGGCGTTTCTGGTGCGCAAGGGCAATCCAAAGAATATTCATAGCTGGGACGATTTAGCGCGTCCGGGCGTGAGTCTGGTGTTCCCGAATCCTAAAACCTCCGGCAATGGCCGTTATACCTATCTCGCGGCCTGGGGCGCGTTCAATCTGGAAGACAATAAAAACCAGACGCAGACCCGCGAGAAGATGGCGAGTTTCCTGAAAAACGTGCAGGTCTTTGATACCGGCGGCCGTGGCGCCACCACCACATTTGTTGAGCGCGGGCTGGGCGATGTGCTGATCAGCTTTGAATCCGAAGTGAACAATATCCGCAAACAATACGGCGATGATAAATACGAAGTGATTGTCCCGAAAGTGGACATTCTGGCGGAATTCCCGGTCGCCTGGGTGGATAAAAATGTCGAGAAAAATGGCACTGAGAAAACCGCGAAAGCGTATCTGAATTATTTGTGGAGCCCGCAGGCGCAGAAAATCATCACCAGTTTTAATTACCGCGTGTATGACAAAACGGCGATGGCGGCGGCGAAAGGGCAATTCCCGGACACCAGACTGTTCAAGGTTGAAGAACAGTTCGGAAGCTGGCCACAAGTGATGGAAACCCATTTCAGTACCGGCGGTGAGCTGGACAAACTGTTAGAGCAAGGTCACCAGTAATGTTGTTGTCGAGCAAACGCGTTTTACCCGGATTCACCCTGAGCCTCGGCAGCAGTTTGCTGTTCGTGTGCCTTGTCCTGTTGCTGCCGCTGAGCGCGCTGGTGATGCAGTTGTCGCAAATGACCCTGTCGCAATACTGGGATGTCATCACCAACGGTCAGGTGGTGGCGGCCTATAAAGTGACGCTGCTGGCAGCGGGCGTGGCGAGTCTTTTTAACTGTTTCTTCGGCATGCTGATGGCGTGGATCCTCACCCGTTACGAGTTTCCGGGCAAAAGCCTGATCGACGGGCTGATGGATTTGCCGTTTGCCCTGCCAACCGCCGTCGCCGGTTTAACGCTGGCCGGATTATTTTCTACCACCGGTTTTTACGGCCAGTGGCTGGCGCATTTTGATATCAAAGTGGCCTACACCTGGCTCGGTATTGCGGTGGCGATGGCGTTTACCAGCATCCCGTTCGTGGTGCGTACCGTGCAGCCGGTGCTGGAAGAGTTAGGCCCGGAATATGAAGAAGCGGCTGAAACCCTTGGCGCCTCGCGCTGGCAGAGTTTCCGTCGCGTGGTATTGCCGGAGGTGATGCCTTCGCTGCTGGCGGGCACCGCGTTGTCCTTCACCCGCAGTCTGGGGGAGTTCGGTGCGGTCATTTTCATCGCCGGGAACATTGCGTGGAAAACTGAAGTCACCTCGCTGATGATTTTCATCCGCCTGCAGGAATTTGATTACCCGGCGGCCAGCGCCATTGCTTCCGTGATCCTCGCAGCATCGCTGCTGCTGCTGTTCGCGATTAACACCTTACAGAGCCGTTATGGCCGTCGTCTGGGAGGCCAGTAATGTCTGATATTCCGGCTTTTGCAGGGGAAAAACGCCAGCGGATTGACTGGGTGAAATGGTCGCTGATTGGCACCGGTGTGCTGATTTGCGTGCTGCTGCTGGTGATCCCGATGATCAGCATTTTTGTGCTGGCATTTTCTGATGGCATTGCGGCGGTGTGGAAGAACCTGTCGGACTCCGACATGTTGCACTCCATCTGGCTGACCGTGCTGATGGCGCTGATCACCGTGCCGGTTAACCTGATTTTCGGCACGCTGCTGGCCTGGCTGGTGGCGCGCTTTAATTTTCCGGGACGTCAGCTGTTACTGACGCTGATCGACATTCCGTTCGCGGTGTCACCGGTGGTCGCCGGTCTGCTTTATCTGCTGTTTTACGGCACTAACGGCCCGATTGGCGGCTGGCTGGATGCCCACAACATTCAGTTTATGTTCGCCTGGCCGGGCATGGTGATGGTGACGGTATTTGTCACCTGTCCGTTTGTTATCCGTGAGCTGGTGCCGGTGATGCTCAGTCAGGGCAGCCATGAAGATGAAGCGGCGGTCTTACTCGGCGCCTCCGGCTGGCAGATGTTCCGCCGCGTGACTCTGCCGAACATCCGCTGGGCATTGCTGTACGGCGTGGTGCTGACCAATGCCCGCGCGATCGGTGAATTTGGCGCGGTGTCCGTGGTATCCGGTTCTATTCGCGGCGAAACGTACACGCTGCCTTTACAAGTTGAATTACTGCATCAGGACTACAACACCGCTGGCGCGTTTACTGCCGCAGCGCTGTTAACCCTGATGGCAATTGTCACACTGTTTCTGAAAAGCGGCCTGCAATGGCGTCTGAAGCGCCACAACGACCGTCTTGAGCGGGAGGAAAGTCATGAGCATTGAAATTAACGGTATCAACAAATATTTTGGCCGCACCAAGGTGCTCAATGATATCTCGCTCGATATTGCTTCCGGGGAGATGGTGGCGTTGCTCGGGCCTTCCGGTTCCGGTAAAACCACGCTGCTGCGTATTATCGCCGGGCTGGAAAATCAGAGCGCGGGGCATTTGAGTTTTCACGGCAAAGACGTGACGCGTCTGCACGCCCGCGATCGTCAGGTCGGCTTTGTGTTCCAGCATTATGCGCTGTTCCGTCATATGACCGTGTTCGACAATATTGCCTTCGGTCTGACGGTTCTGCCGCGCCGCGAGCGTCCGGACGCCGGGGCCATCAAACAGAAAGTCACTAAATTGCTGGAGATGGTGCAGTTAGCCCATCTGGCAAACCGTTATCCGGCACAGCTTTCCGGCGGTCAGAAACAGCGTGTGGCGCTGGCCCGTGCGCTGGCGGTCGAGCCGCAAATTCTGCTGCTGGATGAACCCTTCGGCGCGCTGGATGCCCAGGTGCGTAAAGAGCTGCGCCGCTGGCTGCGTCAGTTGCATGAAGAACTGAAATTCACCAGCGTATTCGTGACCCACGATCAGGAAGAAGCCATGGAAGTCGCCGACCGCGTGGTGGTGATGAGTCAGGGCAATATCGAACAGGTTGGCGCACCGGAAGAAATCTGGCGTGAACCGGCGACCCGTTTCGTGCTGGAATTCATGGGTGAAGTGAATAAAATCGGCGGCGAAATTCGTGGCTCGCAGTTGTATGTCGGCGCGCATCACTGGCCGCTGGAAAACCCGCCGCTGCATCAGGGCGCGGTCGACTTGTTCCTGCGGCCGTGGGAAATGGAAATCACCGCGCAAAGCACGGCGCGTTGTCCGTTACCGGTGAAAGTGTTGGAAGTCAGCCCGCGCGGTCACTTCTGGCAGCTTATCGTGCAGGCTGAGGGCTGGCATGATGAACCGCTTTCCGTGGTACTGTCAGAAACGCACGGCAACGGCGCACCTCAGCGCGGCGATCGTTTTTACGTCGGCGGGCTGAATGGTCGTCTGTATGCCGGTGATCAACCGCTACAACCCGTTGCGTTAGCGAAGAGCGCCTGATATTTTTTAATCAGAATGTGTCTCAGGGCGGTCATCGGGCCGCCCTTTTTATCGCCTGATATCTGTTTATGTATTTTTTATCAGTCAATATATCCTTTTAATATAAGGCAAGCCCGTGAGTACGCTCGAACATTACATCGGTAATACCCCTCTGGTGAGATTACAGCGCCTGACTCAGGATCTGGACAGCGAGATTTGGGTCAAACTGGAAGGCAATAATCCCGCCGGATCGGTAAAAGATCGTGCCGCACTGTTTATGATTGAGCAGGCAGAAAAGCGCGGTGAAATTCGCCCGGGTGATACGCTGATCGAAGCTACCAGCGGCAATACCGGTATTGCGCTGGCGATGATTGCCGCGCTGAAAGGCTACAAGCTGAAATTGCTGATGCCGGAAAATATGAGCCTTGAGCGTCAGGCGTCGATGCGCGCGTACGGCGCGGAGCTGTTACTGGTCAGCCGGGCACAGGGAATGGAAGGCGCGCGCGATCTGGCGCTGGACATGGAAAAGCAGGGGCAGGGGAAAGTGCTGGATCAGTTTAATAATCCCGATAATCCGCTCGCTCACTTCACCACCACCGGCCCCGAAATCTGGCAACAAACGCACGGGCGCATCACGCATTTTGTCTCCAGCATGGGCACCACCGGCACAATCACCGGTGTCAGCCGTTTTCTACGCAGCCAGCACACCGGGGTTAAAATCGTCGGGCTGCAACCTTCAGAAGGCAGCAGCATTCCGGGTATACGCCGCTGGCCGGTGGAATATCTGCCGGGGATTTTCAATCCTGAACTGGTTGATGAAGTGATGGATATGGGCCAGAACGAAGCAGAAGACACCATGCGCGCACTGGCGCGGACAGAAGGTATCTTCTGTGGCGTGAGTTCCGGCGGGGCCGTGGCAGGGGCGTTACGCGTTGCCAGAAGCCATCCGGGCAGCGTGGTGGTGGCGATCATCTGCGATCGCGGAGACCGTTACTTATCCACTGGCGTTTTTAATGTTTAATTCTATATTCAGCTGTTGAATGTAAAATTAGAGTAAAAGCGGCTGCGAAGGGCAGGCTTAGTGGTAAAAATGACCAAAATTTTAGCCAGGCGGAAATAAGAATGAAAATTTTGTTAGTCGATGACGATCTTGAGTTAGGCACCATGCTCAGCGAATACCTGATCGCAGAAGGCTTTGACGCCTCTCTGGTGCTGACCGGCAGAGCCGGTGTGGAAGGCGCGATGTCTGGCGAATACACGGCGATGATCCTCGATATTATGCTGCCGGACATGAGCGGCATTGATGTTCTGCGTCAGGTGCGTAAAAACAGCCGTCTGCCGATCATTATGCTGACGGCGAAGGGCGACAATATCGACCGCGTGATTGGCCTGGAAATGGGGGCGGACGATTACATGCCGAAACCCTGTTATCCGCGTGAACTGGTGGCCCGTCTGCGTGCCGTGCTGCGCCGTGTGGAGGAACAGCAGGAATCGCATTCTGACTCTTCCTCAGTGATCTATGGCGACCTGACGCTGAATCCGGCGACCCGCAGCAGCGAATGGCGCGGTGTGCCTTTCGATCTGACGGCCTCTGAATTCAATCTGCTGGAGTTACTGCTGCGTTCACCGGAACGTGTGGTTTCAAAAGATGAGTTGTCGGAAAAAGGTCTGGGGCGTCCGCGTGAAGCCTATGACCGCAGTATTGATGTGCACATCAGTAACATCCGTCAGAAACTGGGGTCACTGGAAGGTGGCGATATTCTGACTATTGAAACGGTGCGCAGCATTGGCTATAGAATCCGCTAAACGACTGCGCGGAAGGCTGTTCTGGAAAATCCTGCTGGGATTCTGGTTTACCTTCGTGGCGATCACTCAGGGGCTCTGGGTGGTTTTCGCCTTTTATAATCCGCATGAACCGCCGGAAAGCGGCATTGCCCGCCGGTTTGTGAAACTGCAAATTACCTCTGCCGTCTCAACATTGCATTCGGGTGGCTTGCCTGCTCTCAACGCCATGATGGCCGACTGGCCAGCGGATGACCGGCAATTCTTCTCGGTATCGCCTTCCTTGCTGCCCGCCAAAGGCAACAGTATGCAGGATCTGGAACCCGGTAAAATTCCCCATGAAGTGGTGGAGTTTGTTCAGGGGCCGGACGGGCAGGGCTATCGTCTGCGCTATGACGTGAAAGGGCTGATGGAAGAATACCGGCCACGGAAACGTCGCGAACTGCTGAATATGCCACCGCCGCTGTTATGGTTGGGCGGGCTTGGCGGATTGCTGTTCAGCGCCGTGCTGGCCTGGAACCTGACGCGACCTATGCTGCAAATGCGTAAAGCTTTCGGACGTGTGGCGCAGGGCGATCTTTCTGTACGGTTGTATAGCAGCATGGGGAAACGTCACGACGAGTTGTCAGAAGTGGCGCGTGATTTCGACTCCATGGCCGAACGCTTACAGGTGCTGGTGAAAGCGCGCGAGGAGTTGCTGCACGACGTTTCGCATGAATTGCGTTCGCCGCTGGCACGCCTGCAACTGGCGATCGGACTGGCGCGGCAAAATCCGTCTAACGTCGATACCTCGCTGAGCCGCATTGAGCATGAAGCGGGGCGTCTGGATAAGATGATCGGCGAATTGCTGGCATTGTCGCGCACTGAAAACAGCGAAATTCCCGATGAGGAATATTTCGATCTCTACGGGCTGGTGGAAGCGGTGGTGAACGATGCCCGCTACGAAGCACAATTGCCGGGCGTTGAGATTGCCATGAACCCTGAATCACCGGATGAAACGGATTACACCGTGAAAGGCAATGCTGAACTGATGCGACGAGCCGTGGATAACGTGGTACGCAATGCGCTGCGTTTTTCTGCCCGCGGTCAGACAATCACTGTATCGCTGGCGCAGGTCGAGCAATATTTGCAGATTGAAGTGGCCGATCAGGGGCCGGGTGTGGAAGAAGATAAGCTGTCGAGTATCTTTGACCCGTTCGTGCGCGTGAAATCGCCACTGTCAGGCAAAGGCTACGGTCTGGGGCTGGCAATCACCCGCAAAGTGATGGTGGCGCATGAGGGGAAAGTGGATGCCCGTAATGCGCAGCCACATGGACTGATCATCAGCCTTCAAGTTCCTCACTGGAAATCCGCTTCATAATTCGAGCCGCAGATGCGTTGGCTACTCTCAGCCACCCGAATCACTTACTTTGTGTAAGCTCATCGGGATGGCTTCGTTTGCCGCCTTACTGCGACTCGAATTATTTTGCAGATTGCTGTTTTTACAGGCAATAAAAAACGGCGCTGATAAGGCGCCGTTTTTAACTTCTTGCTTTACATCTCGCTGAGCGAATTACTTCTTGATGCGGATGATTGGGGTTTCGCCCACAGTCACGCTACCCGTCAGTTTAATCAACTCTTTGATCTCGTCCATGTTAGAGATGACAACCGGAGTCAGGGTAGACTTCGCTTTCTCTTCCAGCAGAGCCAGATCAAACTCGATAACCAAATCGCCTTTCTTAACACGTTGACCTTCTTCAGCGATGCGTTTGAAGCCTTCGCCTTTCAGTTCAACGGTGTCGATACCGAAGTGCACGAACAACTCGATGCCACTGTCGGATTCGATTGAGAAAGCATGGTTAGTTTCGAAGATTTTACCGATAGTACCATCAACCGGCGCAACCATTTTGTTGCCAGATGGTTTGATAGCAATACCGTCACCTACGATTTTCTCAGCGAAAACTACGTCAGGCACATCTTCAATGTTGACAATCTCACCAGAGATCGGCGCTACGATTTCAATAGTGCCAACGTCTTTTTTATCATCAGAAACCAATGATTTCAGTTTATCGAACAAACCCATGATCTTCTCCTAAGCATTAATTTGGGCAGCTTTACCAGCATCGCGCAATTAGCAGAGTGTTTTTTCTTCAATGAACTTGTTAACCAGGTTCATCAACTCTTGCGCCGTAGGTTGGGCCAGGGCCTGATCTGCCAGCGCTTTCACATCTTCGAAGTTTGTATTGCGAATAATTTTCTTGATGCGTGGGATAGAGATAGCGCTCATGCTGAACTCATCTAACCCCATGCCCAATAGAAGAAGTGTAGCACGTTCGTCACCGGCTAGCTCGCCGCACATCCCTGTCCATTTACCGGCAGCATGAGATGCGTCAATAACTTGCTTAATTAAACCAAGTACTGACGGAGACATTGGGTTGTACAGATGAGAAATCAGCTCGTTACCGCGATCCACTGCCAAAGTATACTGGGTAAGATCGTTTGTACCAATACTGAAGAAATCGACTTCTTTTGCCAGATGATGAGCAATCACTGCGGCAGCCGGTGTTTCCACCATTACGCCGACTTCGATGGTTTCATCGAACGCCTGACCTTTCTCGCGCAGCTGCGCTTTCAGCATTTCTAGTTCTGCTTTCAGTTCACGCACTTCTTCAACAGAAATGATCATCGGGAACATGATGCGCAGTTTACCGAACGCAGAAGCACGCAGAATGCCTTTCAGCTGGTCGTGAAGAATTTCTTTACGGTCCAGACAGATACGGATTGCACGCCAGCCCAGGAACGGGTTCTCTTCTTTTGGCAGGTTCATGTACGGCAGGTCTTTATCACCGCCGATGTCCATGGTACGCACGATAACCGCCTGTGAGCCCATTGCTTCAGCAACGGCTTTATACGCCTGGAATTGCTCTTCTTCGGTAGGCAGGCTGTCACGGTCCATGAACAGGAATTCTGTACGATACAGGCCGACACCTTCAGCGCCATTGCGCTCTGCACCGGCGACATCGCGCACGGTACCGATGTTGGCACAGACTTCAACCTGATGACCGTCCAGCGTGATCGCCGGCAGATCTTTCAATTTGGTCAGTTCGTCTTTTTCGGAAATGTACTGGTTCTGAACGGCTTTCAGCTCGTCAATAACGTCTGCTGTCGGGTTGACATAGATTTTATTGTTTACGGCGTCGAGGATCAGATAGTCATCATTTTTGACTTGTTTGGTCACGTCGCTGGTACCTACGATTGCAGGTAATTCCAGGGAACGCGCCATGATTGAGGTGTGAGAAGTACGGCCACCCAAATCAGTGATGAAGCCCAGAACCTTGTTCAGGTTCAGCTGTGCGGTTTCTGACGGGGTCAGATCGGTTGCCACCAGGATAACTTCGTCCTGAATGGAACTCAGATCAACGATGGTCATGTCGAGAATGTTGCGCAGCAGGCGTTTACCGATGTCACGCACGTCAGCCGCACGTTCTTTCAGGTATTCGTCATCAAGCTCTTCCAGGGCTTTCGCCTGGCCTTCAATGACAGAGAAAGCAGCAGCGTCAGCAGAAGCATGCTCGTCTTTGATGAGGGCTATGATTTCCTGTTCAAGCTCTTCGTCTTCCAACAACATGATGTGGCCTTCGAAGATGGCTTCTTTCTCTTCACCGAAGGTCTCACCGGCTTTGGTCTTGATCACTTCCAGCTGGGCAGACGCTTTCGCACGGCCCGTCAGGAAACGCTCAACTTCCTGATCAACCTGATCAGGAGAGATTTTTTTCCGGTTGATGACAATTTCATCTTCTTTCAACAGAAGTGCTTTGCCGAAAGCGATACCGGGAGATACTAAAATGCCTGAAATCATAACCCTACCTTTCTCTTGACTGGTTTAAACTATATAAGAGCGGCTATTGTTACTCGAGCTCTGCCATCAGTTTTACCAAGTGTTCAACGGCTTTCTGCTCGTCTTCACCTTCAGCTGAGAGGGTCACAACGGTGCCCTGAGTCAGGCCCAGAGTTTGCAGTTTGAACAGGCTTTTAGCGCTGGCGCTTTTACCGTTTGATGTCACGGTGATGTCAGACGCGAAACCTTTCGCTTCTTTCACGAACTGTGCAGCAGGGCGAGTGTGCAGACCATTAGGAGCGGTAATAGTAACTTCTTGCTGGAACATTGTTGTTTCCCCAACTTATTAAAGTAATGTTGTGGAGCTAAAGTTTAGCTTATGGCCTTCACTTTAGCCTGTAGAGATTAGCGCCTGACTATGGTTCAGGGGCAGGTTCTGATGCAACAGAAAAGAGAAAATAACGCACTCAGCGATAAAACTCTTTGCCCTGGATCCAGGCTTTTCTGTTATTCCTCCATTATGCCGTCTTTTTCCCTCATGTAACAAATCGGTAAATCGATTCAGCGGGAAGGCATCATGGAAGCGATTAATTTCGAGCATCGAAATAATTGTCCGGTTAAATACTAAACCTGGCGGGTAAAATCAATGACGGAGTGGTATAAACTTTGACGCAGGCCACAAAAAAGCACCCCTTGAGGTGCTTTTTTAGCCGCTTTTAAGGATGTGGCATTATTGTTGCAATTCTTTCTCGGTGAACAAATCGGCAAACAATGCGGTACTCAGATAGCGTTCGCCAGATGATGGCAGGATAACCACGATCGTTTTATCAGCAAATTCCGGTTCTTTGGATAATTTTACTGCCGCTTCGACGGCTGCACCGGAAGAAATCCCCGCCAGAATGCCTTCTTCTTCCATCAGGCGACGTGCCATCTGGATAGATTCGTCATTGGTGATCAGCGTGACACGATCCAGCAGTTCCAGATCCAGGTTGCCCGGAATAAAACCGGCACCGATACCCTGAATTTTGTGCGGGCCGGGTTTCACTTCTTCGCCGTTCAGCGTCTGGGTGATAACGGGTGAATCTGTTGGCTCCACGGCCACCAGCGTGACGCTGCTTTTTTTGCTTTTCAGATAACGGCCGGTCCCGGTGATCGTCCCGCCGGTGCCCACGCCCGCAATTAGCACATCCACTGCGCCATCGGTATCTTCCCAGATTTCCGGGCCGGTGGTTTGTTCGTGGATGGCCGGGTTGGCCGGATTGCTGAACTGCTGAAGAATAAGATAACGCTGCGGATCGCTGGCCTGGATTTCTTCAGCTTTGGCAATCGCACCTTTCATGCCTTTCGCGCCTTCGGTCAGCACCAGATTGGCACCGAGGGCTTTCAGCAACTTGCGGCGTTCCACACTCATGGTTTCCGGCATGGTCAGCGTCAGTTTGTAACCGCGCGCGGCCGCGACGTAAGCCAGTGCGATACCGGTGTTGCCGCTGGTTGGTTCAACCAGTTCGATATCTTTGGTCAGAATGCCTTTCTTTTCAGCATCCCAAATCATGTTGGCACCGATACGGCATTTCACGCTGAAGCTCGGGTTACGTGACTCGACCTTAGCCAGAATACGACCATTACCGATACGGTTCAGGCGAACCAGTGGCGTATGGCCAATTGTTAATGAATTGTCTTCATAGATCTTGCTCATAACCCGTCCTTTAACTGTATGAAATATTCACGGTGTGAAGCTTTCAACACTATGAAATTAGTGGGAATCAGGAAAGCATACGCGAACCGCTTTCCCAGTGAAGTAAGGTTTTGGTATTTGGTATATCGATACGTTATTAAGAAATAAGTTTGGGGAAGAAAAGTCAAGCATAGCAGGCAGCCGCCCGCAGGCGGCTGTGAGAAAAACGCATTATTGTCGGGTGGAATTCACGTCGATATTGTTTTTAACGTAAACATGGCGATAGCGGTCACACCACATGGCGGTCGCGCCGCACACCGCCACCGGCAGGATCACCAGATTCAGCACCGGTATCATGGTGAACAGGCTGACCAGTGAGCCAAACTGCATATTGTCGATTTTGTTGCTACCGAGCGAACGGCGCATGTCCGCAAAACTCACTTTGTGGTTATCAAACGGATAGTCACAGTACTGAATCACCACCATCCAGGCGCTGAAGAAGAACCACAGTACCGGGGCGACGGTCTGGCCGATCACCGGAATAAAATAGAGCGCGAACAGCAGCAGGGCGCGCGGCAGGTAATACGCCAGCTTCTGCCATTCACGTTTCATGATGCGGGGCAGATCTTTCATGATGTCCCAGATACCGGTGTCGGGCAGCGTTTTGCCTGTCAGGCGTGCTTCGAGTTGTTCGGCGAGCAACCCGCTGAACGGCGCGGCAATCCAGTTGGCAAGGGTGCTGAAGAAATAGCTGAACACCAGCACCACAGACAGCACCGCCACCGGCCAGATCAGATAATCCAGCCAGCTCAGCCATGTTGGCACCTTGCTCATCATGGCCGGGATCCATTCTCCCAGTTTGCTAAACAGCCACCAGAACGCGCCGCCCATCAGCAGCACATTCACGGCCAGCGGTAAAATCACAAAACGTCGTATCCCGGGTAAGGAAATGAGCGTCCAGCCCTGTTTGAAATAATGCACGCCGTTTGCTTGTCTGGCGCTTTGCGATGAGGTCATAAACGAAATTTTCTCTCTGAGTTGAATGACATGGGCTATCATATCGGTATGATTTTCCACTGGCTAGCAGTGGATTGGCTGAAAAAACAGCAAAAAAAGGTGCAACTGCCCTATTTATTAGCAGAAAGTAGAGTCCAGACTTGCACTTATCTACGTGGGCAAATAGAGTTAATATTGTGAATGTTTGCCGTGGTGGCAATGTATTAGAACAACAGAGATAGCAATGATGCAGGATTTGCGTCTGATATTAATCGTTGTTGGCGCGATCGCCATAATAGCGTTGTTGTTACACGGTTTGTGGACCAGCCGTAAAGAACGCTCTTCGCTGTTTCGCGATCGTCCAGCTAAACGTGTGAAAAAAGAACGGGAACAATCTCCGTCCGAAGATTTTGTCGATGGAGTGGGGGAAGTGCGCGTGCGTCCTGCTTATCCTCAGGATGAACCGACTTTAGGTCAGTATGATGAGCCAGAACAGACTGCACCGCCACGTCAGCCGCAGGTTTCCCCTGCGCAGCCAGCGCCAGCACCTGTTGCTCGTCCTCAACAACCGCCTCAGCCACAGCAACATGCTGTGCAGGACGATCCGTTGCTGAGTGGTTATTCAGCCGCTGAACCCGTCACTGCACCGCGTCGCGAACCTGTCGCTGATTTTGCGCCTCAGGAATATACCCCTGACGCTAAACAGCAGGCACCGGTACCGCCGCAGGAAATTCATGCGGATGCGGCACCGGCTGCGAAAGCAGAGCCTCAGGCCGCGCCTTTTGCGCCTGCAGAAGAATCCCCGGCTGAGAAAGCGAAACTGAAAGAGACGGTTCTGGTGCTGCACGTTGCAGCGCATCAGGGCGGCGTCATCGGCGGTGAAGTGTTGCTTAACAGCGTGCTTCAGGCTGGTTTCCAGTTTGGTGCCATGAATATTTTCCATCGTCACGTCAGCCCTGCGGGCAGTGGTCCGGTGTTGTTCAGTCTGGCAAATATGGTCAAACCGGGTTCTTTCGACCCTGACACTATGTCTGACTTTTCCACGCCAGGCGTTACGTTGTTTATGATGGTGCCTTGCTACGGCGATGCGCATCAGAACTTCAAACTGCTGTTGCAGTCTGCCCAGCGTATTGCCGATGATGTCGGTGCGATGGTGCTTGACGATGAGCGTCGTATGATTACGCCGCAGAAGCTCGAAACGTACAAAGCGCGGATCCGCGAGGTCCTCGAGGCGAACGCCTGAGTCAGGCGTTCGTGAAACACCCATTCCCCTAACCCCCGCTTGCCGGGGGTTTTTTATCTCCACGGTGAGTCATGGCCACTATCGAACAACAGATCAATCAATTACGCACTCAGTTGCGCCATCACGAATACCAGTATCATGTTCTGGATGCACCGGAAGTGCCGGATGCGGAGTATGACCGCTTAATGCGTGAGTTGCGTGAGCTGGAAGCTGCGCATCCTGAGCTGATTACTGCGGATTCTCCGACGCAACGCGTGGGCGCAGCACCGCTTTCTGCCTTTGAACAGGTTAAACATCAGGTACCGATGTTGTCGCTCGACAACGTGTTTGATGAAGAAAGCTATCTGGCGTTTTACAAGCGCGTGCAGGATCGCCTGAAAACGGCTGAGCCTCTGACATTCTGTTGCGAACTGAAACTTGATGGTCTGGCGGTAAGTCTGCTGTATGAGAATGGCGAACTGGTGCAGGCCGCCACGCGTGGCGATGGCACCACCGGCGAGAACATTACCGCCAACGTACGGACCATCCGTGCCATTCCCCTGCGCCTGCATGGCGACAATATTCCTAACCGTCTTGAGGTGCGTGGTGAAGTCTTTATGCCACAGCCGGGCTTTGAGGCGATGAATGACGAAGCGCGCCGCACCGGCGGGAAAGTGTTTGCCAACCCGCGTAATGCCGCCGCCGGTTCGTTGCGCCAGCTCGATCCGCGCATTACCGCCAAACGTCCGCTGACTTTCTTCTGCTACGGCGTGGGTCTGCTGGAAGGCGGTGAACTGCCACGCAGCCATATTGCCCGTCTGCAACAGTTTAAGGCCTGGGGTTTACCGGTCAGTGACCGCGTCCGTCTGTGTACCGGCAGCGATGAAGTGCTGGCATTTTATCGTCAGGTTGAAGCTGACCGCCCGTCGCTGGGTTTTGATATCGATGGCGTGGTGGTGAAAATTGACTCGCTGGATATTCAGGAAACGCTGGGCTTTGTCGCCCGTGCGCCGCGCTGGGCGACGGCATTTAAATTCCCGGCACAGGAGCAGATCACGCTGGTGAAAGATGTCGAGTTTCAGGTCGGACGTACCGGTGCTATCACGCCGGTTGCCCGTCTGGAGCCGGTGCTGGTCGCAGGCGTGATGGTCAGTAACGCGACGCTGCATAATGCGGATGAGATTGAGCGTCTTGGCCTGCGTATTGGCGATACCGTGATTGTCCGCCGTGCCGGTGACGTGATCCCGCAGGTTGTCGGTGTGGTGCTGGATGAACGTCCGGAAGATGCCCGCGAAGTGGTGTTCCCGACGCATTGCCCTGTCTGTCACTCTGATGTCGAACGTGTCGAAGGCGAGGCCGTGGCGCGATGTACGGCGGGTCTGATTTGTGGCGCACAGCGCAAAGAAGCGCTGAAGCATTTTGTCTCCCGCCGCGCGCTGGACGTTGACGGCATGGGCGATAAAATCATCGACCAGCTGGTCGAGAAAGAATATGTCAAAACGCCGGCTGACCTGTTCCGTCTGACTGCAGGCAAGCTCACCGGTCTGGATCGCATGGGGCCGAAATCGGCACAAAACGTGGTGAATGCGCTGGAAAAAGCCAAAGAAACCACGCTGGCGCGATTCCTGTACGCTTTAGGTATTCGTGAAGTGGGCGAAGCGACGGCGGCAAATCTCGCGGCGCATTACGGTTCAGTGGATGCACTGAGAGCGGCGGATATCGAATCACTGAAAACTGTGCAGGACGTCGGGGAAGTGGTCGCCAGACACGTGGTGAATTTCCTGTCGGAAGAACATAACCAGCAGGTGATTGACGAGCTGTTAAGCCCGGAAATCAACATTCACTGGCCGGAAGTGCAGGTCATAGTTCCGGAAGAAATCGACAGTCCGTTTGCCGGTAAAACCGTGGTACTGACCGGATCGCTGTCGATCCTGTCCCGCGACGAAGCCAAAGATCGTCTGACGGCGCTGGGCGCGAAAGTCTCCGGCAGCGTGTCGAAGAAAACTGATCTGGTGATTGCCGGTGAAGCGGCGGGTTCCAAGCTGGCGAAAGCGCAGGAACTGGGCATTGAGGTGATCGACGAAGCGGAAATGATCCGTCTGCTGGGTGAATAAACGATGGAAAAAGAAGATCTGATCCAGATAGCCAATACGGTGATGCCGTTCGGTAAATATGCCGGACGCGTGCTGATCGACCTGCCGGAGGAATATTTGCTGTGGTTTGCCCGCAAGGACGAATTCCCGCAGGGAAAACTCGGTGAGCTGATGCAGCTGACGCTGACGATCAAAAGCGAAGGATTGCAGAGCCTGATCAACCCGCTGCGCCGCAACGGGCCGGGTCTGGGCGGCACTGACGAATAAAAATTTTCTTTTTCATAAAACAAAGGCGCTGAACGCAGCGCCTTTTTTCTGCCTGTTATTCGCCCGCATTATTCCGTGACTGGCGTCTGTTTCAGCGCCGCTTCCTGCTGCTTTTTCTGGTAACGTTTCGCCAGTACCGCACAGGTCATCAGCTGCACCTGATGGAAAATCATCAGCGGCAGCACCATCATGCCGATCGCGCTGACCGGGAACAGAATATTTGCCATCGGAATACCATTCGCCAGACTTTTCTTCGAGCCGCAGAACACGATGGTGATTTCATCGGGTTTGCTGAAGCCCATCCAGCGCGCCATATAGGTGTTGATCACCAGAATAAACGCCAGCAGCACCAGGCTGAACACCACGATAAACAGCAATGAGCCGATGCCCACCTGATGCCAGATCCCTTGTGTGACCGCTTCGCTGAACGCGGAATAGACCACCAGAAGAATCGACGTCTGGTCGGTTTTGCCGATCATTTTACGGTGACGTTCTACAAAGCCACCAATCAGCGGACGCAGCAAATGCCCGGCGACAAACGGCACCAGCAGTTGCAATACAATGTGCCAGACCTGTTCTAACCCGTTCCCCGTTTCGCCCTGCACATGCATCAGCACGCTGACCAGCAACGGCGACACAAAAATCCCCAGCAGACTGGACGCGGAAGCACTGCACACCGCTGCCGCCACATTGCCGCCCGCCAGTGAGGTGAAGGCAATGGCCGACTGCACGGTGGCAGGCAAAATACACAGATAAACAAATCCGCTGTAAATCTGCGGGCTGACATCCACCGGATGCCACCACTGGAACAGCAGGCCGAGGATCGGGAATAAAATGAAGGTGCTGAACATCACCCACAGGTGCAGTCGCCAGTTATTGCTGCCCTGAAAAATGGCTTCGCGCGACAGTTTTGCGCCATGCATGAAAAACAGCAGGCCGATGGCGAAAATGGTCAGATTATTGAAAAAAGCGACAAACATGCCGCTGGCCGGGAAAAAGGTCGCCAACAGGACGGTGGCGATCAGGGTCAGGGTGAAACGATCGGGTAAAAAGCGCATAGCAGGTCTCGGAAATGTTGTTCGGGAATGCGGCTATTTTGTGCCTTTGCGATACAATTAAAAAATTGATTTATTTAATCCATTAATGCAGAAAATTCATGAATTATTCTCTCCGTCAGCTTCGTGTATTTGTCGCCGTTTCCCGCTTCGGCAGCTTCAGCCGCGCAGGTGAAGCGATAGGGTTAAGCCAGTCGGCCATCAGCCACAGCCTGAAAGAGCTGGAGGCCGAAATGGGCGTGCGGTTGCTGGACAGAACCACGCGTGAAGTGGCGCTCACCGACGCCGGTTTACGGCTGGCAAACCGGGTCGAACCGCTGCTTGATGAGCTTCATGCCATGCTGCTCGATACCCGCAGTTTCGGGACGCAGCACAATGGCCGCGTACGTATCGCCTCCAGCCAGACCATATCCGCGCAACTGATGCCACAATGTATCGCCAGCGGCGAGCAGCAGTATCCGGATATCCGTATTCTTCTGCGTGATCAGGCCCAGCAACTGGTGCTGAACAGTGTGAGAAATGCGGAAGTGGATTTCGGCATTGTGATTGATCCCGGTGAAAACACCGATCTCGATTGCGAGCCGATTTTGCATGAGCCTTTCTTGCTGCTGTGCCGCGAAGATCATCCGCTGGCGACGCGGCCGGTGGTGGAATGGCAGGCGCTTAATGGTCAGAAACTGGTGCTGCAGGATTATGCCTCCGGCAGCCGGATGCTGATCGACGGCGCGCTGAAAGCGCAGAAAGTGAAAGCGGAAATCGCGCAGGAGATCGGCCATCCGGCCACGTTATTTCCGATGGTGGAAGCGGGAATTGGCATCAGCGTTTTACCGGCGCTGGCGTTGCCGATGCCGGAAGGCAGTCGTCTGGTGATCCGCAATCTGACGCCGGAAATCAACCGTGTGCTGATGCTGGCGAAAAGGAAAAACCGCTCGTTGTCCCCGGCGGCACAGGCTATCTGGCAGGTGGTGAAAGAGCAGGCGGCACAACTGAGCGAGAAACGCAGCCAGCAGGGGATGTTCACTTACTGAATCCGTGCTGGCTGTTCCCTGCATTTAAAAATCAGACGTAGATATCGATCGCGTTGGTTTCAGACGGCTTGTTGACGCCTTCTTCTTTCTTCATTTCAGCGGCGGCTTCTTGCTTTTGCTGCTGCTGAAGGGCTTTCTGTGCCTGTTGTTGCTCGATTTGTGCAATCTGCTGTTGCAGCAATTCGATTTGCTGTTGCAGCATTTCCTGCTGTTCCTGCACGTCTTCAGAGCTGCCGCCGGAACTGCTCAGGTTTTTTACCTGCTCGGTCAGTTTTGCGATCTGTTTGGTCAGCTGTGCGATCTGACTGGAGCTGCCTGAATCACTGGTGGACGCCGAGCTCAGTGAGCTGCTGGTGGCGCTGATAGTAGTCATAAAGCCTCACTTAGTAAGAATCAAATTTTGCACGTAAGCGTGCTCAACAGGTATCGGCGGTGACAGGCGAAGGCTTTACCTGCTTTTCGTATTCCTTACAGAGTTAACGCATTCTTTTCGGTCTTCGCTTTTATTTGCAGTTTCGGCCACAACGTCAGCCAGCCCTTACGGCTGACGCGCTCTGCAAACACCGCCGGAATCGCATGACGGGGGTTTGGCGTGAGGGTGAAGGTAAACAGGGCGTCCAGCCCCAGCGGCGCATTCAGTTCAATCTGTCCGTCGGCATTAAGCCGCGCCCCGATGGCGGTTTCCACTTCCACCCAGTAGCTCATGGCCTGGGCGCTGGAGGTATAAGGTGCATGTCCGTGACGTTCGTGCATCCGGGCCTGATTTTTTACCGACCACGGCAGATCGGGGGAGGTCGCCAGCAGACGCCGCTCATAGTCTTCATCGGCCTGAACGGAAAAATCCTGAGGATTAAAATACACCACGTCGATGTCGTTAAGCGGCGTTACCTGCGTATACCCGTGCAGCCGGTCCCAGATCAGATTGCGCACAAATCCCGCCGCCAGCCACGCATCATTCAATCCCAGTTCGCGGACTGCGGTCAGCGCGCGCCAGTGCAGCGGTTCGTCTCTGAGCCAGGTGATAATCTGTTGTTCCTGCTTATTCATCTGATTTTTCCTTTTCGGCGACGCAAGATAGTAACGCCATTTTGTGACCTTTTTGCAACGCACTGTTTCGGGCAAGCGGCTGTCGGGCAACGCGCCAAAATGAAGCAGGCCGCCTGCCAGAACCTCTGCAGCCCGCGCCGGGAGCGGGTTTATTAAGTGGTACAGCCTTTGCAACAGCCTCCCTGACATTATTGCATTATCACCGGGCAGGGGATCTTCTATGCAAAATACTAAAGTGACACCCGTATTAAAACGAACACTGGGAAGCTTTAAACTCTGGGGCATCGCCGTCGGGCTGGTGATTTCCGGCGAATATTTTGGCTGGAGTTACGGCTGGGCGCAGGCAGGTACCCTGGGCTTTCTAATCACCGCACTGGTGATCGCCGCCATGTACTGCGCGTTTATTTTCAGTTTCACCGAACTCACCACCTCCATTCCGCACGCGGGCGGGCCTTTTGCCTATGCTTATCGCGCCTTCGGGCCGACAGGGGGATTCGTCGCCGGTTTTGCCACCCTGGTGGAATTTGTTTTCGCGCCTCCAGCCATAGCCATGGCGATTGGCGCGTACCTTAATGTGCAGTTTCCGTCGATTGAACCGAAATGGGTGGCCGTCGGCGCCTATCTGGTCTTTATGGTGCTCAATATTCTGGGCGTCAGCATCGCCGCTACCTTTGAACTGCTGGTCACGCTGCTGGCGATTTTCGAATTGCTGGTCTTTATGGGCGTGGTGGCACCGGGCTTTGAGATGTCGAACTTTGTTCACGGCGGCTGGGCGGGCAGCGACAGCTTCAGTCCGGCGGCGTTCTCCGGCATTTTTGCCGCCATTCCGTTTGCCATCTGGTTCTTTCTGGCGATTGAAGGTGCATCAATGGCGGCTGAAGAAGCCAAGGATCCGCAGCGTACCATCCCGAAAGCCTTTATCGGCGGCATTCTGACCCTGACTGTTCTGGCGCTCGGCGTGATGCTGTTTGCCGGTGGCGTGGGCGACTGGACCAAACTGTCGAACATCAATGATCCGTTACCGCAGGCGATGAAACTGATTGTCGGCAGTGACAGCGGCTGGCTGCATATGCTGGTCTGGCTCGGGCTGTTTGGCCTGATCGCGTCGTTCCACGGCATTATCATGGGGTATTCCCGCCAGATTTTTGCGCTGGCGCGTGCGGGTTATCTGCCGAAAACGCTGGCCAGCGTCAATGCCCGTTTCCAGACCCCGCATCTGGGGATTATCGCCGGTGGCGTGGTCGGGATCGCTGCCATTTTCTCTGATTCGCTGATCGTGATTGGCGGTATGCCGCTGACCGCCAATATTGTCACCATGTCCGTGTTTGGTGCCATTGTGATGTATATCATTTCGATGGCCGCGCTGTTCAAACTGCGCCGCAGCGAACCCAATCTGATCCGCCCGTTCCGTGCGCCACTCTATCCTTTTGCTCCCGCACTGGCGCTGGTGCTGGCAGTCGTCTGTCTGATCGCTATGATTTACTACAACACCTTACTGTTTCTGATCTTCGCCGCCATGATGCTGCTGGCTTACGCTTGGTTCCGCATTACGCATCAGGCCCGTACTGATGCCGCAGAAGATCCGCAATTACGTGGTCTGCGACCGGTGCCTGCAAAAAGTGGCAAGTAATCCGGCGCGTTAAGGAGTGTTATGTTTCAGACGACATTACGTCACCGACGTTATCAGTTTAAGGATTTGCGCGAACTGATGGCCAAGGCGTCGCCCGCACGATCGGGCGACTATCTGGCCGAAGTGGCTGCCGCCAGCGCAGAGGAGCGTATGGCGGCAAAAATGGCGCTGGCCGATGTGCCGCTCAAAACCTTTCTGCAACAGTTGCTGGTGCCGTATGAAAAGGATGAAGTCACGCGGCTGATTGTCGATACCCATGATGTCGCGGCGTTTGCCGCGATTTCGCATCTGACCGTCGGGGATTTTCGTGACTGGCTGCTGAGTGAAAAAACCGACAGCGATACCCTGGCGGCAGTCGCCCGGGGCATCACGCCGGAAATGGCCGCCGCTGTCAGCAAACTGATGCGTAATCAGGATCTGATCCTGGTCGCCAAAAAATGCCGGGTGATCACCCGGTTCCGCAACACCATCGGGCTGCCGGGGCACATGAGTGTGCGTCTGCAACCGAATCATCCCACTGACAATTTGCAGGGCATTGCTGCCAGTATGCTCGACGGCTTGCTGTATGGCTCCGGCGACGCGGTGATCGGCATTAATCCCGCCAGCGACAGCTTACCGTTGCTGGAAAATCTCAATTACATGCTCGACGACATCATTACGCGATTTGAAATCCCCACGCAGTCCTGCGTGCTGACGCATGTCACCAACACCATCAAACTGGTGGAACGCGGCGCGCCGGTCGATCTGGTGTTTCAGTCGATTGCCGGAACCGAAGCGGCGAACAGCGGTTTTGGTATCAACCTGGCGCTGCTGGCGGAAGCACAACAGGCGGCACTCAGCCTGAAACGCGGCACGCTCGGCGATAACGTGATGTATTTCGAAACCGGGCAGGGCAGTTGTTTATCCGCGAATGCGCACTTTGGTGTGGATCAGCAAACCTGCGAAGCGCGGGCGTACGCCATTGCGCGGCATTTTTCGCCGCTGCTGATCAACACCGTGGTCGGCTTTATCGGCCCGGAATACCTGTATGACGGCAAGCAAATCATCCGCGCCGGACTGGAGGACCATTTCTGCGGCAAACTGCTGGGCGTGCCGCTGGGTTGCGATGTGTGTTACACCAACCACGCCGAAGCCGATCAGGATGATATGGATACGTTGCTGACACTGCTAGGTACCGCCGGGCTGACATTCCTGATTGGCGTACCGGGCGCGGATGACATCATGCTCAATTATCAGAGCACGTCTTTCCATGACGCGTTGTACATCCGCGAATTACTCGGGCTGAAACACGCGCCGGAATTTGCCGTCTGGCTGGAGAAAATGAAAATTATTGATCCGCAGGGCGCCTTGCGGGATGCCCGTGCGTCGCATCCGTTACTGCGTCAGTTGCCGCAATTAAACTGAGGTCAGCCTTGATGAATAAAGAAAAAGGGCAGGGACTGTCGCCGCTGGTGCACAACAACCCGTGGGAAACGCTGCGACAGTTTACCGCCGCGCGTATCGCGCTGGGGCGTACCGGATCCAGTTTACCGACGGAAGAGTTATTACGCTTTGGTCTGGCGCACGCTCAGGCGCGGGATGCGGTGCATCAGCCTTTCGACAGCCAGACGCTGGAGCCTGAACTTTTTGCGCTGGGGCTGGAAACACTGACCGTGGCCAGTGCCGCGCCGGACAGAGCGACCTATCTGTGCCGCCCGGATCTCGGACGTAAGCTGTCGGAGAGCAGTCGTCAGGCATTGCAACGTCTGACGCCGGAGCCTGCCGATGTGGTGCTGGTGATTGCTGACGGTTTGTCATCGAAAGCAGTACACCGGCAGGCGGTACCGCTGATTGCGGCGTTGTTGCCGTATCTGCGCACGCTGGAGCTGAACATCGGGCCGGTGGTGCTGGCGCATCAGTCGCGGGTCGCGCTGGGCGATGACATCGCGCAGGTAATGAAAGCCAAAGCGGTAGCGATTTTGATCGGCGAACGCCCCGGTTTGTCGTCTCCCGACAGTTTAGGGATTTACATGACCTGGGGGCCGCACACCAAAAGGCTGGAATCAGAACGAAATTGTATTTCGAATGTGCGTCCGGAAGGGCTTAACTATCCTCAGGCGGCGTTTAAGCTGGCGTGGCTGCTCGAACAATCTTTCCAGCGGAAATTGTCGGGGGTGAATCTGAAGGATGAAAGCGATAATCCGGCGCTGCACAATAAAGTCGTGCCGATGTTTAAACTGGAGTAGAGGAGGGGGAAAGTAAGAACCAGCGGCTGGTTCGCCTCCATCACGGTTTTTCTTCGGAGTACAGATGCGAAAAAAGCGCCTAAAGGCGCTTCTTTCTGAATTGGTGGGCCGTGCTGGATTGATTCGGCCTCCGGCCTCACCCTGCGGGCAACGCTGACGCGTTGTCGTCTCGCTGCGCTCGGCTCGAACCAGCGGCTGGTTCGCCTCCATCACGGTTTTTCTTCGGAGTACAGATGCGAAAAAAGCGCCTAAAGGCGCTTTTCTCTGAATTGGTGGGCCGTGCTGGATTCGAACCAGCGACCAATTGATTAAAAGTCAACTGCTCTACCAACTGAGCTAACGGCCCGCAGAAGTGGTGGGCGATGACGGGCTCGAACCGCCGACCCCCTCCGTGTAAAGGAGATGCTCTACCAACTGAGCTAATCGCCCATTTCTCACTTCTTCCTACTTATCACAACGCGGCACTCTTAAAGAGTGGTGGGCGATGACGGGCTCGAACCGCCGACCCCCTCCGTGTAAAGGAGATGCTCTACCAACTGAGCTAATCGCCCCCGTCGTGATGGAGTCGCATTATAGGGATACTTGAAATTACGTCAACGCTTTTTAAAAACAAAAATGATCGTTCGGCTTATTTTTAGTCAACCTGACGCGTTTCTCGCCCGCGTAGCCGATTCTTTACGCATTCATGGCCTTAAACAATGCCTGTACCACGGGTTGTGCGTTGAGGAATCAGGGCAGAGTGGTAGAATGTCAGCCACTTTTTGTTAATTGATAGCAGCGTTTATTGGCGTTGCGTGATTAAGGTTGCACCCAGATGAAAATCAAAACCCGTTTTGCCCCAAGCCCGACCGGCTATCTGCACGTCGGTGGCGCCCGTACCGCGCTCTATTCCTGGCTCTTTGCCCGCAACCTTGGCGGTGAGTTTGTGCTGCGTATCGAAGATACCGATCTCGAGCGTTCCACTCAGGCAGCAATCGACGCGATTATGGATGGCATGAACTGGCTGAATCTGGACTGGGATGAAGGCCCGTATTTCCAGACCAAACGTTTTGACCGTTATAACGCAGTTATTGATGAGATGCTGGAAAACGGCACCGCGTATAAATGCTATTGCTCTAAAGAGCGTCTGGAAGCCCTGCGTGAACAACAAATGGCGAATAACGAGAAGCCTCGTTATGACGGCCGTTGCCGCGACAGCCATGAACATCACGCGGCGGATGAGCCATGTGTGGTGCGTTTCCGTAACCCGCAGGAAGGTTCGGTTATTTTTGACGACCAGATCCGCGGCCCGATCGAATTCAGCAATGACGAGCTCGATGATCTGATCATCCGCCGTACTGACGGTTCACCGACCTATAACTTCTGTGTCGTGGTCGATGACTGGGATATGGAAATCACCCACGTGATCCGTGGTGAAGACCATATCAACAACACCCCGCGTCAGATTAACATCCTGAAGGCTCTGGGCGCGCCTGTGCCGGTTTATGCGCACGTTTCTATGATTCTGGGTGATGACGGTAAAAAACTGTCCAAACGCCACGGTGCGGTCGGCGTGATGCAATACCGTGATGACGGTTACCTGCCGGAAGCGCTGCTGAACTATCTGGTGCGTCTGGGCTGGTCTCATGGCGATCAGGAAATTTTCAGCCGCGACGAAATGAAAGCGCTGTTCTCACTGGAAAACGTCAGCAAATCCGCCAGTGCGTTTAACACTGAAAAACTGCAATGGCTGAACCATCACTACATTAATACGATGGATCCGCAGTATGTGGCGACACACCTTCTGTGGCATGTAGAGCAGGCGGGTATCGAAACCCGTAACGGTCCGCAGCTGTTTGAAATCGTGACCCTGCTGGGCGAGCGTTGCAAAACCCTGAAGGAAATGGCGGAGTCCTGCCGTTACTTCTACGAAGATTTTGCCGAGTTTGATGCCGATGCCGCGAAGAAACACTTACGTCCGGTTGCGCGTCAGCCGCTGGAAGTGGTGCGTGCGAAACTGGCTGCCATCACTGACTGGACCGCTGAGAACATTCACCACGCCATTCAGGGCACGGCGGATGAGCTGGAAGTGGGGATGGGTAAAGTCGGTATGCCACTGCGTGTTGCCGTGACCGGTGCAGGCCAGTCTCCCGGCGTTGACGTGACCGTTCACGCTATCGGCCAGCGTCGTGTGCTGGCGCGTATCGATATGGCATTAGCCTTTATTGCTGAGCGCGAAACACAAGCCCAGTAATCACAACGGCTTGCCATAAAAAAAGCCAGCGCGGGAAACCGGCTGGCTTTTTTACTTTCTGCAAAACGTCAGGGTGAAAAACGGCTTAATTAACGTTGTTCAGTAGCAGGGGTTTCAACGGTCGGGCGGTAAGCCAGGAAGTACATCAGGCCAACGAAGCCTGCGCCACCGACGGCATTACCGAGGAATACGGCCACGAAGTTAGGCAGGTATTCAGACCAGCTCAGCGCACCGGCAAAGATCGCCGCAGGCACGATGAACATATTGGCGACCACGTGCTGGAAGCCGATTGCCACGAACGCCATGACCGGGAACCACATGCCGATCACTTTGCCGCCGACTTCTTTACTGGCGAAGGCCAGCCAGATCGCCAGACACACCAGCCAGTTACAGCCGATACCGGAAATAAACGCATGCATGAAGTCTGCGTTCACTTTCGCGGTGGCGGTTGCCACGGTTTTACTCAGGAAGGCGCCTTCTGTCAGCCCCAGAACATGGCCGAAGAAATAGGCCACGGCCAGACTGCCCAGCAGGTTAGCGAGAGTGACCCAGAACCAGTTACGCAATACTGAGTACAAACTGATCTGACGCGCAAACCAGGCGATAGGTAAGGTCATCATGTTACCGGTCAGCAGTTCTCCCCCTGCTAAAACGGTCAGAATGATGCCTACCGGGAAGACTGCGGCGCCCAGCAAGTTACTGAATGAACCCCAGGATGCAGGTAACGTCCCTATTACATGCAGATCCAAAAGGAACCCGGTGGCAATGAATGCGCCAGCCAGGAAGCCCAAAATTAACAAATTCAACACGGTGGCGCGGCTTTTATTAACGCCCGCTGTGACGGCGATGGATGCGATTTCTTTAGGTGAATACAAGGACATGGGAGTGCTCGAAAGTAGTGAGTTATGATTATAGCGCGAGCAGTCTATTCTGAGATTTATCTCAAAACAAGACGATTTTCATAGTCTGCTAACATTCCATTAATCATTCAGACATAGATGTTAAGGAAATGCGTAGGCAGATCAGAAAGCTAGGCAAAATGCGGCCTGGCGGGCAAATTGTAAAACAAAGCGTCTGTCTGAAAATTTCCCTGAAGGCAGGGGATTTTTTCCTGTGAAATGGGGGATTTGGCGGCTTTTTCAGCGCTTGAATTGATAAACGGATTTAGCCGTTGACAGGGGTAGCGACGTTTCATATTATGCGCCCCGTTCACCCGTTTTTGCGGGCATGAATTGGGGGTATAGCTCAGCTGGGAGAGCGCTTGCATGGCATGCAAGAGGTCAGCGGTTCGATCCCGCTTATCTCCACCAACTTCCTTTCCAGAGTAAGTTGGCTGTTTCCTTACCAGAGGAAACAAAAGCAGTAAATGTGTACGACCTCGTGTGGGGGTATAGCTCAGCTGGGAGAGCGCTTGCATGGCATGCAAGAGGTCAGCGGTTCGATCCCGCTTATCTCCACCAAATATTAAAGAAACCCGCTTCGGCGGGTTTTTTGCTTTCTGCGTTCCGGTGATTTCCTCACGTTTTGTTTTACCCTGAATTACCGACATAAAAAAACCCGCCGAAGCGGGTTTCTCTGTCTTTCAGTCGTTTGCTAACTTACGCCAGTACCAGACCCGCGATAGAAGCAGACAACACGCTGACCAGCGTTGAGCCGTACAGCAGTTTCAGGCCGAAGCGGGAAACCACGTTGCCCTGATGCTCGTTCAGGCCCTTGATCGCGCCAGCAACGATACCGATGGAAGAGAAGTTCGCGAAAGACACCAGGAACACGGACAGGATGCCCACGCCGCGTGGTGACAGTTCGGTCGCGACTTTCTGCAGATCCAACATCGCAACAAATTCATTGGAAACCAGTTTGGTTGCCATGATGCTGCCTACCTGCAAGGCTTCGTGACTTGGTACGCCCATCATCCATGCAAATGGATAGAAGACATAACCCAGCACGCCCTGGAAGGTGATACCGAATACCACGTCGAACAACGCATTCAGGCAGGAAATCAGTGCGATGAAACCAATCAACATGGCTGCAACGATGATAGCCACTTTGAAACCGGCCAGGATGTATTCACCCAGCATTTCAAAGAAGCTCTGACCCTGATGCGTGTTACCGATTTGCAGGTCTTCTTCTGAATCAACTTTATAAGGGTTGATCAACGACAGTACGATGAAGGTACTGAACATGTTGAGCACCAGCGCAGCAACAACAAAGCGCGGTTCCAGCATGGTCATGTACGCACCCACAATCGACATAGACACGGTCGACATGGCGGTGGCTGCCATGGTGTACATACGTTTTTCAGACATTTTGCTCAGAATATCTTTATACGCGATAAAGTTTTCTGACTGACCCAAAATCAGGGAGCTGATGGCGTTGAAAGATTCCAGTTTTCCCATGCCATTGATTTTCGACAGTACCGTACCAATGATACGGATGACGAAAGGCAGAACACGAATGTGCTGTAAAATACCAATCAGTGCGGAAATAAACACGATCGGACACAAGACCTTCAAGAAGAAGAACGCTAATCCTTTATCGCTCATGCCTCCAAATACGAAGCCGGTCCCTTCCGCAGCGAATCCTAATAATTTCTCAAACAAGTCTGAGAAGCCTTTCACAAAACCTAAACCAACAGAGGAGTTCAGGAAGAAATAGGCTAACAAGACTTCGATGACCAACAACTGAACGATGAAACGTAAACGGATATTTTTCCGGTCACGGCTCACCAGTAAAGCGAGTGCAGCGACAACGGCCAACGCTAATACAAAGTGCAATATTCGGGACATGGGTGCTCCAAATTAGAGGCAGGCTATATTTCGACGGACATTTTATGTAACGCGTACATTTAAAACGTGAAGTCGATTGCAAATATAGAAATTACAGACACGAATTGCAACAAATCGCGGCTCATCACACAAAAAATCAAGATGTTAATAAAACTAAGCACAATTAGCATTCCTGTGCTAGTTTTATCATGTGCCGTAATGCGTTCTGAATCTGGCCCGTTAATGTCTGTTTTAGGAAAGTGCCCTGCGTCTGGCTTTCTGAAGTCGGGTGAGCGAATCACCTCTCAGTTATTACCTTCTCGCTTACCGCTGCTGCCTATCAGAGTAATTACTCAGATCATTCTAAATGCACTTGATAATCATTATCAATTAGATATGATTGATGTAAGCGTAATAATTGTAAGGGTAAACTAACTATGCTGAACAGCCGGGCCGAATCCTCAGGCCGCGCGTCCAGAAAGATGAAGCTTTCACTGATGGGACCGGCCTTTATTGCCGCCATCGGTTATATCGATCCGGGCAACTTTGCGACTAACATTCAGGCCGGTGCCTCCTATGGCTATCAGTTGCTGTGGGTGGTGGTGTGGGCCAACGTCATGGCGATGTTGATCCAGCTACTGTCTGCCAAGCTCGGTATTGCCACCGGTAAAAACCTGGCTGAACATATCCGCGACCGTTTTCCGCGCCCGGCCGTCTGGGCCTACTGGGTGCAGGCGGAAATCATCGCGATGGCGACCGATCTCGCTGAGTTTATTGGCGCGGCGATCGGCTTCAAATTGCTTCTCGGGGTCTCGCTGCTGCAAGGCGCGGTGCTCACCGGGATTGCCACCTTTATTATCCTCGGGCTGCAAAAGCGCGGACAAAAGCCGCTGGAACTGGTGATCGCCGGTTTACTGCTGTTTGTCGCGGCGGCTTATATTGTCGAACTGTTTTTCTCGCAGCCAAGCATGCTGGCGCTGGGCAAAGGGATGTTGATCCCTGCGCTGCCTACCGCCGATTCAGTGTATCTGGCGGCCGGGGTTCTCGGCGCGACCATCATGCCGCACGTCATTTACCTGCACTCTTCGCTGACCCAGCGGGGCGGGAAGGCGTCGAAAGAGCAACGTTATTCTGCCACTAAACTGGATGTGGGCATTGCCATGACCATTGCCGGTTTCGTGAATCTGGCGATGATGGCGACGGCTGCGGCGGCGTTCCATTTCAGCGGACACAGCGGGATCAGCGAGCTGGATGAAGCCTATCTGACCCTGCAACCGTTACTCGGCCACGCGGCTGCGACCACTTTTGGTCTGAGTCTGGTGGCGGCGGGGTTATCGTCGACAGTGGTTGGCACGCTGGCCGGTCAGGTGGTGATGCAGGGCTTTGTGAAATTCTACATTCCGCTGTGGGTCCGCCGTACGGTGACCATGATGCCTTCCTTTATTGTGATCCTGATGGGGCTGGATGCCACGCGCATTCTGGTGATGAGTCAGGTGTTGCTGAGCTTCGGCATCGCGCTGGCATTGCTGCCGCTACTGGCTTTCACCGGTAACCGCAGCCTGATGGGCGATATGGTGAATACCAAAACCGTTCAGTGGGCAGGGCGCATCATCGTGCTGATTGTCGTCAGCCTTAACCTTTATCTGTTGCTCGGCATGCTGAAATAGCGCACGGACACACGTCAGGCAATAAAAAACGGGACAGCGCAAACTGTCCCGTTTTTGTTTCTGTTATTCCGTCTTTCAGTGGCGATGATCGCCGTGACCGCCACGGTGATCGTCGTGGCCGCGTCCTTTGTCGTGTCCGTGACCGCGATCCGGCCCGTGTCCGCGCCCGTGGTCATAATGCGGACGCCCGTGGTCGCCATGATAATAATGCGGCGGTGGCATCGGACGGCGTGGCGGATGGCGTTCATTCCACCAGCCATGGTCGCGCCAGCGATAACCATCCCAGTAATAGCCGCGCGGGCTGCGTGCGCCGTAATGATGGCCGCGGTAGCCGTTCCACCAGCTCGGGTTACGCCAGTCATAACCGTCCCAGTAATAACCGCGGTTATCCCGGTCACCGATATTGATAGAAAGGCCCGGCGTATTCAGGCTGAAGCTGCTGGCCTGCACGGCAGGCGCCGCCGCAGGGAGCAGGGCAAAGAACAATGTTGCGAACAGTACAGGCTTTAACATGAGTGGCCCCAGATTCCTTATAATTTATGCTGACAGTTATAAGGGGAAGAAGGGTGTTGTACTATTGCTTACAATCCTGTTTTGAATGATTTACGCGCCTTAACGGAAAGCTTACACAGTCTCCACAAAGGCGCGTTTTTTATACCGCAGGGTAACCGCTTACACTAAAATACCTTCAATTGACGCCAGTTCTTCCGCGCTGAAATGACGGTTAGCGACCATGCCCACGGCGTCATCAATCTGGCTGGTTTTACTGGCCCCGATCAACACGGACGTCACGCGGTCGCCGCGCAATACCCAGGCCAGCGCCATCTGTGACAGCTTCTGACCGCGCGCCTGCGCAATCTCATTCAGCTTACGCACTTTCGCCAGTTTTTCTTCCGTCAGCTGGTCAGCGGTCAGGAATTTACTGCCGCTGGCGGCTCGGGAGTCTTCCGGAATACCCGCCAGATAACGATCCGTCAGCACGCCGCCCGCCAGCGGTGAGAAGGCAATCGAACCGACGCCATTATCCGCCAGCGTATCCAGCAGATCTGCTTCGACCCTGCGTTCGAACATGGAGTATTTCGGCTGATGGATCAGGCATGGCGTGCCGAGCTGTTGCAAAATCTCGAACGCTTTCCGCGCACGTTCTGCCGGATAGTTCGACAGCCCGACGTACAGCGCTTTGCCCTGGCGCACAATCAGATCCAGCGCTGCCATGGTTTCTTCCAGTGGCGTGTCAGGATCAGGACGGTGATGATAGAAAATATCCACGTAATCCAGACCCATGCGTTTCAGGCTCTGATTCAGGCTGGCGACCAGATATTTTTTCGAGCCCCAGTCTCCGTAAGGGCCGTCCCACATGGTGTAACCGGCCTTGGAGGAGATGATCAGTTCATCGCGGTAAGGCAATAAATCTTCCTGCAGGATGCGGCCGAAATGCTGTTCCGCTGAACCCGGAGGCGGGCCGTAATTGTTGGCTAAATCGAAGTGAGTGATCCCGTGGTCGAAAGCATGGCGGATCAGTTTACGGCCATTATCAAAATGGGCGTTATCGCCGAAGTTATGCCACAGGCCAAGGGAAACGGCGGGCAGTTTCAGGCCGCTCTGACCGCAGCGACGGTATTCCATATTCTCATAACGCGTTGGACTGGCTTGATACACCATGTGAGTCCTTATAATAATTTCAGAAGTGAACAGAAGGTTAACAATGTCATAAAAAAACGAATTTAGTGTATGCGCTTTCACAAGCATTTCCAGCTATTCAGATCACATCCGGAACAATCCTTAAGCTTATGGCGATTGATAACCGTGACTATTCTTCCTGCGTATTACCTTTACTACTCACTGTTCTTCCCTGCGTTAATGCAGTGCAGGGCTGTAACTCTGCGTTTCCATCACCTGTTTCGGATAATAAATACCCTAATTCCCGAAGTAGAGTAATACTTCAGTTAGTGGGATTAACTGTTTACTTTATTTTTAACAGAGGATCGTCATGGATAATGAATATACCGTAGGTGACTATCTCTTAGACCGCTTGTCATTCAGCGGGATCTCCGAGTTGTTCGGCGTGCCGGGCGACTACAATCTCAAATTCCTCGACAGTGTGATGAATCATCAGCAAATCACCTGGATCGGCTGCACCAATGAACTGAATGCTGCTTATGGCGCTGACGGCTATGCGCGCACGAAAGGCATTGCGGCATTATTGACGACCTTTGGTGTCGGCGAATTAAGTGCGCTGAACGGCATAGCGGGCAGTTATGCCGAATATGTCCCGGTGGTGCATATCGTCGGCGCGCCGCCGCTTTCGGCACAGCGCAAAGGCGAGTTGCTGCATCACACGCTGGGCGACGGCGACTTCAGTCATTTCATGCGCATGTCACAGCCGGTCAGCGTGGCGCAGGCGACACTAACGCCGGAAAACGCCCTCGCCGAAATTGACCGCGTCATTGAAGAGGTGATGTACCACTCGCGTCCCGGTTATCTGCTGTTACCCAGTGATGTCGCCGCGCTGCCGGTCAGCACCAGAGCGCATGCCTTGTCTGCCCGCCAGCCGCCGTTCTCGCCTTCCTCTCTTGAAGCTTTTGTGGCTGCCGCCGAAAACCTGCTGCGCGACGCAACGCGTGTTTCCGTGCTGGCGGATTTTCTGGCCGACCGGTTCAGGGTAAAAGACGCGCTGGAACAATGGATGGAAGCGGTACCGCTGGCGCATGCCACCCTGCTGATGGGTAAAGGCTTGTTCAATGAACAGCAGGCGCATTTTGCCGGGACTTACTCGGGCGCAGCCAGCGCAGCGTCGACCAGAGAGGCGATTGAAGGGGCGGATGTGGTGATAACCGTCGGGGTGAAATTCACCGACACCATTACCGCCGGTTTTACCCAGCAGCTTCCCGCCGGGAAATGCATCGACCTGCAGCCGTTTTTTGCCCGCGTGGGCGATCAGATTTTCCACCAGTTGCCGATGGAGAAAACCGTCAGCGTGCTGCATCGCCTGACTGCTGAACTGGCTTCCGGCCGGGTACCCTACAGGGTGAAACGCAACACCCTGCCGTTATCGCATGATCAACTGCTGGGACAGTACGCCTTCTGGCAGCAAATTCAGGATTTCCTGCAACCGGGCGATGTGCTGGTCGCCGAACAGGGCACGGCCTGTTTCGGGGCGGCGGCGCTGAATCTGCCGCAGGATTGTCAGTTTGTCGTACAGCCGCTCTGGGGATCGATCGGGTTTACGTTGCCTGCCGCCTTCGGGGTACAGATTGCCGTGCCGGATCGCCGCGTGGTGCTGCTGATTGGCGACGGCTCTGCACAGCTGACGTTACAGGGGCTGGGCGCGGCGATCCGCTACGGTCTGCCACCGATTATTTTTGTGATCAACAACGACGGCTATACCGTCGAACGGGCGATCCACGGCGAAACCCAGCGCTATAACGACATTGCGCAGTGGAACTGGACGCAATTCCCGGCGGCGTTTGGCGGCAAGGAAGTGTTCAGCGCGCGGGCGGATTCCCCGAAGGGGCTGAAAGAGGCGATTGAAAAGGCCACCGCACAACGTCAGATGGCCTGGATAGAAGTGGTTTTGCCGAAGATGGATATTCCCGAACTGCTCAGTTCCGTCACCAAATCGCTGGCGAAGCGAAACTCAGGGCAATAAACCGGTTTCCGGTGACGGCGGATCAAGCAGCTGGTCGAGGAACCAGCACCCCGCCGGACCCGGCTGATTATTTTTACTCCACACCGCATCCACCGAAATCTGCTTCGGCCAGCCGCGCAACGGCAGGCTGACCAGTATGTCATGGCCGAATTGCTGCACCAGCCAGTGCGGCAGCGTCGCCCAGCCAAACCCCTGTTCCGCCATTTCCAGCAGCATCAGATAACTGGGCGCAGACCAGATCTGCCCCAGCGCCCGTGGCATCTCGCGGCGGCTGTAAGGTTGCAGGCAAAGCTGGCGGAAGGTGTGTAACTGCTCCGGTTGCAGATTGCTGATGTTCGCCAGCGGATGCTCACGGCTGCAAAATACCGACATATCAGTTTGTTCGGGCAGCCGCGCCACGCCAATATCCGGCGGATAATGATCCTGCACTTCCACTAGGCCGATATGCGCGCGGCCGGACTGCAACAGGTCGATCACATCCTGATCTTCGGCGATCTGGCATTCGAATTCGATATCCGGATAACGTTGCTCAAAACGGCGCAGCAACGCCTCGTGGTGGGTCGGCTGATAGGTATCGGAGAGCACGAACGTCAGACGGGTTTCCACCTGCGTGGAGAGCCGCACCGCCAGTTCATCGAGCCGTTCGCTGGCGGCCAGAATCGCCTGAACGTGGCTCAGCACGCGCTGCCCGGCAGGCGTCAGCACCGGCTGGCGGCTCTGGCGGTCAAACAACGTCACGCCTAAATCCACTTCCAGATTGGCGATGGCGGTGCTGACGGTGGACTGACTTTTGCGCAGCTTGCGCGCAGCGGCGGAAAACGATCCCGCATCGGCGGCTTCGACAAAGGCCATCAGGGCTTCGGGGGAATAGCGCATGGTAGGATCCTCAGATTCAATCCATCTATTTTATCGATACTTTCTATCTTTTACCTATCTCATTTAGTGATGATAATGCCCGCCTGTGACAAACGTCACCTTTCACTTTTCAGGAATCAGGCAGGTTTTTATGTCTAAGCAAACTCGGAACAGCACTCAGAAAACATTCGGCGAACGCGTCTTTCATGCGGTAGGTTTTGAGACGATCGCCGTACTGATTTCAGCACCGGCAGCGGCATGGGTGCTGAACAAACCGGTCTGGGAAATGGGCGCGCTGGCGATCATGCTCTCCACCACGGCGATGGTCTGGAACATTATCTACAACAGCCTGTTTGACAAATTCTGGCCGGTTTCCCGCGTGGTGCGGACATTTAAAATCCGCGTGGCGCACGCACTGGGCTTCGAAGGGGGCTTTATCCTCATCGGCCTGCCGATTGCGGCACTCTGGCTGGGCATCAGCCTGCCGGAGGCCTTTATGCTGGAAATTGGCTTCTTCCTGTTCTTCCTGCCGTATACCGTGGCGTACAACTGGGTGTATGACACCTTGCGTCATCGCTGGATGAACCGCCGTATGGCGGCCAGGGATTGCCCGTCCGGTCACTAATTAATTCTGCACGCGGCCGTGTTGTTGGGTATAACGGAGGCGTTTATTCAGAAAAAGACAGGGTGTGCAGATGAAAACCTTAGGGCTGATTGGCGGCATGAGCTGGGAATCCACCGTGCCGTATTACCGCATGATCAACGAACACGTGAAACAGCAACTGGGCGGATTGCATTCGGCCAAACTGTTCCTCTATAGCGTTGATTTTTATGAGATCGAAAAGCTGCAAATGGCGGGCGACTGGCAGCAGGCCGGTGAAATCCTCGGCAATGCGGCGAATTCACTGGCGCGGGCGGGCGCGGACGTGATTGTGGTGTGCACCAACACCATGCATAAAGTGGCGGACGATATTGAGCGTATCGGCGGCCTGCCGTTGCTGCATATCGCCGATGCGACGGCAGAAAAAATCACCGGCCAGGGGCTGCGTAAAATCGGTCTGCTCGGCACACGTTTCACCATGGAACAGGATTTCTATCGCGGCCGTCTGCAGGAAAAACATCAGATTGATGTGGTGACGCCGGATGACGCCGACCGCGCGATTGTGCACCGCATTATTTACGACGAGCTGTGTCTGGGTATCATCAGAGATGCGTCACGCGACGAATATCGCCGGATCATTGGCACGCTGGAAGCGCAGGGCGTGGAAGGCATTATTCTGGGCTGTACTGAAATTACCCTGCTGGTGGGCGCAGAAGATGCGAAAGTGCCGGTTTTCGACACCACCGCCATTCATGCGCTGGCGGCGGCGGAATTTGCACTTACGCAGGATTAATCCTCTTCCGGATCCTGACGGACAAGCCGCTGTTTTGCGACCTGCATCAGCGGCTTACCGGCCAGCATTAACCACGCGGGCAGCATCACGATGCACAGCAGCGGCAATAATTTCAGTCCCGGTACCACGGCCGCGGCCATAAACAAACTGAGCCAGCCGTCGCGTGTGACCACCAGCACCATGCCCATCACCGCGCAGGAAACGGTCACCGCCGCCGGGACATCCGGCGCGTACTGATGCAGCATCAGACCGAGTGACACGCCGACAAACACCGCCGGGAAAATACGCCCGCCGCGAAAACCACAGGCTGCCGCCACCACTAACGCGCCGAGCTTGGTCAGGGTGATCGCCAGCAGCGGTCCCATGGCGAACAGCTGATTGGAATGCGCCAGTTCCTTCATTTCATCCAGCCCTTTAAACAGGGTGATTTCCCCGCCGGTCAGCGCCAGCAAACCCAGCACAAAGCCGCCAATCCCCAGCCGCAGCATCGGGTTATGGATGCTGTTAAACAGCCGGTGAACATGCGGGAACAGCCAGACGGCAATCATCCCCAGCGCGATAGCAATCAGCACCACCACCGAGCCGCTGAAAATATCCATCAGGCTGGACGTGTCATAGGACGGAATGCTGAGCGAAAAATCCGGCTGGAAGAACTGATCAGTAGTAATGGCACCCGCGCCTGCCGCGAGCAGGGGGGCAAACAGACGATCCCATAACTGCACGTCTTTATTGGTGCCGAGGGTTTGTGAAAAAATCAGCGCCGCCGCCACCGGCGTACCGAACAACGCACCGATAGTGCCAGCCGCCGCCAGAATCACCCAGTCCGTCGTGGGCACCGCCGGCAGCAGGCGGGATCCTATCGCCGCCACCAGCGCAATATTAATCACCGTGATCGGATGTTCCGGCCCGAGGCTGACCCCGCCTGCCAGCCCGAGCATCAGCGCCAGCGCCAGCCCCGGTAACGCATTGATGGCTACCGGCGCGCCAATCAGCGATTCCGTGGCAGGATCCGGTCCCGCGTGGCCTGGCATATACTTAATGACAGCGCCTACGGCGACACCGGTCAGCGTCAGCATAAACAGCGTCCAGCTGGCAGATTGCGTATCGACATGGAAAACGTCCGGGATGTGCTCCCAGAGAAGATTTTGCAGCGCACCGGAAAGCATCATGATCGTGACCAGAATCAGACTCGACATCACCCCGATAAGAATAGCGGGCAGGGCGAAAGCCAGCATGACTCTGGCGCGGGGATGAAACATGCAAGAATTCCTTATCGTTATACTTACGAATAGCTTAGATGATTCTTGTTGCGTGCCACCGACATTATTTTGCGCAACGCGCCGCATAAATGTGCGTTGGTTCAAAACTGCATTGCAGCGTATAGCAATTACCGCTATTTTGCCCACACGAATTTGGCGCGGGTGCGCACTATAACGAATTTACTTTTGCGGAGAATAACATGACCAAATACTCCCTGGTGGGCGATGTTGGCGGCACCAACTGCCGTCTGGCGCTATGCGCGCTGGAAAGCGGCGAGATTTCTCAGTCTAAGACTTTTTCCGGGCTGGATTACGACAGCCTTGAAGCGGTCGTTCGTGAATACCTCGCGCAGCAGCATCAGGATGTTGAGGATGCATGTATTGCCATTGCCTGCCCGATCACCGGCGACTGGGTGGCGATGACCAACCACACCTGGGCGTTTTCCATTGCCGAAATGAAGAAAAACCTCGGCCTGCAACATCTGGAAGTGATTAACGATTTCACTGCGGTATCGATGGCTATCCCGATGCTGAAAGAAGAAGATTTGTTGCAGTTCGGCGGCAAGAAAGCACAGGACGGCAAACCGGCGGTGATTTACGGCGCGGGTACCGGTCTGGGGGTGGCGCACTTAATCCATGCCAATAAGCAATGGATGAGCCTGCCGGGTGAAGGCGGTCATGTGGATTTCGCGCCAAACAGCGAAGAAGAAGACATCATTCTCGAGCAACTGCGTACCGAAATGGGCCACGTCTCCGCCGAGCGCATTCTCTCCGGTCCGGGGCTGGTGAATCTCTACCGTGCCATTGTGAAATCCGATAACCGCGAGCCGGAAAACTTCAAACCGAAAGATGTGACCGAACTGGCGCTGGCAGACGAAAACCTCGATTGCCGCCGCGCACTGTCACTGTTTTGCGTCATCATGGGCCGTTTCGGTGGCAATCTGGCGCTGAACATGGGCACCTTCGGCGGCGTCTATATCGCAGGCGGTATCGTTCCGCGTTTCCTCGAATTCTTCAAAGCCTCAGGCTTCCGCGCCGCGTTTGAAGACAAAGGGCGTTTTAAAGATTACCTGATGGATATTCCGGTATTCCTGATCACCCACGATCAGCCGGGATTACTCGGTGCAGGGGCTTATCTGCGTCAGTCGATTGGTATGACGATCTAAAACTGTCCCTGAGAAGGTAACGCGACCGGCTCCCTCCCCTGCGAAGGGGAGGGTTGGGGTGGGGTATTAAGGTCAAAATCAAGAAGTTAAAGTGTGATTTAACAAGGTTTAGCCCTTAAAACCCCCTCCCGACCTC
>NZ_SJOJ01000040.1 GCF_004330295.1 Rahnella victoriana
GCAGGGGAGGGAGTGAACGTTTTTAACCTGAAAATAATCTCACATCGCTTTTTTTTATTTCAATGATAAAAATGACCCCCTCATTTATTGAAAATGATTTACCGGTTGATGGCGCCGTTTCTTTCTTATGACTAATTTTTTGAAGGCAGGGGCAATGGAATAATGCCCACCTTCGGAATTCATCACAGGAGAGGCATTTTGAAATCAATCATTAAATTCAGCGTCGCGATAGTGATTGTCGTGATGGCAATAAGCGGGTGTTCCACCCATCAGTACGACGCGACGTTAGATAATCAGATTACCGATTTCGAAATGAAAGCTGACCGGCAATTTGTGACCTGGACGGCGCAGGCAATGGCAGACGATACGCAGCCCGCTGCGCCGGTTGTTGCCTGCCAGGCTGCGCCCGTGGCGGCAGGGCAAACGCTTTCACTGATTTCTTCCCTTTCTGCACCTGACAGTCAGTTCTTCAATTCCGCTGAAACCGATCTGGCGCTGATTGAATCCCGCACCAAAGCCTTAAATAACAATCCTGCAATTGACCAGCAGATATTCGGCCTGAGAAATATCTTCTATCAGATTAAATATAAAAGGCAGCATTGTTCGCAACAGGATTCTCCGGCGTATATCGCTATTCAGCGTAAACAGGTTTCCGTGATTATGCAGTCAATGCTGACGTATGAACGGGTATTAAAAAATGGCTAAGGCACATCGCAACAATAATAAAGGTGAACAGGATGAGTGATATTTTTGATTTAAGAGACCGCGCAATCAATGCGGCAAAAGCTTCTCTGGGCGCAAACTGGAATACGGTGGCAAGCAGTGCCGTCCCGCAGATTGAAGCCTTACTTCAGCTGACATGGGAGATTGAAAAGGGCAAAGGCAGTTTCCGTTCTGGGGAATATGAATCTTTGCTGGCGACGCAAAAATCCACTTTCGTGGCGGTGCTGACCACCTATGAAACGATCAGCGCAGAGATAGCCTGGCAGGCGCTGAATGCGGTCTTTGACGTGATTTTGAGCGGCGTGCGCAACGTCCTGTAAAAACGATCTTCAGGCGGGCGGGTCTAAAATTATCTTTATCGATAACCATTTTCATTTAGACTGACGGACTTGCCCGCCTCCGGGCCGTTTCTATGAGGATGCATGATGCTCCGCCGTTTCTTCTCTTATTACGTGCCTTATAAAAAGCTGTTCTTTCTTGATTTCGGGTGCGCCATTCTGGCCGGGTTGCTGGAACTGGGCTTTCCGATGGCCATCAAAACCTTCATCGACACACTTTTGCCTGCCCATGACTGGGTGCTGATCATCGGGGCGACGGTCGGTCTGTTGCTGATCTACCTGTTCAATACCGCGCTGATGGCTATCGTCAACTACTGGGGACATGCGCTGGGCGTCGGCATTGAAACGGATATGCGTCGTCAGGCATTCAGCCATTTACAGAAACTGTCTTTCCGTTATTACGACAATACGAAAACCGGTCACATCATTACCCACGTCACCAAAGATCTGGAAGAAGTGGGCGAGGTGGCGCATCACGGGCCGGAAGATGTGTTTATCGCGGTGATGACCTTTATCGGCGCGTTTATCCTGATGGCGACGGTACATGTGCAACTGGCGCTGATGACCATCATTATTGTCCCGGCGATGACCTGGATGGTGAGCCGTTACGGGGCGCAGATGACCGAAACCTGGCGGCGTCTGTTCGGGCAGGTGGGGAATTTCAACGCACGTATAGAAGAAAGCATCGGCGGTATTCGTGTGGTGAAAGCCTTTGCCAACGAAGAACATGAGCAAAAACTGTTTGCCTCGGATAACGACAACTACCGTACCACCAAGCTGAAAGCCTATCAGATCATGACCGCCAGCCTGACGCTCAGCTACCTGAGTACCCGTCTGGTTCAGCTGATCGTGATGGTCGCCGGTACCTGGTACGTGATTAATGACCAGCTGACCTACGGCGGATTCGTCGGATTCCTGCTGCTGGTGGAAGTGTTCTTCCGTCCGGTGGCGAAAATCAGTTCGGTGCTGGAAAGCTATCCGAAAGGAATTGCCGGGTTTAAACGCTTTACCCAACTGATCGACACCGCGCCGGATATCGTTGACCGGCCTGGCGCGCAGGTGGTCAGCCATTTACGTGGCGATATCCGTTACGACAACGTGGTGTTCGGTTATACGCCTGCCAGCAAAATCCTCAACGGCATCTCGCTGACCATCAATGCCGGTGAAACGCTGGCGTTTGTCGGGCCTTCCGGCGCGGGCAAAACCACATTGTGCTCGCTGCTGCCACGTTTTTACGAACTGGACAGCGGCAGCATTACCATCGATGGCATTGATATCCGCGACATGACGCAAACTTCGCTGCGCCATAACATCGGCATCGTGCAGCAGGATGTCTTCCTGTTCGGCGGCACCATTCGCGAAAACATTGCTTACGGCAAACTGGATGCCAGCGAAGAAGACATCCGTCTGGCCGCCAGCCGTGCGCGACTCGATGAGGTGATCGACGCACTGCCGCTGGGGATGGACACGGTGATTGGTGAGCGGGGCGTGAAACTCTCCGGCGGGCAGAAACAGCGTCTGTCCATTGCGCGCATTTTCCTCAAGAATCCGCCGATCCTGATCCTCGATGAAGCGACTTCCGCACTGGATACGGCCACCGAGCAGGCGATTCAGCAATCGCTGGCCGAGCTTTCGGAAGGGCGTACCACGCTGGTGATTGCCCATCGTCTGGCGACGATTCAGAACGCCGACCGCATTATCGTGGTCGACAAAGAAGGCATTGTTGAGCAGGGCACTCACGATTCCCTGCTGGCCCTTCAGGGGCGTTACGCACAACTTCACGCCGCGCAGTTCCGCTAACTTTCTTTTAATCACCTCATTTTGTCCTCTCTTTACACAGAGAGGACATGTGCAAATGTCTTCTCATAAAATCCGCAAAGCCCGTATTGAATAAAAATAACGCAAACCGGTCATATTTAAATAACCGGTTTTGTTCAAACCAATCACGGGCGTCATTATTATTTCATTTGATTTGTGTTTATTTTGTTCGATGCTTTTAACAAAATTCCGAAATAAGAAAAAATGGCGTAGTACAAAAATCTTATGGCTGCATTTTCTATTAATGAGATAATGAACTTCCCCGCGAAATCATTACCCTGCTATGCACTATTTAAATGCAACCCTTCTTTTTCTCTCCTTAATTCATTAACGATTGTTAACAGAAAAAAACCTTTTGATAAAGGTGATCTGGCCTGCAACTCCTTTACAAAATGAAAGACGGTTTGCACCAAAAAGAGGCGATGCACCATGATTGTGCAAAACGTTATGCGAAAACCGCATATAATCAGGGGTTTAGCGCCTTATGATAGAAACATTATGTTACATCTCTTTACGTGAAAAAGACTTATTGAGGCGAACTTTTCCATTTTAACTTTTCGTGCTCAGTGTTAAGGTTCAAATCGTTTTACAGACAGACGTATTTTAAAACATGTACAAATACTCACAGCCCGATATCTAAAAGCGGGCATGAGAACTCCTTTATAAAAAAATCAAGGAAACTTAAATAATGATGAAGCGCAGTGTGTTGGCCTTAGCGGTCTCTTTAATTGCAGTGGGATCTACCGCAAATGCAGCCGAAATTTATAATAAAGACGGTAATAAACTGGACCTGTACGGTCGCGTAACCGCTAAGCATTATTTCACTGATGATTCAAGTTCAGAAGGCGACAAAACCTATGCGCGTCTGGGCTTTAAAGGTGAAACACAAATTAATGACACACTGACCGGTTATGGCCAGTGGGAATACAACATTCAGGCTAACCACGCAGAATCTCAGGGCGACCTGGGCAACAAAACCCGTCTGGGCTTTGCGGGTCTGAAAATTAAAGACTTCGGGTCTATCGACTACGGCCGTAACTACGGTGTGGTATACGATGCAATCGGCTACACCGATATGCTGCCAGAGTTCGGTGGCGATACCGGCAACTCTGACAACTTCATGGTTGGCCGTTCAAATGGTCTGGCAACTTACCGTAACCAGGACTTCTTCGGTCTGGTCACTGGCCTGAACATTGCCCTGCAATATCAGGGTAAAAACGAAAACGACGGTCGTTCAGCCAGCAAAGCAAACGGCGACGGCTACGGCGCATCCATCGATTATTCTGATATCGCAGGTTCCGGTATCGGTGCCGTTATCGCAGGGTCTTCTTCTGACCGTACGGACGCACAAACCAGCGGCACTTACGGTAAAGGCGACAAAGCATCTGCATGGGCAACGGGTCTGAAATACGACGCTAACCAGGTTTATCTGGCAGCAATGTATAACGAAACACGTAACTCAATGCCAATCACTGTGGGTTCAACCGCTGGCTTCGCTAACAAATCTCAGGGTTATGAGTTTGTGGCTCAGTACCAGTTCGAAAACGGCCTGCGTCCATCCCTGGCTTACGTGCAGTCCAAAGCGAAAGATGTTGAAACCGTCGGTGACGAAGATCTGGTCAAATACGTTGATGTTGGCGCAACTTACTACTTCAACAAAAACATGTACGCCTACGTTGACTATATGATCAACCTGATCGATGACAACAACAAACTGGGTGTGAACTCAGACGACATCGTTGCTGTTGCACTGACTTACCGCTTCTAAGTTAGTGGATTACATTATTACCCCATTCTGTGTCTGAAAAAGGTAATCGCAAAGGCAGAGTTCATTGGCTCTGCCTTTTTTTATGCCTGCGGATCCTGCCTGTTGCCCTCATTTCCTGCCAGTCAAATAACCACAATAAATTCATATAGCTAAACCTATAGCCTGAAGTTATACCCCAGCGCCAAACAAGTATTCGTCAGCCGGTTTCTCCCGTGGAATATTCTCTGCAGCCTTATTAAAACCACACCTAAAAAATATTCCGGAGAAACTGACATGCAGCAAATTCCAAAGCCGTATCTTCTCTTCCTGGGTGATGTGATGGATCCGCTGGCGGCTAAAACGGCGCGCGGTATTCACGTCTGGCGTCCTGAAGCCTGCGTCGGGCAAATCCGTCTGGCGACGGATTCTGTGTCCCTCGGCCTGCCGGATATGGATATCGCCACCGCCAAAGCGCAGGGCGCGAAAACCATGGTGCTTGGCACCGCCAACTCCGGCGGTAAATTACCGGCACACTGGATTGATTCAATCAAAACGGCGATCACTGCCGGGCTGAACGTGGCGAACGGTCTGCATCAGGGGCTGAACGACATTCCTGAGCTGGTCGCTCTGGCCGCAGAACACAACGTGCAGTTGTTTGACGTACGCCACATGCAGCCGGAACTGGATACCGGTACCGGCGAAAAGCGCAGCGGTAAACGCATTCTCACCGTGGGTACTGACTGTTCGGTCGGCAAAATGTACACCTCGCTGGCGCTGGAAGCCGCGATGCGCGAACTGGATCTGAACGCTGATTTCCGCGCGACCGGACAGACCGGCGTGCTGGTGGCCGGTGCCGGTATTGCCATCGATGCGGTGATTGCCGACTTTATCTCCGGTGCCGTCGAAGCCTTGTCTCCGGCCAATGATGACGATCACTGGGACATCATCGAAGGTCAGGGCTCGCTGTATCACCCGTCTTTTGCCGGTGTCAGCATGGGGCTGATCCACGGCGCGCAGGCGCACCTGCTGGTGATGTGTCATGAACTTGGCCGCCCGCATATGCGCCATCTGCCGCATCAGTTTATGCCGACCCTGCGCCAGTGCCTCGACACCAATCTGGCGGCCGCCAGCCTGACCAGCCCGGACGTGCGGCTGGCCGGTTTCTCGCTCAATACTTCCGCCGTCAGTGAAGAAGAAGCCAAAGTCGCGCTGGCAAAAATCAGCGAAGAATTCGGCGTACCGGCCACCGACCCGGTTCGGTTCGGCATCAAAAACATAGCGCTATGGATCAGGGATAACGGCTGATGATGCAGATGACGTTTGAGTCCGTTGAATTGCCGCTGGCCCGGCCGTTTGCGATTTCACGCGGTACCCGTACCGCGGTCACGGTCGTGCGTGTTTTCCTGACCGACGGTGAATTTTCCGCCGTCGGGGAGTGCACGCCGACCGCGCATTATCAGGAATCGCCGCAAAGTGTGTGCGAGCAACTCGACCTTATCCGCCCGCAGGTTGAACAGGGCCTGAGCCGCGAGGCGTTGCAACAGGCATTGCCGATCGGTTCCGCACGCAATGCCCT
The DNA here is from genome assembly GCF_004330295.1 of Rahnella victoriana. Lineage (GTDB taxonomy): Bacteria > Pseudomonadota > Gammaproteobacteria > Enterobacterales > Enterobacteriaceae > Rahnella > Rahnella victoriana. The sequence continues at coordinate 6,203 of NZ_SJOJ01000040.1, forward strand.
GGATTGTGCAATGTGGCGTCTGGATGCGGCAAAACAGGGCAAGACCTTGTGGCAACTGCTTGATATGCCAAAGCCTGCGTCAGTCATTACCGCCGAAACCCTGAGTCTGGATTCACTGGAAAACATGGCGAAGGCGGCAGAAGTGGCCGTCGCCGGTGGCGCGCAGTTGCTGAAAATCAAACTCAACCGCGAGCAGATTATCGAGAAAGTGGCCGCTATCCGCGCCGCTGCCCCGCAGGCCACGCTGGTGGTGGATGCGAACGAATCCTGGCTGGGTTTGGATCTCGGCAGTCTGTTTCAGGCACTGCATGAATTCAACGTGGCGATGATTGAACAGCCACTTCCTGCCGGTAATGACCACGATCTGGTGCGTTGTTTGCATCCCATTCCTGTCTGCGCCGACGAAAGCTGCCACGAACGGGCGGATATCGACGGGCTGCGCGACCGCTACGAGATGATCAACATCAAGCTCGATAAATGCGGTGGCCTGACCGAAGCACTGGCGATGACCGACGTGGCTCGTCAGCTTGGCCTGCGCATTATGGTCGGCTGCATGCTCGGTTCTTCCATTGCGATGGAAGCGGCGCTGCCGGTGGCGGTGCAGGCGGAACGTGTCGATCTCGATGGCCCGATCTGGCTGGCACAGGACGCCGAACCGGCATTGCGTTATGAGCACGGTGAAGTCTGGCTTTAACCATTCAACCTATAAAGGAGGCGTTTATTGATGACAGTGCCCATTTTGCAGATTAACGATTTGTCGGTGACATTTTCCGGCCGGCAAGGCAAAACGCAGGCGCTGAAAGGCGTTTCCTTCTCTATTCATAAAGGTGAGGTGGTGGCGGTGGTCGGCGAAAGCGGCTCCGGTAAATCCGTCACCTCACTGAGCGTCATGGGGCTGTTGCCGGATTCGGCACACATTGACGCCGGCAGCATCGAGTTTTTTGGCCGTAACGGCATGCGTCATGCGCTGACCTCGCTGTCGGCTGAATCGCGGCGCAAACTGCGGGGTCAGGAAATGTCGATGATTTTTCAGGAGCCGATGACCTCGCTCAATCCGGTCTTGCGGGTGGGCGATCAGCTGACGGAAGGGCTGCTTGATCACGGCATGGCGAACAAAGCCACCGCGCTGAACAAAGCCCGCGAACTGCTGAAACAGGTGCGCATTCCTGACGTTGACCGCATCCTCAAATGTTATCCGCACGAACTTTCCGGCGGCATGCGTCAGCGTGTGATGATCGCGCAGGCGCTGGCCTGCGATCCGGCGTTGCTGATTGCCGACGAACCCACGACGGCGCTGGATGTCACGGTGCAGGCGCGCATTCTGCAAATTCTGCGTGATCTGCAACAGGGCACTGACATGTCGGTACTGTTTATCACGCACGACATGGGCGTGGTGGCGGAAATCGCTGACCGCGTGGTGGTGATGTATCAGGGCAAAGTGGTGGAGCAGGGCAGCGTGACGGAAATTTTTGCCAACGCGCAGCATCCTTATACCCGTGCGCTGCTGGCCGCGGTGCCGAAACTCGGCGATATGCAGGGGCTGAAATGGCCGCGCCGTTTCCCGCTGTTAGCCGCCAAAGACGCTCAATCTGTTTCATCCGAAAAGCAATCGGTTGCAGGTGATCTCCCTCACATTCCTCCGGCAGAGGACGATCAGAAAACCGCGAATTACGATGCGCCACCGCTACTGGATGTACGCGGACTCCGCGTCTGCTACCCGATCCGCTCCGGCGTATTGTCGCGCGTGACCAAAGAAGTGCACGCCGTGGAACAGATCGACTTCTCCATCTGGCCGGGCGAAACGCTGGCGCTGGTGGGCGAGAGCGGTTGCGGGAAATCCACCACCGGGCGCGCCATCCTGCGGCTGGTGGGCAGCCAATCCGAAAGCATTCATCTTGAAGGCCGGGAAATTACCCTGATGCGCGACACGCCGTTTCAGGCGGTGCGCCGTCAGATCCAGATGGTGTTTCAGGATCCGTATGCCTCGCTCAATCCGCGTCTCACCGTCGGATTTTCCATTGCCGAACCGTTATTACTGCACGGCCTGAAAAAGTCGCTGGCCGATGCCACGCCGGTGGTGAATCAGCTGCTGAAAAGTGTCGGGCTGGAACCCTCCCATGCGCGGCGTTATCCGCACGAATTTTCCGGCGGCCAGCGTCAGCGTATTGCCATCGCGCGCGCAATGGCGTTACAGCCGCAGGTAATTATTGCCGACGAAGCGGTGTCGGCGCTCGATGTGTCGATTCAGGCGCAGGTGGTCAATCTGATGATGGATCTCCAGCGCGATACCGGCGTGGCGTGGCTGTTTATCTCGCATGATATGGCGGTGGTGGAGCGTATCGCCAACCGTGTGGCGGTGATGTACAGCGGGCAGATTGTGGAAATTGGTCCGCGCGACGCCGTCTTCAGTAATCCGCAACATGCCTACACCCGGCGTCTGCTCAGTTCGGTGCCGGTGGCGGATCCGACGCAGCGTGCGTTACGCAATTTTGATGATGTGGAAGTGAAATCGCCGGTGCATCCGGCGGGTGTACAGATAGAAAAACTCAAATATTCCCGCGTCAGTGAACATCACTGGGTCGCACAGGGATAACTCACCTTTCTTTTTTGGGACACACAGGAGAACACCATGCATTCGACCTTACTGCGTAAGAGCCTGCTTGCCGCCGGACTGGCGCTTTGCTTCGCGGCCTCGGCTCAGGCCAAAGATTTGCGTATTTCCATGTATGCTGACGTGACCGGTTTCGACCCGCACGACACCACCGATACCCTGAGTTATTCCATCCAGAGCGGCATTTTTGAACGCCTGTTCCAGTTCGACAGCAAAATGGCCGTCGTGCCGGTGCTGGCGACGGATTACACCAGTAACAGCGATGCCACCGAATTCACCATCAATCTGCGCCACGATGTGACCTTCCAGGATGGCACGCCGTTCAATGCTGATGCGGTAAAAGTTAACCTCGATCGTCTGGCGAATCCGGCTAATCACCTGAAACGCAACTCCCTGTTCAGCATGATCAAATCTGTGGAGGTGATCAGCCCGTATCAGGTCAAAATCACCCTCAACAAACCGTTCGGCGCGATGATCAACACCCTGGCGCACCCGTCAGCGGTCATGCACAGCCCGGCGTCGTTAAAACAATACCCGAACGAACAGGATCTGAGCGTACATCCGGTCGGCACCGGTCCGTTCAAATTTGTCGAATGGCAGCAGGGTAAAGACGTCAAACTGGTGAAATATGACCACTACTGGCAGAAAGGCTGGCCGAAAGTCGATTCAGTGACGCTTTACCCGACGCCGGAAGATTCCACGCAGGTGGCGAAACTGAAATCCGGCGGCGTGGATGCGGTCTATCCGTTGCCGTCCGATCTGGTGGATACCGTGAAAAGCGATCCGAAGCTGGATATCGCGCAGGATCCGGGCATCTATCTGTATTACATCGCTTTCAATACGCAGAAAAAAGAGTTCTCTGATGTGCGCGTCCGTCAGGCGATCAACTACGCCATCGACCGCAATCTGTGGCTGAAAGTCGGTTTCGCGGGGCTGGGATCGCCGTCCACGTCGCCGCTGCCGAAAAACGTTCAGTTCTATCAGAAACAAACCACGCCGGATTACAGCTACAACATCGCCAAAGCCAAAGCACTGATGAAAGAAGCCGGATACGAGAAGGGCTTTGACGTGGAAATGTGGAGCTCAAACAAGACCGACCGTATCCGCAGCGCGCAGTTCCTGAAACAACAACTCTCCCTGATTGGCGTGCGCGTGAAACTGGTGCCGATGGATTCCGGTTCGCTCAACCAGCGTCTGTGGAGCACGCCGAAACCGGCGGATGCGAAAGTGGAGATGTATTACGGCGCATGGTCGGCGTCGACCGGTGACGCGGACTGGGCGCTGCGTCCGCTGTTCGCCACCGAATCCTGGATCCCGTCGGCGTATAACGTCTCTTATTACAGCAACAAACAGGTGGATGCCGCGATCACCGCCGGTCTGCAAACGGCTGACGTCGAAAAACGTAAAGCGGCGTATGCCGACGCGCAAAAACTGCTGTGGGCCGATGCTCCGGTGGCCTATCTCGGCGTGCCGGATAATCTGGTAGGGAAAAGCAAAGATCTTTCCGGCGTCTACATGCTGGCCGACGGCTCGCTGATCTTTAACCAGGCACAGTTTAAGTAATTTTTTTGGCTCCCGGCGCGTAAGCAGATTTTGGTCGGCTCCCTCCCCTGCGAAGGGGAGGGTTGGGGTCCGGTATTAAGGTCAAAAACTGATGTAAAAGAGTGCGTTGACAAAGAGTTAGCCTTTAAAACCCCCTCCCAACCTCCCCCTTCGCAGGGGGAGGAGCAAAGGGCAAAACCAATGTGTTCCGGTCTGCTTCCCCCTTCGCAGGGGGAGGCGCACACCACCATCAATATTCAGGTTCAGGGAAACACTTTTATGCTGACCTATTTTATCCGCCGGATACTGGAAATGATCCCCGTTTTACTGGTGGTGTCGTTACTGGTTTTCGGCTTTATCAAGCTGCTGCCGGGTGACCCTGCGCGTATTTACGCCGGTCAGGATGCGCCGATTGAGGCGGTTGAGTCAGCACGGCAACTGCTTGGCCTGAACGATCCGCTGCCTGCGCAGTACTGGCACTGGCTGGATGGCATGGTGCATGGCGATCTGGGCACGACGTACCGCACGCGTCAGCCGGTGTTAAGTGTGATTGAAAGCGGCTTTATGCCCACGTTGTTGCTGGCGCTGGCGGGCTTCGCGTGGTCGGTGGTGCTCGGTCTGGTGATTGGCGTGGTGTCGGCGCTCAAACGCGGGAAATGGCAGGACTGGACACTGATGAGTATGGCGGTCGGCGGAATTTCCATGCCGCCGTTCTGGCTCGGATTGCTTCTGATCCAGTTTGTCGCCATGCCGTTCGGGATCTTCGCCGTCAGCGGCTTTAATTCGCCCGCCGACATTATCTTACCGGCAATCACCCTCGGTTCGTCAGTGGCGGCGGTGATGGCGCGCTTCACCCGTTCGGCGTTTCTCGATGTGGCGCAGGAAGATTATGTGCGCACCGCCAATGCCAAAGGATTACGTGCGCGGCGGGTGACGTGGAAGCACATCATGCGCAATGCGCTGATCCCGATTATCACCATGCTTGGCTTGCAGTTTGGCTTTCTGCTCGGTGGTTCGATTATCGTCGAAAGCGTGTTCAGCTGGCCGGGGCTGGGCTGGTTACTGATCGAATCCATCAAGACGCAGGATCAGCCGGTGATCCAGGCGCTGGTGATGCTGTTTGTGTTTGAATTTATTCTGATAAACCTGCTGGTTGACCTGCTTTACGCTGTGGTCAATCCGGCAATCCGTCTGCGTTAGGAGCTGCTCATGACCGATCCTGTCTCTGTGCTGGAAGAAACCACACCGGCTGCGGTAGCCTCGCAAAACGATGATATCCGTTCGCCGTGGTACGACTTTTTTCATACCTTTATCCGTCATCCGATGGCGCTGGTCTCAGGCGGATTTATTCTGCTGCTGGTGCTTGTGGCGATATTCGCGCCGTGGCTGGCCCCTTTCGACCCGATGACGCCGGACTGGATGGCGCTCGGCGTCGGACCCACGCCGGAGCACTGGTTTGGCACGGACGACTTGGGGCGTGATGTTCTCAGCCGTATCATTTATGGCGCGCGGATCTCCCTGTACGTCGGCATTTTCTCAGTGACGCTGGGGATGATCGCTGGCGTGTTACTCGGCTTGCTGGCAGGGTATTACGGTCGCTGGCTTGATATGCTGATCATGCGCGGCTCCGACGTGCTGTTTGCCTTTCCCGGCATGTTGCTGGCGATCGCGGTGGTCGCGATCCTCGGGCCGGGGCTGAACAACGTGATCATCGCGGTCGCGGTATTCAGCGTACCGGTGTTTGCCCGCATCGTGCGCGCCGCCACGTTATCGATTAAACAAAGTGCTTACGTCGAAGCGGTGCGTTGCGTTGGCGCTCCGGACCGGGTGGTGATTTTGCGCCATATCCTGCCGGGCACGCTGTCGAACGTGATCGTCTATTTCACCATGCGCATCGGCACCAGCATTCTGACCGCCGCCAGCCTGAGTTTTATCGGTCTGGGGCCGGAGCCGGACGTGCCGGAGTGGGGCAATATTCTGGCGATGAGCCGCAATATGATGATGGCGGGCAAATGGAACGTCAGCGTGTTCCCGGGGCTGGCGATATTCCTCACGGTTCTGGCATTTAATCTGCTCGGCGATGCGCTGCGTGACACGCTGGATCCTAAACTGAAAAAGTAATCGTCCTGAACAGATGAAACGGAAAACTGATGCATCCGCAACAACATAACGATGAATTTCAGCAGCAGGCGCTGTCTGCCTTGCTGCAACGCTGGCGCACCGCGCGTCAGATTTTCCGCCCGCGATTTCCCTGCGGCGCGACCAATAGCATCACCGACGTCGCCGGAGTGACCGTCGGTCACAGCACACTGTCGGCGGGGGATGTGCAGACCGGCGTCACCGCCATAGTGCCGCCCGGCGACAATCTTTATGAAAAACCGCTGCCATGCGGTGTGGCGGTGCTTAATGGTTTCGCCAAACCGATGGGGCTGATTCAGGTGACGGAGCTGGGGGAACTGCAAACGCCGGTGCTGCTCAGCAATACTTTTGCCACCGGCACCTTGTTCAATGCGCTGGTGAAACGCAGCTGTCAGCAGTTTCCGCAGATTGGCCGCCCGGACGCCACCATTAATCCGGTGATCCTCGAGTGCAACGATTTCTATTTAAACGATATTCAGGCGATGGCGGTCAGTGAAGACGACGCGCTGACCGCACTCGACGGCGCGACAAAAACCTTCGCCCGTGGCAGCGTGGGGGCAGGACGCGGCATGAGTTGCTTCGGTTTAAAAGGCGGCATCGGCACCGCCTCGCGCTGGTGCGAAACCCTCAACGCGACACTAGGCATCCTGGTGCTGGCCAATTTTGGCAAACTCTCAGAACTGACGCTCGACGGCGTGCGGGCAGGCGAGGCCATCGGCGCAATACTGCCGCAACTCGCCCCGCAGGTGGATGCCGGTTCAGTGATTATTGTCATGGCCTGCGACCGTTATCTCGACAGCCGTCAGCTCGGACGTATCGCCAAACGCGCCGGTGCCGGGTTAGGACGGCTGGGCAGTTACTGGGGGCACGGTTCAGGGGATATCGCGCTGGCGTTTTCCACCCAACGTGACGGTGTCACATTACCGGATGCCGAACTGGAACCTTTACTGGCGCTGGCGGCAGATGCCACAGAACAGGCTATTATTGATGCCTTGATGAGTGCAGAAACCGTCTGCGGATTCGACGGACATTACCGGCTGGGGTTGAGTGAAATTCTGGACGCTCTGGCAAACCAAGAAGGGAACGACTGATGAAAGTGTTTATCTCTGCGGATATTGAAGGTATTGCAGGCGTGATGCGCCCGGAACAGTGCAGCCCGGGCAATGCCGATTACGACGCTGCCCGTGCGCTGATGGAAGGGGAAGTCAACGCCGCCATCGACGGCGCTTTTGCCGGTGGCGCGATGGAAGTGACGGTGGCCGACAGCCACGCGATGATGCAAAACCTGCGTGCCGATAAAATCGACCCGCGTGCCCGTCTGGTACAGGGCAAACCGCGCGGATTGTCGATGGTCGAAGGGTTGCAGCAACAGCAATACGACGGCCTGATGTTTGTCGGCTATCACACTGCCGCGGGCGAAAACGGCGTACTGGCGCACACCATTAATGGCCGCGCCTTTTACCGCGTTAAACTCAACGGCAACGTGGTCGGCGAAAGCGACTTATATGCCGCTGCCGGTGCGGAACTTAACGTTCCATTGTGGCTGGTGACCGGCGACGATCACCTCGAAACCTGGATCCGCCGTTATTACCCTGAATCGCAATATGTCTGCGTCAAACGGGCGATTTCCGCCAATGCGGCCGAGTCTGACAGCCCGTCTATCGCCTGTGCCAAAATCCGCAAACAGGCGACGATTGCCGTCAGCAAACCCGCACCGCTGACCGCCGCAAGATTCAGCGCGCCTTATCATCTTGAGCTGATGACCGCCAGACCGGTGCTGGCGGATTTATTCTGCCTGATCCCCGGTGTGGAGCGTCTCGATGCCGTCACCGTGGGTTATCACAGCCCGACGGTCGCCGGGATTATCAGCCTGTTAAGTGCCTTCTCGTACTTAGCGACCACGCAGAAATAGGGCCGCAATGCGCTTACGCCACATCGAAGTGTTTCAGGCGGTCTTACAGGCAGGCAGCGTCAGCGGCGCGGCGCGCCTGCTCAATGTGTCGCAACCCAACGTCAGCCGCGTACTGAATCACGCGGAGCAGCAACTGGGCTTCACGTTGTTTGACCGCACGCCGCAGGGATTAATCGTGACGCCGGAAGGGCGGCGGTTAATGCCGGAAGTCGAGGCGCTGTTCAGCCATATTCAGGCCATCGGCGAACTGGCGGAACAGTTACGCCAGGGCGAAGGCCAGCACGTGCGAATCGGCTCGGCACATGCTCTCGGTCACAGCGTGATGGCGCCGGTGCTGGTGGATTTTCGCCGCCAGACGCCCGGCGGCAGTGTCGAACTGGTGACCGGACATTTCAACACCCTGAGTCAGGATCTGCTGCAATACAAAATGGATTTCGCGCTGGCATTTGGCGAGCAGGCCACGCAGGAACTGGTGGCCGAGTCGATTTATCAGGGCAACATGGTGGCGCTGTTACCAAAAGATTCAGCCGTCGAAGGGCCGGTCTCACTGGCGTGGTTATGTGAAAACGACCTGCTGATGTTGCAGCAACAGGATCCGCTGGGTCAGGTGCTCAACCGCGTCCTGCGCGAAAACGGACTGATGCCGCATTCGGCGCTGTTCATCAAAACCTACTCGGTGATCGCCGACATGGTGCTGGCAGGCGGCGGTGTCGGTGTGGTCGATACCTTTACCGCCCGGCGGTATGTCGATCAGCTGAAGATTGTGCCGGTGGTGGAACCGCTGCCGTTTGAGGTGATTCTGCTGAGCAGGCGGGACCAGCCGGCCTCGCAGGCTTCGAACCGGCTGAAACAACTGATCCGGAGTAAGCTGTGGGATCTCAGAATTCAGGGCGTCTGAGCCTTACTCCCTCCCCCTTCGCAGGGGGAGGAGCAGAGTCATGGCCGCTTTAGCCCTGTCGTTACGGGCATGCCAAAATCTAATTAATTTTCGCCCCCAGCCTTTCCACTCTCTCTATGGCGGCCCGAATTTCCGCAAACTCCACTTCCCACGGCATGTTCGCCATATCCGGCGTGCTCAGGCTGCGGTCGATAATCACGGCCAGATCTTGCTCTGTCAGCCCCGGTGCGATATGTGCGAGCTGTGTCGGGACGGCACTGGCGCGGGCCAGCGCGATGGCGGTCAGCAGTTCTTCGTCACTGCGTTTTTCCAGTGCCAGCAGGCACAGGTTGCCGTAACCGACCAGCAAACCGTGGGCGACGTGGCGGGTTTTCGGGCAGGCGGTGAAACCTTCGTATAATGCATGGGAAGCGCCGGTGTGCGCGCCGTTACTCATGATGGAGGTCAGTCCGGCGTAGAGGAAAATGGCGTCGAGCACCTGTTCGAGCGCGTTGTTGGCTTTGCCGTCCTGCACCGCAAAACAGGCGTCAGCGGCAAAATGCTCGATGAGCGTGTAGCAGAGTTCACTGTTGGTTCTGGCGACACCTGCCAGACCGGTCAGCTGACTGAGATCGCTGATGGCGCGGTATTCGTACCATTTTGCCAGCGTATCGCCGATGCCCGCCGAGAGCCATTGCAGCGGGGCGGTGGCCAGTAAATCCGCGTCGATGACCGACGCCGCCGGGCCACAGGATAACGGCATCATGTCGCGGAATTCACCGTCCTGATGATAGCGAAACGCCAGTGAAGTCACCGCTGAACAGGTGCCCGCAATGCTCGGCAATGTCACCACCGGAATATTGCAGGTCACGCCCGCGGCTTTGGCAGTATCCAGCGCCTTGCCGCCGCCGGTGGCGATAATCACTTCTACGCCCTGCGTGCGGAACACATCGGCCAGCCGGTTGATCTCTTCCTGACAACAGACGCCGCCAAAAATCTCGCTGCCGAGATAGCTGACCATTTGCTGCTCAAGCTGATCGGCGACTTTCGCCTCGACGCTGGCAATGGCGCGTTTGCCGCCCACTAACATTGCCCGCTGGCCTAAACGTCCGCACATCGCGCCCAGATGTTTAATGGCGCCGCGCCCGCGCAGGACGCTGGCAGGAAATACCAAACGATGGGTGAACATGCATGCCCTCATAAACCGGAGTGTTTTAAGAAGTATAGAAGGCGCGCAGGGGAACGACAGAATATCAGCGGCGGCGCTGATGCACTGCGTCGTGGGTTTTGCGTAAGGCGTCGCGTGCACCGGGCAGACGCTGGGCGATACCGATGAACAGGCAGTCGATCAGCAGCAACTGGCTGGTACGGCTCGCCATCGCGGCGGCACGAAAACCCATCTCGCGGTTGCTGGTTCGCAACACGATATCGGCTTTGCGGGCGAGGGGAGCGCGGCCATTGGCGGTGATCGCCAGCGTGGTTGCGCCTGCGGCTTTTGCCAGGACAAGCGCGTCGATGACATCTGTGGTCTGGCCCGAATGGGAAATCGCCAGCGCGACATCACCCGCGGCAAGCTGACAGGCACTGACCAGACTTTCATCTGTGCTGCCGTAGGTTCTGGCGTCAACGCCGATGCGCCGCAGTTTCTGGCAGAAATCCTGCGCCACCAGCGACGAGGCACCGGCGCCATAAATATCAATCCGCTGCGCCTGTGAAAGAAAACGCACCGCCTGCTCCAGCGTCGCGGCGCTGAGTAACTGCGTGGTTTCGGTGGCGCCTTTGACCTCGAATTCCAGCAACTTTTGCAGGATCTGTTTGGGCGAATCATGGTCGCCAATATCGGCCGCCAGCGGCATGTCGGCGGGCATAGGGCGGGAGGATTCAGCAGCTAAGGCCAGCCGCAACGCCGGATAGCCGCTGAAACCCAGCCGTTTACTGGTGCGCACCACCGTGGCAGTGCTGGTTTCAGCGTATTTCGCCAGTTCCGTCACGCCCATTTTTGCGACCTCCGGCGGATCGCGCAGGATGATGGCGATGATGCGCTTTTCCGCCGGTGAAAAACTGCCCTGTAAGGCATCGAGACGCGACTGTAAGTTGATGTCCTTCATTGCTTATTCGTCCAGATCACGCAGGTGGTCGTCTTTGCGCAGGCTCATCAACGCAAACAGGCTGACCACGCAGGTGGCGACCACGTAATACGCCGGAATATCCAGATTGCCGGTCTCTTTAATCAGGCCGGTGATGATCAGACCCGCACAGCCGGAAAACACCGCATTCGATAAGGAATAAGATAACCCCAGCCCGGTATAACGCACGCGGGTCGGGAACATTTCCGCCAGCATCGCCGGACCGGGACCGGCAATCATGCCGATCGTCGCCCCGGCAATCAGCACCGCAATGCCCTTCGCCAGCAGGCTGCTTTCCGGGTTTTGCAGCAGATGCAGCAGCGGGAAACTCAGCACGATCACCGCGAAAACGGCGATCATCATCACTTTCTTACGGCCAATTTTATCGCTCAGCCAGCCGGAAGGCAGAATCGCCAGCGCAAAGCCGACATTCGCCAGTACCGTCGCCACCAGCGCCTGTAAAAAGGTGGCGTGCAGGGAGGTTTGCAGATAAGACGGCATGACGACCAGGAAGGTATAACCGCCCGCAGACCAGCCCATCATGCGGCCAATCCCCAGCGCGATGGCTTTCGCGGTGGCGACCGCAGAGGCTTTTTCTGCAGTGGTTTTCTGTGCTGTCGGTTCGGCTTTTTTACTGGCAACAAAGGTCGGTGTTTCATCGAGTTTCAGACGCAGATACAACGCCACCAGCCCCATCGGCAGCGCCAGCAGGAACGGAATGCGCCATCCCCAGTCTTTCATTTGCGCTTCCGGTAACCATTGCACCAGGATGGCGACCAGCGCCACGCCGGTCAGCAACCCCAGCGACACGGTAAACGACTGCCACGCGCCATAAATACCGCGTTTGCCTTTCGGCGCAAATTCGGTCATCAGCGACACCGCGCCGCCGAATTCACCGCCCGCAAATAACCCCTGAAACATGCGCATCAGCGTCAGCAGCAGCGGCGCAGCCACGCCAATCTGGGCGTAGGTCGGCAGCAAACCAATGATCGCCGTGGCCAGCGTCATCAGCAGGACGACGGCAATCAGCGTCGGCTTGCGGCCAATGCGATCACCGATGCGGCCAAAAATGATCGCGCCAACCGGGCGGCAGAAAAACGCCAGCGCGAAGGACGCGTAAGTGAGCAGTAAACCGGTCATCCCGGTCTGGCCTTCCAGAGTGAAAAAGTTACCGGCGATCAGCGTCGCCAGATAACCGTAAACGCCGAATTCATACCATTCGATAAAGTTACCCACCGAACCGGCGACGAGCGCGCGGCGTGACTGGCTGGCGGTGGCAGGGGAAATCTGTCCGGTGCGGGTCATCATTAACCTCTTCAGAAAAGGAACATTGTTATAAGAATAGGATGTAAATATTTTTCTAAATTTCTGAGGTTATTATGTCAATAATTTTCATGTATTGAACAAAATTAAAGCGGGAAGTGTGGGGTCAGGCAGGTTTTTTGGCATAAAAAAAGCTGCGCCCCGAAAGGTGCAGCTTGTTGATAAGCGGTGTCGTTACAGCGTGTGGATGTCGATCCCGTCGCCGATATTGCTTTTCTGGTAGTACGCCCGCGGGACTTCGACCTGATACTGCTTGTCTGCGTACGCGACTTCCAGAATAAAACGTTCGTTTTCATAGGATTCCACCGGAATGAACCCAAAGAAACCTTCCGTTACGCTGATCGTCCGGCTGGACGGAATGGCATAACGATGAACAATCCTTGCTCTGAGCGGCTGTTGCTTGCCGGTTAACGTGTTCCATACGCGGTTAACGGGTTGCGCCAGAGAAACCATCACCTCTGAGGCCAGCGAGTTAAGAGCGGAGGGCCAGCTCTTCGGTGTTTTCATAGTCATGATAAATACCTCGTTGGTCTATATAACCCAATTCTTATAATTATCCGCGGCTAAGATCCAATCTTTTTTTACGCTAAGCTTAGTCAGGTTTTGTAAGTGTTTGATTTATTCGGCGACGGTTTTGCGCCTTTTGCCAGATTTGCGTTCTGCTAGCAATAAGGGACAGGAAGGGCACATGGCGTGATCCTCCAGATCGTAGCGCAGGCAGCACTGTTTACGGTATTGCGGGCTGTCGGGGTCGGAAGGGTCTTCGGCGCGCATCGGCTGGAATAACGGATTTTTGCCGCCATTGCGCAGCTCGCGTGATTCCATCAGTTGCATGCCATCCGAGATGTCCGCATGGACCAGTTCGGCCTGCTTCACACCCCAGCCGACGCGGATCGCCGCGTTGCTCCAGTAAATGCCCGGTTTCAGACCGGAAAATTCAGCCAGTGCTTCGCAGACAGGGCGTAAGTGGCGTTCGATCATCACATCAAAGCGTGCCATCGGTTCTGCGGAGATCAGCGCTTCGCCTTCGCCGTCCAGATAAATTTGCGCAGGCAGACCTTCTTCCTGCATGCACAGATAGACGTTTTCAGCGGCGATAGGCAGTTGCCAGCCATGGCGCAGGGACACAATCACCCAGCTTGGCAGCAGGGTGGCGAAATACCATTGTGACCACATCGAAATACGCGCGCGTCGTTTATCGCACACTGCGGCATCGGCCGCATTGGCATCCAGATAGCGTTTAAGCACGCTGGCGCAGCCTTCGGCGGTCATCAGCAGTGACATCGGCACCGCATTGGTCACCAGCGGTGACATCGGTTTGAAAGTATCTGCAACCCAGCTGACCGGCGTTTCGCGGAAACTGTCGAGGAGTGTTTGCATCATTACGTTATGAAAGTCATTCGGCTCGATAAATCATGCGAATAGAGTAACGAATATTAAAGCGGAATAGTAATGATTTCGATTTAGATTGAGGGTTTTTGCCTCCCGCAGTGAAGGGGAGGCGCAGAGGAAGCGTTAGCCGACGACACTGACGCCCGCTTGTTTCAAAATATCACGCACAATCTTTTGTTTGTCATTGCTCAGCGGCAGCGCCGGTTTCAGTGAATACACCGGCATATCGCTGATGACTTGTGAAATAGCGTATTTGATGACGTTGTAGATCGGCGTATCCAGCGTGTAGAGCGGAGGCAGGAATGACAGACGTTGTTGCAGTCCGACGGCGGTGGCGAAATCTTTCTCTTTAAATGCGCGGTAAATTCCGCAGGTCAGTTGCGGGGCAAAGTTGGCGCTGGCGGGGATCGCGCCGTCGCCACCGAGGATCAGCGTACCGAACAGATATTCATCGTACCCGGAGAACACGGCGAAATCCGGGCGCTCCGGTTTCACGGCCTGTATCGTTTCGCGGATATGGTTCAGGCTGTCAACGGTGTCTTTCAGGCCGACAATGTTCGGGCATTCCAGTGCCAGACGTTTGATCAGACTGACGGGCAACGGCTGGCCGGTCAGCCCCGGATAGTTGTACATGATCACCGGCAAACCGGCGCCTTCAGCAATCGTGCGATAATGCAGATATAACGCTTCTTCAGTTATCGGGTTGTAATACGGGTTCACCACCACCACGCCGTCGGCACCGACGCTTTTCGCATGTTGCGCAAAAGCCAGCGTTTCAGCCGTGCCCGGATGCGCCGCACCAATCAATACCGGCACACGTCCGGCAACGTGTTTCGTGCAAAACTCAGCCACCTCATGACGCAGTGCCTGAGACATATGCGCAAACTCCCCCGCGCTGCCGAGGAAAAACAGGCCGTTCACGCCGCCATCAATCGTAAAATCAATCAGACGCGCCATCCCCTGACGGTCAAGTTGCTCATTTTCATTCAGGATCGTTGCGACAGGGGGGATCACGCCATGAAACAGTGGACGGGTCATACATTCGTTCTCCATATGAAAGTGCACAAAACTCAACACTCCATTTATAGAACGCTGTTTCAAATATTTATAGCGATGGGATCGAATTACATAGATTTAGCGAATATTTGGAAGGGAAGTCACAAAGATGGCGGTAACTCCCTCCCCACAGGGCAAATTTCACCTGGGTAGGCGGTGAAACACAGTCAACTCCCTCCCCTGCGAAGGGGAGGGTTGGGGTGGGGTATTAAGGTCAAAAACGGATGTTAAGGTTTGTTTAAACAAGGTGTTAGCCCTTAAAACCCCCTCCCGTCCTCCCCCTTCGCAGGGGGAGGAGCAGGGCAAAACCCGCTTGCGGTGCAGAATGAAACCAGACCTACATCACCAGTGCCTGTCCGTCTTTACGGGATTCGGTGCCTGCCAGATAACCGCCTGCGGGATTGGTGACAATCACCTGCGCGCCGCCAAACGAATGGCCGCTGAGCGGGTCTTCGACGATCAGTTCATGGCCCATGGCGCGCAGTGCCGCCAGCGTGTTGTGGTTGAAGGTGGATTCGATCGCCACCTGACGGCCACCGTTGATCCGCCAGCGTGGCGCATCAATAGCCGCCTGCGGATTTTGCTTATACAGCATCACGCGCAGCGCCAGTTGCAGATGTCCCTGCGCCTGCATCGGGCCGCCCATCAGGCCGAATGACATCAGCGGTTTGCCCGCCGCGTCCTGCGCAAAGGCCGGAATAATGGTGTGCAGCGTGCGTTTGTTCGGCGCGACACAGTTGGCGTGCGTCGGGTCGAGGGTAAATCCGCAGCCACGGTTTTGCATGCTGAGACCGGTGCCCGGCACCACGACGCCGGAACCGAAGCCCATGTAGTTCGACTGAATGAAAGACACCATCATGCCGCTGGAATCAGCCGCCGTCAGATACACGGTGCCGCCGGGACGCGGAGCGCCGTACGTCACGTCGCTGGCCTGGCTGCGGTTAATCAGTTTTGCCCGTTCCGCCAGATACTCGTCATTGAGGAACAGTTGCGGATCGAAGAACATGTGCTCGCTGTCGGTGACGTGCTGATCGAGATCCGCCAGCGCCAGTTTCATCGCTTCAATGCACAGATGCGTGGTTTCGACCGAGTCCACCGGCTGGCTGCCGATATCCAATTTGTCGAGAATGCCCAGTGCGATCAACGTGGCGATACCCTGACCGTTCGGCGGCAGTTCGTGAACCGAGCCGCCCGCAAAAGACTGCTGCATGGTTTCGACCCAGTCGGCTTTGTGATTCGCCAGGTCGTCCAGCGTAAGCGCGCCGCCGTGGGCCTGGCTGTGCGCCACCATTTTTTCTGCCAGTTCGCCGCGATAGAAGGCTTCGCCTTCGGTTTTGGCGATCAGCTCTAACGAATCCGCCAGCGCCGGATTACGGAATATTTCACCGATTTTCGGCGCACGGCCCTCAGGTGCGAAACATTCCATAAAGCCCGGCTGGTTATGCAGTTTTTTGACCGCGATTTCCCACAGACGGCCAATCAGCGGCGAGACCGGAAAACCATTGCGGGCATAATCGATGGCCGGTTGCGCCAGCGTGGTCAGCGGCAGGGTGCCGAAGCGTTTTGCCAGCGCCACCCAGCCGGAGACGGCACCCGGCACCGTGACCGCATCCCAGCCGTAGGTCGGTACCGCGTCCAGACCTTTGGCGGCGAAATATTCCGGCGTCCACGCCGCCGGTG
The DNA here is from genome assembly GCF_004330295.1 of Rahnella victoriana. Lineage (GTDB taxonomy): Bacteria > Pseudomonadota > Gammaproteobacteria > Enterobacterales > Enterobacteriaceae > Rahnella > Rahnella victoriana. The sequence continues at coordinate 22,861 of NZ_SJOJ01000040.1, forward strand.
AGCGGCCAGACGCGTTGAGGCCGTGGACTTTTTTGCCGTCCCAGATAATCGCGAACGCATCGCTGCCTGCGCCGTTGCCACTCGGTTCGAGCACGGTCAGCGCAATGGCTGTGGCGATAGCGGCATCGGCGGCGTTGCCGCCCAGCATCAGCATTTTCATCCCCGCCTGTGCGGCCAGCGGCTGCGAGGCACAGACCGCATTGGCCCCCATCATGGTCGGACGCAGGGTTGGATACGCCACGTTAAAATCGTAATTCTCAGACATGTATTCTTCCTTAAAAAGCAGCAAACGGTTTATTCAGAACGCGGGTCGAGCGCATCACGCAGCCCGTCACCCAGCAAATTGAAACCCTGTACGGTGAGGAAAATTGCCAGACCGGGGAAAATCGACATCCACGGCGACTGCTCGAGGAAGCTGCGCGCGGTATTGAGCATCGCGCCCCAGGAGGCATCCGGCGGTTGCTGGCCGAGACCGAGAAACGACAGACTGGCTTCGGTGATGATCGCCGAGGCAATCGCCAGCGTCGCCTGCACCAGAATCGGCGACAGCACATTCGGCAGCACGTAGCGCCAGAGGATCCAGCGGTCAGGCAGACCAATCGCCCGCGCCCCTTCGATATATTCCTCGTTGCGGATACTCATCACCTGCGCGCGGGTCAGCCGGGCGAAAATCGGCATCGCGGAAAGCCCGATGGCAATCATCGCATTGCCAAGACTTGGCCCGAGAAACGCGCCCAGCGCGATCGCCAGCACCAGAAACGGACACGACAGCAGCGCCTCAACCACGCGGGAAATCACGCTGTCCAGCCAGCCCTGCCAGAAACCGGCGATAAGACCGAGCGGCACACCAATCACAATCGCGATAATCACTGACACACAACCGGCCATCAGCGACGTGCGTGCGCCCCAGAACAGGCGCGATAAAATGTCACGACCCAGTTCATCGGTACCCAGCCAGTGCAGGGCGGAGGGCGCTTTTCGTACCGCCATGAAATCGGCTTTGATTGGATCAAAAGGCGAAATCCACGGCGCGAGCAATGCCAGCAGGGCAAAGGTGACGACCAGCACCGCACCAATCACCGCACTTTTGTTACGCAGGAATTTGCGCAGTACGCGGTTCGGCTCGCGGGCGGGGAGTGACGTTGTCACGGAAATCACAGAAACGCTCATCTCAGGCTCTCCGCATACGTGGGTTGACCAGCACATACAACACGTCGGCCAGCAGATTCATCAGCAGAAAACCGACCGCGACCACCATTACCACGCCCTGAACCACGGCGTAATCACGGTTAAACACTGAATCGACAATCATTTTGCCAAAGCCCGGAATGGTGAATACCTGCTCGCTGAGCACCGCGCCGCCCAGAAGTTCGCCGAACAGCAAGGTCGTCAGCGTGATGATCGGCACCAGCGCATTGCGCAGCGCGTGTTTCATGATCACCTTTTTCGGCAGCAGCCCTTTGGCACGGGCGGTACGGATGTAATCGGCTTTCAGCACTGCAATCATCGCCGCACGCGTATGGCGCATCAGCGTGGCGGAAAGGCCGGTACCGAGCACCGCCGCAGGCAGCAGCATGGTTTTCAGGTTTTGCAGCGGATCTTCTGAGAACGGCACGTAACCGGACGCCGGAAGCCAGTGCAGTTTCACCGAGAACAGCATAATCAGCAGCACACCCAGCCAGAAATGGGGGATCGAAATCCCCGACAGCGCCAGAAAATTGGTGCCGTTATCTATCCAGGTGCCTTTGTTGACCGCCGCCAGCACGCCCATCGTGATGCCGATAATCAGCGCCACGATCATCGCCAGCAGCGACAGTTCGAGCGTCACCGGCAGCTTGGTGGCAATCAGCTGCAACACCGGTTCCTGCGTGCGCAGCGAGGTGCCAAAATCCCCCCGCAGCGCATTACCGACCCAGTGGAAATACTGGCTGGGGATCGGGTCATTCAGGTGATATTGCTCGCGTAACTGCGCAATCACTGCCGGATCCCGCTCCTCGCCCGCCATCGCGGTGATCGGGTCGCCGGGCAGTAATTTCTGCAACGAGAACACCATCAGCGTCACCAGAAACAGCGTCGGTATGGCTGAAATCAGCCGTTTCACCACCAGTTCTAACATTGTCTTTCCTCAGGCAATTACTTGTTCAGAGCCAGACCCTGCAGGCGGATCAGCCCGTCGGCGTAAGGCACGAAACCGCTGACTTTTTTGCTCATGCCAAAAATGCGCGGTTCGAAGTACAGGTACACCAGCGGATCGTCGATGTTTTCCTGCGTCACCACCTGTTTGTACAACGCTTTACGCTTCTCCACATCGCTGGTCAGACGCGCTTCCTGTAACCACTGATCGACCTGCGGATTGCTGTATTTGCCGTCGTTCAGGCCGCCTTTGGTATGGATGAAGGAAAAGATATTGCCGTCCGGATCCGGGCGTCCTGACCAGCCGGACATACTCATTTTGAATTCGCCGCTTTGCTGGCGATCCAGCAGTGTGGCGTATTCGGTCATTTGCAGATTCAGGTTGATGCCCGCTTCACTGACCATCGCCTGCAGCACCTGCGCAACCTGCTGGGACGTCGGGTTGTTGGCGACCAGGAAATCAATGGTGATCGGTGTTTTCACCCCGGCTTGTGCCAGTAAGGCTTTGGCTTTTTCGATATCGCGTTTTGGCACCGGAATGTCTGCGTGATACGGGCTGGCGGGTGAGAACGCCTGATTCGCCGGGGTATATTGCCCCTGGAACACCACCTGATTCAGCGCGTCGCGGTCAATCGCCAGCGACAGCGCCTGACGCACACGGGCATCTTTCGCCAGCGGGGTATTGGTGTTGGCGGTGCCGTTGGCGATATTGAGCGTCAGCCCCATATAGCCGAGGCCGGTGGTGCTCGCCAGTTGCAGAGTGTTGTCGGCTTTCACCGTAGCGGTGTCGCTGGCGGCAATGCCTTCGGTGATATCCAGATCGCCCGCCCGCAGGTTGGCTAAACGCACGGACGCATCGGGGATCGGCAGGAACACCACTTTATCGAAGTGATACGCGCCTTTATTCCAGTAATTGTCGAAACGTTTGAGGACAATGCGGTCCTGCTGCACACGGCTGACGAATTCGTACGGGCCGGAACAGACAGGATGCGCCGCGACGTTGCCTTTGGCGGTGGCCGCCGGGGCCATCATGGTGCCCGCGCGGTCAGTCAGTTGCATCAGCAGCGCGGCGTCGGCGGTTTTCAGGTGGAAAACCACGGTGTACGGCGCGGTGGCGTCCACGGACTCAATGGAGGAGAGTTCACTTTTACGCAGGGAACCGGGCAGGGTCAGATAGCGTTCAATGTTGTATTTCACCGACTGCGCATCGAATTTTTCGCCGTCATGGAAGGTCACGCCTTCACGCAAATTCATCGTCAGTGTTTTGCCATCTTCGCTGTATGACCAGTCCTTCGCCAGACCCGGCACAATTTGCAGATGCTGATCGACATCCACCAGACGTTCGCACATGGCGCTGAACACAAAGCGGCCGTAATAGGTGCGCGCCGTGGCCGGATCGAGCATGTCAGGATCGCTGCCAAGGCCGATGCGCAGGGTGCTTTCCGCGTGGGCGAGGCCCGCCGAGGTCAGCAACAGTAAGGCCGGAATGCAGGCAGTTAAGCGGGGGGCAAATTTCATGGTCGGGTTCCCTGGGTTGATGTTGGAATGGAAAGTGAAAGCCGGGACTGGCTCGCTTGCTCAAACAGCGCACGCCGTAAGGTGAAAGCGGCGGACGGCGGCGGAACCAGCACGGAAGTGCGGTCCCGTTGCAGTTCGCTCCAGCGGTGGCAGGCCACCATGCGGTTGTCACTGACAGTTTCAAGTGGCGGTTCCACCAGACGACATTCGTCGGTGGCGTACGCGCAACGGGTATGGAAACGGCAGCCGGCAGGCATATTGGCCGGATTGGGCATATCGCCCTGCAACATCGGCACCGGACGTTTTACACCGGGCGTCAGCAGCGGCGCGGAGGCAATCAGCGCCTGGGTATAGGGATGCAGCGGCTGATCGAAAATGTCATCGGTGCTGGCCAGTTCGACGATTTGCCCGAGGTACATCACGGCCACGCGGTCGCTCATATGGCGGATCACCGCCAGACCGTGCGCGACGACAATCATCGTCAGGCCAAACTGCTGTTTCAGGCTTTCCAGTAAATTCACCACCTGCGCCTGCACCGACACATCCAGCGCCGACACCGGTTCATCGCCCAGCAGCAGTTTCGGCGAAGACGCCAGCGCGCGGGCAATGCCGATGCGCTGGCGCTGACCGCCGGAAAACTCATGGGGATAACGGTTGCTGAACGCGGCGGGCAGGCCGACGGTGGTCAGCAGTTCGCGCACTTTCGCCTGCCTGTCCGCCTTGCCGCTGACAATGTTATGCAGCCACAGCGGCTCGCCGACGATCTCTTCCACCGTCATGCGCGGGTTGAGCGAGGCAAAGGGATCCTGAAAGATGATTTGCAGATCGCGGCGCAGTTTCTTCATCTGGTCAGCCGAAAACTGTTTCAGGTTTTCGCCTTCATAAAACACGTCGCCATCGGAGGCGCTGAGCAGTTGTAACAGCAGGCGGCCAAGGGTCGATTTGCCTGAGCCGGATTCGCCGACAATCGCCAGCGTTTCGCCGTGCCAGACGCGCAATGACACGCGATCTACCGCCTGCACGATTTTCGGTTTGCTGAACAGTGACGACGGGCCTTTAAAGACTTTGCTCAGCCCGGCGGCTTCCAGAATGGGGCGGGGTGCGAGGCTCATGCGCAGGCTCCTTCGGCGGACAACGCGAAATGGTTTTCCAGCGGCGCAAAGAAACAGGCGACGTGGTGCGACGACTGATGCAGGGCGCGCAACGGCGGTCGTTCACGCTGGCAACGTTCGGCGGCAAACGGACAGCGCGTCGAAAACCGGCAGCCCTGCGGCATATCTTTCGGCAGCGGCACGGCACCGGGAATGGTGGAAAGTGCGCCCTGACGTGAGGCCAGCGACGGCATCGACCCCATCAGCCCGATGGTGTAAGGATGCTGCGGATTATTGAAAATATCGGCCACCAGACCCTGTTCGACGATTTGTCCGGCATACATTACGGCCACGCTGTCAGCCACTTCCGCGACGACGCCGAGGTCATGGGTGATCAGCAATAACGCGCTGCCGGTTTCCTGCTGAATCCGGTTGAGCAGGGCGAGGATCTGCGCCTGAATGGTGACGTCCAGCGCGGTGGTCGGTTCATCGGCAATCAGCAATTGCGGGCGGTTGATCAGCGCCATCGCAATCATCACCCGCTGACGCATACCGCCGGAAAGCTGGTGCGGATACGCATCCATCCGCAGCTCGGGAGCCGGGATCTGCACTTTTTTGAGGATTTCCAGCGCCTGCTCGCGGGCCGGTTTTTTGCCGACACCCTGATGACGCATCACCGCTTCCGCCAGCTGGTCACCGAGTGTCAGCGCCGGATTGAGCGAGGTCATCGGCTCCTGAAAAATCATCGCCAGTTCCTGACCGCGCAGGTCGGCATACTGGCGCTCGGAAAGTCCGGGCAACGATTTTCCGTTGAGGCGGATATCGCCCTGCAACACCTTCGCGCTGGCGGGCAGTAACCCCATCAGCGCCAGCGACGTGACGCTTTTGCCACAGCCGGATTCGCCCACCAGCGCCAGCGTTTTCCCGGCTTCAAGCTGTAAGGAAATACCGTCGAGCACAGTCGCGGGGGAGCCGGAAAACTGCACCCGCAGGTTGTTGATGTGTAACAGCGGCGTGACGGGTTCGGCCGGGTCAGTCATCAGTAAAATCCTCGTCGTCATCATTCAGGGTGGAAAGAAACGCCTGTTGCAGCGCCAGAAGGTGCTCGCGCATCACTCTGGCGGCTTCCTTTGGCTGGCGTGCGGCAATGTGTTCTACGATGCGTTCGTGGTGATCGTCGTAGCGGTTCAGGCGTTCCTGATTACGTGCCGCGTTGCGCACCGCCAGCCAGCTCGGATCGCGACGAATGGCATCGACGGCATCAAAAAGACCCAGCAGCAGCCGGTTTCCGGCGGCATCGGCAATGGCACGGTGAAAGGCGCTGTCCCACAGTTCGATCTGATCCGGATCGCCGCGCGACATGGTTTTCACCTTATCGAGCAAACGACGCATCAGCTGGATCTGTTCCGGCGTGGCGCGCAGGGCGGCATATTTCGCCAGCCCCGGTTCAATTTGCAGCCGTGCTTCCATCACTTCCTGCAAATTCGATTGTTTCGGTAACGCCTGCAAACTCAGCGGCTGGGCAGGGCCGTTCGGCCCGATAAACGTGCCTTTGCCCTGTTTGCGCCACACGCGGCCTTCTTCCTCCAGCACATCCAGCGCCCGGCGGATTTCGCGGCGGCCAACGTCAAACATCTGCATCAGATCACGCTCCGCAGGCAGTGGCCGGGTGTGATCCGGATGCTGGCGGATCAGCTGACGTAACTGTTCCAGCGCGGAGTTAGACGTCCCGTTTGAAGGGGGCAACGCCCCGGAATGTGTGGTCATATTTCAGTTTCCCGCCGGGAATTGAATCGTTAATCAGTCCTTTGCATTTTCTGAACCAATTTTGTAATGGTTCATGTGAAAGTTTTGCAAAAAGGGGAATTTGTTTTTAATTTCAAATGAATAAAATTTACGCGCTTTAGTTGAAGGATCGTTTTTGTAATTCTTAAGGCATTGATATTTAGCTGATATGCACAAGTGTAGTGCGTTAAATTAATGTTAACGGATCGTAATGGTGCGTGTTTTCCTGGTATGAGAAGTAGATCAAATAAGAAGAATAAGTTGGCTAATGGTTCGCTATTTCCTTCCTTCCCAAAAGAAGGAAGGCCCGGGGCAGGGTATTAAGGAATAATTCGGAAGCCGGAATGTGTGCAGGCAGTGGTTTCGTCTGCAAGATCGTGAGTACTGGTGAGGTTTTCGCAGAGTAGCCAGGGAAATCAGTTCAGCGAAGGGGAGGGTTGGGG
>NZ_SJOJ01000041.1 GCF_004330295.1 Rahnella victoriana
CGCCAAAAAAGCCCTGTTCACCGCCCTGAGCGATCGCATCTGGGGTATTAATGGCATCGCCGGAGTTGCCAGCTAAACCCCCTCCCGGCCTCCCCCTTCGCAGGGGGAGGCGCACACATTATTCAGGACGTGGCTGAACCGGCGGTTTGACTTCCGGCGGGATCGGGCACACGTAAGGGGTTTCGGCGGTCAGTTCCTGATGCGCCTGTTTCGCGGCTGCCATCAGCGTGCTGTCGGTCAGGGTGTCGATGGCGGTGGCGGCCATGATTTTGGCGACGTAAGCCAGCCCTTTGTGCGCGGCGGGCATTTTCCCCTGCGCGGTGAGCTGCCACGAATGGCCCGGTGTCCCGATGGCGTAAGTCGGGACGTGCGCCTGCACGGTGGGCATTTTCCAGCTGATGTCCCCGACGTCGGTCGACCCCAGCATCAGTTCGCCGGAGGTTTCCAGCGGGACAATGAATTCACATAACGGCGAGGCGTCCTGCGGTTTTTTGAGGCCGATGCGGCGGTAGGCGCTTTGCAGATCCTGCGGGCTGAGCGTGGCCTGAATTTCAGCGGCAAAGGCTTTGTCAGGCGCGTCGAATTCCAGCGGGCCGAGCAGTTCAAAGTTACGCTGCATGGCTTCTTCCAGCGGACGGTTGCCCAGCAGATTCGCCACGGCGCTCATGATGCTGATATCGACGGTGGTTTCGGTCATCATCGCCGCACCCTGAGCGACTTTCTTCACGCGCTCGTTGAGTTCAAACATGGCGTGAACGTCGCGTGAACGGATGGCGTAACGCACGGCGGCACGCGCCTGCACCACATTCGGCGCGATGCCGCCGGAATCGAGCATCGCGTAGTGAATACGGGAATCCTGCGGGACGTGTTCGCGCAGATAGTTGACGCCGACGTTCATCAGTTCAACGGCATCCAGCGCACTGCGGCCAAGATGCGGCGACGCGGCGGCGTGTGAGGAGCGGCCATGGAAGACGAAATCCATGCGGGTGTTGGCCAGCGATTCGGCGCGGGCGACTTCAGAAAAGGCATTCGGATGCCAGGTGATGGCGATATCCACGCCGTCAAACGCCCCGGCGCGGGCCATAAAGGATTTCGCGGCACCGCCTTCTTCCGCCGGACAGCCGTAATAGCGCACACGCCCCGGTGTACCGGTTTGTGCCAGCCAGTCTTTCAGCGCGGTGGCCGCCAGCATCGCGGCAGAACCCAGCAGGTTATGGCCGCAGCCGTGGCCCTGACCGTTGCCCGGCAGCGGCTCAGGACGGGCAATGCCTGCCACCTGACTCAGCCCCGGCAGCGCATCGTATTCGCCGAGAATCGCAATGATCGGGCCGCCTTCACCGGCTTCGCCCATCACCGCAGTCGGAATGTCAGCGACGTTTTCCGTGACGCGAAAACCCTGCTCTTTCAGCATCGCCGTGTGCTCGGCGACGGAACGGTATTCGGTATAGCAAATTTCCGGCATACCCCAGATGCGATCGCTCAGGGCGGTGAACAGGGCTTTTTTGGCGTCGACCAGGCTCCAGACGGTTTCTTTATTCTGCGCAGATGCGTTATTCAACGGAGACTCCTTGTGCCAGTGGCTACAGTTTCGTGAAGTGAATGTGTCGGAGGAACCTGTTCAGAATGTGTGCAGGGGCGGCAAAGATCCAATGAGTCTTTCATCTGACCCATTCTGAAATTGCATAGATTTTTTCAGGTATGCGAAAACGGCATAGTCAGTGTGACTATCTGAACAGAAAGGGTAATTTACAGGTCGCGGGGAGCTTCCCGCAGGCTGGCAGGCGTGGAGAAGAACATGTTTTGCCGCCTGAAAACGTCAGGCGACGGCGCGGGTCTGATGCAGCAGGCTGGCTTTATTCCACAGCCGTTCGGCCTGCGGGGTACGGAATTTTTCCAGCCGGTAAAGACGGATGCTGGCCTGAATATCCCAGCTGCGTTCCCCGGCACGGAGCAGCGATCCGCTCGCCAGTTCTTCACTAATCAGGCTGGTGGGCAGCCATGACACGCCGCAGCCGGACACGGTCATCGCTTTCAGTCCGCTGCACATCGGATTTTCGTAAATCGGTTTCAGCGGCAGCGGGCGCGAGGCAAACAGGGCGGTCAGCGCGTGGGCGAAGAAGGAACGGTTGCCGTAACTGAGATAAGGCAACGGGGTACGTGTGCCGCTAAAGGTGTGTAAAGGAAACAGCGGTTTGCCTTTATCGTCCGGCGCACACACCGCCAGCGCATTTTCTTTTCCCAGTTCGATATACGGAAAGCGTTCGAGCTGTTTCATCAGCGGAACCGAATCGTGGGCGTACGTCAGCAGAAAATCGGTTTCGCCATCCAGCAGCAGCGAAATATTGCCGCTGAAAGAGGGCTGCTGATCGCACAAACGGATATAGCCGTACTGATGCGACGGGTCGATCTGGTTAATCCAGTCGGGGAAAAAGGTCAGGGAGAGCGTATTAAGCGCCGCGAAATGCACGATGGCATGCTTCTGTGCATGACGCTCACGCAGATCGCTGCGCAACTGCGTCATGGAAAACACCAGTTCTGCGGCGGTATGCAGGAAATCCTGGCCTTCCGGAGTCAGTCGTATCGGGTAGGTTTTGCGGTCAAACAACGGCACGCCTAACCATTCTTCCAGTTGTTTAATCCGGCGGCTCAGCGCGGACTGGGTGATGTTCCTTTCGCTGGCGGCTCGCGTAAAGCTATAGCACTGAGACACACTGAGAAAATCTTCAAACCACTTCAGTTCCATCACAAAACCTCTGGCGGGTGATAAGCCCTTAAGAACTAGCAAGAAGTGCGCCAGAGTTTAAAAACTGATTAACATATTGGTTTCAATCCATGTCCGCCCGCAACCCGGCTTATGCCGGAAAAACAGACAACATCAGTACGCTAAATCACCTGCACCACCAGCGTGCAATTGCGCTATTTTGGGGTGTTTTGCGGTTGCAGGCGCAAACGCTTTCGCTGACGACTCCGCGCCGTTTGCGGCACTTCCCAGCATTTTCCGCTGGTTTCCACCCCTATCTCAAAAATAACCGTTCATATATTCATCATTTAGCCAGAAATTTTTAGGGATTTAAAATGGGCGAAACCCCCAGGAATATTCTTTTACAAAGGGGAATGTGTGGTTATTCCCTGCGCAGACTGAACATTCGTCCTGAATTGGTTAACAAAATGTTTTTTTATGTTTGTTTGTTGTAACTCACAGTCTGTGTAAATGCCTGATGGTTATATTGACGTCAAGGAAAGGAGTTGCCAAATTGATAGCCCCAAGGAAGACCAGTGATTATTTCCGGTAAGATTTTGTAAAGCCAACTTTACACTTCGAAGGAAAAAAATGGCAGTTCACCATGCTCTGGTTGGACTTATTGCAGCGCACGAGCAAACACAGTCACCCGCAAATAAAAATAAAGGGTGACGTGAGCTGTATACACAACACACACATCCACATCACCATTAATCGATGGAGCAGAAGCGATGACAATCTCTTTAGGTAAGTCGGGGCTACTGAAATTCAGTATGGGCCTGATTGCGCTGACCGTTGCGGCCAGTGTCCAGGCAAAAACGTTAGTGTATTGCTCTGAAGGTTCACCTGAAGGCTTTAACCCTCAGTTGTTCACCTCAGGCACCACGTATGACGCAAGCTCCGTGCCTATCTACAACCGTCTGGTTGAGTTCAAGATCGGGACCACTGAAATTCAGCCGGGTCTGGCTGAGAAGTGGGACGTATCTGCTGATGGCAAAACCTACACCTTCCATCTGCGCAAAGGCGTGAAATGGCAGGACAACAAGGAATTCAAACCGACCCGTGATTTCAACGCGGACGACGTCGTGTATTCCTTCGAACGTCAGCTGGACAAAAATAACCCATACCACGGCGTTTCTGGCGGCAGCTACGAATACTTCGAAGGCATGGGCATGGGCGATCTGATCAACAAGATCGTGAAAGTGGACGACAACACCGTGCAGTTCGTGCTGAACCGTCCGGAGTCGCCATTCCTGGCTGACCTGGCGATGGACTTCGCTTCCATCCTGTCTGCGGAATACGCTGACAACATGCTGAAAGCGAAAACCCCTGAGAAAGTCGACCTGGATCCGATCGGTACCGGTCCGTTCCAGCTTCTGCAATACCAGAAAGATTCACGCATCCTCTACAAAGCCTTCCCGGGCTACTGGGGCACCAAGCCGCAGATCGACCGTTTAGTCTTCTCCATCACGCCTGACGCGTCCGTGCGTTACGCGAAATTGCAGAAAAACGAATGCCAGGTAATGCCGTACCCGAACCCGGCAGATATCGCGGCAATGAAGAAAGATAAATCCATCAACCTGATGCAACAGCCAGGTCTGAACGTGGGTTATCTGTCCTTCAACGTTGAGAAGAAACCACTGGATGAAGTGAAAGTGCGTCAGGCACTGACCATGGCTGTGAATAAAAAAGCCATCATCGATGCGGTTTATCAGGGTGCTGGCCAGCCGGCTAAAAACCTGATCCCACCAACAATGTGGGGCTACAACAAAGACGTCGTGGATTACGAATACAATCCTGAGAAAGCCAAAGAGCTGCTGAAAGAAGCAGGTCACGCAGACGGTTTCGCTATCGATCTGTGGGCGATGCCGGTACAGCGTCCGTACAACCCGAACGCACGCCGTATGGCTGAAATGATCCAGGCTGACTGGGCGAAAATTGGCGTGAAAGCCAACATCGTGACTTACGAGTGGGGCGAATACCTCAAGCGTGCGAAAAACGGCGAGCACCAGTCTGTGATGATGGGCTGGACCGGCGACAATGGGGATCCGGATAACTTCTTCGCCACCCTGTTCAGCTGTGCGGCAGCGAAAGACGGTTCCAACTACTCCCGCTGGTGTTACAAGCCGTTTGAAGATTTGATCCAGCCAGCCCGTGCTGAATCCGATCACGCCAAACGTGCTGCGCTGTACCAGCAGGCTCAGGTGGTGATGCATGACCAGGCACCTGCGCTGATCATCGCTCACTCCACCGTGTACGAACCTGTTCGTAAAGAAGTTAAAGGGTATGTCGTAGATCCGCTCGGCAAACACCACTTCGAAAACGTCTCAATGGAGTAATTGACTACTGAGCGCACAGGGAGCTGCGTTGTGCGGTGCTCGCAATTTTCGCCTACCTAATGGTATGTCTCAATTGCTCTGCTCCTCCGCCTTGCTCGCTGAGCGCTCACTACGTCTTTTAGTTCAGCGATATAAAGTTTTGTGAGCTATCAATAAGCCCGGCGAGCTACGGTTCTCCGGGCATTTTATACAGAGAGTACGGGATATGTTGCAGTTCATACTCCGACGTCTGGGGTTAGTTATCCCAACGTTTATCGGCATTACTTTGCTGACTTTTGCCTTCGTACACATGATACCAGGCGACCCGGTCACCATCATGGCAGGCGAGCGCGGTGTTTCCCCCGAACGTCACGCCCAGCTGATGGCAGATATGGGGCTCGACAAGCCTCTCTACCAACAATATTTCCACTACGTGAACGGCGTGCTGCATGGCGACCTGGGCACGTCCTTAAAAAGCCGCACCCCTGTCTGGCAGGAATTCGTACCGCGCTTTAAAGCAACACTGGAACTGGGCATCTGCGCGATGATTTTCGCGATCATTGTCGGTATCCCGGTGGGCGTGCTGGCGGCGGTAAAACGGGGATCGATATTCGACCACACGGCGGTGGGGATCTCGCTGACCGGCTATTCGATGCCAATATTCTGGTGGGGGATCATGCTGGTGATGCTGGTCTCGGTGCAGCTTAATCTGACGCCCGTGTCGGGGCGAATAAGCGACACCGTCTTCCTCGATGACAGCCTGCCGCTGACCGGCTTTATGCTGATCGACACGCTGTTCTGGGGCGAACCGGGTGATTTCGTCGATGCCGTGATGCACATGATTTTACCGGCCATCGTGCTGGGCACCATTCCGCTGGCGGTGATTGTGCGTATGACCCGTTCTTCCATGCTGGAAGTCCTGGGCGAAGACTACATCCGTACCGCGCGCGCCAAAGGCGTCAGCCGTATGCGGGTGATCGTCATCCACGCACTGCGCAACGCGCTGCTGCCGGTGGTGACCATCATTGGTTTGCAGGTCGGTACGCTGCTCGGCGGCGCCATCCTGACGGAAACCATCTTCTCCTGGCCGGGACTCGGCCGGTGGCTGATCGACGCACTCCAGCGCCGCGACTATCCGGTCGTGCAGGGCGGGGTGTTGCTGGTCGCTACTCTGATCATCGTGGTTAACCTGCTGGTAGATGTGCTCTACGGCGTGGTCAACCCGCGTATTCGCCACAAGAAATAAGGGGCGCACAATGTCTCAAACCACTGAGCCGGTCGCTAACGAGTTAGTGACGGCTGCGCCAGTGCCGATGCCGCCGATGCGCGAATTCTGGCATTACTTCAAGCGTAACAAAGGGGCCGTTGTCGGCCTGGCTTACATCATTATCATGCTGGTCATTGCGATTGGCGCGAACGTGATCGCTCCTCATCTGCCTGCTGAACAGTTCCGTGACGCGCTGCTGCGCCCGCCGGTCTGGATGGAAGGTGGTAGCTGGAAATTCCTGCTGGGCACCGACGACGTGGGCCGCGATATTCTTTCGCGTCTGATGTACGGCGCGCGTTTATCACTGCTGGTTGGCTGTCTGGTCGTTGTACTTTCGCTGATCCTCGGCGTGGTGTTCGGTCTGTTTGCCGGGTACTACGGCGGTGTGGTGGACGCCATCATCATGCGCGTGGTCGATATCATGCTGGCCCTGCCAAGTCTGTTGCTGGCACTGGTGCTGGTGGCGATTTTCGGTCCGTCGATTGTCAATGCCTCGCTGGCGCTGACCTTCGTTGCCCTGCCGCACTATGTCCGCTTAACCCGCGCGGCGGTGCTGGTGGAAGTGAACCGCGACTATGTGACCGCGTCGCGCGTGGCCGGTGCCGGGTCTGCCCGTCAGATGTTCGTCAACATTTTACCTAACTGCTTAGCGCCGCTGATTGTTCAGGCATCGCTCGGCTTCTCCAACGCCATCCTCGATATGGCAGCGTTGGGCTTCCTCGGCATGGGCGCACAGCCGCCAACGCCGGAGTGGGGCACCATGCTGTCGGACGTCTTACAGTTTGCTCAAAGTGCCTGGTGGGTCGTGACCTTCCCGGGTGTGATCATCCTGCTGACGGTACTGGCATTTAACCTGATGGGTGATGGCCTGCGTGATGCCCTCGACCCTAAACTTAAGCAGTAAGGGGTTGGAGATGGAAACAACATTAACGAATGACGTTCAGGTCGGCAAAACGTTGCTGACCGTGGATAAGCTCTCCGTTCACTTTGGTGACGAAGGGACACCGTTCCGCGCGGTAGACCGTATCAGTTACAGCGTGAAACAGGGCGAAGTGGTCGGGATTGTCGGCGAGTCCGGCTCCGGTAAATCCGTCAGTTCACTGGCGCTGATGGGGCTGATCGACTTCCCCGGCAAAGTGATGGCAGAAAAACTGGAGTTCGGTGGCCGTAACCTGCAGGGCATCAGCGAAAAAGAGCGCCGCCAGATTGTCGGTGCCGAAGTCGCGATGATTTTCCAGGATCCGATGACCAGCCTGAACCCGTGTTACACCGTCGGTTTCCAGATTATGGAAGCCATCAAAGTGCATCAGGGCGGCAACAAAAAGACCCGTCGTCAGCGCACCATCGATCTGCTGAATCTGGTCGGTATTCCTGATCCGGCTTCGCGTCTCGATGTCTATCCGCATCAGCTTTCCGGCGGGATGAGCCAGCGCGTGATGATCGCCATGGCGATCGCCTGTCGCCCGAAACTGCTGATTGCCGATGAGCCGACGACCGCGCTCGACGTGACCATTCAGGCGCAGATCATCGAGTTGCTGCTTGAGCTGCAACAGAAAGAGAACATGGCGCTGATGCTGATCACCCATGACCTGGCGCTGGTGGCGGAAGCCGCGCATCACATCATCGTGATGTACGCCGGTCAGGTGGTGGAATCGGCCAAAGCCACGGAAATCTTCCGTGCGCCGCGCCATCCGTACACGCAGGCGTTGCTGCGATCCTTACCGGAATTCGCGGCGGATAAAGCCCGCTTACAGTCGTTGCCGGGCGTGGTGCCGGGTAAGTATGACCGCCCGAACGGCTGTCTGCTGAATCCGCGTTGTCCGTATGCGACCGACCGTTGCCGTAAAGAAGAACCTGCGCTGCGTGACCTCGCGAACGGGCGTCAGTCGAAGTGCCATTATCCGCTGGATGATGCCGGGAGACCTACTTATGAGTCCTGATAACACCAAAGCGCAGCCGCTGTTGCATGCGATTGACCTGAAAAAACATTACCCGGTGAAGAAGGGCATCTTCGGCCAGGAACGCACGGTGAAGGCGCTCGATGGCGTGTCGTTTACCCTCGAACGCGGCAAAACGCTGGCGGTGGTGGGCGAATCCGGCTGTGGTAAATCCACGCTGGGCCGTCTGCTGACCATGATTGAAGTGCCGACCGGCGGTGAACTGTATTACCGCGGGCAGGATCTGCTGAAACCTGACGCCACCGCTGAAAAGCTGCGTCGTCAGAAGATCCAAATCGTGTTCCAGAATCCTTACGGATCGCTCAACCCGCGTAAGAAAGTCGGGCAGATCCTCGAAGAACCGTTGCTGATCAACACCAAACTGACCCGCGAAGAACGTCGCGAGAAAGCGCTGGCGATGATGGCGAAAGTCGGCCTGAAAACCGAGCATTACGACCGCTATCCGCACATGTTCTCCGGCGGCCAGCGTCAGCGTATTGCTATCGCCCGTGGTCTGATGCTGGATCCGGACGTGGTGATCGCCGATGAACCGGTGTCCGCGCTCGATGTTTCCGTGCGTGCGCAGGTACTGAACCTGATGATGGATTTGCAGCAGGATCTGGGGCTGTCCTACGTCTTCATCTCGCATGATTTGTCCGTGGTGGAACATATCGCCGACGAAGTGATGGTGATGTATCTCGGTCGCTGCGTGGAGAAGGGGTCGAAAGAAGCCGTCTTCAGCAATCCGCGCCATCCTTACACGCAGGCATTGCTGTCCGCGACGCCGCGTCTGAACCCGGACGAGCGTCGTGAACGCATCAAACTGACCGGCGAGCTGCCAAGCCCGCTGAATCCGCCAGCCGGTTGCGCGTTCAACGCCCGCTGCCGCCGCGCGTTCGGCACCTGCAAACAGTTCCAGCCGCAGCTGAAACAGTACGGCGACCAGCTCGTCGCCTGTTTCGCCGTCGATCAGGATGAAACCGGCACCACGCAGACGGTCGCCGTAAATCAGTAATCCCACGCTGTCATAACGAAGCCCGCGAAAAGCGGGCTTTTTTGTGGGCATCCGCCTGAAAAAAAGCAAAAAAAATGCCCGACAGTGCATATCGGGCAAACGGACTTAATGGAACTTATTATTGTGACTACGTTCGCGATCAAGGTGTGAAGGTGATCGGTTTTTGAGGTTACTGCTACCATCATCCGTGGTTCGGTGACTTGCTGTTGATCAGCGGTCGGCAGGCGTGGCCATCGGCATGTCGTTATGCTGACCAAAGCGGTAGACCACACCGGCAGAGACGGAACTGACATCGCTGCTGATGCCGATCTGATTCGAGTTGCCCACGTTGCTGACCCACTGGTATTCCAGACGGCCTGCCCAGTTTTTGGTGAAGGCATATTCCGTACCGACTGCCGCCAGAGGGCGAACACCGGTTTCGAAATTGTCATGACCGTTGTTTTTGGTTTCAGCGCGGTACGCCATGGCACCGGCGCGGCCATAAATATCCCAGTCATCGGTCAGACCGTAGCTGGCTTTCAGGGACATTTGCAGGCCCTGGCTTTCCAGTTTGGAGCCGGAAGCGCCGTGGTTACCGTGAATATCCATGTTGCCCATATAATCGTAGCCGCCTTCAACCGCCAGCCATGGGGTGATCTGATACCCGCCGAATACGCCGCCGCTGACATTGTCTTTGTCGTAATCAAAGTCGGTGGCTTTGCTGAGGTTATCGTTGAAGTTGCCTTTACCGCTGGCATCAAAATAGTGTGACCAGCCCAGTTTTGCCCCGCCGTACCAGGTATTGGTATCCGCAGCGGCATAGACGCTGGAGACAGCGCAGACGTTTAATAAAAGTATCGCGACAAGTGTCTTTTTCATATATTCCCCGGATTCTGTTTCTGTCCGCCGTGGAACAGAATGTCTTGAAGTGTGAAGTTGTCGGGGAAAATACTAATTAAAAATCCGGATGGGATAAAACGGTAATCTGTTTAAAATTAAATTTTGGAAGTATCGGGAATAATTATTATTCCCGGCTGGCTAAAATTCTTCAGGTAATTTAGTCAGTTCCAGTAAATATCCTCCGCGACTGGTCTCGATATAGTCACCGGCTTTAAGGGCGTGAATGACATTTAATACACTGCTGCGTGATAAATGCGTGCGCTCCTGTATATATTCGAGAATAGAGATGCGTAAGCGGGTGTCGGCAGGTAACAGGATCATCTCCTGCAAATGGTTTCTGATGACTGAATAAGTACGTTGCTGGACGACCAGCGCGTCGCGGTAGAAAAGATAACTGCTGAAGTACGACAGGGTAGCGGCGACATCCTGCCAGAGGGTGTTTTCGCTGAAAATCGACATGGCCTGAGCAGCATCCACACGACGCAGCGCCGCCTGCGTATCCACGCGTAATGTCTGGCTGTGAACCTTCTGCATCGCCTCGGCAATCCCGAAAACCAGCGGTTCATAAGCCGTTGCCATCACCAGCCCGTCAGAGGCGCGCAGCACTGACACTTCGCCTTCCAGAAACAGATAAAACTGCGAATTACCCTGATAAGCCCACGCCAGTCTTTTACGCGGAACGACAGTGATGGGAGTACTGACCGGCATAAGCGCGGATATCAGGCGACTGACAGAGTCTTCAGGACGTTGCGGGGGCGTTATTTTCACGGTTCCTCACTCGATACGGTTTTCATTGCATCCATTATAGTCAAACACAGGGCGAGAGGTTTTTTTGTGGTAAATCAGGTTATTTTAATTCAGAAGAGAAAAGTTTATTTTTAAACAAATGAAGAATGGTTGAGATAAATTTTTGATGAAATAGGTTTGCACTGAGTAATGATTAAAAAATGATTCTCCCTTTTTCAGACAGTTTGTCATACAGGATGATGATAAAGTTTAGGTGCATCTTTACAATAACAGGACGTTACATATGGCATCTGTACCCTTATCTGGTCCCGGCTCGCAGGTAATTCAAAACAATATGAGAGAAGCCCGGCAGCATGGAACATCGAGAAACATGGCCACGGCCAGTACATATTATTGGTTTTATCAGAAAGTGAGAAATCACGGCCCCTGGGATTATAAAGCCTATGACCCTTACTGGGCGGCCTTCGGAAATTTTAACTTTGGTGCTGCAGGAACGGCAGCCGGTATTCCTGCGACAACACTTCTGATGGGGGCTGGATTTGCACAACAGCGTGCGGGAACATCGAAACCCGAATGGGGAAAATGGACTCAGAGGCCGCCTTACGGCGATGACCCGACGGATCAACGCAACATACAAGAAGGAATCGATTATGCCATTCAGAATGGCTATTAAGTGGCTACATCGTTTTGTGACGCTCGCTCTGTTACTGCTGGTGACAGGGTGGTGGTTGTTTAATCGGGGCGGAGATGACCCTGTCAGAGATGCATTACTTCGCACGCAAAAAATCAATGACCATATGTGGCTGTACATGACGGAAAGCCAAAGTGGTGGGGCGACGGTACCTTTCCATTACCGGTACTATCTGGCAGGTGAACTGAAGGGAAGCAACAGTGAAATCGTTAAGTATCTGGCAAACGGTTTTCCGTTTATCTCAGGGAGTGGAACAATTGCTGATATCAACACCCGCCCAGATAATCGGGTAAATATTACCTACAGCGGAAACGTTTTTTCGTTAAGCAATTCTGTCAGTTATCACTATAACGGTCAAAACTATACGGCTAATTTCAGTTATCAGATTAACTAAATTGCTCCAGATAAAAAGGCCAGTCAGCATCCCCCTGACCGGCCTTTTTATTCCACAGAACTCTTACCCTTTATGACTTGCCCACCAGCTCAGCAGTTGCAGGGTGGAAGAGTAGTAATCGTCTTTCGGGGCCAGATTCGGGCTGATGGCCGCGGCATTCGCCATGGTGAAATCACGAACGGCTAATAAGCCCGGCGACATGTTGTAGCCCGCTCTGGTGCCGGTCATCACGTCAATCCAGGCTGGCGTCGCGTTACGCGGTGATTTCTGCCACCACAAGATGAACGGTGCCATCTGCGGGCTGCCCGGATGCGCCCAGCCGAGATACAGCGGGATACGCACGGCATCGTAACTGAACCGCGTCGGCCAGCGGCTGGCCGGTTTCAGGGTGCCATCGGCCTGCATATCGACCCAGTCGGTCGGCAGACGGAATTCACCAAACGCCATTTTACTGAGCATCGCGGTGCCGCTTTCATCCAGATCTTTCCATACTTTCAGATGGCTGTGGGCATAAAACGCCTGCCACGCCGGGAAGATGAAGTAAGACGGATTGACGGTTACGTTGCTGGTCTGGTTGAAACCTTTCACGCCCGGAAGCATCACTTTGTAACCGGCATAATCAATCACATTGTATTTGATCAGCGCCGCCTGCAATTTCTCCGAGGCTTTGGTGTAACGGCTGTCGTTCCACTTATCGCCCGCCAGCAGGAGCGCCCAGGCCATCAGCGTATCGCCGTCGGAGGCGTTGTTAGTGTCCGCCACATGCGGGGTGCTGTTCGGATCGTAACGCCATGAATAAAGACCGATATCCTGGCGGTACAGCGTGGTGTTTGCCCACTGCCACAGTTTGTCGAACGTTGCCTGATCGTCGTTAAACACCGCCAGCAGCATGCTGAAACCCTGCCCTTCGGTGTGGCTGACGTTTTTATTTGCAGTATCGATGATTCGCCCGTCAGGCATCAGAAAGCGACTTTTATACGCAGACCAGCCAGAATCCTGAGCCATTACAGCGGAACTGAAAAACGCGAAGATAAGGCTGAACCACAGCACCCGTCTGTAGCGTCGAAATGCCAACATAGAAATTCCTTACAAACCATTTTGATAACGGAAAACGAATGCGCCTTCCGGCGTGCTTTCCTGCCAGCGCAGCGGAACATACGGCTGCCCGCCCTGCGATAACAGCCATCCGGCATACAGGCCTTCAAACAACGCGATCAGCGCGATACGCCACAGCTCGTCGTCCTGTCCCTGCGGAGAAACCGGCCAGGCGATGTGTACCAGCGCCAGTTGTTGCTGGGTGGCTTCCAGTTTCACCACACCCCAGTCAAAACGACTGAGGATGTGATTGATATTGTCTTCCAGTTCGCCGAGCGTCGCCGAGACGGGCAACGGATGCTGGCTTGCCAGATTGTTGCCCATCAGCGTGAGAAAACGGTGACCGTCTTCATCGTCAGCGGAGGCCAGAATACCTGAAAATAGCACCTGCACCAGGCTTTGCCAGCCCGGTGTGGTGTGACGCTGGCGGTAATATTCCTGCGCGACCTGCGTGTAATTGTTTTCTTGCATGGTTTTAGTCCACCGGAATTAATTTTGACCCATCAGGTAACGGAAGTAGACCTGCGCTTTGCTTTCGTTGTAATCACCGAAAGTATCGTAGCCAACCTGTCCGCCAATCTGCATGCTCTTGTTCAGGTGATAATTGCCACCCACGCCCGCATTCCAGCCGATACCATTCTCTGTTTTACCCGCATAGTAGGACTCTGTGCCGAAACCAGCATCAACCAACTCATCCAGTTGTTTCTGCAGGTCCGGGTTGTTCGGGAAGTAGGCGCTCTTATCCTGTGAATAAGACTGGTAACCCACAGAACCGGACAGTTTCAGATCCCAGTCGTCATATTTCTGGGTGTATTCCACCGGGAAGGAGACGCTGACATAGTTTTGCGGGCTGAAGTAGCCGCCCTGACCAAAGCTGTAATAGCTGAGGTTTTTATCGAAGTCCATGTAACCGACGTTGATACCGGTTTTCAGCTCGCGATCGTCATAACGGTACGGACGGACATACAGACCGGCATTGGCGTTCACCGATTTGTTGCTCTTCACGTTGTTACCGAGATAGCTGTAATACCCCGCTTCGGCGTAGAAACCGGCGTCGCCGTCATCGTACGACAGATTCAGGCTGCCGCCGTTTTTGGTGACCTGACCCCAGGTTTTGCCGCTGTAAGTATCTTTGGTGCCGACGTAGGACAGAATACTGTCGGTGACCGCACGACGTTCCGCCGTGACCCGCAGGGTGGTGAAGTCGGTCAGTTTGGGTGCCCATTGTACGCCACCGACCAGCGAGTTCAGATCCTGCCCGAGCGGCGTGCTGCCGATATCCGCTTTATAGCTGTCACCGGTCAGCGCGGCGTTCACTTCCACGCCGGTCGCGCTTTGGTTACCTCCGTCAGGAGCCTGGTAGGTTGTTGGATCGACTGCATTCAATGCAGTTATGCGGCTGCTAAGCGCATTACATTGAGCAACCAGATCTGCACTGGAAGAACTGCTTACTGATGAACACTGATTGTCAGTATAGAGCGTTGAAAGCGCACTCCGTGCCTGACTGAGCGAAGCCAGCTGATTAGCTGGATCCGACAAGTATGCCTGCATATCTTTGGACGTGATGGGTACACCGGCTATCGCACTGTATGCCGCTGCCGCCGAGGAGTATCCTCTTGCCAAAGCGCCCTGACCGAAACGTGCATTGCCTGTGCCCGACGGGCTGCCTGCGCTGAGGGAAACCGGCGTGACGCCGATGCTCAGGCGTGACGTGTCAAACGGCACGAAGGCAAAGGTCATTGGCGCTTTGGCTTCGGTCAGCTGGCTGAGACCGCTTTCGCCGTCACGGCCACGAATCGACATATCGCCCTGCGCCCAGGTCGCGGTTTTGCCCTGCAAATCGTCGAGCATGTCGTCGATCTGTTTCTCGGTGGCATTACGCTGCGTCACTGCTGCCGGTGTGGCGGTGGCGGCCGGAATGTTCCCCGGCGTGGTCACCTGATCGGACACCTGCCACGGCAGCACGGTGCCGTAAGAAGATTGCGTCGCCGGACGTGAAGCCGACGTTCGCGTGGTGCGGTTGATGAACGGGTTGTCGCTGATCTGCAAGCCGGCGACCTGCGCCGTGCTGTCCGCGCCTTCCAGCCCGATCATCTTGCCTTTCGCCGAACGCAGTAACGCCAGCGCCTGCTGGTGATCGCCCTGTGCTTCGGCGACGCGCGCTTCGAGCAACAGACGGTCAGGCGTACGCGGTCCGCGCAGTCCTTCCATCAGCGTTTTCGCCCGATCGTTATCCCCTTCACCCAGCGCCACGTTAATCGCCCCAATGCGCGCATCCTGCGTCGGGGTATCGTTACTCATCAGGTAGTTATAGACCTGACCGGCTTGTTTATTGAGTTTGCCGGACTGATACAGACGGGCCATCGCCAGCATCAGATCGCGGTTTTGCGGATCGGCCTGTAAGGCGACGACCAGCTTGTCGTAGGCTGCCGCATACTGACCTTGCTCGCGCAGCTGATCAGCCTGATTGATCACGAAACCGTTACGCAGGCTGGCCAGCGCCGTCGGTGACGTGCCGGACTGAATCTGCGGATTTTGCAGGAAGGCCTGCGCTTCGTTGGTCAGGCCGGCCTGATTCAGCACGGAAACCTGATCGGCGTAATCCCCGGCATTGCCGTTGACGCCCTGACGCATATTCTGACGGACCAGTTGCACCGCCAGCGGAAGCTGACCGGCTGCAGCCAGATTTTTCGCCAGCGCACCGACATCTGCCGGTGCGGTTGGCGGATTCTGTGCCAGCGCGCGTAAGGTGTTAGACGCGGCGGCGGTATTGCCCTGTTGCAGATAGCTTTCCGCATCGGCCATTTGCGCATTGAAGTTGGCGCGCTGCGCCAGTTCACGCATGCCCTGATTCTGACTGCTGCGCGGAATGCGTGAGAGCAGGGCGTTGGCGGTTGACCAGTTTTTGGTTTCCGACGCGAACAGGGCGGCGGCGTACAGATCGGCGGAAGACGCGCCCGGACGCGAAGACGGTGCCATGATCGACTGCGCCTGTGCGGTCTGTCCCTGCGATTGCAGGATGCGCGCCATATCCAGTTTTACCCAGACGTTCGACGGCTGACGTTCCTGCGCCTGCTGAAGAATATTCAGGGCGCGCTGCGGATCGTTATTCGCCACGGCCTGTGCGGCCTGACGGCGCATTGGCTCGATGACATCGGCCACGGTCGGCGGATTCATTTTGGCCTGCAAACCGGCTGGCAGGGTTTTCAGTACCTGATTCGCTTCGGCGGTTTTATTCTGCTGACGCAGCACGTAATACAGCCCGGCGCGGGCATCGGCGTTGTCACCCAGCGCGCTGTATTGCTGTTCCGCACCGGCCAGATCGCCTTTGCGGCGCAGGATATCGGCACGCAGCAGGCTGGCGGACTGGCCTTTTTCGCCACCGACCTGGGTCAGCGGGGTGACCGCCGCCAGTGCGGCGTCGTAACTGCCGGAACCGGCGGCGTCTTTGGCTTTCGCCAGTTGGGCGTAGAACGCGGAATCCTGTGCCTGATTGCTCAGCTGGGCGCTGTTCGGGCCGCCCTGTGCAGCGGCTTTGCTCAGATACTGTGACGCCTGCTCAAAGTTGCCACTGCGTTGGGCGATATAACCCAGACCGGCCAGTGCATCGGCGTCGTTCGGGTTATCGGCCAGCACGCTTTCAAACTTCGCTTTCGCGCTGTTAACGTCGCCGCTGTTCAGGGCGGTGAAACCCTGACCTTTCGCCGCGCCGCCAATGTTTTTCTGGAAATAGGCCATCACGGCGGTGTCATTCGGATGACGCGCCTGATAACCCTGATACAAATCACGGTCATCTTCCTGCGGAGCCATCCACAACAACGCCTGACGCAAGGAGCGGTCGGCTTCTGTGCTGGAACCGGCCAGGGTGCTCAGCAGTTTGATACCGTCGCGGCGGGTGGATTCCTGATAGGTCAGCACTTTACCCAGACCGAGTCGCGCCTGCGTGTCGTCCGGACGTGAGGCGACGCGTTGTTGTAAACCGGCAATCGCCTGCGGCTGGAGCGATTTGTCGCCCGCCATGGTCAGGTAATATTCGGTCGCCAGACTGTCGATCGGCTGGTTGCCGTTAAACAGGGTGCGGTACGCCGCCAGCGCGCCGCTGACGTTGCCTTGTGCGGCCATCTGGCGGGCAGAGGCCAGTTGCGCCGGGGGAATAGACTGCATGGCTTTCGCGCTGTTGAGCGACGCCAGACGCGGGTCATCCGGCGAGACCGCCGACAGTTTTTCGCGCCACTGGTTAGCGGCGGTTTTATCTCCGCCCTGCATGGCATACAGCGACATCAGGTACAGCGCCTGCGTGTTGTTTGGCTCAACCAGCAACACTTTCTGCAACGCATCTTTTGCCAGATCGTCATGAGCGCGTTCATGCCAGTAAGCGGCCTGATCAAACAGGGCTTTCATGGCCGGGTTGGTGGTGTCCGCCGCCAGGGTGGCGTGACTGAAACTTGCTACTCCGGCGATCCCTACCAGATAAATAGCCCTGATCACCGCCAGGGACAGTTTATGTTTATTCATTTTCCAGCTCCGGTAATCGCCAGAGAGTCGCCGCCCGAAACCGGGAGGAACGTCATTGTTTTTGTTATAAAGCCGATGCTTTTCATTTCTGACCCAGACGTTTAGCGGCGTGACGACGCAGGACGACGAACAGGCTCAGGCCGATAACCAGCGAAATCAGGGTGGCAATAAAGGACAGGATCACAATGTGTGTGCTGGCGTACCAGAGCACCATCATGTACCACGGCATTTGTCCGGTCGGGAATTGCTGGCCGACGGAGAAGCTGCGGATACCGTTTTCATCGGTAATGATCGCCAGATCGCCGCGCACGTTGGCGTTGATTTTCGGTGATTTCAAATCGTTATGGATTTTCAGCAACTGCTGATCGTCCGTGCCGGTAGCCACCACGACCACGTGATCGGCGGACCAGCGCGAGCGGTAGCTGACGAAGCCACGCCATGCGCCGGTAGACGACAGATAGCGGTCCGCATCCACCGGCTGGCGATACCAGTCGCCGGTCAGCCAGGCCACCACGCGCTGCACCTGGGTCGGCGTTCTCACACCCATCGAACCTGCATTGGCACTGAACGGCGAATCCGTCAGTAACTGCTGGTTGAACGGTGTGTCGCCGAGCGTGGTGACGGCCAGAATATCGCGATCAAACAGCGGGTTATTCTGCTCATCCCCTTTCAGACCAAAGGCGACCTGCACATGATTAACCGGCATACCGGTGGCTTTACCGGCGCGGGAGGCCAGATTCAGCAGGGTGTGGATTTCATCCGCGCCCGGTGCTGGCGGCAGCAGCATCAGGGTGTCGGAGAAGTCCGCCAGTTTGGAGTACGGATAAGACGCACCGACGAAATACGACAGGTTCGGCAACTGGGTAAAGTGGTAGCTTCCGCTCAGGTCGATGAAGGATTTCGGATCGATACGGCTCTTGATGTTATCGCTGGTCAGAATGCTGCACGGCGCATCTTTTTTCGGCTTGATGTCGAAATAGAATTGCAGCTGGTTGTCGCCGTAAATCAGGTAAGGCGCGAGTTGCAGCGTGTAGCGTTCCTGACGACTGTCACCGCCGAGGCGACGCCAGATGTTTTCCAGCAGACCGACTTTGTTGACGGTCAGGCTGCGCAGGAAGTTGCTGTTGATGGAGACGTTCAGTCTTGAACTGTCTTCATCAATCCAGTTTTCGGTCGGGAAACGGTAATCAATGCGCACCGGAATGTTATGGCCATCCCACATGAACAGGTCAGGCGCGGCGCGGAACGCCACCTGAATGCCATCATGATAAATGCCGTTGGAAATCAGTGAATCCGGATCTTTACCCGCCAGCTCGCCCAGCGTGACCGGACGGGAAGTGTCGATCCAGCGCGGCGCGTCATAAGGTTTGCTCGACGGGATCGTCTGCTGCGTCACATCCAGATGATCGGTGTTATTCGGCAGGCCGGCGCTGATCAGGCGATACGCGGCCTGACGCAGTTCGTTATCATCGTTGCCCAGCACCAGCAGCAGTTTGTACACCGGATTAATCGGGTTATCGATGATCTGAATCGACGCACCACTGCTTGCCGGCAGGGTCAGGGAGCCGATTTTATCCCCCGGTTTGCCGAACAGAATACCGTTCTGATCCGGTAAATCGTTCAGGATGACCGGAAAATCAACGCTGCGATAATCGGACAACATGCCGAGATAAGACGAGACCATCGCCGCTGCGCTGACATCGCCCGGTTTCATGGACGCGGAGAAGCCCATGGTGATTTTGGACTCCTGCATTTGCAGGCCATCAAAGAACGGGCGCGGGAAGTTACCCAGATTGCGGCCAATGTTCAGCTGCTGCCCTTCCAGCCCGATGCTGGTGGTCGGCAAAATCGTGACCCAATACTTGTCCGACTGATCTTTCTCGCAGGTCATGGTGTTGCTGTCATGAACGCGGAAGCTCAGGTTGTTGTTCGACACCACCATGGCCGACGGAATGTCCAGATCGTAGACATCGCCGCCGTTGCTGCTCTGGTTCAGCGGCAGGTTACCCAGCGGCTGGCCGTTGAGCATCAGTTCAAGCGTGGTATCGCGGGCAATCAGCGCCGGGGAAATTTTCAGTGCCAGCGACAGGTGCGCATTGGTCACCACTTCATCCGCAGGCAGCGTGAAAATAATACCGGACTGCAACTGGCCGCCGCTGAGCGTCAGCCCGTTCGGCTGGCCCATTTCGGCGACCGTCACATTGCTGGTCACCGGCTGCACCAGCGGCATGACGGGCGCAGGGACAGCGGAAGGATCGGCAGACACATCAGGCACCGGCGCACTGTTATTCGCCGGTGTGGTGTCAGTCTGCGGCGCATCGGCGGCAGGCGTGGTGTCACTGGCTGGCGCACTTTCGCCCGGCATGGGGGTAACCGGCGGCAGCCATGACGGCGCGGCAGGCAGGCTGGTTGCCGGATCGAGTGCAGGGGCGGGCGTTTCTTCCGCCTGTGACAACGGCAGGCTGCTGAAAGTCAGTAACAGACCGGTGGTGATTTTCCTGAACAGGGACATGCCCCGCACAGCAGATAAACGGCGCTTCATCATCAGGTTACGAGTTCGATTCATGCTGCTTCACTCTTGCTGGTGGCGTCAGCGGGTTTATTTTTGGCGCGGCGTTCTTTCCAGGTGTTATAGAACAACTCAAACACGCAACGGATGATGCTTGCCAGTGATTTGAACGGGTTATCCGGCGGATATTCTTCGCCAATCCAGGCGTCAGCGCGGCATAACACCACGCGCACCAGTTCGCGGCGTTTCGACAGCGGCAGGTTTTCAAATTGCAGACGCAGACGGTTTTTGTCTCCGCTGACTTGCGTCACCGGGAAGCTCTCCGCACCGGAAGAAAGCTGGATCTCCACTTCTTCAATTTCTTCATTGAGATAGCGCACATCCGGCGTCACCAGTTGCACACCGCCCATCGACATATCAATGGTGGTGGTGCGCAGTGAAATGCCGTTGGCGTAATGAATAATCGCCGGGATCGCCACGTCGATACGGATGGTTTTACGCACCTGACGGGTTTCTTTCGCTACGGCAATCGCCGCCAGTAAAATCAGCACGCTGAAGCTGCCCCACGCAATGTTCAGCGCGACAACACTGGGGTCGATGGCAAAGTAATCATGAAATACGGCGCGCACGATGCCGTATCCGATACCCGCAAGCATCAGGATCGCGACAATCAGGTGCGGTTTGACGATGTTGAAATCGAAGAAACCGACATCCAGCAAACCGCCTTTATCCGTCACGTTAAACTTGCCGCGTTTTGGCGCGAACATGGTCACAATCGTAGGCAGGATCAGGTGGAAGGCCATCACGGTTTCGTAGATTTCACCCCAGAAGGTATAACGGAAACGGCCATTCATGCGGGAGTTGATGTACAGCGACATCACCAGGTGCGGCAGCGCGTAAGCAAAGATCAGGCTGGCGGACGAGGAAATGATGTTCAGGTTAAACAGCAGGAATGCCAGCGGCGCGGTCAGGAACACCACGCGCGGCAGGCCGAACTGGAAGTGCAGCATGGCGTTGAGATAGCACAGACGTTGCTGCCATTTCAGGCCACGGCCGAGCAGCGGATTATCCACACGGAAAATCTGCGTCATGCCGCGCGCCCAGCGGGTACGCTGAACCACGTGCAGACCGAGACGTTCCGTCGCCAGACCGGCTGCCAGCGGGATATCCAGAAACGCGGTATTCCAGCCACGGCGCTGCATTTTCAGCGCGGAGTGGGCATCTTCGGTGACGGTTTCCACGGCGAATCCGCCGACTTCTTCCAGCGCCACGCGGCGGATCACCGCACAGGAGCCGCAGAAGAAGGTCGCATTCCAGTTGTCGTTACCTTGCTGAACCGGGCCGTAGAACAGGGCGCCTTCGTTCGGCATGGTGCGGCCGGCAGAAAGGTTACGTTCGAACGGGTCAGGCGAATAGAAGTAGTGCGGCGTCTGGATCAGCGCCAGACGGGGGTCTTTCAGGAAGCTGCCGACGGTCGCCTGCAGGAACGCGCGTGTCGCCACGTGGTCACAGTCGAATACGCAAATCAGCTCGCCTTTGGTGAGTTTCATCGCATGGTTCAGGTTACCGGCTTTGGCGTGGGAGTTGTCATTACGCGTAATATAGCCAACGCCTGCATCCGCCGAGAACACCGCAAATTCATCGCGTTTACCGTCATCGAGCACATAAATTTTGATTTTGTCTTTCGGATAATCGATGCACTGCGCCGCCAGCACGGTATCACGCACCACGTCGAGACTTTCGTTGTACGACGGAATATACACATCGACCGTCGGCCACAGGGAGGTGTCATCCGGCAACGGTTCGATGGTGCGTTTTAATGGCCAGGTGGTTTGCAGGTAGCCCAGCAATAAGATAATCCAGACATACAGTTCGGCGAGAAATAAACCGATCCCTAAGATGGCTTCTATCGTTGAATTAAAATGCAGCGTTTCTGTCGCGCGCCAGTAAATATACCGCGTCGACATCATGACGGACATGATGACCATGACCACACTGATGCGGCGGCTTTTACTGATGCCCAGCAGGAATAACAGCCCGATGCTGATCAGGCCAAAAATGTACTGCTTCTGGCTGTCCATCGGGGCAATAATGATGACTGCTGCCACCGGCAGCAGCAGAAGCACAAGGAAGGAAAACAGGAATTTATTCATCGCTTTGGGGTCGCTGTTAACAGTGATAGTTAATAACTGCCAGATTTAGGCGCGGCGTGTAATTCACCATCACCGACTTTAATCCCTAAAATGGCGGCGACTTTCTTGCTGATCAGTTCAATATCAAATGCCGAAGCAGAGACCGGACTGAAATCAATAATAGAGCGCTGCGAGGCATTCGCCTCTGGCACACATTCATCCCTGTGGATTGTGCCTAATAATCTTTCATTTAAACGCTGTTCGAAAAATTGCGTGACGTCGCGGCTTAATGTCCGGCGGGTGTCACTTTGGTTAACCACATAATATTCACCCTTCTTATTATTAAGCGGGGTACCAATTAATTTATTCTTTTCCATTAAAGGCAATAAAGATAATGACGCGGTATCAGCCAGCATCACCACAACATGTAAATCCGCAATCGCCTGAACGGCTTTTAATGCCGGACTCGGACCCGGAGGGAAATCGGCAATAATAATCAATCCCGGATAATTCAGGACGGTATTTAATCCGCGCTGTAAAAAATGCGGATCGCTGGCGAGCTGGTGTTCGAATTCCAGCCGCTGATCTTCCGTCACTTCGCCGTAAGGTAAGACAAAGGTATTGGAACCCGCTTTGAGGATGAACTGACTCCAGTCGGATTCATTCCCCGAACCGGCGACAAAACCACGGGTATCAGAAATCGGTACACCGAAATGCAGGCGAAGGGCGTTCTGCACGTCAAAATCGATGACCAGCACTTTGCTGCCACTGCGGGCAAGGGAATAGGCCAGATTGGAGGCCACCGTGGTTTTTCCTACCCCACCTTTCGGTGAACAAACGCAAACTAACGGCATGAGGCAATCATCTCTAACAAGGGTTGAAGCGGTGTGTCGCGATGTAAATAAGCGCTGGCAGGCTGCGGAGCCCGTTGTTTAAACATCTGTTTAAAGCGCTGGTTAGCATCAGCAGACGCCGGAGACGCCACGTGCGCCGGGCTGGCGGGTAACGGGCTGCGCACTGGCGCGGGTTGCTGTACAGGTGGTGCGGCGCGGACCGGTGCAGGCTGAGCCTGAACGGGCGCCGGTGCCGGTGTCTGAACCGGCGGCGCTTCAGGCATGGCTTTACGCAGGGAATCGAGCAAACCTGACCCACTGTCTGGGATCACAGACTGCGCGTGCAACGTCGGTGCCGTGTGAACAGGCTGATGTTGCGCGGGCTGTGACGCCACAGGGGCAGGCGGCAGTGTTTCGCGCAGCGCATCCAGTAAGCCAAAACCGGCTGCCGGCGGAGCCACTTCCGATGACATCGGCGTGCTTTGCGCGTGCGTGGCAGGCTGCGTTTCCGGTTGCGGCGCGGCATGATGTTCAGACGCAGCCTGAGCCGCAGATAAGGAAAACTCATCCGCTGAAATGGCTTGTGGGGTGGGTTGCGTCGTGCGGCCATTGTCGAGGGGACCCGCAGGTTCTTCGCTGGCAGAAACTTGTTTAATCAACGTCCATTGATTCATTGAACCCGTAATGGATTCACCCGTTGATTTTTCATTAAGCTCTTTATAATCAAGCTTTTCCAACTTCGTCTTATCCATAAAACGTTTAATATCATCATATTTATTCATAAATCCCGCCCGGTAGGATTATATATATCGGTGTTTTCTGGACGTCAAAACGGCCCGGATTGGCCGCTAACAAAGCGTGTGGAAGGTTTAATTTTTTTAAAGTTTTATGTGGGAATAAGACTCGTCTTAATATATCAGTTCTTTTACAGCTTAGAGCACATTTTACAAAAAATAAGAATTTCCCGCATAAAAAACAACACCTCTATAACTGGCTGTCACACAAGGTTTTTAGCCTTCATTTGCTGGTTTTTTGTCTTAATGTAGTGGAATAGTTTGTCTTTACCGTGATCACCAGCACACTCACTTCATAAGTTGTATTCAAGTCAGGATGTTCGGTTTTTCCTTATTATTCGATTACAGTAAGTAATGTATGGATTTCGTAAGTTAAATAACCTCATGAATTATCAGTGTAGAAGCCTTCCGGCAAAGATGTTGTTTTTTATAGTCAAAACGTGGTGTAACGCCTCGAAATAACACGTTATAAGGTATACTGCGCAGAAGTGCCGTGCCTGCTCAGGCGGGCGGGGCAAATCGGGTCGGCGATTGATGGAGAATTAAGTTGCGGGTCAGGCGTTCACTAACGATCAAACAGATGGCGGCGGTATCCAGTATTGCGGCAATCACCATTTGTATTTTCATCGTCATCCAGCTGTTTCACTTTGTGCAGCAGCGGAGGGATGATTACGCCCAGCAACTTGAAAACATAGCACATTCTGTCCGGGTTCCGCTGTCTCAGGCGGTGCTGGATGTCGATCTGGAAGAAACGCAGGATATCCTGAACACCCTGCAACCGGTGGGCATATTAAGCCGCGCCGATGTCGTGATGCCTAACCAAATCGCCGCGCTGCACACGCATTTCCCGCCTGGCCGCCCGGTGCCGCAATGGGTCACCCGGGGCTTTAATTTACCGGTGACGATTTCCGTTCCTCTCTATTCTGCGGCGGCCAGCCCGAAAGATCCCAAACCGCTGGCTTATCTGGTGTTGCAGGCAGATTCCTACCGCATGTATCAGTTTATTGTCAGCGCGCTGTCGACCATGCTGACGACGTACCTTTTACTGGCGCTGATCCTGTCGATTTCCCTGAGCTGGATTATTAACCGGCTGATCGTTAAACCGCTGCGCAGCATCGCCAGTGATCTGGAATCCCTGCCCGAAAGCGATGTGCCGCACCATCAGCTGACCCTGCCGCCGCGCCATGAAGACGATGAAATCGGCATGCTGGTGCGCAGCTACAACCGCAATCAGCAGCAGCGGGAAAAAGCCCGTCCGCCTGTCACCGAAATGCTGCTGCCGTCAGAGGGTGCGCTGAACAGCGAAGAACAGTTTATGCAGCGCCTGCAACACCGTCTGCATGGCGCGGAGCCGGAAAAAGGTTTCCATCTGCTGCTGATCGGCATTGAAAGCCTGCGCGATGACGGCCATGTCGATTGTCCGCTGATCTCATCCATCATGGAGGTGCTGCCGGAGCATTGCCTGATGGCGCGTCTGAGCTACAACGAGTTTGCGGTGCTGGCGGGCGATATTCCCCGGCCCTTTATGGCGATGCGTCTGGCCAGACACATCATGGAGCGCATTAATGCGCCGCAGGAAAGCCATGCGGGCAATATGTCGCTGCATCCGACCGGCAGTATCGGTATCGTGCAATACACCGGCGAATTCCCGGTGAGCGCGCAGCAACTGATGGTCAACGCGCGGGCGGCGAGAGTGTCGGCGTATCAGCAGGGGAAAAACCAGATCCTGTTCTTTGAACCGGAATTGACGGCGAAAATCCAGAAGCGCCTGTTGCAGGAAAACGAAATCCTGCATGCGATGGAGCAGAACGACTTCACCTTGTTTATCCAGCCGCAGGTCAATATGAAAACCGGCGAGGTGGTCGGTGCGGAAGCCCTGTTGCGCCGCAAAATGACGGACGGCAGTTACGGGCTGGAAAGCGATTTTATTGTGCTGGCCGAAGAAATTGGCGTCATGAGTTTGCTGGGATACAAAATTCTTGAACTGGGCTGTCAGATCCTGGCGGACTGGCAACGGCGCGGCATCACGTTACCGTTGTCCGTGAATCTTTCCGGTGCTCAGGTGCAGCAGCGTAATTTCCTGCCGGAGCTGCGCAGCCTGCTGAGCCGCTATAAAATCAATCCGGGGCAACTGGTGCTGGAAATCACCGAAACGGCACGTATTGATGATTTAGATCGCGCGCTGCTGTTACTCAGCGAACTGCGCGCTGTCGGTGTTTCGATTGAACTGGATGATTTCGGTCTGGGTTACTCCGGTCTCGAATACCTCAACCGGCTGCGTTCGCTGCCGATTGACGTGATTAAAATTGACCGCAGTTTTGTCAGCGTTCTGCCTGACGATGAAGTGATGGTGAATATCGTGGCCTCGATAGGCCGCGCCATGAATATTCAGTTGGTGGCGGAAGGTGTCGAAAATGAAGCCCAGCGCCGCTGGCTGCTGAAGGAAAATATTCACATCGGACAGGGGTATTTATTCTCCGCACCGCTTTCCAAAAAAGAGTTTGAACGCCAGTTCTGCCAGCCTTCCTGATCCTGCCTGCCGGCGGGAAAACCAGCCTGTTTCCTCACTTTTTTACTTTCTTTACTTACTAAATTCTCAGCTGAATGGTTTCCGCTCTGGTTTTTCATGAGTCGCCATTGCAGAGGGAAACAAAATATTTCCATCATGTTGTGTTGGTGTTACTTTCCGGCTGTCGCTCATGACCTCCGACCCTACAAAATAAAGGGCGATACAATCACATCAGGATGGCAATAACATGAAAATATCAATCTTCAAGAGCCTGTATTTTCAGGTTCTTTTGGCAATTACCGTCGGTGTTCTGCTGGGCCATTTTTACCCTGAGCTGGGCGCTCAGATGAAACCACTTGGTGATGGTTTTGTTAAATTAATCAAAATGATCATCGCCCCTGTGATCTTCTGTACGGTGGTAACGGGCATCGCCGGCATGGAAAGCATGAAAGCCGTTGGCCGCACCGGTGCGATCGCGCTGCTGTACTTTGAAATCGTCAGTACGCTTGCGCTGATCATTGGGCTGGTGATCGTCAATATCGTGCAGCCGGGTGCCGGGATGAACGTTGACCCGGCGGCACTGGATGCCAAAGCTGTGGCGGTGTACGCCGAGCAGGCGCAAAGTCAGGGCATCATTCCGTTCCTGCTGGATGTGATCCCGTCCAGCGTCATTGGCGCGTTCGCCAGCGGCAATATTTTGCAGGTGCTGCTGTTTGCCGTGCTGTTCGGTTTTGCGCTGCACCGTCTGGGCCATAAAGGCCAGCTGATTTTCAACGTCATCGAAAGCTTCTCGCAGGTCATTTTCGGCATCATCAATATGATCATGCGTCTGGCTCCGCTGGGTGCATTCGGCGCGATGGCCTTCACCATCGGCAAATACGGCGTCGGTTCGCTGGTGCAACTGGG
Source organism: Rahnella victoriana (assembly GCF_004330295.1). Taxonomy (GTDB): domain Bacteria; phylum Pseudomonadota; class Gammaproteobacteria; order Enterobacterales; family Enterobacteriaceae; genus Rahnella; species Rahnella victoriana. Next base: position 27,282 of record NZ_SJOJ01000041.1, read on the forward strand.
TCAGCTGATCCTGTGCTTCTACCTGACCTGTATTTTGTTCGTGGTCGTGGTGCTGGGGCTTATCGCCCGCTTCACCGGCTTCAGCATCTTCAAGTTTGTGAATTACATTAAAGAAGAACTGCTGATCGTGCTGGGTACGTCCTCCTCCGAATCCGCCTTGCCGCGTATGCTGGATAAAATGGAGCGCCTGGGCTGTAAGAAATCAGTGGTCGGTCTGGTGATCCCGACCGGTTATTCCTTCAACCTCGACGGCACCTCAATTTACCTGACGATGGCGGCGGTGTTTATCGCCCAGGCCACCAATACGCATATGGATATCTGGCATCAGATCACCCTGATTGTGGTGCTGTTGCTGTCTTCCAAAGGCGCGGCGGGTGTCACGGGCAGTGGCTTTATCGTGCTGGCGGCGACACTGTCTGCGGTAGGGCATTTACCGGTTGCCGGTCTGGCGCTGATCCTGGGTATTGACCGCTTTATGTCAGAAGCGCGTGCGCTGACCAATCTGGTCGGTAATGGCGTGGCGACCATTGTGGTGGCGAAATGGTGTGATCAGCTCGATGAAGGACAGTTAAAGGCGACGCTGAACGGTCAGAAAGGTCTGACAGAAGCCGAGAAATCTGCCTGAATTTTCTGAATAAACGTCAGTAAGCGGAAAGAAATTCCGAGAAGGGTTTCCGAAAACGCATTTATTTAGCCTCAATCTCGCCTAATAACCCCCGGTTACTTGATGTAACCGGTGGATTATCTTCATAATATGTCCCTCTGATGCCTCATCCGGCGTTACTTCCCAGAATATTTTTGCAGGCTGCGCGACATTGCGAAAAATGTGCGGTCTAACGAAGGGCTGTATTTTACGTCCTAAAACTTACGCATTCAGTTCCTGTGGGCGAGTCAACTGACACCGGCAGGACAGCAAATTGAAAATTGGATTGTCATTACGTAGGGGTTCACATGCAGGGCACCAAAATCCGTTTACTCATTGGTGGATTGCTGCTGGCAGCAGCCGCAAGTCATGTGCAAGCTGAAGCATTACAACCAGACCCGGCCTGGCAGCAGGGGAAGCTGGACAATGGATTTACCTGGCAGTTGCTGACCACGCCGCAACGCCCGAGCGATCGCATTGAATTACGTCTGGTCGTGCGCACCGGGTCGCTGGCAGAATCCGCCCAGCAAACCGGCTATGCCCATTTCCTTCCTCGTCTGGCGCTGATGCACAGCGAAGGATTCAGCACGGCTCAGCTACAGTCTTTGTGGCAGCAAAGTATCAATCCGCAGCGGCCTTTGCCGCCCGCTGTCAGTTCTTATGATTTCACCTTATATAACCTGAGTTTGCCGAACAACCGTCCGGAGCTGCTGAAAGACGCGCTGAACTGGCTGGCAAACACCGCAGGAAAAATACCGGTCACTCCGGCGCTGGTAAACGCCGCGCGGCAGGAATCGCAGGATCCGGTCGGCTCGTTACCGCAAAATACGCAGGATCCCTGGTGGCGTGCCCGTATCGCCGGTTCGACGCTGGTCGGCCATAATCCTGACCAGTTACCCACCAAACCTATCAATATCGACGCATTAACCAAATTCTATCATCAGTGGTATACCCCTGATGCGATGACCTTATTTGTGGTCGGGAATGTCGATGGCCGCGGTCTGAGTGAGCAAATCAACCGCACTTTCTCTTCGCTGAAAGGCAAACGTGAAACGCCGCAGACCCTGCCGACGCTGTCTGAAGTCACCACCAAATCCATGACCGTGATGGATGAAAACCTGACGCAGGATCGCGTTTCGTTAATGTGGGATAACGCATGGCAGCCGATCCAGGAGTCACAGGCGCTGGCCGCGTACTGGCGCAGTGATCTGGCGCGCGAAGCGTTGTTCTGGCATTTGCAGGAGCAGCTGAAAAGCGCCTTTGAAAGTAAGAAAGACGCGACGACTCCGGCTCCGGCACTGGGCTTTGACTGCAATGTGCAGTACCAGCGCGCGCAATGTGCCATCCGCATTGAAGCGCCTCAAGCCAAACTGACCGAGCTGTTTAAGCGTCTGTCGGAAGAATTGCTGGCAGTGCGCGACAAAGGGATTTCTCAGGCGGAATTTGATGCGCTGATTGCGCAGAAGAATGATCAGCTGAGTAAACTGTTCGCGACTTACGCCCGCACCGATACCGATGTGCTGATGAGCCAGCGTTTACGTTCACAGCAAAATGGCGTGGTGGATATCGCCCCGGAACAGTATCAGCAATTGCGCCAGCAGTTCCTTTCGACGCTGACCTTACCGGTCCTGAATCAGGAACTGAAGCAGCAGTTGTCCCGCGAGCCAGCGTTACTGATCGCGCAACCGAAAGGGGAACCTGAAGTGAATGCGGCAGAATTGCGGGCGGTGTATGACAACGTCATGGCTCCGGCGGAGACCGCTCCGGCGGCAGAAGCACCTGCCGGGGATGTGCCGGCGGCTTCGGCGGCAACGAGTGCGCAATAAGCAGATTGTTGAGTAAGAATTCGGTCGGCTCCCTCCCCTGCGAAGGGGAGGGGTGGGGTGG
>NZ_SJOJ01000042.1 GCF_004330295.1 Rahnella victoriana
GGATCACGGTATTGCGGAAGTCGATTTCACGTCCTTCACCGTCGCGCATAAAGCCGCGGTCGAACACCTGATAGAACAGGTTGATGACATCACGGTGGGCTTTTTCCACTTCATCGAGCAGGACGACGCTGTACGGACGTTTACGCACGGCTTCGGTGAGAATACCGCCCTGACCGTAACCGACGTAGCCCGGAGGTGAACCCTTCAGTTGGGAGACGGTATGCGCTTCCTGATACTCGCTGAGGTTGATGGTAATGAGGGATTTCTCGCCGCCGAACAGGCAGTCGGCAAGGGAAAGGGCGGTCTCGGTTTTGCCTACGCCGCTCGGGCCGACCAGCAGGAAGACGCCCAGCGGGCCATTCTCAGACGTCAGGCCGGTTTTGGCGGCGCGCAGACGTTGTGCCATGTCGGTCAGGGCATGATCCTGTCCGACGACCCGTTTGTTCAGGTGATTTTCCAGTTGCAGTAAATCGGTCTGCTCATCTTTCAGCAGGCTGGTGAGCGGCACGCCGGTCCAGTCAGCAATCACCGTGGCGACGGTACGGACATCCACGTCCAGCGACAGCAGCGGGGCGTTGCCCTGCAAATCAGTCAGATGGTGTTGCAGGCTGGCGATTTCTGCCTGACGGCTGATGTCCTGACGGGTTTCCAGCAGTTGCTGCGTCAGGGCTTTCTCTGCATGGTATTGCGTATCCAGCGTGGTGAGTTGTTCGCCTAAGCTGTCGGTCTGACGTTCAATCTGTTCCAGCCGGTCGCCATGAGTTTTGTTGCCCAGCGCGATGTCTTCCAGCAGTGCCTGCTCTTCCATTTCCAGCGCGGTGATTTGCGCCTTCAGACGGGTCAGATCTTCCGGCAGCGTATCCAGACTCATGCGTACACGGGCAGAAGCGGTATCTAACAGGTCGACGGCTTTGTCCGGCAACTGACGACCGGTGATATAACGGCGCGAAAGGCTGACGGCGGCTTTTACCGCTTCGTCGGTGATGTGTACGCCGTGGTGTTGCGCGTAACGGGATTTCAGACCGCGTAACATCAGGCACGCCATCTCGTCGTCCGGCTCATCGACCTTAACGATCTGAAAGCGGCGTTCAAGGGCGGCGTCGCGCTCAAAATACTGTTTGTACTCGCTCCATGTTGTCGCAGCAATGGTGCGCAGTTCGCCACGGGCCAGGGCCGGTTTCAGCAGGTTAGCGGCGTCCGCGCCCCCGGCCTGATTGCCCGCGCCAATAATAGTGTGCGCTTCGTCGATGAACAGCAGCACCGGCGTCGGCGATTGCTGTACGGCATCGATAACATTTTTCAGACGCTGCTCAAACTCACCTTTCACACCGGCACCGGCCTGCAACAGACCGAGGTCTAAGGTGCGCAGGCTGACGGTTTTCAGGCTGTCCGGCACGTTGCCTTCGGCAATGCGTAACGCCAGCCCTTCCACCAGTGCGGTTTTGCCCACCCCCGGTTCGCCGACCAGGATTGGGTTGTTTTTACGACGGCGGGAGAGAATATCGACCATCTGACGGATTTCATTGTCGCGGCCAAATACCGGATCAATCTGCCCGGCTTTGGCTTTAGCGGTGACATCCAGCGTAAATTTATCCAGCGCGGCCTGCAGGGCTTCACTTAATGACTGGCCGTTCATGCCTGCATCAGATTTTGGACTGGCAGCCTCATCGGAAAGCGACGAAGGGGTACGGTTCAGGCTTTCTTGTTGTTGCAGCTCCGGGCGCTCTTCCGACAGCGCATCCAGCACCGGTTTCAGGCGGCGGATATGTTCTTCGCTCAGGCTGAACAGCGGCCACAAGCCCTCGCAGCGCAGCAGACGCGGCTGCCCCATCAGTGCTTCGAGCAGGTTCACGCTGCGGATACTCTGGTTGTCATCCTGCAATGATGCAGCCAGCCAGCCCGCTTTCATCAACGATTGTAAATCCTGAGAAAGTTGCGGACGCGAATGCACGGAACGCGGCAGGGCATCGAGATGTGACAGCAGGCTTTGCCATAAAGCATCCATGTCCCACTCATAACGGCGGGCCAGAACGGTAATGTCACCTTCACCCAGTTCCAGCAGTTTGAGCAGCCAGTGTTCGACGGTGATTTCACTGTGGGCGCGGGTCTGGCAGAGCGTCGCGGCAGCTTCCAGCGCTTTTGCGCAGTACGGATTTAAGCGGCGAAGTAAGACAGCTGACTGATGTTCCATGCTAAATTCCTTTTTGTGGGTACGCTACCGCCCTTAGCCTTTTCCTTTGCAGGAAACCCAGGCCCATAAGGTCGATGTCCGGTGGTGTTTTTGTTTGCTCAACCGCCAGAAGCGGCTCAGGAAACAAAAACAGCAGACGGCGAACCGTCTGCTGATAAGGTCTTACGCGGTAGTACGTTCGTTCCAGGAATCGGAATGAATGATGTTGCCGTCTTTGTAGGTCCAGGTGATTTTTTCGTAACGCAGCTCGATCATTTCGAGGTGGTTATGTTTTTCCATCGCAGGATCTTTGATGTCGTGCATTTTTGGCGCGACTTTCACCAGCTTGACGTTTTCCAGTTTGGTGTTGAAATACTCAACTTCCTGGCCCGCGTCATTGATGCGATACCATTTGAACTCAGCAGATTTCAGGGTCTGACCGGTGGTCACTGCTTTGTACAGGTACGGGCTGGAAGAATCGATTTCTTTGGTAAACAGGAACGGGGTGTGAATACGAGTACCCGTCAGTTTGCCGGTGTTGTTATCGGTCGGGATATACAGGTTGTGATCCTGCGCAACCACTTCGATGCTGCCTTCACGATCTTTAACGTCTACGGAACCTTTAATGTCCGCACCGCCGTCGTCTTTCAGCCACAGATAAACAGGAATTGCCATGGGTAGTTCTCCATTTCTAAGGTAAACATTCATCAATCATTTGATGAACTTGGGGTTGCTGATGCTTTGCAGGCATCTGCCTGTGGCACCAGACTGATTTCGACACGACGGTTGGCCGCACGGCCTTCCGGTGTATCGTTTGTTGCAATCGGGCGACTCTCACCGTAACCCTGTACGGCAAAGCAGCTTTCGGACACGTCGCCGGTATCACGCATCCAGTTGCGTACTGACTCTGCACGTCTGAGTGACAACATTTGATTGGATTTATCATCACCTGTGTCATCAGTGTGACCCGCTACCACTATCAGCCAGCCCGGTTTGGCTTTGATCCCAACCAGCGCGTTGATCAGCACTTTGGTGGAGCTTGTTTTCAGCTCGGATTTACCCACGTCAAAAAGTGACAGGGAATCTAGCCGGATCGTTTTCGGCCCCTGAACAATTTGATTGATCACCGGTGGTGGCGGAGGGGGGGGAGTCCAGCTATTGATGGCGGTCTCCAGTGGTGCGATCAGCCGCATCCCCTGATATAAGCCCAATGACATACGCATTGGCGCTCCGCTGCGCAGCCAACCATCCAGTAAACCGGCGTCGGTGCGTAATTGTTGCTGAGCAATCATCTTTGGCGAGGATGGCGTGCCGGAAAGACGGTTATATAATGCGAGGTGGTCACCCACGCTCTGTACCAGACGTTGGTTATTGACAAAAGACGCCAGCAGGGCGAAGAGCAGGAAAACACCACATAGCAGCCCTGCCAACTGACAGGCTTGCATCAGCCGGGAAACGCCGTGACGTTGCGGCAAATAGGGCAGCAACACCTCCGGCAATGGCAGGCATTCTTGCGAATGGACAACGCCGGGGGTTAGTGTAGTCACGTCACCTATGTGCGCTTGCCACAGATTGTCCAGACTCCCGGCGATGGGTGTAAAACAAGCACCCCATGCGCAAGGGGTCAGCGCGGGGACATCGCTTTGCTGACGCGTCAGAATGCTGCTGACGTGAGTTTCAAGCCAGGGCAGCAGGCTTTCTATCCAGAAGACCGTGCTCAATCTTTCCTGAGTGTTTCGGATATCCAGTTGCTGGCTCCAATCCATCAGCGGTATGACGCCTGCCCCTGCTTCATGAACCTGAACGTTTTTATTTCCCGGAATGATGGTAAACCACCGCTCAGCCAGGGTGTCTGTTACCACAGGCGGAGATAGCCAGGTGCTGACCCAGACGGGGGGAATTCCAGCCAGCCAGTTTTTGCATTGCACAATGGCACGGTGCCAGACATGGAGTTTTTGTGCGAAGTCGTCCTTATCCTGATGTTGCTCGGGGACTATGGCCAGAAGAATGGAGATCTGGGCGATTAGCGCCGGGCGTTCTGCCGCGAGATGCTGTGCCAGCAAAGGCAAGTGCTCTGGAAAAGTGACCGGCAGATACCAGCCCTGACGTGTTTCACGGAAAGGGACCGAGTCGGAGAACAGCGGAGCACTGTCGCCACAAACCAGCACAACAGCGCCCTGAAAATCCTCAGGCGGAAGAACAGCGTCCGAAATGTGTGCATGTGCAATTTCATTACGGTGATTTTTACGCCACTGAATATAGCCCGTAGCACCACTCATGATGACCACCAGCATGCTCAGTGCCATCCGGCTTCCTGTGCCGAGCGGCCAGAAGCCGAGAATCAGCCATAAGGTCAAACAGGTCGCCAGAAGCAGCAGTATTAGCTGTGTTAATCCGCGCATCCGTCAGTGGTTCCCTGTCAACTGAGAGACCATACGTGTCAGTTGCGTATTTAGGACGAACCAGAGCGCAATCAGAATCACGATGCCTGCAACCCATGAAAACCAATAGGTTCTGCGTCCGGAGCGCAATCGCAGCGAACGTGAAACAATGGGCATTTCCTGCGCCGAGGTGAAAGGCGGCACTAACTGATTTAGCTTGCGAACCACATCTTCTCTGCGCTCATCCCCTTGTTCGCGATAACGGCCAGAGAAACCCAACGTCAGCGCACGGTAAAAGCAGGTGAGCACCGCGATATCAGGAGCAGGTTCATGGAGCACCTTGCGAATACGTTCCCATAACTCTTCACCTGCATTCAGAGTATTGAAGTAGCGTGCCTGAAGTGGGTCTTTAAGCCATTTGGTGTTTCCACTATCTGGTTCCTGGCGGTTAAGTACACTTTCATCTAATAAGGCACATTGCGTATAAAGCATGTGGTCGCAACTAGATTCGCTGAATCCTGCGCGTGATAAGGATTCTCTCGCACCATCAATCCAGTCGCAGGCCCGGCGGTAAAGAGCCTCGCCGTCTTCGATTTTCTGGCCGTTACGCAACTGGCTGACCATCAACCAGCAGGGATAAAAAACTTCATCAACAATTGACCCATTTATCTTGCTCATGAGCGCAACACCGCAAACAGTTCAAGTTTGATTTCACCCAGTGAACCTGGGGTATAGAAAGCGCAGTTTCCAGCATCCAGCATTGCCTGGGCGGCAGGACTGTTCAGGTCCAATGCAAAATATTGGTTTTCAAGGCGCAACGGGATGGCGGCCGGTACATGAGACAGCGCCTTCATTACGACACCATTCAATGCCACGTTGACCACGTCAGAAACATCCTCAAAACTCCCTGCTTTGCAGAGCAGCGGGAACTGAGTTTGCAACAGGTGGTTTGGAATGGATGAGCGCACGGAAAGATAGAAATCAGCGCCGTCGCGCAGACGGGAATCATGCAGCGATCCGGTCCAGAACTGGCCTTCATGCGTCAGTTCAATCGCGACCATACGTGATGGCAGACTGGCTTCGAGCAGGGCATCCAGCAGGGTAAACAGCGGAGGGAAAACGTTTTCCGGCGCATCATGCTGATACAGAGGAATATCTTCTGCCTTATGCTCGAGGGAAAACGTCAGCAGGCTTCCAGCCAGACGCACCAGTTCACGATAGAACAGTTCAGGATGGCGGGCAGGGGACTGATAAAGCTCCATCAGCACTGGTTCAGCACTGTTCAGAGCGTTCAGTAACCAAAACAACGATACGTCGGCTACTGCAAAGTCGGCCATTCGTTCATTGCTTTCGCGGCGCATCGCCATCAGGCGTCGACGGCGGGCCTGAAGGCGGTGAATTAAATCACCGAGTTCCGTCAGGACTGCCGGAGAGGACGACAACGAGAGCATTGGCGGAATGAACTCTGCATCCGGTGTCCATTGGCCTTGTGCATTACGCACAAGACGTACAACAGGGCAGGTCAGATACGCGCTGTTTTCCTGATGGGCAAAACGGAGCGTTATCGCATGGCGCTGAATAGCCAGTTCTGTCCGTTCATGCCCTGATAACTCCTGCACGGTGACCCATTCCTGCTGCCAACGACGTGGACGTTCACTGTCCTGACCGTCATCCAGATTGCCGCCATTGGCTGAAAGCAGAGGTAATGCCAGTACGACATCAACGTTGTCCCGGTCAGAAATTGCAGATAAATCGCAAGCCGGAGGCAAATTATCCGCCAGCTCGGTATCAATCAGCGTCCCATCAGGAAAACGAACCTTCAGGCGTAAAGCATTTAACCTGGAAAGGGCTAATGAGCCGATGTCGAATGTTGCATCAATCACTCCCCAGGGATTTGCCAGAGCCATATGAGCAACCCTGTCAGATACAAAAGCATCCCAACGGGCTTGTTGCTGGAACTGTTGCGGGGCCAAAAAGGCCCCGTCGCTCCATAATGGGCGATAAATTTTCATCGTTTCTCCGCTTATGCCTTAGCTTTAGGCATCTGAGAAACCAATGACAGATTCACGTCCATGCCTTCTACCTGGAAGTGCGGAATGGCATACAGTTTCACGCGGAAGAAGCCCGGGTTGTCTTCGATATCTTCAACGGTCACTTTGGCGTCACGCAGCGGATGAGAAGCCTGCAGGTCGTCGCCCGGATCGGTCATCTCAGTCACCAGTGTGCGAACCCAGGTATTGAGCTCCAGCTCCAGCAGACGGCGGTCTTTGGTGGTGCCGATGTTTTCGCGCTGAATAAGTTTCAGGTAGTGCGCGATGCGTGACAGCAGGAAGATGTATGGCAGACGCGCATTGATGCGGCTGTTCGCGGTGGCATCAGCCGTATCATACAGTGCCGGTTTCTGTGCGGAGTTGGCAGAGAAGAAGCAGGAGTAGTCACGGTTTTTGTAGTAAGACAACGGGATGAAGCCCAGATTGGCAAACTCGAACTCGCGGGTTTCAGGGATCATCACTTCTGACGGGATTTTCACCTGATTGCCGGTACCCAGATCGTACAGGTGAATTGGCAGATCAGTGACTGCACCGCCCGCCTGCGGGCCGCGGATTTGTACGCACCAGCCATTTTTGATGAAGCTTTTCACCATGTTGGCGGCAAAGGCGAACGCAGCGTTGGTCCAGAGATATTTCTCGTGATCCGGGCCTTTCACTTCTTCCACATAGTTGAAACTGCGGACAGGAACGGTATCCGGGCCATACGGCAGACGGCCGAGTACGCGCGGCATTGTCAGGCCGATATAGCGGGAGTCGTCGGAATCACGGAAGGATTTCCATTTGATGTATTCGGCACGGTCAAAGTAGTTACCGATATCTTTAATCGCCGCCACTTCTTCCATCGAATCTTTCAGGAAGAATTTAGGGCCGACCGCACCGACGAATGGCATATGCGCAGCAGCAGACACTTTAGAAATGTTGCGCAGCAGGGCGACATCTTGCGCCGACGCGTCAAACTCGTAGTTGGAAATCACAGAACCGATCGGCTCGCCGCCCGGTGTGTCATATTCCTGAATATAGGTATGACGGTACAGGCCGCTCTGAACAATTTCAGGGCAATCTTCGAAATCCTGACGTAAATCGTCTTTGGACACGTCAAGCAATTCGATTTTCACGTTCTGGCGGAAATCAGTACGATCAACCAGGAACTTCAGACCACGCCAGCCGGATTCTACGCGCTGGAATTCCGGGTGATGCATGACCACGTCCAGCTGACGGCTGATCTGGCTGTCGAGTTCGGCAATGTGGTGGTCGAGCAGCGTTTTATCCAGACGTTCAACCGTCTGACCTGACAACTTCAGGCGCTCCAGGAAAACCTGTACAGCGGCGGTAACACGCTGATCGGCGGTAACATCTGCCAGTGCCGACGTATCCTGAAAATCATTCAGGTCACCCAGTGAGGAGACCGGTGTCAGGTTGATTTTATCGAACAGGGAAGCGTATACCGTACCGGTTTCCGGGCGATCCAGAACCGTCGTCTGGCTGGCAGAGGAGTTTTCAGTATTGACTGACATAAGCATTATCTCGCATTAATCCGTTAAGTGGAGGCAATTACGCCTTAGGTGCCAGGGCATTCAGCTCACTGCGCAGTTCATTGCTCAGTGAAGGGTCTTTCAGAATGGTTTCAAGCTCTTTACGGAAGGTGGCGTTATCGAGCAGATTGGATTTAAGGTCGCGTAAGAGGTTACGCATGGCCAGCATGGCGCGCAGTTGTGGGATCTGACGGGCAACCTGTTCTGGCTCAAAGTCTTTCATTTCATTGAAATTAAGCGCGACATTCTCTTCACTGCGATCGCCTGCCAGCGTATTTTCTACGGTCAGGTTCAGTGACGGGCTGAATTCAGCCAAAACGCTGTTAAAGTTATTCTTATTAATGTTCACTTTTTCGCGTTCAGATAACGGGCGGTTCTCTTTTCCGTTACTGTAATCGCCCATTACCATCAGTTTTAATGGCAACTCGACTTTCTTCTGTGCGCCGCCGGTGTGTAAATCCAGCTTGATATTGACGCGCGCTTTCGGAATTTCATTCTGGAAGCTATTAGACATGCCTATCCCTTATTTATGGAGTGATAAACGCTGCCAATGGTTCTTAAAATATGATATTGGCAACCCTGCCATAAACTGCATCCTTGCCCGTATAACGCGGCGGGAAAATCAGGGTCACGGCGAACTAAAATATTTATGAGAAACATTTCGCAGTGTGTTTTTAATTTACCTGAAAAGTTAAGTCGCAGGTAAATACCTGTGGCTGATATTTTAGGTAAATACGCTGCTGCATAGATAATCAAATGATGTAACCAAATGTTTCTAGTGGTCGAGGGTGACATAAAAGATAACTCCGTTGATATATAGGAATTTTCTTCGCTCTTGCCCGTAGGCCTTGCTGTATATGGGTTTTACTTAAGCTAAATTTAAAATTTAATGGTAATTTCCTATGGAAGTGACAAAAAATAAATAACTCATTCACTCTGTGAATGCAGATAAATTCATATGAGTTCATTTCCTGACGCATTTAATTTATAAGAATTTTCCTCTAAAATCCCTAAGAATATTCACAGAAAGAATGTGTAAGGTGTCATGTTAGAAGTGTGGGGTATGAGAAATTTTGCACATTTTTATTTGGAAGGAAGAAGAGATAAATAGCGATAAATATGTGGGAACTATTTTTAATGAGATTTTGTTCGCATTTTTAATGCTTGCGTTAAAAATCTCAATGTGAACGCTTGTTGAATATTCTGAGTGTTTTAGGGTCCCGCTTATCGGTGACCGTGCGGGTAAATTTCCGCTACGATCGATCATCCTGCCATAAATTTCAGATAGGGCGCTGGGAATGTTAAACATTTGATGTGAAATGCCGATATACAGACTCCTGCTCCGTTTTGAGAATCTCCCGATGTCGCTTAAAAAGTCGTCTTTGCTTGTCCTGGTAGTGCTTTTTGCCCTCTTTTTCACCAGTATGCTGTCGAACGTCTGGCTGCTCACCCGGAGCAATCACTCACTGGATGACGTGAACAAAGAGATCCGCGTGGTGCTGTCTATTATTGATCCGATAAACCACAGCCGGACCTCCCGTGTCCGGGTGATGGAATATATGAAAGAAATTGAAAATGGCGACGGTCAGCAGTCAAAAACTGCGCTGGACGGCGTCAGTGAAGTGATCAGCAAAGCCGATGCGGCGTTTCAGGCGTATCTTGCTGCACCCAAATTGCCCGGTGAAAGCGGGCTGGCCGAGGAATACCGCAATACCTATCAGGATTATCGCCAAAACGGTATCCAGTCTTTGATCGATGCAGCGAAAGCGGGCGATCAGGCAGCGTTCAAAGCGCGGATACCGGTGGTGGTAAAACTCGATCGTCAGTATGAAATCGTGCTGGATAAAGTGCTGGCGCTGCATGAACAGTACGCAAGAAACCTCAACAGCGATGCGCAAAGCAACTTCAAACTGGGTATCGGACTGACGATCGGTTTTGGTTTGTTATTCCTGATCATCATTATCAGTGTACTGGTGTTACTGAAACGTTTTGTTCTGACACCGTTGCTGAGTTCCCGCGATCATTGTCGTCAGATTGCAGAAGGCTATCTTGATACGCCGGTGCCGGTTAAAGAAAAATCCCGCAGCGAAATCGAAGAGCTGATGCAGTCGATGGAACATATGCGTCAGTCGCTGACGCGGATTATCGGGCAGGTGCGCGACACCAGTCATACGGTAGCGCATGCATCACAGGAAATTTCTGCAGGTAATATTGATCTGGCTTCGCGCACAGAACAACAGGCCGCCGCGCTGACACAGACTGCCGCCAGCATGGAAGAACTGGGCGCGACGGTAAAACAAAATACCGAGAACGTCTCCCGTGCCAGCAGTCTGACCCGTGAAGCGGTGCAAAATGCGCGGGCAGGTGAGAAAGTTGCGCAGGATGTGATTGGCACGATGGGGCGCATTAACAGCAGCTCGAAAAAAATCGAAGACATCACGGGCGTGATCAACAGCATTGCCTTCCAGACAAATATTCTGGCGCTCAATGCCGCCGTCGAAGCCGCGCGCGCGGGCGAACAGGGGCGCGGATTTGCCGTGGTGGCCAGCGAAGTGCGCAGCCTGGCACAGCGCAGTGCCGTGGCAGCAAAAGAAATTGAAAGCCTGATTTCTGAATCGGTGACCAATATCCGCGAGGGGTCTGATCAGGTCTCACGTACCGGTGAATCCATCTCAGCAATCATTTCTTCCGTCACACAAGTCAATGTATTGATGGAACACATCTCGACGGCATCTGATGAACAAAGTCGCGGGATCAGCCAGATTGAACAGGCGGTGACAGAAATTGATGGCGTGACACAACAAAACGCCGCACTGGTTCAGGAATCAGCGGCCGCCGCCGCGTCGCTGGAAGAACAGGTCTTATATCTGACGCAATCTGTATCAGCGTTCAGGCTGGCGACGGTGTAATTAATCACTGTCATCAATATATTTTCAGGTGGAAGAGTGCATTAAAGCCGGTCATATCATAAGAAATGTCCGGCTTTATTATAAATGAAAATTAGTGAAGTTATTTACAAGGCTCACTAATTATTTTTGTTTTCGTAAAAATATTTCTCTGTCAGGGGAAATAACTATTATTGTGAATCTTAACTTTGGGTATATGATGAACGCGTCTAATAATAAGACGTAATCATGCATTCATTTACCATGTTAATGAATGGTTTATTAAATTTTGATGTTGTCATTATTAGTCCATGACCTCTCCTGACTTATATAGGGAAATACAGATGCCTGATATAAAAAATGCCATATCATTGTTTGCGTGGGTACTGACATCGACCTTTGCTGTTTCGGCAATAGCGGCGGATGGAACCATTACCTTTAATGGGAAAGTGACAGATACCACCTGTTCAATTGCCGTGAATGGCGGTACCGAGAATGCAACGGTCACATTACCCACGGTTTCATCAAATAGTCTGAAAATATTAGGTGAAACTGCCGGTGCAACGCCGTTCAATATCTCTCTGACCGCGTGTTCCGGCACCGCATTAGGCACGGCCAGCACATATTTTGAACCGGGGACATATGTCGACAGTACAACCGGCCGGCTGAATATTGATTCGACCGTCTCGGATGCCGCAAAAAATGTTCAGGTTGAATTACTGAACGCCAGCATGGATCCCATTATCGCCGGGACTTCTGTTGCAAATGGTCAGAATGATATCGCGGTGGACATTAGCGCAGGCAGCGGGACATTAAATTATTTCGCCCGCTATTACGCTACGGCGCAATCCGTTGCAGGTTCTGTCGCTACGCAAGTTGATTACACGATGACTTACGAGTAACACATGTTGGGGTGAAAGAGGAGTTTCACCCCCTATTAACAACAGAGGATTTCAGGGATGGTAAAAGCTTTATTTCTTAGCGTAATAATCGCCTTCATTTTTTCTTATAAAGCCTACTCAGAAGTGGTGTTCAATGGTACCCGGATTGTGTTCCATGCACAGGATAAGGAAGCCGTTGTCCAGCTAAAGAATACCGGTAAAAACCCTTATCTTGTACAGATGTGGCTGGATAAGGGTGACCCCAACGCCAGACCCGGTGAGGTCACTGTGCCCTTCGTGGTGAATCCGCCCGTGGTACGTATTGACCCTGAAAAAGGGCAAGCCATCAGGCTGATGATGACGGGCGGGCAATTACCACAGGATCGGGAAACTCTATTTTGGTTTAATCTTCTGGAAGTGCCGCCCAAAGCAACGGCGATGATCCAGTCAGGGAATAATGTGTTGCAGATGGCATTCCGCACGAGGGTGAAACTATTATACAGGCCTGATAAATTGCATCCGTCACCTGTGGAAGTGTATAAGGCTTTAAGGTTCTCACTCAGCGGCGATAAATTAACGCTCACCAATGATTCTCCCTATTTTATTACCTTCAGTAAGTTGGAAATCAGAAAATCAAAAAAATCGGCTATCCTCGCACGCGTGGAGCATTTCGACCAGAGAATGGTGGCGCCTGAAGGGAAAATAGAATTCATATTGAAGGCTGTCACGGATCATCCTCTATATGGTGAGACTTTATTTTACAGCGTCATAAATGATTACGGCGGGGAATCAATTAATGAACAGGTGTTGGGGAATAATATCTGATGCAACACCGTTCTCATTGATAGTGACATTAATGAGAATGGCTGTGGGGGTAATGTCAGTATTCGTTTTTAATGCTCATCCGGCGGAACAAAAAGAGGTCATATTTAACAGTGCCTTTCTGCGATCCGCTATTGACGTGAGTGAATATGCAGAAGGTAATCCTGTTTCCCCCGGAAAACATCGGGTAGATCTTTATGTCAACGATAAATTGAAAGGGCGAACCGAGGTTAATTTTGCTTTGCCGGATAATGATTCAAAAATTGCCCGTGCGTGTTTTGATATCCGGCTGGTTTCTGAAATGGGTATCGATATTGAAAAACTGAATGCCAATATCGTGGAACAACTTAAAGACACAGGTTACTGCAACGATATCAGGCGCGTGCTCACCGGACTCGATAGCCGTTATGACGTCACCACTCAGCGTCTCAATGTGCAAGTTCCGCAGATTTATTTGCTACGTCATGCGCGCGGTTATGTCAGCCCTGAATTATGGGATAAAGGTATCACGGCGGGGACAATTGAATATGACTATAACGCCTATCATGCCGAAATGTCGGAGACACAAAATCTCTCGACACAATATCTCGGTTTGCGGGGCGGTATAAACTGGGATGTCTGGCGGTTGCGCTACAGGGGCACATTTAACTGGAGCGATGAGAATGGTTGGGACTATGACAATACCAGCACCTACCTTGAACGCGCGATAGTGCCGTTGCGCAGCAAACTGGTGATGGGAGAATCCATGACCGAAGGACAGGTGTTTGACAGTGTAGGTTTTCGCGGGGCGATGCTGGCTTCAGATGACCGGATGTTTATGGATTCGCAACGCGGTTACGCGCCGGTGATCAGTGGCGTGGCAAATACCAATGCGCTGGTCCGGGTGTCCCAGCGCGGTATGCGCATTTATGAAACCACGGTTCCGCCAGGTCCTTTTATGATTGATGATCTCTACCCGACCGGCACCGGCGGCGACCTGCTGGTGACGCTGAAAGAAGCCGATGGCAGCGAACGCAGTTTTACCGTGACCTATGCATCGATTGCAGAATTACTGCGACCGGGCACCACACGCTATACCCTGATGACCGGAACATACCGTAATACCACGGTGTATGAAAAACCGCTGATTGCGCTGGGATCGTTACGACACGGGTTTACCAATTTGATCACCGGTTACGGTGGCCTGCTGGGTGGGGAAGAGTACCAGTCTATTGCCGGAGGTATCGCCCTGAACATGGCGGTGGGGGCAGTGTCTGCGGATATAACCCATGCGCGTACACAGTTGCGAAATGACATCGAAAAAGAAGGACAGAGTGTCAGTGTGGCCTTCTCAAAAATCCTGCCGGTGATCAACACCCACATCACGCTGGCGAATTACCGCTATTCAAGTGCAGGTTATTACAGCATTGATGATGCGATGCTGATGCGGTATGAGCAAAACCAGTCAGGAAATACCGGTTATTCCGGCAGTATCAATCGTAAGAATCGTGCGCAAATCAGTGCAACACAGGATTTACCGGATGTCTGGGGAACGATGAACCTCAGTGCCAGTACCCAGGATTACTGGAATAAAAGCGGACGTGATACTGAGTATCAGATCGGCTACACCAATACGTTTACGTGGTTCAATCTGAACATCAATGCCAGCCGCACAAGGGATCTGGTCAATAATGTCTGGGATACCAAAATTGCCGTGGGGATTTCCTTACCTCTTGGTAACCGCGAAACATCAGCTTACCTCAATTCAACCTACCTGCAGGAACGCGATCATCAGGGGGTGCAGAACGCGATCGCGGGTTCGGCGGGAGAAAGCCGGCAATACACCTATAACATTTTCGGTAATACCGACCATTATTCCACGGCGGAAACCCGCAATACCGTCGGGGCAAGTGGCAACTGGAATTCCCCTTATACCCGTCTGGGCGGCAGTGTTTCCGCCGGGCAAGGCTATCAGCAATATGGTATGACGCTGTCCGGTGGCGCTGTCGGTTATGGCAATGGCGTGGTATTCACACCTCTTATGGGTGACACGATGGCGGTGGTGGAAGCGGAACATGCCAGCGGAGCCACTGTGACCAACAATTCCAGCCTGTCTCTGGATAAATCCGGCGCAGCGTTGCGCGTTAAGGTACCGGCTGCCGGATGATACGCAGACCAGGGACGATAATCTGCGGCGTGCCGACGTGGTATGCCTATAATCAGGGAAAAATGACATGGGCAAAATCTTCAGAGCGATCTTCTTTGTCGCATTCATGTTTGCCGGAATGAATGCTCAGGTCCGGGCGGAAGGCAGTTGGGTTGATTGCAACCGGACAAACGGTGTTTACCAGTATTTTGCTTCTACCGTCATTCAGGTGGGTAAAGATGCGAAGGAGGGTGATTTGCTGGGGGGGTGGATGACCTCTTCGAATCCGACGGCATGGACGTGCGCTCAAAGAAATACCGCTCAGACCATTTCACCGCAGATGGCTGTGCTGGGCTATCCCCCTTATCCCATCTGGAATGCTATATCGACGGAAGGCCAGACTTACAGTGTTTACAATACGACCGTAAAATCCGGCCTTGGTTATATCTCCCGCTGGCGCTATACGGTAAAGGGACAGACCAGCGTGTGGTACCCGCTGACCGTGGCGCCGGGGATCTTTCAAATACCCGCGGAACTTTTCCCTGTCACCTATTACAGCGGAAAGTCCTTTAATGTCGGTGTTGATGTACAGATCCGTTTTGTTAAGACGGCAACGTCGCTGAGTGCTGGCCCGACACCGCTTTTCGACCCGATGTACATGCGCCATTATCAAACTTATGGAGGAGCCTCCGAACAGGGCAGTGGCACCTATATGATCGCGCAGTTTGCGAACGGAGCCGCCATTATTGCGACGGGGGGAACCTGCACGACGCCCAACGTGGATGTTACATTGCCCCCCGCAGCCCGGTCAGAATTCAGCGGCCCGGGTTACACAACCTCCCGCACGGATTTTAAACTCAATTTCACCCAGTGCCCGGCCGGGCTGGCCAGTATCAGCTATTCGTTTACGCCAACGACAGCGATTAAAAACAGTTCGCAGGGTGTGTTTGCATTGGACAGCACGTCAACGGCTGCCGGAGTCGGATTACAAATGCTGAATGATCAGGATGTTCCGGTGACATTCAATACCGACTATTTGTTGGCGGATTATAATTCCAGCGCGGCTAACGCGAACTATGCGATCCCCCTCAGGGTCGGTTTGTATCAGACCGAAAATACGGTCTCTTCAGGGAATGTAAGTGGTGCCGTGACTTTTACGCTGAAGTATAAATAATTAAAAAAGAGTTGTTATTCCCCATGAAAATCATAACGTCACTGCCTCTGTGTATAATGCTCTGGGCATCATTCCTTCATCCGGGAATAAGTGAAACGTATATAAACCGGACCCGGTTAATATTCACCTCTCACTCTCTTGATGAATCGTTTACTCTGATAAATGAAGGGATTAAACCTGCACTCATGCAGTTCTGGATTGATAAAGATGATGCGGAAAAGAAGCCTGAACATATTCAGGTTCCCTTTATTGTGTTGCCACCGGTCTCAAGACTTGAACCTAAAAGTTCACTGGGGATACGCGTACTGTATACGGGTGAGAATCTCTCCAGACAGGCAAATGCCGAGTCACTGTTCTGGCTCAATGTCCTTGAAATTCCGCCCGAAATGTCAAAGGTTGAAGGGAGTCATACGTTGCAGATGGCAATACGCACCCGGATCAAAGTTTTCTATCGTCCTCCTGCAATTGGGAAACTCACCAGCAGAGAGGCCATCACGAGATTATCTTTTTCTCACGCCACCGAAAATAACAAATCGCTGCTTCGCATAGAAAACCGGTCTCCCTTGTATATCACACTGACTGAATTGAAATATAACGATGGGCGACGGGAAGACAATTTACCTGATGATGGCATGATTGCCCCTTTCAGTCATATCAATATTCCTTTTGCTCATTTTGATAAAAAAGAAAATTCAGCGGTACGCTTCAGATACATAGATGATTATGGTGCGGTGAGTAAATATCATGCTGCATCCGTAAAATAAGAATGTATTTTCAGTCCGTCCGCCATCGCATGGGGGCACGGACTGAAGGGATCACAGCCCGGTATTCCATATTGCACTTTTATCTGAACACGCCCACGGCTTCTACCAGCCGGTCCGCCTGTCGTTTCAGCCCGGACGAGGCGTTGGCACCTTCCTGAACCTGAATTGAATTCTGATGCGTGATGCGATCCAGTTCTTCTATTGCTTTGGCAATATCGAGTAAACCCAGATTTTGTTCTCCGGTGGCACTGCGAATTTGTCCGATCAGGGCGCTGACATTTTGTACCTGAGAGACAATGTCGGCCATGGTTTTCCCCGCCTGATCAACCTGCTTCGAACCCGAGACCACCGTTTCCACACTGCTGTCGATCAGACGTTTGATTTCGCTGGCGGCGCTGGCGCTGCGTTGCGCCAGACTGCGGACTTCACCCGCCACCACGGCGAAACCTTTGCCTTGTTCACCTGCCCGCGCTGCTTCGACGGCGGCATTGAGTGCCAGAATATTTGTCTGGAAAGCGATGCCATCGATCACATTGGTGATGGTGGCAATTTGCCGGGAACTGTCGGTAATTTCCTGCATGGTGCCGACAACGTCCTGCATTGCATTGCTGCCCTTTTCCGCTGCGGCGCTGGCTGTCAGGGAAAGTTTGTCCGCTTCAGCCGCTGTCTGAGTGTTACTTTCAACGGTCGCGCTCATCTCATTCATTGCCGCTGCTGTTTGTCCGACGTTCGCGGCGGTTTGTTCCGTACGCTGACTCAGTGCTTCATTACCATTCGCCAGTGACTCGCTGGCCGTGCGGACTTTATGCGCCTGGTCGTTGACGTCATCTACCATCCAGCGGCAGATCAATCCGAGCTGGCCGACCGATCGTAACGTCATCCCAATTTCATCGACGCGCGCCATCGGTGTGATCGTATGACTCGCGCCACTGGCCACCCGCAAGGTCTGACTGCAAAGTTGTTCGACCGGACGGGTGATTTGCCATTCCAGCCAGCAACCCAGCAGCAGAATGAAAAATGCATTGAGTGCTAATGCCATCGTCATTTGCATGGCGGGCAGGGAAGCCAGCGCGAAAAGTGCGAGTGAGTTAAGGAGGAGGAGTGCCAGCAAACTGCTGCGGATCCGCCAGCGCACCGTGAGCGTTTTGAGAATGGAAAAACTGCGGGTGATGCCGGTACGGATCAACAGTCCGCGATGCAACCGGCGGTTGTTCAGTTCGCCACGATTCATTTTGTCATACAGCGTTTGTGTCTCACTGATTTCGGCGGCGGTGGGTTTGGTGCGGACAGACAGATAGCCTTTGGTTTTCCCGCCACGAATGATCGGCACAACGTTAGCGCGCACCCAATAATGATCGCCGTTGCTGCGGCGGTTTTTCACCAGCGCAGTCCAGGGAAAACCTTGCTGTAATGTGCTCCACATATCTTTGAATGCGGAAGGCGGCATATCGGGATGACGAACAATATTGTGAGGCTGCCCGATAATATCTTCACGGGCAAAACCGCTGACTTCAATAAATGCATCGTTGGCGTAGGTAATACGGCTGTCGGCATCAGTCGTTGACATTAATGTGGCGTCGTCAGGGTACTGATATTCCCGTTGGGATACTGGTTGATTATTGCGCATAGTGACATTTCCGTGGCCAGACTGCGGTTTGAATGAGATTAAGGATCCTTAACTATTAACATGTCGGCATAAGCAAAATTTTCTTTAGCGGGAATACTCACGTTCCCGGAATTAATCGTTTCACAAGGCAAGGCAGCCCGTTTTTTGCCCATTTACCGCCTGCCGTGGCGATGTTTTAAGCAAAGCGAAGGCTTTATCGCCATTTCATTCACACACCATCACGCAGCGGAGTTGCCAATTTTTCTTTATACGACGTCGTTGTGACTCCAGACTTAATAGGTCTGGAGTCATAAACCTTTTGCCTAAGATCTTCAGGCTTGTTATAACTCTGCCCTATGATTTTTAAGGTGAAATTAGGCAGATGAATAACGCCGGATCCGCAACAACCGCTGAAACAGGATTTGCTGCCGAAAATGTCGGGCGGCATGTGCTCGCCTATCTTCAGAAGATCAAAATGACGCCGCTGGCAAAACTGGATGATTTTGATGAAGAGGGGAACGCGACCGTCGGACAGGTGATCAATATCTGGATCCGGCTTTCGCTGATCCTGACGAGACGCCGTCCGGAGATTGCGGTGTCCTCGTTAATGAAACATGTGTTGCCGGTAATCGGTGAAGTGCCATTAAACAAAATGACCCGTTTGCGGCTCAACAGACTGTTCAACGTCTTGCTGGCCGAGGGGAAAATTTCAGAAGCCAAACGCGTGTTCGCATTGTGTAAGCAATTTTTCGGCTGGGCGGAAACCCAGGGC
The DNA here is from genome assembly GCF_004330295.1 of Rahnella victoriana. Taxonomy (GTDB): domain Bacteria; phylum Pseudomonadota; class Gammaproteobacteria; order Enterobacterales; family Enterobacteriaceae; genus Rahnella; species Rahnella victoriana. The sequence continues at coordinate 19,164 of NZ_SJOJ01000042.1, forward strand.
TATCTGACACATTCGCCGCTCAGTTCAATGAAACGCCGTGATGTGGGGGGGAGGAATACGCCGCCTCGCGAGCGGGCGTTAACCGATGCGGAAATTTGGATTTTCTGGCATGGCCTTGATTTATGGGATATTTCAGAACAATGCCGCTGGGCATTACGGCTATGTTTGCTGACGGCAAGGCGCCCGGATGAAGTGGTGCGCGCCCGCAAAGAGGAGTTTCATTTACGTATTGGCCTCTGGCGGCAGGGAACGCGCAATAAATCAGCCCGCGACCACAGTCTTCCGCTGACGCCGCTGATGATCACTTGCATTAATGCGTTGATTTCAGCCAGCCCCGGAGAGAGTCCGTGGCTGGTACCTTCGCCACTCGATGCGCAAAAACCACTGTCGCGTGGCGCGGTGACGCAGGTCATCCGGCGGATGTTACGGGCGGAACGCGGTCTCGGCATTGACGCTTTTACGACGCGCGATTTACGCCGGACGGCACGATCAAAATTATCCTCCCTGAATGTGCCTAACGATGTCGCCCGTAAAATCATGAATCATTCACTGGAAGGAATTGACCGTGTTTATGACACTCATGATTATCTGCCGCAGATGAAACAGGCACTCGACGCATTTTCTGACAATATTCAGGGCATCATCGATGCGCCGGATTATCTCGATTTACGTCATCAGTTTGAAGGCGAATCCCTGCAGGTTCATGACAGTTCGCTGCTGTATATGGAAAGATAACCGCGTCAGGGCGATGTTGACCAGAAGACAAAGATCCACGATTGATAACAAAAAAGCCGGTCAGAAGCAGACCGGGAATAAGCCAAAGATGTGAACTGCTACACTTGTGTATTGATTTGGCAACGCCAGAAGACAGAGGACTTAATAATGCTTTCACAACGAAACAATGCCATCGGGCTGCCAGAACCGACGCAGACCCTTTTGCTGAGCAGTGGCACCGCAGAGAAAAAACGTCAGGAAATCCGCGATTATTTTATTCAGACCTGGGAATTGTATGAGAGCCTGTTTGACTGCCTCGCGGACGAACGTGCTTATTTTACTAAGGCGATTTCACTGCGCCATCCGCTGATTTTTTATTTCGGCCATACCGCGACGTTTTATATTAATAAACTGATGGCAGCGGGGCTGATCCCGAAACGTATTGATTCACAGATTGAAGCCATGCTGGCGATTGGCGTCGATGAAATGAGCTGGGATGATCTTGATGATCAGAACTATAACTGGCCGTCTGTCGCCAATTTGCGTCAGTATCGCGGCAAAGTTCGGGAAGAAGTGCTGGGGATTATTGATACCATGCCGCTGAGTTTACCCATTGGCTGGGACAGTCCGGCGTGGGTGATCCTGATGGGTATTGAGCATGAACGCATCCATCTGGAAACGTCCAGTGTCTTGATCCGACAGTTACCGGTGGAATGGGTTAAGCCTCAGCCCCATTGGCCAGCCTGTGATCTGGCCCGGCATGACCGGAATACGGTGCCGGAAAATACGACACTGGCGGTAAAAGGTGACGTTGTCACGCTGGGTAAGCAAGATGATACCTATGGATGGGACAACGAATATGGCACGTCTGAGCATAAAATTCAGGCCTTCAGCGCCAGTAAAATGCTGGTCAGTAACGCTGAATTTTATACTTTTGTGCAGGCGGGCGGTTATCAGGATGCACAATGGTGGGACGAAGAAGGGGCAGGCTGGCGGGATTTTGCGCAGGCCGGAATGCCGACCTTCTGGGTCGGTTCTCCGCAGGAACCTGAACAACTTAAATTGCGGCTGATGACGGAAGAAGTGCCGATGCCGTGGGACTGGCCGGTGGAAGTGAATCAGCTGGAAGCGGCTGCATTTTGTCGCTGGAAAGCGGCGGAAACCGGGGAATCGGTGCAATTGCCAACAGAAGCGGAGTGGATGATTTTGCGTAATCAGGTGCCTGGCGACCAGCCAGACTGGGAAACCGCGCCGGGCAATATCAATCTGGCGTGGTGGGCATCATCCTGTCCGGTCGATCATTTTGCTCAGGGTGATTTTTACGATGTGGTGGGCAATGTCTGGCAATGGGCGTCTACCCCGATCAGCGGTTTTGACGGCTTCCGCGTACATCCTTTGTATGACGATTTTTCGACGCCAACGTTTGATGGTAAACACTCGATGATCAAGGGCGGAAGCTGGATTTCAACCGGGAATGAAGCACTGAAATCATCGCGTTATGCTTTTCGTCGTCATTTCTTCCAGCACTCCGGTTTCCGCTATGTGATCTCCAGCCATCAGGAAGTGGTGGCCGTGAACCCGTATGAAACCGACGGGCTGGTCGCGCAATATCTCGATTTTCAGTATGGTCCGCGGCATTTTGATGTGCCGAATTATGCGCAACAACTGGTTGATATTGCATTGAAAAACAGTCAACTGCGGGGAAGGGCACTGGATATTGGCTGCGCCACCGGCAGGGCGAGTTTTGAACTCGCGCGTCATTTCGATTCCGTGACCGGTATGGATTATTCCGCGCGGTTTATTGATGTTGCGCTGGCATTAGCGCGTGGTGAAGCCTGCCGTTATGTGATCCCGGAAGAGGGCGAACTGGTGGATTATTGTCAGGCAGCATTGTCGGACGTCAACATCAGCACCGCGCAAACGGAACGGGTGACTTTTGTGCAGGGTGATGCCTGTAATCTCAAACCCCAGGCAGAATTGTTTGATCTGGTGCTGGCGGCAAATCTGCTGGACCGGTTACGTGAACCAGCGCGTTTTCTGAAAGATATTGCCCCGATGATCCGCAGTGGCGCGTTGTTGATGCTTTCTTCGCCTTATACCTGGCTTGAAGAATACACGCCAAAAGCGCAGTGGCTGGGTGGTTTTCGGGAAAATGGCGAAGCTGTGACGACATATCAGACGCTCCGTCGTCTGCTGGCCAGCGAGTTTGAAGAAGTGCAGAAACCACAGGATGTGCCTTTCGTGATCCGTGAAACCGCACGAAAATTCCAGCATACAGTGGCGGAACTGACGCTCTGGCGTAAACGTTAATCCCGTTTTGTCTGTAATGAACAGAGGGTCGCTTCGGCGACCTTTTTTATTGCGGTAAAGCAGCCAGGCTGGAATTTGAGAGCTGCGCATTCCACCTGTTTGAAAAGAACTTATCTCTGTAGTTGATGTAATCACGGTTGTTGATGTTTAAATGCATATGAATGTTGTAACTAAAGAAAGGTTTTTTGAGCGATGACGTAACATCAGTGACTGTTCTAAATCGCGAGGAGCATGAAGAGAAGGGGGGAACGATGAGGTGGGATGTGTAAATGCCGGACATTCAAGCCCGGCATTCATAATACAGACTACATTACTTATCAGTCGGGCCGCAGCCACCGATCATTTTAGAAATTGAAATAGCCGGGTGCAGGAAATAATCGTAGTCACAATTTTTTTCTTTATTATTAACACTGCCGGTACAGCCTGAGAGGGTGGTCACTACTGCTGCCAGAAGGGCAAGTTTCAGAATGTTTTTCATGTAAATTCCTTTTTAAAAATAGACAGTTATATTTCATGGCCATGATTGGACAATCTGGCAGGCGAAATATACGCCTATCATTGGTGGCTGGCAAACAAAATACAAGTTCCGCTAATGCATTTACCTCATTCAATTGCGGTTGAATCTATTAATAAATATATAATATGAGTCATAATTAACTTATATTAATAATGTTTCAAAGCTCTGTATTCATATATCTAATAAATCACGCGCTTGCTTGTCGTCATCCGGCGTCACAGTTCTTCTTTCACCGGTCATTTAATGGCACACTGCCGTCATTACGTTGTTGGAATGAATGTTGTCTGATGAAAGCTTCCTGGTATTTCTGCTCACTGATCCTGTTTGCACTTCCTGTTTTGGCGGCTACGCCGAAAGGACTGACTGAAGCGCAATGTATCGCGCTTAAAAATGCCCGTGTTAATGCCGCCGCTATCGGGCTGCCAACACGTGGTGCTCAGATCGTTACCGTTGCGATGGCGGGGCAACCGGGTAATCAACATTGCAAGCTGGAAGGGCAAATCAAACCTGTTGACCTGAAGGCGCCGGATATCAATTTCCAGCTTTATCTGCCCCTCAGCTGGAATGGCAAAGCCCTGCAACTGGGCGGCAGCGGTTTTGATGGTGCCATCAAAGATGCAGATACCGCACGGCTGGCTCCCGCTGCGACCCCCGGCGCACTCAAACAGGGTTATGCCACCTTTGGCAGCGATGCCGGTCATCAGGGCGGTGTATCCGATGCCGCGTTTACCCTTAATGACGAAGCCTGGAAAAATTTTGCCGGTGAGCAGATCAAAAAAACGCACGACGTGGCTGTCACGCTTATCCGCCAGGCCTACGGCAGTAAACCTTCCCGCATGTATTTTCAGGGCAACTCTCAGGGCGGTCATGAAGCGCTGGCCGCCATCCAGCGTTATCCGCAAGATTATGACGGCGCTATCGCGATTCATCCGGTTTATAACGTGGTTGAATTACACATGGCCGGCATCCGCATCGGTCAGGCGGTCTATAACACACCGGGCGCATGGATATCTCCGGCTAAAGCGGCCTTAATCGCCAATGCGGTATCCGGTGCCTGCGACAAGCTGGATGGTCTCAGTGATGGTGTTGTTGCCAATACCCGTGCCTGCGAGGCAACTTTTAAACCTGAACGGCTGCGTTGCGAAGGCAAAAAGGATGCGGATAATTGTCTGACCGCCCCTCAGCTTGCTTTAGTGCAGATGCTCAGCCAACCGGTGCCGCTCGGCGTGACGCTGCCCACCGGCGATCACTTTGCACCGTGGCCAATATTACAGGGTGCCGACGCGTCAGCGGTGGTCAGCGTGTTTGGCTCCGGCGCCGATAAACCCAGGCCTGCAGCACGCAACATTATTATTTCCTTTCCTTATATGATGGGTGATCAGGCCGTGCGCTACGAAGTGATGCGTTCGCCGGATTATGATTCCCTCAATTTTGATCCTGCTGCACATGCGGCTCGTCTGAATGAGCTGGCGTCACAGGTGGATGATAATAATGCCGATATTCGTGCGTTTGTTCAGCACGGCGGCAAGCTGTTGCTGATGCATGGCACTGCAGATATGGCGGTTCCTCCCGGCAATACCGTGGCGTATTACGAGAAGCTGAAAGCGCAATTTGGCGAAAAAGCATTGCATCAGTTTGCCCGTTTTTATCTGGCTCCGGGCTTTACGCACAGCAGCGGCACTTTTCGCGCAAGCTGGGATTCACTCGGGGCGCTGGATAAATGGGTCGATCATGGTATCGATCCCGGACAGCAGGTGATGACCGACACCAATAAAGCCACTGCCGGTCGGGAAATGCCGCTGTGTGAATATCCGCAGTTTCCTGAGTACAAGGGACAGGGCGATACAAAATCTGCCTCCAGCTTTGTGTGCACAAACAAATAAAAACTCTCCCGCTGTCAGCCAATTGTCAGATTCAGCGGGTACACTTTCATTCAAGATTGCAAGCAGTTTTACCTATATATAATCACAGGTGAATGAACGTTCTCAAAAAACTTGAACATCCGTTCAAGTCTTGGCATTATCCTCGTCTGTCTATTTTGCTTCGGTTCTAACTGTGGCTTATCTGTGTAAAGAAGCTCGCCGTATCACCATCCTCGAAGCGGCCGCGCGTGTCGCTCGACGTGAAGGGCTGGCGGCGACAACTGTCCGCCGGGTCGCGCTGGAAGCCGGGGCGGCAACAGGTCAGGTTCATCATCACTTTTCCAGCGCCGCTGAATTGCGTGCACAGGCCTATACGCAGGTCATGAAAGTCCTGAAAGACCAGCTTCTGGAGCAATGCCAGAGCCTGACCGCCCGCGAACGTTTACATCTTTTTCTAATCGACCCGAAAGATGATCACTCTCTGATGGCGATCCCGCTCTGGCACGAAGCCATGCTGCTGACCGAACAGGAACCGCTGATGAAAGCGGCATTTGCCTTGTCAGTGGCCGACTGGCATCAACTGGTTTCCGATGCCATCACCTTAGGCAGGCAGAAAGGGGAGTTTGTTGAGGGGGAGTCCCCTGAGCACATTTCCTGGCGGCTAATCGGCCTGAGCAGCAGTATGGATGCCATGTCGCGTCTGGAATCCCTCGGGCTGACCGCAGGATGTGCGGAATATAATCTCAACCGCGCGATTGAGAATGAGCTGTACCCATACCTCGCGGAACCGGCTGAAGTTTAAAAAATAATGATCACATCAGCCGTGTCATTGTCGTCAATGTATTTTCAACATCTGTCGCGTACTGAATCAGTGACGTGACGTTATAGCAGCACAGGGAGTTCATTTTGCAAAGCGAACAGAAACCTGATTTTCATGATGACTTGATCAAAGAGTTACTTTACTGGATCGAAGTCAATTTAAGTGATCGTCTGACCATGGAAAAAGCCTCGAAAAAGACCGGCTATTCTCCCTGGTATCTTCAGCGTTTGTTTAAAAGTAAAACAGGTTATGCACTGGGGAAATACATCCGTGACCGTCGTCTGACCATGGCGGCTATCGCGTTGCGTCTGACCAATATGCCGATCCTGGATATCTCGTTGTATTACTCGTACGATTCGCAGCAAACCTTCACGCGTTCATTTAAAAAGAACTTTGCCGAAACGCCGGGAATGTATCGTCGTAACGCCTCCTGGACCATGAACGGCATCACGGCGCCGCTGACTGTTGATGAATTTCCGCAGCCGGAATATGACATCGTGGAAATGCCGGAAATGGCGTTTGATGGCAAAACCACGACCCATTCCTATCCGATTGAAGCGTTATTCAACAGCAAAAACCATGTTCATCGCGCCGAGCTGCTGCGTTATCTGGAAACCCCGGAATCGCTGCTGGCCCCGGTGTGGGGATTATCTGATTGCCGCCCTGATACTAACGATGAAGTCGCCAATGCTTTGCAGATGGAATACACCGTGGCCCATCAGGTCTATGCCAGCGACAGCCACACTATCGTCGTGCCCTCCGGCCGCTATCTGAAGATCAATTATCCGTACGATCTCAGTCGCCTGAACGATTTCATTCTGTATCTTTATTCCGTCTTCCTGCCAACACTGGGTCTGGAATTTATCATGCAACCCGATCTGGAAAAGTATTCCCGTGAATCGGCGCTGAACGGTGTCACCTGTGAATATTATATTCCGCTGGCCAGATGATTCAGGCGCTGAAAACAAAAAGGCCTCTCGCAATGAGAGGCCTGGCTGCGGGCAGGGGAAATCAGTTAAATACCATACCGCCATCGATCAGCAATGCCTGACCGGTCATATAATCTGAATCCGGACCGGCAAGATAAGAAACGCATGCCGCGACATCTTCCGGCTCAGAAAGACGTTTCAGGGTAATGTTTTTAGCAAATTCCTGCGTACCATACCCGACTGGTTTGCCGGCTGCGGCAGACACCTGACGGTCAATCTCCTCCCACATTGGTGTTTTCACAATTCCCGGACAATACGCATTCACCGTGATACCCAGCGAAGCCAGATCACGCGCCGCGGTCTGGGTCAGGCCGCGCACTGCAAACTTACTGGAGCTGTAAATGGCCAGCTCAGGATTCCCGACATGTCCGGCCTGTGAGGACGCATTGATAATTTTGCCGCCGTGCCCTAATGATTTGAAAGCTTTGACCGCCGCCTGAATCCCCCAGATGACGCCTTTCACATTGATATTATAAACTTTATCCACGATCTCAGGCGTGATGTCTTCAATCAGGGTTGTCGGAGCAATCCCGGCGTTGTTGACGATCACGTCAAAACCGCCGAGCTGTTGAGTTGCTGCGTCGACAGCAGCAAAAACTTGTTCCCGGTCAGATACATCTGCCAGCTGGGCAATGGCTTTGCCGCCAGCATGGTTAATTTCTTCGGCGACTTTTTTTGCTGTCGCTTCGTTGTAATCCACAACGGCGACGGCAAAACCATCCTTCGCCAGACGCAGGGCAATTGCGCGGCCGATCCCCTGACCGCCACCTGTTACTAAAGCCACTTTTCCATTTTTAGACATACGACTATCCTCTATGTATTCGGTATCTTCTTCAGGTGCTGCGCGCAAGGCACGGTTTAACCGGCCCGGTGCCATTGCGTGAGCTATTCACTGGTTTACGCCTCCGGTCTCCGATGTGCAATTGTTAGCCACGGTCATTAACTTTTTCGATTCAGCGACCGGGCACGTCGCTGATCCCTCACGCAAGTCAGGTAGAATGGCGGAAATTGCACAACAGTGAGGATGCCGGAATGAACGGCCATAACATTGATCTTTTCCGTGAGAAGCTAAGTACGCTGGCGCGCTCATTACAACTTGCACCGCAGGTCGCTGAAAACCAGGTGCTTGACCGGATGGCACTGAGCTTTCGCAAATTGCTTAATTTTTTTGCAGAAGATGCCACGCTGACCGCGCAGGCATTGCTGTTGCCTCCGCACGCGCAGGCGACACAGACCTTGCTGATCACCCTGATCGCAGAAAATCTGCAATTCAGTCAGCAGGACAAATTGTTTCGCGATGATATTCCGGCGTCAGTTATGGCGCAGTGTTTTACCGGTATGCTGGTACAACTGGCTTACACACCGGGCGAACCGGCTGCCCGCCATCAAAACAGTCTGGCCTGTGCGAAATTGTTCTGTGAAGGAGTATGGCTGCGCGAGTGATAGTTTAAAACTTCATATATAAAGCAAAAATCGTTGGTTCTGTTCACCGGCAAGAAAGGGTTTACTGAGGTCATTCCAGCGGCAGACTGTGTTTGCCTGCTTTTGAAAAGCTTTCGCAAGAAAGTGGTGATTAACCGGAGGCCTGTATGTCAACGACTGCAAATACTGCTGAGCACCGCTCATTATGGCAGCGCATAACACATCGTAAGGTTCAGGATCGGCCAGAAGAAAGGGCGCAGGATACGTCGCGTCTGCTGGAAAGTTTTCTTGCGACCGGTTGTCTGTACGGTATCGATGTGGGGAACAGTGACCCGGCGTGGTTTCGCCGCTCCTGATCGCTACGTCCGGTTACTGCGTTTCAGCTACTGGAATGAGCTGTGCAACGGATCCCTTTTCTCCTGATAGTCCCTGTAGTGCCCTGAATGACTGGTGTTGTCGTTGCGGCAGGCGCAACCGCAGCATCAGGTATGAAGGTTGTTGTGGAAAGTCTCTCTGACCTCGTCGTGTAATTTTTTTGTTCTCTCTCATTTGTTGAGCCCATAACTTTCGCCGGTTATGGGTTTTTTTATGCAAAAAAATGCCCCGCAGTCAGGCGGGGCAATATACAAAGCCGTTAACAGGGGTCACGGCAACAGAAATATAAATAAAACACAGAAGGGTAAATGAATTGCGGTGATGAGCCACAACACGGCGAATAAATTAACACAACCTGGAATCGTTAAATAAATACAATTTTTATATGTCATATAAATATCCATTCATGCAGAATATCAATATAGGTCATTGAAATAATTAGCAATGAATAATAAAACAAAAGCTGTGAATTACACGGCGAACTTTATGAACTATATGGTTATTA
>NZ_SJOJ01000043.1 GCF_004330295.1 Rahnella victoriana
AATTATAGTTTTAGAGAAGAAGTGCAGCGCGCGCAATTCTCCCCGCCTGCCCGCTGCTGACTTAGCTCACTGGTTTTAATGCATGAAATAAAACCTCTGAAGGCCAGTGTAGCAAGGGTTTTGAGCCCTTTTTAGCACGCCGGATTGCATGCAAAACCATGCACCCTATGCATGCAGAGCTCGCAAGGACAGGCTAGCCAGAGAAAAGGCTGTCCGGAGGGACGGTTTTGCACTGCATAATGAAAAATACCGCCTTCTTCGAAAGCGGCACTTGAGATTATTTTTTGGGGGATTGAGACCGAGCCTAAATTTATATTTCCCGCTTCATATTTTCTCTTTTAACGATTTTACTGACACTTTCATTTGTTTTAAATGCGCATGAGCACTCCAGCCTGGTGCACTGATAATAAGACTCCTTTGTCTGTTCGGTGATATAACGGCTTGTGCGAATGTGAGAAACTGAGCTGCAAAGCGGGCAGCGCATCATTTGCTATTACTCCTTATTTGAATCGATACGCTGGGAGAGTTTTTGAGCCAGTAATTGTCTTTTTATCGGGCTATGCAGCAGCCCCATATCGACACCAGGCAGCGCAGGAGAATGCATCCCGATTTTCTCCAACATAGGTTCTGCATCCATGTTGAACTGACCGATGCGAGCCGCCCCGACAAGCGCCTTGCCAATTTCAGCGCTGACAATTTTGGCGGGCTCTACATAATGACTGGATTGTGTTTCCTGATAACTTACGGTGGATAACGCCAGAAGTTTCAGTTTTACAGCGCGTACCAGCGCCGGACTGAGATGGTTGATGGCCATGCGCCACTGTGTATCAGCATAGGCATTCAGTGCGCTGCGGTGTGCACTAATTAACGCTCCCCCAGCATTAGCACAATGCAACATCGCTGACTGTGCGCGTTCCTGAGTTCGTCAGTCATAACCCCGCGTGACTTGCGAAAACGCGAACGCCAGCTCTCTTCATTCTCTTTGATTTCGCTGTTCGCCGTTTCTTTTTCCTGGGCGCATCGGGCAATCGAACTTTCAATTTCATCAAGTGCACGCTTTTTCTCAGCAAACGCCGCTTTGGCCTGCTCAAAGTGTTGGATAGCGCCCACCAAACAAGGTTTCGGTTATTACCAGATAAGGCCGTTACCGCAAAGAAAGCCGCAGCCCGCAAGGGTTTGCGGCTTTTTTACGTCTGTAGAAGTCCGGGGAGATTTGCCTGAAACCAGCGTCTGTTGATATACAAATTGGTATACGCCACGATATATACATAAACGTATCCCCGTCACTATTTTTCGCTTGAGCCAAAATTCTAAAGAAGTGAATAAAAGTTACAGTCTGAAAAAATAGTTTGCCGGGATAAATTCATCAATGAGGTCTTTTGGGTGAATATGAATATCAGGATTTTCGTAACCCAACATGAATCTCGCTGATTCCAAAATTTTATTCGGCACCCGATCTGGTATCGTTTCACGTACATCGTCTAAGCTTTTAATTAAATACCATAAGTTTGTTTAAAATTAAGTTTTATCAAAATCGAAAAATAAATGGTCCGCCATATGTGCCCCCCTGACGTCCAATGGTGCGGGAGGTTCAGGATTGTGAGTCACTCTCCTACCCCTTTCTCAATAATTACATTTACATATAATTGTTCACGTAAGTATTTATTTAAATAATACAGGTATTATTGTTGTTTAAATACATATGGATAAATTTGATTTATTCATTCTTAATATATAATTAAATACTATACAAACAACGCAAATGATATAAAGTCGTGCATTTTTTTGTATCCCTCGTTAATAAACGAGTTTATGGACAAATTTGGAAGATACTTATGCGTTTAAATAAATTAACAGCAGCAATCCTGTTTTCTGCTATTGGATTTCCAATAGTTTCGTCTGCCGCCACCGTGACGGCAAATGATCAAACTAACACCTTCTCCGGCCTCGATTACTCGATGATGATCACCAAAGATGGTGGTCACACCTGGACTGCGTATACCGACGCCTCGCAAAACAACTTCCCGGGGACTGTTTTAGCACAAGTCGCGCCAAAGCAAGAACTGGCCATTATTTCAGAGGATTACGATCCGAACCGCACCTATAAAGGCGGCGATACCGTTCGCTTCCTGGGATACTACTGGACTGCGCAATGGTGGGTGGATCAGGGTATCAACCCGGGAACCGATCCGGTCTGGGTATCAGGCGATGCAATCAATATCAATGCGTATGCAACTTTCCAGTTCACGCCGTATACCGGCCAGGACGCTATCGATCTGCAGAACCGTGAAAAGGCCCGCGTGGCCGCGCAACGTAAAGTCATTGGCTACTTCCCGGAATGGGGCGTGTATGAAGCTCATAATTTCTTTACCCCGGATAAAGTCGACTACTCTGGCCTGACCCACCTTAACTACGGTTTTGCGGTAGTGAAAGATGGTGTCGTGACCATGCATGACACCGACAAAGCACCGGGCCTGATCAAAGATCTGGATAAACGGACTGAAGCGGCCAACGTGGCGCATATGATTTCTGTAGGTGGCTGGAATAACTCTCAGGAAGGTGTCTTCGAAGCGGCCACCGCCACGAATGCTGGCCTTGAGAAACTGGCCAACAGCATGGTCAGCTATATGGCGCAGTGGAATTTTGACGGCCTCGACATTGACTGGGAATACCCGGACACCGAAGCTGAGAAAGCCCAGTTCACCAAGCTTATCCAGTCGCTGCGTACCAAACTGGATGCCCAGGGCAAAAAAGATGATAAGTACTATCAACTTTCTGCGGCGGTCACCACTAACCACAACAACATTCAGTTCATCAACCCGGCCGTGACGGCGCCGTTGCTGGATAGCGTGAACGTGATGGCGTATGACATCCACGGTGCTTTTGATCCATTAACCGGTCATAACGCGCCACTGTATGAAAACAGCCATGATGAAGATAAAGACCTGAACGTGGCCGACACCATGAGTGCGTACGTCAACACCTGGCAAGTGCCAAAAGCCAAGCTGATGATGGGGATCCCTTATTACGGTCGTGGCTGGGGCCATGTCCCTGGAACCGAGCTGATCCCTGGTTTGCCGGGCATGTTTAACACCGGTGCAGCGACTGTCAAAGGTGCATGGGACGACGCGGATCAGTTAACCGGTACCAACCCGTGGTATGTGCTGAAACAAAAACTGAACACTGGCGAATACACGCGCTACTGGGACTCAGAGTCACACGTGCCCTATCTCTACAGCGAAACTACGCAAGAGTTCCTGACCTATGACGATCCGCAGTCCATTCGCGAGAAAGTTGACTATATCAATGAGCAAGGCTTTGGTGGCGCGATCCTTTGGGACATCAGCGGCGATACGCCTGAACATGAACTGGGTAATATCGTTAAAGAAGTGAAAAACACGCCACTGCCGGATGATTCCGATGTGCCAGACGACGAACCGGTTCCGGTTATTGATAAGACCGATCTGAAGGGCATTATTGTTAGTCTGTTTGACAATGAAACCCGTGTGACCATCAATCTGGATGCTAAAAAATTCACCAGTGGTAATGCCTATACTGTTGCTGTTGATGGCAAATATCTTTTTGGTACCGAAGGCAGTAAAAATTACTACAGCTATCTGTACCAATATGGGAAAGAGTCTTCATTGCGTACCGGTGACGTCGCGAGCCGCCTGAAAGCGGGTTCTGTCATCACAGTGACACGCGAATACCCGAATAAAGGTGTTATCGGTCAACTTACGGTGACCCAAGACATGCTGGACGGTAACAATCCGGTCATGAGTGATGGCAGTGTGAAGTCTATGAGCGTGTCGAAAATCAATAACGTACCTTACGTTTTCGTTGATTTTGATAAAGAGATGCTTCACAACGCGGACGGTTCTTCTTATGTCGCTAAAGTGATTAATGACGATAAGAAAAAGGGTAACTATATTTTCAGTTGCGATAATGGAAAATGTTACTACAGCTCCATGACTGAAAAAGATGCTATTTCACAGGTTAAATCTGATGAAAAAGATATTTCTATTGGTGAAACAATCGTTATTGAACGTGTGTCACCGAACCCGGCGACTGTAGCCAAAATGGTCGTCACAAGTTTCGAGCCAGAACCGCAGCCAGAACCCGCTCCGCAACCAGATCCGGTTAAAGAAGTGAAGGCTGTACTGTATGTAAATGCTAATTACACAGGCTCATCTCTTTCTGTCGAGGGGGATATACCCCAGCTTATCACGCATAATAACTTTAACGATGTGGTGTCCTCATTAAAAGTCACTCCGGGCTGGACTGCCCAAGTTTATGAAGATGAACATTACAAAGGTTATCACCTTGATTTTAAAGGTGGAGAAAATGTGCCTGATTTGAAGGGAAGGAATTTCGACAACCGAGCATCGTCAATCAAGTTCATCAAAGACAATTAATCTTCCATGAACGGCGTTTGACAATATCATATTAAGTCACAGGTAAACCTTACATCGCCTTTATCCCTGTGGGTAAAGGCGTTTTTTTTGCCGGTTACCTTGAGAAATTGGAAGATTTATCCTGTTGTTTTGGAAATATTATTCAGAACTTACCCTCTAATACACCCCCATAGCATTCTCATTTATTCCGCCCAAAAACCAATCTTCCCTATGTCACACTGATGCCCGTTTTGAACATAAGCTTGCCGCTTGACCACAATGAGTCCGGTCGTCATATTCAAAATATGAATAATTCTTTTACCCTCGCGGCATCCTGGCGGGGATTTGTTTTTTTATTGCATACCACCGGAGAAGACTTGTGAAAAAAAGCACTTTGCTGATCATCGCGGCATTATCGGCCGCCAGCAGCCTGGCACATGCGGAGACGACTTTACGATTTGGTGTAGATCCGTCGTTTCCGCCTTTTGAATCAAAAGCGCCAGATGGCAAGCTGGTCGGTTTTGATATCGATTTAGGCAACGCCATTTGTCAGCAGGCAAAAGTGAAATGTGAATGGGTCGAAACCGCGTATGACGGAATTATTCCTGCGCTGAATGCCAAAAAATTTGATGCCGTGCTCTCCGCGATGTCGATGACCCCAAAACGTAAAACGCAGGTCACTTTCTCTGACATGCTTTATCACGTACCCAGTGTGCTGATTGCGAAGAAAGGCAGCGGCCTGCAACCCACTGCGGATTCACTGAAAGGAAAAACAGTGGGCGTGGCTCAGGGCACGACGCAGGAAGCCTACGCACAGGGCGAATGGCAGAAAAAAGGGGTGGATGTGGTTTCCTATCAGAATCAGGATTTTGTGAATCAGGATCTGGCATCCGGTCGCATTGACGTGACCCTGACCAATGCCGCAGCCGCAGAAACCGGCTTCCTGAAAACCCCGGAAGGCACGGGTTATGCCTTTGCCGGGCAACCCTTAAACGACACCCGTTATTTGGGTGAAGGCACGGCCATTGGCCTGCGCAAGGATGATCAGGCACATCTGACATTGATTAATAATGCACTGGCAGAAATCCACAAAAACGGCACATACGAAAAGCTGGAGAAAAAATACTTCACCTTTGAGGTCTATAACAAGAAGTCCTGATTTTCGCTGCTCCCTGCCGCGCGACCGATTCGCACGGCAGTCTGTTTTTTCGGATCCCCTTCCCATAAAAAATGTCTGCGGCTGCAAGTTATTCTGTTGTTCAGACGACGTTACGCAACAATCAAAATATCCGCTGTTCCCTGATTTATTGCTGGCATAAAGTCAGCGGCAACAGGTCACATCACAAACAGGGTTATACAAGAATGAGTGTTGTTGAAGTCTCTTTCAGCGCCAGCTTCGCTTCCTCGCTGATCCCCGTATCGGTAACGATGGTGTCGATTTTTTCCATCGGCAGCACCAGGTTATATCCGCGACGCCCAAACTTGCTGGAATCAGTGACCACCACAACACGCTGAGCCGCACCGGCCATGATGCCGCTGATGCTATAGCCTTCGTTGAACGTGGTGATACCTGTAGCCGCATCCAGCCCGTCGGCACCGACAAACATCAGGTTAGCGACAATGCCCTGCAAAGCGTACTCCGTGATGTTGCCATGCAGGGAACGGGTTTTATGGCGCAACGTTCCGCCGCAGACCACCAGTGTAATGTCCGGATTTTCAGACAGCACAAAAGCAGCGGGCAGGTTATTCGTGATGACAGTGATATCGCCTGATTTCACCAGCTCTTCTGCCAGCAACATGGTGGTACTGCCGCTGTCGAGGATCACGGTATCTCCCGGTTTCACCATTCCAGCCGCCTCCTGCGCAATCCGTTTTTTAGGATCGGTGGCCTGAAGATAACGCTGCTCAAGCATCATCTCATCCTGCGGCTTTTCATGCTCCGTAACCGCCTCCTCTTTCCGTTTTGATGCGCCCCCATGGAAACGGCTAAGCAGCCCTTTTTGCGCAAGCAAACTTAAATCAGAGCGCACCGTAACCTCAGAGACTTCGAAAGCACTCGAAAGATCAGCCACCAGCACGCTGCCACTCTCATTCACTAAATCAATGATTTTATTACGACGTTCATAGGTATTCATGATTGGCGATCCGAAAGGTCACATTCCTTCTAGTGTAAACAAAAGGCCAGGTAATGAGGAGAAAAAATTTTACACGATGTGAATCATCCCTCTTTCCCTGCCTGTGGCAAGGCATGACGTCATCTTATCTTTCATTTCAAGATCCGTCACGAAAAACGAAAGATATCGAATGAAATTCACTTATGAAATATTACGATCTCTGTCACGAAAACCAAAAACCGCTATTGTTTACCTTTCGAAAAGATATGATCCTCTTCGAAAACAAACGGAGGCATGAAATGAAAGATATTATTGCTAAACACAAGAAAGGCGAAAGCACAGGCATTTGTTCTGTCTGTTCCGCGCATCCTTTGGTGATTGAAGCCGCCCTGCGCGAAGACCTTCTCACTGACCGCAAGGTACTGATAGAAGCCACCTCCAATCAGGTGAATCAGTTTGGTGGCTATACCGGCATGCAGCCGATCGATTTTCGGGATTTTGTTCTCGCGATTGCGGAAAAACTTAACTTCCCTCTTGAGCGTCTGATTTTAGGGGGCGACCACCTGGGGCCGAATTGCTGGCAAAGCGAAAATGCTGACAGCGCGATGAGTAAAGCAGAAGTGTTGATCGCCCGCTATGTGGAAGCCGGTTTCAGCAAAATACATCTGGATGCATCGATGTCCTGTGCAGACGATCCTGTCCCTCTGGATCCGCTCATCGTGGCACAACGCGCAGCGCGGCTGTGTCAGGTCGCAGAACGTGTTGCCACACCGAAGCAAAAACAGCTTCTGACCTATGTGATTGGCACTGAGGTACCGGTACCGGGTGGCGAGGCGTCGGCTATTCAGCAAGTCCATGTCACCAAAAGGGAAGACGCGAAAGCGACGCTGGATATGCACCATCAGGCATTTCGTGAGCTTGGGTTAACGGATGCCATTGATCGGATCATCGCTGTCGTGGTCCAGCCAGGCGTCGAATTTGATCACAGCCGGGTGATCCACTATCAGCCTGAACTTGCGCAAGATCTCTCCGCATACATCACCACAACACCGCTGGTGTATGAGGCACATTCCACCGATTACCAGACCCGTGAGTCCTACCGTAAGCTGGTGAATGACCACTATGCGATCCTCAAAGTCGGCCCGGCGCTGACGTTTGCATTACGTGAAGCCATCTTTGCTCTGGCCAACATCGAACAGGTGCTGATCGCGCCTGAATCACGCAGCCACATCCTGACAGTGATCGATGGCGTCATGCTCGATGAACCGGCTTACTGGAAGAAGTATTACAACCCGACGTTCAGCCTGTCGCTTATCGATCTGCGCTACAGCTTATCGGACCGGATTCGTTATTACTGGCCGCACGCCCGTATCAACCGGGCAATGGAAGTGCTGATCACGAATCTGCGTTCCGTCGACATTCCTCTCGGCCTGCTGAGCCAATATCTTCCCGCCCAGTTCGAACGAGTGATGACCGGCGAACTCGCCAGCGAACCCCATGAACTGATCATCGATAAAATTCAGGATGTTTTGCGCGCCTACCACTTTGGCTGCACACCTCATCACACCTTTCAGCAGGAGCCTGCTCATGCATAACTGCGAGGTATTCGTTAAAACCGGTATCACATTTACCGACTATCACGAGGCACTCACGCATATCGGTGAACGCATGGTGCAGGCGGGTGTGGTCGGGGCCACCTATCCGCAAGCGCTGGTTAAGCGTGAAGCTGAATTCCCGACAGGGATCCAGCTGGAACGCCACGCGGTGGCTATTCCCCATTGCGAAGCGACACATGCACGCTGTCCGGCTATTTATCTGATCCGTCCTGACACCACTGTGGAATTTTTCCAGGCTGATGATGACGGCACGGTTCCCGCGTCACTGATCATTGCGTTGATTGTCACCCACCCGTCCGAGCAACTGAAGTTACTGCGCCAGTTGTTCAGCCAGTTACAGGAGCCTGCTTTTTTAGAAAGCTTACTGACCGCGCCAGAACATCAGCTGTCCGCGCTGTTTAAACAACACATCTTTGTCCCGGCTCCCGTGCCAGAGCAGCGCGCGCCGGTGTGTACCTGAACGTCTTTTTGAGCCAATGAATCTGACGTCTTACCTAAAAAAATAATACCTACAACAACCTGTTAAGGAGCCTTAACGTGAAGCGAAAAATTATTGTCGCCTGTGGCGGAGCCGTTGCCACATCTACGCTGGCAGCGGAAGAAATCAAAGAGTTGTGCGAAGCCCACGGCATCGCTATCGACCTTGTGCAGTGCCGTGTCACGGAGATCGAAACCTATATGGACGGCGCTCACCTGATCTGCACAACAGCCAAAGTCGACAGGACGTTTGGCAATGTTCCGGTGGTCCACGGAATGCCGTTTATCTCCGGCGTTGGCATGGATATTTTGCGCAAACAAATACTCACCCTGTTGCAGGAGTAAGCCATGTTTACCGACATAATGCGCTACATCCTCGACCTCGGGCCGACCGTCATGTTACCCGGCGTGATCATCGTGTTCTCCCTGATACTGGGGATGAAACTGGGGGATTCTTTTAAATCGGCCATCCACATTGGCATTGGGTTTGTCGGGATCGGGCTGGTTATCGGTCTGATGCTTGATTCTATCGGGCCTGCGGCGAAAGCCATGGCCGAGCATTTTGAAATTAATCTGCAAGTCGTGGATATCGGCTGGCCAGGTTCTTCGCCGATGACCTGGGCGTCACAAATCGCACTGGTCGCGATCCCGATTGCGATTGGTGTGAATATCCTGATGTTGCTGACCCGCATGACACGCGTCGTCAATGTGGACATCTGGAACATCTGGCACATGACCTTTACCGGTGCCATGTTGCATCTGGCGACGGGTTCTTACTGGCTTGGGATTATGGGTGTAGTGCTACACGCCGCGTTCATCTACAAACTGGGCGACTGGTTTGCAAAGGACACGCGTGACTTCTTTCAACTTGAAGGGATCGCTATTCCGCATGGTTCTTCAGCCTACCTCGGCCCGATCGCGGTGCTGGTTGACGCCATCATTGAGAAAATCCCCGGCCTGAACAAAATCCATTTCAGCGCAGACGACGTTCAAAAACGTTTCGGGCCGTTTGGCGAACCGGTCACCGTCGGTTTTGTCATGGGATTGATTATCGGCTACCTCGCCGGATATGACGTCAAAGGCGTGTTGCAACTGGCTGTCAAAACCGCAGCCGTCATGTTGCTGATGCCACGGGTGATCAAACCCATTATGGACGGCCTGACACCCATTGCCCGCCATGCGCGTACCCGTTTGCAGGCCCGCTTCGGAGGGGAGGAGTTCCTGATTGGTCTGGATCCTGCGCTGTTGCTCGGCCATACCGCTGTGGTATCGGCCAGCCTGATCTTTATTCCTCTCACGATCCTCATTGCGGTACTGGTGCCGGGAAATCAGGTTCTGCCGTTTGGTGACCTCGCCACCATCGGTTTCTTCGTGGCTATCGCCGTTGCCGTGCATCAGGGCAATCTGTTCCGCACCCTGATTTCCGGTTGCATCATCATGAGCATCACACTGTGGATAGCCACGCAAATGATTGATCTGCATACCCAACTGGCGGCAAATGCAGGCGCGCTGACGGCGGGGGGCAGAGTCGCCTCAATGGATCAGGGCGGCTCACCGATCACCTATCTGCTGATTCAACTCTGCACACTGAAGAACATGGCAGGGCTGAGCATCATTGGCGTGATTTATGCCCTCGGCGTCTTCCTGACATGGCGTCGCGCCCGTCAGTTCACTCAGGCTGAAAAGCTGGCAGCGGTTTCGCTGACCCATTCTTAACTTTCATCTACGCGGGGGAATTGGATCCCCCGCTTAAGGAAACCGACTATGAAATCTGTTGTTGTCCATGCGGGCGGTAAGATGACCGTTGAGGAGTGCCCGATGCCGGTGATCAGCGCTGCCGATGACGTGCTGGTGCGTATTGCGTACTCCGGTCTGTGCGGTTCAGATATCCCGCGTATTTTTGCTAACAGTTCGCATTTTTACCCGATCACTCTCGGCCATGAATTTAGCGGTCAGGTAGTCAGTACCGGAGAAGACATTCACGATTTACAGGAAGGGGATGCTGTGGCTTGCGTACCTTTATTGCCATGCTTTCAGTGCGAAGAGTGCAAACAAACCGCTTATTCCCAGTGTAAACATTACCAGTTTATTGGATCCCGACGTCACGGCGGCCACGCTGAATATGTTGTAGTGCCGCGTCATAACTTATTCAAATTGCCGCAAGGTGCTTCCCTGTTACACGGGGCATTTCTGGAACCGGTCACCGTCGGTTTACACGCATTGAAACTGGCGGGAGGCTGCCGCGGAAAAGAAGTGATCGTGATTGGTGCCGGTACTATCGGCCAGTTGATCATCCAGGCGGCCAGCGCATCAGGTGCCAGCTCGGTCACAGCTATCGACATCAATCCACAGCGTCTGGCACTTGCACGCGAAACCGGTGCCAGCCATGTCTTTAACAGTGCGACAACGGGTGCAGACGACATCCGCCAGCAAACCCACGAGCGCCGTTTTAATCAGCTGATCATTGAAACCGCCGGTACACCGCAAACCGTTGCGCTTTCGCTGGACATTGCCGGCCCCAAAGCGCAGGTCGCACTGGTCGGCACCTTACACAAAGATCTGACCCTCAATGTGGCGACATTCAGCCATATCCTGCGCAAGGAACTGACCTTACTGGGGAGCTGGATGAATTACTCCGCCCCGTGGCCGGGCAGCGAATGGCAACAGGCCATGCAATTGTTTGCTGAGAATAAATTAAATCTTGAGCCGTTAATCGCCAGTATCGGTGATCCGGACGAATTCGTGCGGGAAGTCACGGCGCTGGCAGGTAAACCGATGACGGGCAAGATCCTGCTGAACATGACAGGGAGCTGAAATAATGTATCTGATTTCAAACAGGGAAATGCTGCTGGCAGCACAGCGCGAAGGTTACGCCGTACCGGCTTTCAATATCCATAATCTCGAGACCGTGCAGGTGGTGGCAGAAACTGCCGCGATGATGAACTCTCCGGTGATCCTCGCCGGAACACCGGGAACATTTAGCTACGCAGGCACAGACTATCTGATTTCGATTTGTCAGGAAGCGGCCCGGCAATACCGCGTTCCTCTGGCACTGCATCTGGATCACCATGAAGATCTGACTGATATCGAAAGCAAAGTCAGGGCCGGGATCCGTTCGGTCATGATCGATGCTTCGCATTTTCCGCTGGCCGAAAACATCACGAAAGTGCAGGCGGCCGTCAGATTGTGTCATGCCTTTGATGCCAGCGTCGAAGCTGAGCTGGGTCGTCTCGGCGGTCAGGAAGACGATTTGATGGTGGAAGAAGGCGACAGCTTCTTCACTGATCCTGTGGTGGCAAAGCATTTTGTTGAATTCACGCGTATTGATTCTCTGGCCGTCGCCATCGGTTCCGCACACGGTTTGTATCAGGGTGAACCCAAGCTGGACTTCTGCCGCCTTGGGCAAATCCGCCAGCAGGTGGATATTCCTCTGGTACTGCACGGCGCGTCGGGGATCCCTGAAAGCATGATCCGTCATGCTATTGAGCTGGGGATCTGCAAAGTCAACGTCGCGACAGAACTGAAAATCGCCTTTGCCGGTGCCGTAAAAGACTATTTCAACGCGCACCCCGACGCGGATGATCCACGCAAATACATCGTGCCGGGGAAACGGGCGATGCAGAAAGTCGTAGAGGAAAAAATCAGGATCTGCGGAAGTGCAGGGAAATTATAAGGTAATGCTGTCTGGGAGACGGGGGAATTACCCTGTTTTCCAGCCGTTTAGAGGTACTCAGGTTGCAGCTGACGTGCCATTCTGATTTTATGGAAGCGTCTTTATAAACCAAATGGTGAGCAGAACCGCTATGACAACCCTTAATCACTTTGGCCAGCCCATTGGCGATGCCCTACCCGACTGGCAACCCCGCGAACGTCCTTCCCATGTTCAGCTTGATGGCCTCTGGTGTCGTCTTGAGCCGCTGAGTGCTGAGCGCCACAGTCAGGATCTCTTTAACGCCTGGCACAGCATTGATGACAATCGCGACTGGACGTATCTTTCCGTCGATCGTCCTGCGACACAGGCAGAGTGCGATCTGTTTATTGCGCAGCAATCCAGAAGTGAAGATCCGCTGTTCTTCGCCGTTGTGGATATCCGGACGCAACGCGCCGTCGGCAGCGTTTCACTGATGCGAATTGATGCGGTGAATGGCGTAGCCGAAATTGGCTGGGTGAACTGGTCGCCGCTGATGAAACGCACACGTTTTGGCACCGAGGCGATTTATCTGCTGCAACGCTATCTGTTCGATACCCTGAAATACCGTCGCTGCGAATGGAAATGTCACAGCCTGAATGAACCGTCAAAACTGGCCGCACAGCGTTTTGGTTTTCAGTATGAAGGTATGTTCCGGCAGGCCATTGTCAATAAAGGTCACAACCGCGATACCTGCTGGTATTCCGTTCTCGACCACGAATGGCCTGCGTCAAAAACCATGTTTGACCGCTGGTTAAGCGCAGACAACTTCACCGCCGAAGGTCAGCAAAAACAGCGTCTGGAAGAGTTGCGTTAATCCGCATTGCCTGCGTTGTTGGCTGACGCAGGCAGACGAAAGGGTTTATGGATTAATGTTCAGGGGACAGCGCCGCCAGCACTGAAATATCGGGCCATGCATAGATTATGTTAGGCGAGCGCCAGAGTGGCCCGGCATCGGTATATCGTCCGGCTTCGCGGCCACCTAAAGCCTGGTAAAAACGAATGGCCGGTTGGTTTCCTTCGACAACGCCCAACCCTGCGCTGCGGAAACCTTCAGCGGAAAGATGCTTTGCAGCTTTGGCGATCAACAGTCGGCCAATTCCCCGACGTTTAAATGCCGGAGAAACATACAGGAATTTGATTTCGGCCATCTCACCAAATTCCGGGTTAGAAGATGCCGACGCCAGGCAAAACCCGGCGAATGCACCGTCAGTTTCAGCAATAAAAGTGCCCTGACCGACAGCAGGATGGGCAAATTTGTCCTGCCAGAAAGCTTTCCGGCGCGGGACATCCAGCGCTGCAAAAGCTTCCGGCGGTGCCAGTTCACGATAAGTATCACGCCATATGGCAACATGTAATTCCGCAAGAGCATCGATATCTTTGGGTTCAGCAATCCGTAAAGTGCAGGCTGGCACGGCATCCCTCGTTATTAAAAATATTCAGGAAGATCATAAGGTCAGCTCAGTATAGTCAGCCTTTCTCTTCCCGCGCCAGTAAACTGCGTTTCCGTTCCACGCCCCAGCGATAACCGGAGATATTGCCGTCAGTTTTTACCACCCGATGGCAGGGGATCGCGACGGCCAGCAGGTTCGCGGCGCACGCACCGGCCACGGCACGGACGGCTTTCGGTGAACCGATTTTGCTGGCAATCTCGGCATAGCTGGCGGTGGTTCCCGGCGGAATATCACGCAATGCCTGCCAGACTCGCTGCTGGAAAGCCGTGCCGCGAATATCCAGCGGCAAATCCAGCCCGATATCGGGCGCTTCCACAAAGCCGACCACGATGGCAATTCGTTGCTCAAAATCCGCGTCGCCGCCCAGTAATTCCGCCTGCGGAAAACTGTTTTGCAATTCGTTGATCAGCTTTTCAGGATCGTCGCCCAGTAAAATGGCGCAGATCCCCCGCTGGCTTTCAGCCACGAGAATGTTGCCGAGGGAAGATTTTCCGACAGCAAACCAGACGCGGACGTTGCGGCCTCCGGCGCGGAAATTTTGCGGCGTCATGCCCAGCGTCGCCGCAGAGGTTTCGTAAAAACGGCTGTCAGAAGGATATCCGGCAGCATAAATCGCTTCGGTGACTGTCGCAGAATCGGTCAGATTTTCACGGACCCGGCGGACGCGCTGCGCCTGCTGATACTCTTTTGGCGTCACACCGGTCTGCGCTTTAAACAGGCGATGAAAATGATAAGGGCTGATGCCCACTTCTGCCGCCAGCTGATTCAGTGTCAGCATGTGGGCGGATTGCTCCAGCAACCGGCACGCCTGCAACACCCGGCTGGCATGAAACTGCGCCAGTGAAATCAGTCCCTGACGGCAGCGTTTGCAGGGGCGAAAACCGGCACGTTCCGCCGCTTCGGCATCGTCAAAATAGAGAATGTTTTCCGGTTTCGGTTGCCGTGACGGACAGGAAGGCGCGCAGTAAATACCGGTCGTTTTTACCGCATAGACAAATTTGCCGTCGGCGTTTGCATCACAACTGACAACCGCCTGCCAGCGCGGATCCTGCCTCTGAGCATAAGCCGCGTTTTCCGCTGTCGTTTCTTTAATGTCGTCTGTTTTACCTGACATGTTATGCCTCACGTTTCCTGACTTGATGACTGTCAGCATAATCCGCCGTGCCGCGCTGCACCCTCCGGCTCTTGCTTTCTCATTCAGCGCCGATGTTTCAGCCCGCCACCGGTTTTAAAGGGGTGTCGAGGATCATCTGATAAAAGGCCAGATCCAGCCAGCGATCAAATTTAAAAGCGGCCTGTTTAATCGTGCCGGTATGGCTGAACCCATTTTTTTCATGCAGGGCAATGCTGCCGCTGTTGGCCGCATCAATCGCGCCAATCAGCGTGTGCACGCCGCGTTCACGGGCGGCCTCCACCAGAGCATTGAGCAGAATTTTTCCCAGCCCTTCTCCGCGGTGATCTTTATGAATATAAATCGAATGTTCGACGGAATATTTATAGGCAGGCCAGGCGCGGAACGTGCCGTAACTGGCAAATCCCAGTAATCTCCCCTGCTCATCCTCCAGCCCGATCACCGGAAAGTTATTGGTCAGTTTAGTGGCAAACCAGGACGTCATGCTGTCGATGTGGCGCGGTTTATAATCATACAATGCTGTCGAGGTCAGGATGGCATCATTAAAAATATCCAGAATGGCGACGGCATGCAGGCGTTCCGTACAGGTGATCATCTTCATCGAACTTTCCCCCGGTGGCTTTCTTTAGCGGCTAAATTCCACTATAGTAGAATTAATTCCACCAAAGTAAACAACGGAACTCCCCTTATGTCAATCGACCAACTGATCGCTACGCGTCTGCAGTCATTACGTAAAGCGCAAGGATTGAGCCTCGAACAGCTCGCCAGCAGTTCAGGTGTCAGTAAAGCGATGATCTCGAAAATTGAACGACAGGACAGCAGCCCGAGCGCCAGTCTGTTAGGCCGTCTGGCAGCCAGTCTGGGCGTTTCGCTGGCGCAGTTGCTGTCAGAAGAAAATACCCGCCCCGCCCCTTTGCGTCTCCGCGATCAGCAGGAAATCTGGCAGGATCCGGACATCGGATATGTGCGGCGTCAGGTAACACCGCATGAAGAAAATGGCGGACCGGAACTGGTTGAGATTACGCTGCCGGGCGGCGCCCGCGTCAGTTATCCGGGCTGGAGTCATCAGGCTTATAAACAACGTCTGTGGCTGGTGGAAGGGTTGCTGACTGTTGATTATGGTGCAGAAAAGTATGCGCTATCCCCAGGTGATGCGCTGACATTTGGCGTGGATTTGCCCATCACATTCAGTAATACCGGCACTGAGCCGTGCCGGTATTTGCTGGTCATGAGTGACAAATAGTTTTCATGCTTTCCGGCAGGGCCAGCGCACGGCCCTGCAGATCAGAGATCTAACGTGCCGTCGATCAGCGTACAGCTGTCGCCACCGACCCAGGGTTCGCCGTCCACGAAGGTGACGGTCACACGGCCATCGCGCTGCAACCGGGTGCCCTGACGGACATGGTACATCTGCGCCATATGCTTACCATCCGGGAAATCAGCCGCTTTCAGCACCCGCGCCAGACAGGCATTGGCGCTGCCGGTGACCGGATCTTCTTTCAGCACGCCATCCTCATCAATGATCGCCCGCACTTCGTAATCTGCCGGGCCGCCTCTCTCATGCAAGCCGTAGACCGCGATACCGTTAATACCCAGCTGCTTTTGCAACTGGCTGACGGCGGCGGCATCAGCGGTAATATTCAGGCACTCCTGCGCGCTCTCCATCCGCACGACCAGCCAGATAATGCCCATATCCGCCGCGACCGGCGCGACATCCGCCTGAATTTTGCCTCCGCGCAACGCAGTGGAAAGCAAAGCATAATGTTCCGCATCCAGCGGTTTCAGCGCAGCCGGAGGCGCAGAAAAGGCCTGACCGCCTTCCGTCAGTTGCTTCACCTGTACCAGCCCGACGCCGCATTCCTGCACCAGATAACCGGGATTTTTAGACTTCAGGCCGTCTTGCAATAACGCATATGCCGTGCCCAGCGTCGGGTGCCCGGCGAACGGCAGCTCCTTATCGGTGGTAAAAATTCGCACGCGATAATCGGCATCCGGCGATGCTGGTTTGAGCACAAACGCCGTTTCCGCAAGATTAGTCCAGCGTGCCATCGCGAACATCTGCTCATCGCTCAGCCCTTCGGCATCCAGGATCACGGCCAGTGCATTGCCTTTCAGAGGCTCAGCGGTAAACACATCAACTTGTTTAAAACGGCGCAGGCGGGTCATAGCAAATCCTTGTCTTGTCGTAAGGGAAACCATTTTGGAGAAAGCGCGAAGCCTCTGAGTTTAGGAATATTTCTATAAGTTATCGAGAAAAATGTCAGTGTCGGGCGGCTGGCCTATGCTTAACACACAGTCCGGTCGTCTCCATAAAACAGAAGGAAAAGAAAATGCCCGCGAAGGATTTGATTGGTATTGGTATCGGCCCCTTCAATTTAAGCCTCGCCGCCATGGCAAGGGATACGGGGAAACTCGACGCCGCCTTTTTTGATGCCCACACCGAATTCAGCTGGCACCCCGGCATGCTGTTACCCACGGCAACCATGCAGACCTACGTCCTGCAGGATCTGGTCACCACCATTGCGCCGCGCAGCGAATTTTCATTTATTAATTATCTGGTTGAACAGAAAAAGATTTACCGTTTTCTGGCCACCGAGCAGCTGATCATCAGCCGCGATGAGTTTTCGGATTATCTGCGCTGGGCATGTGACCGCATTCCCGGCCTGCATTTTTCCGCGCCGGTAGAACGTATCGACTTTGACGATAACAAGCAGGAATTCATCGTACAGAGCCAAAAAGGTGAGCACCGCGCCCGCAACATTTGCCTCGGTACCGGACACGCCCCCTGGATCCCCAAACCGGCCCGGGCGGCGCTGGGGGAAAACTGTTTTCATGCGGCGGAGATTGAACTGCGCGAACCGGATTTCACGGGCAAACGCGTGGCCGTGGTCGGCGGCGGGCAGAGCGGTGCCGACATTATTCTCAATGCGCTGAGCGGTCACTGGGGAGAATTTGCGGAACTGACCTGGCTTTCGCGCCGCCCGAATTTTCAGCCGCTGGATGAGTCGATTTTCTCCAACGAATATTTCACGCCGGAGTACGTCAATTACTTTTATACGCTGCCGGAGGATGTACGCGAGCGCGAGATCAAAACGCAAAAACTGCCTTCTGACGGCATCAGCTATCACACTCTGGAAGACATTTATAAACAGTTGTATCACCGTTTTGACGTGCTGCATCAGCCGCGTAACGTGCGATTACTGCCGCACCGCGCGCTCGATCATATCGTGCGTAATGCAGGGGGTGATTTCAGCCTGCAGGCCAGACACGGGCTGGAAAAATGCGAAGAACATTTCAGCGCCGATATCGTGATTCTGGCGACCGGTTACCGCCCCGGTTTGCCGGATTATCTTGAGCCGCTGCTGGATCGCATTCCTTATGACCGCGAGCAGCATTTGCCACTGCAACAGAATTTCAACCTGCGCTGGGATGGCCCGTCAGAAAACCGGATCTACGCGGTGAACGCAGGTATCCACAGTCACGGCAGCGCCGAAGGACAACTGACACTGACCGCGTGGCGCTCGGCCAAAATTCTCAATCATCTGCTGGGCGAAGCGCATTACGATCTGCGTCCTGTGCCCTCGCTGGTGCAATGGTGGCCGGACGACACGGGCAAATAGCAGGCACAAAAAAGCGGAGCATCAGGCTCCGCTTGTTCAGACAATCCGCTCATCAGACGTAAAAGTAGATGGCTAAAAAGTGACAGGCACTGCCGCCGAGGACAAATCCGTGCCAGATAGCATGACCAAAACGAAAGCGTTTTGAGGCGTAGAAAATGACGCCCAATGTGTACACCACACCGCCCAACGCCAGCAAGGTGACGCCGCCCAGCGAAAGTTTAGTCGCCAGCTGGTAAATCACGATCAGCGACAGCCAGCCCATCGTCAGATAGGTGACCAGCGACAACACTTCAAAACGGTGTGCAAACGCCAGTTTGAAAATCACACCAAACAGCGCCAGCCCCCAGATCACAGCCATCAGTCCCTTTGCCAGCGGGGAGTTCAATCCGACCAGCAGGAACGGCGTGTAGGTCCCGGCGATCAGCAGATAAATCGCGCAGTGGTCAAATTTTTTCAGCCAGTATTTGGCTTTCTGATGCGGTATCGCGTGATACAGCGTGGAGGCCAGATACAGCAAAATCATGCTGCCGCCGTACAAACTGTAGCTGGTGATCGCCATGGCGCTGGCGTTATCGCCTACCGCCTGAACCAGTAAAAGTACCAGTCCGACAATCCCGAACACCAGACCCACGCCGTGGCTCAGGCTGTTGGCTATTTCTTCAGCCCACGGATATCCCTGTGGTGATGGAGACAACTTACCCATACGTTGAGAACCCTCAAGGCAAAACAAGTGAAAATGATTGTTTATAAAACGTTCCGTACAGGATCAGCTTAACTGAGAACGATTCCAGTGTACATCTGTAAGCTTAAATTGAGTATTATCTGATGTAACAGTCTCTTAGCCGGATCATCATTTCACTTCTCACTCACTTTGAAGCCCTTCAAATCATTCAATTTGTTTATAATTCCAACGCGTTACATTTAGAAGACAAAAGGAAATTCCGCACCCAAAAACATGATTTTTTTATATCAAGCGATTAAGGTGTAGCGGAAAAGTGAAATAACGCCGTTTACCATGCCGTCAATATGACTAAGGTTTGACTATGTCTGCAGTAACTCCCCCGCTGAATTTCGGTGCAATGACCGAAGTTTTTCAGTTCCTGATGGAAATCGACAAGCTGAAAAGCGTGCAGCGCCGCACCAAAGTGTTAGGCACTGAGCGTCAGGAAAACTCCGCGGAACATAGCTGGCATTTCGCCGTCGCGGCGATGTCTCTGGCCCCATTTGCGCCGGAAGGCACTGATATCAATAAAGTCATCCGGATGGCGTTGATCCACGACATCGTAGAAATCGATGCAGGTGATGTGCTGGTTTACGATCTCGCAGCCCGCGCGGCGGTTCACGATCAGGAAATCATTGCCGCGAAACGCCTGTTCGGCCTTTTGCCTGCACCGCTGAACACACAGTTTCTGGATTTGTGGAACGAATATGAAACAGGCGAAACCCCGGAAGCACGCTTTGCGCTGGTGATTGACCGCGTCATGCCGATGATCATGAACCTGAACAATCAGGGTCAGAGCTGGGTGGAAAACAACATCCGCCTTGAACAGGTTCTGGCACGCAACGCCTTCATCGCCGATATTCACCCGGAACTGTGGCTGCACATCCGCACCCATCTGGATAACGCCCACCAGCAGGGCTGGCTGAAGTAATAATGATATTGTGGCTCCCCTTTATTTGGGGGGCTGTTTTGACATCTGTACTTTCACTCATATCGGGGAGTGTGCAGAACATCACAGCGGTTATCTGCCGGTTCCTGTTTACTACAGGCTCATTGTTGCGGAGATACCGATGCTGTTATTCCCTTTTATTAAAAGCCTGTCTCTCATTTTGCTGACGTTCGTCCGCGGAATGACAGGTTTTATATCAGGGTGCTGCTGCTTTAATTCTGTCGATAATCTCTCTGCCACCACGGAACAACCTGAAGAAATAAACCCGGCTGATTTCAGCGAGCAATGGCAACAACTCTGGCAGTGCGCCGGACATTCCCTGCTGCCCTGCCTCAACGTAAAACGTTTTATCTCCCGCACACACATTCAGGTTACTTCCATCAGCGTCCGGCTGGGCGTGCAATTACGCCATATCCTGGCTTTCAGTCATTTATCCAATCTGGTCAGTCAGTTACGCTGCTGCCGTCGTCTGAGTGGCACGCCAGCCGCCGACGCGACTTTTATACCTTCTGTTTCATTCAAAAGCACAACGCGCCCTTTCGCCGTTGTGCTTTTTTTATGTCTGTCATCACTCAAAACCCGAGGATTTATATTATGTATTTCGTCTGTATTGCTGCCTGCCCGACCGGTGTTGCCCATACTTATATGGCCGCAGAATCTCTTGAAGTGCTGGGAAAAAAACGCGGACACGAAATCAAAGTGGAAACTCAGGGAAGTCTGGGCGCTGAGAATATTATTACTGAAGAAGATCTGGCGCGCGCCGACGGCGTCATTCTCGCTGCCGATGTTGCGGTCATCAATAAAGAACGCTTTAACGGCATGATCACCCTCGAATGCAGTGTCAGTGATCCGATCAAACACGGCGATGCGGTATTCGACGCGATCGAACAGGAGGTGGCGAATGGCTAAATTCAGGGCAGAAGACGGCGGCGGGCACGTCGGCACGGATGTGAAAAACGCCATCATGACCGGCGTTTCTTACATGCTGCCGTTCGTGATTGCGGGCGCGGTGATCATGGGCATCGCGCGTATTGGCGCATCAATGTACGGCATCGACAATATCTGGGACAGCAGCCATGCGCAGGCCGCCAGCCAGATAGTGAAACTGCTGCATCAGTTCGATGGCTTCGGCGGGCTGGCGCTTTCGCTGATGTTGCCGGTTGTCGCCGGATACATCAGTTTCGCACTGGCCAATAAACCGGGCATCGCGCCGGGCATGATTGGCGGGTTGCTCGCCAGCAATCTGGGCACCGGATTTATCGGTGCGCTGGTGGCCGGATTTGTCGCCGGTTATATCGTCCGCTGGATGGTGCGGTTTATCAAATTGCCGCGCTCACTGGCCTCCGCCGGGCCGATCTTTATTCTGCCGGTCGGCGGCACGCTCCTGACCTGCATCATCATGGCGCTGGTGGTCGGCACGCCGCTGGCGGCGCTCAATCGCGGAATGGAAGCCTGGCTGATGGCCATGTCTGGCACCAACAAAGTGGTGCTGGCAGCGGTAATTGGCGGCATGGTGGGCTTTGATCTTGGCGGTCCGATCAATAAGGCGGCAGTGACCACCGCCATGGCGCTGCTGGCTTCCGGCATTTATGACCCGAATACGGCCGCGCAGGTGGCGATTATCATCCCGCCGATCGGGCTGGGCGTGGCGACACTGTTGTGGAAGAAGCGGTTCCCCGAATCACTGCGCGAGGCGGGAAAAGCCTCGACGCTGATGGGGCTGATCGGCGTGTCAGAAGGCGCGATCCCGTTTGCGCTTTCTAACCCAAAAATCATTGTAATTAATGTCATCGGCTCTGCGCTGGGTTCGGCAATGGCCGTCGGTTTAGGGGCGGTGAATCATGCGCCGATTTCAGGTTTTTACGGCTGGCTGGCGGTGGATGGCTGGCCGGTTTATATCCTGTCAATTGCCGCCGGTTCTGCGGTGGTCGCCTTCGGCTCGCTGCTGGTATTCCGCCATGGCGATACAGAGTCGCTGATTAAACCTGCCGCTTCTCCGGCGCCTAAATTCAAGGTGAACCGCCAATGAAAACCGTCCATCTGATTCAGCATACTCACTGGGATCGTGAATGGTATTTCACCGAAAATGATTCCAAAGCCGTCCTGTATTATTTTATGGATGACCTGCTCAACCGGCTGGAAGCCGATCCGCAATTACCGCCGTTCGTGCTGGATGCGCAGACGGTGATCCTCGACGATTATCTTGAGGTCGCGCCGGAAAATCTGCCGCGCCTGACCGCGCTTATCCGCGACGGGCGGATCCTCACCGGTCCGTGGTATACGCAAACCGATTTTCTGGTGGTCGGTGCGGAATCCATCGCCCGTAATTTGTTGTTAGGTATTGAGGGCGCAGGCAAATACGGCACGCCGATGCCGGTGGGTTATGTGCCGGACTCCTTCGGTCAGAGTGCGCAGTTACCGATGTTTTTAAATCAGTTCGGCATCCGCCACGCGGTACTCTGGCGCGGCTGGAGCGAGCATGACGTCGCAAAAACGGAGTTTGTCTGGCACAGCGACGACGGCAGTAAAGTCACCACGGCGGTGCTGCCGTGGGGTTACGGTTGTGCCAAATGGTTACCTGCAGACGTGGGAAAAGCCTTGCCGGGGGTAATGAAAGCCAGCCACAAACAGGCGCAGTTCGCCGCCACGGATCATATCTTATTGCCGAACGGCAATGATCAGTCACCGTTCGAATATCAGGTGCCGGAAATGTTGCAGGCACTGAATCGGCAGCAGGATGAATTCCGTTACGTGAACAGCAGTTTCAGTGAATTTTTTGAGGTTATCGACACACAGCGGGACCGTTTGCCGGATTATCACGGCGAACTGCTCAGCCCGAAATACATGCGTATCCATCGCGGTATTTTTTCCACCCGCACCGACATTAAAAAACTGAATGCCAGGCTGGAGAAAACCCTCAGTCAGTATCTCGAACCGCTGCTGACGGTGAATGCTTCGCTTGGTCTGCCGTATCCGCAAACTGCCGTGGATAACATCTGGCGCGAAGCGATGAAGTCCCATGCCCATGACAGCATCGGCGGCTGCAATTCGGATCGCGTCAATGCGATGGTGAAAAACCGGCTGCTTTCCGGCATGGAAATGGCGCAACAGTTGCTGGATTTAAACTTCCAGACACTCAGCGAAGGGATCACCGCCACACAGGACGGCACAAAAATCCTGCTGTTTAACAGCCTGCCCCGTCAGCGCAGCGGGATCGTGACGTTGACGGTGATGACGCCGGAACGTGATTTCCGCCTGTGCGACAGCGAGGGGAACGACTGTCACTGGCAGCTTGTGCGTGAACAGCCGCAGGATATGTCGACGGTGGTACAGGAGCTGTCGAACAGCACGGAAACCACCTGGTTCCGTAAATGTGAGTTGCAGGTGGAAGTCAGAAACGTGCCTGCGTGCGGCTACACCACGCTGTGGTTTAAGCCCGGCGAAGTATCGCAACATCCGGCACATACCGTGAACGCGCGCCAGCTGGAGAATCATTTTCTGCATCTGCGTGCCGATGCGCACGGCGTGCTGACGCTGACCGACAAACGCAGCGGTCAGCATTATCACTCTCTGCTGCAACTGGTCGACGGCGGTGATGCGGGCGATAACTACAACTATTCGCCGCCGGTGGAAGACTGGAAAATTACCGGCGACGGCCATTTGATCGAATGCCGCACCGACGGCGGCAGCCTGTTTAACCGCATGGTGCTGCGCTACCGGCTGCCGGTTCCGCAGGATCTCGATTCGCGCCAGCAGCGGCTGACGGACGCCAGGCTGGATGTCACGCTGACCCTGACGCTGGCGCATAACTCGCCGCAGCTGAACGTGGAAATCACCGTGGATAATCAGATCCGCGGCCACCGGTTGCAGCTATTGATGCCCACCGGCGCGGTCAGTCAGGTGCATTTCGCCGACCAGCCGTTCGGATTGATCCAGCGGGATAATCAGCCTGCTGCCATGAAAATCTGGCAGGAAGAAAACTGGACCGAAGCGCCCGCTGCGCTGTATCCGATGCAAAGTCTGGTGATGATGCACGATGAAACCCGCGGTCTGTGTGCGGTGACCGAAGGACTGCGCGAGTATGAAATTCCTGAGGAACACAACGACGTTCTGGCGATCACGTTGCTGCGCAGCGTCGGCTGGCTGGGGCGCGCCAATATGCCTTACCGGCCGGGGCGCGCATCGGGGATGGTTCTGCCCTCGCCTGACTCGCAAATCCCCGGCATTCATCATTGTTCGCTGGCGGTGATGCCGCTGACCGGCGCACCTGATGCGGATGTCTGGCGGCGCGTGGAAGAATGGAAAACGCCGATGCTGGCGTATCTGGCCACCGGCTGGTCGCGCTTCCGGCTTAATCCGCACGGACTGAAATTCCCGGCGGATTACAGTTTAATGAGCTGGGACACGCCGCTGCATTTCAGCACGCTGAAAAAATCACAACGCGGCGATCACTGGGTGATACGCGGATGGAATCCGACGGCACGACCGGTGAAAACGGGCATCGTGAAATCATCGAAAAAGGTCACGCCATCGACACTGGCGGAGGGGAAGCTGAGCGAAGCACGTTACGTGGACATCACCGAAGCCGGTGAACCGGTGACATTTTTAATCGAAAAGTAAGCGGTATAAACGGGGAGCCATCCCCCGTTTTCCCTCATTATCTGCCGCCAGCCAGCTCAATAAAGCTGCCGGTGACGTAAGAGGCAGCGTCCGACAGCAGCCATGCAATGCCTTGTGCCACTTCTTCCGGCTGCCCGCCGCGTTGCATCGGCAGATTGGCTTTAACGCGATCGACGCGTCCCGGCTCACCGCCGCTGGCGTGCATGTCGGTATAAATCAGACCCGGACGTACACAGTTAACGCGGATGCCGTACGCCGCCACTTCCAGCGCCAGCCCCGTGGTCAGGGTATCCACCGCCCCTTTCGACGCCGCGTAATCCACATATTCCCCCGGCGCACCCAAACGGGAAGCCGCCGAGGACACATTCACAATCGCCCCGCCCTTTCCGCCATGACGATGCGACATGATTTTTACCGCCTCACGACAGCACAGGAAATACCCCGTCACATTGGTGGACAGCACTTTATTGATACGTTCAGCGGAGAGATTTTCAAGGGTCGTCTGCTGGAACAAAATTCCGGCGTTATTCACCAGCGCGGTGAGCGGCCCGAGTTCGGCACTCAACTGTCTGAACATCGCGACAACCTGTGCTTCATCGGCAATATCGGCTTTCAACGCTATCGCTTTACCACCGGCCTGATGGATTTCATCGATAACAGATTGCGCTGCGATGTCGTTATTAAGGTAATTCACGCCGACAGCATAACCCTGCTGCGCAAGAAGAAGAGCCGTTGCACGGCCGATACCGCGACTGGCGCCGGTGACGAGAGCGATTTTCATGAGTGACTCCATTGGGGAAGTGAGGAAAGTGTAGGAGAAACAGAAAGAAAGGGGAGTTTAGCTTAGCTCCTCCCCCTGCGAAGGGGGAGGCTGGGAGGGGGTTTTAAGGGCTAACACCCGGTCAAAGCATACTTCAACCTAT
>NZ_SJOJ01000044.1 GCF_004330295.1 Rahnella victoriana
GAATTACACTATGCATTAAAATATCATCCCGCCGTCGAACAGTTCATCTGTCTCTTCTGTTATATAAATGAAAGCATAGTGGCTGAAATAATTTTCAGCTGGTTCATGCTGACTATTTTTTGTTGAGGGATTAATAAATGCATGCATGGAATAAAAAGTTCTTCTTGTCTAAAATAGCGCTGGCCTGCGCTGTTGCGGCCGCGGCACCTGCGGCGATGTCAGCGGATATCTCGGGTACCGTTTATGACACTTTCTACCACGATTCAACTTTAGCGGGTCACATTGGCTACCGTGGCTACGCCGATAACGACGGCACCGATAACGGTTATGCCGGTGGAGATATTTACTCCTCCATCAATGACTCAGTAGTGAACGGCGTTATCTCCACTTACTATCTGGGTTTTGATAACAACACCAGCAATACGCTGAATATCACCAACACGACCGTCAATGGCATGATCACTTCAGAGTGCATGACCACTGACTGCGGCGATGCGCGTAATGATTACGACCAGTCCCGTCTGCAACTGACCATTGATAATTCCACCATCAATGACACCTACGAACATTTCGATTATGACGTGACTGATGCCAATAAAGTCCGTGACCACGAAACGCTGGATACATATGGTCTGGGTGTGGCGGTGACGTTGGATCAGGAAAGTGACATCGTTATCAAAAATAATTCTCACGTGGCAGGCATTGCGCTGTCGCAAGGTTACGAGTGGGAAGATACCGACGTTAATAACAGCAACACATTTGATAATACCCTGACGGTTAATGATTCCGTGCTGACTTCTGGTTCTTATACAGAATTGCAGACCACCGGTTTCTATGGCCAGTCCGACAAGCCAAGCGATTACGGCAATATCAGCGCAGCCGGTACTCAGGCTGACGACGTCGCATTATCCGTTGTGGCAAGTGCCACTGCGGATAACGCAATGAAAACCAATGCAGTATTCAATAACTCAACCCTTACCGGTGATGTTTACTTCGAAAGTACTTTCGATGAAAACTACTACGTTGGCGGTCATGACAGCAACGCTGATGGCACTCTGGATACCAATGGCTGGGATGACACTGACGAGCTGAACCTGACGCTCGACAACGGCAGCAAATGGGTTGGCGCAGCCATCTCAAATGTTCAGATGGATTCATCACTCTATAATCGCAGCACCAACAGCATCTGGCCGGGCTCTGTCTTCAGCAGCACAAACGGTTATCTGACCGGTGATCAGGTTTATCAAAGTGGCCTGTTCGATGTGGCGCTGAACAACGGTTCTGAGTGGGATACCACCAAAGCGTCTAACATTGACGATCTGACCGTGAACAACCATTCTCAGGTAAACGTTGCTGAATCTGACCTGCTGGCAGACCACATTTCCCTGACCAATGCCTCAACCCTGAAAATCGCTGCACACGGTGGCGTTTACACGGATGAACTGAACCTGAACTCAGGCAGCCAGGCTTCTTTGACCGAAGAAACTGCCGCCCTCTACGCCAACACCATCACTGTGGGCAACGGTTCTGAACTGAACTTAGGTCTGGGCCAGGTTGATACGCATAACATGGTACTGACTGATAACGGTACGTTTGATATCGGCAGCCGTGAGTATGTCCTTAACGCTGATATGAACAATGCCCGTGACAAAACTGCCGCTGATTACGCTTATGATCAGGGAACCATCGGTATTAACTCCGACGGTCATCTGGCCGTAAATGGCGTGGCTAACGGTAACTATCAGGTGCGTATCGATAACGCAACCGGCGAAGGTCAGGTTGCTGATTATCAGAATAAAGAGCTGATCCGCATCTATGGCGGTAACGCGACCTTTACTCACGCTAACACCGCTGATCTGGGTGCTTACAAATATCAGGCAGAACAGGCTGGCGATACCGTTGTGCTGGCAAAACAAGGCATTACTTCAACCGCAAATGCAGCACTGAGCCTGCCTTCTTCAAATGCTGCTACCTGGCATATGGAGCAAGACACCTTAGAAAACCGCATGAACAGTTCCCGTCACACCCAGGGTAATGATAAAGGCGGTGTGTGGGTTAACTAC
The DNA here is from genome assembly GCF_004330295.1 of Rahnella victoriana. Taxonomy (GTDB): domain Bacteria; phylum Pseudomonadota; class Gammaproteobacteria; order Enterobacterales; family Enterobacteriaceae; genus Rahnella; species Rahnella victoriana. The sequence continues at coordinate 2,064 of NZ_SJOJ01000044.1, forward strand.
TTCGGCGGTCAGCAAAACGGTGACAATGGCGTGATTGATTACGATCAGGACGTCAACGGCATCATGGTCGGTCTGGATAAAGTCACCGAAGGTGGCGGCGAACGTCAGTGGCTGGTTGGTATGGCTGCAAGCTTCGCGAAATCCAGCCTGTCTATGGATGATGCAGATGCCGATACTGACAGCCAGTCAGCACGCGTTTACTCAAGCCTGGACTTCAACAACGGCGCATTCTTCGATTCCTCCCTGAGCTACAGCCACTTCAGCAACTCTACTGACAGCACCATGAGCAACGGTCAGCAAGTATCAGGTGACAGCACGACGGATGCCTGGGGCTTTGGTCTGAAAGTCGGTTATGACTGGAAATTCGCACCGCAAGCTTACCTGACACCATATGCAAGCGTCACTGGCGTGTTCATCGGTGATGATGATTACACCATGAGCAACAACATGCGTGTCACCGATCAGGCTTATGACAGCATGCGTTATGAGCTGGGTGGCAACGTCGGTTATACCTTCGACCTGGGTGCCGATCAGGCTATCAGCCCGTATGCCACTCTGGCGTATGTGTATGAAGATGCTAACAACGATGCAGACATCAATGGTGACCGTATCGACAACGGCGTTGATGGTTCAGCCGTTCGCGTTGGTTTAGGTGGTCAGTTCGACATGAGCAAAAACTTCACCGTTTATGCGGGTGCGAACTACCTTGGCGGCAGCGATGTTGACCAGCCTTGGGCAGCAAACCTGGGTATGAAATACCGCTGGTAATGTACTGACCTGAGTAACGTGTCTCAAAACTCATTGGCTCCTTTTCAGGAGCCAATTTTTTATGGCCACAATCCTGACAGTACTCAAATCAGAATCAAACGGAATGACATTCCCGGAAAAATAACTTCTACTAGACTTATCAATATCCTGAATTGTTCAGGAGAGCCATTAAGGGAGTTTCAGAATGGGTATCGTTAAGACCATTATTGTGCTGGCGGTGATTTATGCGATTTTTCTTTTTTCGGGTTACGGCGTGACCGTCGGCAGCAGCGAGAATGCGGCAGGACTGGGTCTGAAATGTCAGTACTTAACCGCCAGAGGGATCGTCAGTTCGCAGTATATCCATTCTGACAGCGGCGTCATTGGTGTCTCAAACTGTCCGATTTTCAAGCAGGTCGGTGAAGTCGTCGACAACAAATAAAGCTCATTTTTATTGCAGGCTTTCATTGTCATGCCCGCTGATGCAGGCATGACACTGTTTATCAGCTGTCGTGCTTAGTGAATTTCAACTCGATCAGCGAAATGGCTTTCTCGATAGCACGCTTGGTCACCGGATCGGCTCCGGCAGGATGCTTGCTGAAATCAATACTTTTCAGCTGATGAGACATCTTTTCGCGCACTTCAGCAGGCGCAATAATTTCAATCACATCCAGAATTTGTTTGATCACCAGCTGGCACGCCACCAGATCGGATTCGATTTCCTGTTCTCTGTTTAAAGACTCGGACATGCGTTACTCCTTTCATTACGGTCATTCATAAAAATTATGGTCGCGAGGATATCACGCCCTTTATTGAAATTCTCTTTTCTGCCTTCGCAGGCTTTTTCACCCCCGTCAGAGCGGACAAATAAACAGCAAACGCACAGCCTCACATGTTGTTAATGCTGCATTGGATCTATGCTTAATCTGATGACAAAGGAGGAGACGCGCTATGTTCGCACTTGTTTTGACTATTTGTTATCTGGGCGGCGGATGTGAAGATTTAGTCGTGGATGCCTTTAATACTCAGAAACAATGCACGGTCGCGATGCATCAGCAAGGCTTACGCCAGGCTGGCTGTTACCCTATTGAAGATTTTATCGATGGCTACTGGATCCCGGCGCATGAGAATGCCGATTTTTAATCCTGTGTGCCACCTTTCACAGAGTGGATCTAAAAGCCTTATAAAGATTGCTAAACTGTCCGAACAAAGGTATGAATACCCTGTTACTCATTGATATTTAACCATATTGACAGGGCAGGAAATGGCAATGACGATACGTAAAACTTATGGGTGCTTCAAAAAACTACCACTGGCACTCCTTCTCTCCGCGACGTTCATGACTTCTTTCGCCACACACGCCGCGACCGTTCCCGCAGGCGTTGAACTGGCAGCCAAACAGGAAATTGTTCGTAACAATGGCAGTGAACCCGCCTCACTTGACCCGCATAAAGTTGAAAGTGATGTGGAATTCAATATCCTCAGCGATCTGTTCGCAGGCCTGATCTCCATCGACAATCAGGGAAATGCCCAGCCATCACTCGCAGCCAGCTGGGAAACCAAAGACAATAAAACCTGGGTTTTCCATTTGCGTCCCGGCATCATCTGGTCCGATGGTTCCCCTATTACCGCGCAGGATGTGGTGTTCAGCTGGCGCCGTTTAGTCGATCCTAAAACGGCATCACCTTATGAAAGCTACCTGGGCAGTATGCATATGCTGAATGCGGCTGAAATCATTGATGGCAAAAAGCCGGCGGACCAGTTGGGCATCAAAGCGCTGGATAAACAGACGCTGGAAATTACCCTCGATCAGCCGCTTTCCTATTTCCTCGGTATGCTGGCGCATCCCTCGCTTTCCCCTGTCAGTCAGGCGGATGTTGAAAAATACGGCGACAAGTGGACACAACCGGGCAACCTGATCAGCAGCGGTCCTTTCAAACTTGACACCTGGACGGTTAACGAACGCATTACGGCGGTCCGCAACCCGAATTATTGGGATAACGCCCATACCGTCATCAATAAAGTGACCTATTTACCGATAGCCTCCGGCACGGCCGACGTTAACCGCTACAAAGCCGGGGAAATCGACATTACCAATACCATCCCCACGCCGCTATTTGCCTCGCTGAAAAAAGAACTGGGTTCGCAGGTTCATGTCAGCCCATATCTGGCGGTGTATTACTATGCGATGAACACCCAGAAGCCGCCGTTTAACGATGTCCGCGTGCGTAAGGCGCTGAATCTGGCGATTGATAAATCGATCATCGCCGATAAAGTGATGGGTCAGGGACAAACGCCAGCCTGGCATCTCTCGCCGGATAACACCGGTGGTTTTACCTTCGCCAAACCTAAAGAAGCCAGCCTGACGCAGGAACAGCGCAACGAAGAAGCGAAAAAACTGCTCACCGAAGCCGGTTTTGGCCCCAACCATCCGCTGAAATTCAACCTGTTGTATAACACCTCGGAAGCACATCAGCGCATTGCGATTGCCGCCGCGTCGATGTGGAAAAAGAATCTGGGTGTAGACGCTGTTCTGCAAAATCAGGAATGGAAAACCATGCTGGACACCATGCATCAGGGGACATATGAAGTGGTGCGTTATGCCTGGATTGCTGACTACAACGAACCCTCCACGTTCCTGAATACCTTGCGTACAGGCAACAGTGAGAACACGCCTAAATTCAGCAATGCAGCTTATGACCAGGCGCTTAATGATGCGCTGAAAGCCACAGACAAAGCGGATGTGGGCAAAGCCTATCAGCGGGCAGAAGAAGTATTAACCGAGCAGTCGCCGGTGATCCCGCTGTATCACTATGTCAGTTCACGTCTGGTTAAACCTTATGTCGGCGGCTTCAACGACAGCCTGCTCAATTACATTTATACCAAAGACTTGTATGTAATTAAGCACTAACAGCAATCCGTTTTTCCTTCCGGTGACACCCGCCGGAAGGAAAATCCTCCCCGCGCTTTCCCTGCCCTTTCGCGATCTCCGCCAACACTTGCCACGCGCTGCTCAGATGGTAGATTGTACGTAAATCACACGAAACGGGAGCGAATATGAAATTCTCGGAAAGTGAGATCCAACCGCTTTGGGATGAAGTGGCGCGTATTATCGGAGACGGTGTTATTCAGATGCGCCACAGAGGGGAACCTCTGAGTGCCGATGCGCTGATTGGTTATCTCGATCAACAACTGGCCTGTGCTACCGGTGTTCAGCGACGTATCCTGCTGGGCGCGGCCATCAATATGCTAAAAACAGACCGCCGTTCCTGAGCGCGCGGCGCGACAAAACCTCGTCGCCTTTTCGGGCAACAAGTCGTCCTTTCATTTTCTTTCTGACGTCACTTAGATTGCGCTGCCCGCCCCTGTGCAAATAAAAAAATGCGCTGGGTAATGTCGTCGGCACCCAGAATATTTCCTTTCTGCTCCAGATTCGCCCTGGCATAGGCCACATCATGAGCCTGATCGACCATGCTGATCACCCGATCCCGGGTGGGCTTATCGAGTATCCCGAGCAACGTCGTCAAAATCGCCTGATAGGCATTTGAGGCATACGTCAGTTGTCTTTCACGTTGTTCCAGCGCGTCAATGCGAACCATCAGGGCCTGCAATTGTTCTTGATGCGTCATAGCGGCATCCTTCTTCACGGGTGGAAAATAACCGGAGACAGCGGAGAAAGAAGTTCTCCGCCGGTTACTGACATTAAGTTTAGCAGACTTAAAAAAGTGCATTACTTCCCCGCCTGCGCGCAAAGTAAACCCTTGTTCAATGAGTCGTTAACCGCTTCAGCAGTTGTAACTGTCCTCTTTTTCTCTTGTCACTTGCCGCATGCGGGTTCACGCCTCAGACAGGTAACAACCGCAGTACCTGCTTACAGATCGCAAAATGACAAAGCGTGGCGGGTTATGACATTTTCAGCCACAGCACGACATGTTCATTTTAGGAGAGTGAAGTTGAAAAAAACGATGTTGGGTACCGCCCTGTTCAGCATGCTGTTCATAAGCGCATTTGCGCAGGCGGAAGGCTGTCTTAAAGGCGCGGTCGCAGGAGGGGTGGTCGGTCATCTGAAACATCATGCGGTACTCGGCGCTGTCGCCGGATGTGCTATCGGACATCATCTGGCAGCGCAGGCCAAAAAACAGCAGGCCGCCGCCAAATAACCGCCATCAGGGCAGTAAGATGCCCTGATGGACTGAGTGACTCATTATTGCTGCGCGGCCACGACGCGGTTGCGGCCATCCTGCTTGGCTTTGTACAGCGCTTCATCGGCTTTTTTCAGCGCGGTTTCAGGTTCACCCTGTTGCAGATCCCAGTGCGCCACACCTAATGAAATCGTGATCGGGCGGATCCCTGACAACACCAATGTTTCCACATTCAGTCGCAACCGTTCGGCAATCGCTTGTGCTTCTCCTGATGCCGTCCCCGGCAGTAAGACCAGAAACTCTTCCCCGCCGACACGGCAGAGAATGTCACTTTCACGGGCATTATGGCGGATTTGTTCTGCCAGCGATTTAATCACTTCATCACCGATATCATGTCCGTACGAATCATTGATCGACTTAAAGTGATCGATATCCAGCGCAATAACAGAAAATTGCTGGCGCAGCTGAACCACAGATTCCAGCGTCATCGCCAGTCCGCGCCGGTTAAACAGACCGGTCATCGGATCCGTTTGCGTTTCAAATTTGAGCTTGCCGATTTTCTTTTGCAGCAGATTAATGCCGATCAGCAGGGCGCGTTTAAGCTGGGTCGATTCAAAATACCACGACGGGATTTCGCGGATATTGGTGGAGATATCCGGCTTATCCATTTCATTGGCACTTCGCGCCAGCAGCCAGAGCGGATGCGCAATCATTCGCGAGAACAGCCAGACGCAGAGTAACGTCAGCAGCGCCAGCGGAGTCAGGTGTTTCAGCACCTTGACCATCAGCCCTTCCAGCGGTTTCAGCGTCGCCCCGGTCGGTCGCTGGGTGATTATTTCCCAGCCGGAGGACGGCACCACGGCATAACCGGCCAGCATCGCCTCCCCTGCCAGATTGGTGACCATCAGGCTGCCATTGGTGTGCTGTTTGACCACTTCCGTCACCGGACGCGGCTTGACGACTTCGCCGATACGAAACGCATCCGGGTGATAGAGAATACGGCGCTCGTTATCCAGCACCGCAATATACGAGCCGTCGCGGTAATAATGTTCACCCAGTAATTCATTGAGAATGCTTTTCTGACGCAGATAGATAGTACCGGCGATATAGCCTAAATATTTGCCGTCTGGGGTGAAAATCGGCGTGGAAATCACGATCACCAGATTCTGAGCGACCGAGATATACGGCTTGCTGATCAGCGGCCGGCGTTCTTTCAGCGCTTCGAGCGCGCCGGGCGTTTTCAGAATATGGCCAACCAGTTGCAGGCTGTCAGGGGACGTCGCCAGAATTTTGCCTTGCGCATTGGTCAGCACGACAGAATTAAAACTGTCCGTCTGGTATTTGAGCCGTGCGGTTTCCGACTGAAGAACATCAGGATCGTCGAAATGGCTCGCCGCGATCACACTGCTGTAGGCAAGCTGCTTTTGCATACTTTTCAGAAACTGTTCCGTACTAGCCGCCAGTTTCGTCGCGTACACGCGATTCTCTTCAAGCGTATTGTCGATCAGTAACTGGCGCTGAACACGATAACTGGCATAAAAGCTGTTGGCCAACGTCACGAAGGCACTCATCACAGCTAAAATCAGAATCAGGCGTCGCAGATCAATACGGAACAGAGAGTGGGAGAGGAGTGAGCGCAACAAAAAGTCATTCCTGTGGCAAAAAGTCGCTCATATGTAACACCGCAGCCGGGGATGCACAATAAGGCCGAAAAAATAAACTATTATCTGACTGAATCCGCAGTAAAAATAGGTGCTTGCTGCGGTGTTACCTTAAATCAAATTCCTGATATTTTTAGCATTAAGTCAAATTCCACCCCATCGGGTTTGCCCCTCTTCGTCTGTTTATGCCCTCAAAAAGCGCTTTCTTTTGCGGCAGGTCATTGCCTGAATAATCGCTATATGATTTATTATACAGCGCTTGATTGATGAGGAATGTGGAATGCAAAACCATTTTGGGAAAGGGCTAAAAGCGGGTCTGTCTGCCGAAAGCGCATGGCCTGCATCGCAGGTGTCAGGTTACTGCAAAGAGTATTTGCGCGGCTTTGTTTTGGGCTATGCACATCAGCAAGCTCAACTGACCGGAGATGATAATAACGCGGCTTTTGAAGCCGGGGTGTTGTCACGCAACTACTGTCTGGATAAAGATCTGGTGGCCGAGTTCTTCTCCGCCAGTGCCAGACATCCCTCCAGAGCCTTTTTTCTGGTGGGCTACGAAGGTATTGCGAAAAACGTTGAAGAACCCCCCGCGCAAAACCGCCTCAGCTGAATTTTACGCATAAAAAACGGAGGCATTAAGCCTCCGCTGATCTTTCAACTATCCCGCAATTACATATTTGCGATCATGTCGTCGGCAAACTCGCTACATTTACGCAGCTTGGCGCCTTCCATCAGACGTTCGAAATCGTAAGTCACGGTTTTAGCCGCGATTGCGCCTTCCATGCCTTTCACGATCAGGTCTGCGGCTTCGAACCATTCCATATGACGCAGCAGCAGAGCGAGCCAAATGATTTAATGCCTTGATTAACATAGAAAATACCATTCGTCATGAATGTGTTTGACTGCAAAAATTAGTGTTTGTAACTGCATGAATTTACTAAGAATAAATTTTGTTTTGCAGAAGGGTTTTATTTTGCCCAAACAAATACATACTGTATGTATATCCAGTTAAATTTCTGCTAGGTGATTTATGTTTGTTGAGCTCATTTACGACAAAAGAAATATGGCCGGCGTGCCGAACGCCAATTCGCTGGTCTTGGCTGAACTTACCAAGCGCGTACATGGCACCTTCCCTGATGCTGACGTGAAGGTTAAGCCAATGGTGACGCTAAGCAGTATCAACACGGACGCCAGCAAAGCACAGAAAGCGATTCTGTCCGGAATAGTGGAAGAGATGTTCGATGATGCGAACGAATGGCTGGGAATCGAATGAGGGGGTTTTATGCACGTAGAATTGCTGATCGATAAAACCAAGCAACTGCCCGTCGGCGCGGTCGAGGCTTTCAAAGTTGAGTTTGAGCAAAGGCTGGAAAGAAATTACCCGGGCGCTACGTTCAGCGTTCGCCGAGCTGGCAATGATGGGATGTCGGTGATGGGCGGTACGCCTCGTGACAAAGAAGTGATCGATGTGATGTTGCAGAATACGTGGGAAAGCGCGGATGACTGGTTTCACCCTTGATATAATTCGGCTCTAACTTACTCCCTGATTTATCCACAGTATTTGTGTTGGTAGCTTTCCGATCTATGATGATTGGTAATAATTTTCCAATTATAAATTACCGAGGGTCTACGGATGGAGTCCGTTAGAATTCAAGATGTGAACGTTTCCCTGCGCTACGACGGCAAAGACGCTGAAAATCATCAAATCGAATTGACATGCCTTGGCGAATCTTTAAAGGGTTTTTCTAAGATTTTAGCAACAGCCGGCACATTCGCACTCACACAAAAGTACTCAAAAAATGTTTCATATCAGGAAGTAAAAGTATATGCAAAAGAGGCTCGGGCAAACTGCTTTACTCTTGATGCTGCGCTGAATTTCATATCACAGTCTCAATTGTTCTCAGGATCTGCCGGGGCTATACTCGGTGCATTAATACCTTATATATTTGCTCGAAACGCACAGAAGAAAGAGGAAATGAAGGCCTTAAAAGAAGCTCTTGAGAAGGCTATTGAAGCCCTCGGAAATAAGGACAGACCTACCATCGACGGATTGATATCAGTGATCGATAAGATGGCGGGAGAACTGCGCCCTTCAGTTCGTCAGGCTGTATCCCCAATTGGTAATACCTGTGACAAAATCAGTGTAAGCACTGGGGCGGGAAACCGAGCTGCGACTATCACTGAGGCCGACAAAGAAATCATTGATCAACTGGACGATGACGAGGTCCTTGGTCTACGTGAATATCGTGTATTTGTTACAGAATTTGATGCGCATCGCATGTCAGCAAAGGTGCTTATTGATGGCGATGAATCAGGCCGCCGTGTGATGGCTCAAATAACTGATCCCTCAGCCTCAACGTCGCAAAATCCTTACTTGGCAGCCCTTAGCTCTTATATGGTAAGCGGTGGGGCCGGAGGCTCATGCGTAACGGTGACAGCCAAGGCTACAGTTAAAAAAGGCCTCATTAATAAGTTGTTCATCGTAGATATTCAAGCATAACCCGGCCACCGAGCCGGGTTTTTTGTGCCTGTAATCTGGCAAAATCACCGCCCTGCAATATTCTTATCCAGCCCGCGTGAGGCAGAAAGGTGCCAAAGGCTTGACTTGGAGTTATTAAGGAATTACTTATGCTCCTTTTCATAAGCAATAGGTAAGGCATTTGATACACACCAAAACCGAATGCTCGAACCTTGAATTCCAACTGCAATATTGTTATTTTCAAAATTATCTATTTTAGAAGTCCCATCCTCACTAATACTCACCGAAGTCGGACTCCCTAACTTGTCAACTACGTCGCTTTCATCATATATATTATGCATATTTTTTGGTGAAAATTGCCGAGCTCCAAAAGAACATATTCTATTAACTTGGTATTTGTTATTTATCCCTTTGTCAAGATAAGCCCAATCATCACATGTGAGTCCGACGCTGCGAAAACCCATCATTTTCGTATCACCCTGCGTTTGCTCACAATCTGGTTTGCGTCCATAAGTCAAGGTGACATCAACTTCGCTCATGTTTAGCTTGAGATAACCCAGCGAATCAACGACCCCAACGTGATTATTATTCCAATAGTTCCAACCAACAACGCTACCCACACAAACAATCAGTATTAATATCAACAATTTTAACTTTTCATCATTTTTTATTTTTCTTTCCTATTGGATTGAAAAGGCCCAAGCATATTACATACATCCCTGTTGAATGCTCAACGCCTGCTGAAGGGCGAGTCCATCATGGCAGATAACTCGTGGAGATTATAAAACATCCACACCAAAAGGTGCAGATCTTATGTGTGAAAAATTCACAATTGATAGCACTAGATACTGGCCAAGTTTGCTAAACCATTTTGCCAGGAGCTTTTGGCGTGACACTTCTAAATATAAATTTTTATGAAGGCAATATGAATTTAAACAATCATAAGAACTGTTCATGTACAAAGTACAATCATGAGGATTCTGGATTGTGAAGTGCTGGGTGAGAGAAAAATCTTAGAGGTCGGATTTTGAAAGCAAGAAGGTTTACGAGCCGCTCTGCTCTGTCGGAAGCAACGGCCAAGTGATTTCAGGAGCAACGACAAGGTCAAACCTGATGATGCCCTTCCTTCGCCCTACCATCACCGGCAACGCAGTATGAAATGGGGTTTTATTCATCCACCGAATACCTTGGCGGAGTATTATAAAAAATTTGGATACCGCGTTAAAAAAGTTTACTATATAAGACAAATCTTATTTGCATCCCTTTACCTAAACTGATCTTCCGTTGAAACAAGGAGTATCTATGGAAAATATGTTTAAACCTGGCCATGTTGTAAGGGTTAAATCTGGCGGTCCGTTAATGACTGTTGTGATTTTAGAAAATGGAAATGGCGGCTATAAATGCCAGTGTGAATAGACCCTAGTTTCCTAGACTGTTCCGTGCCTCATGAACCAGGCACTTTCATAAACTGCAGGGGCTTGATCCTCACAGGCACTGTGGCGGCGTTTAGCATTATAAAACATCTCGACATAATCGAAGATATCCGCCTTCGCTTCTTCCCTATTTTTATAGATCCGTTTCTTTATGCGTTCCCGTTTTAGCAACTGGAAAAAGCTTTCTGCCACTGCGTTGTCATGGCAATTACCCCGACGACTCATGCTGCTTTTTAAATTGTGAGCTGTCATAAAATGCTGACATCTTTCGCTCGTATATTGAGAGCCCTGATCTGAATGGATTAATACTTCTGCCGTTGGTTTACGTCGCCATACCGCCATCAATAATGCATCCATTACTAACTCAGCGGTCATTCGTCCGCCCATGCTCCAGCCGATAACCCTGCGTGAGAAGAGATCAAGAACAACAGCCAGATACAGCCAACCCTCATGCGTCCTTATATAAGTCATGTCACTCACCCAATGCGTATTTGGGGTTGGGACAACGAACTGGCGTTCAAGGTAATTTGGACTGGCAAAAGAAGGCTTTCCGCCACCGTAATAGCGTCGTTTTCGGTATCCAGTCTGAGATGCTAGTTCAGCGAGCCTCATCAGGCGCGCGATCCTGTTACGTCCGACGCATTCACCCAGATCTTTCATATCGAGCCAGATTTTTCGATAACCATAAACCGTACCACTTTCAAGCCACAGCTGCTTAATAAGACCTGTTTGGCGCTCATCTTGCCTGGTACGCAAAGATTGAGGTCGCTTTAGCCACTGGTAATAACCGCTGTAATGGAGGCCAAGAACCAGACACAACCGGCGTACAGCATAAAAGGAGGACATTTGTTTAATGAAGGCGTACTTCAGCCTGACGTTCTTGCAAAGTACGCTGCGGCCTTTTTTAAGATATCCCGCTCTTCAGTTACTCGCTTAAGTTCTTGCCTGAGGCGCTTTACTTCATGCTGAAGTGCATCGTCCTGCTTACGCTGCGGCTCGGGCTTCTGGTAGCGCTTAACCCAGGCGTAAAGACTATTAGTGGATACACCAAGTCGAGAGGAGACCTCAGATACAGGGTACACCTGCTCAGTGATCTGTTTTACGGCTTCAATTTTGAATTCTTCAGTGAACGTTTTGACTGACATAAACACTCCTTCATTAGGCCTCCATTATGAGGTAAAAAAGTGTCTACGAAACCCGGGTCTATTCACTCCTGCTATACCGACGCCAGAACCAAAAAGGTTTACTGGCGTTATAAGCACCCGGTCACCGGAAAGTTTCACGGCCTAGGCGATAGTGAGGAGGAAGCACGGCAAATAGCGATCGATGCCAATACACGGCTGGCCGAACAGAAAATGAAGCACATGTTCACAATTCGGGAAAAAATCAGCACGAAACTGGGAATGTTGATCACGGTCAGCACCTGGCTGGATAAATACATAAAAATTCAGGAAGAGCGGCTTAAGAGCGGCGAAATTAAACTGAACATCTACAAGCAAAAATCAGCCCCGGTTGAAGCGTTCCGGCGGGAATGTGGTGCAAGGGAATTGCAGTCTATTGGGGCAAAAGATATTGCGGCAATAATCGAACAATACAAAGAACGCGGCCAGCGACGTATGGCTCAGGTTGTGCGCATGGTACTGGTCGATGTCTATAAAGAAGCGCAGCACGCTGGCGAAGTTGAACCAGGTTACAACCCTGCACAAGCCACCAGAAAACCAATAAATAAAGTGCAGCGTGAACGCTTTGATATTGAAGAATGGCGCGTAATTTTCAAAGCCGCTGAGAGTGCGCAAAACTACGTCCAGAATTCCATGCTTCTGGCTGTGGTAACCGGCCAGCGTCTGGGGGACATATCGCGCATGAAGTTTTCCGACATATGGGACGACCATTTGCACATTGAACAGGAGAAAACCGGTATGAAGCTGGCGATCCCCCTTTCGTTACGTTGCGATGAACTGGATACCTCGCTTCGGGATGTAATAACCCGGTGCCGCGACATGATAGTCAGCCCCTACATTTTGCACATCCACCATACGACAGGGAAAGCAAAAAGAGGCGGTCAAGTTTCCAGCGCTTCCATCACCGCTTCGTTTTCACATGTCAGGGATCGCAGCGGCTTAAAATGGACAGAGGGAACGCCGCCATCTTTTCATGAACAACGCTCATTATCGGAACGGTTATATCGTGCCCAGGGCATCGACACACAGAAATTATTGGGCCATAAAAACCAGATGATGACCGACAGATATAACGACGACCGCGGGAAAGATTGGGTTGTTTTAGCTATTTAAATAGTTATAATTTCTCAAATAACTAAATTTTAATGGAATTAAAAAATGATACCGGACAAAAGCTATCTTGAAATAATCAAAATCTTACAAGAAAATAACC
>NZ_SJOJ01000045.1 GCF_004330295.1 Rahnella victoriana
ATTTCTTCGGTGATGCCGGTTTCCAGCACGCCAATATCCAGGCGAAACGTGCCGGGTTCGTCGCCGGTTTCCCACCACTCGGTCACGTTAATCAGATAGCCGAGCGGCTCCACCACGCGTCGGATAGCGCCCACCGTGCCCTTATGGCAATGAATGAACCAGGCCGACTGGATCACGCGCCGCTTGGTGGCGACAGGCCAGTTTTCATCCCAGCGGTCAACTGACAGCGCCCACGCCAGGTACGGTAAAAACTTTGCCGGACAGGTCAGCGGATCCCAAAGCTGCCGCAGCGGCACCGGCACGTTTTCAAGCGCGGCGCAGGCTTCGGCGGCGGCGACTTCCAGCGCCGAGGAACCGGCGGGCAGCAGGCGATCACTCATCGTAACCGCCCACCGCCAGGGTATAGGCGGTGCAGAACGACGCCTGGGTTTTATCCAGCTCGATGTCGGCCAGCGGGCTTTTCAGCTCCACCCGCTGCACACCTTCAACGTGCAGTGCGGCATAAATCGCCGACAGCCGGATGTCGCGGCCTAACCGGTGCTGCGCAGTGATGTAGGCAATCAGTTTTGCCTCCGAGGCTTCGCGGATAGGTTCGGCTTCCGGACCAGGGAACAGATACAGCACGGCGTCAATGGTGTAATTCACCACGCTGGCAGACTGGACGGTCACGCGGTCAGCCACGGGTCGCACGTTCTCATCATTGAGCGCGGCCTGAACCACAGCCAGCAAATCATCAGGTGCGGTGCCGTCGCCGGTCTGTGCCAGCACGGAAATCGTCACGCAGGCAGGCGACGGGCTGACCACCGAAATATCCGCCACCCGTCCGTCAGCAGAGCGCCCGTGATACTCATACGCGCCAACCGGACCCGCCACGCTCAGCCCTTCAAACGCCTGCTGCGCCCGCACCCGTAAATCCGCGTCGCTTTCCATCACCGCCGCCACGGCGGGCACGCTGACCGTATCCGCAGGCGTGATGGTCAGGCGTTCCACGCTAAACGTGGCGGCGATGTTGTCCAGGTCTGCGCCGGTGGCATACGCCAGCATCACGGCCTGCGCCGCCTCGTTAACCCGCTGACGCAGGATCACTTCGCGGTAGGCATTCTCCTCCAGCAGCTTCACAATCGGCTCAGACTCCAGGGTCAGCGTGCGGGAGATGGCGGCCTGCTGGTCTTCGGGGTACAAAGACACCAGCGTGGCTTTGCGTTCCGCCAGGAGGATTTCGTAATCCAGCACCTCCACCACGTCGGGGGCGGGTAACTGGCTCAGGTCGATAGTTGCCATAATTCAGCTCACGGGTAGGGTTAAGGAAATGGCGGCGGACGTGTCTTTGCGGATGCCAGTGATATCCACCACGCCTTTTCCGTCGAACGTCGTTTCAAAGGTGATGCCGGTCAGGCTGACGCGTGGCTCCCACTTGAGGATCGCGCTGTAACAGGCCGCCATGATTTGCAGGCGCAGCGCGGCATTCTGCGGGCGGTCAGTCAGTATCGACAGCAGTGAACCATAGTCACGGCGCATGACGCGGGAACCGACGGGCGTGCGCAGAATGTCGCTGACCGACTGCTGAATGTGCGCCAGGTCTTCGACGCTGCGCCCCGTGTTGCGAGCCAGGCCGATGTATTTCGCGTTAGTCATGACGGCACCTGCGTTTGACCGCCGCCCGTCTGGACGCCGCCGTGTTGATGGGTATGAACAACGATGCCGTTTGACGTGATGCTCCCGCCTGAATGGGTGAGGTTACCGGTCATCTTGCCGCCCTGTTTAATCTCAATGGTGCCGGTGGTGAGTTTGTTGGTGCAGACCACCTCCGGCGTATCGAGCGTGATGCGCGTTGTCGCCGTGCAGGTGATCAGCGGAGCAGTCACCGCTACCTTATCGGCGGCATTCACCGTGGCGGACTTGATGCCGGTTGCCAGCAGCGCGCCGGTTTTGGGTTCGTACTCAATCACCGCGCCGTCAGGAAACGTGACGTGTACGGCATCGGCTGACGCCGACGGGGCGGGGAATTCGTCAGAGAAAACGCCGGGCATCACAAAGGCGGTATTCAGCTCACCGCCCAGGCAGAACAGCAAAACCTGCTCACCAGCAGACGGTGCCCACCAGGAACGGGAACGCCCTGCGCGGGACGTCAGCCAGTGCAGCCAGTCGGTGACGTTGCCGCCGGTGTTCACGCGACAGGTGCCCGCAATTAAATCCACCTCGGCAACGGTGCCAATGCGGATCAGATTGCGCAGCAGGCGCGGAATGTCGTTGATTGGGATGGATGTATTCATGCATAAAAGAATGCCGCCCTGTCAGGCGGCATACAATTTGAGGCAGGTTGATGGCTGGTGGCACAACGTGGGGATCACTGACTGAGGAGTATGAGTTCAAACTTGAGCTCAAACATTTCATAGGTTTAACTCACAGCGTAAAGAAGACGTACGCTATTCGACAGTATTGTGCACTGGCAGATCACATAATGACGACCAATGTCCTCCATTCAGCTTGTTCGTTAGCCTACAACCCTGTTTCAGGGGAATGCTGAAGAGCTAATGCGCGTCAAAAATCTCTAAGCTTTTACCGCTGTGAATTTTCGCACACTGGTTTAGCATGTTGCATTGGGGATTCCATAAAGCAGGAAGAACCCCATGTCATTAAGTGTTGCGTCAGGTTTGAGATATATGAAGATTTCATAAAAAAATGCACTTCTAAACTGGTTTAGTGGAGATTATTTGCACAAACGGATGTCGAATGTGTAAAATGAGGGAAATGTCGGGGGAGTAATTATGAAAGACAACTACTGCATTCCAGGTTTTGAACCTGATGAAATCCGCGATATGGCCAAATCCGCGCTGAAACAAATTCATGAAAGGAGGGTTAGCCTCGTTGAGCATGAAAATGAAGATCCAAATCGCGCTGCGTTGGACATGCGCTTTGTTAATCTGAATGAGCCATATGTAGTGCTCTGTGGCTCAAATGAAACCAATCTAATCCGCGCGCAAGCGGCTGTAGTAAGTGCAGGTTATGAATCATTTCGCCAGCATCCTTCAGTTACAGATGGCAATCAAAAGTATGAAGTTGGCGTGACGATTCATGAATTTGATCGGCAGCTGGATTCTGCCGGTCATGGCAAAAATGTATCTGTTGGGACAGCCTCGAGTTCTGAAAAAGTAGCACAATAACGATTATCATTAAGCGCCCCGACTGGGGCGTTTTTTTATGGGTTGATTATGACAGGACAGCAAAAGAAATATGTATTCAGAGAGCTGGTTCAAAACAGAACAGATGCTCCACAATTAATATCATATGCAATTTATAAATCCCATAAAGACGAACGTGCAGTGTTTTTTCACGACACCTTTGGAGAAGCATTGGTCCCTGGGAAGTTACAGGAATGGCACGATAACGTTGTAAGCGATCCACAATGGCTCGATACCTACAGAAGCAAAGCTGATCAACTTATTAAAGAGATAGAGACGCAAGCGATTCAGACTGCTATGCCTGAAATCAATTTGGCCCATCAAGGGGAAATTACTTCTCTCGAAAATGCTCATACAATTAAAGTCGATCGATTGACACAACGTGCGTTAGCCGCTGAAAAAAAAGCGCGTGAAGAATGGGCTATAACAACAAATGCTTGGGCTATTAACCAGACTCAGCCAGGTTGGTGGAAAAGAAAATCACTAGTTTTATTGAAAGTCATTGGCGGCTCAGTAATAAGTGTTTTAGGTGGGGCAATTGCAACAGCTTGTATAGTAGGTTTATTGGCAATCATGAATCCAACTTTAAGCGCAACTGCTAATTCTATAGCAAAGGGATTGGTTGATAAGTTGTTGCCTGCGGATGACCCAACTGGATTAGGCGTTAAGAGTTTCACTAATGAACTAGAGCCAAGCCCCAACGATAAAAAGCCCTAGGGGGCTTTTTATGCCTACGGAAACTCCGCAAGTACCTCTGATCTGCAATGATCAGACTCTTAAATTACTTACAACCTCTGACCTGCTCCTCGTTGATTAAGGCAGACTGATCTTATCAACGTCCGCTTCGGACACAAAGCTGCCTGTCAGATTAGGTTTGGCCCTGTGCCGCCGTAGTGTCAGCTCAAGTCTGAGCTAATACATTTTAGCAATTCATCTTCCACGATTTTCATATCCTCCGCGTCCAGCCCTAAAAGCGGGCGCGCCGGATACTGCACTTCTTTTGCCCTCACCGAAGGGCGATCCCGCAGACCGTACTGATGCACCTTTGCCATGCGCTGAACCTGGCCGGTGAACTCCACTACCGCGTCTTTATCCGTGCCTTTGGCCTTCATGTATTTAGCCGTGCGCAGTTTGGCGAACATCTCCCGCCTGATGCGGCCTTTCTTCGCCCGCAGAGGCTGCGCCCGTCGTGGGGCGAACGGCTGCCCCTCCGGCGTAACCTGCCGTTTGATTCGTTGCTGCTGATGTTTGCGCAGACGCTTCGCAATGGTCGCCGCCATCGCTTTTCGGCTTTGCGGTGACAGCGCGGCAATCAGCCCCGCCAGGCGGGTATCAAATGCTGACAGCTCACTCATGCCACTGGCTCACTAACTCGCCGTGAAGATACAGTTCACGCGGCCTTTCCACCGGTTCCGGTAACGGCGGTTCCGGAAAATGCTCCACGTACAGACCGGCATCAATCTGTTTCACAATCACGCGCTCGGTGAGCTGCACATCAATAGCGATATCGTAGGAACCATCATCCAGCATATCGGCCTTGAATTTAAAGCCGGTCTGCTGCTTTTCCGGCGTCGCCATGATGTCCGGCTGGTTCTCCCGCAGCCACGCCAGGATCGGGACAATAATCAGATCGCAGTCCTGGGCAAAGTTGGTGATCAGCAGCTCGACCTGGTACTGATACTCAAACGACAGCGAACAGGCTAACGTGGAAACGATGCGGCCATTGTCCACAAACATCCGCAGGGTGTCGGGGCTGGTTTGCAGCACCGGCACGGCGTCAGTTAACGTTTTTCGCAACTGGGCGGGCTTTAACACGGTGTTCCTCCTGGCATTGTTTGACCGCTTCCACCTGGAGGCCGCAGGCGGTCAGCGCGGCCTCCAGGTTTCTGACGTCACTGCTTAAATCGCCGTTAGTGGCCGGTGCGCTTGCTGGTATCGGGCAGCTCGTCACCGCCGGACAGCCAACGTAAATAATCTGCGGCGCTGGCAAAGGCGGGACGCGCGTGCATCCGGCCAATACCGTCAGGCAGACGAGCGCTGTACCAGTCGCGCATTTCCTGATTTTCATTAAGTAACCTTTGAATATGAACTTCACGGACGCGTGCCTGCTCACCCGCCCGTGAGAGCTGGGTGCGCAGGCTTTGTTCCTGGCGTTCGCGCCTCAGTGCATCATCGTTCAGGCGATTAATAACGTTGTCGCGGCTTTCAATACCGGCGGACAATGTGCCAATAATGCGCTGCGCCTGGTCGGCTTCATCATGCAGGGCACCGATACGCCAGGTTTGCAGCCCTGCCAGTGCGCAGGCTGCCAGCAGTAACAAAATTAAAATGCGCATCAGGCTCCCCGCAGGCAGTAGGCCAGCTCATTCGCGCGGCGACGCTCCAGACCTGTGACGCGCTCGCCGTTCACAAATACCCAGCGCGGCAACTGTTCGCAGGCTTTTCGCCATTCACCCTTGTTGATGAAAAATGCCAGGGTGGATTTACACGCCGCCGTCACGCCGACGTTGAACGCGAACGACACTACGGCGTCATATACGGGCTGCGGCATGGCAACCGGCATGCAGCGGGCAATGCCTTTTTCCACCCGCATCACGTCTTCCACCAGGTTAACGGCGGCCTGCTGTTCGCTGATGTGCGTCTGCGGCTTCACGCCTGCGGTGTGCCCGATGCCGTTTGTCCAGACGCCCGCGCTGCACTGATAGGCTGACAGGCGGCAGCCTTCAAAATCGGCAATCAGTGCCAGACCGGCGGCGGACGTTTTCAACGTGGGCGTTTGCGGCAGCAGCGCAGCAATCGCCAGGACGGCGGCGACCGCGCAGCGTCTAACGATTGATGGCTGCATTGATTTCTCCACTGACGCCCATTTCTTTCAGCAGGCGGTAGGTTTTGCGCCGGTAGTACCAGTTCACCAGAAAGGTCGCGACGCCGACGCCTGCACCGACCAGAAAGGCGATATCCTGCGGTGACATCGCGCCGAGCCAGGCAAGAAAGGCCGCGACGCAGTAACAGATAAACGAGGTGATGCGCTCCATGGTCATCAGTCCCAAAGTGAGACGGTTTCGCTGACTGCGGCCTGAGTAATATCCGGCAGCTCCACCGCGTAGCCATGGGGCAAAATTGCCCCGCGAGCGGCTAAGCCAACGTTAGCCGCGTAAACCTGTTCCATCACCGACTCGGTGCGCCCGTAGTAACGCCAGCAGAGCGAATCCACGGTGTCGCCCTGTTCGGCATAGACTTTCATCAGAGCAGCCCGATCACACAGTGCGACACGCCAGCGACATCGCTGATCGCATTGCGGCCATCACGCCACAGTTCATCAACCGTGCTTTCGACAATCTCTGCCTTTTTACTGCCGGCATCGGTGGTATCACTGTTCGGATATCGTTCCGCCAGAATGGCAGCCGTAATTGAGGAAACCGCCCGCAGGTAGGCGCAAACTTTGATACTTTCGTCATCAATCTGGTCTGCCGGAACATCAGCGAGGGTTTTGTATCCCTGAGCCAGCTGTGCGACGCGGTAGCTGTAAAGCTCGGCATTCACTTCAGTCAGCGCGTACTTAATGACGGCTCGCAGACGTTTGGCGGTCACCGTTCCTTCCAGGCGCAGCGTATCGCGTAACTCCACCGGACTGATATCCGGCCAGAAGTGCGTGTTTTTAATCGCGGGTTCCGTCGCGGCATCCGGCTTTGGTGCAGGTACAACAAGAGACATAGTGACCTCTGAATAGGGGACGGTGGACGCCAGCGTTGAACGAGGTCACAGACCTGTCGCGGCTGGCGTGCCGTCCGGCGCGGGGCGCGTTCTGTTTAGCTGCTGGCAGCCTTTTTGATGGCTGATTCCAACCGCTCAATATCCTTTTTGACGCCGCAGTTGCTGTTCAGCTGGAAGGCGCGTTTCAGGTGTTGCAGGGCGAGCGGCAGTTTCTCCGCGTCGCGATACAGGTAACCGGTAATTTTGTGCAGCTTGGCGCGTACCTGATCCGGCATGTCCTGGCTTTCCGTCAGCTCCATCGTGGTCATGAGTACATCGAGACTGACCGGCTCACCGGCAGCATGAGCGCGGGTGCTCATGTCGGCGATTTCCTCCGCCAGCGCATAACCGGCAGGACGTTTGCCGAACGGCATCGCCAGCTTGTAATGCAGCGCGTAGCGGGCGATTTCCAGCGCACCAGCATAGTCACCGGCATCAATACGCCAGATCATGATGGTCATCAGGATGGCGTCCTGAGCGCCTTTACCCTCAGCGAGAACGCCCGCCACCCACGGCGCATATTCGGGCAGCATCTTGCGTTTGAGTTCTGCCTTTTTCTCAGCGGAATAGGCTTTCTTCAGGGCTTTCTGATCAGCATTAAGCTTTTGCAGCAGCAGTTCATAGCCGGTGGCATGACGCAGCAGGCTGGTATCCTGCTGCGCGGCTTCGATCGCTGACTGCCGCAACAAATGACGTCGGGCAGGGCTGGTCATGGCTTACTCCTGAGCTGCCGGTGCGGTGGTACCGGATGCAGTTTTGATGGCATCAACGATCGCCGAGGTGAATTTGCTGAGTTCGGCCTTATCAGAGGCGTCATCTTCTCCGGCGGTCACTTCGATGTTCTCGATCAGACAGCCGCAGCCGTAATCTTCCACTACGTAATCCTCGTTAATGGATTCGTAGTTTTCGATGCGGTCACGCTTAGGCACTTCCTCAACGTGGCGGCGATGCGTGCCGTCCTGCCAGTAAATGGACAGGTTATCCAGACGAGTGATCAACATGGCGTTAGCAGGGAAGCCGGGCACACGAACAGCGGGTAGATTGCCGATGCGTTTCTGGCTGACAATCAGGTCGGCGGCCATCGCCTCAGTGTTTGGCTGCTGTTTGTTGATCAGCGGGAAATACTTATCCGCGAGCAGCTTGCGGCCGCAGATCACCACCAGTTCGGTGTCGTCCTGATAGATGGGGTCGATCAGTTCGTTGACTGCATCAAAGACAAGTGCGTCGAGGTTTTTGTACTCACCTTCGCCACCGACTTTGACCGCCTCATTAGTCACGGTGCCGTCTTCGGCGACTATCATACCCATCACTTTGGTCGGGGCATTCAGGCGGTATTTTTGCAGCCAGCCCACACCGACATCCTGCAACAGCGGATTTTGTACACGGTTAGATGTTGGTGCGCGGGAAACACCGTTAAAGCCCACCAGGATGCGATCCAGTGCCTGACGCTTAATAATGGCGTCACGCAAACGGGTCTGAAAATCGTTGTAGCGCGCCCACAAATCCAGCTTGCTGTACATCCAGTGGAAGTCGTAGTTGGTTTTAGTGCAGTGATAGCCTTCCTGATCCAGCTTGGTGAAATCAGCCGTTTCACGTTCATCACCGGCGTCAGTGTTGGTGGTACTGGCAATCGTGCCTGTTACGCCGACACCCACTTTCGCGCCCATCATTTCGTCCACCGGAATGATGTTGATACGGGTCAGGAACTCTGAGGATTCCTGTAAGCGGGTCATCAGCGTCTGGGTGACGGACGGCTCGACGTTAAATTTCTTGTCCAGCGTGCCGACGTCAACGTTGTTGAGTTTGGCTAGCTGGGAGAGGAACGCATTAAATTTAAAGCGCGTTTCTTTTTTCATGACTTATTTCCTGAGGGTAAATTAAATATGTCGGATCAGCAGTCGGTCACTGTCTCGTCAGAGCCTGCGCCGCCGGTAGCATGTGGACGCTGGCCGAACTTCTGCGCCGGTGTCTGCGCTAACTTGCCTTTCAATTCAGTGAGGGCGTCATGTTCGGCAGCGGTGGATTTTTCCAGGGTATCGACGCGGCTCAGCAGGTCGGTCAGGCTGTTTTCATGCTTATCCAGTCCGGTCTGAGCGTATTGAGCGACCTCGCTGACGGCTTCGTGAACATCAGCCAGGCGGGCATCATCAGACGCCTGTTTACGTGAAAGCTTTTGTTTAACCAGCGCGAAAAGAGAAGGGGCAGATTCCGGGGCCTCTTCGAACTCAATCAGTGCTTCGGTAGCCACGGTGAAGAGGCTTTCGGGGTCGGTTTTACGACCGGCCAGCGGGTTCTGTTTTGCCGTACGGCTGAACTCAAGCATTTCAGTGCCGAGGCTTGCGGGGTCGTCGGTGACGGCCAGACCGACCAGGTAGGATTTATTGGAATTGGCGAAGTTGCGTTTGATCTCCATCGAGGTGTAAACCTTCTGCCCGTCGCCGACCATCTGCGTTAAATCCGCAGTCGGGCTGATCATTGCGTACAGCGCCCATTTGTCATGCAGCAGCGGTTCAGCCGCGTCATCAATTTGTTCGGCTTTAAGCTGGATCACGTCGCCATAGCGGCGGAAATCGCTGGTCGGTAATACACCTTTGATGTGCTCCAGATTGACGCGGGCGCCATAGGCTTTTGCGCTGTATGTCTCCGCCATTTGCTTGATGTCGTTAGCATCAATTTCGCGGCCGTCGCAGGTGTCGCCTTCGACCCCGATGCGGAACCATTTTGATACTTTCTTTGCCATGTGACTGACTCCGGTAATGAGTGTTGAGAACGGGAGTTAGTTTCCAGACAGTCACCGCAGGCCGCCAGCCGATGCGGGTTGTTGCCCGATGGCACAACGTGGGCAGCGCGAAAAACGGCTGTCTGGCCGGTAACGTGGCGGCATGAATATTTCAAACTCCACCATCATCAGCGACCCGCGCCGACAGGCGGCACTGCTTTACTGGCAGGGTTTTTCCGTGCGGCAAATCGGGGAAATGCTGAGCCAAAAAACGCCGACCGTGCAGAGCTGGAAAACTCGCGATCAGTGGGAGGCCATTGCGCCCATTTCTCGCGTGGAAACCAGCATGGAAGCGCGGCTGATCCAGCTCGTCATGAAAGATGTAAAGGAGGGGAAGGACTACAAAGAGATCGACCTGTTAGGCCGACAGATTGAACGCCTGGCACGGGTGAACCGTTACAACCAGACCGGCAGCGAGGCTGATTTAAACCCGAACGTCGCCAACCGTAACAAGGGCGAACGAAAGGCACCTGATAAGAATGTTTTCAGCGATGAGGCCATTGAGAAACTAGGCGACATCTTCATTGAAACGTCGTTTGAGTATCAGCGTGGATGGCATCAGGCAGGGCTTCAGCACCGTATCCGCAACATCCTCAAGTCCCGCCAGATTGGCGCAACCTTCTACTTTGCCCGGGAAGCTTTGATTGATGCACTGACCACCGGCCGTAATCAGATTTTCCTGTCAGCCAGTAAGGCGCAGGCACACGTCTTTAAAAACTACATCATCGACTTTGCCCGACAGGTAGACGTGGATTTAAAAGGCGACCCGATTGTGCTGCCGAACGGCGCACGGCTGATTTTCCTCGGCACTAACGTCCGCACCGCGCAGAGTTATACCGGCAATTTATACCTGGACGAATACTTCTGGATCCCTAAGTTTCAGGAGCTGCGCAAAGTGGCTTCCGGCATGTCACTACATAAGAAATGGCGAAGCACTTATTTTTCCACGCCGTCGAGCCTTGCACACAGCGCCTATCCGTTCTGGTCGGGTGAACTGTTCAACAAAGGCCGTCGCAATAAAGCCGACAGGATTGACCTGGATCTGACGCATGCGCACCTGTCAAAGGGCGTTCTGTGCGATGACGGCCAGTGGCGGCAGATTGTGACGGTTGAAGACGCACTTTCAGGAGGCTGTAACCTGTTCGACCTGGAACAGCTGCAACTGGAATACAGCCCAGCCGAATATGAAAACCTGCTGATGTGTGAGTTCGTGGACGATCAGGCATCGGTGTTCCCGTTCGCCGAGTTGCAGGGCTGCATGGTGGACAGTCTGGATGAATGGGAAGACTTCGACCCGTACCTGAAACGGCCATTTGCCTATCGTCCCGTCTGGATTGGTTATGACCCGTCGCACACCGGCGACAGCGCAGGCTGTGCAGTGATTGCTCCCCCTGTGGTTTCCGGCGGCAAGTTCCGCGTGCTCGAGCGTCATCAGTGGAAGGGAATGGACTTTGCCGCACAGGCCAGAAGCATCGAGGAACTCACCAATCGTTATGCCGTGGAGTACATCGGCATCGATGCAACTGGCATCGGGCAAGGCGTATTCCAGCTTGTTCAGCAGTTCTTTCCGGCAGCGCGTGAGATCCGTTACAGCCCCGAAGTAAAAACTGCGCTGGTACTGAAAGCAAAAGACACCATCAGCTCCGGCCGTCTGGAATATGACACTAGTCATACCGACATCACCGCATCGTTTATGGCGATCCGCAAAACGATGACCGCCAGCGGCAACCGTTCAACCTACGAAGCCAGCCGCAGTGAAGAGGCCAGCCACGCCGACGTCGCGTGGGCAATCATGCACGCCCTGTTAAACGAACCACTGACCGCCGCCAACGGCGGACAAAGCCCGAACATTCTGGAGTTCTACTAAATGAGCAAGCGCAAATACCGTAAAGCCACGCAGACCACCACCACTGAAAGCCAGCAGGGCGCAGAGGTATTCAGCTTCGGTGATCCGACGCCGGTGTTAGACCGCCGCGAGATTCTGGATTACATCGAATGCACCGGCAACGGTCGCTGGTATGAGCCGCCAGTCAGTTTCGACGGTCTTGCCCGCAGTCTTCGCGCCGCCGTACATCACAGCTCACCGATTTACGTGAAGCGGAATATTTTGGCCTCGACGTTTATCCCGCATCCGCTGCTTAGCCAGCAGGAGTTCAGCAAATTCGCGCTGGACTATCTGGTGTTCGGGAATGCGTACCTGGAACTGATCCGCAACCAGCTCGGCGAACCGTTACGCTTTGAAGCTGTACCGGCTAAATATGTGCGACGAGGAGTGGAAGAGGGGACTTACTGGTTTGTGCAGGGCTGGAAGGAACCGCATCAGTTCGCAGCAGGCAGCATCTTTCATCTGATTGAACCGGACATTAACCAGGAAATTTATGGCCTGCCTGAATACCTGAGCGCGCTGAATTCCGCCTGGCTGAACGAAGCGGCCACACTGTTCCGCCGCAAGTATTACCAGAACGGCGCTCATGCAGGTTACATCCTGTATATGACCGACGCGGCGCAAAGCAGCAGTGATATCGATTCAATGCGTAAGGCTATGCGTGATACCAAAGGCCTGGGCAACTTCCGCAACCTGTTCATGTACGCGCCGAACGGCAAAAAGGACGGCATTCAGATTTTGCCACTTAGTGAGGTCGCGACCAAAGACGACTTCTTCAACATCAAGAAATCCAGCCGTGATGACCTGCTGAGCGCGCACCGCGTTCCGCCGCAGATGATGGGGATCATACCTGATAATGCCGGAGGGTTTGGGGATGTGGAGAAGGCGGCGCAGGTGTTCGTAAGGAACGAGCTGATTAGACTTCAAGAGCATTTTCAATATTTAAATTTCTCATCCAATTTGATAGTAATCGCATTCAAGGCATACCGTATGTGACTGAAAGGCATGCGATATCGCATGCCTTTATTTAATTAAATAGTTTGTTTTTAATTGAACCAATAAAAATTGCGAAATACGTAATTGCTGAGTTCAATAAAGTCAAGGATGGGGCATTATTTATTTCCTCAACTTCCAATGGGGTGTCTAATAAAGGGAACCAATACTCTTTAATAAATTCTCTAGTAAAGAATGAACTATGCCCCCCTCTGTAAAATCTGTTTTTTATTCTATCGGAAGATAACATATTAAAGCCAAGTTTCCCTCCCATTCCGGTACCAACAACAAACATTTCTGAGCATAAAAGTGCATTATCATTGACTGCACACTCATTAATAATGGTAGCATTGGTCTTTTTTAAAATCCCTTTGAAATCATGATTCCTGGGTAAAACACTGGCCGATAGAACAATCAAACTAATGTTTTTTAATAATAGAGGGTCATTGATTTTCTCAAGCGCGTGTATCAATATATAAGTACCAAAACTGTGTGAGAAAAAAATTATCCTATTTGCTCTATTAGCTTTAAGCCACTCAACAAGCTGTTCTTTAAATAATTCAACTACCGCATCTCTTTTACGTCTGTTTAAAAATGTACTAAAACTTATCAAAGCGTTTTTGAAAGGCAAATGTGAAAAGTCACAGCTTTTATTTTTTTTTCGGATCTCACTTGATAGAAGTTCTTGCCAATTACCAAAGGTATTAATGCCATGAATTGTAACTAGCGCTATATCTAAGTTGCTAGACTTATATTTCTCTGCAGACTCCACAGCATAGTCTATCTGCTGCTGAATATTCCCTATCCAACTGAGGTCATGCTCTTCTGCGTAGTATAGTTTAAATCCCAACGCCTCAAATTCAGATTCTTTTTCCTTTATATTATGGTCTAATGCAGTGTAGCCTATTATTCGAATAGGTTTGTTAAGTTTTTTTGATTGTATTTTTTTTAGCAAATTAATCCCTGAAAAAGGATCAGCGACATCATCTTCATTATATGGTAATGACATATCTAAGAATGCAAGGCTATAACTGGTATTTCTTAACAGCGATTCCGCAGATTTAACACAATTCGCGAAGTCTATGAATTCGGCTAAAATATTATGCTTTTGAACCAAGAAATCTAGGATTTTGTTGCCACGTGTTATGTTGTCATCAACGATTAAAAATCTACTCATAATTTATTCATCACGTTAATTAAATTATCTTTCCAATTATATCCAGCATGTTCGTAATATATGCAACCCAAAAAATTTTGGGGGTGATTTATTTTTTCTTCAACTTCGATAGATGCAAGGTTTAAATTTTTTCCTTTATCTGAGAAGGAGTCAAACTGGGTTAAAAAGACGAACTTTACATTCAACTTTCTACGTTTAATTTGCCGGGACAAATCACGGCCACCATAAGTTCTGAACTCCACATCTGGAACGCCAATTACCCTATCATAATTGGGTAAACTCATGTCGATTATTGCAAGGTCATAGCTATTATCAACTAAAAAATTTAATCCGCTAGAGTATGAGGCACCTACCTCGATTTCAATATTAGGAACCTGTTCTTTCAAAAAATCTTGAATTCTATCTCTTTTATAATCACTATCTTCAACAAGTAATATTTTCATACTCCCTCCAAAACAAGAGTTATTTGCTGAGAGAAAAACTGCTCATCAAAGTCAATTCCAAACTCTGCTTTATCAAAACCATCTTTAATATTTCGGTATGCTTTATATAAACCAGTACCTCCTTCAGTAACTAGTTTT
>NZ_SJOJ01000046.1 GCF_004330295.1 Rahnella victoriana
TGGCTACACGGAGTTAAAATTCCCACCAAAATAATTTTTTATCAGTATTTAGTCAGCTATCTCATCAATATTACATTTCATCTTATCTATCAATGACCTGATCACTATTCATCTGGTTTTATCCCGTTTTGGAATAATTTTTCTCCCGGTTTACTCTTCCTGTGTAGACGTTTTATTTACTCATCACTCAGGAAAGGAGCCTCCATGAACAAAGCACAAAATTACACCGACTGGCATCAGGCAGACATCATTGCGGCATTGCGTAAACGGGGTACGACGCTGGCAGCGGTATCGCGCAGTGTGGGATTGAGTTCTTCGACGCTATCGAATGCGCTGTCGCGGTCATGGCCGAAAGGGGAGAAGGTGATTGCACAGGCGCTGGATGTGCATCCGAGCGTGATCTGGCCGAGCCGTTATTTTGATGCGCGGGGAGAGCTGGTGAAGAAGATTCTGCGATGAATATGTGGCGGGATAAGGTCTCTCCGGCTTGAAAACAAAAACGCCGACTTCCGTCGGCGTTTCCATTTACTCAAAAATCACTCCTTCCAGCCGCCCCCTAATGCTTTATACAAACTGATGTCCTGATTCAGTTGGGCAAGCTGGGTGGTGATCAGCGTTTGCTGAGCAGAATACAGGGAGCGTTGCGCGACCAGTACGCTCAGGTAGTTGTCGACTCCGCCTTTGAAGCGCATCTGCGAGAGATCGTAATTGCGCTGGTTGGCGTCGGCGTCCTGCTGGCGCGCCAGCAATTCGTCTTTGTAAGTCGCCTGTCCGGCTAAGCCGTCGGACACTTCTTTGAACGCCGTCTGAATCGCTTTCTCATAATTGGCTATATCAATTTTCTTAGTGTCTTTTGCGATGTCGAGATTGGCCTGATTCACGCCGCCGTCGAAGATTGGGATATTAATCGATGGCATAAATGACCACGCACCGGTGCCGCCGTCGAACAGTTTACTCAGGCTGCCGCTTTCGGAACCGGCGGTGCCGGTCAGCGTGATGCTCGGGAAGAACGCCGCTCGCGCTGCGCCGATATTGGCGTTAGCCGCTTTCAGCGTATGTTCCGCCGCAATAATG
Source organism: Rahnella victoriana (assembly GCF_004330295.1). GTDB lineage: Bacteria > Pseudomonadota > Gammaproteobacteria > Enterobacterales > Enterobacteriaceae > Rahnella > Rahnella victoriana. The sequence continues at coordinate 1,075 of NZ_SJOJ01000046.1, forward strand.
TCCGGACGACGGGTCAGCAGGTCAGAGGGTAATCCGGCCGGTGTCTGCGGGAATTTCCAGTTCTGTTGCAGGGTGGCATCCGCCAGCAGACGCGGCGGAATGGTGGTGCCGACCAGCAGCGTCAGCGCGTTCACATCCTGACGAACCTGACGCGTGTACTGGGCGATATCGGCCTGTGCCGCGCGTACCGTGGTTTCGGCCTGCACCAGATCCTGCGAGGTGCTGATGCCGGAATCGTAGCTGCGTTTGGTCAGTTCGTAGGATTTGTTCTGGCTGTCGGCGGTGCTGATCGCCAGTTTCAGCAGATCGTTATCCGCCGCCAGGCTCAGGTAGCCGGAAGCCACTTCAGACACCAGCGAGATTTGCGTCGCGCGCTGCGTCGCCTCTGTCGCCAGGAAGGTTTCCAGCCCCTGATCACGCAGGCTGCGCACGCGGCCAAACAGATCCACTTCATAGGACGTCACGCCGAGATTGGCGCTGTATTGCTGATAGGTCACCGGCCCGGTGCTTTGTGTCGAATACAGTCCGCCCGGCAGATGCTGGTTGGTTTCACCGGCGCTGGCGTCGAGCGTCGGCAGCAGGGCGGCGCGGTCAATCTGGAAGGCTGCGCGGGCAGTATCGACGTTTAACGCCGCGACCCGAAGGTCGCGGTTGTTCCCGAGAGACATGCCAATCAGCTGGTTCATCGCCGGTTCATTGAAGAACGCCTTCCAGCCGATATCCTGCGCAGCGCCGGTTTTGGCACCGTCCCAGTTGCTGGCGACCGGCAGCGCAGGGCGCTGATAATCCGGCTCCATCGTACAGCCCGCCAGCAGGGTGAGTGAAAACGCGCCGATAAGTGACAGCGCGAAATGCGGTTTATTCATGGTGTGTTGCCTCAGACGCCGGAAGCGCCTTCTCTTGTTTTTTCGATTTGCGGGTAAACAAATTCACAATCGTCACGTAGAACATCGGGACGAAGAAGATCGCCAGGAAGGTCGCCGTAATCATCCCGCCAACCACGGCGGTACCGATGGAGTGCTGGCTGCCCGCGCCCGCGCCGCTGGAAATCGTCAGCGGGAATACGCCGAGGATGAAGGCCATCGAAGTCATGATGATCGGCCGGATACGCAACTTGGCCGCTTCGATCGCCGCTTCCGTCACCGACATGCCTTCATTCTCATGCAGCTCTTTGGCGAACTCGACAATCAATATGGCGTTCTTCGCCGCCAGCCCGACGGTGGTTAACAGGCCGACCTGGAAGAAGACGTCATTCGACAGCCCGCGCAGCAGCACGGCGCCGATGGTGCCTAAGATCCCCAGTGGCACCACCAGCAGGACGGAGAACGGAATCGACCAGCTCTCGTACAGCGCCGCCAGACACAGGAACACCACGATAATCGACAGGCTGTAAAGCGCTGGCGTCTGTGAGCCGGAAAGTTTTTCTTCATAGCTCAGGCCGTGCCATGCCACTTTGTAACCCGGTGGCAGTTTGGCCGCGATTTCCATCACTGCGTCGTTGGCGTCCCCCGAGCTGTAACCCGGTGCCGGTGCGCCCATCAGTTCGACGGATGACACGCCGTTGAAACGCTCGTAGCGCGGTGAGCCGTAGACCCATTTGCCGCTGCCGAAGGCGCTCCACGGCACCATGTCGCCGCTGGAATTACGGAAATACCAGTTGTTCAGATCTTCAGGCGTGACGCGGGATGCCGCCTTGCCCTGGATGTAAACGCGCTTCACGCGGTTGTTGTACATGAACTGGTTCACATACGCCGAACCCCAGGCCGCCGACAAGGTGTTGTTGATGTCGTCGAGGCTCAGGCCCAGCGCCTGTGCGCGTTCATCGTCGATTTCGAGCTGATATTGCGGCTCATCTTCCATGCCGTTCGGGCGCACGGCGGTCAGACGTTTGTCCTGCGACGCCAGTTGCAGGAACTGGTTACGCGCGGCCATCAGCGCCTCATGCCCCTTGCCGTTGGTGTCCTGCAGGAAGAAGTCGAAACCGGTGGCGTTACCCAGTTCCATTACCGCTGGCGGCACGAAAGCAAACACGCGGGCGTCTTTGATGGTGGCGAAATGCGCCATCGCACGACCGGCCAGCGCCTGAACTTTCTGCGCGGCGTCCGGACGTTTCGCCCAGGTTTTCAGCTGCACGAAGGCAATCCCGACGTTCTGACCGCGACCGGCGAAGCTGAAACCGTTGGCGGTGAACACCGAGGAAACAATGCCGCCTTCCTGCGTCATCAGGTATTCACGCACGTTATCCAGCACCTGCTGGGTACGTTCCGCTGAGGCGTTGGCGGGCAGGGTGGCCTGAACCAGCATCACGCCCTGATCTTCATCCGGCAGGAAGGTGGTCGGCACGCGGGTGAACATAAAGCCGGTGCCGATCACGATCAGCAGGTAGATGCCCATAAACAGACGGCGGCGGGAGATCACCGTGCCGACGGCGCGGGTGTAGCGCATCGCTCCTTTGTCGAAGTTACGGTTAAACCAGCCCGCAAAGCCTTTCTGCGATTTTTCCTCGTCGTTGTGCCGGATGATGGTGGCACATAGCGCCGGGGTGAAAATCAGCGCCATCAGCACGGAGAGCGCCATCGCAGACACGATAGTGATCGAGAACTGACGGTAGATGATGCCGGTCGAGCCGCCGAAGAAGGCCATCGGTACCAGTACCGCAGACAGCACCAGCGCGATACCAAACAATGCGCCCTGAATCTGTTTCATCGATTTTATGGTGGCTTCTTTCGGCGGCAGCTTATCTTCCGTCATCACGCGTTCGACGTTTTCCACCACCACGATGGCGTCATCCACCAGCAGGCCGATGGCCAGCACCATCCCGAACATGGTCAGGGTGTTAATGGAATACCCCGCAGCCGCCAGAATGCCGAAAGTACCGAGCAGAACCACCGGCACCACCAGCGTGGTAACCAGCGTCGCGCGCAGGTTTTGCAGGAACAGCAACATCACGCAGAACACCAGCACGATGGCTTCGATCAGCGTTTTCACCACTTCTTCAATCGACGCACTGACCACCGGTGCGGTCTGATACGGGAACTCAACTTTCACGCCTGCTGGCAGGGAATCTTCCAGCCCGGCGACGGTGGCTTTCACGGCTTTATCGGTATCCAGCACGTTCGCGCCGCTCGCCAGACGCAGGGCGATAGCGGTGGACGGTCTGCCGTTAAAGGTGGAGGAGATGGAATAACTTTCCGGCCCCAGATCCACGTTGCCGACATCGCTGAGACGCACCTGCGAGCCGTCGGCGTTCACTTTCAGCAGCACATTTTTGAACTGATTAATGCTGTCGAAACGGGTTTTACCGATGATGGTGGCGCTGAGTTTGCTGTCTTTGACCGTCGGCAGTCCGCCGAGTGAACCGGACGACACCTGCACGTTTTGCGCTTCAATCGCCGCGCTGACGTCACTTGGGATCAGCTGATATTTGTACAGTTTTGCCGGATCGAGCCAGATACGCATCGCGTATTCTGAACCGAGCACCAGGAAGTCACCGACGCCTTTGGTACGCACGATCGGGTCTTCCAGTTTGGTCACCAGCAGGTTACTCAGATCCGAGTTACTCATTTTGCCATCGGTCGAAATCAGGCTGACCAGCAGCATGAAGTTGGCCTGATATTTGGCAATACGGATCCCCTGATTGACCACTTCGGTCGGTAACTGCGATTCGGCCAGCGAGACTTTGTTCTGAACCTGAACCTGCGCGATATCCGGGTTAGTGCCCTGATCGAAGGTGGCAATAATGGTGGCGCTGCCGTCGCTGTTACTTTGCGATTCGATATAGCGCAGGTTATCCAGCCCGTTCAGTTGCTGTTCAATAACCTGAACCACGGTGTTCTGCGCGGTTTCCGCCGAGGCACCCGGATAGGTGACGCTGACGGAAATCGCCGGAGGCGCGATATTCGGGTACTGGTTGATCGGCAGTTTCATGATCGACAGCGCACCGGCGATCATGATGACGATAGCGACAACCCAGGCGAATATGGGGCGATTAATAAAGAAAGTAGACATTCAGCTCACCTATTGCGCGGAAGGATCGGTCATCGCGAGATTAGCCTGTTCGGCAGGGGCACTGGCTTTGCGCTCGGTGGCATTCACTTTGGCGCCCGGCCTGACGTTCTGTAATCCGTCAGTGATCACTTTGTCGCCGTCATTCAGACCCTGATTCACCAGCCAGTTACCGTTCATCATCTGACCGGTGGTGACGGAACGCTGCTCGACGGTGTTATCGGCTTTCACCACATAGACATAAGGCGCGCCTTTCACGTCATGCATGATGGCTTCCTGCGGCACAAGAATGCCTTTGTCATCCACACCCTGTTGCAACTGAGCGTGAACAAACATGCCCGGCAGCAGTTCGTCGTGCGGGTTCGGGAACGAGGCGCGCAAGGTGACGGAACCGGTGCTTTGCGACACGGTGACTTCAGAGAATTCCAGCTTGCCCGGCAGGGCGTATTGGCTGCCATCTTCCAGCGTCAGGGTGGCCTGCGCGGCGTTGTCGCCAGCGGACTGCAACTTGCCGGACGCCAGCGCGCGGCGCAGTCTCAGTAAATCCTGCGAGGATTCGTTGACGTCGACATAAATAGGATTGAGCTGATCGATAGTGGTCAGATACGCGGTCTGGCCGCTGGTCACCAGCGCCCCTTCGGTATACAGCGAGCGGCCAATGTGACCGGAAATCGGCGCGTACACTTTAGTGTATTGCAGGTTTACGCGGGCAGTTTCGACATCGGCGGCGGCTTCGCGCTCGGCGGCGACGGCATCGTCATATTGCTGACGGCTGACGGCCTGAGCATCCACCAGCGGTTTGTAACGGCGGGCAGTGGCATCGGCGCTTTTCCAGGTCGCCATCGCGCGATCGAAAGCCGCCTGATAGGTGGACGGATCAATCTGATAAAGCTGCTGACCGGCTTTGACCTCGCTGCCTTCCACAAACAGGCGTTTCTGGATCACGCCGTTAACCTGCGGGCGGACTTCCGCGCTGCGCACGGCGGTGGTGCGGCCGGGCAGTCGGGTGGTCAGGGTTACGGGCTGGCTGTGTAACGTCACGACATTTACCGCAGGCACCTGCGCTGCCGGGGAAGCAGAACTGGCGGAACCATCACATGCGGAAAGCAGTACAACTGTACTGACAGAAAGTAACTTCAGGCGCATAGAATTCACTCTTTTTGGGGAATTGAGAATAACCATTCTCAACAAGTCCTCCACTATACGAGAGCACCTGAGTTCTCTGTGTCAGGATTTTGTCATCACCCATGTTTCGATGTTTCAAAATATGAGAAGAATGTTGCTGTATAATCCCTTGTTATTATAAGGTTTTAATCTTTTCGTGCAGTGAGATAGGATCGTAAAGTCATTACTTAGTAAACTAATTAATAGACCCTAAGAATAATTATCAGCGGAATATTCTAAAAGTGAATGAATTGTTAGGTGTTAAAAAACTGTGATGCAGATCAAACATATTTATACATTTTAACCTGCTGCTTACCAGAAAAGGCTGAAGGATCCGGGCGACTGCCGTTACCTTAAGGCCCGAGAGCGAGCAGTTCTCACATTTGCTTGTTGCCAGCCGTTCTGAACGACGGCCAGTTGCAACCCCCGTGCCCACAGTCCGATGTGGGCTTTTTTTCGCCTTTACCTTTCCGGCCTTTCTTCGACACAACCTATAGATAAAGCAGATAACTTTACCTCTGTTTACTTGTTGTACTTATGATTCGTGGCGATAATACACGCAGATTTACTAAGCCTTCAGGCCAATCAAAAGGAGTGATTATGAAGACTTTAAAAGTAGCTGCAGCAGCCGTATTACTGGGGACTTTCTCGTTTGGCGCGATGGCCGCTCAGGAAATTACCCGCGACCAGGCAAAGGAATACGAGAAAATCGGCGTCATTAATACCACCGGCGAGGTTTCTTCACCGATGGATGCGAAAGCTGAATTATCGCGTCTGGCTGATGAAAAGGGCGGTAAATACTTTGTGGTGATTGCCGCAGATGAAGCGAACCGCGTGAATGCCACGGCAGACGTGTATAAGTAAGTTTCGCCCCGCATCAGTGTCCGCAGCCGGAACATATCAGCTCTTCCCCCGTATGTTTCCGGCTGAATTTTCACTTTTGGCTTTTCCTCCCCCCCTCACCTGTTTCCCGTCCGCAAAACTGTGATCCCTTTCATACTCCTGACTGCTATGTCTATACAACTATACATTCTGTGACTTAACTCAATTATCGGCTTATTTTTAGCCAGCGAACTGAGGGAAGACAGATGATAAAACTTGGCAGCAAGGTTCACGATCTGGGTAAAGCCCTGATGACGCCTATCTCGGTGATTGCCGCCGCCGGGATTTTCTTAGGTCTGGCAGCCGCATTGCAGAACCCGGCGGTCACGGGTGAAGCCTTCACGCAGATGAAAACATTGCAGCTGGTGATCGGCTTCATCCGTCAGGTATCCGGGGCGCTGTTCGCCAACCTGCCGCTGTTCTTTGCTGTCGCGACCGCCATGGGGCTGGCCAATGCAGAGAAGGCCACTGCGGCCTTTTCCGCCGTGATCGGCTTTGTCGGGCTGCACGTCGGGGTGAACTACAGTCTGCTGGCGCAGGGGATTACGCCGGAAACCATCACGGTCGCCAGACTCACAGCCAAAGGCATGACGGAAAGCGACGCGATGATTTATGCCGCCGAGTTCACCAACACGCTGGGGATTTTCACCTACAACATGAGCGTGCTGGGCGGGGTGCTGGTCGGTTTGATCACCATGTGGCTGCATAACCGGTTTTACACCATCGTGCTGCCAACGGCGGTGGCGTTTTTCGGCGGTCGTCGTTTTGTGCCGATCATTACCGTGCTGGTGCTGCCGATCGTCGGTGTGTTGCTGTCGCTGATCTGGCCTGCCATCGCGCAGGGGATCCAGTGGATCGGCGAGCTGATCGGCCGCACGGGGGAGATCGGTACCTTTATTTATGCCACGTCTGAACGCTTGCTGATCCCGACCGGGTTGCATCACATCATCAATGAAACCGTGCGCTTCACGCCGATCGGCGGGGTGACCACGGTCGATAACCAGAGCATTGTCGGCGCGCTGAATATCTTCAACGCCGCGCTGGCGAATCCGGGAATGATCCCCGATGCGGTCACGCAGCAGGCAACGCGTTTCCTGGCGCAGGGGAAAATTCCGGTGATGATGTTCGGCTTACCGGCAGCGGCGCTGGCGATGTATCACTGCGCGCGGCCGGAACATAAAGGCCGCGTGAAAGCCCTGATGCTGGCGGGCGGGCTGGCGTCGTTTACCACCGGGATCACGGAACCGCTGGAGTTCTGCTTTATTTTCGTCTCGCCGGTGCTGTATATCCTGCATGCGGTGCTGACCGGGTTGTCGTTTGTGCTGATGCAGATGCTGCATGTGATGATCGGTAACGTACAGGGCGGGGCGATCGACTTCCTGATCTTCGGCGTGCTTGGCGGCAGCCGTACACACTGGTGGTATCCGCTGATCCTCGGGTTGATCTATGCGCCGCTGTATTACTTCACTTTCCGCTGGGTGATCCTGCGGATGCAGATCAAAACGCCGGGGCGTGAAGACGAAAACGATGCGGAAGAACGCGCGAAACCGGCGCAGGGGACGGGCGAAAAAACCAAAAATATCATCATCGGGCTGGGCGGCGAGGGGAATATCACGGCGGTGGATTGCTGTTTCACCCGTCTGCGCGTGAAGGTGAAAGATATGACGCAGGTGCAGGATGGCACATTAATGAAAACCGGCGCGGCAGGCGTCAAGCGCATCACCGACACGGACATCCATGTGATTTACGGCCCGCAGGTCGAACAGGTGGCGAATCTGGTGAAAGCGGAGTTGTCGGGCATCGCCTGACGGCCGTCAGCTTTTGACTTTGGCATGGACGCTGAAGCCATAGTTTTTCTGGTTGTAATAGACATCAGAGACTTCGAACAGCGTGCCGTCGGTGAACGAGACGATGGCATGAGAATGCAGCACCGGCTGGTCGCGGGACAGATTGAGCGCGAGACGGATTTCGTTGGACGGCAGTTCTGCCGAAATCAGTTTGGTGCTGCCTGCGGGCTGAAAACCTTTTGAGCGGATATACGCGTACTTTGACGATGTCATGGCGGCGCGGGTGATATCCGGGAAGCGGTCGCACATCATCCAGCATTGCTCGTAAACAAACGGCTCATCGCCCAGCAGTCGCAGGCGGATCATAAAATAGACTTCGGTGCCGGCGGCAATGTTCAGCTCGCGGGCGATCTCTTCACTGGCGGGCAATCGGCGAAATTCCAGCACCTGATTTTCAATCCGCTGGTTACTTTCCTGTGCCACTTCGCTGGCGGTCAGATGCCGGTCGAGAGGCAGGATGATCTTCTGCTGTTTTGGCGGTTCGACCACAAAGGTGCCGCGGCCGCGAAACCGGGCCACACGCCCCTGACGCACCAGATAATCCACGGCTTTACGCGCGGTCATGCGGGACACGCCATAAATCTCACACAGTGCCGCTTCGGTCGGGATCGGGTCACCGGGTCTGATGTCGCCTGCACTGATTTTTTCGGTCAGTTGCTGCTCAATCTGCAGGTAAAGCGGTGTGAACGAGTTTTTATCTATCTTCATCAAACCTGACCTCCGTTCCCTAAAAAATACCTTAAGAATAATTGTATAGACGGCTATACATTTGAGCCAATCAGGCCGTTGATTTTCTGTCCGAAATGGGTTTCAGCACACAAAAAAGAAAGGTTGCTGACATCAGCAACCTTTCTGCATTTCCACGCGACCGCCGTAGGTCAGGCGTTATTCAGGCATCAACGGGCTGGAAGTGAATCCGCACGGACCGTTTTCCTGATTCCTGAACCGCCAGCAGTGCTGATGGTATTTCGCGACCGAATTACGGTGCGCCACGCTGATGACCGAGGTTTCCGGCAATTCACTCAGCAGCAGAGCGTATACCTGTTGCTCGGTTTCGTCATCCAGTGCGCTGGTGGCTTCGTCGAGGAACAGCGTATCCGGTTTGATCAACAGGGCGCGGGCAAAGGACAGACGCTGTTGTTCACCCGGCGACAGGCGCTGGCTCCAGTTGGCGTAATCATCCAGAATTTCTACCGCCGCCAGATGCGGCAGACGGCATTGCGTCAGCACTTCCTGCAGACGTTCATCGGTATATTCACGGCTGGCATCGGGGTAACTCAGCGCGTCGCGCAAGGTACCAATCGGAATATAACTGCGCTGCGGCAGGAACAGATAACGCTTGCCTTCCGCCAGCGCAATATTGCCCGAGCCGTACGGCCAGATACCGGCAATGGCGCGCAGCAGGGTGGATTTACCGCAGCCGGAAGGCCCGGCGATCAGCACACGTTCGCCCGGTTTCATTGCCGCAGAAATATCGCAGAACAGCGGATTGCCGTTCGGCAGGTTCAGCGTCAGCTTATCGAGTTGCAGGGCATGTTCCGCACTCTTACCGACGCGGATCCCACGCGGCTGAGCGTTCACCTGATCGATGGCCGCATTAAAACCGGCCAGACGGTTAACGGTGGCTTTCCAGTTCGCCAGATCGGTAAAGGCATCGATAAACCAGGACAACGCGCCCTGTACCTGACCGAACGCCGAGGAAATCTGCATCAGCGCACCCATCTGGATCGCGCCGGAGAAATAGCGCGGCGATGCCACCAGGATCGGGAAGATGTTGGCAAACTGCGCATAAAAGTTGGAGGCCACGTTCAGGCGACGGGTCACGCGCATGATTGACCACCAGTTGGTTTTGATGGATTCAAACTTGCCGGTCAGCTGGTCGTGCTCGTTTTTCTCACCGTGATACAGCGCGATAGCGTCGCTGTTTTCGCGGATACGGATCAGGCCAAAACGGAAGTTCGCCTCGAACCATTCCTGATTAAATCCGAGTTTTACCAGCGGCTTACCGATATACCAGATAATGAAGGAACCGATGGCGGCATACAGCAGCGCGAACCACAGCATATAGCCGGGGATTTCAAAATGATGGCCTGCCAGCATAAAGTTCAGCGGTCCGCTGATCGACCACAAAATAAACACGAAGGAGAACAGCGTGACCACGCTCGACAGCAGGCCGAGTACCAGAGACAGGGTTCCACTGGTCAGGGCATTCAGGTCGTCGGAAATACGCTGATCGGGGTTATCCACCTGATGCTGGTACTCCGTGTAATAATAGGCGTGATTGGTCAGCCACTTCTCCATATACTCTTCGGTCATCCAGCGCCGCCAGCTCATTTGCAGGCCCTGCGTCAGGTAGACACGGTAGATGGCAATCACGATAAACAGCAGCGCCAGCCAGGTAAATTTCCACAGCTGGGCTTTGAAAACCGGATAGTTTCTGTTTTGCAGCGCGTCATAAAAAACGCGGTTCCATTCGTTAAACTGCACGCTGAGGTATACACCGGCCAGCGAAAGGATGATGATCGTGGTCAACATGCCCCAGGCACGCCACTTTTCTTCTGAGCGCCAGTAAGGCTTAATTAACTGCCAGACGGCGCCCCATTGCGCCGATTTCCCAGGAATTTTAGTCATAATAGCCATGTGTAATCGATATGTTGTGAATCCAATCATCCCAGAATGAGTGCCTCAGTGCGATAGGGCAATGAGCCACTTGTAAGGATGTTTTTCCAGCACGAAGCTCTGTAGACCACAAAAGTAGAAGGATGTTTGATGAAAGTCGCAGTGAATTTACTGCTGGTGGCAGGATGTTTTGCCAGTGTTCAGGCGTTTGCTCAGATTGATGAACCTGATATTGAGGCCGACTGTGTCAAAGCAGGCATTTATGCGTCTGCCGGCAAAGTGGCTTATTCGCAGGGCGATATGGGCAAAGCGCGGGAAATTTTCCGCAATCAGGTGGCATGGAGCGAGTTTTGTCACAAGCCGCAGGACCAGATCGCCACGGCCTACAACAACATCGCGCTGACCTACATTAAGCAGGGCGATCTGCTGAAAGCCAAAGCCTGGCTGATGCTGGCGCCTGCTGACAAAAAATCACAATACAACCTGAGTCTGATCCAGCCAAAACTGGATGCCATGCCGCCGTCGCAAAGTCCGGCCGGGCTTTACTGGCAATACGCCGGTTTCGGCAGCTGGAATCTGCTGGAGGTCAAAGCGGAAGAAGCGCAGTTTAAAATCGATTTCAGCGGACTGTATATGGGGCAGATGTCGTTGTATTACGGCCCGAATATCGGTGAGTTTTCGGTCGTCACAGCGATTAAAGACAATCACGCCGTCTATCATGAAACCGACGACGCCTCCGCCGGTGGCGGTGAATGCAGCGTGGAGATGAACTTCGCCCCGCAGAGCGTTAACTTGCACACCCTGAATGACTGCGGTTTCGGCCACAACGTGCGCGCCGAAGGCGAGTTTGTGCGGGTGACGCCGTAAGTTTTGCTCATTATAACTAACCCGCCTCAGGCGGGTTTTAACGTCATTGCCAGTCGGTGTAATCCGCTAATATCGACGGTTTGTTCCGCAATCCATAAACTGCGGTTTGCTTGCAGATTCAGCCAATATTCGGCAGAACTGCCCAGCACGGCCGCGAGCTTTACCGCCATTTCCGGTGTCACTGCCATCTTCCCGCTCACAATACGCTGTGCAGTAGAGGGCGCTATGTGCAGTGCGCGGGAAAATTCACGCACACTGACATTCAGTTCCTCAAGCGTTTCTGCAATAAGCTCACCGGGGTGGGGGGGGTTATGCATATTCATCAGTGATAATCCTCATAATTGACGATGTAAGCATTTCCATCGATAAATTCAAAGGTAAGACGCCAGTTGCCAGAGACCGTTATTGCCCATTCCCCCTTTCGCGAACCCGCGAGGGCGTGCAACAAATAGCCAGGCCGGTCAATATCCTGAACAGCCTGAGCCGAATGGAGGGTGGCAAGCCTGAGTCTGAGTTTTTTTGCGTGTTCCGCATTAATGCCTGCGGTTGAACCCGAAGTGAAAAACCGGCGCAGTCCTTTATGTTTAAAATCCTTAATCATCGGAAGTATCCTGCGTGTTGCGCCTCACGCAACAGTATAACGGGTGCTGCGTGAGGCGCAACACACTTTTGCCAAAATGAACGGTCAGAGTGGCAGGCGAAAATTCTTTGCGTTATTACGCCTTAGGTTCCACCACATAAGGGCCGAAGCGGTTATCCTCCGGATCGCTTTCAAAGAACATCAGGATAAAATTGAAAATCGGGCACAGCACCCACCAGCCGCTGTATCCTGCATCGTGATTACGACGCACGGCTAATGCCAGGCTGGGAAGGAAAATGAATAATGAGTAAAGCAAAGACGTTAAATATTCATCACCAAACATCAGGGCAATAATGCTCACGCCAATTGAAATAAGAATATTGAATAACACGAACCACCAATATTCTCTGCGCCGGGCGCGACCAGAAAAATTAGCGTAGTTTTTTAATGCCTTTAAATACCAGTTCATAATAATCCTTTATTAATTAGATAAGGTACATCCTCTGGCTGAATAGCAGCAGATATTGACCTTTTTGGGTTGGGCCGCAGGAGTTTATTATGAGAGCCGCGAGTGTTCAATGAAGGGATGATGTGACTAAAAATGATTTAAGTGGTTTTATAGAAAATATTTTTTATAACTGAGTGATTTTTATTATCTGGCTGGTTTCTTAAATTTCTAAAAATAAAATCAAGGCAGGAGAGTTTC
>NZ_SJOJ01000047.1 GCF_004330295.1 Rahnella victoriana
AGGCAGGAGAGTTTCTGCCTTGATGCGTTTTTAATTATTAAAAAATTATATTCACTGTGGCCACTTCATTTCGCCCTTCAATACTTTCGCGCTCAGCACTAATGAAGAGTCATCTTTCAGTTGCGGATAATGTTTTTTCATGGCGGCGATCAGCGCGGCGGAATCTTTCGCTTTCGGTAATTCTTTTTCCAGCGTCAGCAGATACTGGCGGGTGAATTTCACCGATTCCAACGTTTTCGGCGCGCCCGGCAGATAATGCCCCGGCACCACGGTTTCCGGTTTCAGAGCGGCAATTTCATCCAGTGCTTCTACCCACTGTTTACGCGAGGTCGGCGTTTGCGTATCTGCGGTCCAGACGTGCATGTTGTTGCCATTGACCAGCACACCACCGGCTACCGCTTTCAGCGACGGGATCCAGACAAACGTCCGGTCTTTGTCTACGCCCTGGATCTCAAACTTATGGCCTTCCAGTTCAAATGTGTTGCCTTTCAGCGGCTCCGGTACCACTACCGATGCTGGCGCGTTGTCTTTTAACTGCGGTCCCCAGAACGCCATCTTGCCGTCTTTGCTGGCGTTAATCTTGTCGACGGTGGCCTGCGTGGCGACGATTTTGGCGTCCGGGAAGGCGGCATGAATGACATCCAGCCCGAAGTAGAAATCCGGATCGGACTGGCTGATGTACACGGTGGTCAGTTTCTTGCCGGTCGCCCTGATCATCTCCACCAGTTTTTCGGCGTCATTGCGCTGGAACTGCGCGTCGATCAGCACCGCGTCTTTTTCACCGGTAATGATTTCCGACGACACCGGGAAAACGCTTTTTTCACCGGGGTTATATACGTCCATTTTCAGCGCACTTGCTGCGTGAGCGGACAGGCTGCTGCCCAGCAGGGCGGCGATCAGGGTCAGATGTTTCAGATGCATGGGTTTTCCTCAGGGGCATAAATAATCACATTCAGTCAGCCTCTACTGTACGTTGCATAATCCGCGGGAAAAACCGGATAATGCGCAACTGTTTGTTGCATAAACCGGACGAATCATGGACAGAATTACCGCTGCACAAGTGTTTGTTGCCATCGTTGAACGGGGAAGCATGATCAATGCTGCCGAGTCGCTGAACATGTCGCGGGCGATGGTCACACGTTATCTGGCGGAAATGGAAAAGTGGTCGGGCGCGCGTCTGCTGCACCGTTCCACCCGCAAACTCAGCCTGACGGATGCGGGCGAAAATACGCTGGCACGTTGCCGGAAAATGCTCTCGGTGGCGGCGGAGATGGGCAGCGTGGCGGACACCGGCGATGAAGCGTTGCGCGGAATGCTGCGCCTGAGTTGCTCGCAGTCTTTCGGGCAGGGTGCGGTAGTGATTGCGGTCAGCGAGTTTTTACGTCGCCATCCGCAGGTGAGTATCGATCTGCAACTGGAAAGCCGGGCGGTCAATCTGGTGGAAGACCGTATCGATCTGGCGCTGCGTATTACCAATGATCTGGATCCGAACCTGATCGCCCGGCCGCTGGCGCTGTGTCCGTCGGTCGTCTGCGCCTCTCCGGCGTATCTGGCCGCGCAGGGTACGCCGCAGCATCCGCAGGATCTGGCGGTGCATAATTGCCTGACGTACACCTGGTTCGGCAAAAGCCTGTGGCAGTTTGAACGGCAGGGGGAACAGGTCGCCATTCCGGTGAGCGGAAATCTCAGCGCCAATGAATCGCTGGTGTTGCTGACCGGTGCGGTCGAAGGCGCGGGGATCGTGATGCAGCCTTATTACTCAGCCGCGCCGCTGATCGCCAGCGGCCAGCTCGTCGCTTTACTCAGCGGGTGGCAGCCGCAGGAAATGGGGATTTACGCGATTTATGCGTCGCGGCGGCAAATGCCAGCGGCGTTGCGTGCGCTGCTCGATTTTCTGGTGGCGTGGTTTGCCGGTCATCCGCGCTGGCTGTCGTTGCAGGAAGAAAAACGCTGACTCGCCGCAGCCCGCATCTGGCTGGAATCGGTCCCTTTTCAGTATTTACCGCATTCTTTGCAATGTATTGTTATGTAAAGATTAATCCCGATCCTGACGGATTTTCAGACAGCAAGGGCACAGACTGCGTCTGGTCAAAAGTGTGATCAACGTGGTATTTAAGCCAGTCCGGCCCAATGCCGGAGACTTTACTCATAACGATAAAATCCGGAGTTTTTATGCCCGTCGCACTCCTGGCACTGGCGCTCAGCGCGTTTGCCATCGGTACCACTGAATTCGTCATTATGGGGTTGCTCCCCAACGTGGCGGGGGATCTGAATGTCAGTATTCCTTCTGCTGGCTGGTTAATCAGCGGATACGCCCTGGGCGTGGCGATCGGCGCGCCGATCATGGCCGTGCTGACCGCAAAACTGCCGCGTAAGAAAACGCTGCTGCTGCTGATGAGTATTTTTATCGTCGGCAACGTGATGTGCGCGCTGTCGTACAGTTACGGCTTCCTGATGCTGTCGCGTGTCATTACCGCGCTGTGTCACGGTGCCTTCTTCGGCATTGGCGCGGTGGTGGCGGCCAGTCTGGTGGCACCGAACCGTCGTGCTTCAGCGGTGGCACTGATGTTTACCGGCCTGACGCTGGCTAACGTGCTGGGCGTGCCGCTCGGTACCGCGCTCGGACAGGCTTTCGGCTGGCGTTCCACCTTCTGGGTGGTGGCGGTGATCGGCGTGGCGTCGCTGTTCGCGCTGTATAAAAAGCTGCCGGATAAGAAAGAAGAAGAGCCGACCGACCTGCGTAAGGAAATCCGGGCGCTGGGCAGTCTGGGGTTGTGGCTGTCGCTGTCGATCACCATTTTCTTTGCGGCGGCGATGTTTGCGCTGTTCACTTATATCGCGCCGATCCTGACGCAAATCACCGGCGTATCTGAGCACGGCGTCAGCTGGACGCTGCTGCTGATCGGCCTCGGTCTGACCATCGGTAACGTGCTGGGCGGGCGTCTGGCGGACTGGCGTCTCGGTATTTCGCTGACCATGACGTTCCTGATGATCGCCATATTCTCCGTGCTGTTCAGCTACACCAGCGTGCATCTGGTGGCGGCGGAAATCACCCTGTTTATCTGGGCGATGGTGAATTTCGCGGCGGTACCGGCGTTGCAGGTTAACGTGGTGACCTACGGTAAAAACGCGCCAAATCTGGTGTCCACCCTGAACATTGCGGCGTTTAACGTCGGCAATGCACTGGGTGCCTGGGTTGGCGGCGCAGTGATTGAACGCGGAATGGGGCTGAGCACGGTCCCGCTGGCGGCGGGCGGACTGGGCGCTATCGGCTTCGTGCTGTGTGTGATCACTTTCCGTCGTGCGGCGAAGAAAGCGGTCAAAGCGGCGGCGTAATCCTGCCGTTGTAAACAAAAAGGCCACGCGGAAAATATCCGGCGTGGCCTTTTTGTTTCTGTTTTACCCGGTCAGGCGTGGATCAGAAACGCATTTCGCCACCCACAAGATACGTTCTGCCGCGCGCGGTATTCACCGCCATGCTGGGGTCATTCTGACCATACATCGAATTCAGTTTATTCAGCGCTTCTGAATAATCTTTATCCATCAGGTTCTGTACCGAGAATTTCAGCATCAGATTACGGTTAATTTCATAGGTGCTGTAGAGGTCGATAATCGTCGGAATATCCGGCATGTCTTCGTTTTCCAGCGCGCCGGTGGTTTCGTTGAAATTCTGATCCGGCGAGGTGCGGCGGGTTTTTCCGGTGTATTTCACCAGCGTCCCGACGGTCAGGCTTTCATCAAGAAAACGCACGCCGGTGTCGACGGTGAAATACATTTCCGGCAGTTCGTTGATGTTGCCGACGCCAAACGAACCGGTAGCAATCGACGTCGGCTGGTTGGTGTGCTCCTTGCTGAAAGAGAGCCGGGTGAAGGCCCGGCCGGTATCGTATTCCGCTTCGATCTCGACGCCGTGCGTGCGCACCGGTGACAGGGAATTAACGTAGATATACATGGTATCGGAATAGTCTTCGCTGGCGTCGTCCCAGTCGTTTTGCAGGTTCTCGCCGATGCTGCATTTACGCCCGTTGCGGCACACCATAAAGGAATCGCTGTAGATATAGTTTTTGATTTTGCTGGTGTAATAGAGGGCTTTCAGGCGCAGGGAATCCTCTTCAAATAACAGATTACCCGCTGCGGAGTTAAAACCGATTTGATAGGTTTCCGCCCGCTCGCCTTTGAGGAACGGATTCATCGATGCGCCGCCGGAGTTAGAGAAAAACACTTCCTGCACGTTCGGGCCACGCATCGATTTGCTGTAACTGACGAACGGCTCGAACCACGGGCGGATCTCCGCCGAGAGCATCACGGACGGATTAAACCCGTCTTCGGTCAGGCTGATATTCTGACCGCCCTGCGGGAAGCAGGTGACGCGCGGATCGCACGCCGGTTTATAGCCGCTGAGATCGTAATAGCTGTAGTTGAGATCAAAATTACCTTTCCAGATGCCGCGTTTCAGCTCCAGCCCGGTGTACAGGCTGTAAACGTCCTGCTTGCCGGAAGGCTGGAAAGTATTGTTCTCAATCGACTGCTGACCCGCATCGGGATTATCTTCAGACCAGGCATTGCTGTTGATATTTTTGTCGTATTTATTGCGCATGATTTTGCTGCCGTAACTCCAGGCGATATCTGTTCCGGCAAAGACAAAGCGCGAGGTGTTGTTAATATCAATAGCGTCTGACTGGTTGTTGGCCTCAGTGTTATAAAACGTATACAGCGTGTTGTTATCGTATTTCTGATTTCCGCGGCTGGTGCTGAGCATTAAATTAAAATCAATCAGCTCGGAGAAAGGCGCGTAATGATATTTCAGATAAAAGTCGTCGCTGGTGATATCACGCTGGGTAAATTTATTGCCGTAATGCCTGCCGGATAATTCGACGCTGTTAAATTCATCGGGCTTAATATCCACTTTCACTAACTGGGATTTTGGATTCTGACGGTAACTTTTTTCGTAGCCGAAATCGCTGCTGCTCTGGCCGTCGCCATTTTTAAACTGCGCGTCGATGGAACTGCCGCTGATCGCCGCCATGATGCCGAAGCTGCCGGTGTCGGTGAACGCATCGGTTTTCCCGGCGACGGCCACCATGCCGCTTTCGCCAATACCGTTGTTACCGGCCGAGAAGCGGGTACGGATGCCAAACGGATTGCCGGAAAAAATCACGTCGTCCACGCCGAGGGTTCGCAGGTTGGCGCTGCCCGCTAAGGCGTTGACGCCCGCCGAACCGGCGCTGGTGCCGCGTGACACATCAATGCCGACCAGGAAATTCGGATCGATTAACGCGCCGGATGCGCTGCTGGTGGAGCCGTGCGAAATGCCGCCCGGCACCGAAGAACCGTAGAAGTTTTGTGTGACGCCGTCGATCATGGTGTTGACGCGGCCAAAGCCGGACATACCGCGAATATTGACGTCTACCGTGCCCTGGCCCGGGTCAATTTGCGTGAATGTGCCAGGCATACTGCGCAGCACCGAATCGGTAGATTGCAGGTTGGTATTTTCACCGCGTGAACTGAATGCGCCGGGTTTGGCCATCGCCTCATGTTCACTGCTGAGTTTATCGGCCGAGACGTTCAGCGGGCTGAACGTCACGGTTTCTTTATTTTCTGTTTCTGTGGTGGTGTCAGCAAATGCCAGCGGTGCGGCCAGCACTAAACCGGCACTGAGCATGCCGGTTAAAAGGTTGTTTTTCATATTCCCTCAGGAGGCTTTATTTTTAATTTTTATTGCTCAGTATGGCGTTCCAATAAATTACAAAGCGGTGGTGCGGTTATTATTGTTGTTTTTATGATTATTATTTTTGTCCATCTGAATAATAAAACTGTATTCCTGTGCGGTATTTTTAAGCCGGTTCAGACGGCCTGATTTCCCGCCATGCCCGGCCGCCATTTCGGTGGTCAGTAAAATCAGTGACGGTCCCTGATTCACGGTGCGTAAACGGGCGACCCATTTCGCCGGTTCCCAGTACGGCACCTGTGAATCAAATAATCCGCCGGTGACCAGTAAGTTCGGATAGGCCGCCGGATGCACATTGTCATATGGGCTGTATGCTTTGATGCGTTGATAAGCCTCAGGCTCTGCCGGATTTCCCCATTCCTGATATTCGCCTTCGGTGAGCGGCAGGGTCGGATCCGACATGGTGGTCAGCACATCGACAAAAGGCACCTGCGCCACCACCGCGTGAAACAGGGCCGGTTCCTGATTGATCACCGCGCCCATCAGCAGGCCGCCTGCGCTGCCGCCTATGGCGTATAGCCGTCCGGGCTGGCCGAAACCTTGCTGCGTCAGGGCGTGCGTGGCATCAATAAAGTCATTGAAGGTATTGGCTTTATTCTCCAGTTTGCCCTGCTGATACCATTGCTGACCCAGTTCGCCACCGCCACGGACGTGGATCAGGGCAAAGACAAATCCGCGATCTAACAGGCTGATGCGGCTGGCGCCAAACGCCGGATCCATACTCATGCCGTAGGCGCCGTAGCCGTACGCCAGCAGCGGATTGTGGCCTTTGCGGAACAACGATTTGCGGTACACCAGTGAAACCG
Organism: Rahnella victoriana; assembly: GCF_004330295.1. Classification (GTDB taxonomy): domain Bacteria; phylum Pseudomonadota; class Gammaproteobacteria; order Enterobacterales; family Enterobacteriaceae; genus Rahnella; species Rahnella victoriana. The sequence continues at coordinate 6,535 of NZ_SJOJ01000047.1, forward strand.
GCACTTGTACGCCGTCACGCGCGGTGATCATCAGCCGCTGGCTGGCGTAATTCGCCGGATTAACGCCTTCCACCGGTTTTTCCTGCAACAGCGTGCGGGTGCCGCTGGACATGTCCCATTCATAAATGCGCGTCGGCGTGGTCATCGATGAATAGCCGTAGCGCAGTTTGTCGGTGTCCGGCGTCGGGTTTGAACCGAGCCACGCCATGTAACTTTCTTCGTCAAACACCACATTGCGTGTTTGTCCGCTTTTCCAGTCAATCATTTCCAGCTGAACGCGTCCCTGACCGCGGATTTGCAGCACCAGCTGATGACGGAACAGGGCGAAGTTTTCCAGATCCCGCTGCGGATTTGGTGCAATCAGCGTCTGCCAAGGCGTACCGGCGGATTGCGTTTCATACAATCCAAAATGCGGGCTGTGCAAATTGGAGCGGATGTAAAACTGACCGCGATAATGATCCAGATAATATTCGACACCCGGACGGCGGGCAGCGAACAACTGCGGCGCGGCCAGCGGTTCACCGGCAGGGATCAGCCGCACCTCGGAAGACGTGCTGCCGCTGCTGACGATCATCAGATAATCGTCAGAGGCGGTGCGCGAAAGACCGAGATAAAATCCGCCGTCCTTTTCTTCATACACCAGCGCATCCTGAGACACTGGCGTGCCGGTCTTGTGACGGAAAACCTGATACGGTATCAGCGTCTGCGGATGATTGCGGATATAAAACAGAGACTGACCGTCCGCCGACCACTGCATATTTCCCGAGGTGTTTTGCAGCACATCGTTCTGCCAGAGGCCGGTAGTGAGATTGCGCAGGCTGATGCTGTACTGGCGGCGTCCCTGCGTATCTTCGGCGACGGCCATCTGCTGATTGTCGGTACTGATTTCCAGCCCGCCAAACTGATAATAGGTGTGCCCGGCCGCGCGCTGGCTGGCGTCCACCAGCGTCTGCCAGACCACGTTGCCGCTGACCGGCTGACGCAGATATTGCGCGTACTCTTTGCCCGGCAGATAACGTTGCTGATAGCGATAACCGCGCAGTTCATACGGCACGGATTCGGTCTGCTCACCCTGACGGGCGCGCATTTCCTGATACAGGGTGTCGGTTAATGCTGCCCAGCCGGACATCACCTGGGCGCTGTAGTGATTTTCCGCACGCAGATAATTCAGGACCTTCGGATCCTGACGGCGGTCATCGCGCAGCCAGTAATAATTGTCCGTCCGGCTGTCTCCGGCCATCTGCAAAATATGCGGATGTTTTTCGGCAACCGGCGGCACCGGCTGTGCGGTGGCGGTTGCGCAGGTAAAGAGCATTCCCGCCGTCAGCAGCGTCATTAATCGTGAAAGCGTCATAGGTATTCCGTTAAGACTTGCGGCGGTTTGCGCCGCTCAGGGTGAATTCCAGCGGCATGGTCACCGGCACCTGACCGGCTCTCAGCATCTCGCCCGGCGGTTGCGGCAGCGGGCTGGCGCGTTGTAAGACGGCCAGTGCTTCGGTATCCATCGACATCGTGCCGGAGGATTTTACTAACCGGCTGCTGATCACCTCGCCGCGTTGATCAACCACAAAAGCCACCAGTGCGACGCCGGTGCGGTGACGCGAAATGGCGTCCGGCGGGTATTTCTTCAGCCGGTTGAGCTGCACTTTGACCTGCGTTTCCCAGGTCACTTTGGCGTCGCGGGTTTGTGACGAATCGCTGTTCATCGGGGCGGCGATTTTATCGGAAACCGCTGCCGTCACCGGCGGGGCGGCGGCGCTGGCTGCCGAGGCGCGGGTTGGATCCTGCTGACGCGCCTGCGTTTTCTGTACCGGCCTCGGCCGCTTTTGCTGTTCCTTCGGTTTTTTGTGTTGCTGAACCAGCTTGATTTCCGCGCTTTCATCCACCGGCGGCGTGATGTTTTTCTGTAACTGCGGGGTCATTTCCTGTTTGCTGGACGCCGCCGAATCCACCGCCTGCTGAATGCCAACGGGCAGCGGTTTGGTGGTTTGATTGTTTTCGATAGTGGCGGAGAGCGTCACCATCACCGCCGGTGGCGGCAGCTCAGCGGGCGGCTGCGCGGGGGCTGACCACAGTAAAAATGCGGCCAGCGCGCCATGTATCAGCAGTGACAATATCAGCCCCACCGTCCGGCGCTGAGGGCGTAAGACAAACGCAGCGGCAGCCGGAGCAGCGGGAAGGGAGTGAGTGGTCATTTAGTCCATTAAAATGATAATGAGATTCAATATTATTTGATAATAGTAATCATTTGTAATGGCTCTTTACAAGAAACTTTCAGTTTCTCCACACTTTTATTTCAATGGTCACAATAACTTAAGGGTTATTTTGTTGTGGATTTAGCGGCGACTGCCGGTGTGATCCAGACATAATCGGCCTGTGATTTATCCACACGCACGCCCTGTTCCGCCAGCAGCAGTACGGTGACGGAGGCGGCGGGGTTCAGATCTTTCACATGCACCGGCACGCCGATACTTTTGCCTGCGTGATAACCGCCAGCGATCAGTAATGCCGGAGCGGGGGCAGCCAGAAGGCGCTCTGCCATCCGGCGGTCACGTTGTTGCTGGATTGCCAGCATGGCGTGCAGTTGTTCTTCGCCGATATTTTGCTGGTGAGAAGTTCGGATGGTCTCGCTGATGGCGTTGCGTACCTGCGGATCCGCAGAATGTGTGCCTGACGGGAACTGCGGATTTTCATAGAACGCCATGATCTCACGGCGATCCAGATTGGCAGAAAGCAGCGGATACGGCGCTTTCATGGCCGTCATCACCACATCGCCATACATCGACCAGTCCCAGCTTTTTTGCCAGTTGATCAATTCTGCGACACGGGCAGGGCGGGCGTCCGGCCCGGTTTGCAGCCAGGCTTTTACCTGATCCACTTTCGGTTGCTGATCCGGCGTCAGCATTTCCATCAGCACGCTGCCCTGGGGCCGTACCGACGGCAGGCTCTGCACCAGCCAGTTTTCGATCTGATGATGGGCCGGGTTGTCGTGTTTTTCGCCGACGATCACGCGGGGTTCAGACGCCAGTTTGCTGAGTAACTGCGCGGGGGAAAGGGTTTCGCCGGTGCGTAAATCGGTAATCACGCCGTCCGGCGCAGCCGCAGGGCTTGCGGCATGGCGGGGAGCGGTGGAGCAGGCGGTCAGTGCCAGAATAGCCAGAAGTAAAAACTTGTTCATGGGGATCCTCATTTTCCATAGCGGGACGCTGCCCGCATGTTATGGATAATGATTATCATTTACAAGTCACCGCCGCAGCGCAGCCTCCAGACGTTGTGCAAAACGTTGCGCCTGCTGATGGCAGTGTCCGATAAATGTGGTGACCAGCGCGGAAGCGGGGCGATGCAGCGGGCGGATCAGGCTGACGGTGAACGGCACGGCGACGCTGAATTCCCGTAATACGACACCGTTTTCACAATAATCCAAAGCCGTCAGCGGGTTAACGATGGAGACGCCTGCGCCTTCGCGCACCATGCTGCACACCGACGCCGCGCTGTGGGTTTCCATCACCAGCCGCCGCGCCACCTGTTGCTCCGCAAATAAGCTATCCAGCAGTTGCCGGTAACTGTCGGTCGCCGACAGGCTGATAAAATTCAGGCCGCTGAAATCCTGGGGCGTGAGTCGCGGTTTTTCAGCCAAAGGATGCCCGGCAGGCAGCACGCAGACTTCATTCAGCGTCAGCAGCGTCTGGCGCTCGGTTCCGGCGGGCGTCTGGGTGTTTTCCGTCAACCCTAAATCATGGCGCTGTGCCGACAGCCATTCTTCCAGCAGCGGTGATTCCTGCGGCACAATATTGAAACTGACGTCGGGATAACGGTCGAGAAACGGTTTACACACCGACGGCAGCAGCGACTGGCTGAACACCGGCAGGCAGGCGATGGACAGCTGCGCCTGCTCGAACTGGCGGATGCCTTCCGCCGCGCTGACGATCCTGTCCAGCCCGTAATACGAACGCTGCACTTCCTCAAACAGCCGCAAACCCTGCACGGTCGGATACAACCGCCCGCGCAGGCGCTCGAACAGTTGCAGATCCAGCAGCTTTTCACAGCGCGCCAGCTCACGGCTGACCGTCGGTTGTGAGGTATGGAGCAGCGCAGCGGCTTCGGTCAGGTTGCCGGTGGTCATCACCGCATGAAAAATTTCGATATGGCGCAGGGAAATGGCGGGCATGACGTGATCCGGTGAACAGAGACAATAACCCATATCATAAATGAATAGACTGGCCTGAAATAGATATTTTATCGCCGGTCGGCCACACGGCATACTGTGGGAAATATGACTGAATTCACCTGACGGAAAATCTTATGCCACGCGCCCTGAACGACATGTCGACCGCGCTTAATGCCGCGAATTTACTGGCTCTGCCGCAACAATTTGGCTGCCCTGTGTGGGCGTATGACGCGGAGATCATCAAAGCGCGCATTGCGCAGTTGCGTCAGTTTGATGTGATCCGTTTTGCGCAAAAAGCTTGTTCCAATATTCATATCCTGCGCCTGATGCGTGAGCAGGGTGTGAAGGTCGATTCCGTTTCGCTGGGCGAAATTGAACGCGCGCTGGTGGCGGGTTTTATTCCCGGCCGCGAAGACAGTGAGATCGTGTTTACCGCAGACGTGCTGGATCAGCCGACGCTGGAACGCGTGACGGCGCTGGATATTCCGGTCAATGCCGGTTCCATCGATATGCTCAGCCAGATTGGTCAGCACAAAGCCGGGCATCCGGTATGGCTGCGCGTGAACCCCGGTTTCGGCCACGGTCACAGCCAGAAAACCAATACCGGCGGCGAAAACAGTAAACACGGGATCTGGTATGCCGATTTACCGCAGGCGCTGGCAGAAATCGCCCGTTACAGTCTGAAACTGGTGGGCATCCATATGCACATCGGTTCCGGCGTGGATTACGGTCATCTTGAGCAGGTTTGCGATGCGATGGTGCGTCAGGTGATTGAAACCGGACAAGATATCGAGGCGATTTCTGCCGGTGGCGGTTTGTCGATCCCGTATCATTTTGAAGAAGAAGCCATTGATACCGGCCACTACTTTGGCCTGTGGAACCGGGCGCGTGAGCAGATCGCCGCGCATCTCGGGCATGAAATTAAACTGGAGATCGAGCCGGGACGTTTCCTGGTGGCGGAATCCGGCGTACTGGTGGCGCAAATCCGCGCGGTGAAAGACATGGGCAGCCGTCACTTTGTGTTGTGCGACGCGGGCTTTAACGACCTGATGCGTCCGGCGATGTACGGCAGTTATCACCATATTTCGCTGTTACCGGCCGATGGTCGCGATGTGAGCGGACAACCGCTGACGGATGCTGTGATCGCCGGTCCGCTGTGTGAATCCGGCGACGTGTTCACCCAGCAGGCAGGTGGCGGAGTGGAAACCTTCCCGCTGCCGCCGGTCAATATCGGCGATTATCTGGTGTTCCACGATACCGGCGCGTATGGTGCATCGATGTCATCGAACTACAACACCCGTCCTTTGCTGCCGGAAGTGTTGTTTGAGAATGGCGTGCCGAGACTGATTCGTCGCAGGCAGACGGTGGAAGAGTTAATTGCTTTAGAACTGTAATCTTTGCTCCTGAATATCAGCGATGGTCTGCTTCGCTCCTCCCACTGCGAAGGGGGAGGTTGGGAGGGGGGTTTAAATACAAAGCAATGAGTTAAAGCACACTTTGAATTTAGTTTTTGACCTTAATACCCCACCCCAACCCTCCCCTTCGCAGGGGAGGGAGCCGTTCTCAGTTGTATTTGATTTCGGTGTAGCGACT